>CAVVIL010000027.1:0-189921 GCA_963748255.1 uncultured Actinomycetes bacterium | reverse complement strand
GCTACAGACCCGCGTACGGGGCGACGCTCCCGTACTTGAAGCCGGTGTCGACGGCGAGCGTCACGATGACCGCATCGGATCCGAGGCGCTCCGCGAGCCGGTGCGCGCCGACGACGTTGGCGCCGGTCGAGATGCCGGCGAAGATGCCGTCCTCGCTCGCGAGCCGGCGGGTCATCTCGACGGCCTCGTCGTCGCGCGATCGCCTCCAGGTGGTCGACCTTCTCGGGATCCCAGTGCGGCATCACGATGCCGGTCCAGCCCTGGATGAGGAACGGGCCGCGCTCGCCGCCGCCGATCGCGGCCGATCCCGCGGGCTCGTGCGCCTGGATGTAGACGCCCCGCGGCTTGAGCGCGTCCGAGACCCCCATGAGCGAGCTCGCGGTTCCGACGCCGTGGCAGAACGCCGTGACCCGGCCGTTCGTCTGCTCCCAGATCTCCCGTCCGAGCCGCTCGCGGTGGTCGGGGACGATGTACGGGTTGTTGAACTGGTCCGTCGCGTAGTGGCCCGGGCGCGCGGCGAGCTCCGCGGCGCGGGCGACCATGTTCTCGATGTCCTGCGCCGTGACCTTCGGCGGGCCCTCGACCGACTCGATCACGTCGACGTCGGCCCCGAGCGCGCGCATCAGCTGGAAGCGCTCCTCGGTGAAGCAGTCCGCGATGACGATCAGCGGCCTGTAGCCCTTCGCGCGGCAGACGAGCGCGAGCGCCGGCCCGGTGCTGCCGCCGGTGTACTCGACGACGGTGTCCCCGGGCGAGATCAGCCCGTCGCGCTCGGCTCCCTCGATCATCGCGAGAGCCATCCGGTCCTTCATCGAGCCGGTCGGGTTGCAGTACTCGAGCTTCAGCCAGAGCTCGGCGCCGTTTGCCGGCGCGCAGCGCTCGCAGCCGGACGAGCGGCGTCCCTCCGATCGCATCGAGGATCGATCCCATGCCGGGATGATCCACCACCGGCGACGGTGAGCGCCATCGGGAGCCATGGGCCATTGTCGGCTACAGGCCGCCCAGGCCCTTGACGAACAGCCAGAGCCCGAAGCCGAGTCCCAGGGCAGCCTGGATCCAGCGGTCGTGCGCCGTCATCCAGGCGCCCAGCCAGGGGAGCAGCCGGGTTCTCCAAGCTCGACCTCACCTCGCGCACGCAGCTCGCCCGGTTCGCGTTTCGGGGACACGGAGCCCGTGGCGATCCCTGGTCGCGGCGCGCGCGTAGGCGACCGCGCCATGCGACGCCCCGGCGCGGCGTCAGCCGGGCTGGATGTTCTTGTTGTGGTGGAAGGCGTTGTCGGGGTCGTACCTCGCCTTGACGTCGGCGAGTCGCCGGTAGGTCTGATCGCCATAGGCCTCTCGGACCCGGCTGGAGTCGTCGTCGGAATCGAGGAAGTTGACGTAGACGCCGCCAGCGCGGTGCGGCTGGAGGGCCTGGAGGAACCGCCGCGCCCAAGCCCGCTCGGCTGCGGCGTGCTCGTCGGACTCGTCTGCTAGCCACACGGCGTCGATGACGATGTTGTGGGCCACGTTGCGAGCGGCATAGGCGGTGGCCTCATGGGGTACGCGGGCGACGGCGCCGCCCATGTGGAACATCGCCGCGTACGACCGCGGTGAGCCTGCGGCGTAGGCGTGATCGGCGATGACAGCGATGGCGTCGTCGGAGAGGCCGGCGAGGTTCGTCGCCTTCCAGTAGTAGTGCCACCCGTGGAGGACGGTGTCGTCGAGGCCCCCCTGGAAGGCGGCGTACGGCGAGGGTGCGAGCAGGTCGACGAGCGGCGTTCCGAATTGGCGGAGAGCCCGCACTGCATGCGCGCCGTCTTCGACGGTGCCGGCGTAGCAGCAGATGACGGCGACTGCCGGCTGCCAGTGCAGATCCTCGGGGATGGCCGGCAACGGGGGAACGGTGCCGAGCCTGACGACGGTGCCGAGGTCGTCGGGCGCCTCGGCGGCGAACTCCCGGAAGAAGCGCAGCACGTCGGCGGTGTCGTCGGCTGCCCAGAAGATCGGCCCGGCCATCACGGCGGGGTCGACGGGGTGCAGAGCGAACGTGAACGAGGTGACGACGCCGAAGTTGCCACCGCCGCCTCGCAGCGCCCAGAACAGATCGGGGCGCTCGTCGGCAGCCGCCCGGACGATGCTGCCCTCTGCGGTGACCACCTCCGCGGCCAGAAGGTTGTCGACGGTGAGCCCGTGCTTGCGCATCAGGAAGCCGATGCCTCCGCCCAGAGTGAGCCCGGCGACACCGGTATGGCCGACGATGCCGCCGGTGGTGGCCAGCCCGTGGGCCTGCGTCTCGTGGTCGACATCGCCCCATAGGGCGCCACCCTGCACCTGGGCCGTGCGGCCGGCGGGGTCGACCCACACCGCCCGCATCGCCGAGAGGTCGATGACGATCCCGTCGTCGCACGCCGCGGTGCCCGCGACGTTGTGACCCCCGCCACGTACGGCGATCTCGAGATTGCGCTCACGCGCGAAGCGCACCGCCGCAACCACATCGGTCACGCCCGTGCAACGCGCGATGCAGGCCGGATGGCGGTCGATGGCGCCATTCCAGATCCTGCGCGCAGCGTCGTAGCCGGGTCTGGTCGGCAGCAGCAGCTCTCCGCGGAACGATCCGCCGAGCTCGTCGAACGCGGACGAGTCCATGGGCCGCGCCTGTGCCGTCCGGATAGCGGTCATCCCGTCCTCCCAGCTGTGCTCGATCGGCCCCGACGCCTCCGGTCTCGGCGTCCGGTCAGCCATGCGAGCAACGTAGGGGTGCTATCTCGGGCCGACTAGTTCGACTTTCGAACCAACCGGTCCGATCGGCAGACCTGACGCCGAGCCGGGGCTAGCATGGTGGCGCGATGCGCGGCTACGCGCAGTACTGCCCGGTCGCGAAGGCCACCGAGATCCTCGGCGACCGCTGGACGCTTCTGATCGTGCGGGAGATGCTCGGCGGGGCGAGGGGCTTCAACGAGCTCCAACGCGGCCTCCCAGGGATCTCGCGCTCGGTCCTCACCGACCGCATGCGCACGCTCGAGCGGGCCGAGGTCGTCGAGCGCAGGACGGGCCCGAAAGGCCGCACCCTCGAATATCGCCTCACGCCTGCCGGTCGCGACCTCCAGCCGGTCGTGCAGGCGATCGGTGAGTGGGGGGTGACCTGGTCGTTCACCGAGCCGCGCCCCGAGGAGCTCGAGCCCCTCCTGTTGATCGTCTGGATGGCCCGCCACGTCGATCGCCGGCGGCTCCCACCCAACCGAACCGTGGTCAAGTTCGACTTTCGCGACCCCAAGCGGCGTTACTGGATGGTCCTCGAGCCCTCCGAGGTCTCGGTCTGCCTCCAGCATCCCGGCTTCGACATCGACCTCGAGGTCGCGGTCGACACCACCACGCTCTATCGCGTCTACCTGGGACGCGCCGAGCTCGCGGGCGCGATCCGAGCCGGCCAGCTGACGATGAGCGGACCGCCGACGCTGCAGCGCGGATTCGGCCACTGGTTCACCTGGAGTGCATTCGCCCCGGCCAGCCGCTCGGCGCAGGAGCGCCGCACAGCGGCCTCCCGCCTTGACGGCCCTGATCGAGTCCGGATCGCCGACGCTCTCTACGGAGGTGGACCCTCGAGCTGAGTGGCGTGGCGCGAGGCCGCACCTGGCGTATCGGCGCCAGGAGACTGGGGTTACCGACGCTCGATGCTCCGCCGCAACCCTCGCGGAACCCAGTTCGGACAGCTCGACCCGGTCGAGCGTCGCGACCTCGTCGTCGCGGCGATCGAGTCGACGATCCTCGCCGAGGCTACTGACTAGTCATTGCTCGTCCTCGACACCGCCTTCGTTCAAGCAACGACGGTGGGACGCCGACATGATCGTTGCGTGCGGGCGGCGTTGGCGTCAATCCTTTGCATGGTCGTGATCCTCGTTGCGCTCGCTGTGCGACGCACATCGGGATGGTCTGACAGCTTCGCGGTGTTCTGGTACGGGCTCTGGGCGGCTGCCGTCGTCCTCGCAATCGTCGGGCTCGTCGAGGCCGCGGTCGCGCGGGACGCGCCGTCTCGCCGGCGAGCGTTCGCAATCGGCCTCGGGGTGACGACGCTCGCCCTTACCGCGCTCCTCGTGTTCTGGATCTTGTCCGTCTTGTCGGCCATCAGCTGAACCCCGACTCGGCGCACTCACCCCGCACGTCGTAGTCGGCGAGCTACGCCGTCGCCTAGTACGACGCGGCGCCGGTGCCTTCGATCTCGCGCCTAACCTCGCGCATCCGAGCCTGGATCCAGCTCTTGGTGAACAGCCCGCGGGGCGGCGGCGGAAGATGGCGAAGCTCGGGCTGCTCGCGGTTGAGGATGACCACGACCTCGTCGAGCGAGTAGCCGCCAGCCTCACGCAGGCCGACGTGCAGGACGACCTCGCGCGAGCGGGCGGTGCTGCCACGACGGACAACGTCAGCCTCAGGCATCGGACGAGTCGTAAGAGCAGGGGGTGCGTCTCGTGGTCGGATCTCGTCTTCCGCTTCGCCTCGATTTCGCACAGCTACCGGCATATCCACAGCCCGCGTCCGTGTATTCCCCGACGTAGACACGACCGCGCCTTGAGAACCTTTGATCTGGAAGGAGGTGTCACATGATGGCGAGCACGCCAACGATCGACGCCCCGCCGTTTCTAGCCACACGGTTCGAGTACCTCGTCGTACCGCTCAAGGAGGCGAAGAACCTCAAGAAGGATGAGGACGCGTTCGTCCCGGAGCACCTGAACGAGCTTGGCGACGAGGGCTGGGAAGCCGTCGGCCTGTCGCTCAAGTACGGCGACCTGATGGCCTGGCCCGTCGTTCTCCTGAAGCGGCCCATCCTCTAGAGCGCGGACTGCGCTGAAGGTCACGTTAAGGGAACGAGGAAGCCCCTCTGTGTCGACACCGGAGGGGCTTCCAGAACCGATCGCGGTGCTGCCGGGCGACCAGAGGGGAAGATCTACTCACGCGCTGCGACTTGCTCACGGCGCCCGAACTTGCCACTGACCGTTCCAGATCCGTTCCAGAAACGACGCAGCGCCCCGAAGAGGCGCTCGTCTCGGCGGGGAACCCCTCGATTTCCAGGGGGTTCCTGTAGAGCCCTCTGACGGACTCGAACCGTCGACCCCCTCCTTACCATGGAGGTGCTCTACCAACTGAGCTAAGAGGGCGAGGCGGACAAGTCTAGCCGCGCCCGCGACGGGCTACGCCTGGCCGGGGCGCCCGTCGACGAACGGCGGCAGGCCGGCGCGCATGGACTCGATCTCGGCGATCCGCTCGCGGAAGCGCCAGCGGCCGTCGTCGCCGCGGACGAGCCGGTCGCGGTAGCGGCCGAAGACGCGGAGGACCGGGACGTCCTCGTGCTCCATCACCACGGCGAGGTACGAGACGCAGGTGGCCGTGGCGCCGTCGACGTCGATCACCGGCTCGATCAGCAGGTGCTTGTGCCAGAGCTCGGGCGCGCGCGTGTGGCGCGCGATGAACGCCCGCAGCTCCTCACGGCCCGTGATGAGCCGCTTGAGCTGGTGCGCGTGCCGGCTCCGGACGTCGAAGACGCCGTCCTCGGTGAAGCAGTCGACCCAGCCCTCCTCGTCGCCGTAGTCGATCGAGTGGGCGTAGCGATGGAGCGTGCGGGTGATCGCACGCTCCGCCTCGAGCAGCTCGAGCCGGGCCTCGAGGTCGGTCGCCATGCCGCGACGATGCCAGCGCGACGCGTCGATTGTCAAACAGACATTCGTTCGAATAGGCTCGAGACATGGAGACCGTCGGACGCCCGCTCGCCGAGCTCCTCTCGTTCGAGGGCCGCGTCGCGATCGTCACGGGCGCCGGGCACGGGCTCGGCCTCGCGGCTGCCACGCGCCTCGCCGAGGCCGGTGCCGCGGTCGTCCTCAACGACCTCGAGGCGGAGCGCGTCGAGGCGGGCGCAGCGCGCCTGCGCGAGGAGGGACGCGTCGCGACCGCCGTCGCCGGTGATGTCGCCGACGCCGCCGCGGTCGACGCCCTCGTCGGGGCCTGCGTCGAGGCGCACGGCCGGGTCGACGTGCTCGTCAACAACGCGGGGATCTGGCCGCGCGAGGCCTTCCTCGAGGCCGATCCCGGTCTCTGGCGGCGCACGCTCGACGTCAACCTCACCGGCCAGCTGCTCGTCGCGCGCGCCGTCGCGCGCCGGCTGGTCGAGCAGGGCGACGGCGGTGCGATCGTCAACATCGCGTCGATCGCGGCCAACGTGCCGCATCCCGACGACCTCGTCGCGTACGGCGCGAGCAAGGCGGGCGTCGTCAACGCGACGCGCACGCTGGCGAAGGCGCTGGCGCCGCACGGGATCCGCGTGAACGCCATCCTTCCCGGCGGGATGGAGACACCGGGCGTCCAGGGGACTCCGCGCAGGCAGGGCTCGGACATCCCGCTCGGGCACCGCGCCGACCCGGACGAGGTCGCGACGGCGGTGCTCTTCCTGGCCTCGCCGCTCGCCGCGTACGTCACCGGCGCCGAGCTCGTCGTCGACGGCGGCGCGACGCTCGTCTAGCCGGCGTGTCCGACCCCGTCCTGCTCCCGCTGCCGACGCCGTTCGCGACGCGAACGGTGAACTGCTGGCTCGTCGAGGGCTCGCCGCTGACGCTCGTCGACCCGGGGCCGGACTGGGAGGAGACGGCGATCGAGCTCGACGCGGCGCTCCGGATGCGCGGGCTCAGGGTCGAGGACGTCGAGCAGGTCGTCCTCACGCACCAGCACCTCGACCACGTCGGCCTCGCGCACCGCGTGAAGGACCGCTCCGGCGCGATCGTCGTCGGCCACCGGCTGCTGCACGACTTCCTCCTCGACCTCCCCGAGTCGATGCGGCTCGAAGACGACTACCAGGCCGACGTGATGCGGCTCCACGGCGTGCCCGAGGAGCGCATCCAGGAGCTCTACGCGGTCTCGGAGCTGCACCGCCGCTACGGCGGGTCGGTCGTCGTCGACCGTCTGCTCGACGAGGGCGAGGTCGTCTCGCTCGGGGGGCGCGACCACCGCGTCCACTACCGCTCGGGGCACAGCCCCACGGACACGATCTTCGTCGACGAGGGCGCGCGCGTCGCGATCGTCGGAGACCACCTGATCGGGAAGATCTCCTCGAACCCGGTCGTCCACCGGCCGCTCGACCGTCCCGCGGACATCCGCAACCGGCGGCGCGCGCTCGTCGCGTACCTCGAGTCGATGCGCGCGACCGCCGCGCTCGACCTCGACCTGCTGCTGCCGGGGCACGGCAACCCGGTGGAGGAGGGGCACGGGGCGCTCGTTGCCGAGCGGCTCGACTTCCACGACCGGCGCAAGGAGCGCATCTTCGGGGCGCTCGCCGACGGCCCGCTCACCGCGCACGGGATCGCGCTGGGGTTGTGGGGGGACATCGCCGACCGCGAGTCGTTCCTCACGCTCTCGGAGACGCTCGGCCACCTCGACCTCCTCGAGGACGAGGGCCGCGTCCGCCAGGACGAGGAGGACGGGCTCGTGCGCTACTCGGCCGTCTGAGCGACGGGGGCGAGCGGCAGGTCGCGCGCGCGCGCCCAGGCGTCCCACTCCGCGGCGGTCCGGCCGCCGAAGACGTCGGCCAGCACGTCGTGCGTCGCCGCGTCGAGCCCGAGCTCGGCGAGCAGCCGGTCGCGGAAGTGCGGCTCGAGCGCGGCGAGGGCGAGCCACCCGTCGCTTGCCCGGTACAGCCCGTAGAAGGGGTAGCCGCCGCCGAGCCAGCCCCCGGGCGTGGTGAGCCCGTGCCGGAGCGGGGCCGCGAACGCCTCGGCGGCGTCCGCCAGCGCCACCTCCGCCCGCGCGCCCTCGCCCGTGCGCCCGCGCGCGAGCAGGAGCGCGAGCGCCGTCGAGACCGCCCGCTCGGCGCCGCCCAGGTCGGCGAGCAGCGTGCGGGGGAGAAGCGGCGGCGCGAGAAGCCCGTGCGCGCCGGTGTAGGTGAGGTCGTGACCCGGTGTGCCGTCGTCGGGCGGCGCGTGGCCGACGACGGCCACGTGCGCAACCCGGGGGTACGCGGCATGGAGCGCCTCCCAGCCGAGCCCCAGTCGCTCGAGCGCCGCGGGCCGGGTCGACGTCAGCAGGAGGTCGGCGGCGGCGAGGTCGTCGTGCGGCAACCCCGCCTTGAGGTCGACGACTCGCACGTCCTGACCCTCGACGAGGGAGGCGTACCAGGCGGGTGCCGCGATCGCCGTCGGGTCGCCCCCCGGCGGCTCGAGCTTGGTCACGTCGGCGCCGAGCTCGTGCAACCTCGCGCCGGCCACGGCGCCCGGGACGTTGATGCCGAGGTTGACGACCCGGATGCCCGCAAGCATCAGCGGCCCGTGTAGACCGGCGGGCGCCGCTCGCGGAAGGCGGCGAGGGACTCGCGGACGTCGTCCGTCGCGAACGCGAGCGCGATCGCGTTGGCCTCCCACTCGAGCATCGCGTCGAGATCGAGCAGGGGAGAGGCGAGGAGCCCGGCCTTGACGAGGCTCAGCGCGCGGCCGGGCGTCTCCGCGAGCCGGCGGGCCCAGCGCGCGATCGTGGCGTCCCACTCGTCGGCGGGCACCGCGCGGTTCGCGAGCCCGACGGCGACCGCCTCCTCGGCGGTCAGCGCGTCGCCGAAGTAGGCGAGCTCGAACGCGCGCGCGCGGCCCACGAGGCGCGGGAGGAAGTACGTGCCGCCCATGTCGGGCACGAGCCCCCGCTGCGCGTAGACCTCGGCGATCGACGCGTCCTCCCGCATCAGGACGAGGTCGCACATCAGGGCGAGGTTGCACCCGCCGCCGATGGCGAGGCCGTTGACCGCCGCGATCGTCGGCTTCTCGAGCGTCGCCCATGCCTTGACGACGCTTCCGACCCAGCGGAGGTACGAGCGGACCGCGTGCGCGTCCTCGACGTCGACGTCGCGCGCGAAGCCCTCGAGGTCGGCTCCGGCGCAGAACGCCCGGCCCGCCCCCGTCAGGACGACGACCGCGACGTCGTCGCGGGCTGCGAGCTCGGCCGCGGCGGCCTCGAGCTCGCGGTAGGCCTGGGTGTCGAGCGCGTTCAGCTTCTCGGGCCGGTCGAGCGTGACCCACGCGCACCGCTCCCTCACCTCGACGACGAGACGGGGCGTCTCGCCGCCGGTCGCGCTCATTCCGCGGCGACGGCCGCCTGGGCCGGCTGCGGCGCGACGAGCTCCGGCAGCTTGAAGACCTTCGCCGCCGTGTCGTGGAGGAGCGCCTGCCGGGCCTCGGGCTTGAGATCCATGTCGGCGATCTGGGAGAGGCTCTCCGAGTGGGTGATCAACGGGTAGTCCGTCCCCCACATCACCTTCCCGATCCCGCGGTTGCGCGCATTGAGGAACCGGACGAGCTTCGGGTCCCAGTACTTCGGCGCGTGGCCGGAGCCGGCGATGAAGACGTTCGGGTGCTTCCAGGCCATCGCGATGAGCTCCTCCGTCCACGGCCAGCCGGTGTGGCCGCCGACGAGCCGCAGCTCCGGGAACCAGATCGCGATGTCGTCGAGCAGGATCGGCTTCCCGCACGCGCTCGGCATGAACTCCGCCGAGTGGCCGACCTGGAACACGACCGGGACGTCGAGCTCGGCGCACTTCGCGTAGAAGGGCCACCACTCGCGCTCGTTGATCGGGATCCCGAAGCCGAACGGGTGGACATGCGCGCCGACGAAGCCGTACTCGGTGACCGCCTGCTCGAGGTGCTTCACGCCCTTCATCCCCGACATCGGGTCGATGCCGGCGAGGCCGAAGACGCGGCCGGGCGCGCGCTCGCAGAGCCCGGCGATGTGCTCGTGCTCGATGTCCGAGGCCATCGCGCGGCGCCGGTAGAACGCCATCTTCAGGGACGGGACGCAGACGGCAGCGACGCCCTCCTCGTCCATCTTCGCGACCCACTCCTCCGGGGTGAAGAACTGCATGTTCCCGGTGCGGCCCCACTGCTCGCCCATCATGAAATAGACCTCTTCGTTGTCGATGAAGATGGTCTTGATGCCCCGCTCGTCGAAGGGGTTGCACCAGGCGTCGATCGCGGGGATGGCAGTCATGGGTCGGTCCTCGTTTCCTCGGGAATGCGGTCGTTTCTACCAAACGCTCGGCAGAATGTCACGGTCGCCGATCAGGCGTACCTGCGCTCGATGAGCTTCTCCTTGTGGGTCGTCCGCTCCAGCGTCCCGGCCGGGACGACGGTGATCTCCGGTCGCACGGTGAGCCGCTGGTGGAGCACGCGCTCGAGCTGCTCCGCGAGCTGGGCGCCGCCGGCCTCGTCGACCCCCTCGCCGCGCTCGACCGTGAGGCGGAGCGGCGGCTCGACCCGCGGCGGCGGGGCGTCGAGCACGATCCGGAACGCGCCGCTCGCGAGCGGGACCAGCTCCTGCACGACGTTCTTGACCGCGGCGGGGTAGAGCTTCACGCCCTTGACGATCAGCAGGTCGTCGGTGCGGCCGAGGACGCGGATGCGGAGCCCCTCGACCCCGCAGCTGCACGTCTCCGTGTGCACCTGGTAGACGTCGCCGACCGAGGCGCGGAGCTGGGGCTGGGCCTGCCAGCGCAGGCTCGTCTTCACCCGCTCGCCGGTCGCGCCCTCGACGAGCGGGATCGGCTCCTTCGTCTCCTGGTCGACGAGCTGCGTGGTGATCGCCGTGTCCTGCCCGAGGACGTGCATCCCGGCGTACGGCTCGGCGTCGCACGAGCAGCACATGACGCCGTGCGCGCCGCCGAGCATGTCGTAGACCTTCGCGCCGAACGCGGTCGCGATCGCCTCGCGGACGTGCGGGATGCCGGCGCCGGGCTCGCCGGCGCAGCAGACGATGTCGATCCCGAGCTCGTCGGCCGGCCGGCCGAGGAGCTTCGGCGCCTGCTCCGCGAGGTACGTGGCGTAGGAGGGCGTGCACGCGAGCACCCGTGGGCGGGTCAGGTCGGCGACGCGCAGCAGCCGCTCCGAGCCCGCCTCGGCGCCGACGGGGACGGGGCGCGCGCCCATCCGCTCGAGCGCCCGGACGACGGGAACGCCGGCGAGGAACATCGAGAGGCCGAAGCCGTGGAGGACGGTGTCGCCGGGCTGCACGCCCGCGAAGCGGAACGCGCGGCCCCAGAGCTCGTCCGTCGTCGCGACGTCCTCGGCCGTGAAGGCGTAGAAGGTCGGCGCGCCGGTCGTCCCGGAGGTCGAGGCGACCGCGACGACCTCCTCGACGGGCACGGAGAGGTGCTCGCCGAACGGGTGGCCGAGCTCCTCCCGCGAGCGTTCCTGGAGCTCGCGCTCGTCGTCCTTGCCGAGCAGGATCGGGATGCGCTCCAGGTCGGCGACGCCCTTGACGTCGCCCGGCTCGACGCCGGCGGCCTCGAGGCGCCCGCGGTAGAAGCGCGAGCCCGTCCAGCAGCGCTCGACCGTCTCCCGCGCACGCGTGTCGCGGAGGGTCTCGAGCTCGGTGGTGTCCACGCTCACAATTCTACCAAACGTTTGTCAGATTTTCAGCCCGCGAGGAGCGCGCCCGCCGGGTCGTCCGCGTGATCGGCGAGCCAGGCCCCGTCGTCCTCGTAGAGGGGCGGCACGCTGCCGGGGCGTGCGCCGCCCGGCGCCTCGACGAGCAGGTCGACCTCGAAGCCGAAGAGCCGCGTCCGCTCCGGCGCCGCCTCGACGACCTCGCGCGGCACGACCTCCTCGACCGAGACGACCGTCGTGCGCGCCGCCCGTGCCACGAGGAGGTCGACGTCGGCGAGGTGGTCGGGTGGCCAGGGGAGCTGGACGTTCCCGTCCTCGTCGGCCCGCCAGGCGTGGACGAACGCGACGTCCGGCCGGATCGCCGGGACGGCGAGGTACTCCTCCCCCGTGTACGGGTCGGTCACGGTGCGGAGGCCGCGCGCCTCGACGAGCTCCGAGCCGAGGCCCGCGCGCGTGGCGAGGAACGGCGCGCCCATCGTCGCCGCGCGGAGGCCTCCGACCAGCATCCACTCCGAGAGCTCGCGGTCCTCGACCGTGCCGTCGGCGACCGCGGCGGCGAACCCTCGGGCCGCGCCGTGCGGGCCGAGCCCGACGTAGCTGGACGTCACCGACCGGAGCGCGCCCGCCGCGAGGAGCACCTCGACCTCCAGCGAGCCCGTGAACGTGACGAGGTCGAGGTCGCGACGGCCCGCGCGCGCCAGCGCGACGGCGGCGGCGACGGGCTTGCCGCGGAGGATCGCGCCGCTGAAGCCGACCGTCGCGCCGTCGGGCACGAGGGCGACCGCGTCGTCCCACGTCCCGCGCCTCACTCGTGGAACCTCGGCGGCCGCCGCTCGAGGAACGCGGAGAGCCCCTCGCGGGCCTCCGGCTGCGCGAGCGCCTCGATCGCGGCCTCGCGCTCGACCGCGAGCCCGGCGGCGAGGCTCGCGTCGTAGCCGTCGTTCAGCGCGCGCTTGATCAGCCGCACGCCGGGCGCCGGCAGCTCCGCGAGCTCCGTCGCGAGCGCGAGGGCGGCCTCGCGGGTCGCCTCGGGGCTCGGATGCGCCTCGACGAGGCCGGCATCCTGGGCCGCCGTCGCGCCGAGCCTCTCGCCGAGGAGCAGCATCCGCGTCGCCCGTGCGCGGCCGACGAGCCGTGGGAGCCGCTGGGTGCCGCCGCCGCCGGGGATGATCCCGAGGCGGATCTCCGGGCACCCGATCAGCGCCGGCCCCTCGCTCATCAGGCGGAAGTCGCACGCGAGCGCGAGCTCGCAGCCGCCGCCGAGCGCATGGCCGGCGATCTCGGCGACGACGGGCTTCGGCAGGCGCTGCACGCGGCCGAACGTCTCGTGGGCGCGGTCGACGCGGTGGCCCGTCGACGCGGCCGAGAAGTGCTCGTCGGGAAACGCCTCGAGCTTCGCGCCGGCGAGGAAGATCGTCGCGTGGCCGCTCGCCAGGATCACCGCGCGGATCCGGTCGTCGGCCTCGACGAGGTCGAGGAGGGCGGCGAAGTCGTCGTGCAGGTCCCCGTCGAGTGCGTTCGCCGGGGGCTTGTCGAGCACGCACCGCGCGACCGCGTCGTGGCGCTCGACGCGGAAGAAGCGGGGCTCGGGGAGGGCGGAATTCAAACGCTCGTTTGGTAGGATCGCCGCCGAGTCTGTCACATGCCCATCGCCGCCGACAACGACGCGTGACCGCTCCCGTCGCCCTGCTCGACGGCGAGCTGGCGCTGCCGGCGACGGCGCTCCGGAACCGCGCGGTGGCCGACCCCGACGAGGACGCCGTGACGCTCGCGGCGGCCGCCGCGCTCCCGCTGCTGGAGCGGGCCGGGTCGGCGCCGCGCGCCCTCGTGCTCGCGTCGACGTCTCCGCCGTACGACGAGGGCGGCAGCGTGCAGGTCCTCGCGGAGCTGCTCGGGCTCGCGGGCGACCTCGTCGCGCTCGAGCTCACGGCGTCGCTGGCCGACGGGTTGACGGCGATCCGGGTGGCGGCCGGGCTCGTCGCGTCGGGCGACGGGCCTGTCCTCGTCGTCGCCGCCCACCGGACGCGCGGCGAGCGCGACGCGGGCGACGGCGCCGCGGCGCTGCTCCTCGCCGCTGACGGCGGCGTGGCGCGCCTCAGCCCGGGACGCGCGCACGTCGAGGAGTTGCGCGACCGCTGGCGTCTCGCGGCGCAGGCCGACCGCGCAGAAGGTGACCCGAGCTTCGTCTGGCGCCACGGTGTCCCGCGGGTCGCCGGGGAGCTCGGCGACGGCCCGGCCGGCGTGATCGGCCCGATCGCGAAGGAGGCTGCGCGCGCCGAGCGCGGGCTCGGCGGGCCCGGCGACGACGTCGCGCCGGCGGTGGGCGTGCTCGGCGCCGCGCACCCGCTCGCGCGGGTGCTCGTCGGGCTCGCGTCGGGCGGCCGTCTCGTCGCGGGTGCGAGCGGCCTCGTCGAGGAGCTCCACGTCGAGCCGCTCGACGGCGCGTCGGCGGTCGCGGACGCCGCCCGGGCGGTGCTCGGGCGCGAGCGGCGGGCCGAGCCGCCGGACGCGGTCGACTGGAGCGCGCTGGCGCCGTACCAGTCGGGCCCGCGGAGCTGGCGCGAGCGCGGTCAGGACCTGAGGCTCGAGGGGCTCCGGTGCGCGGGCTGCGGAGCGCTCGTCTTCCCGCAGCGGCCGACGTGCCCCGCGTGCGGCTCGCGAGAGCTCGCGGTCGAGCGCCTCCCGCGCGCGGGCACCGTCGTCACCGGGACGCGCGACCACGTCTACCCCGCGGGCAAGGCAACCGGCATGGCGGTCGTCGAGCTCGACGGCGGAGGGCGCTTCTACGGCCAGGTCGTCCCGTCCGCCCGCGTGGCGATCGGCGACCGCGTGCGCCTCGTGCCGCGTCGCCTCCACGACGGCGGCGGGTCCGCGCAGTACTTCTGGAAGGTGGCTCCCTGATGCCGATCTCGGGCGAGGTGGCGATCGTGGGCGCGGCGACGACGTCGTTCGGCGTCCTCCACGAGCGGGGCTACACCGACCTGATCGCCGAGGCGGCCTTCGGCGCGCTCGACGACGCCGGGCTCGGGCTCGACCGCATCGGCTCCGCCTGGCTCGGCACGGCCGAGCCGGGCCTGACCGGCCTCGTCGGGGACGCCGGGACGGCCGTCGCGGAGGCGATCGGCTTCGCGCCGCGGCCCGTGACGCGCGTCGCGAACTTCTGCTGCACGGGGATGGAGGCGGTCCGCGCGGCGGCCCTCGACGTCGCCGCGGGCGAGCACGAGCTCGTGCTCGCGATCGGCGCCGAGAAGATGCGCGACGTGCCGAGCCGCGGGAGCCTCGTCGCCCGCACGGCGAACCTCACGCACCCGACGATCGCGAAGGGCCGCACCGCGCCGGGGCAGTTCGCGCTCCTCGCGAACGCGTACATGGACCGCTTCGGCGTCGCCCGCGAGACGCTCGCGAAGGTCGCGGTGAAGAACCACGAGCACGCGACGCGGAACCCGAAGGCGCACTACCGCAGCCCGATCACCGTCGACGACGTGCTCGCCGCGCCGCTCGTCGCCGAGCCGTTCGGGACGCTCGACTGCACGCCGACGACGGACGGCGGCGCGGCGCTCGTCCTCGCCCCGGTCGCCTGGGCGCGCGAGCACGCCGAGCGCTACGCGGTGATCCGCGGGTTCGGCCTCTCGGTGACGGGCGGCTACTACACGAGCTTCTACGACCCCGAGACGGACTTCCTCGGCTTCCGCTCGACGCGCGAGGCCGCGCGCGTCGCCTACGCGCAGGCCGGGGTCGACGACCCCCGCGCTCAGCTCGACCTCGTCGAGTGCCACGACTGCTTCACCGTCACCGAGCTCGTGAACTACGAGGACCTCGGGCTCTGCGGCCGGGGCGAGGGGGCGGCGCTCCTCGAGAGCGGCGCGACCGCCCACGGCGGCGACATCCCCGTCAACGTCTCGGGCGGCCTCCAGTCGTGCGGCCACCCGGTCGGCGCCACCGGCGTGCGGATGATCGCGGAGCTGGCCGACCACGTCACCGGCCGGGCGGGCGACCGTCAGGTCGAGGGCGCCCGGCTCGGCGCCGCGCACACCCTCGGTGGCCCCGGGATGGTCTCGACGGTCTGCGTCGTCGGCGCCGCCGACTGATCACTCGCCGAACTCGGCCCTGCGCGCCCCGTCGGGGTCGACCGCCGCGAGCGCGGCGAGCGTCGCCTCGGCCGCCGTCTCGCGCACCTCGATCCCGTCGGGGATCTCGATCGGGAAGGCCGGGACCTCCGCGACCTGATCGGCGCCGCCCGGCGTGAGCCACCTCGCGCGCCAGCGGCCGTCCGCGAGGTCGAAGCAGCCGGCGGAGGTGAGCAGCGTCCGCGGCCCCGTCGCCGCGGTCGGCGCAGGCCCGCAGACGACGTCGACCCGCTCGACGAGCGTCCTGCCCGAGTGCGCGGCGAGCAGGTACCAGAGCGGGCACGGCGTGTCGTTGTTGTCGGGCAGCCCCCGCGGGCCGATGAGCGCCACCTTCGGCCGGCCGGGCTCGCCGATCCCGGAGAGGTTCGTCCGGCCCGCGGCGTCGAGCTGGATCGGGGCGACGGCGACGCCGAGCAGGCCGCGGCGGAGCAGCGTGAAGACGTCGGTCGCCCAGTCGGGCGGGCCGCCTCCCATCGCGGTCAGCCCGTCCGAGAGCGCGAGCCGCTGCGCCCCGAGGTGACGGGCCGCCCGCGCGGCGACTGCCGTCGCCGGCGTCGTCGGGACGAAGACGCGCAGCTGCGGCTGGGCCACGAGCTCCTCCGCGAGCGTGCCGGTGAGGAGGTCGGCGATCACAGCGCCGCCAGCCCGTCCGCGTCGACGTCGTAGTGCGGGGGACACGCGGTGGGCGCGGCGCCGCGGGGCGACGAGACGGCGTCGTCGATCCAGAGGTGCGAGATCGCCGCGAGCGCCGGGTCGGCGTCGACCTCGCGCTCGTACGTGACGACGACGCGCCGCGCCGCCCGCGCCAGCAGCCCGTCGAGCACGAGGTCGCCCTCGACGTGCGCGTTTCCCTGCTCGTCGACGCCGTCCACGTGGAGGAGCGCGACGTCGGGGACGAGCGCCCGCACCGCGAGCACGCGCGCGCCCGTGTGCGGGTCGGCCGCCTCGACGAGCGACGGGTTGATCGCGGGTAGGTCGGTGTCGAGGCCGGTCGGCCACGGCTGCGAGTCGAGGCCGAGCGCGGCCGCCTGCAGCGCCGCGACGAACGTCCCCTCCGACCACTCGACGACGCGGGGCGCACCGGTCTGCCGCGCCTCGCGCCAGCGCGGCGCGAGGCCGAGGAGCGCGACGCCGGCCGAGTGCACCTCGGCCACGACCCCGGCGCCGAGCAGGGCCTCGACGTCGGCCGAGCCGAGCATGGTCGCGACGCGGAGGTCGCGGCGGCCGGACTCCGCGAGCGCGCGCACGGCGGCCATCGGCTTGCGCCGCAGCTCGCCGCCGCCCGTCGCGACCAGCGCCCCGTCGGCGACGGCGTCGCCGACGATCTGCTCGAGCGTGGCTACTGCGGGTCCCCCGGCACGGGCACCCACTCCTCGCCGTCCACGTCGTACCGCTGGGCGACCTCGACGAGCACGCCGCCGACGTAGTCGGGCGGCACGAAGTTCCACTTGAGCCACGGCATCGTGTCGGGCGCGGTGTTCTCCTCCTGGAGGACCGGGATGTCGGCGTCGCGCAGCTGCTGGACCGTCGTGTCGACGTCCGACGAGAGGAACGCCACGTGGTGCACCTGCTCGCCGCGCCTCTCGAGCACCTTCTTCAGGAACCCGTCGGACATCGGCTGGAAGAGCTGGATCTGGGTGCTCCCGGGCTTGACGAACGTCGCCCAGCGCATGTGCTCGCCCCCCTCGATCCCCTCGCCGTAGCTGATCCGCTCGGCCTGCTCGGGGTCGAGGACGCGCAGCATCCCGCGCCACTTCTCGATGGCGGCGTCGAGGTCTGCCACGAGGAACGAGATGTGGTCGAGGCGCATCTCAGGCATTGGCTCTCCTTCGCTTGAACTCGCGGTCGCGATGGCGGTCGGGGTCGACGGACTCGAGCGCGCCGAGCTCCTCCGCGCTGGGAGGCGGCGTCTCGACGGCGTCCTCGGTCGCGAGCGCGAAGCCCGTCGCCCCGACGACGCTCTCGACCGTCTCGCCGGGGTGGACGCTGACGAGGCGCGCCCCATCCGGCCCGAGGCCGATCACCGCGCGGTCGGTGACGAGCGTCGTCGCGCCCTCGGCGCGGTAGCCGCCGCGCTCGACGCCGCCGCCGGCGGCGGTGCGGAACCCGACCTGCTCCGGCAGCGCCCTCGGCTCGTGGGCGGTGTGGTAGAGGACGATCCGCGGCATCAGGTTGACGACGTCGCCGAGGGCGAGGCCGCCCGGGAAGCGGACGAGCCGCTCGCCCGCCCGGACGCGGCTCGTGTTCGCCGAGCCGTCGGGGCCGACCTGGGCGGGCCGGAGGAACTGGAGCGTCATCGCCTGGCGCTCGGCCATGTCCATCGTGTCGAGGTGGGGGACGAAGCCGGGCGTGCGGCCGTCCGTCTCGTGGTGGAGGCACTCGGCGAGCGTGGCCCGCGGGGAGACGGCGCCGCCGACGAGGACCGTCGCGCCGGCCGCGTGGGTGCGCTGTGCGACGAGGGCCGCGCAGAGGGCGGTCGGCGTCCCCAGCCCGACCCCGATCACGTCGTCCGGGCGCACCTCGCGGGCGAGCGCGCACGTGACGACGTCCTCGACGCTCACTGCGCGGGCCGGAAGCAGCGAATCGCCCGGATGCCCGGCTCGGCGTCGGGCTCGAAGACCGCCTCGACCGCCGTTCCCGGCTCGAGCTCGCTCTCGAGCAGGTGCAGCATCGGCACGGCGCAGCCGTCGACGAGAACGAGGCCGAAGACGGGCGCGTCCGGGCGGTGGTGCGCCGTCGTCGACGCGACGACCCGGCCGCGGGCGGCGACCTCCTCCTGCCCGTCGAGCCGCCGCCCGTCGGGCGCGAACGGGCGCGCCGGCACGTAGCGCTCGCCGCCGCCCGTCGAGGCGAGGAGCTTCCCCTCGGTGAGCCCGCGGAGGAACGCGCGCTGCGCGGCGCCGATCGTGTAGGTGAACGGCAGGTCGATCTTCTGGTCGAAGATGAGCTGCGGGTCGGTCACGCGTCCTCCTCGTAGAGCGGCCGGAAGTGGACGATGTCGGCGAACGACCCGGTGCGCTCGGACGCGTCGCGCCAGACCGGCTCGACCGGGAGCCCGATCCGCAGCTTCTCGGCGTCCGTCTCGTCGATCAGGTGGTAGACGTTCGTGTCGCAGCCGTCGAAGCGGATGAGGCCGAAGCCGTAGGGCACGGGCCTCCCGACGCCGGTCATCGGGTCGGTGAAGGGGACGTGGACGACGGTGTAGCCGCCCAGCGTCGCGCGCGGCCCGACCTCGACCCAGTCCTCGGTCTCGACGTTGCAGAGGCCGCAGACGGGCCGCGGCGGGAGGAGCACGTGGCCGTTCGGGCAGCGCCGCGCGAGCAGGCGCCCCTCCTCCTTCAGCGTGGTGAAGAAGTGCGACGCGAACGAGCCCGCCGCGAACCGGTACCGCAGGGTGACCTGCTCGGGAAGGCGCAGCGGCTCGTCGGAGCTCACGGCTTCTCGCTCCGGAGGACGAGAAGGTCGGTCCACGCGTTCCCGCCGTAGCCCGTGGCGAGCGCGGTCCGCACGTTCTCGATCTGGTGCTCGCCCGCCTCGCCCATCACCTGCATCGCGGCCTCGGCAACGCGGATCAGGGCGGTCGCGCCGACCGGGTTCGCCGAGAGGACGCCGCCGGATGGGTTCACGGGCAGCGCGCCGTCCATGAGGGGCGTGCCGGCGTCGATGAAGCGGCCGCCGCCGCCCTTCTCGCAGAAGCCGAGGCACTCGTACATCGCGAGCTCGGCGTAGGTCGCGGGCTCGTAGATCTCCGCCACGTCGAGGTCGCGCACGGGATCCTCGATCCCCGCCTGGGCGTACCCGCGCTTGCGCGCCTCGATCAGGCTGCGCATCTCGGCGAGGCGCTTCGGCGAGTCGCCCATGTACTGCTGGTCGTGCGCGGTCACCGCGGCATGCACCCAGGCGGGCCGCGACGCGAGCGATGCGGCGTCGTCCTCGGCGGCGAAGAGGACGGCGCAGGCGCCGTCCGAGCTCGGGCAGAAGTCGAGCATCCGCACCGGGTGCGCGAGCATCTTCGACTCGAGCACCTGCTCGACGGTGAGGTCGGGCATCTTCAGCTGCGCGTGCGGGTTGAGGCAGGCGTTCCGCCGCGCCTTGACGGCGACCTTGGCGGCCTGCTCCGGGGTGACGCCCGACTCGTTGACGTAGACGGAGGTCATCGCGGCGAAGTTCCCGATCGCGCCCGCCATCACGGCGCGCTCCCAGATCGGGTCGCCGACGGTCGTGATCGACGACTGCGCCGAGCCCTCGGACTGCTTCTCGAACCCGATGCAGAGGACGCGGTCGTGGAACCCCGAGGCGATCAGGTACGTCGCGGCGACGGCCGTCGAGGAGCCGACGGTGCCGCCGTTGTTGAGCTTCCAGAGGGGCTTGCCGGCGACGCCGATCGCGTCGGCGAGCCAGTGCTCGACCATGTTGATGCCCTCGAACATCTCCATGTTCCCGAGCACCACGGCGTCGAAGTCGGCGAACGTCAGCTCGCGCGGCTCGAGGCAGCGGTCGACTGCCTCGCGGACGAGCTCGGGGATCCCGACGTCCTTGCGGGACGACGCGTGGTCGGTCTGGCCGGTGGCGACGGCTGCGACGGCGCGCTTCACGACGCGGCCTCCAGCGCGACGAGGTGGTGGCTCTGCCCGAGGAGCCCGGTCGTGCCGTGGGCGAGGGCCCGGCCGGTGCCCTGCTCCCGGAGCGCGCGGGCGCACGCGATCGCGGCCGAGAGGCCGGTGACGACGCCCGGCCTGCCGGCGAGCCAGCCGCCCGTCGGACAGAGGCCGCCGTCCTCGAAGGCGCTCGGGCCGTCGCCCGCGCCGATCGTCCGCGCCCAGTGGAGCGCCTGGTGGGCGTAGGGGGCCGAGAGCTCGAGGTGCGCGGGCGCGTCGTCCCAGCCGGCGTGGCGGAGCGCCGCGGCGAGGGCGATGGGCAGCGTCTCCTCGCGCGTCAGGTCGCGGTCGCTCCAGTACGAGCCCGTCGCGGTGCCCGCCCCGGCGACCCGGACGGCGGGCTTTCCGAGGCGCGCGGCGGTGGCCGCGTCGCAGAGGACGAGCGCGCAGGCGCCGTCGGCGAGCGGCGCGCGCTCGAGCGCATGCAGCGGCGTGGAGGTCGGGTCGGAGCTCTCGACCTCGGCCGCGTCGACCGGCTCGAGCCACGGCGAGCGGGAGCGCGCCGCGACGACGACGCGCGCGCGGTCCTCGAGCGGGATCTCGAGGAGCTGCGCCTGGAAGGCGGCGAGCACCGTCTCGTCCGCGCCGAGCGGGCGCTGGACGTATGGGTCGAAGGCGGCGTTCTCGACCGTGTGGGCGTCGGCCTGCGACTCCTTGCAGTGCGCGAGGACGAGCATCAGCGAGTCGATCCCGCTGACGATCCGCATTGCGGCGTACGTCAGGGCGAGCGTCCCGTCGGAGGCCGTCTTCGACTCCGACTTGAACGTGGCGCCGGCGATCTCGTTGACCGCCATCGACGAGATCGTGCGTCCTTCCCAGAAGTCCTGGGACGCCGTGATCGCGCTGCCGACCTCCGCGAGGGCGACGCCGGCGTCCGCCAGCGCCGCCTTGACCGCCTCGTAGGCGATCTCGGTCGTGTTGACGTCGTCGCGCCGCGGGGCGTGAGGGGTCTCGCCGAGCCCGACGATGAAGGCTTCGGCCACGCGCGATTTCTACCAAACGGTTGACCGATTTCAAGTGCGCGCTCCTCTATGATCGCGCCGTGGACTTCGGGTGGACGGCGGAGCAGGAGGAGCTGCGGCAGCTCGCGCGCTCCTTCGGCGAGAAGGAGATCGCCCCGCACGTCGCCGAGTACGACCGCGAGGAGCGGTTCCCACGCGAGATCGTCCGGGCGGCCGGAGAGCTCGGGCTCGCGGGCGGGATCGTGCCGCCCGAGTACGGCGGGGCTGGCCTCGACCACGTCACCTACGCGATGACGATGGAGGAGATCTCGCGCTACTGCCACGTCGTGGCCTGCGCGCTCACGTTCCCGAGCGGCCTCGTCGGCAACTCGATCCTCCGCTACGGGACCGAGGAGCAGAAGCAGCGCTACCTGACGCCGCTCGCGCGCGGCGAGCACTTCGGCGGCGCGGGCGTGACCGAGGCCCGGTCCGGCACCGACGTCTCCGACATGGACACGCAGGCGCGGCGCGACGGGACGGACTACGTGATCGACGGCGCCAAGATGTGGATCAGCTTCCTCGACGTCGCGAGCTTCTACCTCACGTTCGCGCACCTCGGGGTCGACGAGGCGACCGGCAGGAAGCGGATCTGCGCCTTCCTGATCGACGCCGACACGAAGGGCGTCTCCGTCCACCCCCTGAAGAACAAGTACGGCTTCCGCCCGCTCGCGACGGGCGAGCTCGTGCTCGAGAACGTGCGCGTCCCGCAGGAGGCGCTCCTCGGGGAGGAGGGCAAGGGCTTCGAGATCGCGATGAACGCCGTCGAGAACGGCCGCCTCGGGGTGGCCGCGCGCGCGGTCGGGCTCGGCCAGGCCTGCGTCGACGTCGCGACCGACTACGCCCGCGAGCGGGTCGTCTTCCGCCGGCCGATCGGGAAGTTCCAGATGGTGCAGGAGATGCTCTCGGACATGATCTGCGGGGTCGAGGGCGCGCGCCTCCTGACCTACCGGCTCGGGTACCTGAAGGACAAGGGGCTCCGGGCCCGCGACGCGGCGTCGGTCGCGAAGATGACCGCGTCCGACGTCGCGCTCGACGCCGCGACGAACGCGTTCCAGATCCACGGGGCCTACGGCGTCTCGGACGAGTATCCGGTCGCCCGCTACCTCCGTGACGCGAAGGTGTTCCAGATCGTCGAGGGGAACAACCAGCTTCACAAGGCGCTCGTCGCCGAAGCCGCGCTCGGGATGCGATGAGCGTCGCGACGAGTCCCGGCGCGAACGTCGGCGACCTCACGGCGCGCAACGCATGGCGGTCGCCCGGCCGCGACGCGATCATCGACGTCCCCAACGGCCGCCGCCTCACGTTCGCCGCGCTCGACGAGCGCGCGAACCGGCTGGCCAACGGCCTCGTCGACGGGCTCGGGCTCGAGCGCGGCGACCGCGTCGCGATCCTCTCGACGAACGCGGCCGAGGTGATGGAGGCGTTCTTCGCGTGCGCCAAGGCGGGTCTCGTCGCGCAGCCGCTCAACTGGCGCCTCGCCCCGCCCGAGCAGGCCCGGATCCTCGCCGACGGCGAGCCGCGTGCGCTCCTCTGGCACCGCGAGTTCGCCGACGACGTGGCAGAGCTGCAGTCGCGGTACGACCTCGACCACTGGCTCGACGTCGCTCCGGGAGAGGGCTCGGCGTACGAGGACCTGCTCGCGGCGGCCTCCGCCGACGAGCCCGCCGCCGCGCGCTCGGTCGGCGGCGACGACCCGTTCTTCATCCTCTACACCGGCGGGACGACCGGCACCTCGAAGGGCGTCCTCCACACGCACACGTCGACCGCCGCGGCGATGGTCAACCAGGCGACGGCGGAGCGCGTCGCGACGGACGACGTCTACATGCTCCTCGGCCAGATGTTCCACATCCCGGTCGTGCTCGCGATGAACTACCTCGCGCACGGCCGGCCCGTCGTGCTCATGAACTTCGAGCCGCGGCAGACGCTCGAGGTGATCGAGGCCGAGCGCGTCAGCGGCTTTCTCGGGATCACGACGATGGTCAACTACATGATGGACGTGCCGGGCTTCGACCGGTTCGACCTCAGCTCGCTGCGGCTCGTCATGTACGGCGGCGGCCCGATGGCGCAGACGACGGTGCGCCGCTGCATGGAGGCGTTCCCGTGCGACCTGATGCAGGGCTACGGCCAGACCGAGGGATGCACGTACTCGTTCCTGCTGCCCTGGGTGCACCGGGAGATCGCGCAGGGGATCGGCGCCCACCGGGCGCGGAGCTGCGGGCAGGAGTCGCACCTCACGTCGCTGCGGGTCGTGGACGAGGACGGCAATCCGGTGCCCCGCGACGGCGAGGCGGTGGGGGAGATCGTCGTCCGCGGCCCGTCGCTGATGCGCGAGTACTGGCGTCGGCCCGACGAGACCGCCCACGCGTTCCGCGACGCCGGCGGCTGGCTCCGTACGGGCGACCTCGCCTCGTGGGACGCGGACGGCTTCCTCTACATCGTCGACCGCGCCAAGGACATGGTCATCTCGGGCGGCGAGAACATCTACCCGGCGCAGGTCGAGGAGGTCATCTACCGCCACCCCGGCGTGCTCGAGGTGGCGGTGATCGGGATCCCGGACGCGACGTGGGGCGAGGCCCTGCACGCGGTGATCGTCCCCGCGGCCGGCGCATCGCCGACCGAGGAGGAGATCGTCGAGCTGACCCGGCGCGAGCTCGCGAGCTACATGAAGCCGAAGTCGGTCGAGTTCGTCGACGCGCTCCCCAAGGGGCCGACGGGGAAGATCCTCAAGCGCGAGCTCCGCGAGCCCTACTGGGAAGGGAACGAGCGGAATGTCTGAGCCGCTGCCGCGCCGCAGGCTCGGCGCCGACGGTCCGGACGTCTCGCGTCCTCGGCCTCGGGACGAACAACCTCGGCTTCCGCATCGGCCTCGACGAGGCGCGGCCGGTGATCGACGCGGCGCTCGACGAGGGCGTGACGCTGTTCGACACCGCCGACGTCTACGGCGCCGGCGAGAGCGAGCGGCTGCTCGGCGAGCTGCTCCGCGGCCGGCGCGACGAGGTCGTCCTGCTGACGAAGTTCGGGAACACCGGGAAGATGCCGGACGCCCCCGACGCGCCTCGCGGCTCGCCCGCGTACGCGCGCTGGGCGCTCGACGGCTCGCTCCGCCGCCTGCAGGTCGACCACGTGGACATCTGGATGAACCACCGGCCCGACGACGAGACGCCGATCGCGGAGACCGTCGGGGCGATGGCGGAGGCGATCCGCGCCGGCAAGGCGCGCTACGCCGCCGTCTCGAACGTCAAGGTCGCGCACCTCGAGGAGGCCGCCGCGGCCGCCGCCGCCGAGGGGATCCCGCTCGTCGCGGTCGAGAACCGCTACTCCGTCGTGAGCCGCAGGGCCGACGCCGACATCGTCCCCGCCGCCGAGCGCCACGGGCTCTCGCTGCTTCCGTACTACCCGCTCGAGAGCGGGCTCCTGACCGGCCGGTACCGGCGCGGCGAGACGGTGCCCGAGGACTCGCGCTTCGCCGGCCGCCCGGACATCTGGCCCGCCGAGCGGTGGCTCGACGACGAGGCCTTCGACCGGCTCGAGGCGCTCGAGGCGGTCGCGGCGGAGGTCGGCGCCTCCGTGCTCGACCTCGCGATCGGCGGGCTCGCCGCGCTGCCCTTCATCGGCTCGGTGATCGCGGGGGCGAGGACGCCCGAGCAGGTACGTGCAAATGCGGCCGCTGCGCGGTATACCCCGGACGAGGCGACGATGGCCGCCCTCGCTTCTCTACCAAACGCCCGGTAGAAATGCTACGCTCGGACACCTCATGACGCGCCTCGCCTTCGGCGGGAACGTGCGGCGGACGTTCTGCACGCTCTGCCCCCAGCACTGCGGGATGCTGATCGAGGTCGACGAGGCCGGTCACCCCGTGAAGCTTCGACGGCGACCAGGAGAACCCCGTCGCGAAGGGCAAGCTCTGCATCAAGGGCACCGCCTGCATCGAGCTGCACGAGCACCCCGACCGCCTCAACTACCCGCTGAAGCGCGTCGGCGTCCGCGGCGAGAACCGGTGGGAGCGGATCACCTGGGAGCAGGCGCTCGACGAGATCGCCGCCAAGCTCGGCGAGATCCGCGCGAGCGACGGCCCCGAGGCCGTCGCGACGCTCGGCGGCACGCACAAGGGGCCGGGCGACTGGTCGAGCTGGCGCTTCGCCTGCGACTTCGGCACCCCGAACTTCGTCAGCCAGGGCCGGAACTGCGGCGTCGGCGAGTTCGTCACCGAGACCGCCGTCTACGGCTGGGACACGATCTACCAGGCGCCCTACCCGGGCGTCAGCAAGTGCGTCGTGATCTGGGGCTCGAACCCGGCCGAGTCGTCGCCGCCCTCCTGGGAGCGGCTCAAGGACTGCCAGGCGCAGGGCGCGAAGCTGATCGTGATCGACCCGCGGGTCACGAAGACGGCCGCGCGCGCCGACCTCCACCTCGCCGTGCGGCCGCGGACGGACGGCGCGCTCGCGCTGGGCCTGATCCACGTGATGATCGAGGAGGACCTCTACGACAAGGCCTTCGTCGAGGAGTGGTGCCTGGGCTTCGACGAGGTGCGCCGCGAGGCGGCCCAGTGGACGCCCGAGCGCACCGAGGAGATCACGGGCGTGCCCGCCGCGCTCATCGTCGAGGCGGCACGGATGTACGCGACGAACCGCCCAGGGCGCATCGCCTTCGGCGTCGCGCCGACGCAGCTGGGGGAGGGCGCCGCGCGCTCGGCGCTGCTCGGCCGCGCGATCCTGCGCGCGATCTCGGGGAACCTCGACGTCCCGGGCGGGGAGCCGCTCGGGAACCCGTACGACACGGAGAACTTCGCGTGGCTCCAGAACGTCGGCTTCGAGAGGCTCATCGACCACCCGCTGCGGACGCGCGAGAGCGTCAACGCGCACGAGACGCCGGTCGCCTCGATCACGGGCTACCGCGCCTTCCGCGAGGCGATGGCGGGCGTCTACCCCGAGGGCCACACGGGGACCGCCTACGTCCTCTTCGCGAGCCAGCCCGCGATCTACCGCGCCGTGCTCGAGCAGGACCCGTATCCCGTCAAGGCGATCATCGTCCAGGGCGGCGAGCCGCTCCTCTGCATGGGCGGCGCGAAGCGGGCTGCCGAGGCCTTCCGGAGCGAGGAGCTCGAGCTGCTCGTCGCGATGGACTACTGGCTGACCCCGACCGCGCAGCTCGCCGACTACGTCCTCCCGGCCGCGGACTTCCTGGAGCGCCCGGACATCAGCGCGCACTGGGGGATCGGCAACTTCTTCGTCGTCGGGCAGCAGGCCGTCGAGCGCCTCCACGAGCGCCACAACGACTACGAGCTCTGGGCCGGCCTCGGCCGGCGGCTGCTCGACCCCGCCGACTGGCCGGAGACGCTCGAGGAGATGCTCGACCGGTTCCTCGAGCCGTCCGGGCGGACGTTCGACGAGTGGGCGGACGGCCCCGTCAACCACAACTTCCCGAAGCCGCGCTGGCGCAAGTACGAGGAGCAGGGCTTCGCGACCCGCTCCGGGAAGGTCGAGCTCGTGCCGTCGCTCCTCGCCGAGCTCGGCGTCGACCCGTCGCCGCGCTACACCGGCCCGCCGTACGCCGCGCCGGACGCGCCGGCGGCCGAGTTCCCACTCCAGATGATCCCGGGCAGCCGCTACCGGGAGCTGACCGCGTCGAACCTGCGGCAGAGCGCGCGCCTCAAGAAGATCCACCCGGAGCCGATCTGCGACATCCATCCGGAGACCGCGGCCGTGCACGGCATCGTCGACGGCGACTGGGTCGTGATCGAGCGGCCCGAGGGGATGATCACGCAGCGGGCGCGCGTCCACGACGGGATCCGCCCGGACACGATCCACCCGGACGGGTACTGGTGGGAGCCGTCGGTGGCGCCCGGGCCCGAGCTCTCGGCGGTCTGGGTCGCGAACGCGAACGCGATCACCCCGTCCGACCCGGCGCTCTCGAGCTACGCCGGCGACCAGCCTCTGCGCGGCGCGCGCTG
Source organism: uncultured Actinomycetes bacterium (assembly GCA_963748255.1). Taxonomy (GTDB): domain Bacteria; phylum Actinomycetota; class Thermoleophilia; order Gaiellales; family Gaiellaceae; genus Gaiella. Next base: position 162,807 of record CAVVIL010000027.1, on the reverse strand, counting down.
CCGCATCCGGCGCGCCGACAAGGCACCCGCACTCGCCTAGCGACCCGGTGCACGTCCGGGAGCTCTTCGACCTGACGGGCCGTGCCGCGCTCGTCACGGGCGGCGGCTCCGGGATCGGCCTCCAGGCTGCCGAGGCGCTCGCGGAGCTCGGGGCCGACGTCGTCCTCTGCGCCCGCCGCCCCGAGCGGTGCGAGGAGGCGGCCGCCGACCTCGCGGCGCGCCTCGGCGTGCGCGCGCTCGGCCTGCGCTGCGACGTCGCCGACGAGGCCGAGGTCGACGCGGTCGTCGCCCGGACGGTCGCCGAGCTCGGCCGGCTCGACGTCGTCGTCTCGAGTGCCGGCCGCAGCTGGGGCGCGCCGGCGATCGACCATCCGACGGACGCGTTCCGGAACGTCGTCGACGTCAACCTGACGGGCCTCTTCCTCGTCGCCCGAGCGGCCGCCCGGGTGATGATCGAGCAGGGCCGCGGCGGGCGGATCGTCAACGTCGCCTCGACGGCGGCCTTCGGCGGCAAGCGCGCCGAGGTGATGGACGCGGTCGCGTACACGGCGAGCAAGGGCGGCGTCGTCTCCCTCACGCGCGACCTTGCGGTCAAGTGGGCCCGGTACGGGATCACCGTCAACGCGCTCGCTCCGGGCTGGTTCCCGTCCGACCTCTCCCAGGCGGTGCTCGACCGCCACGAGGCAGAGCTCCTGGGCGACATCCCGCTCGGCCGGTTCGGCGGCGACGACGACCTGAAGGGGGCGGTCGCGCTCCTCGCGAGCGACGCGTCGGCCTTCCTGACGGGGCAGGTTCTGGTCGTCGACGGCGGCGAGACGGCCCAGTAGCAAAAGAACAACCAAACGTTCGGTTGCTAAATGGCGCCGGACGGGTTACAAATCCACCGATGACGTCGGCGATGGCGCCCCCGTCGAGGGACTGGGTCGAGGTCTGCACGATCGGCGACCTCCTCGTCCGTGCCGCCTCGCTGTGGCCGGAGAAGGAATGGATGGTCTTCCCGGACGAGCGCTACGGCTATGCCGCGTTCCTCGATCGCGCCGAGGCCGCGGCGCGATCGCTGCTCGGGCTCGGCGTGCGGCCCGGCGACCGCGTCGGGATCCTGATGCCGAACTGCATGGACTTCCTCGACGTCCAGTACGGCTGCGCGCTGCTCGGCGTCTCGGCGGTGCCGATCAACGCGCGCTACAAGGTGCGCGAGCTCCGGCACATCCTCACCGACGGCGAGCTCGTCGCGATCGCGACGTCGGATCTCATCTCCGAGTACGTGCCCCTCCCGGAGCTGCTCGCGGAGGCGCTCGAGGACTGGCCCGCGACGCTCCGGCACGCGATCCTCATCGGGAGCGGCACGCACGACGGGTACCTCGACCGCGCCGGCTTCGTCGCCGCCGCGGAGGGCGTCCCGGTCGAGGACGTGCACCGCCTGCGCCGCGCCGTCAAGCTCCGGGACGAGGCGATGATGATGTACACGTCGGGCACGACCGCCGACCCCAAGGGCTGCGTGCTGACGCACGAGGCGCTCGTCCGCACGGGCATGGCCGCCGCCGACCGCTGGCAGACCGTCCACGAGGACCGGTTCTGGAACGCCCTCCCGATGTTCCACATGAGCCAGGTCTTCCCGCAGCTCGCGCACATGCACGCGGGCGCGACGATCGTGACCACGACGCGCTTCGACGCGGACGTCGCGCTCGACACGCTCGCGGCCGAGCGGATCACCTACGCGTTCACGACGTTCCCGGTGATCACCCAGGCGATCATCAACCATCCGCGCTTCGAGGAGACCGACCTCAGCACCGTCCGCCTCGTCAACGAGACCGGCGCAGCCGAGACGATCCGCGGCGTCCAGAAGAAGTTCGGCGCCGCGCCGGTCGTGACGCTCTTCGGCATGACCGAGACGAGCGGCGGGATCACCTGGGGGGCGCCGACGGACGACGAGGAGAAGCGGATCACGACGGGCGGCTTCCCGCTGCACGGGACCGAGGTGCGCGTGGTCGATCCCGAGACCGACGAGGACCTGCCGCCCGAGACCCCGGGCGAGATCCTCGTCCGCGGGCCGGGGCTCTTCGAGCGGTACCACAACGACCCGGAGAAGACCGCCGAGGCGATGCGCGGCGGCTGGTTCCATTCCGGCGACCGCGGCAAGCTCGACGAGGACGGTCGCCTGACGTACCTGGGGCGGCTCAAGGACATGCTCAAGGTGGGCGGCGAGAACGTCGCGGCGCTCGAGATCGAGGCGTTCCTCGGTACCCACCCGGCCGTCAAGATCGCCTCGTGTCGTCGGCGTCCCCGACGCGCGCTACGACGAGGTGCCCGCCGCGTACGTCGAGCTCGTCCCCGGCGCGACCGCGACCGAGGAGGAGCTGATCGCGTTCTGCAAGGGCCAGATCGCGAGCTTCAAGATCCCGCGGCACGTCCGCTTCCTCACGGCGGCGGAGTGGCCGATGTCGGCGAGCAAGATCCAGAAGTTCCGGCTCCGCGAGCAGCTGCTCGACGAGCTCGGGATCGCAGACCCGGCGCTCGAGGCGGTCGGCGCGTGACGACCTTCATCCAGTTCCTCATCTTCGGCCTCGGGATCAGCGCGATCTACTGCCTGCTCTCGCAGGGGCTGATCGTGATCTACGGCGGCTCCGGCGTCCTCAACTTCTCCCAGGCCGCGATGGCGACGCTCGCCGCCTACATCTACTGGGAGGGCCAGAACACCTACGGCTGGGGCTTCTGGCCGTCGTTCCTCGTCGCGGTCGCCTCGATCACCGGGCTCGGCGTCCTCGTCTACCACCTGGTGATGCGGCCGCTGCGGACGGCCTCGACGCTGGCGAAGGCGATCGCCTCGCTCGGCGTCCTGATCCTGATCCAGGGCGTCATCGCCCTGAAGTGGGCCGAGGTGCCCCGCAACGTCAACGCGATCTTCCCGACGGACGTCTACACGGTCGGCGACGTCATCATCCCCGCCGACCGGATCTACATGGTCGTCATCGCCCTCGGGCTGACGGCGACGCTCTGGGCCGCGTACCGCTTCACGCCGATCGGGCTCGCGATCCGCGCGAGCTCCGAGAACCAGCGCGCGGTCGCGACGCTCGGCTGGTCGCCGGACGTGCTCGCGACGGTGACGTGGGCGCTCGGCGCCGGGCTGGCAGGGGTCGCCGGCGTGATCATCGCGCCGATCACCGGGATCAACCCGGAGGAGATGCCGTTCTTCATCCTCCCGGTGCTCGCCGCCGCGCTCGTCGGCGGGTTCACGTCGTTCTGGATCACCGCGGCCGCAGCGTTCGCGATCGGGATCACCCAGTCGGAGTTCACGAACTACGTCGACGTCTGGGGCCTCAGGATCGCGTTCCCGTTCCTCGTGATCATCGTCCTGCTCCTGATCCGCGGCCAGGGGCTGCCCGTCCGGGGCCAGGTGGTCGAGCGGCTCGCGGAGCTCGGCACGGGCCGCGTCCACTGGTGGTGGCTCTTCGGCTCCGTGACCGCGTTCGTGCTCGCGCAGGTGTTCTGGTTCGACACCGCGCTCGTCGACGCGCTCACGATCTCGTTCGGCTGGTCGATCGTGATGCTCTCGGTCGTCCTCCTGCTCGGCTACACGGGCCAGCTCTCGCTCGCCCAGTTCGCGCTCGCCGGGCTCGCGGCGTTGATCAGCGCGCGCCTCGTCGCCGAGCGGGGCTGGCCGTTCGAGCTCGCGGTCCTCGCCGCCGTCGTGTGCACGATCCCGATCGGCCTGCTCTTCGCGATCCCGGCGCTCCGGACGCGCGGCATCAACCTCGCCGTCGTGACGCTCGGGCTCGCGATGAGCGTCAACGCGATGGTCTTCACGAACACCCGCTGGGTGGGCGACGACGGCTTCACGGTCGTCGGCGGCCAGACGTTCTTCGGGATCGACATCGACCCGATCACCCACGGTGAGCGGTACGGGCTCTTCGTCTTCGGCCTCTTCGTCCTCTGCGCGCTCTCGGTCGCGAGCATCCGCCGCGGCGTCGTCGGCCGGCGGCTGATCGCCGTCCGCACGAACGAGCGCGCGGCGGCGGCGCTCGGGATCAGCGTGTTCGGGGTGAAGCTCTACGCCTTCGGCGTCGCCTCCGGGATCGCGGGGCTCGGCGGCGTTCTCCTGGCATTTCGCAACACGACGGTCGCCTACAGCGACTTCGTGCCGCTGCAGTCGATCCTCGCCGTCACCTACACGGTGATCGGCGGCATCGGCTTCGTGCTCGGCGCGCCCTTCGGCTCGCAGCTCGTCCAGGGCGGGTTCGGCACGTGGCTGCTCGACGTGTTCTTCGACGACCCGAATCCATCATGGCTCGTCGTGATCGGCGGGATCACCGTGATCGTGCTGATCGTGCTCCACCCGGACGGCGCGATCAGCGTCAACGTCGAGCTGATCCACAAGCTCCGCCACTGGTTCCTCGGCAAGCTCGGTCGGCTGAAGGACGAGGCGCCGCCCGCGCTACCCGAGGTGCCGCGCGAGGAGGTCGCGCCGGCGACGCTCGCAGTCAACGGGGTGACGGTCAAGTTCGGAGGGGTCACGGCGGTGCAGGACGCCTCGCTCGAAGTGCGCCCCGGCGAGGTCGTCGGGCTGATCGGCCCGAACGGCGCCGGCAAGACGACCCTGATCGACGCGATCACGGGCTTCGTCCGCCCGACGACGGGCGACGTACGGCTCAACGACGAGCCGCTCTCGTCCATGCCCGTCTACCGCCGGGCGCGCGCGGGCGTCAGCCGCTCGTTCCAGCAGCTCGAGCTCTTCGAGAGCAACACCGTCCGCGAGAACCTGATGGTCGCCTCCGACGGCTACAGCCCCGTCCCGTACATCACGGACCTCGTGCGGCCGACGAACCCTCCGCTCGGCTCGACGGCGACCGCGGCCGTCCGCGAGCTCGAGCTCGAGCAGTACCTCGACACGCGCGTCAGCGACCTCCCGTACGGGCGCCGGCGCCTCGTCGCGATCGCGCGTGCGATCGCCGTCTCGCCCTCGATCCTGCTCCTCGACGAGCCCGCAGCCGGGCTCAGCGCGACCGAGACGACGGAGCTCGGCACCGTCGTGCGCCGGCTCGCGCAGGAGTGGGGCCTCGGCGTGCTCGTGATCGAGCACGACATGTCGTTCGTGATGAGCGTCTGCGACCGGATCACGGTGCTCGACTTCGGCAGGCAGATCGCGACCGGCACGCCCGCCGAGATCCGTGCCAACCCGGCGGTCGTGGCGGCCTACCTGGGCGAGGAGTCCGACGAGAACGGCGAGCCTGCGCCGCAGAAGCCGTCCGCGCCTGCGCTCGAGGAGACGTCGGCATGAGCCGCGAGCTTCTCGTCGCCAAGGGCGTCTCGGCCGGGTACCACGGCCACCCGATCGTCCACGACCTCGACCTCGTCGTCCACGAGGGCGAGGTGGTGGTGCTGCTCGGCCCGAACGGCGCCGGCAAGACGACGACCCTGCTCACGCTCTCGGGCGACCTGCCGCACCTCAGCGGGGAGGTCGTCTTCGACGGGAAGCCGACGAGCGCGCCGCTCCACCGCCGCGCGCACGCGGGCCTCTCGTTCGTCACCGAGGAGCGCTCGGTCTTCATGCGGCTCTCGGTCGCCGAGAACCTCCGCGTCGGGCGCACCAACGTGGGCCGGGCGCTCGAGCTCTTCCCCGAGCTGAAGCCCCTCATGCGGCGGCGCGCAGGGCTGCTCTCCGGCGGTGAGCAGCAGATGCTCTCGCTCGCCCGCGCGCTCGCCCGCGAGCCGAAGCTGCTGCTGATCGACGAGCTCTCGCTCGGGCTCGCCCCGCTGGTCGTCCAGCGGCTGCTCGAGGCCGTGCAGTACGCCGCGCACGAGGCGAACGTCGGTGTCCTCCTCGTCGAGCAGCACGTCAAGCAGGCGCTCCGCGTCGCCGACCACGTGCTCGTGATGCAGCGCGGGCAGATCGTCCTTCGCGGCGCCACCGCGGAGGTGGCGGGTCGCATCGAGGAGCTCGAGTCCGCCTACCTCTCGGACACCCCGGGCCAGCCGGCCGGCGTGTGAGCGCGGCGCGCCTCGGCGCGGCGTCTGGTGACGCGGACTGGATCGCCTCGACGACGATCGGCGGCGTCCTCGCGCGCAGCGCTGCCCGGCGGCCCGAGCACGACGCCGTCGTCTTCCCCGGGACGCGGGAGACCTACGCCGAGACGTACGCGGCCTCGGAGCGGGTTGCGCGGGCGCTCCACGCGCATGGCGTCGGGCGCGGCGACGTCGTCGCCGTCCTGATGCCCAACTGCCCGGCCTTCGTCCACGCCTTCTTCGCGTGCGCGCTGCTCGGCGCCCGCGCGCTGCTCGTCAACGCCCGCTACAAGACCCACGAGCTCGCGTACGTCCTGCGCGACGCCGACGCCGCCGCGGTGCTGACGACCGACGTGGTCTCGGAGTACGTCGACTTCGTCCCGCTCCTCGACGCCGCCGTCGCCGAGACCGGCCGCCCGCTCCTGCGGGTCATGCTCGGCGAGAGCTCGCCGCCCGGCTTCGTCGACCGCGACGCGTTCCTCGCGGCGGCCGACACGGTGCCGCCCGAGGTCGTGCGCCTCGCCGCGTCCTCGACGCGGATCCGCGACGTCGGCGTGCTGATGTACACGTCCGGCACGACCGCCGACCCCAAGGGCTGCCTCATCTCCCACGAGGCGCTCACCCGGACCGCCCTCGCGGTGGTCGAGCGCTGGGAGCTCACGGAGGACGAGCGGTTCTGGGACCCGCTGCCGCTCTTCCACATGGCCGGGCTCCTCCTCTTCATGGCGACGATGCAGGTCGGCGGGACGTTCCTCACGACGACCCACTTCGAGGCGGGCGAGGCGATCCGCGCCATGGAGGCGGAGGGATGCACCTTCGCGTTTCCCTGCTTCCCGACGGTCACGCAGGCCATCGTGCGCCACCCGGACTTCGACCCCGCTCGCCTGCCGCATCTCCGCGGCGTGCTCGACACGGCGCCGCCCGACGCGCTCCTCGCGCTCGGACGGCAATGGCCCGGGCCGAAGATCTGCGCGTCGTACGGGCTCACGGAGGGCGGCGGGGTCATCGCGTTCTCCCACCTCGACGACCCGGACGAGGTGCGCGTCCGGGGCGGCCGGCCGTTTCGGGGCATGGAGATCCGGATCGCCGACCCCGAGACCGACGAGGAGCTGGCGCCGGGCGAGGTCGGGCAGATCCTCGCCCGCGGCGCAGGCCTGTTCGACGGGTACCACAACGACCCGGCGAAGACGGCGGAGGCGATGCGCGGCGGCTGGCTCCACACCGGCGACCTCGGCGTCGTCGACGCCGACGGGCGCGTCTCCTACCGCGGGCGCAGCAAGGACATGCTCAAGGTCGGCGGGGAGAACGTCTCGGCGATGGAGGTCGAGGCGTTCCTGCTCGGCCACCCGGCGGTCAAGGTCGTCCAGGTCGTCGGCGTCCCCGACCCCAGGTACGTCGAGGTGCCCGCCGCCTTCGTGGAGCTCGCCCCGGACGCCGCGGCGACCGAGGAGGAGCTGATCGCGTTCTGCCGCGGGCGGATCGCCTCGTTCAAGGTGCCGCGGTACGTGCGCTTCGTCGACGAGTGGCCCATGTCCGCGACGAAGATCCAGAAGCACCGGCTGCGCGAGTCCCTGCTCGCCGAGCTCGGGGCCGCGTGAGGCAGCACCGGATCATCCTCGTCGAGACCGGCCCCGGCCTTCCCGTCGCCGAGGCGCACCGGCACTGGCACGAGCGCCACGCCGACGTCTACCTCCCGACCCCGCTGCTCGCCGGCTACGTCCAGAACCGCCCGCTCGAGGAGGAGTGGGAGCGACTCGGCAGCCGCTCGATCTGCTCGGAGACGTGGTTCGCCGACCACGACGCCGAGAAGGCGTCCTTCGCGAGCGAGTACTACCGCGAGACCGTCATGCCCGACGAGCGGCGCTTCCTCGACCGCGAGAGCGCGTGGATGGGCCGCTTTCTCGACGAGCCGCCGTGGCCCGACCCACTGCCGCGCTACCGCGTGCTCGCCTTCGGGGCAGAGCTCGCGGGCGGAGCGACCGCGACGGTCGACCGGCCGCCCCTGACGGTGGCCAGCCTCTGGCTCGACGACCGTGACGAGGCGCTCGCGCTCGCGCGCGCCGTCGACGGTCACGCGTTCGCGGCCGAGCCCGCCGTCCTCCGTCCCCCTCCGGCCGCGTAGCGTGGGCGAGCTCGTCGTCCTCCCGACGCCGTTCCCCGTCGGGCCCGTGAACGTCTGGGTGCTCCGGGGCGAGCCGCTGACTCTGGTCGACGCCGGCCCGCGCACGCCGGAGGCGCTCGCGGCGCTCGAGGCGGGGTTCGCAGCGCTCGGCCTCCGCCTCGAGGACGTCGAGCTTCTCGTGCTCACCCATCAGCACCACGACCATGTCGGCCAGGCGGCGCTCGTCCGGGCCCGCTCGGGGTGCACCGTCGCCGCGCACGAGCTCCTCGTCGACCGGCTGCCCGCGCTCCGGGAGATGCAGGACGAGGAGCTCGCCTACGCGGACGCGGTGATGCGGCTCCACGGCGTCGCCGACGACGCCCGCGAGCAGCTGCTCGCGATCTACGAGTCGCGCCACCGGTTCGCCGAGCCGGTGGAGGTCGATGTGGCGCTCGGGGAGGGCGACGTCGTCGAGGCCGGCGGCCGCCGTCTGCGCGTCTCGTTCCGGCCCGGGCACAGCCCCACCGACACGCTGCTCAGCGACGAGGACGCGCGCGTCGCCTACGCGGGCGACCACCTGCTCTCGCACATCTCCTCGAACCCGCTCGTGCACCGCCCGTTCGCGGACGACGCCGATCCGCGGCGCCGTCCTTCGGCGCTCGGGTCGTACCTCGACTCGCTCGAGCGCACGGCCGCCGAGCCCCACGAGCTCCTCCTCGCGGGGCACGGCGACGTGATCCGCGACCACGCGGCCCTGGCGGCCGAGCGGATCCGCCTCCACCACGACCGCGCCGCACAGGTGCGCGACGTCCTGGCTGCCGGGCCCGCGACGGCGGGCGCGATCGCGCGCGGCCTCTGGCCCGGGGTGGACGTGAGCCAGACGTACCTCGCGCTCTGCGAGGTGCTCGGCGCGCTCGACCTGCTCGAGCGCGAGGACGCGGCCGGGTCGGTCGAGGGCGACGACGGGGTCGTCGTCTACACCCTGCGCTGATCAGCCGAGCGGCTCGCCGCGCCACGGCCGCGGGTGGCCGTGGAAGGTCGTGAGCGGCTCGAGCCGCTGCCACTCACGCGCGAGGTCGGCGAGCAGCCGCTCGCGCACCGCGGCGTCGCCTCCGGCGCGCTCCGCCGCGACGGCCTCCGCCTCCACGCGCGCGAGGTCGGCGACCTCCGCGGCCGGGATCCGGTTGGCGGTCGCGAGGAGGAGCGCCTCCGCGGCGCGGGCCATGCGCCGCTCGCGGCCGGTTGCCGTGGGCACGACGTCGGCGGCGAGCCAGCGCGCGAGCCCGGCGACGGCCGCGCCCGCGTCGGGCCACAGGGGCAGCTCGGGCGGCCTGCCGTCGGGCGGCGGGAGCTCGCCCCAGCCTGCGGCCCGCGCGGCGCGCGCGAGCGAGAGCGCGACCAGGTCGAGCCCGAGCCCGGCGATCGACGGGGCGGTCGCCGACCCGTCGCGCCACGCCGCGAGGCCGTTGACCATCATCACCGTCCGCGTGATCGAGCCGAGCGCGACGTAGTAGTCGAGCGCCGATCGGTCGACCGGCCCCGCCTCCGCCTCGTACCCGGCCACGAGCGCCGTCGCGTCGAAGCGCCCGAGGCAGGCCCAGACGGCCGCGCCGAGGTCCTCCAGCGGGTGCCCGAGGTGCGCCAGCTCCCAGTCGAGCAGGCCGCTCACCTGGCCGTCGTCGACGAGCGTGTTGTGCGGGCCGGGGTCGCCCCAGACGAGTGCCGGCGCCCGCCCGTCGTCCGGCACCGCGCGCTCCGCCCACGCGAGCAGCGCCCCGAGGAGCGGCACCGGGCCGGGGCGAGCGGTCTCGTAGCGTCCCTGCCAGGCGGCGATCTCGCGCAGCGTCGCCTCGCGTGCGGTGCCCTCGGCCGGGAGCCCGAGCTCGGCCGGGGTGAGCGCGTGCAGCCGCGCGAGCCAGCCGCCGAGCTCGCGCGAGAGCGCGGTCGCCGTCTCCGGCTCCAGCCGGCCCGCGACCGCGCCGGGCAGGCGGCCCATCAGCACGTAGGAGCGGCCGAGCGTGCCCGTCCCGTAGACGGTGGGCACGGGCAGGCCGCGGCCCGCGAGGGCCGCGAGGTAGCGATGCTCGTCCTCGCGCCGCGTCCAGGCGAGGACGCCCGCCGGGACGCTGCGGCGAAGGACGTACGCCGCGCTCCTTCCGTCGGCACCTGTGGCCTCGACGAGCCACGTCTCCTGGCTGTTCCCGACCGAGACGCGCTCCACCGCGACCGCCTCGAGCGCGGGGTCGACGTGCTCGCGGAGGACGGCCGTGGCGGCGGCAAGGTCGAGCGCGGCGGCGGGCTCGGCCGTCACGGCGCGACGACCCGTGGCCGCGGGACGACGATCCCCGTGACGAGCGCCGCCGTGCCGAGCACGGCGAGCGCGATCCCGAGCGGCAGCGCCGTGTCCCGCCCCGCGATGCCGACGAGCGGCGCGACGACGGCGGCGATCGCGAACTGCGTCGTCCCGATCAGCGCCGAGGCGCTCCCGGCGACGTGGGGGTGGTTCGTCAGGGCGAGCGCCGTCGCGTTCGGCATCACGAAGCCGATCGTCGCGACCCCGACGAAGAGCGGCGCGAGCACGAGGCCGAGCGGCGCGTCGGCGGCGATCGCGGCGAGGACGCCGACGCCCGCGACGGCGCTCGCGCCGAGGCCCGCGAGGAGGATGCGCCGCGGCTCCGTCCAGCGGAGCAGGAGCCGGTTGAGCTGGCCGCAGACGAGGATGCCGAGCCCGTTGACGCCGAAGACGAGCCCGAACTCGCGCGCCGACAGGCCGTAGACGTCCTGGAGCACGAACGACGAGCCCGCGATGTAGGCGAAGACGCCGCTCACCGCAAGCCCGAGCGCGAGCGCGTGGCCGACGAACCACCGGTCGCGGAGCGGCTCGCCGAAGCCCGCGAGCACGCGGCGCAGCCCCGCCTCCCGCCGGCGCTCGCGTGGGAGCGTCTCGGGGAGCCCCAGCGCGACGGCGCCGACGAGCAGGACGCCCGTCGCCGCGAGCACGAGGAAGATCCCCTCCCAGGTCGTGACCTCGAGCACGGCGCTGCCGATCGACGGCGCGAGGACCGGCGCGAGGCCGTTCACGAGCATCAGCGAGGAGAAGAAGCGCGCCGCGGCCGTGCCGGAGTGCAGGTCGCGGACGACCGCGCGCGACGCGACGACCGCGGCCCCGGCGGCGAAGCCCTGCACGAAGCGGAGACCGGCGAGCGTCAGCGCGTCGGGCGCGAGCGCGCACAGCGCGGAGGCGACCGTGTAGACCACGAGCCCGACGAGGAGCGGCCCGCGCCGCCCGCGCGCGTCGCTGAGCGAGCCGAAGACGAGCTGGCCCACGGCGACCCCGACGAGGCACGACGTGAGCGTGAGCTGGATCGCGGAGGCGCTCGTCCCGAAGTCGGTCGCGAGCTCCGGGAACGCCGGCAGGTACATGTCGAACGAGAGCGGCGCGAACGCCGCGAGCCCGCCGAGGATGACGACGAGGCGCACCGTGCCCGCGCGGTCGCGGGCGACCGACGGGAGCGCCTCGGGGTGGCCCACTACGACGCGGCGGCCGGCGCGCCCTCGCCCGGCTCCCACACCCCGTCCACCGGCCGGTACGGATAGGCCAGCTCGACGAGGGCGCCGTGGGAGCTCGCCTTCGAGATGAACGTCCAGTGCTGCCACGGGAGCCCGGGGTCGTTCTGGAGCTCCGTGCTCGTCAGCTCGATCCCCTGGTCGGCGAGGCGCTCGACCACGCCGGGCAGGTCGGGGGACGTGAAGCAGACGTGGTGCACGTGCTCGCCGTGCTTCGCGAGGCGCCGCCCCAGCGGCCCGTCGTTGAGCGGGCACAGCAGCTGGATCTCGCTCCCGCCCGGGTTGACGAAGGTCGCGGAGGACATCACGTCCTCGCCCGCCTCCCAGCGCTCGACCATCACGATCGGCTGCTCCAGCTGCGCCGGGTCGAGCTCCCCGAGGATCGTCTTCCAGTCCTCGACCGCCTGGTCGAGGTCGCGGACGAGGAAGCAGATGTGGGCGAGCGGGCCTCCGGGCATGTCAGTCCTCCGAGCGCCCGACGCGAGGCCCGTTGCCCCAGGCGAAGTCGATGGCGGCGATCAGGGCCTCGCGGGTGGTGCGCGGGTCGATGACGTCGTCGACGAACAGGTGCTTGGCGGCCTCCCACGGCTCCGACTCGTGGACCCACTCGGACTGCAGCTCGGCGACGAGCGCGGCGTGGGCCTCCTCGCCCTCCCGCGCGAGGATCTCGTCGAGCCTGCGCCGGTAGACCGTGCGCACGCCCGTCTCGGGCGCCATGAAGCCGAGCTCGGCCGTCGGCCACGCGAGGATCAGGTCGGGGTGCGTGGGGCGGCCGCCGAGCGCGAAGTGACCGCCGCCGTACGCCTTGCGCACGACCACGACGACCTTCGGGACGGTCGCGCGCGCGAGCCGGGCGACGACGCGCTCGTACCCGGTGAGAATGCCCCCGCGCTCCGCCTCCGAGCCGACCATCAGGCCGGGCACGTCCTGCAGGAAGACGAGCGGGAGGTTGAACGTGTCGCAGAGGTCGGCGAACTGCGCGAGCTTCGCCAGCGCAGGGACGTCGAGCACGCCCGCGCGGTGCATCGGCTGGCTGGCCAGCACGCCGACCGCCTGCCCGTCGAGCCGCGCGAAGCCGGCGTAGAGGCTCGGCCCGTAGCGCTCCTTCCAGGGGAAGAGGCTGCCCGCGTCGACGACCGCCTCGAGCACCTTCCGCATGTCGTAGCCGCGCCGCGGGTCGGCCGGGACGAGCTTCAGCAGCTGCTCGGCGTCGCGGGCGGGCTCCGCCGGCGGCGCGAGGGGCGCCGGCAGCCCCGCGTGGTCGGGCAGGTACGAGAGGGCGCGCTTGACCGCCGCGATCGCCGCCGCGTCGTCCTCGACGGCGGCGTGTGCGTAGCCGCTCGCCTCCGTCGAGACGCGCGGCCCGCCGAGCTCCTCCGGCGTCAGCTCCTCGCCGATCGCCGACGCCACGATCGGCGGCCCGACGAGCGCGATCGCCGCCTGCTCGGTCATCACCACGAAGTGCCCCATCGAGGCGTGGAGCGCCGAGTCGCCGAAGCTCGCGCCGACCACGGCCACGAGGCGCGGGATCTCGGGGTAGCCGGGCGGCGCCTGCACGAACGTGGCGAAGTCGAAGGGCAGGCCCGAGAAGCGCCAGCCCATCACGTCGGGGATCCGGCCGCCGTCGTTGTCGCTCAGGCACACGAGCGGGAGCCCCTTGCGCCCGGCGAACGCCGCGAGCCGGTTCTGCTTGAGCATGTTCACCTGGCCCGTCGTCCCCGCCATGACGGTCGCGTCGACCGCCAGCACGCAGACCTTCCGCCCGTCGATCCGGGCGAAGCCGCCGACGACGGCGTCGGCCGCGGCGGGCTCGTCGCGGCGGAACTGCGCGTCCGCGAGGAGGCCGACCTCGAAGAACGAGCCCTCGTCGACGAGGAGGTCGAGCCGCTCGCGGGCCGTGAGCCGGCCGCTCGCGTGGTGCCGCTCGACCCGCTCCGCGCCGCCCATCGCGAGCGCCTCGGCCCGGCGCCGCTCCAGCTCGGCGACGCGCTCGGCCGTCGTCTGCTCGGCGGGCTCGGTGCTCATCGGCCGGGGAAGACGGGCGCGCGCTTCTCGACGAACGCCGCGATGCCCTCGGCGACGTCCTCGCTCCCCTGGAGCATCGCGACCGCGTCGACCGCGTGCGGGAGCCGCTCCCAGCCCTCGGCCGAGAGCAGCGCCTTGGCGGTCGCGAGCGCGAGCGGCGAGCGGGCCGCGATCGCGTCGGCCCAGTCGGCCGCACGGGCGCCGTGACCGCCCTCGGGCACGACCTCGTTCACGAGCCCGACCCGCATGGCGTCCTCCGCCTCGAGGACGGCGCCGGTGAAGATCATGTGCTTGAGGGCGTGGAGGGTGAGGTTCGAGCGGCCGCGGACGACCCCGGGCCCCGGCAGCAGGCCGACCGCGGTCTCGGGCAGCCCGAAGCGCGCGGTCGTGTCCGCGACGACGAGGTCGCAGACGAGCGTCAGCTCGCAGCCGCCGCCGAGCGCGTGGCCGTGCACGGCGGCGATCGTCGGCTTCGTGCACTCCTCGACCGCGCGGAAGCCGGTGATCGCCTCGCGGACGTAGGCGCGACGGTCGGCGGGGCCGGTCAGGTCGCCGAACCCCTCGATGTCGCCGCCGACGGAGAAGCACCGCCCCGCGCCCTCGATCACGACGCAGCGCGCTCCCGCATCGGCGTCGGCCCGCCCGAGGGCGTCCCGGAGCTCGCCGAAGAACGCGCGGGTCATCGCGTTCAGCTTGTCCGGGCGGTCGATGGTCAGCCAGGCAGCCGGACCGCGCAGCTCGTAGCGCAGCATGCGGTGGAGCCTATCGCCCGCCGCAGCGCAATTCCACCAAACGGTAGGTCGAAATAGGGCGGGCCTCCCGGAGGAGGCCCGCCGTCGTCGTTGCGTCTTCGCGTCCGGCTAGCGGACGTACTTCATCGAGCGCATCGGCTGCACCGCGGGGAGCTGGTTGCCCCAGGAGACGATCTTCCCGCCCTTGACGGTGAGGAAGTACTCCTTGACGAAGCCCCAGCGCGGGAAGGCCGCGGGGCCTGGCACGCCTGGCGCCCACGTGACGAGCCCGAACAGGTTGACGGGCTTCTTCTGCGCGCGCATCGCGCGCGTCAGCGTCGCCGCGTTCACCGTGTTGCCCTTGATCCACTTGGCCGCCTCGGCGACCGCGTAGACCGACACCCAGGAGTTGATCCCGAGCGGCTTGAGGTTGATCTCGTCGCTCGCCTTCCCCGACGCCGTCATCTCCGCGACGAAGCGCTTGATGCCCGGGAGGCTCGTGTCCCGGAAGCTCGGGTAGATCCCGCCGAGCAGCATGCCCTCGGACGGCGCCCCGATCTGCGCCGCCTCCGGCTCGCCGATCGAGCCGGTGTTGTGCGACCAGAGCGGCCGCACGCCGAACGCCGTCGCCGCGCGGATCAGACCGCCGGAGACGCCGGGGCTGTTGATCATCATCACCGAGTCGGCGTTGGCCTCACGCAGCTTCTGCACGTACGGCGAGAAGTCCGTCGTCGCGCCCGGGAGCACGAACGCCGCCGCCACGTTGAGCCCCGCGACGCGGGCCGCGTTGCGGGCCAGCTTCGCATTCGTCGCCGCGCTCGGCACGTCCTGGTAGGTGATCACGAAGCGCTGCTTGCCGAGCTTCTTCATCGCGAACGGGATCGAGATGTACGCCGCGGTCGAGCCCCCGACGAACGGGAACACGTACCGGTTCGTCCAGTCGATCGCGTTGCCGCTCGTCTGCATCCCGATGTCCGGGATGCCCGCCTGCGCGAGGATCGGGATCTCGAGCGTCGACAGCGTGCTGATGTGGCCGACCACGGCGGCCACGTTCTCGGACACGGCCTCACGTGCACAGGCGACCGCGACGTTCGCGTTCGACTGCGTGTTGCACGTGAGGATCTGGATGCGGCGGCCCTTGATGCCGCCCCTCTTGTTGATCGCGTCGGCCGCCGCCTGTGCCCCGGTGAACGCATCCGGGTAGTTCTGGATCGGCGTCTGGACCGGTGCGATCACCATCAGCTTGATCGGGTCGCTCGCCGCGCCGGAGCCGGCGGTGGCCGAAACAGCGGCGGCCAGCGCCGCCACGATGGCGCCCAGCCCCAGCAGCGCCGGGCGCCCGAGCCTGTGCCTGAGTCTCATTCTGTGCTCGTTCCTTCCTCGGTTGGTGAGCTACGCCTATCCCCGCACCCGCACGCGCGGGCTCAGGGCCACGAATCCGCCGAACGTCTTCCCGGCGCACGGCACCGGCGGGAAGCTCGCCGTGCACGCTCCCGCGCTCGTCGCCGCTGCCGTCGCGGATGCCCTCAGGAGTGCCGTCGCCGTCGGGATCCGCACTGTCGTCGTCCACACACCGCCTGCCCTCGTCGTCGCCCGTCCGAGCACCCGGGTGCCGAGCAGCACCTGGACGCGGACGCCCGCGACGCCGCTCGTGGCGGCCCGGACGCGGCCGGTGACGCGCACCGTCCGCGCCTTGCCCCTGACCGCGCGGCCGGCGATCGTCACCTGCTGCGGGGTCCGGTCGACGGACTGCGCCTCGACCGTGCCGGCCGGGTTCGCCGTCCCGCGGCCCGGCGTGTACGGCGTGACCACGGCGCGCCACGTGTACGAGCCCGGTGGGACGCTGAACACCTCGGAGATGAACGTGGCCGAGACGAGCTTCGCGCCGAAGGTCGCACGGCCCGGCGTGCCCGCGGGCACGTCCGGCGGCGGGAGGCAGATCTGGATCGTGTTGTTCGCGATGTCGGACAGCGGGACGGTCAGCGGCACGTCGTCGACGTACGCCGGCACCTGCAGCGTCTGACCGGAGGCGGTCAGGTTGAGGATCCAGAACGCGCCATGCGTCGCGGTGCCCGTGCACTGCGTCGCCGCCACGCTGAGCGGGACCTGCTGTCCCCCCACGGAGACCGTCGTCGTGGCGTCGGCCGCGACGATGGTGCCCCTGAGCGGGAGGGTCGCGTTCCCCAGGTCGGCCGCGAGCGCGGTGGCCGACACGGTGCCGACGACCTCGCCGGCGGGCTGGGCCAGCAGAGCCGTGAAGCCGCTCGGCACGTAGTAGGTGATCTTCGCGACCGGGTCGTCGGTCGCGGCCTGGGAGTAGCTGACCGCGGATCCGGCAGGCGACGTCGACGCCGAGAGCCTCGGTGTCAGCGCCGCGGATGCCGGCCCCGTCATGACCAGCGCGAGCCCCAGCGCACCCAGGATCGTCCCGAGGCGACGGTGCCTTTTCGCCATGTGCCCTCCTATCGCAGTGTCCTCAGTTCGACGTCGACCGCAGCGTCGCGGTTTGCGGTGTCCGTGGGGACGGTGCATTCGGCCACGTCACGGTCGCTCTATGTGGCGCGGAGCGTAGACCACCCCGAGACGATGGTCAACAAACGGTTGGTAGATTTTTACGTCGGCCGAACGAGCACCTTGAGCGCTCGCGTGCCGGGCGTCCCGGCCGCCGCGAAGGCCTCGTCCACCTCCGCGAGCGCGAAGCGGTGCGTGAGGAGTCGCGCGAGCCCCGGCTCCGCGGCGAGCTGCTCGAGCGCGCGCACGACGTCGGAGGTCCCGCCGCCGACACCCGCAGCCGCCGCGAACCGCGCGCGGACGCCGCGCAGCACCGCATCGGTGACGTCGAGGCCGCGCGGGGCGTCGAAGAGGCCGAGCACCACGACCTCGCCGCCGCGGTCGACGGCCGCGAACGCGGTCGCGACGGTCTCCGCGGCGCCGCCCACCGCCTCCACCACGAGCGCCGCCCGGCGCCGCCGCAGGTCGCGCGCGAGCTGCGCGTGGTCGTCGGGCAGTACCTCGTCCGCGCCTAGGTCGCCCGCGAGCTCGGCCTGGTGCGGATGACGCGCGACGACGGTCACCGGCCCCGCGCCGAGCCGGCGGAGCCGGGCGAGCGAGAGCAGCCCCAGCGGTCCCGCGCCGAGCACGACCGCCGGGACGCCGTCGAGGCGGCCGTCGGCGTGCGCCGACCACGACGTCCGCAGTGCGTGGACGGCGGCGGCGAGCGGCTCGGCGAGCGTTGCCGCCTCGAGCCCGAGGCCGTCGGGAACGGCGACGAGCCCCGCTCGCGGGACGACGACCGCGTCGGCGAACCCCCAGACGGCGAGCGGCGACGGCGCGCGGCAGCCCACCGGGTCGCCGGCCTCGCAGCGGTCGCAGCGGCCGCAGGCGCAGGCGAGCGCGGGATCGAGGCAGACGCGCTCGCCGGAGTCGCGCACGCGGCCGGCGAGCTCGTGCCCGTGCGCCCCGGGCAGCATCACCGGGCCGACGGCCGTCCGCGGGTCGCGCCAGCCGTGGAGGTTCGTCGCGCAGATCCCGCACGCGTCGACGTCGACGACCACCTCGTCGTCCCGGGGCTCGGGCAGCTCGACCTCGACGACGACGAGCCGGCGCGCCGCGCGGAGCGTCGCCGCGCGGACGGCGGTCACAGGTCCCGGCCGGCGCGGCGGCTCACGGCGCGGTTCTACCAAACGGTCGGCCATACTCGACCGGTGGCCCGGCTCGACCGCCTCGGCGTCTCGCTCTGGACGATGCAGTCCACCGCGGCGCGGCCGGGGCACGGGCGCGCGCTGTACCGGCGCTTCCGCGAGGACGCCAGGTTCGCCGAGGACCTGGGGTTCGACTCCGTGTGGGTCGGCGAGCATCGCGTGTGGTACTGCGGCTGGTGCCCCGCCCCGCTGCACGCGCTCGCAGGGGTGGCGGCGGCGACGACGCGCATCCGCCTCGGGACGGCCATGTACCTCGTGCCCCAGCACGAGCCGGTCTCGGCCGCCCGCGCGATCGCACGGCTCGACGAGCTCTCCGCGGGCCGCGTCGAGCTGGGTGCAGGGCTCGGCTACCGCGACCCGGAGTTCGACGCGCTCGGCCTGCGCCGCGACCGCCGCGGCAGGACGATGGACGCCGCCCTCGACGTGCTCGAGGCGACGTGGCGCGAGGACGGCGCGCGGGCGCCGCGGATCTGGATGGGCGGCATGGGGCCGCCCGCGATCGCGCGCGCCGCGCGCCGCGGCTACGGCCTGATGCTCCCGCAGACGCTCCGGCCCGACCAGGTCCGGCGCGTCGTCGACGACTACCGGGCCCAGGCGCCCGCGCCGGGGACGGTGGGGATGATCCGGGAGCTGTGGGTCGGCGACGACGCCCGCGCCGCCGAGCGCCACCGGCGCCGGGTCGCGCTCCATTACACGGAGGAGGCGGGCTCCTGGTTCCCGCTCGGCGACGTCGTCGGGTTCGCGGCGGGCGACCGCGTCGCCGCGCAGACCGAGCGCGCCGTCGCCCAGATCGCGACCGGAGGCGCCGAGGAGGTGGCGGGGGCGCTGCGCGAGGTCCTCGACGCGGGAGTCGAGTACCTGGCGCTCCGGCCGGTCTTCGAGTTCGTCGACCAGGCCGAGCTGCACGAGCAGCTCTCCCTGATCGCGGAGGAGGTCGCGCCCCTCCTGTGAGGTTCCTGCTCGAGCATCCGGGCGGCGGCGACCTCGACGCCCTCGCGCGCCTCGCGTCGGCCGCGCACGCAGCGGGGCTCGACGGCGTCCTCGTGCAGGAGCTGGTGGCGGCGTCGGCCGTCGCCGCTCGCGTCGACGAGGTGCTCGTCGCGGCGGAGGTCGAGCTCGGCGTCCGGCACCCGATCGAGGTCGCGGAGGAAGCGGCGGTGACCGACCTCGTCGCAGGCGGCCGGCTCGTCCTCGTGACCCGGCCGGCCGCCGGTGCCGGGGCGCGCTACGCAGAGGAGCTCGACGTCGTGCGGCACGCCCTTGCCCCGCGGCCGTTCCGATTCGAGGGGACGGCGCTCCGCGTGCCCGCCAACCTGCCGCAGAACGTCCATCTGCCGGAGCAGCGCGTGCGCGTCACGCCCGCGCCCGCGCAGGTGCGGCTCGAGGTCTGGGGCGCCGGTGCCGGAGCCCGCGCGGCGGCGCTCGACCGCGCGCTCGGCCACCTGGCCGACGCGGACGACGACCCCGCGGCGCTCGGCGAGGCCTGGCGCGCCGCGGAGACGCCGGCGTCGATCGGCGCGCCGCGCGCTGCGCGCGCGCCCTGGGGCGGCGCCGCCGCGCTCGTCGCCCGGCTCCGCGCGGGGCGGGAGGCGTTCGGCCAGGACTGGGCGTGCGTTGCGGCTCCGGCGGAGGCGGCGGGGGAGATCGGCTCGATCGTCCGCCCCCGGGTGCAGATCGACCGGCTCACACCCGGGCTCGAGGAGTTCTGGGACGCCGAGCGCCCCTGGGAGGCGTAGGCCGGCTCAGCCCGCCCGCTCGAGGAACGCGCGCACACGCCGTGCGAACTCCTCGGGCGCCTCGAACGGGAATGCGTGGCCGCGGTCGGGCGCGAGCTCGAGCGTCGCGGCCGGGATCGCATCGGCCATCGCCCGGGCGAACCGCGCGGGCGTGAGGATGTCGCCCTCGCCGACGAGCACGAGCGTCGGCGCCTCGATCGCCCCGAGGACGCCCGTGGCGTCGTGCTCGACCGAGGCGCGCAGGTGGCCGAGGTACCGCCGGCGCTCGCCGTCGTCCCAGACGGGAGCGCCCGAGCCGACGAGCGCCTCGGTGGCCGCGACCGCGACGCCGCCCGCCTCCCACGAGGGCGGGCCCCACGCGAAGAGCGAGACGTACCGGAGAAGGCCCTCCGGACCGAGGCGCTCGAGCAGGTCCTCGCGGAAGGCGAAGACCTGACGGAGGAGGCCGTCGGCCTTCGGCCAGGTCGCGCACAGCGTCAGGGTCTGCACGAGCGAGGGCTCGCGTGCGGCGAGGTGCATCGCGATCGCGCCTCCCATCGAGACGCCGACGACGTGCGCCGGCCCGAGCTCCAGCCCGCGGAGCAGCCCCGCCAGGTCGTCCGCGAAGCCCTCCGTCGCGTACGGCGGCTCGGGCGGCGCGTCCGTCACCCGGTCGCGGGTCAGCCCGACGCCGGCGTTGTCGTACGTCAACGTCCGGTAGCCCTCGAAGAGCGGGAGGAGCGGGCGCCACGCCTCGCCCCCGACGCCGAGGCCCATCACGAGGACGAGCGGCGGCCCGTCGCCCGTCAGCTCGTAGTGGAGGTCGCGGGGGCCGACCGCCGCGAACGGCATCTACGCCCCCAGCTCCGCGACGAGCTGCTCGCGCAGCCGGAAGCGCTGGATCTTCGTCGCCGACATCGGCCACTCGTCGACGAAGCGAACGTGCCGCGGCACCTTGAAGCTCGCGATCCGGCCGCTGCACCACGCGATCAGCTCCTCCTCGCTGGCCGCCGCGCCCGGCTTCAGCTGGACGAAGACGGCAGGCACCTCCTCGAGCCGCTCGTCCGGGACGCCGACGGCCTGGACGAGGTGGACGGCGGGATGGGTCGAGACGAGCCCCTCGATCTCGGCCGGGCCGACGTTCTCGCCGCCGACGCGGATCATCTCCTTGATCCGGCCGAGGAAGGCGACGCGGCCCTCGGCGTCCACGGTGCCGCGGTCGCCTGTGTGGAGCCAGCCGTCGGCGTCCAGGACCTCCGCCGTCCGCTCCGGGTCGCCGTGGTAGCCGCGGAAGAGCGTGAACCCGCGCACGAGCAGCTCGCCAGGCTCGCCCGGCGCGCACGTCGCGCCCGAGTCCGCGTCGACCGCGCGGATCTCGATCCCGGGGAACGGCCGGCCCTCGGTCGTGAGCCGTGTCTCGTCGCCCTCGTCGAGGTCGTTGACGGCGACGTAGCCGCCCGCCTCGGAGAGCCCGTAGGCGCCCTGGACCGCCGCGTGCGGGAAGGCGCGCTGCACACGGCGCAGCGTGTCCGGCGGCGCGACGAGCTGGACGAGCCTGATCCGCGACGTGTCGATCGACCCGAACGCGGGATGGTCGACGAGCGCGAGCGTCACCGGCGGGAACGTCGACTTGATCATCGTCGGCGCCTCGGCGCGGATCTGCTCGAGCCCCGCGTCGGCCGTGAAGTGCGTCAGGCAGAGGAAGCGGCCGCCGCGGTCGAGGACGTAGAGGAGCGGCTGCAGCCCGGAGGTGTGGAAGAGCGGCAGGGGATCCCAGCACACGTCGTCCCCGGTGACGCGCTCGCGCTCCGCGACCGCCCGTGAGCCGCGGACGATGGCGTCGTGCGTGAGGACGCAGCCCTTTGGATGCGCAGTCGTGCCCGAGGTCGTGAGCACGAGCCCCGGGTCGTCCGCCACCACGTCGCGGGTCGCGCGCGCGACGTCCTCGTCGGTGACGCTCGCCGCGAGCGCGTCGAGCTCCGCGCCGCTCCGCGTCCCGGGCGCCCGCCGCTCGCCGAGCAGCACGACGTCGCGGAGCGCGGGCGCCCGCGAGGACCGGCCCGTCTCCGCGAGCCCGGGCAGCGCCTCGTGGAGGATCGGCACGTAGTCGACGTGGTCGACGATCGCGTCGCTCGTCAGCAGCACGACGTGCTCGGCCCGCGAAACGACGTGCGCGAGCTCGGTCGCGCGGTAGCGGGCGTTCAAAGGACAGAGCACGCCTCCGGCCAGCGCGACGCCGAAGATCGCGTCGACGAGCTCGGGTCCGTTCGGCATCAGCACGCCGACGTGCTCCCCCGGCCGGACGCCGAGCGCGTGCAGGCCACGAGCGGTGCGGCGCGCGGCGTCGGCGAGCTCGGCGTAGGTGCGCGCGCCGTCCGGGAACGAGACGGCGATCCTGTCGGGCCAGCGCTCGGCCGCCTCGACCAGCACCTGGCCGATCGTCGTCCCGCCGCTCATCGCGCCTCGAGCTCGAGCGCCACCGCGAGGTGCCGCAGCGTGTGCTGCACCTGGTGGCCCATCGCGGCGAGCCGGAGGTCGCGGATCCGCCCCTCCTCGAAGGCGCGGACGCCGCGCATGAAGGACGCGATCGTCTTCACGAGCCCGAGCACGGTCCAGAAGCGGAACGTGTCGGCCTCGACCCGAAGGCCGGTCAGCTCCTCGTAGCGCGCGAAGAACTCGTCGGGGGCGAGGAGCTGCGACAGGAGCGGGCTTCGGCCGCGGAAGAGCGGCAGCCCGGCGTACGCGATGTCCTCGACCGGGTCGGAGAGGTGCGCGAGCTCCCAGTCGAAGACGCCGACGATCCGCCTCTCCGGGCCGAGCATGAAGTTCCCGATCCGGTAGTCGCCGTGGCAGAGGCCGACGCGCCCCGACGTCGCGACGTGCGCGCGCAGCCAGCCGAGCGCGTAGCGCACGAGCGGGAGCTCGACGAGCACCGAGTCGGCGTAGTACGCCTCCCAGTGGCCGATCTGCGCCTGCGCCGCGGCGTCGGCGGAGTCGTGCTCGCCGAGGAACCCGAGGCCGGCGGCCCGCGGGTCGATCGCGTGGACGCGGGTCAGGACGCGCACGAACTCGAGCCCGATCTCCCGCCGGGCGGCGTCGTCCGGGAAGATCGCGGGATCCTTGCCGCGCCACTGGACCGGCACGACGCCCTCGAGCCGCTCCATCACGAAGAACGGCATCCCGAGCACCGCGTCGTCGAGCTCGAGCCAGTGCAGCGCGGGCATCGGGACGTCCGAGTGCTCGACGACCGCCGCGTGCAGCGCGTACTGGCCGCGGATGTCGTACGGCGCGAGGAGGCCGTCGCGCGGCTCGACGCGCACGGCGTACCCGCGCCGCGTGCCCCCGCCCTCGACCGCGAGCGTGTACGTCTCCCAGGAGAAGCCCTCGGCGTGGCGCCGCAGCTCGAGGACGCGGGCCTCGTCGAGGCCGAGGCGCGCCGCGAACCAGGGGGCGAGCGCCTCCCCGACCTCCTCGGTCGTCACGCCGGGACGCGCGAGGCGGAGCGCGCGGTCAGCTCGGCCGCGTCGGGCCCGTCGTAGAACTTCCCGAGCTCGAGCACACCTGCGCCCTCGAGCCCGTCCTCCTCGAGCGTCATGGGGCAGAACACCTGGACGTCCTGGTACACCTGCGTCCGGTCGGGGGAGCGGGCGTTGAGGTAGAGGCGGCCGACGTCGCTCGCGAGATGCGCCACGACCGTGCAGGTCGCGCCGTCGGCGGTCGTCAGGCGGTAGCGCACGTCGCGGTCGAGACGCGGCAGCGGCTCGCCCGGCGCGAGCCAGTAGGCGTCGCTCGTGTCGACGTGCGCGACGGCGACGTTCCCCGACGCGGTCGAGATCCAGCCACCGTGCTTGTCCCCGTCCGGGTAGCACTGCTCGTTCATCACAGTGCCCTGGACGTAGCGGTCCTCGAACGACGCGCACAGCCAGTGGTGGTGGCGGAAGGTGAGGTCCTCGCGCCAGCCCCACGAGTGGTCGCGGTTCGCGTAGCCCGAGACGCGGATCGTCTCGCCCGCACGCGGGCCGGCCCGCAGCGTGATCGTGCCCTCGTGCCGGAGCGCCTGCTCGTAGTGGTGGAAGTGGAAGACGCCGCGGCCGCGGTCGCCGAGCGGCGACGCGCCGGGGGCGAGGGCGTTGTCGTCGAAGTCCCACGTCGGGAACCGCGCCGCGTACTCGATCTCGGCGTCGAGCTCGTCGCCCTTGTAGGTGATCCGGAACCGCTCTGCGGGCTCCAGCACCTGGAAGACGATCTTCTCGTTCCGCACGGGGACGAACCCGGTCAGGTCGCGGGGCACGGGCGAGCGGCCGACGTAGCGGTGCTCCCAGTCGTCGATCGAGAGCTTCGCGGTGAAGATCCCCTCGCCCGCACCCGGCCGGAGCGAGAAGTGGAAGAGCGTCGCGACCCGCTGCTCGGTGTCGACCGCGGGGAAGACCCAGTTCTCCTTCCAGGTCATGAACGCCTGCGGCGGAACGGGATGCGGATAGTCGTCCTCGGGCGTGACCACGGCGCCTCCTCGGAGCGGGGAGTCCTGTCATACCAAACGGCCGTTTGGCAGACAACGGCTCCTCCCGTAAGGTGCGGCGCGTGATCGTCCGCATGGGGATGGCGCCGCGGGAGGCGTCGCTCGACTACGAGGGCCTCCAGGCGCACTGGCGCTCCGAGCACGCCGACCTCGCCTCGCAGCTCGACGGGCTGCGCTCGTACGTCCAGAACCACGCCGTCCTCGAGCACGGCCGGCCGCTCTTCCCCTACGTCGGGTTCGACGCCTGCTCCGAGCTCGAGTGGGACTCGCTCGAGGCGATGGACGCCGCGTTCGCGTCCGAGCACTACCAGCGGGCGGTCGTGGCCGACGAGCACTCGCTGATCGACAAGTCGCGCTTCCTGCTGCTGCTCTCCGAGCGTCGCGTCCTGCAGGACGGCGAGCCGGGGAAGGACGCCGTGAAGCTCCTGACGTACCTCCCCCTCGACGCGCGCTCGACCACCGAGGAGCTCTTCGCGGCTCTCGAGGGGCCGTACCGCGAGATCGCCGCCCGCGCCGAGCCACTCCGGCACGAGCAGCTGCTCGAGCTGCCGGGCGCCCACGACGGCCGGCTGCCACCGGTCTTCCGCGCCGTCGACATCCTCTGGTTCCCGTCTCCGGCCGAGGCGCTCGCGTTCGTCCACGGCGAGCTCGGCCACGAGGCGGGCTACGCGCTCGCGGGGACCTCGTTCGGGCTCGAGCGGCTCGTCGCGCGGCCGTTCCGGGTCGTCTGATGAGCGAGCGGCGGGTCGCGCTCGTCACGGGCGGCGCCAACGGCCTCGGGCGCGCCGACGCCGAGCGGCTTGCCGGGGCGGGGCACCACGTCGTCGTGGCCGACCTCGACGGCGCCGAGGCGGAGCGGGTCGCAGCCGCGATCGGCGGCACCGGCGTCGAGCTCGACGTCACCGACCCGGCCGGGGTCGAGCGCGTCTTCGGCGCGCTCGAGCGGCTCGACGTGCTCGTCGCCAACGCCGGCACCAGCCATCCCGAGCCGACGGTCGAGCTCACGGAGGAGCGCTGGGCCGCGATGCTCGACGTCCATCTCGGCGGCACCGTGCGGTGCGCGCGCGCCGCCTACCCGCTCCTCCGCCGGCAGGGCGGGGCGATCGTCAACGTCGCGTCGATCAGCGCCTTCCTGGGCGCGGGCGGGCGCGCCTCCTACGCCGCCGCGAAGGGCGGGATCGTGGCGCTCACGCGCGACCTCGCGATCGAGTGGGCGCCGGACGGGATCCGCGTCAACGCGGTCGCCCCGGGCGTGATCGAGACGGAGATCATCACGCGGAACGTCGAGCGCGGCGTGCTCGACCGGGCCGTCTTCGACGCCCGCATCCCGCTGGGCAGGACCGGGCAGCCGAGCGAGATCGCCGAGGCGGTGCTCTTCCTCGCGACGGACGCGTCGAGCTACGTCACCGGGCAGACGCTGATCGTCGACGGCGGCTTCACCGCCGCGTTCGGCTGGTAGCGCCGCTAGGACTTCTTCGTGCGGCGGCGGGCCGTCGCGGCCGTGCCGTTCGCCTCGAACTCCTCGAGCCCGGCGGGCAGCGGAGCGAGTGCGCGCCGGTGGCCCGGCGTGTGGGTCGCGGGGTCGCACGCGAGCCCCGCGGCGACGAAGTCGCCGTATGCGTTCGCGATCTCGACCGCGTCGAGCTCGCCGCTAGGCCGGTACCACTGGTAGATCCAGTTGAGCATCCCGAGGATCGTGATCGCGGTGAGCTTCGCGTCGACGTCCCGGCAGACGCTGCCGTCCTTCTGGCCGGCGCGGATCAGGTCACGGAGGAACGTGTCGTACTTGTCGCGCTCCGCGACGATGATCTGCCGCCGCTCGCCGCTCAGCGAGCGGAAGTCCTTGAAGAAGACGCCCATCTTCACGAGGTTCTCGGCGTTGTGCGTGAAGTGCACGACGACGAACGCCCGGATCTTCTGCAGCGCGGTCCCGTCGAGGGCCGAGATCCGGTCGAGGTTCTTCAGGGCCTCCTCGTGGACGCCCTGGATGATCTCGTAGAGGAGATCCTCCTTGGAGGTGATGTAGTAGTAGAGGCTGCCCTTGAGGATCCCGACCGAGTCGGCGATGTCCTGGATCGACGTCGACTCGTAGCCCTTCTCGTGGAAGACCTGGGCCGCGGCCTCGAGGATCTCGCTCTGCCGGCGCCGAGGGGCGCGGGAGCGGCGGTTTCTCGTCTCGGTCTCGGTGTTCGCCATCAGCGTCTCGGGGGCCACGCACCGGCGAGCATAGGGATGCCCCCGGCCGGAGCACGTCTCCACGGGTCGTTACACAGCGTACGCACTTTCGTCAACCGGCCGTTTGTTCGTCAAGTGGCGCGTCGGCGTCGAAGACCTCCGGGCGGGTCACCGGCTCCGCCTTCAGCTTGTACTTCTCGATCCGCTCGCTCGGCGTCTTCGGGAACGCCTCGCGGTGCTCCAGGTACCGCGGGACCATGTAGCGCGGGACGTTCTCGCACAGCCAGGCGTGGAGCTCGGTGACCGGCACGGGCTCGCGCAGCACGACGTCGAGCTTGACGTCCTCCTCGCCGAGGTCGCTCGGGACGCCGTAGGCCGCGGCCTCGACGACCTCGGGATGCGTCAGGGCCACCCACTCGAGCTCCGGGGCAGACACGTTCTCTCCCCGCCGCCGGATCCGGTCCTGCGTGCGGCTGCGGTAGTGGAGGAGCCCCTGCTCGTCGTACGTGGCGAGGTCGCCGGTGTGGAACAGGAGGTTCCGGAACGCCTCGACCGTGCGCTCCGGGTCGCGGTAGTACTCGCTCACGAGCGCGTGCGGGATGCGGGGGCGGAAGACGAGCTCGCCCACCTCGTTCGGCCCGACCAGCTCGTCGTGCTCGTCGACGACGCCGTAGTCCATCCACGAGACGGGCATCCCCAGGGTGTCCATCGGGAGCGACCGGTCCTGGAGCTCCGGGTCGATCATCGGCAGGGGATAGACCTCGGTCATCCCGTAGCCCCACCAGATCAGCTTCACCGGCGCGAAGCGGCGCTCCCAGTCCTCGTGCTCCGGCGGCGGCGGGGGGCAGAAGCACCGGGTGACCGTGTGCCCGGGGACGGGGTCGGGCGTCATCTTCGCCACCATCGCCGCCATCGGGCCGAGGAGGATCGCCCACGTCGCGCCGTCCTCCGCGCACTGCTCCCAGTAGCGGGAGGCGGAGAACCGGGTCTTCAGGTGGCCCGTGCAGCCGGCGTGGAGCGAGGAGTTGGCGATGATGTGGAGCGCGGCGACGTGGAAGAGCGGGAGCGGGGCCGTGAGCACGTCGTCCTCGGTGCGCTCCTGGCTGTCGGTGCACATCGCCGCGTACAGGTAGAGGAAGTTGTGCGTGTAGACGGCGCCCTTCGGCCGTGCGGTCGTGCCCGACGTGTACTGGATGAGGCACCGCGCGTCGTGCGGCGGGAACGGCCAGGCGTGGGCGTCGGCCGCGTCCGCGAGCCAGGCGTCCCAGGTGACCGTCTCGATCCCGGGGAGGGTCGGCAGCGCCCCGTCGCCGACGACCACGACGAGGCGGACGCGCCCGAGCGAGGCGAGCGCCTCGAGGCGGTCCGCGAGGTCGGCCCGCACGACGATCACCTCGACGTCGCTGTGCTCGATCACCTGCTGGAGCAACGGGCCGCGCGAGTCGGCGTTGAGCGGCACCGTCCGCCCGCCGCGCACCTGCGGGCCGTAGAAGGCGGGCATGAACTCGGGCTGGTTCCGCAGGAGGAGGCCCACGTGCGCGCCCGGCTCCAGACCTGCCGCGTCGAGCGCATGGCCGACGCGGCAGACGGCGCGCCACGCGTCCGCGAACGTGAGGACCTCGGTCCCGTCGAAGATCGAGCCACGGCTTGTCCGGCCGGTCGGCCGCCCGATCGGCGAGGACGCGGAGCATCGTCCGCTCGTGCGGCGGGTAGCTGGTCGCGTACGGCCCGAGGTCGAGGCCCCGCCCGCGGAGGAGCCCTGCCTCGAGGTTCGGGGGCGTTGACGCGGCGCTCACGCGGGATCGTCCGCCTGATACGGTCGCGCGGCGGTGGAGGAGCGCGAGCCGACCCCGATCGCGGTGCCCGACGGGTTGCGCGGGCTCGATCCCGCGGCGGTCGCCGCCCTGCGGGACGCACGCGTCGAGCTCGAGGGGCTGACCGGCCTCGACGAGCGGACGATCGAGCTCGTCCGCATCGGGACGCTCGTCGGCCTCGCCGCACCCGAGGAGTCGCTCGCCGCCCACGTGGCCCGCGCGCGCGCCGTCGGCGTCCCGGAGGAGGAGGTGTGGGGCGCCGTGCTCGCGGTCGCGACGCTCGTCGGCGTGCCCCGGCTGATCGGCGCAGTCCCCGCCGTGCGGGCCGCGCTCGAGGAGTGACGGGCCTCTCCCTCCACGGCGCCAGTATCAAACAAACGGCCGGTGGACGGCAAGCGCCTGCGGGTGCCCGCTTGACGCGTGGGCGGTGGCGGACGACAATCGCGTTTCCCAATCAAGCGTTTGGTAGGTAACGAGGAGGCGGCTGGATGGCAAAGGTCGACGTCGCGGTGATCGGAGCCGGCTCCGCCGGCCTCTGCGCCGGCGCCCTGCTCGCGAAGGAGGGCAAGCGCGTCGCCGTCTTCGACCGCTCGCAGTACCTCGGAGGCCGCGGCATGGCCGTGCCGGACGAGGGGTTCAAGCTCAACGTCGGGGGGCACCTGCTCGAGGACTCGGGCTCGGGGATCACGAAGATCTTCGAGTACCTCGGCAAGCACCTCGGCCACGGCCCGGTCTCCTCGGACATGCCGGTCTGGGACCACGAGACGAACCGCTGGGGCTCGATCCGCGACCGCTACTCCGGGACGAAGGACGAGCTGAAGAAGGTGATCACCGCCCTCCTCGAGACGCCGTACGAGGAGCTCGACAAGTGGGACGACCGGTCCCTGCGCGAGTGGATGCTCCAGCACACCTCCGACCAGGGCGTGATCGACCTCTGGGAGTTCATCGCGGTGCTCGAGTGCCTCACCGACGAGTGGTACGACCACTCCGCGAGCGACAACCTCTACGTCCGCAAGATGCACTACGCCGAGAAGCAGACGGCGGGCTACTCGTTCTGGCCGGAGAAGGGCTGGGACGGGCTCTTCCAGGACCTCGCGGACGCGCTGACCGAGAACGGCGGCGAGCTGCGGCTGGGGACGAGCGTCGAGCGGGTGGTGATCGAGAACGGCGAGGTGAAGGGGATCGAGATCGCGCGGCAGCCGCGGATCCTCCCGAACGAGCGCTTCGAGGACGAGCTGATCGAGGCCGACATCGTCATCTCGACGCTGCCCGGTCTGGCACGTCCTCAACGTCGTCCCCGAATGGGAGCTCCCCGACTGGTACGTGGCCCAGATCCGCCATCTCGCGCAGGACCACTTCCGCGTCGCGTGGCTCGGGCTGTACATCGCCGTCGACGAGCCCGCCGCCGTGATCGACCGCAAGGAGCTCGCGACGTGGCTGCACACGCCGAAGGGCAGGCTGCCGGGATTCCTCTTCGAGCAGACCGCCTACGACCCGTCGAGCGCCCCCGAGGGGAAGTACCTCTACGTGATGGGCGGCGTGATCCCGGGCGCGAAGGGCACGGACGAGCGCTACCTGCGCGAGGCCTTCGCGACGTTCGAGGAGGACATCGGGGTCATGTACCCCGGGCTCGCGAACCCGACGTGGCGCCGCCGGCACCTCGTCTACGAGCCGTCGTTCGGCGTGATCCAGAAGCCGGGGCTCGTGGGCGTCTACCGGCCGCACTGGCGGGCGCCGAACGTCGACGGGCTCTACTTCGCGAGCGAGACGTTCCGCAGCCGCGGGATCGGCGTCGACCGCGCCGCCCGGGCGGGGCTGACCGTCGTCGAGGATCTCCTCGGCCGGCGCCTCGCGGGATTCGAGGAGACCTGGAGGTACTGAGATGGCGCGCTACGACGTCGCGGTGATCGGTGCGGGGTCGGCCGGCCTCTCGGCCGGAGCCCTGCTGCAGAAGGAAGGCAAGAAGGTGATCGTCCTCGACCGCGCGCCCTACCTGGGCGGCCGCGGGATGGCCGTGCCGGACGAGGGGTTCAAGCTCAACGTCGGGCGGGCACCTGCTCGAGGACTCGGGCTCGGGGATCACGAAGATCTTCGAGTACCTCGGCAAGCACCTCGGCCACGGCCCGTCCAACACGGACATGAACGTGTGGGACCACGAGGCGAGCAGCTGGGGCTCGATCCGCGACCGCTACTCCGGCGGGAAGGACGAGCTGAAGAAGGTGATCACCGCGCTCCTCGAGACGCCCTTCGAGGAGCTCGACAAGTGGGACGACCGGCCGCTCCGGGACTGGATCCTCCAGTACACGTCCGACCAGGGCGTGATCGACCTCTTCGAGTTCATCACCGTGCTCGAGTGCATGACCGAGCACTGGTACGACCACTCGGCGAGCGACAACCTCTACGTCCGCAAGCTCCACTACGCGGAGAAGCGCTCCGCCGCCTACTCGTTCTGGCCGGAGAAGGGCTGGGACGGGCTCTTCCAGGACCTGGCCGACGCGCTGACCGAGAACGGCGGCGAGCTGCGGCTCGGGGACGAGCGTCGAGCGGGTCGTGATCGAGAACGGCGAGGTGAAGGGGATCGAGATCGCGCGGCAGCCGCGGATCCTCCCGAACGAGCGCTTCGAGGACGAGCTGATCGAGGCCGACTGCGTCATCTCGACCCTGCCGGTCTGGCACGTGCTCAACGTCGTCCCGGAGTGGGAGCTCCCCGACTGGTACGTCGGGCAGATCAAGTTCCTCGCGCAGGACAAGTTCCGGATCGCGTGGCTCGGCCTCTACCTCGCCGTGGACGAGCCGGTGCCGGTGCTCGACCGGCGCGAGCTCTCGACGTGGCTCCACACGCCGACCGCCGGCGTCTCCGGCTTCATGTTCGAGCAGACGGCGCTCGACCCGTCGACCGCGCCCGAGGGGAAGTTCCTCTACGTCGCGGGCGGGATGGTGCCGGGTGCGCGCGGGCGCGACGACCGCTACCTGCGCGAGATGTTCGAGAAGTTCGAGCGCGACCTCGGGACGATGATCCCCGGGCTCGCGAAGCCGAGCTGGCGCCGCCGGCACATGGTGTTCGAGCCGTCGTTCGGCGTGATCCAGAAGCCGGGTCTCGTGGGCGTCTACCGGCCGCACTGGCGGGCGCCGAACGTCGACGGGCTCTACTTCGCGAGCGAGACGTTCCGCAGCCGCGGGATCGGCGTCGACCGCGCGGCCCGCGCCGGGCTCGTGGTGGCGGAGGACATCCTCGGCCGCCGGCTCTCCGGGTTCGAGGAGACGCACCGCTACTGATGGCCGGGCCACTCGACGGACGGGTCGCGCTGGTCACCGGGGCCGGGCGCGGGATCGGCGAGGCGATCGCGCGCAGGCTCGCGCGCGACGGCGCGGCCGTGGTCGTCAACGACGTCGACGAGGACGTCGCGCGCTCCGTCGCCGACTCGCTGCCCGAGGCCGCCGTCGCGGTCGGGTCGGTCGCCGACGCCGAGGCGACGGACGCGATGGTCGCGGTCGCCGAGGCGGAGCTCGGCGGGCTCGACATCCTCGTCAACAACGCCGGCCTCACGCGCGACGGCGCCTTCCACAAGATGACCGACGAGACGTGGGACGGCGTCGTCGACGTCGTCCTGCGTGGGACGATGAACGCGACCCGCTCGGCGGCGAGGCTCATGCGCGTGAAGGATGCGACGCACAACCGGAAGGTCGTCAACATCGCCTCGATCAACGGCATCTACGGCGTCGCGTTCAACTCGAACTACTCGGCCGCGAAGGCGGGCGTCGTCGGCCTGACGAAGGCTCTCGCGCGGGAGTGGGGGCCGAACCGGGTGAACGTCAACGCGGTCGCGCCCGGCTACATCCGCGGGACGCGCCTCACCTCGGCCCGCGACGAGGCGACGGGCTTCGGGATGCCCGAGGAGATCATCCCGCAGGTCGAGGCCTCGATCCCGATCGGCCGCGCCGGCGAGCCCGACGACGTCGCCGCGCTCGTCGCGTTCCTCGCCTCGCCCGACTCCGACTACATCACCGGCCAGCTCGTCGAGATCCACGGCGGGCTCGAGATCGTCAGGGTCGCATGATGAGCAAGGTGCGGACGCTCGAGGAGGCGGTCGGCCTCGTCTCCGACGGGGACGTCGTCGCCCTCCAGAACATGGCCACCCAGGCCGCGCCGATGGCGCTCGTCCGCGAGCTGATCCGCCAGGAGAAGCGCGGTCTCGGCCTCGTCTGCCTCGTCGGCGGGATGGCCGTCGACTGGCTCGCAGCGGCGGGCGCGATCGACCGCTTCATCGGGGCCGCGGTCTCGATGGAGACCTTCGGCCTCTGCCAGCAGTACCGGAAGGCCGTCGAGGAGGGGCGCGTCCGGGTCGAGGAGCTCTCGGAGACGGCGCTCAACGCCCGGCTCGCCGCGGGTGCCCGGAACCTGCCGTCGCTGCCGACCCGGGGCCTGCTCGGGACCGACCTGATCGACGTGAACGAGAACCTCAAGACCTTCGAGGACCCGTTCACGGGCGAGACCCTCGTCGCGTGCCGGGCGCTCGTCCCCGACGTCGCGCTCGTCCACGCCCACCGCGCCGACGAGCACGGCAACGTCCAGATCGAGCCGACGATCGTGTGGCCCGACCTCGGGATCTTCCCCAAGGCCGCGCGGAAGACGATCGTGACGGTCGAGGAGATCGTCGACTCCGAGGTGCTGCGGCGGAACCCCGACCGCACCGTGCTGCCCGGCTTCCGCGTCGACGCGGTCGTCGAGGTGCCCTACGGCGCGCACCCGACCTCGCTGCACCCGCGCTACGGGTACGACGCGCGCTTCCACCTCGCCTGGACGAAGGTCTCGCGCGACGACGAGGCGACCACGGAGTTCCTCGACACCTACGTCCGCGCCCCCGCGACCCAGGCGGAGTACCTCGCCGCCGTCGGCGGCAGCGAGCGGCTGATCGAGATCACGCGGACATGACCGACTACACCGTCGACGAGATCATGTGCGCGACCCTCGCGGCGCGGTTCCGCGACGGCGACGAGGTCTGCAACGGGATGGCGTCGTTCATCCCGGTCGCCGCGATCATGCTCGCGCGCCGGACGCACGCCCCCGGCCTCGTCTGGCTCGCGGGCGCGGCGGGGCTCGACCCCCGGCCGGACCGCGTCCCCGCCTCGACGCTCGAGGCGCCGCTCTGGCGCGACTCCGTCATGTACCTCGAGCAGTTCTCCGACTTCTGGCACTACGCGCAGAACGGGCGGAACCTCGGGATCTTCTGCGTCGGCGCGGCGCAGCTCGACATGTACGGCAACGCGAACAACTCGGTGATCGGCAGCGACTACCACGCGCCGAAGGTGCGGCTCCCCGGCACGGCGGGGCTCGGCGACATGGGGTCGCTCGGCAAGCGCCTCTTCTACTGGAACACGAACCACAACCCGCGGTCGCTCGTCGAGCGCGTGGACTTCCGCTCGGCGGCCGGCTACCTCGACGGCGGCGACGAGCGGGAGCGGCTCGGGCTCGGGCCCGGCCCTGAGGTCGTCGTCACGAACCTCGCCGTCCTCGACTTCGAGCCGGAGTCGAAGCGGATGCGGCTCGTCTCCGTGCACCCGGGCGTCACCGTCGAGCAGGTGCGGGAGGCGACCGGCTTCGAGCTGCTGGTCCCGGACGGTGACGTGCCCGAGACGACGCCCCCGACCGACGAGCAGGTGCGCCTCCTGCGGGAGGAGATCGACCCCGACGGCCTTTGCAAGCGCGAGGCAGGAGTGAAGTAGATGGAGATCGAGTTCGGAGCGCCCGGGACGATCATGCCGCCCGCCGACAAGGCGGTCGAGAACGCGCGCCGCGCGGAGGCGGACGGCTACGAGTCGATCTGGTGGCCGAGCCACCTGATGGGCTGGCACCCCGAGTCGGTGTGGACGGAGGACATCACGCCGCTCGCGAAGTTCCAGGACAACCCGCACACGTACTTCGACCCGCTCGTGATGATGGGCGTCGCCGGGGCCGT
The DNA here is from genome assembly GCA_963748255.1 of uncultured Actinomycetes bacterium. Lineage (GTDB taxonomy): Bacteria > Actinomycetota > Thermoleophilia > Gaiellales > Gaiellaceae > Gaiella. The sequence continues at coordinate 128,502 of CAVVIL010000027.1, read as the reverse complement.
CACCGAGAAGATCCGCGTGGGCGTGGTCGTGACCGACGTGATCACGCACCACCCGGCCGTGCTCGCGCAGACCGCGCTGACGCTCGACCACGTGACGAAGGGCCGCGCGATCCTCGGCCTCGGGAGCGGCGAGCAGCTCAACGTCGGCCCCTACGGCATGGAGTGGTCGAAGCCGGTCGGCCACCTCGACGAGGCGCTCGACGTGATCCGCCTCCTGTGGAACGCCGACGGCGCGGTCGACTTCGACGGGCAGTTCTACCCCCTGAAGGACGCCGTCCTCGGGCTCTCGCCGTACACGCCCGGCGGGCCGCCGATCTGGATCGCCGCGCACAAGCCGCGCATGCTCGGGATCACCGGCCGCAAGGGCGACGGGTGGCTCCCGACGAAGATGTACGCGAGCGAGTACGGCGAGGCGCTCGCGCGGATTCGCGCGGCCTCCTCGGACGCCGGGCGCGCCGACGACGCGGTCACGCCGGGGATGCTCGCCTACGTGATCGTCGGGCCGGACGCCGAGGCCGTGGAGCGCGTCAAGCAGCACCCACTCGTGCGGCTGCTCTGCATCCTGCTGCCCTCGGAGGACTTCGCGAAGCTCGGGATCGACCCGCCGCTCGGCGCGGACGGGTCGGGCTTCCACGACTTCCTGCCGACGCGCGTCCCGCGCGACGAGGCGCTGCGCCTGGCCGAGGCGATCCCCCCGCGGACGCTCGACTACTACGCGTTCTGCGGCACGCCCGACGAGATCGTCGAGCAGTTCGCCGAGTACCACGCCCAGGGGCTCCGGCATCCGATCCTCTGGAACATCACCCCGTTCGGCGACCCGTCGCTCGCCGGGTTCTCGTTCAAGGCGATGAACGAGGTCCGGGCCAAGCTGAAGGCGCTGTGACCCCCACGGCGGAGGTGCCGGAGGCGATCCGCCGCTACTTCGCCGGCGTGAACGGGGAGGACTGGGACGACTTCCGGGGGATCTGGCACGAGGACGCCGAGGTGGACGTCGTCGGCGGGATGCGCTTCCGCGGGCTCGACGAGATCATGGCGTACTACCCCCGCGTCCTCGCGAGCTTCCCCGTGCACCACGACGACCCCTACGGGATCCACGTCAGCGGCGACGTCGTCACGGTCGAGATCGCGTTCGAGGGCGAGACGGCGGCCGGGGTGCCGGCGGCGTGGGAGGCGGTCGACGTCTTCCACCTCGTGGACGGGCGCGTCAAGCGGCTCACCACCTGGTACGACCTGGACGAGGTCGTGGGCCTCCTGCGCGATCCGGGCGTCCCGGAGAAGCGGCTGGCGCTCCTGCTCGACCGGGCCGGGCTCGGCTCGCTCGACGATGCGCCGGTGACGCGCGAGGCGCCGCGGCCCGAGCGGGCGCGCGTCGTGCTCCGGGGCGGCGGCGAGGTCTCCGCGGCCGACTGGGCGGAGCGCGTCGAGCTCTGGCGCCGGGCGATCCGGGTCGCCGGCGAGGACGGGGCCACGGTGGCGCTGCCCTCGCCGGATCCCTCGTTCGCCGAGGCGGCCGGACGGGAGCGGCGCCGCTTTGCCGTCTCGCCCGACGACGCCGACCGGACGCTGGACGTCCTCACCTTCCCCGCGACCGGACCCGTCGCGATCGGCTGCGGGCGCGGCGAGGGCCTCCACGTGCTGACGGACGGCCACGTCGTCGAGCTGGTGGACGGCGAGCTGCTGGTGACGCCCCTCGGCCGCAAGGTGCCGCTCCTGCGCTACGCCCCCGGTGTCCGCGCCGAGTGGATCGAGGGCGCGTGCGCCTGCGGGAGCGACCTGCCGCGCCTTCGCGTCCTGCGGTGAGCCTGCTCCTCTCGCCGCTGCAGGTCGGATCCGTCGAGGTGCGGAACCGCATCGCGTTCACCGCGCACGGCTCGTTCCTCGAGTTCTATCGCCCGGGCGCCCCCGCCGACCGGTACGTCGCGTACGAGGAGCGCCGCGCCCGCGGCGGCGTCGGGCTGATCTTCCTCCAGACGATGCACGTCCACCCGTCGAGCCACGCGACGGGGCACTACCCGTACGAGCCCGACGACCTGCGGCCGAAGCTCGCGGCGATGGCCGACGCGCTGCACCGGCACGACACGCGCGTCGTCCAGCAGCTGAACCACTTCGGCGCCCAGTTCCGCTCCGACGGCCGGCAGGGCCTCGAGCCGCTCTGGGGCCTCGACGACATGGTCTCCGGCGAGGGAGAGGCGGCGCACCGGATGACCGCGGCCGAGATCGAGGAGGTGCTGGACGCGTTCGCCGACACGGCCCAGGTGTGCGTCGAGGCAGGGCTCGACGGCGTCGAGCTGCACGGCACGCACGGCTACCTGCTCCAGCAGTCCTTCAGCCCGTGGGGGAACCACCGCGACGACGCGTGGGGCGAGCCGCTCGCGTTCGGCAAGGCGCTCGTCGAGCGGGTGCGGGCGCGCGTCGGGCGGGAGCCGGTCGTCGGGCTGCGGATCTCGACCGACGACTTCATGGCCCCGGAGCGGGGCGGCCTCGGCCCGGAGGGGCTCCAGGAGGTCGCGCGCGCGCTGGTCGACACGGGCGGGCTCGACTACGTCAGCCAGTCGGAGGGATCGCGGACGGGGCACTACGCGCGGTCGATCGGCAGCTACCGCCACCGGCTCGGCGAGTTCCTGCCGCTCGCGGGCGCAATGCGCCGCGCGCTCGACGGGCGGGTGCCCGTGCTCGCGGCGAGCCGGATCAACGAGCCCCGGCTCGCGGAGCAGGCGCTCGAGGCCGGCGACTGCGACCTCGTCGCGATGACGCGCGCCCTGATCGCGGACCCCGACCTCGTCAACAAGGTGCGGGAGGGCCGGCGGATCCGCCACTGTGTCGGCGCGAACCAGGGCTGTGTCGACCGCATGGTCGGCGGCCAGCCGATCACGTGCTTCCACAACCCCGACGTCGGCCGGGAGGGACGCGGCGAGCCGCCCCCGGTCGAGGTGCCCCAGGACGTGCTCGTCGTCGGCGGCGGGCCGGCGGGCCTGAAGGCGGCGGAGATCGCAGCACGGCGCGGCCACCGCGTGACGCTCGTGGAGCGGGAGCAGGAGCTGGGCGGCCGCCTCCGCCACGTCCGTGGGCTCGGCTCTGCCGCTGAGCTCTTCCGCTCGGTCGAGTGGCTCGAGCTCGAGCTCGCCGAGCTCGGCGTCGACGTCCGGCTCGGCGTGGAGGCGGACGAGGCCCTGGTCGCGGGCGCCGACGTGGTGATCCTCGCCACGGGCGCGCGCCCCGCCGTCGACCGCCTCGGCGTCGAGCTCGACGGGTCGATCCCCGTGCTCTCGATCGACGAGGCCGTGACCCGTGACGCGTTCGCCGGGCCGGTCCTCGTCGTCGACCAGCGCGGTGACCTCGAGACCGCCCTCACCGCGGAGCACGTCGCGTCGCACGGAGGGCAGGTCACCGTCGTCACGCCGTACCTCAGCGTCGCGCCGTACGTCGGCTTCACGCACCTCAACGACGTGCTCCAGCGCCTCCACGGGCTCGGGTGCGCCCTCGAGCCGAGCACGCTCTTCGGCGGGGTGCAGGGCGGTGAGGCGGTGACGCGGCACGTCCACACGAGGGAGGTCACGCGCCGCCCGTTCGACGCGGTCGTCGCCGGCGTCCACGGCCGGGCGGACACCGCGCTCGCAGGCGCGGTCGAGCGCGCCGGCCGGAAGCTGCTCGTCGCGGGCGACGCGGTCGCGCCGCGCACCGCGCTCCACGCGTACCGCGAGGGCGACGACGCGGGCAGGGCCGCGTGACGCGGGTCACCGTCGTCGGTGCCGGCACGGCCGGCCTCGCCGCCGCGCTTGCCGCATCGCGGGCCGGCGCCGACGTCACCGTCCTCGAGCGCGGCGAGCGGATCGGCGGCACGACCGCGCTGTCCGGGGGCGTGGCGTGGCTGCCGGCGAACGACCGGACCGACGACACGCCCGAGCAGGCGCTCGCGTACCTGCGCGCGCTCGCGCTCGGCGACGTCGTCGACGAGCTGGTGGAGGTCTTCGCGCGAGAGGCCGGGGCGACCGCAGCCTGGCTGGAGCGCGAGACGCCGCTCCGCTGGCAGGCGATCCCCTATCCCGACTACCACGCCGAGCTCGACGGGGCGCGCGAGGGCGGGCGCGCGCTCGAGCCGGCCGCCTACGACGCGCCCGAGCGGATCCGCGACCTCATCCGCGACGCACCGAACCGGTCCGGGTCGATCACGTACGCCGAGCTGCTCGCCGGCGGCGCGGACGACGACGAGCTTGCGCGCCGCGACGCCGCGGGCACGCTGACCGCCGGCAAGTCGCTGCTCGGGTGCCTGCTCGAGGCATGCCTCGACGCAGGGGTGGAGCTCCGGACCGGCACCCGCGTGACCGAGCTCCCGGAGGACGGCGCCGTCGTCCTGGCGACCGGGGGCTTCGACCGGGACGAGCAGCTCGTCCGTGCGTTCCTCCGCGGCCCGATGCTCGCGCCGACGGGCGCGCCAGGCCTCGTCGGCGACGGCCTCCGGCTGGCGATGGGGGCAGGCGCCGCGCTCGGGGCGATGAGCGAGGCGTGGTGGTGCCCCGCGACCCGGATCCCGGGCGAGACGATCGACGGCGAGCCGATGTTCCGGCTCCTCCTCCCGGAGCGCACGCGGCCGCGCTCCCTGATGGTCGACGGCAGCGGCCGCCGCTTCGTCGACGAGGCCCAGAACTACAACGACCTCGGGCGCGCGCTCCTCAACTTCGCGCCGCAGTCGTTCTCGTACCCGCACGTCCCGGCCTGGCTCGTCTTCGACAGCGGCTATCGCCGCGCCTACCCGCTCGGCCCCCTCGCGCCGGACGCGCCCGACCCGGACTGGCTGGCGCGGGCGGGCTCCGTCGCCGCGCTGGCCGAGGCGATCGGCGTGCCCCCTGTGGAGCTCGAGGCGACGGTCGACCGGTTCAACGAGGGCGCCGCGCGGGGCGAGGATCCGGAGCACGGACGCGGCTCCACGGCGTACGACCGCTTCATCGGCGGCCTCGGTCCCGTGGACGACGGCCCGTACTACGCTCTCCGGGTGCTTCCGGGGTGCCTCGGGACGAAGGGCGGTCCGCGCACCGACGCGCACGGCCGCGTGCTCTCGATCGCAGGCGGCGAGCCCATCCCGCGCCTCTACGCGGCGGGGAACGCCGCCGCGAGCCCGCTCGGCCTCGCCTACCCCGGGGCCGGAGGGACGCTCGGGCCGGCGCTCGTCTTCGGCGCGCGGGCCGGCCGCGCCGCCGCGGAGGACGCATGAGCGACCGCGCGCCGATCGAGGTGATGCCGCTCGGCGACGTCCTCGTCCGCGCCGCCCGGCGGTGGCCGGAGAGCATCGCCGTCGCGTTCCCGGACCGGCGGCTGACGACGGTCGAGCTGCTCGCGGACGCGTACCGGGTCGCCCGCGGGCTGCACGCGCTCGGGGTCCGGCGGGGCGAGCGGGTCGGGATCGTCGCGCCGAACTGCGTCGACTACCACGCCGCGCTCTTCGGCGGCGCGCTGCTCGGCGTCGAGGTCGTCACCGTGAACGCACGGTTCCGCGCGACCGAGCTCGCCTACGTCTTCGAGGACGCCGCGCTCGCCGCGGTGCTGACGAGCGACGTGCTCGGCGACGAGGTCGACTTCGTCGGGCTCCTCCGCGGCGCGATCCCGAACGCGCCGAGCGTCCGGCACGCGGTCATGCTCGGGGCGAGCTCGCCCGAGGGGTTCGTCGACCGGGCGGAGCTCGACCGGCTCGCCGAGACCGTCGACGACGCGACGATCGACGCGGCGGCCGACCGCGTCCGCGTCCGGGACGTCGCGATCATGATGTACACGTCCGGGACGACCGCCCAGCCGAAGGGCTGCCCGCTGACGCACGAGGCGATCGTCCGCACGAGCCAGGCGATGGTCACCCGGTTCGCCCTCAGCGGCGACGACGTGTGGTGGGACCCGCTGCCGATGTTCCACCTCAGCTCGATCCTCCCGCTCACCTGCGCCCTGCTCGTCGGCTCGCCGTTCGCGACGATGGTCGACTTCGAGCCGGGCACGGCGCTCGCCCAGGTCGAGCGCGAGCGCGTCACGTTCCTCTGGAGCACGTTCCCCACGATCACGCAGGAGCTCGTGGGCCACCCCGACTTCGGCTCGACGGACACCTCGACGATCCGGCTCGTGAACCAGGTGGCCCCGCCGGACCTGCAGCGCGGGCTCCAGCGCACGCTCCCGGGCGCCGTGCAGGTCTCGGCCTACGGCTGCACGGAGCTGGGCGGCATCGTCGCGATGAACGACCCCGCCGAGGACGCCGAGAGCCGCGCGACGACCTGCGGCCCGCCCTTCGCCGGCGTCGAGCTGCGGATCGTCGACCCCGAGACCGGGGCGGAGGTCGCGCCGGGCGAGCCGGGCGAGATCACGGGCCGCGGGCCGGGGCTGTTCGAGGGGTACCACAACTCGCCGGAGCGGAACGCGGAGGCGATCGACGCCGACGGCTACTTCCACACCGGCGACATCGGCAGCGTCGACGCGTCGGGCCGGCTGAGCTACCTCGGCCGCACGAAGGACATGCTCAAGGTCGGCGGCGAGAACGTCGCGTGCCTCGAGATCGAGTCCTTCCTCGCCACCCACCCCGCCGTGCGGCTCGCGCAGGTCGTCGGCATCCCCGACGCGCGCCTCGTCGAGGTGCCCGCGGCCTTCGTCCAGCTCGAGCCGGGGCAGACCGCGACGGAGGCGGAGCTGATCGCGTTCTTCAAGGGCCAGGTTGCGAGCTTCCGCATCCCGCGCCACGTCCGCTTCGTCGACGACTGGCCGATGTCGGCCACCAAGGTCCAGAAGTTCCGCCTGCGCGAGCAGCTCGTCGCCGAGCTCGGTCTCGAATGACCTTCGCCTCGTACGACGACGTGCGGCGCGCCGCGCGCCGGCGCGTCCCCCGTGCCGTCTTCGAGTTCGTCGACGGCGGGGCCGGCGCGGAGACGACGCTGCGTGCGAACCGCGACGCGTTCGAGCGGGTCGTGTTCGACCCGCGCTTCCTCGTCGACGTGGCGCAGCGCGAGACCGCGACCACGGTGCTCGGCGAGCGGGTCGCCTTCCCGGTGCTGCTCGCGCCGGCCGGCCTCGCGCGTCTCGTCCATCCGGAGGGCGAGCTCGCCGCCGCACGCGCGGCGGGGGCGGCCGGGACGGTCTTCTGCGTCTCGACCGCGTCGAGCTACTCGCTGGAGGAGATCGCCGACGCGGCGAGCGGGCCGCTGTGGTTCCAGCTCTACCTGTGGCGGAGCGAGCAGGTCGTCGACGGGCTCGTCGACCGGGCGCGGGCAGCGGGCTACGCGGCGCTCGTCCTCACGATCGACGTACCCGTCGTCGGCAACCGCGAGCGCGACGTGCGCAACGGCGTCTCCCTCCGCCCGAAGCTCGACCGCCGGGCCGTGCTCGACGGCGCCCGCCGGCCGGCCTGGACCTACCGCTGGTTCCGCGGCGCGGACGTCACGTTCGCGAACCTCGTCGACGTCGTGCCCGGCGGGGTCGCCGAGATCGCCGCCTTCGTCGACCGGGAGCTCGGCGCCGCCTCGGCGACGTGGGACGACCTCGACCGGCTGCGCCGTCGCTGGGACGGGCCCCTCGTCGTCAAGGGCGTCCTCTCGGTCGAGGACGCGCAGGAGGCGGTGCGGCGGGGCGCCGACGCCGTGTACGTCTCCAACCACGGCGGCAGGCAGCTCGACGGCTCGCCGGCGACGCTCGACGTGCTCCCCCGGATCGCCGAGGCCGTCGGCGACCGCGCCGAGGTGCTGCTCGACGGCGGCGTGCGCCGCGGGGAGGACGCGGTCAAGGCCCGCGCGCTCGGGGCGCGCGCCGTGCTCGTAGGACGCCCGTGGTTCCACGCGCTGGCCGCGGGTGGGGAGGCCGCTCTCGCCCGGCAGCTGGGCCTCCTTCGCGACGGCGTCGACCGCACGCTCGCGCTGCTCGGGGTTCCGCGGCTCGACGACGTCGGCCGCGGCTCGCTCGTCTCGCACGATCTTGCACCAAACGATCGTTCGGTAGATACTTCCGGCCGTCGATGACCAAGCTCCTGCAGCTGATCATCATCGGAACGGCGCTGGGAGCGATCTACGGCCTGCTCGCGCTCGGCTTCACGCTGGTCTACAAGGCGACCCGCGTCTTCAACTTCGCCCAGGGCGACCTGATGATGCTCGGGGCCTACATCCTCGTCAGCTTCTCGGTCACGGACCTCCAGCTGAGCCCGTGGCTCGCGATCCCGCTGACGCTCCTGATGTCGATCCCGGTCGGGATCCTGTTCCAGTTCCTCTTCGTCCGGCCGCTGATCGGGCAGCCGTTCCTCCCGGTCGTGATGGCGACGATCGGCGCCGCGCTGATCATCCAGGCCGGGATCCAGATGTACTGGGGGGTGATCGAGCTCCCGTACCAGACGGTCTTCCCGTCCCGGGTGTTCGACGTCGAAGGCGTCCGCGTCTCGTCGTTCGACCTGATCACGATCGCGGTTGCGGCGGCCTGCGTCGCGCTCTTCGCGCTCTTCTTCAAGCTCACGAAGATCGGGCTCCAGATGCGGGCGGCCGCCGAGAACAACGAGGCCGCGATCCTCTCGGGGATCAACGTCCACCGGGTCTCGCTCGTCGCGTGGAGCATCGGGACGCTGCTCGCGTTCATCGCCGGCGTGATCCTCGCGAACCAGCAGGGCACGGTCACCTTCTCGCTCACCGGGCTCGCGCTCCTCGCCTTCCCGGCCGTCGTGATCGGGGGCCTCGAGAGCATCCCCGGGGCGGTCGTCGGCGGGTTGATCGTCGGGATCCTCCAGGCGCTGATCGCGGGCTACTACGACCCGCTCGCGCAGGACGCGCTCGTCTTCGCCGCGCTGCTCCTGATGCTCCTGGTCAAGCCGACGGGTCTGTTCGGCCAGAAGGAGATCGTGCGCGTATGAGCTCGAACGCCTTCTCGACGAGCTACCGGCGCGAGTTCCGGCTCGTGCGGACGAACGCGATGCGGATCTGGGTCGTCCTCCTCGTGGCGTTCGTCCTCTACATGCCCTGGGTCGTCGCGCAGAAGTCGTTGTTCGGCTTCGAGCTCTCGAAGCACATGCTCCTCAACATCAACATGACGACGATCAACGTCGCGCTCGTGGCGATGGTCGGCGCGCTCGGCCTCAACATCCTCACGGGCTACACCGGGTTGATCTCGATCGGGAACGCGGGGTTCTTCGCGCTCGGCGCGATCGTGGCGGCGTTCCTCGGCGGCACGCGTGCGGGCTGGCCGAACCTCCCGTTTCCCCTCATCGTGCTGGCCGCCGGTGCAGTGGGGGCGGTGGTGGGCGCGATCATCGGCCTGCCGTCGTACCGGATCCGAGGCATCTACCTGCTCCTGGCGACCCTGTCCTTCCACTTCATCATGGTCTGGCTCTTCCTCGAGTTCCAGGTGAAGTGGTTCGGGTTCGGCGGGATCCAGTACATCACCCCCGCGACGTTCTTCGGGATCGACCTGAACACCGACATCCGTTGGTACTACTTCCTCCTCGGCTGCGTCTTCTTCGCGTTCCTGCTCTCGAAGAACCTGCTCCGCACGCGCCAGGGCCGTGCGTTCGTCGCCGTGCGCGACCACTCGATCGCGGCCGCGATGGCGGGGATCGACGTCCCGCGCATTCGCGTCACGAGCTTCGCGGTGTCGTCGTTCATGATCACCGCGATCGGGGCCGTCTACGTCTGGTACCTCGGCGCCGCGTCGCCCGAGACGTTCACGCTCCTCTTCGCGATCCAGTTCATCGCGATGATCGTGATCGGGGGCGAGGGCTCGCTCCTCGGCGCGGCCCTCGGCGCGCTCCTCTGGTCGCTCATCCCCACCGCGCTCGTCGCGTTCTCCGAGCTGGCGGGCGGCGTCGCGCCGAGCATCAACGAGACCGTGATCAAGTGGCAGACCCAGATCACGAACATCATCTTCGGCGTGCTGATCGTGCTCGTGATGATCTTCAACCCGACGGGCCTCGCCGGGATCTGGGCGCGGGTCAAGCGGTCGATCATCCGCTGGCCGTACACGTCGTGAGCTCCGCGACCGAACAGGCCCGGGAGGCGACCGGGACGACCGACGCCCCGCTCCTCGCCGTCGAGAACGTCGAGGTGCGGTACGGCGTCTCGCTCGCCGTCCGCGGCGTCTCGTTCGAGGTGCCCGAGAACGGCGCCGTCGCGCTCCTCGGGCCGAACGGTGCCGGGAAGACGTCGCTCATCCGCGCGATCTCCGGGCTGCTCGACGTCCATCACGGCGCCGTGCGCAACGGCGACATCCGGCTCGCGGGGCGGTCGATCCGGGGGCTGCGCGCCGACAAGATCGTCTCGGCGGGCGTCGCGCAGGTCCCGGAAGGGCGCCTCATCTTCGGGGCGCTCTCGGTCGAGGAGAACCTCCGCGTGGGCTCGTCCGCACGGAAGACCCCCGGCGCGGACGACACGCTGGCACAGGTCTACGACCTCTTCCCGGTGCTCGGAGAGCGGCGCTCACGCCAGGCGGGATGGCTCTCGGGCGGCGAGCAGCAGATGCTCGCGATCGGCCGGGCGCTGATGGCGGGCCCGCGGCTGCTGCTGCTCGACGAGGTCTCGCTCGGGCTCGCCCCGAAGGTGATCGAGGACATCTTCGAGCGGCTCGCCGGCGTGCGTCGGCTCGGGACCTCGATGCTGCTCGTCGAGCAGAACGCGCGGGTCGCGCTCGGCTTCGCCGACTACGGGTACATCCTCGAGAGCGGGCGGATCGTGCTCGAGGGCCCGAGCGCCGAGCTGCGGGACGACCCCGCCGTGCGGCGCTCGTACCTCGGGATCCGGACCGACGTCGGCGGCCACGGGTTCGCCCAGGGCAAGCACTACCGCCGGAGGCGCAGGTGGCTGTCGTAGCGGACGACGTCGACCGGCAGGTCGGCCTCGAGCTCCGCGTCGAGTCCGTCACGCTCCAGTTCGCCGGACTGCGGGCGCTCGACGACGTGAGCTTCTCCGTCCCGAGCGGCCGGCTCGCGGCCCTGATCGGGCCGAACGGCGCCGGGAAGTCGAGCATGGTCAACTGCTGCACGGGGATCTACCGCCCGACCGAGGGTCGCGTCTTCCTGGGCGACACCGACGTGACGCGGATGCGGACGAACGCGATCGCGCGGCTCGGGATCTCGCGGACGTTCCAGAACCTCGCGCTCTTCCGCGGGATGAGCGTGCTCGACAACCTGATGGTCGGCCGCTACCTGCACGGCAAGGCCGGGATCTTCCGCGGGATGTTCTTCACGCCCGGCACGATCCGCGACGAGGAGCGGCAGCGAGAGCGCGTCGAGGAGGTGATCGACCTCCTCCGGATCGCGCGCTACAGGGACGCGAACGTCGCCGACCTGCCCTACGGCCTCCAGAAGCGCGTGGAGCTGGGCCGGGCGCTCGTCCAGGACCCGCGCCTCGTGTTCCTCGACGAGCCGATGGCGGGGATGTCGCTCGAGGAGAAGGAGGACATGGCGCGCTTCATCCTCGACATCCACGAGTCGGTCGGGGTGACGATGCTCCTCATCGAGCACGACATGGGCGTCGTCATGAACGTCGCCGAGCAGGTCGTCGTGCTCGACTTCGGGAAGAAGATCGCCGACGGCACGCCCGACGAGGTGCAGCGCGACGAGGCCGTGATCGCGGCGTACCTCGGGCGCGAGGCGGCGGAGGAATGAGCGAGCCGACCTGTCTCGCCGCGCTCCTCGAGGAGCAGGCCGGCCGTCGCCCGCGCGGGGTGGCGATGCGGCAGAAGCGGCTCGGGATCTGGCACGAGATCACGTGGGCCGAGTACGCCACGGGCGTCGCGGAGGTCGCGCTGGGACTCGACGCGTCGGGAGTGGCGGCCGGCGACCACGTCGCCGTCTTCGCCGACAACTCGCCCAGCTGGCTCTATGCGGACCTCGGCACCCAGGCGTTGGGCGCCCGGTCGGTCGGGATCTACGCGGGGATCGACCTCGACCACCTCGTCTCGTGTCTCGAGCGCTCCGCGCCGCAGACGATCGTGTGCGGCGACCAGGAGCAGGTCGACGCGCTGCTCGAGGTGGCGGAGCGGCTGACCCGCCCGCTCGAGCGCGTCGTCGTGCTCGACACGAAGGGCCTCCACACGCCCGAGTACGCGCAGCTGCCGCTGGAGACGTTCGACGAGCTCTGCGAGCGCGGTCGCGGCCACGACGGCGGGCGGTCGCGCTACGCCGAGCTCCTGGCCGCCCGACGGCCCGACGAGGTCGCGACGGTGGCGTTCACGTCCGGCACGACGGGGCCGCCGCGCGGCGCGCTCCACTCCCACGCCGGACTGATCGCCATGGCGCGCCTGGTGGCGGCGCAGCTCGAGCTGCGGCCCCGAGACCGCTCCTTCTCGCTGCTCCCGCTCGCCCATCTCGCGGCGCGCCTCTACGACGTCAACGCGCCGCTCGTCGCGGGCTCCTCCGTGCACTTCGCCGAGGCGCACGACACGACGCAGACAGACCTCGCCGAGATCGCGCCGACCGTGCTGCTCGGCACGCCGCGCCTGCTCGAGCGCGTGAAGGGCGACGTCGACCTGCGGATCGAGCGTGCCGGCTGGTTCAAGCGGACGGCCTACCGTGCGGCGCTGCGCGCCATGACCCGCTCGACCCGGGCCCGGCTCGCCGGGCGACGCGGTGCGGGTCTCGGCGCGGCTCTCGGGCGCCTGCTCGTCGGACGCTTCGTCGTTGCGAAGGCGGGCCTCGGAGGCCTCCGCTACACGGGCGTCACCGGCTCGTTCGTCGCCCCCGAGCTCGTCGCCTGGTTCTGGGCGCTCGGCCTCCCGGTGCGCGAGCAGTACGGTCAGGTCGAGACCGGAGGCGTCGTCTCGACCCAGCGCGGGCTGGAGGACGCAGGCACCGCCGGCAGGCCCCTCGACGGCGCGATCGAGGCGCGGGTGGACGACGGCGAGCTGCTGGTCCGCAGCCCTGGGCTTCTCGTCGGCACGCTCGAAGACGACGTCCCCGCGCTCGAGGACGGCTGGTACCGGACCGGCGACCTCGGCCGGCTGGACGACGAGGGGCGGATCGTGCCCGTCGGCCGACGCGCCGCGGTGCTCCTCTCCGCGTCCGGCGAGGAGATCTCCCCGGCCGGGATCGAGAGCCGCCTCAAGGCGTCGCCGTACGTCTCGAGCGCGATGGCGGTGGCGGCCGATCGCCCCTACGTCACGGCCGTCGTCGAGCTCCACCAGGAGAGCGTCGCCGAGTGGGCCCGGCGGCAGGGCGTCCACGTCACGACGTACACGTCGCTCGTGACGAGCGACGCCGTGGCCGACCTGATCGACGAGGCCGTCGCCGAGGCCAACGCCGAGCTTCCGGAGGGCAGCCGGATCCGGGCCGTCCGCATTCTCCCGCGGCCGCTCGATCGCGAGCTGACGCCGACCGGGAAGATCCGTCGGGCGGTCGTCGAGGCCGAGCACGCCGAGCTCATCGAGGCGATGTACGCCGGCTCCGGCGAAACCGTCTCGACGGGCGCCTGAGCCTCGCGGCGACCCTCCCGCGCGCCAACTAGCGAATCTCCGGGCGCGACGTCTCACGTGACGTGACTCTTGCCGGGCCGTCGCCTTTCTGCCACATTACCGCCATGCGGCCACAAATCAACCGTTTGGTAGACGAGGCCGGGGTCGGCCGGGGCAACCCGGCGGACGGTTCGAGGCGCGAGTCCGTCCGAGGAGAACGGGGCCGAGCCGTGGCGACGCCGCCCGGCCGCCCCACGACGAGGAGGTCGTAGGTGCGTAGGAGGGTTCTCATCAGCCTGACGAGCGTGCTCGCAGTCGCGCTCCTGATCGCGGCGGTGGCGCAGTCGCGACCGGACGCGACGACGGGGACGATCAAGATCGGCTGGGTCGGCGACAAGAGCGGCCCCACGGTCGCGTCGCAGATCCCCGTGCTCCATGCGATGCAGTCGTACTTCCGCCTCATCAACGCGCAGGGCGGCATTCGCGGCAACCGCATCGAGATGATCGAGAAGGACGACAGCTACAGCCCCGCAAAGGAGCTCGAGCTCGTCAAGTCCGTCATCAACGACGACAAGGTCGTGCTCGTGACGGGAATCGGCAACTCGTCGGGGTTCGCCTCGATCCTGCCGGTGCTCACGCAGGCGAAGGTCCTCGGCCTTTCCAACCAGGGCACGCTCAAGTCCGCGACCGACCCGTTCCAGCAGTACCTCATGCAGGGCAACTGCAACTACGCCGACCAGGGTGACGTCGCGCTCGGGTATCTCATGACCCGGCTCAAGCTCAAGAACCTGAACGGCGTCAAGGTCGGGGTCGTGGGTATCGCGGTCTCGTCGGGCCAGGAGTGGAACGAGAACCTCGCGAACAACGTCAAGAAGCTCGGCGGCACGCCGATCGTGCAGACCCTGCCGGCGGCCGTCATCAACGCCGACGTCGCGGTGCAGGCGTTCGAGAGCGAGAAGGTGCGCTTCATCCTGATGCATCACGCCATCCCCGGCGGCATCGCTGTGCTGCGGTCGATGGCGAAGTACAACCTCAACGTGCCGATCTCAGGCTCGTTCGGCGTCACGCAGGACGTCGTCTACGAGTCGAGCCCCTACGACGCGGCGAAGAACTTCGTCGGCGTGAACTGCGCCACGCCCCCGCAGTACTCGAAGCTGCCGGCGAAGGGCAAGCTCGCGTACGCGACGGGCAAGCGCTTCGGGTACCCCGAGTCCGAGATCGGCCAGCAGAACTGGGCGCTCGGCTGGGCGAACGCGATGCTCATCGTCCAGGGCCTCCGGAACGTGAAGGGCGCCTTCACTCCCGCCTCGGTGAAGGCCGGGCTCGAGCGGGTGAAGAACCTCGACACGGGCGGGCTCACGCCCAACATGAACCTCGCCGCGACCTGCCACATGGCGATCCAGCAGGTGCGGCCGTACACCTACAGCTACAGCAAGAAGCAGATGCTGCCGGTGGGCACGTACCAGCAGTGGTCGAAGTACGTCACCAACGCCTACGCGGCGCCCGGGACGTGCGGCAAGAAGAGGTAGGACAGGACACCACGATCGTCGCCGGCCGGCCGCCTCGCGCGGCCGGCCGGCGCGCTCGCCGATGACCGGTGTGCTCGTCGTGGGCGCCGGGTCGCTCGGCAGCGTCTACGGCGCCCGGCTCTCCCAGGGCGGCGCGGGCGTCCAGCTCTATGCGCGGGAGGAGCACGCGCGCGCGATCGACGCCGCGGGCGGCGTGGTCGTCGAGCGAGGGGACGAGGTGGAGCTCGTCCCGCTCCGCGCGGAGTGGCGACCCGACCGCGTCGAGCCTGCCGCGACGGTGATCGTCCTCACGAAGGCGCCGGACACCGAGTCGGCGCTCGCCGGGCTCGAGCACGTGCGCGGCGGCATCGAGCTCGCGGTCTCGCTCCAGAACGGCGTCGAGAAGGACGACGTCCTCGCGCGCTGGTGTGGCGCCGATGCAGTCGTCGGCGGCGTGTCGATGGTCGGCGGGACGCTGCTCGCGCCTGGCCGGGTCGCCCACACCTTCGACGGGGGCACGATCCTCGGCGAGCTGCCGCGCGGCAGGAGCGAGCGCGTCGAGCGGCTCGCGGCGGCGCTCGCTGCGGGCGGGCTCACCGCCGTTGTCAGCGACGACGTGCGGGCCGTCGAGTGGGCGAAGCTCGTCCACGCCTCGCCGACCATGGCGGTGCCCGCGCTCGTGCGTCTGCCCCTCCACGCCTGCCTGACCTCCGAGCCGCTCGCCGCGCTCTACGTGACGCTCGTCCGCGAGGGGATCGCGATCGCCGCGGCCCAGGGGATCGAGGTCGACGACGGCCCGGTCGGCTACCCGTTGCGGCAGATCGCCTCCGCGCCGGACGACGAGGCGGTCGCGCTCGTCCGCGAGCGCGGCCGGGCGCTGGAGGCTGCCGGGATGACGGAGATCCGCGTCTCGATGCTGCAGAGCATCGAGCGGGGCCGCCGCACCGAGGTCGACGCGATCCACGGGTTCCTCGTGCGCGAGGCGGCGCGGCTCGGCATCGACGCTCCCGCCACGACCCTCTGCCACCGGCTCCTCGCCGGGATCGACGAGCGGCTCGCATGAGCGTCCGCGCGCACGGCGACGACGCCGTCCTGGGCACGCTGCTCGCGCGCGCGGGCGAGCGCTTCGGCGACCGCCCGTACCTCTCGTTCGCCCTCGACGCCCGCGACGTGACGTTCGCGGAGGCCGCGGACGCGGCGGCCCGTGTCGCAGGCGGGCTCGCCCGCCTCGGCGTCGCGCCCGGCGACCGCGTCCTCCTGATGCTGCGCAACCGGGTCGAGTTCGTCCTCGGCTGGCTCGGCGCGGCGACTCTCGGCGCCGCCCAGGTGCCGGTCAACGTCGACTACCGCGGCGCGTTTCTCGAGCACCTCGCGGCGACCGCGGGCGCCCGCGTGATGGTCGTCGAGACCGACCTGCTCGACGCGGTCGAGGCGGCTCTGCCGAGGCTGCCCGCGCTCCAGACAGTGGTCGTCGTCGGCGAGGTGCGCGGGCTCGACGGCGTGCGGGTCGTCCCGTTCGCGGAGCTCCTCGCCGGCGACCCGCGGGCGCCGCACGCCGGGCGCGTCTCCGACCCGGCGGCCGTCCACTTCACGTCGGGCACGTCCGGCGTCGCCAAGGGCGCGATCGTCCCGAACGGCGCGATGCACCTGCTCTGCCGCCGCAACCGCGAGCTCCTCGGGCTCGGGCCGGACAGCGTCTACCTGACCGAGTTGCCGCTCTTCCACATCAACGCGCAGATGACCGTCTACGGCGGGCTGCTCACGGGCGGCCGCGCGCGGATCGAGCGACGGTTCTCGGCGACCGCGTGGCTCGAGCGGGTGCGGGCGAGCGGGGCGACGCATACCTCGCTCCTCGGCGTGATGCTCGGATTCCTCCTCGCGCAGCCCGAGGCGCCCGACGATGCCGACAACCCGCTCGAGGTCGCCTGGACGGTGCCGTACACGACCGCGGCCTCGGACACGTTCCGCACGCGGTTCGGGCTCGAGCGCGTCGTCACGTCGTACGGCAGCACGGAGCTCGGGATGGTCGCGCGCCGCGGCGGCCCGGAGGACGGCGAGGAGGGCTCCGCGGGCCGCGTCGACCCCGAGTACTACGAGGTGCTCGTCGCGGACGAGAGCGGCGCGGCGGTGCCGACGGGCGAGGTGGGTGAGCTGCTCGTCCGGCCGCGGCACCCGTGGACGGTGGCGCAGCAGTACGTCGGGATGCCGGGCGAGACGATCCGCGCGTTCCGCGACCTCTGGTTCCACACGGGCGACGCCGTGCGCCTCGGCGAGGACGGGTCGCTCTGGTTCGTCGACCGGTACGCCGAG
Organism: uncultured Actinomycetes bacterium; assembly: GCA_963748255.1. Lineage (GTDB taxonomy): Bacteria > Actinomycetota > Thermoleophilia > Gaiellales > Gaiellaceae > Gaiella. The sequence continues at coordinate 111,304 of CAVVIL010000027.1, read as the reverse complement.
CGGATCCGCCGGCGCGGTGAGAACGTCGCCTCCGCCGAGGTCGAGCGGGTGCTGCTCGAGCACCCCGGCGTCGAGGACGTCGCGGTGGTCGCCGTCCGCGCCGAGGGCCCGGGCGGCGAGGACGAGATCAAGGCCGTGCTCGTGGGGAGCGCGGACGCCGAGGCGATCTGGGCGTGGTGCGACGAGCGGCTGCCGTACTTCGCGGTGCCGCGCTACGTCGAGTTCGTCGAGGCGCTGCCGAAGACCCCGACCGCGAAGGTGCGGAAGACGGAGCTCCGGGAGGCCGGCGTCACCCCGCGGACGGCCGACCGGGGCACCGCGCCGGCCGGGCGAGGGCTCCGCTGAGGCTCGTCGTCGTCGGAGCCGGCGCGATCGGGGCGACGATCGCCTGGCACCTCGCCCGCGCGGGTCACGACGTCGGCGTCGTGGACGTGCGCCGCGACCACCTCGAGGCGATCGCGCGGGACGGCCTCGTCGCCGAGCCGGCGGGCGAGGCGGTGCGCGTCGACACGGAACCTGGCCCCGAGCCGCCCGCGGAGCTCGTCGTCGTCGCGACCAAGGCGTTCGCGACCGAGGAGGCCGCCCGCGGGGCGTCGCACCTCGTCGGGGAGGAGACCCTCGTCGCGACCGTGCAGAACGGGATCGGCACCGAGGACGTGCTCGCCGAGGTGTTCGGGGCGGAGCGCGTGCTGGCCGGGACGACGACGATCGCCGCCGAGGCGGGCGCCGCCGGTCGGGTGCGGATCGGCGAGTCGACGCGCGCCGGCCGCTCGCTCACGGTCCTCGGCTGCCCGCCGGGCGCGCCCGGGCTCCTTGCACGCGTCGAGGTCCTCTGCGCGGCGTTCACGGACGCGGGGCTCCCCGCGTCGGCGGTCGTCGACGCCGCCCCGGCGCGCTGGCGCAAGCTCGCCTTCGCAGGCTCGATGGGCGCCCTCTCGGGACTGCTCGATGCGACGGTCGGGGAGACGCTCGCGTCCGCGCCCGAGGTCCTCCTCGCGCTGATCGACGAGATCGTGGCGGTGGCGCAGGCGGAGGGCGTCGCGCTCGACCGCGACGAGACCCGCGCCGCGGCGCTCGCGGTCTTCGCCGACACGGGCTTCCACCGCGCCTCGCTCGCCGTCGACCTCGCCGAGGGCCGCCGGACGGAGATCGACGCGCTCTGCCTCGAGGTCGTGCGCCGTGGGGCCGCGCACGGCGTCCCGACCCCGGTGAACGACGTCGTCGGGCGGCTCGTCAGCGCGCGGGAGCGCCGCTGAGGGCGCCGGCCGCCGCGGCCCACACCGCGGCGCCCGAGACGGGGATCGCCGCGAGCACCGCGCCGAGCACCTCGTCGTCGCTCGCGCCGACCCGGCGCGCCGCGTCGGCATGGATCCGGACGAACTCCGGCTGCAGCTCGGCGGCGTTCAGCCCGCAGAGCAGGAGCTCGACGAGCACCGGCGGCAGCGCGCTCTCGCGGAGCGCCGACCGGTGGAGGAGCGCGTAGCCGCCGAAGGCGGCCGACGAGCGGTCCGCGAGCGTCGCCACGCGCTCCGGCACCTCGCCGAAGTACTCGCGGAAGTAGTCCATCGCGTCGTCCTCGTCCGGCGCCCCCTGTGACGCCGCGCCCTCCGGTGGCGCGCCGTAGACCTCGAGCAGGCCGCGTGCGAGTCGCCGTGCGACCGCCTGGCCGCGCGAGATCAGCACGACCGCGGGCGTCGCCCAGGCCTCCTCGGCCGGCACCTCGGCGGCCTTCGCGGCGGCGAGCGCGTCGAGGACGACGTCGTCCTGGCCCCGGGCCGCGGCCGCGCACGCGGTGACGAGCTGCGCGCGGCCGCCGCCGAGCGCGCTGTCCCGGGCAGCCCCGGCGATGAGGGCCATGCCGTCGCTCGCGGCGGGGGACGCCGTCCGGATCGCCTCGTCGAGCCGCTGCCCGGGCGCGGGGAGCACGTCCCAGTCCTTCCCCGGGTGGCCCGGGTACCAGTCCGCCGGGATGTCCTGGCGGCCGGGCACCGAGTCGACGCCGACCAGCTGGTGCTCGGCGATCAGGAGGTTCCCGTCCGGCTCGCGGACGAAGACGTCGCGGAGGCGGATCCAGAGGTGCCAGGTCGCCCCCGTCGCCTTCATCCGGTGGTAGGCGTAGACGTAGCTCCAGAGCGTGATCCGGCCGTCGCCGTCCTCGTCCCAGCGCAGGTTCGTCGCGTGGTGGCTCGTGCGCTCGTAGGCGACGAGGATCCGTCCGAGCGCGCGCCCGATCCTGTCGCGCCCCTCGAGGAACTTGCCGGTCATCACCTCGGCCGTCGCGTCCTCCGTGAAGTTCGCGACCGCGCCGGCGGGGTCCTGGGCGTCGATCCGCTCGAAGTAGTCGAAGAGCGTGCGGGCGGGATCCTGCGCCACGCGTCGAATCTACCAACCGTTCGCTTGAAATCAAGTCGTGGCCGTCGGTAGGCTCGGACGGCGATGGCGCACGGGACCGGCTTCACGCTCGCCCCCGACGACCCGGTCACGTTCCCCGAGTGGATCCGCCACCGGGCCCGCCTCGGCGGCGACAAGACGGCGCTCGAGATCTGCGGCGTGACCCGCACCTACGCGGAGCTGGACGAGCGGACCGACCGGTTCGCGGCGGGCTTCGCCGCGCTCGGGCTCGAGCCCGGGGAGCACGTCTCGGCGATGATGCTCAACTCGGTCGAGAACGTCGAGGCGTGGTTCGGGCTGCAGAAGGCGGGGCTCGTCGAGGTGCCCGTCCACACCGCCTCCCGGGGCGCCGCGCTCCAGTACGTCGTCGACCACGCCGACGCGCGCGCGGTCGTGATCGACGAGGCCTTCCTCCCGCAGCTCGCGTCGATCGTCGACGGGCTGCCGAAGCTCGAGCACGTCGTCGTCAACCGCAACGAGCCGGGCGAGCCGGCCGAGCTGCCCTCCCGCCTCGCGGTGCACGACCTCGCCGACCTCGCGCTCGACGGCCCGCCCCCGACGCCGGCGCTCCACCGCGACGACACCGCGGTCGTGCTCCACTCGTCGGGCACGACGGGCCCGCCGAAGGGCGTCGTCCTCTCGCACGGCGCCGTCCTCCACCTCACGCGCCACCTCGTGTGGCTCATGGGCTACACCGCCGACGACCGGCTCTACACGGCGTTCCCGCTCTTCCACAACAACGCGAAGTACACGAGCGTCTGCGCGGCGCTCGAGTGCGGCGGCTCGCTCGTGATGGACAAGCGCTTCCCCGTGAAGACGTTCTGGGAGGTCGCCCGCGAGAAGGAGCTCACCGCGTTCAACTACATGGGCGCGCTCCTGATGATGCTCCACAAGCAGCCCGACCGGCCCGACGACGCCGACAACCCGATCCGCATCGCCTTCGGCGCGCCGTGCCCGGTCGAGATCTGGGAGCCGTTCGAGCGCCGCTTCGGCGTCTCGCTCGTCGAGGTGTACGGGATGACCGAGGCGCCGATGATCACGGAGAACCGGCTCGACGAGCGCGTCGTCGGCACCGCCGGCCGCGCGTCGATGACCTACGAGGTGCGGATCGTCGACGAGGACGACCAGGAGGTGCCGCCCGGCACGCCCGGCGAGATCGTCGCCCGGCCGAAGCAGTCGGGCGCGCTCTTCAGCGGCTACTACCGACGCGACGAGGACACCGTGGAGACGTGGCGGAACCTCTGGTTCCACACGGGCGACCGCGGGCTGCTCGACGAGCGCGGCTACCTCACCTTCATCGACCGCATGAAGGACTGCATCCGGCGGCGCGGCGAGAACATCTCGTCCTGGGAGGTCGAGTCGACGATCAACGCGCACGACGCGGTGCTGGAGTGCGCGGCGTACGGCGTCGCCTCGGAGCTCTCCGAGGCGGACGTGATGGTCGCGGTCGTCCTCCAGCCCGGCGCGTCGCTCGCGCCCGAGGCGCTGCTCGACTACTGCACGGGCAAGATGGCCCACTTCGCGATCCCCCGCTACGTCCGCTTCATGGACGCCCTCCCGCGCAACCACGCCGAGCGCGTCCAGAAGACCGAGCTGCGCGCGGACGGCGTCACCGCCGACACGTGGGACCGCGAGGCGCACGGGTACAAGGTCGCCCGTTGAGCCACCGCGTCTCGGTCGACCGGGACGTGCCCGTCGCGACCCGGGACGGGGTCGACCTCGCGACCGACGTCTACCTCCCGGAGGGCGAGGGGCCGTTCCCGACGCTCCTCACCCGCGTCCGCGGCTCGCGCTCGGCGGCGTTCATCGTCGGCGTCCTCCTCCTCAACCCGCTCGAGGCGGTGCGTCGCGGCTACGCCGTCGTCGTGCAGGAGGTGCGCGGCCGCTCCGGCAGCGGCGCGGCCTGGCACCCGTTCGTCCACGAGGTCGCCGACGGGGAGGACTGCCTCGACTGGGTCGCCGCGCAGCCGTGGTGCGACGGGCGCGTGGGCGTCTACGGCACCGCCTACTCGGCCTCGACCGCGCTCTACGTCACGGGGCTCGGACGGGACGAGGTCCGCGCGTGCGCGGTGCTCGGCACGGGTGCCGACCTGCACGACGGCTGGGTCTACACGAGCGGCGCCTTCGAGCTCGGCTGGAACGTCTACTGGGCGTACATGACGCTCGCCGAGTCGATTGCCCGGCTCGACGTCCCCGCCCAGGAGCGGGCCGCCCTCGCGGCCGACTACGCGGACGCGATCCGTCGGGCGCCCGCCGTCGCGGCCCGGCTCCCCATCTCCGACCACCCGCTGCTCGAGCGCGGGGGCGACCACCAGTTCCGCGAGTGGCTCGACCACCCGGACTACGACGACTACTGGCGCGCCGTCGACGCACTCGCCGACCCGTCGCGGCTGCGCGCGCCGATGCTCTCGATCGTCGGCTGGTGGGACAACTTCCTCAAGTCGCACTTCGACCTGTACCGCGGGCTCGCGGGCCACGCGCCGCACCGGCTCGTCTGCGGCCCCTGGGAGCACACGAACTACGTCTCGCCGTTCTCCACGAGCCGCACGGGCGCCGTCGAGCTGGGGCCGGATGCCGCCTGCGGGGTCGGGCTCTCGACGCCGCTCGTGCTCGACTGGATGGACCGGTGGCTGCTCGGCCGCGACGTGGGCGCCGCCGGCGGCGTGCGGTACTGGCAGCACGGCGCCAACGTGTGGCGGGAGACGGCCGAGTGGCCGCCGCCGCATGCCGAGCAGCGCTGGCACCTGCGCGCCGGTGGCGCGCTGACGACGGACGCGCCGGGAGACGAGCAGCCCGACGGCTTCCGCTACGACCCGCTCGACCCCGTCCCGACCGTCGGCGGCAAGACGCTCATGCCGACGATCGCGACGGCGGGAATCGAGGACCAGTCGGCGGTCGCCGCCCGGGACGACGTCCTCGTCTACGAGACGCCGCCGCTCGCCGAGCCCGTCGAGCTCCACGGCCCGGTCCGCGTCGAGCTCTGGGCGTCGTCGAGCGCGGTCGACACGGACTTCACCGCGAAGCTCGTCGACGTGGCGCCCGACGGGTTCGCCGCGAACCTCGCCGACGGGATCGTGCGCGCCCGCCACCGCGACTCGCCGCGGACGCGCTCCGCCCCGCTCGAGCCGGGCGTGCCGACGCGGTTCGCGCTCGACCTGTGGGACCTCGCGCACACGTTCCTCCCGGGGCACCGGCTGCGCCTCGAGGTCAGCTCGAGCAACTTCCCCCGCTTCGACCGGAACACGAACACGGGCAACGAGCTCGGCCTCGACGGGCCGGACGACGTCGTCGTCGCGGAGCAGCGCGTCTACCACGACGCCGAGCGCCCGAGCGCGCTCGTGCTGCCGGTCGCGCGCTAGGCGGGGACGCCGACGACGGCGGTGCCCGCGACGGTGCGCGTGCCGTCGTCGCGGTCGAGCCACACCTCGCACGTCGCGCGGCGCTCGCCCCCGTGGTCGGCGACGGTCTGGACGACGCCGCCCGCGGTGACGGTGTCGCCGTCGAAGACGTTGGCGGTGAAGCGGATCGTCAGCTCGCGCACGCAGCCCGGCCCGGCCCAGGCGTGGAGCATGTTGATCACGAAGCCGAGGTTCGTCGGGCCCTGGTTGATGAGCCGCTCGCCGAGGCCGCGGCGAGCGACCTCGCTGCGGTCCCAGTGGATCGTGTTCGGGTCGCGCGCGATCGCCGCGTAGAGCTTCATCTTCTCGGGGTCGACGTGGTCGACCCGCCACGGCGGCAGCTCGGTGCCCGGCCCGACGGTCACGGCGTCCGGAGGAAGAGCCAGGTCGGGCGCGCCTCGGCGACGAGCTCGCCGCTCTCCGGGTCGCGCAGCTGGAACAGGAACGTCACGGCGTCCATGGGGCCGAGCTTGCGGCTCTCCTTCCGCTCGACCGCGACGACCTCGCCGCTCGCGTCGTACGGCGTGTCCTCGCGCAGCTGCTCGTCGAAGCGCCAGTGGAACTCGCCGCCGCGCACGGCCTCGTCCGACTCCGCGCGGAAGAGGGCGAAGATCTCGCCGATCCCGAGCCCGCCGCCGGCGACGGTCACGTGGAAGAGCGCCGCGGGATGGACGAGCCCGTCCGGCAGGGGCGGCACGCCCATCACGTCGCTCAGCAGGACGTTCTCCCAGTGGGCGATCGAGACCGTCCCGCCCGGGAAGCGATAGCCGACGAGGGCCTGCAGCTCCTGCTCGGTCACCGCCACCGGCCGACCGTATCATCGCCCCCGTGGCGGGCTTCGACCTCGACGGGCGCGTCGTCTGGGTGACCGGCTCGTCCCGGGGAATCGGCCGCGGCGTCGCCGAGCACCTCGCCGGCGCCGGCGCGCAGGTCGTCGTCCACGCGCGGTCGGCGGAGGCGCTCGAGGAGGTCGTCGCCGCGACGGGCGGGCTCCCGGTCGTCGCCGACGTCCGCGACGAGGACGCGCTCCGCGGAGCCGTCGAGGCCGTCCGCGAGCGGTTCGGCCGGCTCGACGGCGTCGTCGCGAACGTCGGCGGCGCGGCGCCCGCCACCGCGGCGGACGTCGAGCTCGAGCGGTTCCGCCGCCAACTCGACCTGAACCTGACCGCCGCCTTCGCGACCGTGCGGGCGGCGCTCCCGCTCCTCCGCGAGGCGCGCGGGTCGGCGGTGCTCGTCTCGGCGACGGGCGCGCGGAGCGCGACGCCCGGCTTCGCCGCCTACGGTGCCGCGAAGGCGGCGATCGAGCACCTCACCGGCTCGCTGGCCGCCGAGTGGGGGCCCGAGGTGCGCGTCAACTGCGTCTGCCCGGGCCTGATCCGGACGGAGGGCTCCCTCCAGGCCGTCTTCCGCGGCGACGAGGCGCTCGTCGCGCGCGCCGGGAAGACCACCGCGGTGGGCCGTGCCGGCACGCCGGAGGACATCGCCTACGCCTGCCAGTACCTGCTCAGCGACGCGGCGTCGTTCGTCTCCGGGGCCGTGCTCGTGATCGACGGCGGTCCGACGGACGGCCCGGCCCAGCGGATCCTGCAGGCGATCCGCGACTAGAGCACCGGTCAAACGTTCGTTAGATTGGGCGCCGACGATGGGCGTCACGGCGACCCAGGCGCACGGCGGGCTGGTCGAGGCCTTCGACGCGGTCGTGGACGACCGCCCGGACGTCGACCGTCACGAGGTCTTCCGGCGCCTGCGGGCCGAGCTTCCGATCTTCCGGAGCGAGCGGCTGAGCGCGTGGGTCGTGAGCCGCTACGACGAGGTCTTCGCGGTGCTCTCGCACCCGACGCGGTTCGAGCCGCTCAAGGAGGGGCCGGGCGCCCCGATCTTCGGCCGCTCGTTCCTCCAGATGAGCGGCCGCGAGCACAACAAGAAGGCGGGGATCGTCGCGAAGCGGATCCGCAGCCCGCGCGCCGTGAAGGAGCAGCTCGAGGGCCTGGTCGACGGGATCGCCCAGCGGCAGGTCGACGAGCTGCCGCTCGACGAGCCGGTCGACCTCCGCGCGCGCTACGCGATGTGGATCCCGCTGCTCGCGATCACGGAGCTGATGGCGGTCGAGGAGGCGGCGCGCTTCCGCGACTGGTACCGGACGATCGCCGCGGGCGGCGTCTCGAGCGTCGCCGACCCGAGCCTCCGCGAGAAGGGGTTCCAGGCGCTCGCCGAGGTGCGCGCGTTCCTCGCCCCGATCATCGCGGAGCGCCGCGCCGAGCCCGGCGAGGACCTCATCTCCGACCTCGTCACCGCCTCCTACGACGGCGAGCCGCTCTCCGAGGAGGAGATCGCCGCGACCGTCGTCTTCCTCCTGACGGCGGGCGTCGAGACGACCGAGCGCGTGCTCACGAGCACGTTCCGCCGCCTCGCGCTCGATCCCGGCGAGTGGTCGGCCCTCCGCGACCGCCGGGACGATCCCGTGGCGCTGGCGGCGTTCTCGGCCGAGGCTCTCCGGGTCCACCCGCCGGTCAACGCGCTGACGCGGCTCGCGAGCGAGCCCGCCGAGCTCGCCGGGCAGGAGCTTGCCGTCGGCGAGAAGGTCGTCGTCCTCCTCGCCTCCGCGAACCGCGACGAGGAGCACTTCGCCGACGCGCAGCGGTTCGACCGCGACCGCTTCGCGGAGAAGCCCGACCGCCAGTTCACGTCGGCGGGCGAGATCCTCCCGTTCGGGGCGGGCACGCACCACTGCACCGGCTCGCGGCTCGCCGAGACGGAGCTCGTGCACGCGTTCGGCAAGCTCGCGACGCGGGTCGGCGCGCTCGAGCCCGCGGCCGCCGAGCTGCCGCGCGCCGAGGGGTTCGTGCTCAGGTCACCGCCGGCACTGCCGGTCGTGCTGCGGCCGGCCTGATCGCCATCCGCGACGCGATCACCGCCGTCACCAGCGTGACGACGCACGCGATCACCGTGTAGACGACCGAGGCGGAGTGGAGGCCGAACTCCGTCGCCGCGATGCCGAGCGAGATCGCGCAGCCCGAGCCGGCGATGTAGACGACGACGAGGTACGTCGAGAAGGCCTCGCCGCGCCGCTCGGGCGGCGTGACGAGCTCGACGAGCGACTGGCCGCCGACGTACGCGAGCCCCTGCCCGAAGCCGCCGACGAGCGCGCCGCCGATGAAGAGCGCCGGGTTCTCGGCGATGAGCCCGAGCGTGATCAGCACGAGGCCGACCGGCAGGATGAGCAGCCCGGTCACGGTCTGGCGCCGGATCGGCATGCCGCGGTAGCGCATCTGCGCGAGCGACGACGTGCCGAGGAAGCACGACGCGATCGCCCCGGCGATCGCGAGGTTCGTCAGGTCGAGCAGCTCCACCGCGATCGTCGGCCCGAGCGACTGGAAGAACGAGGCGGCGGCGAATGCGCAGAGGCAGACGAGCGACGCGAGGCCGAACTCGCGGCGGCCGTCGCGCGGGATCTCGAGCCGCTGGAGCTTGAGCTCGAACGGCCGCTTCTCCGGCAGCGTCTCCTTCATCGTGAGCGCGCCCCAGAAGGCGGGGAGCAGGAGGAACAGGCTGACGACGTAGACGAGTCGCAGCGGGTACGGGAGGTACTCGGCGAAGAAGCCGCCGACGACGGGGCCGCTCGCGAACCCGATGATCCCGGCGGTCGCAGCGTGGGTGGCGGCCTTCCGCGTCTCGCCGGGCGGCGCGAGCTCGGTGAGCGCGGCGGTCCCCGCCCCGGTGAAGAGGCCGATCGCGAGCCCCGTCACCGATCGCGCGACGAGCAGCGCCCAGACGTTCGTCGCGACGAGCATCCCGACGAGGCAGAGCGCGCCGATCCCCACCGCCGGGAGCAGCACCGGCCGGCGGCCGATCTGGTCCGAGAGCTTGCCGCAGCCGACGACGGCGACGATCACGCCGATCGTCGACGAGCAGGCGACGACCGTCAGCATCGCGGCCGAGAAGTCGAACGCCTCGGCGTACGAGTGGTAGAGCCCGACCGGGAACGAGCCCGTCGCGACGAGGATGCCGATCCCGTAGAGGATCAGCGCGTAGCTCTGCGACGGTCCGCGTCGCAGCATGCTCATCGGCTCAGGCCAGCGCGACGGTGGCGGTGCCCGCGAGCACGCGGTCGTCGGGCGAGCGCTCGAGCCAGACGTCGAGGTCGGCGAGCCGCTGCCCGCCCTCCTCGCGGATCCCGGTGACGACGCCGCCGGCGGAGACGCGGTCGCCGGCGAAGACGTTGCCGAGGAAGCGCACCTGCAGGCGCCGCACCGACGCCGGCTCGCCCGTCCAGGCGGTGAGCGCGTTGACGACGTACGCCATGTTCGTCGGGCCCTGGTTGACCTGCCGGTCGCCCATCCCGAGCGCCTGCACCGCGTCCAGGTCGAAGTGGATGGGGTTCGGGTCGTGCAGCAGGGCGGCGACCGTCTTCATCGCCTCGACGGGCACCGACTCGACGACGAAGGGCGGGACCTCCGTGCCGGGCTCGACGGTCACGCGTCCCGCCGCGGGAAGATGAACGAGTTCGTGGAGACGGCCGCGACCGCCCCGTCGGCGTCCGCGAGCTCGAGGCGGAAGGTGACGATGTCGAAGACGCCCGCCTTGCGGCCCTCCTTGCGGGTGACGTCGACGATCCCGCCGGTCACCGCGTAGGTGGCGCCGACCTCGAGCGGCCGCTCGACCTCCATCGTCGCCTCGCCGAACATCGGGCCGTCGTCCGCGCTCGCGCCGACGAGGGCGAAGAGCTCGTCCACGGAGAGCCCCATCCCCGCGAGCGCGCCGTAGTAGACCTCCATCGTGTGGGCGACGCCCTCGTTGGTCGGCGCCGCGCCGGAGGCGTCCGAGAACAGCCAGTGGCGGTAGGGCTCGATCGTGTACGACCCGCCCGGGAACGGCTTGCCGACCAGCGCCTCGAGCTCTTGCAGGGCTACCGGCACAGCTCCTATTCTCTACCAAACGTTCGATTGGAGAGCAACATGGGGATTCGCACGCCGCTGTCGGAGGAGATCGGGATCGAGATCCCGTTCATGCAGGCCGGGATGGGGGGTATCGGCCCGATCACGCTGGCCCGCCTCGCCGCCGCGATCTCCGAGGCGGGTGCGCTCGGGACGATCGCGCAGCCCGCGCTCGTCCTCGAGGAGCCGGGCATCTCCGGCGACGAGCTCGAGGAGCAGATCGGCCAGGTCGTGGAGCAGGTGCGCGACGGGATCCGGCTCGCCGTCTCGCTCACCGACCGGCCGCTCGCGATCAACGTCCGGATCGCGCAGGAGCAGCCCGACGCCGAGCACGTGATCCGCGCCATCCTCGACGAGCGCGAGCGCGACCCCAAGGTCCGCGCGCAGCTCCGCGTCCTCACGACCTCGGGCGGGCATCCCCGCACCTACGGGCTGAACGGCGACATCCGCGACTCCGGGATGCTCCACTTCCACGCCGTCTCCAACGTCCGGCACGCGCTGACCGCCGAGGCCGAGGGGATGGACGGCGTCGTCGCGACCGGCTTCGAGGCCGCCGGGCACGTCGGCCACCACCCGGTCCACACGTTCGTGCTCGTCCCGTCGGTCGCCGCCGCGGTCGACATCCCGGTCCTCGCGGCGGGCGGCGTCGTCGACGGCGTCGCGCTCGCGGGCGCGCTGACCCTCGGCGCGCAGCTGGGCTACGTCGGCTCGCGCTTCCTCGCCTCGGAGGAGTCCGAGTACCACGAGGCCAACAAGCGCTTCATCGTCGAGGCCTCGGAGACGCAGACGGAGGTCGTGCCCGCGTTCTTCGGCCCCGCGCGCTTCATCGAGAACGGGTTCACCGAGCAGGTCAAGGCTCTCGTCGCGTCGGAGACGCCGACGCTCGAGCGGATGCGCATCGAGGGTGCGGCGATGCGTCGCGGTGCGCTCGAGGGCGACATGGAGACCGGGATGATGATCGGCGGCCAGGGCATCGGCCGGATCCGCGAGGTCCTGCCGGCCGGCGAGATCGTCCGGCAGATCGCACGCGAGGCGGAGGACGCCCTCGCGCGCGCGGGGACGCTGCTCGCGACGCCGACGAGCGCGTGACCGCGGCGGCGCAGGCGGCGGTCGAGCCTGCGGCCGGGCGCCGGGTCGCGTACCGCACGTGCTCGCTCTGCGAGGCCACGTGCGGGCTCGAGCTGACCGTCGTCGACGGCCGCGTCGAGCGGATCCGCGGGGACGACGACGACGCGTTCTCGCGCGGCTTCGTCTGCCCGAAGGGCGCGAGTCTCGGGCAGCTCCACGACGACCCCGACCGCCTCCGCGCGCCGCTCGTCCGCGGCGACGACGGCGAGCTCCGCGAGGCGACCTGGCCGGAGGCGTACGCGCGCGTCGCCGAGCTGCTCGAGCCGATTCTCGCCGAGCACGGCCCCGACGCGGTCGCCACCTACATCGGCAACCCGATGGGTCAGAGCCTCTCCGGCAACCTCTACCTCCGCGGGTACCACAAGGCGCTCGGCACGAAGCAGCTGTACACGGTCGGCACGGTCGACCAGCACCCGAAGTCGCTCGCGAACGCGCTTCTCTACGGCACGCAGTTCAGCGTCGCCGTGCCGGACCTCGACCGCACCGACCACCTGCTGCTCCTCGGCGCGAACCCGGTCGTCTCGCAGGGCAGCCTCGTCGCGGCGCCCGACATCCGCACCCGCCTGCGCGCCATCCGGGAGCGCGGCGGCCGGATCGTCGTGATCGACCCGCGCCGGACGCGCACGGCGCGCGAGGCGGACGAGCACCACTTCGTGCGCCCCGGGACGGACGCGTTCCTGCTCGCCGCGCTCGCCGCGACGCTCTTCGAGGAGGGGCTCGTCGCGCCGGGCCGGCTCGAGGAGCACGTCTCGGGGCTCGACGCCGTGCGCGACTTCTGCCTGCGCTTCCCGCCCGAGCGGGTCGCCGAGCGCTGCGGGATCGAGGCGACCGTCGTGCGCCGCCTCGCGCGCGACCTCGCCGCGGCCGAGCGGGCGGTCGTCTACGGGCGCTGCGGGACGACGATGCAGGCGTTCGGCACCGCGGCGAGCTGGCTCGTCGACGTCCTCAACGTGCTCACGGGCAACCTCGACCGGCCCGGCGGCGCGATGTTCTCGACCCCTGCGACGGGCGGCCCGACGTTCAGCGGCCGGCCGCGCACCGGGCGCGGCATCGAGGTCGGCCGCTGGCGCTCCCGCGTCGCCGGGGTCCCCGAGGTGCTCGGGGAGCTCACGGTCGGCGTGCTCGCCGAGGAGATCGCGACGGAGGGGCCGGGGCGGGTGCGCGCGCTCGTCACGTTCTCGGGGAACCCGGTCCTCTCGTGCCCGAACGGCACGCGGCTCGGCGAGGCCCTTGCGACCCTCGACTGCTTCGTCGCGCTCGACCCGTACGTCAACGAGACGACGCGTCACGCGCACGTGATCCTCCCGCCCCCGTCGCCGCTCGAGCGGGCGCACTACCCCGTCGCCGTCTACCCGACGGCCCTGCGGAACGTCGCGAACTACTCGCCGCCCGTCCTCCCGCGGCCGGAGGGGATGCCGGACGAGTGGGAGACGATCGTCCGCCTGACCGGGATCGTCTCGGGGCGCGGATCGGAGGCCGACGTCGACGAGCTCGACCGCGGCCTCGCGCTCGAGACGCTCCGGCGACGGACGGGCGACCCGTGGTCGCCGGTCGCGGGACGCGATCCCGACGAGCTGCTCGGGCTGCTCGAGCCCCGGCGGGGGCAGGAGCGGATGCTCGACCTGATGCTCCGCTGCGGCCCGCACGGCGACGGCTTCGGCGCGCGGCCGGACGGGCTGACGCTCGCGCGGCTCGAGGCGGAGCCGCACGGGATCGACCTCGGCCCGCTCGAGCCGCGGCTGCCGGACGCGCTCCGCACGCCGAGCGGGACGATCGAGCTCGGCCACCCGCTGCTGCTCGGCGAGGCGGAGCGCCTCGACGCGGCGCTCGCCGAGCCCGCGCCGCCGTTCCTGCTGATCGGCCGCCGCGAGTACCGCTCGCTCAACTCCTGGCTCCACAACCTGCCCGCCCTCGCGGGCGGGAAGCGGCGCTGCACCCTGCTCGTCCACCCCGACGACGCCGCGCGGCTCGGGCTCGTGGACGGCGGCCGGGCTGCGGTGCGCTCGCGGGTCGGCGAGGTGGAGCTCGAGGTCGAGGTGAGCGACGAGGTGATGCCCGGCGTCGTCTCCGTCCCGCACGGCTGGGGGCACGGCCGGCCGGGGGCGCGGCTCGCGGTGGCCGCGGCCGAGCCCGGCGCGAGCGCGAACGACCTCACCGACGAGCAGTTCCTCGACCCCCTCTCGGGCACGGTCGCCCTGAACGGGGTGCCGGTGGAGGTCGCGGCATGCGCCTGAACCCGTTCGACGACTACCCGTTCCACCAGGCGATCGCGCCGCTCGACGTCCCGGCGACCTCCGACCCGCACTTCAACGACGGGTACTGGTTCTCGTTCTACCGCGAGGGGACGTACGCCTTCTGCGGGCTGCGCCTGCACCCGAACTCGAACGTGATGGACGGCTACGGGGGCGTGCTGCACGGCGGCGTGCAGCGCAACGTCCGCTTCTCGCGCGCGCTGCGGCCGCGGACGAACGAGCTCGCGGTCGGGCCGTTCCGCCTCGAGATCGTCGAGCCGATGCGCGTCCAGCGCCTCGTGCTCGACTCCAATCCCTCGGGCGTCGCCTTCGACGTCCACGTGCACGCGTCGGCGCCGATGACGCTCGAGGAGCCGCACGTCCAGCACCGTCACGGCGTGCTCCTGAACCACGTCCTCCGCTACTCCGGCCCGACCCGGGCCGAGGGGGCGCTCGTCGTCGACGGCGAGGAGCACGCGGTCGACGGCTGGTACGGCGCGCGCGACCACTCGTGGGGGATCCGCTCGACGATGGGGCCGCACCTGCCGGTCCGCGGCGTCGAGCCGGAGGCGGCGCGCGACCCGCGGGCGATCCGCATCTGGGTGCCGTTCGAAGCGGGCCGCCTCACCGGCTTCTTCCACACGCACGAGGGGCCGCGCGGGGAGACGCTCGACTTCCAGGGCACGCTCTGGGACGACGGCGACGAGGTGCCGCTCACCGGCGTCCGCCACGCCTTCCGCTACGACGACGGGACGCGGCGGCTCGCCGGCGGCGAGTTCACGCTGCTCGACGCGGGCGGCGGAGAGCGCCGCTTCACGTTCGAGCGGGTGTGCGAGCCCGTCCACCCCGAGGGCTTCGGCTACGCCCGCGGCTGGTCGGACGGCGGCAACCCGGGCGTCTGGCGCGGCCCCGAGGCCGTCGAGAGCTCGAGCTTCGACGCGACCGACCCGGACGCGGCCCCCGGCGGCGCGCACCTTCCGGTTGCCCGCCGCCTCGGCGGCACGGAGTTCGCCTGCTCGCTCGCGGGCCCGGACGGCGAGACCGGCATGGCCCACGTCGAGCACATGATCTACGGGACCTACGAGCCGTCAGGGTTCGTCGGCCCGAACCCCTGGCAGCTCGAGCGCTGAGCTCAGCCGGGGCGGGCGCCGTTCCGGGACGGCGCGAGCGCCCGCGCGAGGAACTCCTCGAGGCGCGCGACGAACTCGTCCGGCTGGTCGAGCTGGACGGCGTGGCCCGCACCCTCCGCGAGCCAGAGCTCCGCGTCGGGGAGCTGCGCGACGAGGTGGTGCGCGTAGTCGACCGGCTGCACGCGGTCGTCGGTGCCGTGGCACACGAGCACCGGGCACGTGATCCGCGCGCCTGCGCCGGGCGAGAGGTCGACGTTCGTCGCCCAGTCGCGCGCGAGCTGGGCGCGCAGGTGCTTCCAGTACTCCGGCCGGTCGGCGACGGCGTGCTCGAGCTCCGTCAGGTAGTCGGGCCAGGGGCCGGTCATGATCCGCTCGACCTTGGACGGGTCGCCCTTTGCCGAGGCGCCGATCGTGACGAGCGCGAGCGCGGGACGGACGTCGCGTGCGAGCAGCGCGAGGAAGGTGTTGCCGCCGACGCTGAAGCCGACGTGGACGGCCCGGGGAACGCCGGCCGCCCGCAGCACGTGCGCCGAGTCGAGCCCGAAGCGGACGACGCCGAGCTCCGGCTCGTCGTTCCGCGAGACGCCGTGGCCGCGGAGGTCGGGGACGATCGTGCGGTAGCCGCGGCGCGAGAGGTGGTCGGCGACGGCGCCCCAGTCGAACTCGCCGGTGCCCGTGCCGCCGTGCAGGAAGAGCACCGGCACGCCCGCGCCGCGCTCCACGAAGGCGACGCGCCCGCCGGGGACTGCGACCTCGAGAACGGCTCGGCCGCGGCGTGGCGCGATTGCTGTTCCACCAACCATTCGGTAGATTCTCGCAGCTGCGACGTCGCCGCGCGAACCTGACTGGAGGTCGTGATCAGCACCGGATCCGTCGGTTTCGAGAGCAAGCTCCGGACGCTGGAGGAGGCGGCCGGGGAGGTCGCCGACGGCGCCACGATCGCGCTCGGCGGGCTCTCGATGAACGCGGTCCCGATGGCGTTCGTGCGGGAGCTCGCGCGCCGGAAGGTGCGCGACCTGACACTCGTGGCGATCGTCCACGGGATGCCGGTCGAATGGCTCGTCGCCGCGGGCTGCGTCCGCAGGGTGATCTCGGGGCTCGTCTCGCTCGAGGGGTTCGGCCTGGCGCCCCGCTTCCGCGCGGCCGTCCAGTCCGGCGAGGTGGAGATCGAGGAGTACAGCGAGCACACGCTGATCTGCCGGCTGCAGGCGGCGGGCTACGGCCTGCCGTTCGTCCCGACGAAGGCGGGGCTCGGCACCGACATGCTCGCCCTCCACCCGGAGACGACGCGCGAGGAGGTCGACGAGGCGACGGGGGAGGCCTACGTCGAGTGCACCGCGCTCCCCGTCGACGTCGCGATCGTCCATGCGGACGCCGCGGACACGCGCGGGAACGTCCGCGTCGACCCGAAGCTCGTCTGGATGGACTCGGAGCTCGTGAAGGCCGCGGCGCGGGTGATCGTCACCGTCGAGCGGATCCTCCCGGAGCGCGCCTTCCGCGCCGCGCCGGAGCGCACGACGTACCCCCGCTTCGCCGTCGACACCGTCGTCGAGGCGCCGTGGGGCGCGTACCCGACCTCGTCGTACCCGACCTACGGCTACGACGGCGCGTTCTTCGAGGCCTACCAGCGCGCGCACGCCGATCCGGCGACCGCCGCCTCCTTCTGGGAGGAGCGCATCGCGGGGCCGGAGACGCACGCCGCCTTCCTCGACGCGAACGGCGGCCCGGAGACGCTGCTGCGGATCGCCCGGAGGCCGACGTGAGCGCCGCGACGATCGACGAGCTGATGGTCGTCACGCTTGCGCGGGCGTTCACGAACGAGACGCGGGCCTTCAACGGCGCCGTCTCCTTCGTGCCCGTCTGCGCCTACCTCCTCGCCCGCCGGACGCACGCGCCCGAGCTCGTCTGGGCGGCGAGCTCGCTCGCGGTCGACGCCGATCCGAAGTCGATCCCCGAGTCGACGCTCTCGGACGGGCTCTGGGACGGCGCCTCGATGCTCTCCAACTCCGCCTACGACTTCTGGTCGTACGCGCAGGGCCGGCGCTACAACACGTTCGCGTTCCGCGGCGCGCAGATGGACGCGTACGGGAACGTCAACAACACGACGATCGGCCCGTACGCCTCGCCCAAGGTGCGCCTGCCGGGCGGCGGCGGGATGGCGGACCTCGGCTGCATGATCCCGCTCATCTTCCTCTGGTCGACGACGCACGACGCGCGGACGTTCGTCGAGCAGCTCGACTTCCGCTCGGGGATCGGCTGGGGCGACGGCGGCGACCACCGCGCCCGCCTCGGGCTGCCCGGCGGGCCGCAGCTCTGCGTCACGAACCTCTGCGTCTTCGACTTCGACCCCGACTCGAAGCGCATGCGGATCCGCAGCGTCCACCCGGGCGTGACGGTCGACCAGGTCGTCGAGGCGACCGGCTTCGAGCTCGCCCCGTCGGCGGACGACGTGCCCGAGACGGACGCGCCCACCGACGAGGAGCTCCGGATCCTGCGCGAGGAGGTCGACCCGACCGGCGCACGGCTGCGGGAGTTCCGGTGAGCGACGCACGCTACCCCGTGCCGGAGGACGCGCTCGGCGCGACCGACCTGATCGACGCGGACGCGCCTGTCGTGCGCGAGACCGCAGACCGCATCGCGGGCGGCACGGAGGGGAGCGAGGCCGTGCGGCTGCTCTTCGACCACGTGCGCGACGAGGTCGCCTACGAGATGGCGCCCCGGTTCGACGAGGGGCGGGACGAGTGGAAGGCGAGCGCGACGCTCGAGCGCGGCTACGGCTTCTGCCAGCAGAAGGCCGTCGCGCTCGCGGCGCTCCTCCGCGCCCGGGGGATCCCGGCGGGGATCGTCGTCCAGGACCTCCAGGACCACAAGATCCCGCCGCACTACGTCGAGTTCATCGGCTCGCAGCGCCTCGAGGTGCACGGGCTGACCTGCGCCTACGTCGACGGCGACTGGGTCCGGCTCGACCCGACGCTGCCGCGCGCCCTCTGCGAGCGGAAGCGCTACCGCCTCGCCGAGTACGACGGCGCGGGCGATGCCGTCCTCGCCGAGACCGACCTGGACGGGGAGCCGCACTTCGACGTGCTCGAGGAGCTCGGGACGTGGCCCGACATGCCGGACGAGATCGTCGAGCACACGCTCGGGATCGAGTGGCTCCGGCGCCCGGAGTACACGCAGATGGCACGACGGCACGGGCCGGGGATGTGACGGTGCAGAACGGGCTCGACCGGCTGCTCGACGGGATCGCGGTCGCGCTGCGGGAGGACGTCCTGCCCGAGGTGGAGGACTCGTTCGCGCGCTCGCAGCTGCTCGCCGCGGGCGAGCTGCTCGCGAACCTCTCGGGACGGGTCGAATGGCGGTGCGACGCGCTCGCCGCCGACGTCGAGGGGATCGACGCGCTGCTCGGCCGGGAGTCGGAGCTCCCGTCGGGCAACGCCGAGCTGCTGGCCGCGCGCGACGCTGCCCTGGCGGACCTCGCCGAGGTGCAGGCGCGCGGCCTCGACACGCCGGAGCTGCGCGCCTTCCTCGTCGACCGGCTCGACCGGGAGCTCGCCCAGGTCCGCACGGGGATGTACAGATAGGGCATGGCGACGGTCGCCGACAGGCTCGAGCTCGAGGAAGGCGAGGTCCAGGAGACGTTCTTCGCGAACGGCTGGACGGACGGCCTCCCCGTCGTGCCGCCGACACCCGAGCGGGTCGAGGCGTTCCTCGAGGTCGTCGGTGCCGACGACCCGTCGGTCCTGATCGGCTTCATGCCCGCCCGCGAGCGTGGCGTGACGCTCGAGAAGGCGGCGGTCAACTCGGTCATGGCCGGCTGTCTCCCCGAGTACTTCCCGGTCGTCGTGGCGGCGCTCGAGGCGATGTTCGACGCGGCCTTCAACGCGCACACGGTCCTCTCCAGCACGGGCGGCGCGGCGCTCGGGCTCGTCGTCAGCGGCCCGATCGCGGACGAGATCGGGATGAACGCGCGCTACAACTGCTTCGGCCCCGGCAACCGGGCGAACGCGACGATCGGCCGCGCGCTGCGGTTGACGGCGATGAACGTCCTGGGCGCGCGGCACGGCGAGCTCGACGCGAGCTCCTTCGGCCACCCCGGCAAGTACACGTTCTGCTTCGCCGAGGACCCGCCGCCCGCGCCGTGGCGGCCGCTCGCCGAGCGGCTCGGCTACGAGGAGGGCTCGACGAGCGTCACGCTGCTCCCGGTCGAGGGCGTCCGCCAGATCGCGCAGCAGCTGAACGGCTCGGCCGAGGGGATCCTTCGCACCGTCGCCGCGGCGCTCCGCACGCCGGAGACGTTCGCCGTCGGCAAGGGCGGGCAGGCGCTCGTCGTGCTCGGCCCGGAGCACGCCGGCTTCTGCGTCGCGCAGGGCTGGTCGCAGGACGACGTCCGCGAGTTCCTCGCGCGGGAGAGCCGCATCACGCCGGCCGAGCTCGAGGCGGCGGGCGTGCACATCGAGACGGGCGCGCAGCACGACATGACCCCCGGCGACGATGGCAAGCTGCCCGCCGTGGCCTCGGCCGACGACATCTTCCTCGTCACCGCAGGCGGCGAGGGCGCAGGCTGGTCGGCCTATGCGCCCACCTGGGCGCCGACGATCCACGCGCGCGGGGCATCGCGCCGCGTCCGCCCGGCGGGCGAGCCCCTGCCCGACTGCGGCCCCGACGGCTGCCTCGTCCCCGTGGTGAAGCGATGACCCGGATCCTCGTCCACCGCCCCGACGAGCCGACGCCGCCGCCGGCGGCGGTCGCGCTTGCGCCGCGCGAGCACCTCGAGCGTCCCGTCGTCGGGCTCGTCTCGAACGGCAAGCCGCACGCCGCGGAGCTGCTCGAGGCCGTCGCCCGCGAGCTCCACGCGCGGCTCGGCGAGGGTGAGGTCGAGCTCCTCCGCAAGCCGAGCGCCGCCTACGCGATCACCCCCGCGCAGGCGCGCGAGATGGCAGCGCGCGCCCATCTGGTCGTCACCGGCGTCGGCGACTGAGGCGCGTGCTCGTCGTGCAGTCTGCACGACGCGGTGCTGCTGGAGGAGGCGGGCGTCCCGGCCACGGTGCTGATCACCGAGCCCTTCCAGGGCATCGTCGCGTCGCACGCCGTGCGCCTCGGCGCGCCGGGGTACCACGCCCTCGTCGTGCCGCACCCGATCTGGTCGAAGGACGACGAGGGCCTCGACGCCCTCGCGCGCCAGATCGTCGACACGGCGCTCGCGCAGCTGACGGCCGTCTGAAACATCAATCAGACGACCGTTTGATTTCAGGCTGCCCGCCGTTCTAGAGTGGACCGGCCCGCCGTTCCGCTCCCGAGGAGGACGCCCACGTGTCGACGCCGACGCCCGTGAAGCTCGACTTCTTCGACCCCGAGGTGAACGACTGCCCGTACCACGCCTACGCGTACCTGCGCGACGAGGCGCCGGTCTGGAAGGACGCCGCGACCGGGATGTACATGATCACCCGCTACGAGGACATCCGGATGATCCTCCTCGACACGAAGCGCTTCTCGAACGGCGTCGGCAACGGCGCGAACAACACGGGCAAGGCGATCCGCCCGGACGACCCCGAGGAGGCGAAGCGGCAGGCGGAGATCGCGCGGCAGGCGGCCGACGTCCAGAAGCTCTACGAGGAGAAGGGCTGGGTGCCGGCGCCGAGCCTCGACGCCCGCGACGACCCGAACCACCTGCAGATGCGGAAGCTCTTCGACGGAGCCTTCAAGCCGGCGGCGATCCGCGAGCTCGACCCCTACGTCGAGGAGGTCGCGTACCGGCTCGTCGACGACTTCATCGGCGCCGGGCGGTGCGAGTGGGTCTCCCAGCTCGCGATCCCGCTCCCGCTCTTCGTGATCGGCCGCCAGGTCGGCGTGCCCGACGAGGACCTGCCGCAGATCAAGGTCTGGACGGACGCCTGGATCAAGCGCATGGGGCTGATGCAGACCCACGAGGAGATGCGCTGGTCGGTCGAGATGGAGATCGAGGGCCAGCACTACTTCCAGAAGCTCTTCGACAAGCTCCGCGCCGAGCCCGACGACACGCTCCTGAGCGCGCTCGTGAACACCGAGGTGCCCGAGTGGGGCCGCCCGCTGACCGACAACGAGCTGCACGCCGAGATGTTCGCCGACGTCTTCGTCGGCGGCTCGGAGACGACGACGAACGCGCTCGCCGAGGGCATCGTGATGCTGATCGAGAACCCCGACGTCTGGGCGAAGCTGAAGTCCGACCCGATCGCCTACCTGGAGCCCTTCTGCGAGGAGGTGCTCCGCCTCGAGTCGCCCGTCCAGGGGCTCCTCCGCGAGACCGTCGACGACGTCGAGCTCCACGGCGTCACCATCCCGGCCGGCTCGGTGCTCAACCTCCGCTACGCGGCGGGCAACCGCGACGAGCGGCAGTTCGAGTGTCCGGAGGAGATCGACCTCGACCGCAAGGGCCTCCGCCGGCACCTCGCCTTCGGCGTCGGCTCGCACCACTGCCTCGGCGCCCCGCTCGCCCGGCGCGAGATGTACTACGGGTTCAAGGCGCTCGTCGACCGCGTCGAGCGCCTGTGGTTCGTCGAGGGCGCGAACGACTTCTCGCACCATCAGAACTTCTTCCTGCGCGCCCTCAAGGAGGTGCACGTCGGGTTCGAGCCGGTCGAGAGCTGGACGAAGTCGGGCGCCGACCGTGCCGCCGACACGAGGGAGACCTGATGCCGGATCTCGAGGGCAAGGTCGCGGTCGTCACCGGCGGCGCCGAGGGCATCGGCCGCGCGACGGCGATCGAGATGGTGCGGAACGGCGCCAGGGTGGTCGTCGCCGACGTCAACGAGACGCTCGGGCGCGAGACGATCGGGCTGGTCGAGGACGAGGGCGGTGAGGCGCTCTTCGTCTCCTGCGACGTCCGCGACGCGGCCCAGGTCGAGTCGCTGGTCGCGCAGGCGGCCGAGCGGTTCGGCGGGATCGACGTGCTGCACAACAACGCGGGCGTGCACGAGTCGAGCTTCGCGACGGAGCTGACGGTCGACACGCTGCCGCTCGACGCCTGGGACGCGGTCTACGAGATCAACCTGCGGGGCGTCTGGTACTGCACGCGCTTCGCGGCGCCGTACCTCAAGGCGTCGACCAGGGGCCCCGCGATCGTCAACGCCGCCTCGACCGGCGGCCACGCCGGCTACCCGATGTGCTCGGCCTACTCGGCGACGAAGGGCGGCGTCCGCCTGCTGACGAAGGTGACCGCGATCGACCTCGCGCCCGTGCGGTGCAACTCCTACTCGCCGGGCTCGACCGACACGGCGATGATCCGGAAGTACACGGAGGCCGCGGAGGACAAGGAGGCCGTCTGGCGGAGCCAGACCGAGACGCACCTGCTCCGGCGGCTCGGCGACCCGTTCGACATCGCCAAGCTCGTGTGCTTCCTCGCCTCCGAGGACGCGTCCTGGATCACGGGCACGGACTTCCTGATCGACGGCGGCTCGCTCGCCTGGCGAGGCCACCACCTGGACTGACCTTGTTCGCCAAGCGGGATTCCGCAGGAGCGGAATCCCGCGGCTTGATCCCCGCCTGCGGCGGGGCAGATCCCTGAAGGCGCCCGCTTCGCGGTCGCAACCCCGAGCTCCGGTCGATGCCGAAGTCGGTCGGCTCGCTCAGCGGCGCACGACGTACCCGACGTCCTCGCGGTCCCACGCGTCCTCGACCCCCTGCTCGCGGAGGACGGGCTTCTGGATCCGCTGGGCGTGGTTCTTCGGCAGCTCGTCGACGAACCGGACGTAGCGCGGGACGGCGAAGTGGGGGAGGCGGTCCTGCGCGAAGTCGAGCAGCCCCTCGGGCGTCAGCTCGTACCCCGGCTTCAGCTTCACGACCGCGAGCACCTCCTCCTCGGTCAGCTCGGAGGGGACGCCGACGACCGCGGTCTCCTCGACGGCCTCGTTGTCGTTCAGCACCTGCTCGACCTCCCACGACGAGATGTTCTCGCCGCGTCGCCGGATCGCGTCCTTGAGGCGGTCGACGAACGTGAACCAGCCGTCCTCGTCCTGCTTGCCCCGGTCGCCCGTGTGGAACCAGATCCCGCGGAAGGCGTCCGCGGTCGCGGCCGGGTCGCCCCAGTACTCCTCGACGATGATGTGCGGCTCGAGCGGGCGGACGACGAACTCGCCCTCGACGCCCGGCGGCACGCGGCGGCCGTGCTCGTCGTGGATCTCGACGATGCAGTCCGGCGCGGCCCTGCCGCACGACCCGATCGTCCGCTCCTCGACCGTGTTCTGGACGCAGGCGCAGAGCTCGGTCGAGCCGAAGACCTCGATCAGCTTCACGCCGAACC
The DNA here is from genome assembly GCA_963748255.1 of uncultured Actinomycetes bacterium. Taxonomy (GTDB): domain Bacteria; phylum Actinomycetota; class Thermoleophilia; order Gaiellales; family Gaiellaceae; genus Gaiella. The sequence goes on along the minus strand of CAVVIL010000027.1, from coordinate 87,817 downwards.
GCTCCTCGAACGGCTCGAGCACCGCCACGGGCGCCGGCGCGCCGTAGGCGACGCGGGCGGGGTTGTCGCCGTCGTCGGGCCGCTCGGGCTGCTTGAAGAGCATCATCACGAGCGCGCCCATGAAGTTGAACGCCGTGATCCCCTCGGCGCGGACGATGTCCCAGAAGCCGGAGGCGGTGAACCGGTCGTGGAGGACGGCGCGCGCGTCGTCGAGGACGAGGGCCGGCACGACGGTCGTGTAGCGCGCGTTGATGTGGAACAGGGGGAACGCGTTGAAGAGGGTCTCGCCCGCGGCGTAGCCCATCAGGTCGCACGTGTTGACGGCGCCGCGGATGTTCGCGTTGTGGGTCAGCAGCGCGCCCTTCGAGCGTCCGGTGGTGCCCGACGTGAAGAGGATCACGGACGGGTCGTAGGGGGAGACCTCCAGCCCGGGCGGGGTGTCGGGCGCCTCGAGCAGCTGGTCGAGGGTGAGCGGCCCGTCGCCGACGACGACGACGTGCTCGAGCTCGGGCAGCCCGGCGCGGATCGTCTCGAGGCGGTCGACCCAGCGCTCCTCGATCACGAGCAGCTTCGCGCCGGAGTGGGCGAGCATGTACGCGAGCAGGTCGCCGCGGAGCCCGGTGTTGAGCGGCACCTCGATCACGCCCGCCTTCGTCATCCCGAACCAGGTCGCGAGGTACTCCGGCCGGTTCGACAGCATCGCCGCGGCGCGGTCGCCCGGCTGGAGGCCGAGGCCCGCGAGCGCGTTCGCGACGCGGTTCGCGGCGCGATCGATCTCGCCGAACGTGACCGAGCCGCTCTCGAACGTGACGAAGGGCCGGTCGGGCGCGACCGCCGCTCGCGCCTCGAGCAGGCCGCCCAGCGTGCGGACGTCGCGCATCATCTGGCGAGCGCCTCCAGCGCGCGCAGCGCCTCCGGCCGGCCCTCGCGCGTCTCGAGTCGCCGCAGGCCGTGGGGGTCGATGCGCTCCCGCAGGACGGCGAGCGCCTCCGGCGGCGGCGGCTCGGTCGTGACCCAGCCCTCGGTGTCGAGCGGGAAGCCGCAGCCGGCGACGGCGTCCTCGACCGACGCTCCCTCGTGCACCGAGGCGAGGCGGAAGCGGCCGTCGACCCACTCGAGCACCGCGGCGTCCGTCACGATCGCGTCGACGCGTCCTGGCGCGCCCGTGACGAAGTCGACCTCGGCGGGCAGGAACCGCGGCGAGTGCGCCGCGCGGTAGGCGACGAGCCGGCCGACGAGCTGCGAGACGTCGGCGGTCGCGAGCCCGCCGGGGAGGCGGCGCAGGCCGCCCGACCCGTCCGGCACGCGGCTCGTGTTGAGCGCGCCCCGGCCGTCGACCTGGGCGGGGCTCACGAACTGGAGCGTGATCCGGCCCCGCTGGATCGCGTCGAGGATCTCCACCTGGGTGAGGACGCCGACGGCCGAGCGCGCGACGTCGTCGGGTCGCACGAACGGGTCGGCCACGTCGTGCTCCGCGACGGCGACCGCGGCCGCCTCGATGATCGTCACGTCCGGCTCGAGCACCGCGCGCGCCAGGTGGGCGGCCGCCGCGGCGAGCGGGGTCGCGACCCCGACCACGAGCACGTCGTCGGCGCGCACCCGGCGCGCGAGGCACCAGACGAGCTGCTCGTCCGGCGTCCATGTGGTCGTCATGCGCCCACCTGCTGGAGACGCGCCCTCACGGCCTCGAGGTCGGCGCCGTAGACGCCAGGCAGCCCGGTCGGCCAGGCGCCCCTCGGCGCCTCGACGACCGCGTCGACCTCATGGGCGAAGAGCAGCACGTTCCCCCGCACCTCGTCGGTCGGGACGACCCGCTCGACGGTGACGACGACCCGCTCGGAGGCGCGGGCCAGCGTCTGGTCGGAGTCGAAGAGGAAGTCGCGCGCGCTCGGCGCGAGGACGTTCCCCTGCTCGTCGGCGGCCTCGGCGTGGAGCACGCAGACGTCCGGGCGCAGAGCCCGGGCGGCGAGCAGGCGCTCGCCCGTGTACGGGCACTCGACCTCGGCGACCCCGAGCTCCGCGACCAGGTCGGAGCCGCGCGCGCCGCGGGTGGGGAGGAACGGCAGGCCCGCGAGTGAGGCCCGGAGCCCTGCCACGAAGAGGAACTCGCTGTACTCGAACGCGAGGACGCTGCCGTCCGCGACGGCCTCGGAGTACGCGGGCGCGAAGCCGAGCTGCTCGAAGCCGACGTACCCGGCGTGCACCTCCGCGACGGCGCCGCGCCGGACGAGCAGCTCGACGTCGAGCGAGGCGAGAAACGAGTAGAGGCGGAGGTCGCGCCTGCCCGCGTCGGCGAGCGCCTCGAGGAGGGCGATCGGCTTCCGTCGCAGGAGGACGCCGCCGATGCCGAGCCGCGCCCCGTCGGGCACGAGCTCCACGGCCGCGTCCAGTCCGATCAGCTTGCTCGCTGGCACGGAGAACCGTGTTTATCAAACCAACGGCCGTTAGATTACGATAGCCCGGTGAGTCGGGACTTCGAGGTGTTCCGGATCGAGCGCCGCGACCGGGTCGCGATCGTCACGATCGACCGCCCCGAGAAGCGGAACGCGATGTCCCCGACGTTCTTCCGCGAGCTGCCCGAGGTGCTCGCCGTGCTCGACGCGGACGAGGCGGTGCGGGCCGTCGTGCTGACCGGCGCGGGCGAGGCGTTCTCCGCCGGCGGCGACATCGCGTCGTTCGCCGAGCTTCGCGGGACGACCGCCGTACGGCGCCACCTCCGGCGCGTCTTCGACGCGTTCCACGCGGTCGAGCGGGCCGAGCTGCCCGTGATCGCGGCGGTGAACGGCATCGCGTTCGGCGGCGGGACGGAGCTGACGCTCGCCTGCGACCTCGTCGTCGCGTCCGAGCGCGCCACGTTCTCCTTCAAGGAGGCGACGGTCGGCCTGATCCCGGGCTACGGCGTCGTGCGCGGCCCGGCGGTGATCGGCCGCCACTGGACGCGCTGGCTCGCGCTCACCGCGGACGTGATCGACGCCGGCCAGGCCCTCGAGATCGGGCTCGTCCAGAAGGTGGTGCCGCACGACGACCTGCTCGACGAGGCGGTCGCGGTCGCGCAGCGGATCGCGGGCCACCCGCCGCTCGCGATCCGGCTCGGCAAGCAGTTCGTGAACCGCGACACCGACGAGGGGCTCGCCGAGAGCGTCGAGATGACCGCGCTCCTCTTCACGACCGACGACCACGTCGAGGGCGTCGCGGCCTTCGTCGAGAAGCGCCCGCCGGTCTTCGGGGACGGCTGATGCGGCTCGGCGTCTCGATCCCGGTCGAGGAGGGGCTCTCGATCGGCGAGCTCGTCGGGCTCGCCCAGTCGGCGGAACGACACGGCTACGAGGCGGTCGTCGCGGGCGAGGTCGCCGGCCCGGACGCCTTCGCGCTGCTCACGGCGATCGCCGGGGCGACGGAGCGCGTCACCCTCGGGACCGGCGTCGTCCCGCTCGCGACGCGCTCCCCGGCGCTCCTCGCGATGGGCTTCCAGAGCGTCGCCTCGCTCGCCCCCGGCCGGGTGGTCGCCGGCGTCGGGGTCTCGAGCCCCACGGTGGTCGAGCGCTGGCACGGCCGCACGTTCGCACCTCCGCTCGCGTACGTCCGCGAGGCCCTGCCCGCGCTGCGGGCGGCGCTCGACGGCGAGAAGCTCGCGGCCGACGGGGAGCACGTGCGCTCGGACGGGTTCCGGCTGACGCTCCCGCCCGGCCCGCGCGTCCCGATCGTGCTCGCCGCGATGCGGCCGCGGATGATCCGGCTCGCGGGCGAGCTCGCCGACGGGGCGTTCCTGACCTGGTGTCCGCCCGAGGAGGCGGCCGAGGGGGTCGAGCTGCTCCGCGAAGGAGCGCGCAGCGCGGGCCGCGACCCCGCCGAGCTGCTCGTGATCGCCTCGTTCTTCGCCTACGCCGGGCCGGACGTCGACGTCGCGCGCGAGCGGATGCGCCGCTACGTGCTGCAGTACGCGAGCGTCTCGACCCATCGCGACAACTTCGCCCGGTCGATCCCGAACCTCGACGAGGTCGAGGCCGCGTGGCGCGCCGGCGACCGGAAGCGTGCGCTCTCGCTCGTCTCCGACGAGTCCGTCGAGCGGCTGACACCGCTCGGCGCCGAGGCGGCCGTCCGGCGCGCCCGCGACCTCCACGCCGCCGGGGTCGACCTGCCGATCATGGTCGTCACCGCCGCGGAGCGGGGCGACGGCGCGGGGCCGCTCGCGACGATCGAGGCGGTCGCAGCGGCACTCGACCTGACCCCGACGAGAGGAGCCGCGTGATGCGCTTCGGCGTGATCCTTCCCATCCAGTCGAAGGACGCGGGGCTCGACGTGCTCTGGGAGGAGCTGCGCGAGGAGGTCGCGACCGCGGAGGAGGCGGGGTTCGACGCCGTCTTCATGACCGAGTTCCACCAGGCGCGCGGCGGCGCGTTCGTCTCCCCGCTGCTGCTCGGCGCCGGGCTGCTGCAGGGGACGACGCGGATCCGGTTCGGGACGGCGGTGCTCGCGACGCCGCTCCACCACCCGGTTCGTCTCGCCGAGGACCTCCTGATGCTCGACCACATCACCCGCGGGCGCGTCGTGCTCGGGATGGGGATCGCCCACCAGGTGCCCGACTTCCAGGCGTTCGGGGTGCCGCGCGACGACCGCGAGGCGATCTTCGAGGAGATCGTCGACGTGCTCGAGCTGGCGCTCGCCGGCGAGCCGTACGAGTACGAGGGCCGCTTCTTCCAGAGCACGGCCCACATCACCCCGAAGCCCTACTCCAGCCCGCGGCCGGAGTTCTGGATCGGCGCGCACGCGCCCCGCGGGCTCGAGCGCGCCGGCCGGCGCGCCGACCGCTGGATCGTCGACCCGCAGCGCGACGTCCACGTCGCCGCGCGGCTCGCCGAGGACTACCGCGCGAGCGCGCTGGCGCACGGGAAGGAGCCGCGCATCGCCCTCTTCCGCGAGGCGTGGATCGGCGAGACGCGCGAGGAGTGCGAGCGCGTCTGGGGCCCGCACGCGCTCGCCGTGCACCGCCTCTACTACAACGTCGGCGTCTACCACGAGCGCTTCGAGCCCTGGGTGCACGAGGTGCGCGACCGGGCCGACTTCACGCTCGACCGGCTCGGCCCCGGGCGGTTCCTCTACGGGTCGCCGGACGAGGTGCGGGCGACCGTCGAGGAGTGGAGGGAGATCACGGGCGCGGACTACCTGGCGCTCCGGTTCCGCCACCCCGGCGGCCCGAGCCACGAGGAGACGCTCGAGGCGCTGCGCCTGTTCGGCTCCGAGGTGATCGCGCCGCTCGGCGCCGCGGCGGTGTAGCCGTGTCGCGGCGCTACACCGGCGACTGGATCGTCACCTCGCTCCTCGTCGACCGCGCCGAGCGGTTCGCCGACGAGGTCGCGATCGCGGCCGAGGACGGCCATGCCACGTACGCGGGGCTCGTCGAGCGCGCCGCGCGGGTCGGCGGCCTGCTGACGGCGCTCGGCGTCCAGCCGGGCGACCGCGTCGCGACCATGGTCCCGAGCAGCCTCGACTACGTCGCCGCCTGGCACGGGATCGTCTGGGCGGGCGCGGTCGACGTCCCGGTCAACGTCGAGTTCCGCGGCGGCTTCCTCGAGCACGTCCTCCGGGACTCCGGCTCGACCGTGCTCGTGCTCGACGCCCGGTACCTCTCCCGGCTCCACGCGATCGACCTCGGAGACGTGCGGCACCTGGTCGTCGTCGGCTCCGTCGAGGTCGAGCCGCCCGCCGGCGTCGAGGTGCACGCGTTCGCCGACGCGCTCGCACACGACCCGCGCGACCGCCATCCGGCGACGGAGACCGACCCCACGTACATCATGTACACGTCCGGGACGACGGGGCCGAGCAAGGGCGCGGTTCACTGCAACCGCAGCTCGATCCACTACATCATGCCCTTCGTCGAGGGCCTCGACCTCGCGGACGACGACGTCTGCTACTCGATGTTCCCCCTCTTCCACCAGATGGGGCGCTCGGCGTGCACGACCTCGTCGCTCTGGGTCGGGAACCGCGTCGAGCTGCGCTCGGGGTTCTCGGCGAGCGGCTTCTGGGACGACATCCGCGCGTGCGGCGCGACGTGGGCCGGGTACTTCGGCGCGGTCGTCCTCTTCCTCTGGCAGCAGGAGCCGCGCCCCGACGACCGCGACCACGGGCTGCGCCGCGCCTTCGGCTCGAGCGCCGCGCCCGAGCTGATCGTGCCCTGGGAGGAGCGCTTCGGCGTGACGCTCTTCGAGGTCTACGGCTCGACCGAGATCGGGCTCGGCTCGGGCCTCGGCACGGGGCCCCGGAAGCTCGGCACGATGGGCCTCCCGTGCCGCCACCTCGAGGTGCAGATCGTGGACGAGCGGGACGAGCCGGTGCAGGCGGGGGTCGTCGGCGAGGCGCTCTGGCGGCCGAAGTACCCGTACGCGATCTTCCAGGGCTACTGGAACCGGCCCGAGGCGACGCTCGAGACGTTCCGGAACCTCTGGTACCACTCCGGCGACGCCGGGTACCTCGACGACGAGGGCTACTTCGTCTTCAAGGACCGGCTCAAGGACTCGATCCGCCGGCGGGGCGAGAACATCTCCTCGTTCGAGGTCGAGCAGGCGGTGCGCGAGCAGCCCGGGGTCGTCGAGGCGGCGGCCTACGCCGTGCCGGGGATCGTCTCGACCGAGGAGGAGGTGATGGTCGCCGTCGTGCCCGTGGCCGACGGCCCGCCCGACCCCGAGACCCTCTTCCGCGCGCTCTGCCAGACGATGCCGCGCCACGCGGTGCCGCGGTACCTGCGGTTCATGGACGAGCTCCCGAAGACGCCGACGCAGCGGATCCAGAAGTTCAGGCTCCGCGAGGACGGCGTCACCACGGACGCCGTCGACCGCGAGGCGCTCGGCATCCACCCGCCGCGCGAGTGACCGGAGGCGGCCGGTCCGGCCCCGCTCTTCCACCAAACGGTCGTTTGACATATGCTCGTCGCGTGAGCCCGGCGACGACGTTCACACGGCTGGCCGAGCCGTTCGACGTGGCCGGGCTTCGGCTCCCGAACCGGATCGTGATGCCGGCGATGGGCACGGGCCTGCCGGAGCACGACGGGACGTGCAACGAGGCGACGATCGCGTACTACCGGCGCCGTGCGGAGGGCGGGGTCGGGATGATCACGATCGAGGCGAGCCTCGTCTCGCCCGACGCGTACGGCGTCGGCCCCGAGCTGCGGCTCCACGGCGAGGAGTTCGTCCCCGGCCTGCGGCAGCTCGTCGACGCGCTCCGGCCGTCCGGGATCCCCGTCGGGATCCAGCTCTGGCACCCCGGGCGCCAGACGCTCCTCGGCGAGCCGATCGCGCCGTCGCCGATCCCGCTCTCCTCGCGGACGCCGGTGCCGCACGAGCTGACGCTCGAGGAGATCCACACGCTCGTCGACTACTACGCGCTCTCGGCCTGGGTCTCGCAGCAGGCGGGCTTCGACTTCGTCGAGATCCACGGCGCCCACTGCTACCTCCCGTGCGAGTTCATCTCGCCGCTCTCGAACCGCCGCACCGACGAGTACGGCGGCCCGCTCGAGAACCGCGCGCGCTTCCCGCTCGAGATCGTCGACGCGATTCGCGCCCGCTGCGGCCCCGACTACCCGGTCATGTACCGCATCAGCGGGGCCGAGGGCGCCGAGGGCGGCTTCGAGGTCGAGGACGCCGCCGCGGTCTGCCGCCTGCTCGAGGCCGCCGGCGTCTGCGCGATCAGCGTCTCGGCGGGCAACTGGTACGCCCTCCACCAGACGATCGGGCCGATGTTCCTCCCGCGCGGCTTCCTGCTGCCGCTCGCCGAGCGGATCCGCGAGGCAGTCGACGTCCCAGTGATCGCGGTCGGGCGCCTCGACGACCCGGTGATCGCCGAGGGCGCGCTCGCCGAGGGCCAGGCCGACCTCGTCGCGGTCGGGCGCGCGCTGATCGCCGACCCGGACTGGCCGCGCAAGGCCCTGGCCGGCGAGCTCGACGAGATCCGCCCGTGCATGTCCTGCAACGCGTGCGTCGACCTCGTCGCGAACGCGCAGCAGGCCCGCTGCGCGGTCAACCCCGAGGTCGGCCGCGACCACGAGTGGCGGCTCGAGCCCGCCGTCGCGACGCGCCGCGTGATGGTCGTCGGCAGCGGGCCGGCAGGCATGGAGGCGGCGCGGATCGCGCGGCTCCGCGGGCACGACGTCTCGCTCTGGGAGCGCGACCCCGAGCTCGGGGGCAAGCTCGACGTCGCCTCGCGCGCGCCCAGCAAGGGGATGGTCCTCACGTTCCGGGACTACCAGGCGCGCGTCCTCGAGGAGCTCGGCGTCGAGATCCACACCGGCGCCGAGGTGGGCGAGGAGACGGTCGCGGGCGAGCGCCCCGACGTCGTCGTGCTCGCGACGGGCGCCGACCCGCTCGTGCCGCCGATCCCGGGGATCGGCGGGCCGAACGTGATCGACGCGCAGGAGATCCTCTACGGCCGCGTCTCGGTCGACCCGGGCGAGCGCGTCGCCGTGGTCGGGGGCAGCGCCACGGGCTGCGAGACCGCCGAGTGGCTCGTCGCCGCCGGCGCCCAGGTGACGATCGTCGAGATGCTGCCGACCGTCGGGCAGGGCATCGAGCTGATCACGAGGCGGCACCTGCTCGCCGAGCTGCGGGCCGCGGGCGTCACGATCCTCACGAACGCGAAGGTGACCTCGATCGAGCCCCTCGCGCTCCATTTCGAGTCGATGGTCGACGGCGCCGCCGGCACGCTCGAGGTCGACCGCGTCGCGACGGCCGTCGGCTGGCGCCCGCGCGGCGCCGCGCTGGCCGAGCTCCTGCAGGGGCCGGAGGTGCTCGTGCTCGGCGACGCCGAGCGCCCCGGCGACTTCGTCAGCGCGATCAACGCGGGAGCCGACGCGGGTCTCGCCGTGTGAGGATGCGCCCGACGGCGCGAGCGACCCAGGAGGACGACGTGGCGAGAACGGTCGACAAGGTTGGCGTGGTGGGCCTCGGGACGATGGGCTCGGGCATCGCGCAGCTCTGCATCCAGGCGGGCGTGCCCACCGTCGCGATCGAGGGCAGCGACGAGCTCGTCGAGCGCGGCCGCGGCCGGATCGACACGCAGCTCGCCCGGGCCGTCGAGAAGGGCCGTCTCGAGGAGGGCGAGCGCGAGCGGATGCTCGCGCTCCTCGACGCGACGACCGACGTCTCCTCCCTCGCCGGTTGCGACCTCGTGATCGAGGCCGTCTTCGAGGACCTCGCGGTCAAGCTCGAGCTCTTCGGCAGGGTCGAGAAGCAGCTCGCCGACGACGCCGTCCTCGCCACGAACACCTCCGCGCTCTCCGTCACGCAGATCGCCGGCGGGCTCGAGCGGCCGGGCCGGCTCGTCGGCATGCACTTCTTCAACCCCGCGCCCGTCCTCCCGCTCGTCGAGATCGTCCGCAGCGAGCTCTCCGACGACGACGCGTTCGACACCGCCTACGCCTTCGGCGAGCGCATCGGGAAGGAGCCGATCGCGTGCCGCGACACGCCCGGCTTCGTCGTGAACCGCATCCTGATCCCCGTCCTCAACGACGCGGTGCGCGTGCTCGACGAGGGCGCCGCCAGCGCGGAGGACATCGACAAGGGGATGCGGCTCGGCACGAACTGGCCGATCGGCCCGCTGGCGCTGATCGACCTGATCGGGATCGACGTGCACGTGCACGTCTGCGAGGTGCTGTGGGAGGCGTTCCGCGAGCCGCGGTTCGCGCCGCCGCCCCGGCTCGTGCGGATGGTGCAGGCAGGGCTCCTGGGCAGGAAGAGCGGACGCGGCTTCTACCGCTACGACACGTGACCGTCGCGGAGGGCGGCGAGCGGGTCGCGCGCGTCGTCTCGACGCGGCGCATCCTCGCCGCCGCCGTCGTCGTCCAGGCGGCGGTGTCCTTCGCCGAGCAGGGCGTCCCGACGCTCGCCGTCTTCTTCGAGGACGACCTCTCGCTCTCGGCGACCGAGGTCGGCGCGCTCGTCGCGATGCTCGGGCTCGGCCGGCTCGTGTCCTTCTACGCCGCCGGGCGGGCGGTCGACGTCCGGGGCGAGCGCCGTGTCCTGCTCGTCGGCGCGCTCGGCACCGGTGTCTTCGTCGCGCTGGCGGCGGGTGTCGGCTACACGGCGATGCTCGCGCTGTTCTTCGTCGCGGGGGTCTTTCTCGCCACGGCCACGCCCGCGGGCGGCAAGCTGGTGTTCGGCTCGGTGGCGCCGCGCCGCCGCAGCCTCGCGATGGGCCTCCGCCAGGCGGCCGTCCCCGGCGGTGGCCTCGCCGCCGCGGCCGTGCTGCCCGCGCTGGCGGGGCTCACGAGCTGGCGTGTGAGCCTGCTCCTGGCGGGAGCCGTCGCTCTCTGCGGCGGCCTCGTCGGTCTCGCCCTGGCAGGGCTGGGGCCGCGGGTCGAGGAGCCGCCGGCGCGCGCCGGACGGGTGCTCGCGGGGCTCGCCACGCGGCCGTTCGTCCTCACGACGATCTGGGCGTGCATCCTCGTCGCGGCGCAGTACGTCGTCCTCACGTTCCTCGCCCTCGACGCGCGCGAGCGCACCGGCGCGTCCGCGGCGGCTGCGGCGACCCTGCTCGTCGTCGTGCAGGCGGCGGGCATGACCGCGCGGATCGGCTGGGGGGCGATCGCGGACCGGAGCCCGATGCTGCGCACCCGTGGCCTGCCGGGCCTCGTGACGGGCCTCGGGCTCGCGACGGCGCTCGCCCTCGCCGTGCTCCCCCTGGCGAACCTCGGCTGGTTCCTGCTGCTCGCCTTGCTCGCCGGCATCTCGCTCAACGGCTGGCAGGGGCTCTGGACGTACCGCCTGACGGAGATCGCCGGGGTGGCGCGCGCCGGCACGGCGTCGGGCGTCGCGCTCACGTTCGTGGCGCTCTCGATCACGCTCGCTCCGCCGACGTTCGGCGGGATCGCCGACGCCGCCTCGATGAAGGCCCTGTGGGCCGTTCTCGCGGGCGCGCTCGTGATCGCCCTCGCCCTCGCGCTGGCCCCCGCGACGGGGCGGCGGCCCGCATGAGCCGTACCGTCGTCGTCACCGGCTCGGGCTCGGGCATCGGCCGCGCCACGGCAGAGCGCCTCGCCGACGCCGGCGACCGCGTGCTCGGCGTCGACCTGCAGGGCGCCGAGATCGAGGCCGACCTCGGGACCCCGGAGGGGCGAGCGGCCGCGGTCGCCGCGATCGAGCGGCACGGCGCGGTGGACGCCGTCGTCTGCTGCGCGGGCGTCGAGGCGAAGGGCGACGTGACGGTGCGCGTCAACTACTTCGGCGTCGTGGAGCTGCTCGAGGGCCTGCAGCCGCTGCTCGCGGCGAGCGACGCGCCGCGGGCCGCCGTCGTCGCCTCGTTCGCCGCGATCCACCCGGCCTTCGACGCCGGGATCGTCGACGCCTGCCTCGCGGGCGACGAGGCGGCGGCGGTCGAGGCGTGCGTTGCGGCGGTCGAGGCCGACCCGCCGCGGTCGGTCTATGCGTCCTCGAAGCGGGCGCTCGTCCGCTGGGTGCGCCGCAGCGCTCCCACGGAGCGCTGGGCGGGCGCGGGGATCCCGCTCAACGCCGTCGCGCCGGGGGTCGTCGCGACGCCGATGACCCAGTACCGCCTCGACGACCCGAGCCGGCGCGAGGCGCTGCTGGGCGTCGTCCCGATGCCGCTCCACGGCCCGGGTGAGCCGGAGCACGTCGCAGCGCTCCTCACGTGGCTCGCCGGTCCCGAGAACGTCCTCGTGACGGGTCAGGTGGTCTTCGTCGACGGCGGCGCCGACGCCGTCCTCCGGGGCGAGGCAGGCTGGACGTGAGCGGCGGGCCGCTCGACTCGCTCGGCGTCGGCCTCTGGACGCTCCAGTCCTCGACCACGCGGCCGGGGAACCCGACCGCGATCTACCGGCGCTTCGCCGACGCCGCGGCGCACGCCGACGCACTGGGCTTCCACTCCGTCTGGGCCGCGGAGCACCGCCTCTGGTACGACGGGTTCTGCCCGCAGCTCCTGCACGCGCAGGCGTTCGCGGCCGCCCGGACGTCGCGCCTCCGCCTCGGGCAGGCGATGCTGATCGGGCCGCAGCACGACCCTCTCGCGCTCGCGCGGAACGCCGCGACGCTGCAGGCGATCACCGGCGGCAGGCTCGAGCTCGGCCTCGGCCTCGGCCACCGCGACGCCGAGTTCGACGCGCTCGGGCTCCGGCGCGACCGCCGCGGCCGCCTGTTCGAGCCCGTGCTCGACGCCGTCGAGGGCCTCGGCGCGCGCGCTGTGGCTCGGCGGGATGGCCTCGACGACGCTCGCCCGCGCCGCCCGCCGCGGCGCCGGCCTGCTGCTGCCGCAGACGATGCTCGTCGACGAGCTCGGGCCGCTCCTCCAGGAATACCGCGACGTCGGCGGGGCCGGGTCCGATCGGCATCCTCCGCGACGTCTGGATCGAGCCCGACCCCGAGCGCGCCGCGCCCGTCCGCGAGCGCGTGATCTCCCACTACCTCGAGGAGGCCGGCGCGTGGTGGGTGCTCAAGGGGACGGTCGGCTTCGGCAACCCGGAGCAGCTCGCGCGGCAGCGGGCGCGCATCGAGCGCACGGTGACGGTCGGGAGCGCCGAGGAGGTCGCCGCGAGGCTCCGCGCGGATCGCGCCGCGGGGGTCGAGCTCCACTGCCTGCGCCTCGTCTACGACTTCACGCCCGCTGACGCGCTCCACGCGCAGCTCGAGCGGATCGCGGCCGAGCTGCCGCCGCTGCTCGCCGACGGAGGGATCGCGTGAGGTTCCTGCTCGACTGCGCCGACGCGGCGTCGTTCGACGACGTCGTCGCACTCGCCGAGGCAGCCCACCGCGACGGCCTCGACGGCGTGCTGCTCTCCGGGACACCCGCGTTGCCCGCGCCGCTCGTCGTGGCCGCGGCCCTCGCGGCCCGAGTCCCCGACGTCCGGCTCGCGGTCGAGGCGCCGCTCGGCGACCGGCACCCGATCGAGGTGGCGGAGGAGACCGCGGTCGTCGACGTCGCGAGCGGCGGGCGCGCGCTGCTCGTCACCCGCCCGGCGGCGGGCCGCGAGGCCGTCTTCGCCGAGGCGCTCGACCTCGTCCGCCGCTGCTTCGCGCCGGCGCCCTTCCGGACCGACGGCCCGGAATGGCGCGTCCCCGCCGGCCTCGAGCAGAACGTCCACAACCCCGAGCGGCGCGTGCGGATGACGCCCGCCCCGGTGCAGCCGCGGCTCGAGCTCTGGACGACCGGCGCCGCCGCCCGCGCGGTGGGCGCGCCGCGCGGCCTGGGTCATCTGCTGGAGGACGGCGAGGCGTGGAGCGACGACGACGGGCCGGCGTCGCTCGGCGCGCCGCGCGCGCGCCGCGAGCGCTGGGACGGCGCGGCCGCGCTCGTCGCCCGCCTGCGCGAGGGCCGCGCGGGCTTCGGCCAGGACTGGGCGGTCGTGCGCGCCCCGGTCGCCGCTGCAGTCGAGCTCGGCGCGATCGTGCGGCCGCGCGTGCAGATCGACCGGCTCCCGCCGGGTCTCGAGGAGTTCTGGGACGACGAGCGCCCGTGGGAGCGGGCGTAGAGCGAAGGAGGACGGATGCGGGCAGTTGCGTTCAGGGAGTACGGCGGCCCCGAGGTGCTCGAGGTGCTCGAGCTGCCCGACCCCGAGCCGGGGCCGGGACAGGTGCGGATCCGCGTCGCCGCGGCGACGGTGAACCCGTCCGACACGCTCTTCCGCTCCGGCGGGCTCGCCCGCGGCATCGACGGCCCGCCGCCCTGGGTCGCCGGGCTCGAGCTCGCGGGCGTCGTCGACGCCGTCGGCGACGGGACGGGGTACGAGCCCGGCGAGCGGGTCGCCGCGATGACGCGGTTCCTCCCGCACGGGCGCGGCGCGCAGTCGGAGCTCCTCGTGCTCGACGCCGAGTCCTCGCTCGCCCGCGTCCCGGAGGGGCTCGATCTCGTCGAGGCGGCCACGGTGCCGATGACCGGTCTCACCGTGCGGCTGCTGCTCGACACGCTCGAGCTCCCGCCGGGCTCGACGGTGGCGGTGACCGGTGCGGCCGGTGCGGTCGGCGGGTACGCCGTGGAGCTTGCGGCCGCCGAGGGCCTGCGCGTGGTCGGGATCGCCTCGGCCGCCGACGAGCTGCTCGTGCGCGAGCTCGGCGCGGCGGAGTTCGTCCCGCGCGGCGACGGGTCGTTCGCTGCGGTGCGTGAGCTCGTCCCCGGTGGGGTCGATGCGCTGATCGACGCCGCGGTGCTCGGCGAGCCGGTGCTGGAGGCCGTGCGGGACGGCGGCCGCGTCGGCGCCCTCCGGCCGTTCAAGGGGGAGAGCGAGCGCGACATCGGCATCGACCTCGTCAGCGTCCGCACGTACCTCGACCGGGCCGACCGGCTCGCGGCGCTGCTCGACCGCGCGGCCCGGGGCGGGCTCCGGCTCCGCGTCGCCGAGACGTTCCCGCCGGAGCGCGCGGCCGAGGCGCACGAGCAGCTCGACGCGGGCGGCCTCCGCGGCCGGCCCGTGATCGTCTTCTAGTCGGGGGCGACCGGCGCGGGCTCGTAGCGCCGCACGTCGCCGACCGCCTGGACGACGACCGCGCAGATGATCACCGCGCCCCCGAGCAGCGTGCCGACCGGCGGCTGCTCGCGGTAGGCGAGCCAGACGAGCAGCGGCCCGAGGACGATCTGGAGCAGCGTGATCAGGGCGATCTCGGACGCGGGGATCCGCTGTGCCGCGATCGTCATCAGGACGATCCCCGACGCGACGATCGCGCCGAGGAGCGCGAGCCACACCCAGTCGGAGGCAGACGCGGACGCCATCGCGGCGAACGGCCCGAGGCAGACGACGACGAGCACCTGGCTGAGGAACGCGGCCGGCGCGAGCGAGATGTCGGAGCGCCTGCGCGAGAGGACGATCACGATCGCGAAGGCGACCGTCATCACGAACGGGGTCACGGCGCCGACGGCGCCGCCCTCGATCCCGCCGCCGACCATCAGCACGACCCCGACGCCGGCGAGGCCCATGGCGATCCACGTGCGCAGGGCGATCCCCTCCGAGAGGAAGAGCCACGCGAGCAGCGCCGCGAGCATCGGCGCGGTCGCCTGCCAGAAGAGCACGTTCGCGACGGTCGTGTAGTTGAGCGAGAGGATGAAGAGGCTCGAGGCGAACGCCCACGGGACGATCGCGGCGGCGCCCCAGCGCCCGAGCCCGGTGAACGCGCTCACCGTGCGCCGCCGCTCGGTCACGATGACGGCGGCGAGGATCGTCAGCCCCGCGAAGACGGCGCGGTCGGCCACCTGCGTCGCCGGGCCGGCCTCCACCTCGCGCTGCAGCACGCCTGCCGTCGACCAGACGACGGCTGCCGACACCATGATCAGCTGGCCCGCTCTGTAGGGAGTCACGCGGCGGTCGTCGACCGGAGCCTGGGCGCCTCGGTGATGCCGGCCTCGGCGAGCTCGGCGGCGATCCGCTCGCGCAGCTTGAACTTCTGGATCTTCGTCCCCGACATCGGCCACTCGTCGACGACGCGGACGTAGCGCGGCACCTTGAACGTCGCGATGCGTCCGAGGCAGTGGTCGATCAGCTCCTGCTCCCCGAGGACGGCTCCCGCGCGCAGCTGGACGAAGGCAGCCGGCACTTCCGTGTAGCGCGCGTCGGGCGCGCCGACGACCTGCGCGATCTCGACGTCCGGGTGCGCGAGGAGGAACGTCTCCACCTCGGCGGCGGCGACGTTCTCGCCGCCGACCTTGAGCATGTCCTTGAGGCGGCCGACGAACGCGATGCGGCCGTCCTCGTCGAGGCGGCCGAGGTCGCCCGAGTGGAACCAGCCGTCGTCGTCGAGCGCGAGCGCCGTGTTCTCGGGGTCGTCGTGGTAGTGGACGAAGCGCATCGGCCCGCGCATCAGGATCTCGCCGTCCTTGCCGGGCGGCTGGTCGGCGCCCGTCTCCGGGTCGAGGATGCGGAGCTCGACGCCGGGGAACGGGTGGCCGGACGTCTCGAGCCGCGCCTGCAGAGGGTCGTCTCGATGGCCGAGCGAGTTGAAGCCGCCGTACTCGGTCCCGCCGAAGGCAGAGATCTGCGGCACGGTCGGGAGCATCTCCTGCATCCGGCGCAGCGAGCCGGGCGTCCCGACGTTGATCACCGTGTGGAGCGCGATCCGCTCGGCGTCGAAGCGCGGATGGTTGAGGATCTCGAGCCAGATCGTCTCGAAGGCGGGGAAGGCGATCGTGCAGCGCTCCCGCTCGAGCTGGTCGACCCCGACGTCCGGGTCGAAGCGCGCGCCGACGTGGACGAGCGACATCCCCGAGCGGAGGCAGGCGGCGAGCGTCACGATCGCGCTCACGTGGAAGAACGGAAGCGGCGTCCACATCCGGTCGTCGGGCCGGAACGCGCCCGCGGCCGCGTACGAGGCCGCCTGCGCCGCGTAGCCGGACTGCGCGTAGACGCAGCCCTTCGGGTTCGCGGTCGTGCCGGAGGTGTAGAGGATGATCGCCGGGTCGTCGGGGACGACCTGCTCGGCGGCCTGCCGCTCGGTCTCGGGGGCGATCGTCTCGCCGCCCGCCGCGAAGCCTCCCTCGTCGACGCCGACGACGACGCTGCAGGCGTCGGGCAGCGCGGCCTCCTCGGCCAGCGGCGCCCGCGGCTCGTCGACGACGAGCAGGCGCGCGCCGGAGTGGCCGACGACGTAGGCGAGCTCGAGCGCCTTGTACCGGCCGTTCACGGGAACCGGGACGATCCCCACCCGCATCGCGCCGAGCAGGAACGCGAGCGAGTCGAGGCGGTCGGTGTGGAGGAACGCGACGCGCGCGCCCCGCGAGAGCCCCGCTCCGAGGAGCCGACGGGAGAACGCCGAGGCGCGGTCGCCGAGCTCGGCGAAGCGGAGCCGCTCGCCGGGCATCACGACCTCGGCGTCGGGGAACGTCACGGCGCGGTCGAGCAGCGCGGCAACGGTCTCGGTCATCGCACGGATGCGATCCGCGGCGCCTCGGTGATCCCTGCGGACTCCAGCTCGGCGACGAGCTGCTCGCGGAGGCGGAACTTCTGGATCTTGGTGCCCGACATGGGCCATTCGTCGACGAAGCGGACGTAGCGCGGGACCTTGAACGTCGCGATCTGCCCGCGGCAGAAGTCCACGAGCTCCGCCTCCGTCGCGGTCGCGCCCTGACGGAGCTGGACGAACGCCGCCGGGACCTCGATGTAGCGTGCGTCGGGCACGCCCACGACCTGGACGATCTCGGCGGCGGGGTGGGTGAGGAGGTAGCTCTCGACGTCGGCGGCGGCGACGTTCTCGCCGCCCACCTTGAGCATGTCCTTCAGGCGCCCCACGAAGGAGACCCGGCCCTCCGCGTCGAGCGTGCCGAGGTCGCCCGTGTGGAACCAGCCGTCGTCGTCGATCGCGAGCGCCGTCGTACTCGCGATCGTCGTGGTAGCGGACGAAGAGCGTCGGCCCGCGGAAGAGGAGCTCGCCGATGACTCCAGGCCCGCTGTCCAGGCCCGTCTCGGGGTCGACCGTGCGCACCTCGACGGAGCGGAGCGGCCGTCCCGACGTCGTGAGCCGCGTCTCGAGCGGGTCGTCGGGCTCGCCGATGCAGGCGAAGGCGCAGGTCTCGGTCGAGCCGGTGCACGAGACCTGGGGCGCGTGCGGGACGCGCGCCTGCATCGACTCGAGCGTCGTCCGGACGCCGACGTTGATCACGAGGCGCAGCGCCGTGAGGTCGGCCTCCGCGAAGCGCGGATGGTTCAGGACCGCGAGCCAGATCGTCTCGAACGCCGGGAACGCGACGGTGCAGCGCTCCCGCTCGAGGAGGTCGAGCGCCTCGCCCGGCTCGAAGAAGCCCTGCTGGACGCTCGGCACGCCGCCGGCGATCGTCCCGGCGAGCGTCGCGATGCCGCCCACGTGGAAGAACGGCAGCGGCGTCCAGAAGACGTCGCCCTCGGCGAAGCGCATCCGCTCGGCCATCAGCTCGCCCTGGGCGACGATCGCCCCGTGCCGGTGGATCGCGCCCTTCGGATTGGCCGTCGTGCCGGACGTGTAGAGCATCAGCGCGTCGTCGTCGGCGCCGAGCTCCGGCGCGGGCGCCTCCACGCCCTCGCCGGCCGCGACGAGCGCCTCGTCGGCGACCCCGAGGACGACCCGCGCGGTCTCCTGGGCGCCCGCCTCGCCGAGCAGGGCCTCGTAGCTCGGCTCGGCGACGAGGAGCGTCATCCCCGAGTGCTGCACGACGTACCGGAGCTCGCGCGCCTTGAAGCGCGCGTTGAGGGGCACCGGGATCGCGCCCAGGCGCATCGCGCCGAGCATCAGCGCGTAGCTCCCGACCGAGGCGGGGAGGAGCAGCCCGACCCGGTCGCCCGGCCCGACGCCCGCGGCGTGCAGTCGGCCTGCGGCCGTGCGCACCTCGTCCGCGAGGCCGGCGAAGGATGCGCGTCCCTCCGAGAAGACGAGCGCGTCGGTGTCCGAGCCGCCGGCCCGGAGCTCGAGCAGCGCAGGCAGCGACGTCGCCATCGCGGCCACTCTAGCCCACCAAACGACCGTTTGACTAGACCTCGGCCGGGCGGCAGACTCGGTGTCATCGCGACCCGGACCGCCCGCAGCTACTGCCGTCTCTGCCCCGCCTACTGCGGTGTCGTGGCGACGCTCGAGGGCGACCGCGTCGTGCGGGTCGACGGCGATCGCGACCACCCGCTGTCGCAGGGCTACACCTGTCCCAAGGGCCGCGCCCTCGGCGTGCTGCACCACCATCCGAAGCGGCTCGACGGGCCGCTCCTGCGGCGCGACGGCCGCCTCGTGCCCGTCACCTGGGACGAGCTGCTCGACGACCTCGCCGCCCGCGTCGCGACCGCGATCGACGAGCGCGGCCCGGACGCCGTCGGCGTGTACCTCGGCACCGGTGCGACGTTCGACGCGAACCTCTACTGGGCCGGCTCGGCGCTGCTCAAGCGCCTCGGCTCGCGGGCGAAGTTCACCTCCGGGACGGTCGACGCCCCCTCGTACCCCGTCGTGCGCCGCCTCATGTCCGGGGTCGGCTGGCTCTTCCACGGGATCGACTTCGAGCGCGCGACCCTGACGGTCCTGCTCGGGACGAACCCCGTCGTCTCGCACACCTCGCACATGCAGGCGTACCCGAACCCGACACGGCGGCTGCGCGAGCTCGCGGCGCGCGGCGAGCTGTGGGTGGTCGACACCCGCGAGACCGAGACCGCCCGGCTCGCGACGCGTCACCTCGCCGTGCGGCCGGGCACCGACTACGCGCTGCTCGCCTTCCTCGTCCGGGAGCTGCTCGCCGACGGCGCCGACGGGGCGTACCTCGAGGAGCACGCGACCGGCGTCGACGAGCTCGCCGCCGCCGTCGCGCCCTACGACCTCGCCAGGGCCGCCGCGGTCACGGACCTCGACGAGCAGGGCCTCGTCGACCTCCTCGCGGCGATCCGCCGACACGGCCGGCTCGCCGTGCAGACGGGCACCGGCACCTCGATGTCGCCCGCGGCGAACCTGACCCAGTGGCTCTCGATCGCGCTCCTCGCCGTGACGGGCTCGCTCGAGCGTCCCGGCGGCGTGTGGTTCAACCCCGGCTTCGTCCAGGGGCTCGACAAGCGCCCCGCGCGGCCCGACCCGCCGCCCGCACCCGGTCCCGCGAGCCGTCCCGAGCTCCCCTTCCAGGGTGGCGAGTACCCGGCGATCACGATCGTCGACGAGCTCGAGGCGGGCAACCTGCAGGCCATCTTCGTCCTCGGCGGGAACCTCCTCGCGGCGCTGCCGGACGCCCGCCGGGTCGCCCGCGCCCTCGCGCAGGCCCCGGTGGTCGCGGTCTCGGACGTCCAGCACGGCGACATGACCGAGCACGCGACGCACGTCCTGCCCTCCGCCGGGCCGTTCGAGCGCGCCGACCTGCCGCACTTCTCGGACTGCCTCGCGCCTGCGATCGCAGCCCAGTACACGCCCGCCCTCGTGCCGCTCGGCGCCGACCGCCGGCCCGGCTGGTGGCCGCTCGCCGCGCTCGCCGAGCGCCTCGGCGCCCCGATTCTCCCCGAGGGCCTCGCGCTCGAGACGGCGACGGACGACGACCTGCTGCGCCGCCGCGTCCGCGACACGTCACGGGGGAGCTTCGACGAGCTCCGCGCGGCCGACGGCCCGCTCGTCGACGACGAGCGAGACCTCGGCTGGGTCGCCCGTTCGGTGCTCCCCGACGGCCGCTGGGCGCTCGCGCCCGCGCCGCTCGTGGCGCAGCTCGAGGCGATCGGCGAGGTCGCCCCGCTCGTCCTGATCCCCAAGCGGCAGTGGCGCCACGTCAACTCGTACGCGCGCGACCTGCCGAACGCCGCCGACCGCGACCCGGCCGAGGTCGTGATCCACCCGCTCGACGCGGCCGGCGCCGGCGTCGCCGACGGCGAGCTCGTGCGCGTCGAGAGCGCGTGGGGCGGCGCGCTCGAGGGGCGCGCGCGGCTGGACGAGCGCATCCGCCCCGGCGCGGTCGCGATCCCCCACGGGTGGGACGACCCGAACGTCAGCCTGCTCCTCTCCGGGAGGGAGGGCGTCGATCCGCTGACGGGCATGCCGACCTACAGCGGCGTCCCCGTCACCCTGCAGGCGACGGGAGTGCCCGCGCCCGACGACACCGAACCACTCACGATCGGAGGCTGAGGCGATGCGGTTCGACGGCAAGGTGCTCTTCGCGACGGGCGGCGGCTCGGGCCTCGCCGAGGCGACGGCGCGGCGCTTCGCGGCCGAGGGCGGCCGCGTGGCGGTGGCCGACCTCGACGGGGCGCGGGCGGAGGACGTCGCCGGCGAGCTCGGCGGCGTCGGCGTCGCGTGCGACGTGGCCGACGAGGCGTCGGTGCAGGCCGCGGTCGAGCGTGCCCACGGCGAGCTCGGCAGCATCGACTGCGTCTTCAACGCGGCCGGGCACGCCGACTTCGGCCCGATCGAGGACTGGACGCTCGAGCGCTTCAACCGGATGATCGGCGTCCACCTCGGGGGCACCTTCCTCGTCGTGAAGCACGTCGTGCCGCTCATGCGCGCCGCGAGCGGCGGCTCGATCGTCAACGTCGCCTCGATCGCGGCGATCACCGCGCAGCCGCACAACTCGCCCTACGGCGCCGCGAAGGCGGGGATCGCGGGCTTCACCCGGCAGCTCGCCCGCGAGCTCGGGCCGGAGATCCGCGTCAACTGCGTCGCCCCCGGCCGGATCAAGACAGGGATGACGATCCCGCTCTACACGGCGCGCGGCGACGGCGACTTCGAGAAGGGCGCCGCACAGGCGGCCGAGCTCAACATCGCGCGGCGGCTGGGCGAGCCGGAGGACATCGCCGCGGTCGTCTGCTTCCTGCTCTCGGACGAGGCTGGCTTCATCACGGGGCAGACGATCGTGCCCGACGGCGGCGAGACCATCCTGTGACCCGCGTCGCGGTCGTCGGCGGAGGCGCGGCGGGGCTCGCCGCCGCCTGGTCGGCCGCGCGGGCCGGTGCACGCGTCACCCTGCTCGAGGGGTACGAGCGGCTCGGCGGCACGACGGCGCTCTCCGGCGGCAACGCCTGGCTGCCGGGCAACGACCACACGCCCGACGACACCGCCGAGGCCGGCCTCACCTACCTGCGGGAGCTCGCCCTCGGCGACGCGAACGACGAGATGCTGGAGGTCTTCGCCCGCGAGGCGGGGCCGACCGCTGCCCGGCTCGAGCGCGAGACGCCGGTTCGCTGGCAGCCGATCGCCTACTCCGACTACCACGCGCAGCGGCCCGGCGGCCGGCCGCAGGGGGGACGGACGCTCGAGCCCAAGCCGATCGACCCGGACGACCGCGCGCGCGAGCTGGTGCGCGACGCGCCGAACGTCACCGCGCCGGTCACCTACGTCGAGCTCGCCACCGGCGAGATCGACAAGGAGGAGCTGGCCCGGCGCGCCGAGCGCGGGACGCTGACGCTGGGCCGCGCCCTGCTCGCGGCGCTCGTCGAGGCGTGCCTCGACGCGGGCGTCGCGTTCGAGACGGGCACCCGCGTGCGGGAGCTGCCCGACGCGGACGCGGTCGTGCTCACGACGGGCGGCTTCGAGCGCGATCCCGAGCTCGCGCGGGCCTTCCTGCGCGGGCCGATGCTCGCTCCCGTGGGGGCGCCCTCCGCCCGGGGCGACGGGCTGCGCATGGCGATGGCCGCCGGCGCGGCGCTCGGCCTGATGAGCGAGGCGTGGTGGTGCCCGGCGGCGACGATCCCCGGCGACTCGATCGACGGCGAGCCGATGCACCGGCTGATCCTCACCGAGCGCGCCCGGCCGGGCTGCGTGCTCGTCAACGGCCGCGGCGTCCGCTTCGTCGACGAGGCGCAGAACTACAACGACCTCGGCCGCACGCTGCAGAACTTCGAGCCGACCTCCTTCTCGTTCCCGAACGTCCCCGCCTGGCTCGTCTTCGACGGGCGCTACCGGAGCACGTACCGCCTCGGGCCGCTCTCGCGGCGCGACCCCGACCCGGACTGGCTCGCGCGCGGCGAGACGCTCGCCGAGCTCGCCGGGGCGATCGACGTCCCGCCGGCGGCGCTCGAGGCGACGGTCGCCCGGTTCAACGAGGGCGCCGCACGCGGCGAGGATCCCGAGTTCGGCCGCGGCTCGTTCCCGTACGACCGCTTCATCGGCGACCTCGGGCCGCTCGAGGAGCCGCCGTTCTACGCCTTCCGCGTGCTGCCCGGCTGCCTCGGCACGAAGGGCGGCCCGCGCACCGACCCCGACGGGCGCGTGCTCTCGGTCCTCGACGGCGAGCCGCTCCGCGGCCTCTACGCCGCCGGCAACGTCGCGGCGAGCCCGTTCGGCCTCGCCTACCCCGGCGCCGGCGGCACCCTCGGGCCCGCCCTCGTCTTCGGTGTCCGCGCCGGCGAGGCCGCCGCAGGTGACTGAGCGGCGAGGATAGGCGCGTGGTCGGTCCCGTTCCCACCGACTGGTCCGTCGACCCGGCGAAGGCGTCCGCCTTCGAGGTCCGCCCGGGCCTGACGACCCTTCGGCTGCCCCTCCCGTGGGCGTGGATCACCCACGTCAACGCGTACACGCTCGACCGCGACGACGGCGGGATCACGCTGATCGACTGCGGCGGCGCGGGCCACGCGAGCGCCTGGGACGCGCTGGTCGTCGCGCTCGAGAAGAGCGGCCGCGAGGTCGGGGACATCCGCGAGCTCGTGCTCACCCACGCCCACTCCGACCACCTCGGCCTGGCCGTGCGGATCGTCGAGGAGAGCGGCTGCACGATGTGGATGCACCCCGCGCACCACGCGTTCACCGACGGCGCTCTCGACCCCGTCGGGATCTACGCCGCGCGCGAGCGCCGCGCGCTCGCCGAGGGCGTGCCGGAGGACGAGGTGCACGACTACGCCGACGTGGGGGAGGAGCGCGACGCCGCGCTCGGCCCGCTGCCGCCGTTCTCGGAGCTGCGCGACGGGACGGTGGTCGACTCCGTGCTCGGCCCCTGGCGCACGCTCGAGACCCCCGGCCACACGCCGTCGCACGTCTGCCTCTACCACGACGACGAGCGCCTCCTCGTCGTCGGCGACCTCGTCTCGCGGATCTACGCGCCGTGGTTCGACTACGGCTACTCCCCGGACCCCGTCGGCGAGTTCCTCGCCTCGCTCGACCTCGTCGACGGGCTCGACGTCGAGCTCGCGCTGCCCGGCCACGGTCGCCCCATCGCCGATCTGCGCGACGTCGTCGCGATGCACCGGGACGAGGCGGAGACGCGGCTCGAGCGGGTCGTCGCGGCGGTCGCGGACTCGCCCGGGACCGCATACGACCTCGGACGCCGCGTCTTCGGCGAGGTCGACCACTCCTACGAGGCCGTCTCGCGCCTCCTCGAGACGATGTCGTACCTCAAGCACCTCCGCGCGACGGGCCGCGTCACCCGCGAGACGCGGGCCGACGGGACGTTCCTCTACGCGCCCGCGTAGCCGCGCAGGAGCAGGACGCCGTCGACGGCGGTGGCCGCTCCGTCGCCGCCCAGCACGACCGGGTTCAGCTCGAGCGCCTCGAGCTCGTCGCCGAGCGCGAGCGCGAGCCGCTCCACGCTCTCGATCGCGGCCGCGAGCGCCTTCGCCTCCGCCGAGACCCGCCGCCAGCGTCTCCGCCTCACCCTCGGCGAGCGGCAGCAGGCGCCGCACCGCCTCGGCGCCGAGCTCCTCGACGCCCGCCCCGCCGGGCCCGACGACCAGCACCGGCCCGAAGACGGGGTCGCGGCGCGCGCCGACGATCACCTCCGCCCCGGGCGGCACCTGCGCCTGGACGACCGCGCCCTCGACCGTCGCGCCCGCGGCCCGGGCGGCCGCGACGACCTCGGCGAACGCGGCGGCGCATGCCTCGCCTCCGTCCACGCCCAGGCGGACGGCCCCGACGGCGGCCTTGTGCGGGAGGTCGCGCGCGGCCGCCTTGACGACGACGGGGGTGCCGAGCGCCTCCGCCGCGGCCCGAGCCTCCGCCGGCGAGGCGCACAGGCGCGTCGCCGCCGTCGCAGCGCCGAGCTCGGCGGCCGCGGCGAGCACCTCGTGCTCGAGCGCCGCGCCGCGCGCCCGGCCCTCGTCGAGCACGGCGGGGACGCCGACCGGCGCGACCCTGCGCGCGGCCGGTGACGTCGCGCCGGCGGCCGCCCGCGCGGCGAGCGCGCGCATGCACCGGTCGGGATCCTCGACGACCGGCAGGCCGCCCGCCCGAAGCAGCTCGCGCGCCGCGTCGCTCATCGCCCCGGCGACCCAGAGGCAGACGAGGGGCGCGCCGTCGCCCGCGAGCGCGAGCATCCGCTCGGCGAGCTCGAGCGCGAGCTCCGGCGGCTGCACCGTCAGCACGAGCACGACCGCGTCGAGCTCGTCGGCGCCGAGGAACGCGCCGAGTGCGTCGCGGAAGATCTCCGCCCGCTCGACGAACATGCCGCTCGTGTCGGTCGGGTTCGCGGGCGACGCGAAGTCCGGCATCGCCGCGACGAGCGCCTCGCGGGTCGTCTCGGAGAGGGCGGGGAGCTCGAGGCCCGCTCGCTCGGCCGCCTCTGTCGCGACGACCCCGGCGCCGCCGGAGGTCGTGACGATGCCGATCCTGCGCGACGGCGCCGGGCCGAGCCGGTCGAGGACGCTCGCCGTCACGAGCAGGTCGTCGAGCGACGGCGCCGCGTGCGCGCCGGTCCGCTCGAGCACGGCGCGGAAGACGTCGGCGTCGGTCACGAGGGCGCCGGTGTGCGCCGCCGACGCCCGGGCCGCCCCCTCGGTCGCGCCCGTCTTCAGCACGACCGCGTGCTTGCCGGCCCGGCGGAGCGCGTCGAGGCCGCGCACGAAGCCGCCGCCGTCCCGCACGCCCTCGACGAAGAGCGCCACCGCGCGCGTCGCGTCGTCCGCGGCGAGCGCCTCCAGCACCTCGCCGATCCCGACGTCCGACTCGTTCCCCGTGCAGACGACGGCGGAGAGGCCGATCCCGGCGTCCTGTGCGCGCTCGGTGAGGAGGCCCGCGACGCCGCCGCTCTGCGAGACGACCGCGACGCCGCCTGCGTGGAGCGTCTCCCGGAAGGAGACGCCGGAGGCGATCACGCAGCAGCGCCGCGTCAGGTTGACGAGACCGGGGCTGTTCGGGCCGATCACCCGGAGGCCGGTGCGTCGCGCGAGCTCGCCGATCCGCTCCTCCTCGACACGCCCCTCGGGGCCGGTCTCCGAGTAGCCGGACGCGAAGACGACCGCACCGGCCACGCCCGCCTCGGCGCACGCCTCGAGCGACTCGAGCACGCGTGCCTTGGAGACCGCGAGCACCGCGAGGTCGAGCGGCCCGGCGGCGGCGACCGTCGGCACGCAGGGGAAGCCGCCCACCTCGTCGTAGCTCGGGTTGACGGCGACGATCCGCCCGCCGAAGCCGTGGCGCTCGAGGCCGGTGAGGAAGCGCAGGCTGAGCGAGCCCGGCCGCGGCGAGGCGCCGACGACCGCGACCGAGGTGGGGGCGAGCGCGCGACCGAGCCGCGCCGCGGGGGTCTCCGTCACGCCACCACGGGCCAGATGAACGAGCCTTCGGTCGTGCCCCAGTGCACCATCGCGGCGGGGACCTCGGGCCCCGCGCCGACGGCCGGCCCGCGCCTGGCGATCGTCTCGCGCGCCGCCTCCCGCAGGCGGTCGTCGGCGTCGATCCCCGCCAGGTCGAGGAACGCCTTCACGTGGTTCGCGAAGAGGTAGGCGCCGTACTCGTAGCGGAACGCCGGCTCCCAGTCGACGACGCGGAAGTAGATCTCGTTCGTCGACTCCGAGGCCGCGTCGCGCACGGCGTCCCAGGTCCCGGGGTCGATCGGCCGCACCACGCCGTCCTCCTGCGTGAGGACGGCGACGCGCTCGATCCGGTCGGCGAACTCGAGCGGGTCGGTGACGAGGCCGCCGAACATGTCGCACCGCACCGCGACGTCGCGGCACTCGTACGCGAAGACCGCGTTTCCGTGGACGTTCCTGGTCGTCCCCTCGACCCAGGGGAGGAAGGTCGTGCGCAGGTCGTTGAACTCGCGGAAGAAGAGGACGCGGCCGTCCTCGCCGGGGTACGGCCCGTGCCCGAAGATGCCGTCGCGCTGCTCGCCGTGCGCGACGAAGCACCACGCCTCGAGCGTCGCGGCGAGCCGGCGGGCGGCCGTGAGCGCCTCCGGGTCGACCGGCTGCAGGAGCGCGCGCACCGGCCCCAGCGCGTCCTCGTCGAGGATCGGCTGCGTCCCGCCGGCCTCGTCGGGGAGGAGGAGGCCGTCGTTCCGGTAGGCGCGGCTCGCCCGCTCCCAGAAGTCGGTCACGAAGAGGAGGTCGTCGAGCCGCTCCTCGGGGAACGGGTCGCCCTCGCGGAGCCCGAGCTCGAGCATGCGCTGCTGGCGCGCCCCGAGCGTGTCCTGGAGCAGGAGGAAGAGCTGGAGGTAGTACGGCCGGCTGCCCGGGACCTTCATGCGCCGGCCGACCTCCTCCGGCGACAGGACCGCGGCCACCTCGCGCAGGAACACGGGGTCGTAGTCGTACTTCAGCTGCCAGCCGAGCAGCGAGCGGCGGAGCATGTCGAAGAGCACCGAGCGCGCGGCCCCGCGCCGCTCGGCGCGGATCGCGGCCTTCTCGTGCTCGCCGAACGCCTGGATGAGCTCGTTGAGCCGCTCGACCGACATCGGCGGGCGCCCGCTCACGCCCGCGCTCCCGCCGCCAGGGCGGCGTCGACGGCGGCGACCGTGTCGGCGAACGCGGACGGCGGGACCGAGATCCGGTCGACGCCCAGCTCGACCAGCCGGGCGACGAGCGTCGGGCTCTGCGACGGCGCGTCGCCGCAGCTGCACACGGGCACGCCCGCCGCGTGCGCGCCGGCGACGACGAGCGCGATCGCCGCGAGGACGGCCTCGTCCTCGGCGCCGTAGCGCGCGGCGAGCACCGCCGAGTCCCGGTCGACGCCGAGCACGAGCTGGGTCAGGTCGTTCGAGCCGATCGAGAGGCCGTCGACCTCGGCGGCGAACCGCTCCGCGAGGAGCGCGGTCGACGGCACCTCGGCCATCGCCCAGAGCTCGAAGCCCGGCCGGTCCGCGAGGCCCTCCTCGGCGACGACGTCCTTCACCGCCCGCAGCTCGTCGAGCGTCCGCACGAACGGGATGCAGACGTGGACGTTGTCCAGCCCCGCGTCGAGGACGCGGGCGACCGCCCGCAGCTCGAGGCGCAGCTCGCCCGGCCGCTCCAGGTACCGCGCGACGCCGCGCAGGCCGAGCATCGGGTTCTCCTCGCTCGGCTCGAAGCGGTCGCCGCCGGCCAGCGACCGGTACTCGTTCGACTTCAGGTCGAGCGTCCGGTACATGACCGGCCGGGGGTGGAAGGCCCGTGCGACGGTCTCCAGGCCCTCGGCGAAGGTGCGCACGAACGCGTCCTCGCCGCCCTCCTCGAGCACGGCGCTCGGATGCCTGCCCGCGCCGAGCGCGAGGAACTCGGCCCGGAGCAGGCCGACGCCCGCGGCCGGGAGGGTGGCGGCCTCCGCCGCGAGCGCGGGCACGCCGAGGTTGAGGTGGATCTCCGGCCTGCGGTCAGACACGCGTGATGGTGCCGTCGGTGCCGATCTCGACGCGGGCGCCGTCGAGCGCGTCGAGCTCCTCGAGCTCCGCGCCCATCACGCAGGCGAGCCCGAACTCGCGCGAGAGGATCGCGACGTGCGACGTGACGCCGCCCGACGTGCAGATCAGCCCGCGGACGCGGCCGAGCAGCGGCACGATCGTCGTCGCCGTCGCCGACTCCGTGAGCAGGATGGTCTCGTCGAGGTCGGGCGCCTGGAGCAGCGCGAGCACCTCGGCGACCTCGCTCGCCCGCCGGACGACGCCCTCGCAGCCGGTGCCGGAGGCGACGAGCCCCTGCGCCACGATCTCACCCACCGTCGCGCCAGTATGGCGGAGGAGGACTCGCTCGCGAGCCGTGCTCCGCCGGGCGGAGCACGGCCGCGGGCGGCGCGTCGTTCCCGATTGACTCAAACGTTCGTTTGGTAGAAGCTCGAAACGTCGTGCCTGCCGCAGCCGGTGGATGGAGTCGAGCCGTTTGAGCCTCCGCGCGGGCATCGGCCTCGGCTCCACGAGGTCCCTCGATCTGGCGCCCGGGCCGTTCTTCGACCTGATCGAGACGATCGAGGCGCTGGGCTACGACTCGCTCTGGCTCTCCGACTCGGCGACGCTCGGCGGCCCGGCGCCGCTGCCGACGCTCGCCGCCGTCGCGGCGCGCACGCGGAAGCTGAAGCTCGGGACGAACGTGCTCGTCGCGCCGCCGCGCAACCCCGTGCTCCTCGCCAAGGAGCTCGCCACCGTGAGCGCGCTCTCCGGCGGGCGCCTGCTGCCGGCGTTCGGCCTCGGCATCGACCTGGGCCGGGAGGCCGAGGCGATGGGCGTCCCGCGCGGCGAGCGCGCCGCCCGCACGGAGGAGGCGATCGAGATCGTGCGCGCGCTCTGGCCCGGGGAGCCCGTGACCTACGCGGGACGCTTCACGACGATCACGGACGTGACGCTCGCGCCGCGCCCCGCCCAGGACTCGCTCGACGTCTGGCTCGGCGGCTCGAGCCCCGCCGCGCTGCGGCGCACGGGCCGGCTCGCCGACGGCTGGCTCGGCTCGTTCGTCTCGCCCGACGAGCTGCGCGACTGCGTCGGCGCGATCGTCGAGGCGGCCGAGGAGGCCGGCCGGCAGATCGACGACGACCACTACGGGACGACGCTCTTCGCGGCGCCCGACGCGGACGAGGTGCCCGCCGAGCTCGCGGCGCTCCTGCGCCGCCGGCCCGAGCTCGCGGTCGAGGACCACCTCGCCCTCGGCGCCGAGGCGCTGCGCGTGCTGCTCGACCGCTTCGTCGAGGCGGGCGCGTCGAAGTTCGTCGTCGTCCCGATCGCCGACGACCTGCCGGCGTGGCTCGAGGAGCTGCGCGAGGCCGCGATCGCCCCCTTCGAGCACCAGCCCGCCTGACCCACGACAGCAAAGGAGACCGACATGGCAGACCGCGACACCATCGAGCAGCTCTTCGCCACCTACGCCTGGGCGATGGACGCCCGCTCGTTCGACCTCTTCGACGACGTCTTCACGACCGACGCCTCGTTCGTCGTCTCGATCGCGGGCGGCGACACGTACGGCCCGTTCGAGGGCCGCGCCGCGGTCGCCGACTTCATCGGCTCGACGACGCAGGAGCAGACCGACCAGCGGCGCCACGCGATCCTCAACGTCCGCACCGAGGGCGCCGACAAGGCGACCGCGCTCCTCAGCCTCCACGTCGTCGACAACGGCGTGCTGACCGTGAAGAGCTGCGGCGTCTACACGGTGGAGCTCGGCGAGGAGGACGGGGCGACGAAGTTCTCGTCGATGGACCTGGCGCTCGACCTGGGCTTCTAGCGTGGGCGTCGACGTCAGCCAGCACATCGCGATCCGCGTCTCCGACATCGATCGCGCCGCCCGCTTCTACGTCGAGCTCTTCGGCGGCACCTACCTGACGCGGCCGTTCACGCTCTCGGGCCCGGAGCTCGAGCCGCTGTTCGGCGGCCACGAGGGCCTCGAGGTGAAGGTCTGCCTGCTCGCGTTCGACCACGGCAACATGGAGCTCTTCGAGTTCGTCCACCCGCGCGAGCCGATGGACGAGCTCGACCAGACGCGCGCGAACCTCGTCCACTGGTGCATCCAGGTCGACGACGTGCACGAGACGCTCGCGCGCGTGGAGGCCGCGGGGGGCAAGGCGGTGCACCCCGTCCTCGACTGGGGCGGCGCGTTCGTCGTCTACTGCACCGACCTCGACGGCAACGTCTTCGAGCTCGCGTCGCACTCGCTCGCGGACGCGGCCGAGCGGTCGATCGCGATGTTCCCGGAGGCCGCGCCCTAGGCCGTCACTCGCTCCCGCGCCACGCCAGCGAGCCGCCGTCGATCAGGTAGGCGGCGCCCGTGATGAACGACGCGTCGTCCGAGGCGAGGAAGCAGACGAGCTTCGCGACCTCCTCCGGCCGGCCGAGCCGCTTGACGAGGTGGGAGCCGACGAGCATCGACTTGATCGCCTCCGGGTCGTCCGCCGCCTCCCAGTACTTGGAGACCATCGGCGTGTCCACGGCGGCGGGGCAGTAGCAGTTGACCCTGATCGAGTCCTTCGCGAAGTCGACGGCCATGCACCGCGTGAGACCGAGGATCGCCGCCTTCGTGGACGTGTAGGCGGCGCTCATCGGATAGCCGAGGTACGACGCGGTCGAGCCGGCGTTGACGATCGCGCCGCCGCCGCCCGCGCGCATGTGCGGGACGGCCGCGCGCGTGCACGTCCAGACCGCCCGGAGGTTCACCGCGAAGACCTTGTCCCAGACCTCCTCGGGCAGCGTGTCGACCGCCGTCTCCGTCGTGAAGTCGGTCTCGTGCACTCCCGCGTTGTTGTGGAGGACGTCGAGCCGGCCGAACGCGTCGACGGCCGCCTGCATGAGGGCCGTCACGTCGTCGCCCGACGTCACGTCCGCGTGCGCGTAGACGGCCTCGCCGCCCGCGCCCGTGATCGCCGCGACCGTCTCGGCGCCCTGGTCGTCGTTCAGGTCGGAGACGACGACCTTGCCGCCCTCGCGGGCCATCTCGATCGCGGTCGCCCGGCCGATGCCGCTGCCGGATCCCGTGACGACGCAGACCTTGTCCCGTAGTCGCATGAGCGTCCTCCTGCTCGTCTGGTCGAGGCGGCGCGTAGCCTCTCACAGCGCGTGGAACGCCGTTGCATCGAACGGTCGGTTGGTAGATCATGACCGGCGCGAACGCGCCCGGCGACCCCTGACGAGGAGGACGAGAGATGAAGTTCGGCCTGCTGTTCCGCGCCCAGGACCCGCCGGACGCCAGCAACCTGACCCGGCGCTGGCAGGACATCCTCGAGGCGGGGCAGCTCGCCGAGGAGGTCGGCTTCGACGGGCTCTTCCTCCCCGAGCACCACATGATGGACGACGGCTACGTGCCCGCCCCGCTCGTCGGGCTCGGCGCCCTCGCCGCCGTGACGAAGCGCGTCGACCTCGGCACGACGATCATGCTCCTGCCGTTCTACAACCCGGTGCAGGTGGCGGAGCACGCCGCGATGGTCGACGTGATCTCCGGACGGGCGGATGATCCTCGGCGTCGGCGTCGGCAACTTCGAGCCGGAGTTCGAGCTCTTCGGCCGCACGAGCAAGGACCAGACGAAGCTCTTCGAGGAGTCGATCACGATCGTCCGCCGCCTCTGGGCGGGCGAGGACGTCGAGCACAAGAGCGAGTACTTCGACGTGAAGGGGCGCATCCGGCCGCTCCCGAAGGACGGCGGCCGGCTCTGGATGGGCGCGATGTCGTTCCCCGGCGTGCGCCGCGCGGCGCGGTTCGGCGCGCCGTGGCCGTGCGACCCGCTGCACAACATCCACGTGATCAAGGAGTGGACGGACGCCTACCGGGCCGAGGGCGAGGCGCACGGGACCTCCGACAAGCTCTCCCTCGCGCTGCTGCGCGACGGCTGGGTCGCGGACGACATGGACCGAGGTCGAGCGCGACTGGTGGCCCTCGATCCGGGCCGAGCACTGGTTCTACTTCTCCCAGATCCCGCGCTGGGTGGCCGACCGCGAGCCGTTCCTCCAGGGGATCGAGGCGGAGGACGACTTCAAGTTCGAGAACCACCACATCGACCGGCTCGTGGTCGGCAGCGCCGAGCAGTGCATCGACACGATCTGCCGGTTCGAGGACGAGGTCGCGAACGACTACCTGATCATGAGCTTCCGCGTGGCCGCCGGCCCCGAGCACGACAAGGAGATGGCGTGCATCGAGCGGTTCGGCAAGGAGGTCATCGCGGGCTACCGCGCGAAGCGCGGCTAGCGCTCAGGCGCCGCGCACGCGAGGGAGGACGTCCTCACCGAGCCGCTCGAGGACGCCTCCCGCGAGGTCGCGGCGCGACAGCCCGACCACGATGCGCTCGACGCCGAGCGCGCGGTGGACGCCGATCCGGCGCACGACCTCGTCGGCGTCGCCGACGAGCCCCAGCGGGCCGAGGCCGATCCGCGTCCAGTCGCTCGTGCGCCGCGCGAGGCGCGCCTCGGCCTCCTCGACGGTCGCCTCGAGGATCAGCCCGACGCGGGAGACGACTGCGGGCGGCGGCACGGCCTCCTCGGCCGCCCGCGCCCGCAGGCGCTCGACGAGGCCGGGCAGCTCGTCGAGCCGGTCGCCCGGCGCGTTCCAGAGGTCGGCCTTGCGGACGGCGAGGTCGAGCGCGCGGCCGCTCGCGCCGCCGACGAGGAGCGGCACCGTCGGGCGTGCGCTCGCGGACGGCGTCGAGCGTCCGCTCGAGCCGCGCCAGGCGCTCGGCGTGCGGCGGGAAGGGGAGCTCGAACGCCTCGTGCTCCGACGCGAGCCAGCCCGCGCCGAGCCCGAGCACGAGCCGCGGGCCGGCCACGTCGACGAGCGTCTCGACCGAGCGCGCGAGGACGCGCGGCTCGCGAAACGTCGCGGAGAGGACGAGCGAGCCGAGGCCGAGGCGCTCGGTGGCCTCGGCGAGCGCGACGAGCGTCGTCCAGCCCTCCAGCACCGGCGCCGCGGCGTCGGGCACCGACTGGAGGTGGTCGCTCACCCAGACGTCGTCCAGCCCCGCCGCCTCGGCCCGTCGCGCGCCCTCGCGGAGCTCCGCGAAGGACGAGCCGAAGAGGGGCAGCAGGACGCCGATCCGCGGCGGCGAGCCGGACGTCATGCGCGACCGGTCCTGATAGAAACGGCCGCGTGCTCACCGAGCTCGACGACCTCCTCACGCACCAGACCTTCGAGACGCACGACCGGGTCTTCCTCGACGACCCCCGCTGGACGGAGCGGTTCATCTTCGAGGTGCACGACCGGACGGGCGAGGTCTTCCTCTTCACGGGTCTCGGGATCTACCCGAACACGGGGTACATGGACGGGTTCTCGATCTGCTGGCACGACGGGCGCCAGCGGAACCTGCGCGCGGGCCGCGAGCTCGGCGACGACCGCTGGACGCTCCACGCGGGCCCGATCCGCTTCGACATCGTCGAGCCCATGAAGACGTGGCGGCTGGCGGCCGACGACGCGGGCTCGGGGTTCGCGTACGAGCTCGAGTTCCGGCGCCGCTGCCGGCCGTTCCAGATGCCGACGATGCGCCTCGAGCGCGACGGCGAGCTGCTCGTCGGCTACAGCCACTTCGACCAGGGCGGGGAGTACAGCGGCTGGATCGAGATCGAGGGCCACCGGATCGAGGTCGACGGCTGGACGGGCGAGCGCGACCGCTCGTGGGGCGTCCGGCCCGCCTCCGCCCGCACGCGCCGCGGGCTCCACACCTGGCTCCCGATCCAGTTCGACGACATCGCGATCTGGCTCTGGACGCGCGACGACCGCCACGGCAAGCAGGCAGGCCTGTCCGGCGCCGTCCGGCCGGTCGACATGGAGAACCCGGGGCCCGTGGACGAGATCACCTCGTTCCGCCACGACCTCGAGATCGAGCGCGTCGGCGACCACAGCGTCATCGCCGGGGGCCGGCTCGAGATCGGCACCGCCTCGGGGCGCGAGCTGGAGCTCGAGGTCGAGCCGCTCGGGCCGCTCATCTCGCTGATCGGCGGCGGCTACGGCGGCGAGCACGCCCAGGGGACGCCGAAGGGCCCGCTCTTCGTCGACGGCGAGGTGTGGGACCTCCGCGAGCCCGGCAGCTTCGCCCGGATCCCGCACTCGGTCCTCGAGCGGCCGTGCACGTTCCGCTGGGGCGACCAGGTCGGCCACGGCTGCTACGAGCTCTGCATCGGCGAGTACGCGCCGCTCGGCATCGGGCCGATCGACTGAGGCGCGCCGCGCGCGGCCGCCACGGCGCGGGAGATCGGCGCGGCGGCCGCGCCGGAGCGCGACCGCCGCACCACGTGCGTCGCTACTTGATCAGGCCCTCGGCCCGCCACTTGGCGAGGAAGTACGTCACGACGTCCACCTTCGGCGCGACGTAGCGGTTCTTCACCTTGGGCAGGTTCTTCGGCGTCACGATCTCGTACGCGAGCGGATCGCCGATGCCCGGGTACTTGAAGCTCGTCCCGTACTTCGGGAACGGCTTCTTGCGGGCGAGGAACTGCGCCACCGCGTCGGCGAGCTCCCACGCGGTCGCGTCGTAGTTGTTGTCCACCACGACGTCGATCGCGCCGCTCTTCATGAGCCCCTGGGTGCTCGGGTCGGCGTGGAACGTCACGACGAGCGGCTTGTCCGGGAACTTCTTCCCGGCGTAGCGGCTCGCCACGACCTGGCCGGCCGCCTGGCCCGCCGTGTCGAACGAGACCCAGATCGCCTTGAGGCTCGGGTCGGCCGTCAGCGCGTCGCTGACGGTCTTCTGCGTCCCGGCGATCAGGTTCGTCGGGTCGGTCGTCGCGTTGACCGTGATCTTGTACTTCTGGTTCGCGGCGACCATCGCCTTGAGCTGGGCCGTGCGGGCCTGGGCCCACGGCGCCGGGTAGTCGATCGACGCGATGTTCGCGCTCGACTGCGAGGCGAGCTTCGCCTTGAGGTACGCGGCCAGGATGCGGCCGTTCTTCGCCTCGTCGGGCGCGAACTGCGCGTTGAAGCCCGGGCCGACGGTCCCACCGAAGTCGACGATGGGGATGTTCTTCGCCTTCGCCGAGGCGACGACGGCCGGGATCGTCGACGGGTCGATGCCCGTCAACGCGAGGACGTCGATGTCCTGGGCGAGCAGGCTGTTGCCGCAGGTGACCCACTTCGTCGGCGTCCCCTGCCCGTCGCAGTAGATCCACGTCGCGCCGAGCCTCGTGAGCGCCACGCGGAGCGAGTTGTGGGCCCGGTCGGCGGACTCGATGCCGCCGATGATGTCGAGGTACCCGACCCGGAACTTCAGCGGCCTGACCTTCTTGCCCGCCAGCTTGCCGGCCGCTGTGCCGGACTTGACTGCCGCCTTGCCCAGCTTGCCGCCGATCGCGCCGATGCCGGCGCCGGCGAGCTTGCGCGGCGCGCCCGCCGTCGTGAGATACGGCGCGCCGAGCCCTGAGGCGTAGGTCGCGCCCGGCACGGTGGGCTCGCCCGCCGGCACCGCCTGGCTCGCCTGCGTGGCCGCAAAGGCCGCGCCGCAGACGAGGAACAGGGCACCGACGATCAACCCCGACATGCCGAAGATTCGCTTGCTCATGCTCCTCCTTCACACTCCCTCGGATGGCACTCGCCCGACGACTGCGAGCGCGTGGTCGTTGCCGACGAACGGGCCACCGAGGCCTCTCGTTCCCACGTCGGAACGACCAAACGTTCGGTTGAACTCACCACGTGCCGCGGATTACCGCACCTCCGACCGTCGCTGTCAAGGCTTGACCCCTGGGTTCGCGCGTGCACCCAGAGTTGGACGTCCGGACACCCGGGAAGTTGAGGCGTCAGGCCGCGTAACAGCGCTCGACGAGCGCGCTCTCGGTGACGGCGTCGCCCTCGAACTCGCCGACGAGCCGGCCCTCCCGCATGACGAGCACGCGGTTGCACGTGCCGACGAGCTCGGGGAACTCCGAGGAGATGAAGACGACGCCCTTGCCCGACTCGGCGAGCTCGTGGAGGAGCCCGTAGACCTCCTCCTTCGCACCCGACGTCGATCCCGTGGGTGGGCTCGTCGAAGATGAAGATCTCCGCCTTCGAGTCGAGCCACTTGGCGAGCACGACCTTCTGCTGGTTCCCGCCCGAGAGGTTCCGGATGGGGCTCTCGGTGTCGCGCACCTTGATCCCGAGGCGCTCGACGAGGTCGCGCGCCGTTGCCCGCTCCCGGGCCGGGCTCGGGAAGGGGAGCACCGGCGAGGCGCGGAAGCGCGCGAGGGTCGGCAGGGTCATGTTCTTGCGCACGGAGAACGTCGCCACCGTGCCCTGGTGGCGGCGGTCCTCGGGCAGCAGCACGATCCCGGCGCGCATGCCGTCCCGGGGGCCGCGCAGCCGCACGGGCTTCCCACGGACGAGCACGCGGCCGGACGTGCTCGGGTCGGCGCCGAAGATCATCCGGACGAGCTCGGTGCGCCCGGCGCCGACGAGCCCCGCGATGCCGAGGACGTCCCCGGCGCGGAGCGAGAAGCTCGCGTCCTCGACGACCCCGGCCTGCGTGAGCCCCTCGACCCGCAGGAGCTCCTCCGCGTCGGGCGCGGGCCCGCGCCAGCGGCCGGTCGTCGTGACCATCCCCGTGCCGGTGATGTGCTCGATCAGCTGCCGGCGGTCGACGCTCGCGGTCGGCGCCTCGAACACCATCCGCCCGTCCCGCATCACCGCGACGTCGTCGGTGACCGTCGAACACCTCCTGCAGCCGGTGCGTGACGTAGATGATCGCGACGCCCTGGTCGCGCAGGAACCGGAGCACGTCGTGGAGGTGGGCGATCTCCTCGTCGGTCAGGGAGGCGGTCGGCTCGTCGAGCACGAGGAGCCGGGCCTCGGCCGCGAGGCCGCGCGCGATCACGGTCAGCCGCCGGTCGGCGATCGAGAGCGTGCCGAGCTTCCGCTTCGGGTCGATGTCGGCGCCGAGGCGCTCGAGCACCTCGGCCGCCTTGCGCCGGAGCGCGCGCTGCTGCACGAAGGTCCGCGCGACCTTCGGATACCCGAGGCCGAGCTCGATGTTCTCGGCGACCGTGAGGTTCGGCACGTCGGTCAGCTCCTGGTGCACGAAGGCCAGGCCGCGTCGGGTCGCGTCCAGGGGCCCCGTGAGCCGCACGCGCTCGCCGTCGATGAAGATCTCGCCCTCGTCGGGCTGGACGACGCCCGCGAGGATCTTGATCAGGGTGCTCTTGCCGGCGCCGTTCTTCCCCAGCAGGCCGACGACCGCGCCCGGGACGACGACGCCGTCGGCGTGGTCGAGCGCGGTGACGCCGGGGTAGTGCTTGACGAGGCCCTTCAGGACGACGAACGGCTTGGGTGCCTCGCCGATCGCCTCGGCGGCGTGGGCGCCGAGCGCCGTCGGCGCGAGCTCCGCGAGCTCGGGCTCCTCGGATGGGCGGTCGACGGGGTCGCTCACGCGCGGCGGGTCGCGACCGTGCTCAGCAGCACGGCGACGACGAGGATCGCTCCCTGCACGAGGTTGATCAGGTACGTCTGGAGGTTGAGGAGCGTCAGGCCGGTCGCGATCGTCCCGAGGAAGAGCACGCCGACGACCGTCCCGGGGATGTTGAACTCGCCGGGCCGGAAGCACGCGGCGCCGAGGAACGCTCCCGCGTAGGCCGGGAGGAGGAGGTACTGCCCGGGGTTCGGCGTGTAGCCGCCGCCGGCCGAGCTGATCAGGATCCCGACGACCGTCGCGGCGAGCGCGACGATCACGAAGCCGACGATCCGGAGCGTCCTGGTCCTGATCCCGGAGAGGCGCGCCGCCTCGGGGTTGCCCCCGATCGCGTACATGAAGCGCCCGGGCTCGGTCGCGTCGAGCATCACCCACAGGACGACGGCGACGACGAGCGCGATCCAGATCTGGTGCGAGATCCCGAGCCACTCGCCCGCGCCGATCTCGACGTACTGCGGGGGGACGCCCTGGAAGACGACGGCCTGGCTCGTGAAGGCGTACTCGACCCCCGTCAGGATCGTCGCCATCCCGAGCGTCATGATGAACGAGTTGCCGCCGAGCACGGCGACGAGGAACCCGTTGGCGACGCCCACGATCGCGCCGATGCCGAGCACGAGCAGGATGACGACGCGCCAGTCGTAGCCGTTGTCGACCATCATCGCGACGGCGGCGCCGGCGGCCAGCCCGACCATCGAGCCGATCGAGAGGTCGAAGTCGCCCATCGCGAGGACGACCGTGAGGCCGAGCGCGATGATCATCCCCGGCGCCGCGTTGAGGAGGATCGACTCGGCGTTGTCGAGGGTCGGGAACGTCTCGGGGCGCGCCAGCGAGAACGCGCCGATCATGATCGCGAAGGCGATCAGGACGCCGCCGCGCGCCAGGGCCGACCGGACGAGCTCGCGTGTGCGAGCCGACCGGGCGCCGCTCGCGGTCGGCGGCTCGGGCGCCTGGCCGGTCGTCGCGTCGATCGCTCGGTCGGACATCGTCGCCTTTCCTCGGCGTTCAAACAAACGGGCGTCCGGGACTGTAAACGGTCGCCCGACCGCCTACCAGCGGGATCGGCTCAGCGCCGCGCGGCCTCGATCGCCTCGGCGAGCTCCTCGACCGACCCGGGCCGGGTCACGATCGTGAACGCCTCGTCGGTCGCGTCGCGGCCGCGGACGAGGAACACCGGCAGCTGGGCGAAGCGGGCCACGGCCGCGACGTTCGCGTCCGCGAGGAGCTCGCGCTGCCAGCGCGGGAGCGCCCGGTCGCGCCGCCACCGGGGGAGGTCGAGGCCGAGCGCGGCCGCGAGGCGCGCGTCGGGCTCGGACGGCGTGCCGCTCCCTTCCGGGGAGCGCAGCGCCGCGAGCTGCAGCATGTCCCAGCCACGCCCTTGCAGCGAGGCGGCGAAGATCGAGCGGGCGAGGCCGCGTGCGCGGGCGTCGTTCGCCAGCGGCCGGAGCTCGAGGCTCGCGACCCCGGGCCTGACGTAGCGCTCGACGAGCGCCCGCACGAGGCCACGTTGCGACGCCGCGCACGGCGCGCAGGTCGGGTCCGAGTACTCCACGACCGTCACCGGCGCCCGCGGCGAGCCGAGCAGGAGCCGAGCCTGCGGGATGCCCGCGAGCTCGCGCCGGACGAGCCGCGCGTCGGCCGCCAGCGTCCGCCGGCTCGGCGCGGGCGTTGCGGGGACCGTGGGCGTGGCGCTCGTCGCCGTCTCGGCCGGCGGGCTGTCGTCGTTCCCGGTGCAGCCCGCGAGCGCGAGCGGCGCGAGCGCCAGGACGGCGCAGGCGAGCCGGGCCCGGGCGCGCACTGCCGATCTCGGAGGCCCGACGGTCACGCGACAGGTGAGGGTAGCGACGGACTATGCTCGCCCGCATGCCGCGAGCGAGGCGACGAGGCGCGTGAGCTACTACTGCGGCGTCGACATCGGCGGCACGTTCACGGACTGCGTGCTCGTCGACGAGACCGGCACGATCACGCTCGCGAAGGCCTCGTCGACGCCCCAGGACTTCTCGCAGGGGTTCCTCGACGCGATCGAGGAGGCGGCCCGCCAGCGCGGGATCGACCCCGAGGGCGTCTTCGGGGAGATCGAGCTGCTGCTGCACGGGACGACGGTCGGGACGAACGTCCTCGTCCAGATGCGCGGCGCGAAGACGGGGCTGATCACCACCCGGGGTCATCGCGACGCCCTCGTGATGATGCGGTCGTACGGGCGGTCGGCAGGGCTGCCGATCGAGAAGCTCCTCCACGTCTCCCGTCACCGCAAGCCGGACCCGATCGTCCCCCCGCAGCTGATCAAGGAGGTCTCGGAGCGCGTCGACTGGGCGGGCGACGTGTTCCTCCCGCTCAACGAGGACGAGGCGCGCGCGGCCGTCGAGGAGCTCGTCGCCGAGGAGGTCGACGCGATCGCGATCAGCTTCCTCTGGGGGTTCGTCAACCCCGACCACGAGCGCCGGGTCAAGGCGCTCGTCCAGGAGCTCGCGCCCGACGTCTTCGTCAGCTGCGCGCACGAGCTGATCGCGAAGCCCGGGGAGTACGAGCGCACGGCCGCGGCCGCGATCAACTGCTACGTCGGCCCGTCGACGTCGACCTACGTCCAGCGGCTCGACGGCGCCACGCGCGAGCGCGGCTACACGCACCCGCTCCTGATCATGCAGGCGGCCGGCGGCGTCGTCCCCGCGAACGAGGTCGCCGAGGCGCCGCTCTTCACCATCGGCTCGGGCCCCGTCGGCGGGGTCACGGGCGCGACGTTCCTCGCCGACGTGCTCGGGCACAAGAACGTGATCGCCTGCGACATGGGCGGCACGAGCTTCGACGTCGGGCTCGTCCACGACGGGCTCCCGATCTCGTCGTCGGAGACGGTGATCAACCAGTACACGTTCTTCATGCCGCGCCTGCTGATCGAGTCGATCGGCGCCGGCGGCGGCTCGATCGTCTGGGTCGACGAGCAGTCGGGCACGATCCGCGTCGGGCCCGAGAGCGCGGGCGCCGACCCCGGGCCCGCCTGCTACGGCCGGGGCGGCGAGCGGCCCACGATCACGGACGTGAACGTGCTCCTCGGCCGCTACAACCCCGAGAACTTCCTCGGCGGCCGCCTGGCGCTCGACCGCGAGGCCGCGGAGCGGGCGATGGCGTCGGTCGCGGAGGCGCTCGGGATGGACGTCGTCGAGGCGGCCGCGGGCGCCGCGCGGATCGTGGAGTACCAGATGGCCGACCTCATGCGGCAGATGACGGTCGAGCAGGGGCTCGACCCGCGTGAGTTCGTCGTCTACGCCTACGGCGGCGCGGGCGCAGCGCACGCCGCCGTGTTCGCGCGGGAGCTCGGCTGCACGGAGGTCGTCGTGCCGCTCGGAGACCTCGCCTCCACGTGGTCGGCGCTCGGCGTCATGTCCTCCGACGTGCTCCACGTCTACGAGCACGCGGAGCTCGTCGACGTCGCCGTTCGACGCCGGCCGGATCGGCGAGATCTACGCGGAGCTCGAGGAGCGCGCGCGCACCCAGCTCGCCGACGAGGGGTTCGCCGACGCCGACGTCGCCATCTCGCGCTACGCGGACATGAAGTTCTCGCTCCAGATCCACCAGGTCGAGGTGCCCGTCCCCGGCGGGGAGCTGACCGAGGCGACGATGGAGCAGCAGATCGAGACGTTCATCGAGCGGTACGAGTCCATCTACGGGAAGGGCTCGGCGTTCACCGGCGCAGGCGTCCAGATCGGGGTCTTCCGGGTCGTCGGGCGCGGGCGGATCCGCACGCCGGCGCTGCCCAAGCTCGAGGCCGGCGCCGGCGGCGTCGCCCGCGGGCACGCGGCAGGTCTACTGGGAGGGCGACGGCTTCGTCGAGACCGACATCTGGGACGGCGCCGCGATCGGGCCGGGCACCGAGATCGCCGGTCCGGCGATCGTCGAGATGAGCGTCACGACGATCGTCGTGCAGCCCGGTCAGCGCGGCCGCGTCGACGACTACGGCAGCTTCGTGATCACGGTCTAGGGAGGGGCATGGCGACGACGGAGATCTCCTGGGACGGCATCGACTACTCGTACGTCCCGCCGCGCGAGCTCTCGATCCACGAGAGCCTGCGCCTCCACAAGGAGGCCGACGAGCGGGTCGACCCGATCACGCACGAGGTCCTCCGGCACGCGCTCTGGAACGTCAACACCGAGCACGGCAACACGATCATGAAGATCTCGGGCTCGCCGATCTGCGCGTACGGGCACGACTTCAACCCGTCGATCCTCGACGAGAACGGCGACTTCGTCTTCTTCGGCCCGTTCCTCCAGTACCTCTCGGCCGCGGCCGGGGCGGCCGTCAAGTGGACGCTCGAGTACCGCTCCGAGAACCCGGGCATCCGCGACGGCGACGTCTTCCTCACGAACGACCCGTGGGTCGGCTCGACGCACCAGTCCGACGTGGCGGTCTACGCGCCGGTCTTCTGGGAGGGCGAGCTCTTCTGCTGGGTCGCGAACACCCTCCACCAGTGGGACCTCGGCGGCACCGCGCCGGGCGGGTTCAACCCGATGGCGCAGGACATCTTCTGGGAGTCGCCGTGCATCCCGCCGGTGAAGATCGTCGAGCAGGGCACGATGCGGCGCGACATCGAGGAGTACTACCTCCGCTCCTCGCGCGTGCCGAAGCTCGTCGCGCTCGACCTGCGCGCCGAGATCACCGGCTGCACGATCGCGCGCGAACGGATCGTCGCGCTGATCGAGCGCTACGGCGCCGGGACGGTCAAGGCGACGATGCGGAAGCTGCAGGACGACTCGGAGGCGGCGTTCGTCCGCCGGCTCGAGTCGATCCCGGACGGCACCTGGACGGAGGAGGGGTGGCTCGAGGTCTCGCTGCCGGGCGACCGCGGCCTCTACCGCAACCGCGTGACGCTGACGAAGCGCGGCGACACGCTGACGTTCTCGAACGAGGGCTCCGCGCCGCAGGAGGGGACGCTGAACGGCGTGCTCGCCGCCTGGAAGGGCGCCGTCGTCTCGATGCTCGCCTCCCAGATGCTCTACGACCAGATGTTCGTGATCGAGGGCGCGCTGCGGCACTGCGAGTTCGACGTCGAGCCGGGGCTGATCAACTGCGCGACGCGCCCGGCCGCCGTCTCCGGCGCGCCCGCGCTGATCCTGATCCAGTCGATCGGGCTCGGCGGGCTCGTCATCTCGAAGATGCTCGCGACGTCGACCGACGAGGCGCTCCGCACCGAGGTGCAGAGCTGCATGGGCGTCCTCACGTACCCGATCGTCGCCTTCCAGGGGATCGACCAGCGCGGCGCCGTCTACAGCTCGTTCCTGCTCGACCCCGTCGGGTCGGCGCTCTCGGCGCTCTCCTGGCGCGACGGGCAGGACACCGGCGGCTGGCCGTGGGACCTCCAGTCGACCATGCCGAACGTCGAGGACAACGAGCTCTTCTACCCGATCCTCTACCTCTGGCGGAAGGAGCTCCCGAACTCGGGCGGGGCGGGCACGTTCCGCGGCGGCAACGGCGCCGAGCTGGCGATCGTGCCGCACAAGACCGACGTGATGAGCCTCTTCACGATCACGAGCGAGCTCGCCGTCCCCGGGCCGGGGCTCTTCGGCGGCTCGTCGAGCTCGACGAACAAGTACGCGCTCTTCAAGGGCGCCAACGTGCAGGAGCAGCTCGCGCGCACGGGCCGGATGCCGACCGACCAGTCGGAGCTCGAAGGCGAGCTCGACTGGGTGCCGGCGAAGTCGTTCGACCGTGCGCCGACGCCCGACGACGTCTTCGTCTGCGCGTGGGCGGCCGCCTCCGGGTACGGCGACCCGCTCGACCGCGAGCCCTGGCGCGTCGCCGACGACGTCGCCGCGGGGCGCGTCACCGCCGACTGGGGCGCGCAGGCGTACGGCGTCGTGCTCGACGGGGACGGCGCAGTCGACACAGCAGCCACCGAGGCGCGGCGGGCGGCGCTCCGCCAGGAGCGCCTCGCCGAGGCCAAGCCCTGGAGCGGCGAGGAGTCGACATGAGTGCTGAGATCCGGCTGACGGAGCACCTCACGCTCGTCGACGGCGAGGTGCGCTGCCGTTGCGGGCACGTCCTCGGGCCGGGCGGCCGGAACTTCAAGCTCGGCACCCTCGTCCGCGAGCGCCCGCTCATGGACGGGAACCCCACGCTTCGCGACCCGTCGCTCTACACGGACCGCGAGGTGGCCCTGCGGGAGTTCATCTGCCCCGGCTGCGCGACGATGCTCGAGAGCGAGATCGTCGTCGACGGGGCGGCGCCGCAGTGGGACGTCAGGGTGAGCTGAGCCGTTCGCGGCAGCCGCTGACCCCGGCCGACGAGAGCTTCCGCCATCAGGCGGTCGCGCCCGCGCTCGAGACGGCCCACGTCGACCCTGCGTGGGCCGAGCGGTGCTGGCACCTGCTGAACGTCGGCGGCGGCTGGGTGCTCGGCGCGGGGCGCGCGGTGTGGCCCCACGGCGGGCGGAGGACGGCGGTCGCGGGCCTGTGCACCGGCGCGACGCAGCTCTCGCTCCGCCTCCGTGAGCCGTTCGCCGCGGGCGACGATCCCGACCGCGCCGATGTCGGCCCCGTCCGGATCGAGGCGGTGCGCCCGCTCGAGGAGATCCGGCTCGTGCTCGACGACCCGGGCGTCGGCCTTGCCTTCGACCTCACGTGGCGTGCGCGGTTCGCGCCGGTGGCGACCGACCGGAACCGGATCGAGCGCGACGGCGTCGTCGTCACGGACTACATGAACCTCTTCCAGTCGGGCCTCTACTCCGGTGTCGTCCGCGTCGACGGGGAGGAGCGGCGGCTGGACGGCCGCGCGGGCTTCCGCGACCGCGGCTGGGGGCTCCGCAAGCACGAGGGGACGGCCCGCCGCGGGATGCACGTCTTCTGCGCGTGCGAGCTGCCGGACGAGGCGCTCTACGTGCTCCTCTACGAGACGGCCTCGGGCCGGCGGGTCTTCACGAACGGCTGGCTCCTCGACGCGTCGGGGCTCGCCGACACCGTCGTCGACGCAGAGCACGACCTCCGGCTCGACGGGCGCAGGCTCCTCGACGGCCGGCTCGGGGTCGAGCTGGCCTCGGGCGCGCGGCGCGAGGTGCGCTTCGAGGCCGAGGGCCGGCTCTGGATGGAGACCCTCGGCTACACGGCCGTCCCGGGCCGCGCCGACCCGGGTGCCGAGCGCTGGGACGTGACGGATCCCGCCGTCCGGGCGGAGCTCGACGGGATGTTCGACAACCCGTGCGTGTTCGAGGCCGACGGCGTCGCCGGCCACGGCTTCGTCGAGGTCGGCCTCGGCGACCACGAGCGCTACCGGCCGGCCGGTAGCGCCCCCGGCTAGACCCGGCTGTCCCTCACCAGCGACAGACCTCCGGGAGGGCGGGGTGGTCCGGCGCCGGGTACTTCTTGTGGATCGGCTGGACGACCTCCTCGCCGAAGCGCTGGATCTGCTCGTGCGCCTCCTCGAGCGACGGCCCCGTCGGCATCCGGAAGCGGAGCGTGAAGTAGTCCACGCCGTACTCCTCGTGGTAGCGCTCGAGCTGCTCGATGCACTGCTGCGGCGTGCCCATCACCAGGTGGTGCGCGCACTTCTCCGGGGTGATGTCGTCCTCGGTGCGGAGCTCGGGATGGCCCG
The DNA here is from genome assembly GCA_963748255.1 of uncultured Actinomycetes bacterium. Taxonomy (GTDB): domain Bacteria; phylum Actinomycetota; class Thermoleophilia; order Gaiellales; family Gaiellaceae; genus Gaiella. Next base: position 42,904 of record CAVVIL010000027.1, on the reverse strand, counting down.
TGAAGATCCCCTGCCGGTAGTAGAACTTCCACTCCTCGACGAAGTGCGTGCCGAACTGCTGTGCGGCCTCCTCGAACGTGTCCGAGACCCAGCCGTCGCGCATGAGGACGACGAACGGCTTCTTGCCGCGCTCCTCCGCCGCCTCCTTGTAGGCCGCGACGCGCTCGTCCCAGACCTCCTTGAGGATCGGCGAGGGGTCGGCGGTCATCGCCTCCCCGTAGGTCGCGGAGCGCTTGATCGCCTCGGGGCTCGCGTTGCCGCCGCCCCAGATCGGCCAGCCGCCCTTCTGGTACGGCCCGGGCGTGAGGAGGCCCTGCTCGACCTGCCAGTGCTTGCCGTCGAAGTCGAACCGCTCGCCCTTGAACGCCTCCTGCCAGATCTTGATCGTCTCGAGGAACCGGCCGAGGAGCTTCTCCTGCGGGATCCCGAACTGGCCCCAGTAGCCGGCGTGGTAGCCGCGGGACATCGTCGTGTAGAGCCGCCCCTTGGAGAGGTTGTCGATGATCGCGAACTGCTCCGCGGCGCGCATCGGGTGGTAGAGCGTCGCCACGTACGTGAACGTCCCGATCGCGACCTTGTCGGTCTCGCGCGCGAGGATCGTGAGGAGCTGCTCCGGGCCGGGGAAGTAGCACTCGGTCCGGCCGTGGCGGTGAGGGACCTGGATCGAGTGGAACCCCGCGCGCTCGGCGATGATCCCTTCCTCGATCATCAGGTCGAGCGTGCGATGGGCGTCGTCGGGGCTCGGCAGGGGCTGGTCGTACCCGCCCTTGTTGACGTCGATCAGGTATCCGATCCTCACGTTCCCTCTTTCGGTCGTGGAGTGCGGGGGAGCTGCTCGAAGCGGTCGTAGTATGGCCGGAACCGCCATGGATGACGCGTCACATCCGACGACGCTCGCCGGTCTCCTCCTGCGGAGCGCCGAGCGCCGCCCCGACCACGAGGCGCTCGTCTTCCCGGCCGAGCGCTTCACGTACGCGTCCCTGCGGGACGGGGCCGTGCGGGCCGCGCGCTCGCTGTCGGCGCTCGGCGTGGGCCGCGGCGACCACGTCGGGCTCCTGATGCCGAACTGCCCGGACTTCGCGCTCGCCTTCTTCGGCGCGCAGCTCCTCGGCGCCGTCGTCGTCCCGGTCAACACGCGCTTCCGGAGCCGCGAGCTCGGCTACGTCTTCGAGAACGCCGAGCTCGCCGTCCTGCTGACGAGCGACATCGTCGACGACCACGTCGACTTCGTCGAGCGGATCGCCGAGAGCGTCACCGGCCTCGACGCCGCGGATCCGGAGCGGCTCGCGCTGCACGACGCCCCGCTGCTGCGGACGATCGTCCTGCTCGGCGAGCGCGGCGCGCCGGGGATGCTGACACGAGGTCGGTTCGACGAGCTCGCCGAGCAGGCGAGCGCCGACGACGTGCTCGCGGCCGCCGCGGCGTCGACCCCGGACGAGGTCGCGCTGATGCTCTACACGTCGGGCACCACGGCCGAGCCGAAGGGCTGCCTGATCACCCATGACGCGGCGATCCATGCCTGGACGACCGCCGCCGACCGCCTCCGGATCACCCCCGACGACCGCGTCTGGGATCCGCTCCCGCTCTTCCACATGTCGTGTCTCGGGCCGCTGATCTTCACGACCGCCATGGGCGGGACGCTGATCACGACGACCCACTTCGCCCCGGACGCCGCCCTCGAGCAGATCGAGCAGGAGCGGGCGACCTGGCTCTACTCCGTCTTCCCGCCGATCACGATGGCGCTCCTCACGGACCCGAGCTTCGGCTCCCGCGACCTCTCCCGCGTGCGCGGCCTGCTCAACGTCGCGCCGCCCGACACGATGCGGCTCATCCAGGCGGGGTTCGCGGGCGGGATCAACGTCGGCGGGCACTTCGGCATGACCGAGATGAGCGGCGCGATCACGTGCAACGAGTGGGACGCGACCCCCGACGAGCAGGCCGAGACCCACGGGGCGCCGCTCCCGGAGACCGAGGTCAGGGCCGTCGACCCGGAGACGGGCGCCGAGCGGCCGTCGGGGGTGCCGGGGGAGCTGCTCGTGCGCGGGCGGGGTCTCTTCCGCGGGTACCACCGCGACGCCGAGCTGACCGCCGCCGCGCTCCGGGGCGGCTGGCTCCACTCGGGCGACCTCGGCGTGATCGACGAGCACGGGCTCGTCACCTACCTCGCCCGTCTCAAGGACATGCTCAAGGTCGGCGGCGAGAACGTCGCGCCTGCGGAGATCGAGTCGCACCTCTCGACGCACCCGGCGGTGAAGCTCGTCCAGGTCGTCGGCGCGCCGGATGAGCGCCTCGGAGAAGTCGTGGCCGCCTTCGTCGAGCTCGCACCCGGCCGCGAGGCGACCGCGGAGGAGCTCGTCGACCACTGCCGCGGCCGCATCGCGAGCTTCAAGGTGCCGCAGCACGTGCGCTTCGTCGACGAGTGGCCGATGTCGGCGACGAAGATCCAGAAGTTCCAGCTGCGCGAGCAGATCGCCGCCGAGCTCGCGGCCGTCGCGCCACCCGCGTGAGCGACGCCGAGCCCTGGCCGGCCGTCGAGCCGGGACGGCTCGCGGACGCCGTCGCGGCGCTCGCGGACCGGGTCGCGGAGCCCGAGGTGCGGGCGCAGCTCCACGCGCTCGCGGGTCTCGTCCGGAACCTCGTCGTCCCCGAGGACGCCGCGCGGCCACCGCTCGCGCGGGAGCTCGCCGACGCGCTCGCGGCGGGCGACGAGGCGCGAACGCTCGCCGCCGCGCGGGCGCTCGCGCGCGCGGACCGGGCGTTCGTGCAGCCGGTCGACTGGCGGGCCGCCTCCGGTGGCTGAGCACGGCCCGGCCGTCGCCGACGGCCTGACGCGCTGGCTGCGCGAGCGCGGTGAGGCCGCGACGGTCGAGATCACGGGGCAGGCGACGGTCGGGCTCTCGCAGGAGACGTGGTTCGCGCGCGTCGCCGTCGGGGAGCAACCGCCCGACGACGTGGTGCTGCGTCTCCCGACCGCCGCGTCCGGCGCGCGGGCGATCGTCACCCAGCGGAAGGCCCTGCAGGCGGTCGCCGGGAGCCGCGTCCCCGCGCCCGAGCTCCTCTGGTTCGACGACGAGGCGGACAGCGCGCTCGGGCGGCCGTTTCTCGTGATGACGCGGGCGGCGGGGACGGTGCCCGTCGGCTGGAGCGACCTCCCGGAGCCCGAGCGGCTCGCGCTCGCCGAGCAGGCGATCGACGCGCTCGTCGAGCTCCACGCGCTCGACGCCGCGTCGCTCGGGCCGCCGGTCGCGCCCGGCGACGACCTCGCGCGCCTGACCCGGCGGCTCGAGCGGGTCGGGCCTGTCCCCGACGTGCTTCGTGCGGCGCTCGCGTGGCTCGAGGCGCGCGTGCCTCCGGCGGGGGACGTCGCGATCGTCCACGGCGACTTCCGGATGGGGAACCTCGCCGTCGACGACGGGCGGATCACGGGCGTCCTCGACTGGGAGCTCGCCGAGGCGGGCGACCCGCTCGTCGACCTCGACTGGTGCTTCATCCCCGTCTGGGACACGCCCGGCGTCGACGAGGCGCCGCTCGTCGAGCGCTACCGGCGGGCGAGCGGCCGCGAGGTCGACCCGGCGCGGATGCGGTGGCGCCGCGTCCTCGGCTACGTGCGCCTCGCGTACTTCGCGCTCTCCGGGGACGCGCGCGTTCGACGGCGGGCGCTCCGACGACCTGCGCCTCGCGGCGCTCCGCCTGCAGCTGCCCGTCGCGCTCGACCGCCTGGCGGCCACGCTCGTCGACGAGCCGGTCGCGTAAGGCTAGGGGCCTGCGGCGACGCCGGCGGGCTCGGGCTCGACGGCGCATGCCTGGTCGAGCTGCAGCACCTGCATGAAGCGGCCGAACGCCATGTACTTCCCGATCGCCAGCGTCAGCTCGACGACGCCGTCGTCGCCGAGGTGCGCGCGGAGCCGGTCGACGAGCTCGTCGTCGATCGTGGTCGACGGGCCGCAGAACCGCTCCGTGTACTCGAGCGCGAGGCGCTCGGGCTCGGTGAAGGCGGGGTCGGTCGCGGCCCCGGAGACGCGGCCGAGGAGGTCGTCCGTCACGCCCGAGGCCTGGCCGGCCCGCGACCGCCAGGCCATGCAGTAGGTGCACTGGTTCAGCTCGGCGACGCGGTAGCGGACGAGCTCGTGGAGCCGCGGCTCGAGCGGCGAGGCGTGGATCGCGACGTTCATCGCGACGAAGGCGTCGCGGAGCTCGGGCCGCACCGAGAGCGCGCGGAGGACGTCGCGGCCGTCACCCTCGGGAAGCTCGATGCGCGCCATCGTCCGAGGATACGTCAGTAGCGGACGGTGTCGGCGAAGCGGGGGAGGCGACGGCCGAGGACGGCCTCGGCGGCCGTGATCCCGGTGCGGGCGGCCTTGTCGATCCCGACCCCGCGCGAGCGCGTCGTGTCGCCGGCGAGCCAGAGGCCGCCGACGCCGCGCACCTCGACGTCCGGCCGCACGGGCCCGACGAGGCCGGGCTTGTTGATCACGCCGTAGGTGGTCACGAGGTGCTTCTTCGTCCAGAGCGCGTGCTTCGCCATCGGGAGCATCTCCTCGATGTCGAGCCACAGCTCGTGGAACTTCCGCTCGAGCCAGGCGCGGTCGCCGAAGCGCTCGACGGCGTCGAACGCGGCGCCGACGCACGTGAGGTACTCGCCCGGCGGCGAGACCGACGGGTCGTAGCCCGTGAAGTTGAGCGTGAAGCCGGGCAGGCCGGTCCGCGGCGTCGAGAAGAACGAGGCCATCTCGCGCTCGGTCATCGCGATCACGGGCTCCTTCGCCGCGATCCACCAGCCGAGCCAGCACGCGCGGTTCTTGTTCTTGCGGAGGAGCTCGATCCGGGCGAGCAGGTCCCACGGCAGCGCGCCGTCGTCGAAGAGCCGCGGCAGGTTCCAGACCGGGACGGTGACGACGACCTCGCGCGCCTCCACGACCGTGCCGTCGTGGAGCTCCACCCCGCGCACCTCGGCGTCCTCGACGAGCACGCGGCGCACCGTCGCGGGCTGGAGGATCGTGCCGCCGAGGCCCCGGATCGCGTCGCCCATCGCGTTCCAGAGCACCGTCCAGCCGCCGAGCGGATAGAACGAGTAGCCCGCCGTGCGCTTCTTCGTGTAGTGGAGCTTCCGCACGTAGAGGTTCTCCGACGCCGAGTGCTCCCACGGCTGCGCGGTGATCTGCTCGAGCACCGAGATCGCCTCCCAGACGAGGTAGACGCCCTCGTCCGAGGTGTACTGGGCCATCCACTCGCGGAGCGAGGCGTGGTCCCACCGGTCGAGCTCCTCGTACGGCGTCTCGACGAGCGCCTCGATGCACCGCTTCAGGCCCTGCTTGGCGCCGCCCCCGTAGTACTCCTGGATCGGCTTCCAGCCCGTGCGGTCCCAGAACGGCATCGAGTCGCTGCGGTCCGAGTGCTCGAGCGGGACGCCGAGCAGGTCGCAGACGAGCGTCAGGCTGTCGCCCGGGTCCTCGACGAGATGGGAGCCGAGCCCGATCTCGTGCCCGCGGTGCCGCCAGTGGCGGGAGCGGCCGCCGAGTGACCGTCCCTGCTCGACGAGCGTCACGCGCTTGCCCTCGCTCGCGAGGATCGCCGCCGTGGAGAGGCCGGCCGAGCCGGCGCCGATCACGACGACGTCGGTCGTCACGTCCCCTGGCGGGCGTTGATGATCGCGACGGTCTCGGGGTGCGAGCGGCTGAGCAGCTCGAAGACGTGGCCGTCGGGGTCCTCGCAGTAGACGAACTGGGCGCTGTCCTCCCCGCCGGCGAGCTGCTTCACCGGGAACCGCGTCCGTCCGCCCGCGGCCTCGACCCGGGCGACGGTCGCCGGCACGTCGTCGACGGTGACCGCGAAGTGCATCTGGCCGACCGCGGCCTGGTCGGCCGGCGGGATCGGGTGCGCGGGCTCGTGGAACTCCCAGAGCTCGAGCGCGTTGGCGTCGAACGCGACGTGGGCGACGGTGACACGGGTGCCCTCGCCGAAGACGGACTCGATGAACGGCCCCTCGCGGAGCGACGGCGCCGAGACGACCCGCGCGCCGAGCGCCTCCTCCCAGAAGCGGATCGCGCGATCCATCTCCGAGACGCGCAGCGCGACGTGGTGGTCGGCGCGCGCCCCCATCAGCCGTCCGAGGCGGCCGCCTGCTCCGCGAGCAGGGCGATCGTCTTGTGGATCTGGGCGACCGTGCCCGCGGTGTCGGCCTCCATCAGCTCGAAGACGTGGCCGTCGGGGCTCTCGACGTAGACGAACCGCGGCGCGTCGGGGCGGCCGCCCATGTGCTGGATCTCGAGCCGCCGCTTCGCGCCCGCGGCCTCCACCCGGGCGAGCGCCTCGTCGACGTCGTCGACGTGGACGCCGAAGTGCATCAGCCCGTCGCCCGTCTGGTCGCTCGACGCCACGGGCCGCCGCGGCTCGACGAACTCGAAGAGCTCGACCGCGCCCGCGTCGAAGGTGACGTAACAGATCTTGATGCGCGAGCCCGGCCCGAAGAGCTGGTCGAAGTAGCCGCCGCCGCGCTCGACCGGCTCGTTCTGCAGCGTCCCGCCGAGACCCTCCGTCCAGAAGCGGATCGACCGCTCCATGTTCTCGACGCGGAGGCCGACGTGGTGGTCCATCCGCACCTTCACGGTCGCGTCAGACCCGCTCGATCAGCGTCGCCGTGCCGAGGCCGCCGCCGCAGCACATCGTCACGAGGCCGCGCTCCTTGTCGGAGCGCTCGAGCTCGTGGAGGAGCGTGGTCAGGAGGCGGGCGCCGGTCGAGCCGAGCGGGTGGCCGAGCGCGATCGCGCCGCCGTTGACGTTGACCCGGTCGGTGTCCGGGCGGAGCTCGTCCTCCCAGGCGCCGATCACCGACGAGAACGCCTCGTTCACCTCGAAGAGGTCGATGTCGTCGATCGTCATCCGGTTGCGCTCGAGGATCTTGCGCGTGGCGGGGATCGGGCCGGTGAGCATCAGCACGGGGTCGACGCCGACGGTGGTCTGGTCGACGACCCGCGCGCGGGCGGTCACGCCGAGCTCGTCGGCCTTCTCGCGCGACATGAGGAGCACCGCGGCGGCGCCGTCGGAGATCTGCGAGGAGTTGCCCGCCGTGATCCGCCCGTCCTCCTTGAAGGCGGGCTTCAGCTCGGCGAGGGTCTCGACCGTCGTGCCCGGCCGGACGCCCTGGTCGGTCGAGACGACGTGCCCGTTGACCGGCACGGGGTGGATCTCGCGCTCGAACCGGCCTTCCTCGACCGCGCGCTCCGCGCGCTGCTGGGAGCGCGCGCCGATCTCGTCCAGCCGCTCGCGCGGGAGGCTCCACTGCTCGGCGATCATCTCGGCCGAGAAGCCCTGGTCGACGAGGTCGTAGCGCTCGTAGAGCTCGGGCGTCAGCGCGGTCCCGACCGTGTCCTCGAACTGCCGGCCGACGAACATCGGGATCCGGCCCATGTGCTCGACGCCCGAGCCGATCACGACGTCGTGCACGCCGGCCGCGATCTGCGCGGCGCCGAAGTTGACCGCCTGCTGGGCCGAGCCGCACTGCCGGTCGATCGTCGTCGCGGGCGTCTCGTACGGGAGCCCCGCCTGGAGCCAGGCGTTGCGGGCGACGTTGAACCCCTGCTCGCCGTACTGCTGCACGCACCCTGCGAGCACGTCCTCGACCTCCGAGGCGTCGATGCCTGCTCGCCCGATCACCTCGGCCAGCACGGAGCCGAGGAGCGCGTTCGGGTGGACGTCCTTGAGCCAGCCCTTCTCGGCGTGCCCACGCCCGATCGGCGTCCGCACCGCCTCGACGACCACGACCTCGCGACCGTTCACGCCGGCAGCTTACCAATCAACCGTTCGTTCGACAAAGCTAGACTCGCATGGTGAGCGAGCTCCCGCGGGCCGAGACGCCGCCCGAGGTGCGTCCGTTCCCACGCCGGGCCGACGAGGCGGCCGCGACGCCGGTCGACGACGGGATCGTGCAGCTCACGCTGCCGCTCGGGTACTCGGCCACCGCCGACGTCAACGCCTTCCTGCTCGAGCTCGACGACGGCTGGTGCCTCGTCGACACCGGCTCGACGCTCGACCCCGGGTGGGACGGCCTCGCCGACGGCGCTGGCCGCCGCGGGCGTCGAGCCCGGGGCGATCACCCTCCTCCTCGCGACCCACCCCCACGAGGACCACTACGGGCTCGCGTCGCGGGTGCTCGCGGAGACCGGGGCGGAGCTGGCGCTCGCGCCGGGGCCGCTCGCGTCGGCCGACGTGCTCCGCGATCCGAGTCATCCCACTCGCGACGCGGCTCGAGTCGTGCCGCAGGGCGGGCGTCCCCGCCGACGCGCTCGCGGCGGCGGCGCGGCATCCGGGCGACGTGGGCGACCACCCGCGCCCGGCGCCGGACCGCGTGCTCGCCGACGGAGACCTCCTCGCGACGCGCGCGGCCGACTGGCGCGTCGTCCACGCGCCGGGCCACGCGCCCGCCCAGCTCGTCCTGCACGACGAGCGCGGCGGACGGCTCATCTCCGCGGACCTCGTCCTCGGCGGGCGGATCCCGTACCTCGAGTACGGCTACACGGCCGACCCGTGGGCCGAGCAGGTCGCCTCGCTCGAGCGCGTCGCGGCGCTCGACGTCCGGCTCCTGCTGGCGGGGCACGGCCCGCCGGAGACGGGGGTCGCGGCCCGCTTCGAGGCGGCGCTCGGCGCGGTGCGGGCGGCGCCCGGCCGCCTCCTCGACGCGATCGCCCGCGAGCCGCGCACCGCCTACGGCGCGATGGTCGACGTCCTCGGGCCCGACGCGAACTTCTACCGCCGGCACGCCGCGCTCTCGGGCGCGCTCTCCGTGCTCGAGCGCCTCGTCGCGACCGGCGAGCTGCGCGCCTGGGACGACGACGACGGCGTCCGCTGGTACGCGAATCCGCGTCGGGCGTCCTGACGGTTCTGTCTACCGGCCGGTCGTTTGAATTCGCACCGGTGACACGATAGGTTTGCGCCCATGCTGGCGACCGAGCAGCGCGCGATCGCGGAGCTCGCGTTCGAGCTCGGCGCGCGGTACGCCGACCGCCGGTTCGACGACCACGATGCCTCGCTCGGCCAGTGGGACGCGCTCGCCGAGAGCGGGCTGACGGCGCTCTCCCTGCCCGAGGAGCACGGCGGCGCGGGAGGGCTGCTCGAGCTCTGCGTCGCGAGCGAGCGGCTCGCAGCGGGCGGCTACCCCGCGGCGAAGCTCGTGATCTCGACCGCGATGGCAGGGACGATGATCGCCCGGCACGGGACCGAGGAGCAGCGCGACCGCTGGCTCCCCGGGATCGCGGCGGGCACGACGCGCTTCTGCTTCGCGTTCACCGAGCCCGGCGCCGGGTCGAACGCGAACAACCTGCGGACGACGGCGACGCCCGTGGACGGCGGCGTCCGGGTCGACGGCGCGAAGACGTACATCTCCGCGCTCGAGTCGAGCGACGCGATGGTCGTCGTCGCGCGGGCGCCCCAGGGCGGGCTCACGCTCGTCGTGCTCCCGGTGCCCGCCGAGGGGGTGACGTCGACCCGCGTCCAGGTCGAGGCGCCGTCCTTCGAGTACCAGTGGAACGTCTTCTTCGACGGCGCGGTCGCCCCGCCCGACGACGTCCTCGGCGAGCCGGGCGCCGGCGGGCGCGTCCTCTTCGACGGGCTCAACCCGGAGCGGCTCGTCGTCGCCTCGCAGGCCGTCGGCCTGGGGCGCTGGGCACTCGCCCGCGCGAGCAGCTACGCGTCGGAGCGCGTCGTCTTCGACGTCCCGATCGGCGCCCACCAGGCGGTGCAGCACCCGCTCGCCGAGGCGTACGTCGCGCTCGAGGGCGCCTGGGCGCTGACGATCGCCGCGGCCGAGCGGCACGACGCCGGCGAGCAGGCCGGGCTCGAGGCGAACGTCGCGAAGGTGGCCGCGTGCGACGCGGGCCTGCGCGCGGCCGACGCGGCGCTCCAGGCCTTCGGCGGGAGCGGCTTCACGGACGAGACGGGGATCCTCCAGCGCTTCGTCTACCTCCGCCTGCTCCGGACCGTGCCCGTCGCCCGCGAGCTCGCGCTCAACCACATCGCGACCAGCGGCCTGGGGCTGCCGCGCTCCTACTGATGCGCGCCGTCGTCCTCGGAGGCGGTGGCCAGATGGGCAGCGGCATCGCCCAGGTGGTCGCGGGGGCGGGCCTCGACGTGACGGTCGTCGAGCTCGACGAGGCGGCGCTGGAGCGCGGCCTCGGCCGGATCGAGCGAGGGCTCGAGCGGGCGGGCGACGACGGCACGGTCCGCGCGCGGATCTCGGGCTCGACGGCGCTCGAGGACGCCGTGGCCGAGGCGGACCACGTGATCGAGACGGTCGTGGAGGTCTTCGACGTCAAGTGCGACGTCCTGCGGCGGGCGGACGCGGCCGCGCGGGAGGACGTGATCCTCGCCTCGAACACCTCGCAGTTCTCGATCTCGCGCCTCGCCGCGGCCACCGAGCGGCCGGATCGGGTGATCGGGAGCCACTGGTTCAACCCGCCGGCCCGGATGGAGCTGATCGAGATCGTGCGCGGCCTCGAGACCTCGGACGCGACGCTCGCGACGACGGTCGAGCTCGCGCAGCGCTACGGGAAGCAGACGATCGTCTGCCAGCGCGACACGCCGGGCTTCGTCACGTCGCGGCTGATCGCGCTCTTCATGGTCGAGGCGGCGCGGATCGTGGAGGAGGGGATCGCCACGCCCGAGGACGTCGACCTCGCCTGCAAGCTCGGCTTCGGGCACGCGATGGGGCCGCTCGCGACGGCCGACCTGAGCGGGCTCGACGTGCTCGAGCGGGTGGCCGACAACCTGCGCGAGCACTACGGCGACCGGTTCCTCGTGCCGCAGGGCGTGCGCGCCCGCGTGGCCGCCGGGCAGCTCGGCCGCAAGACGGGCCGCGGCATGCACGACTACGACGACGCGCGATGAGCGAGGCCGTCCGCGTCGACCGCGAGGGGGCCGTCGCGGTCGTCACCGTCGACAACCCGCCGGTCAACGCGCTCGCCGACCACGTGATCGACGCAGCTCGACGCCGCGGCCGTCGAGCTCGCCGGCGACGCAGACGTGCGCGCCGTCGTCCTCACCGGGACGGGGGAGAAGGCGTTCCTCGCGGGGGCGGACCTCGAGGAGTTCGCGGCACGGCTCGCGACGGGGGAGGGGATCGACGAGCACGCCGCCGCGACACGACGCGCGCTCGGCCGCTGGGAGGCTCTCCCGCAGCCGGTCGTCGCAGCGGTGCAGGCGCATGCGATGGGAGGCGGGCTCGAGGTCGCGCTCGTCTGCGACCTCGTCGTCGCCGATCCGGGCGCGCGGTTCGGCGCGCCGGAGGTCCGGCTGGGGCTGATGCCCGGCGCCGGGGCGACCCAGCGTCTCCCGCGGCGGATCGGCGTGGGGCCTGCCAGGGCGATGATCCTGCTCGGCACGACGATCGACGCTGCCGAGGCGCAGCGGCTCGGCCTCGTCCACGCCGTCTCGGAGCCGGGCACCGCCCTTGCCGAGGCGCGCGCGCTTGCGGTGGAGCTCGCCGCGCTCCCCGCGGTCGCCGTGCGCGCCATCAAGCGCGCGATCGCGGCCGACCTGGACGACGGGCTCGACCGCGAGCGGGCGCTCTTCCTCGAGGTCTTCGCGTCGGCCGACGCGAAGGAGGGCGTGGCCGCGTTCCGCGAGCGTCGCCCACCGCGCTTCGGCCACGCCTGAGCGGGGCTCAGCCGAGCAGCAGCAGCACGTCGTTCTCGCGCACCGTGTCGCCCTCGGCGACGAGGATCCGCGTCACCGTGCCCGCCGTCTCGGCGTCCACCGGGATCTGGAGCTTCATCGACTCGATCACGATCACGGTCTGGTCGACCTCGACGGCGTCGCCTTCGGCGACGTCGATCGACCAGACGCTGCCGGTGATCGGTGCACGGATCTCGCTCACGTCGTTGCTCCCACGGCCGCGAGAAGAGTAGACTCCCTGGCCGTCACCAATCAAGCGTTCGTTTGATTAGCGCCGAGGAGGGACCAGGTGGACTTCAGGTTCAGCGACGAGGAGAACGACTTCCGGAGCGCGATCCACGACTGGGTCGAGGACAAGTGCCCGAAGGAGGTGGCCCTCGAGCTCGAGCGCCACGAGGACCACGACGGCACGCACTTCCCGCGCAAGCTCTGGGACGACATGGCCGAGGCGGGCTTCTTCGGGATCGGCATCGACGAGGAGCTCGGCGGTCAGGGCGGTGGCGCGATGATCCAGAGCATCTTCATGGAGGAGGTCTCGCGCTCGCTCGCCGGGATCGCCTGGATCTGGGGCGTCAACCAGTTCAACACGAAGTCGATCCAGCGCTTCGCCTCCGAGGACCTCAAGCAGGAGTTCATCCCCCGCCTCACCGAGGGCAAGGTGATCACGGCGATCGCGGTGACCGAGCCCGGCGCCGGCACCGACCTCCTCGGCGGGATGATCACGACGGCCGAGCGCGACGGCGACGGCTTCCGGATCAACGGCGCGAAGATCTGGTCGACGATGGCGCACGTCAGCGACTACCTGCTGCTGCTCGCCACGACCGACAAGGACGCGGAGAAGGCCTCCCGCGGCAAGACGCTCTTCCTCGTCGACGCAAGGCAGGAGGGCGTCCAGGCGCGGCCGATCCCGAAGCTCGGCATGCGCTGCGTCGGCTCCTGCGAGGTGCAGCTCGACAACGCCTGGGTGCCCGACACGCACGTGATCGGCGAGGTCAACAAGGGCTGGGGCCACATCCTCTCGACGCTCAACAACGAGCGGATCCTCGTGGCCGCGATGTGCACCGGGATCCTCCGCGGCGTGATCGAGGAGGCCGTCAAGTACGCGCTGGAGCGCGAGGCGTTCGGCAAGCCGATCGGCGAGTTCCAGGTGATCCAACACTGGATCGCCGACATGCAGATGCGCCTCATGCAGTCCGAGCTCCTCACCTACAAGGCCTCGTGGCTCTACGACCAGGATCTCCCGTGCGGCGTCGAGTCGTCGGCCGCCAAGGCGATCGTCTCGGAGTACGCGACCGAGGCGGCCGACCGCGGGATCCAGATCCTGGGCGGGATGGGCTACTCGGCCGAGTACCAGATGCAGCGGTACTGGCGCGACGTCCGGCTCTACCAGATCGGGCCCGTCACGAACCAGATGGTCCGGAACATCGTCGCGGAGAGCGTCGGGCTGCCCAGGTCCTTCTGAGCGCGTACCCGCACGTCGAGGCGCCACTCGCGCTCGCAGGCGCGCGGCTCCGCAACCGCATCACGCGCACGGCCCACGGGACGGGCCTTGCCTCCCGTGGGAACGTGACCGAGGCGCTCGTGGCCTACCACGAGGCGCGGGCCAGGGGCGGCGTCGGCTCGGTCTTCACCGAGACGTGCACCGTGCACCCGAGCTCCCCGGGACCGCTGGTCGCCTGGCGCGACGACGTCGTCCCCGGCCTCTCGCTGCTGGCCGACCGGCTGCACACGCTCGACACCTGCGTCTTCGCCCAGCTCTGGCACGGCGGCATCCAGGCGTTCCCGCGCGACGGCTCGCCCGCGTGGGCACCCTCCCGGCTCGCCGACCCGATCCACGGGCGCATCGCGCAGCCGATGACCCAGGCCATGATCGACGCGGTCGTCGAGGGCTTCGCGGCCGCGGCGGCGCGCGCCGAGCGGGCCGGGCTCGACGGCGTCGAGGTGCACGGCGCCCACTCGTACCTCGTCCACTCGTTCCTCTCGCCGCTCACGAACACGCGCGACGACGCGTACGGCGCCGACCGGATCCGGTTCGCACGCGAGGTGCTGGCGGCGATCCGGGCGTCGACGAGCCCGTCCTTCGCCGTCGGGATCCGGATCGTCGGCAGCGAAGGGGTCGAGGGCGGCATCGAGCCGCCGGAGGCCGCGCGCATCCTGGCCGCCCTCGAGGACGACGGGCTCGTCGACTTCGTCGACGTCTCGATGGGCGGCTACCACGCGCTCGGGAAGCTGATCGGCGCGATGCACGAGCCGCTCGGCTACGAGCTCCCGACGAGCGAGCCCGTGACACGCGGCGCCCGCGTCCCGACGATCGTCACGGGGCGCGTGACGACGCTCGCGCAGGCGGAGGCGATCCTCGCGGCCGGCGTCGCGGACCTCGTCTCGATGGTGCGCGCGACGATCGCCGACCCCGCGCTCGTCGCGACCTCGCTCGCCGGCCGTCCCGAGGCGGTGCGGCCGTGCATCGGGTGCAACGAGGGCTGCGTCGGCCGCCTCTTCGACCTCCGGCCCGGCGGCGGCCGTACCGGGTGCTCCGTGAATCCGGACATCGGCCGCGAGGGCGAGCCGCCGCCGGCGCCCGCCGCCGTGCCGCGGCGCGTGCTCGTCGTCGGCGCCGGGCCCGCGGGTCTCGAGGCGGCGTGGACGGCCGCTCGGCGCGGCCACGTGGTCGCGATCCACGAGGCGGCGGAGGCGCCCGGCGGGCTGCTCCGCGTCCAGCGCCGCGCACCGCACCGCGACGAGATGGGCCGGATCTCCGACTGGCTCTGGGACGAGCTCGGGCGGCTCGGGGTCGAGCGCCGGCTCGGCTCGCGGGTCGACGCCGGGCTCGCCCGCGGTTCGACGCCGTCGTCGTCGCGACCGGCTCGCTTCCACGCCGAGACGGCGTCCAGCGGCTGCGGCCCGCGCAGGCGGTCGTCGGGATCGAGCGCGCCGTGACGCCGCTCGAGGTGCTCGCCGGCGAGGTGCCCGCGCCGCGGACGGCGCTCGTCTTCGACGACTGCGGCAACTACGAGGCGGTCGGCGCGGTCGAGCTCCTCCTCGAGGAGGGAGCCGACGTCTGCCTCGCCACGAGCTTCGACGCCGTCGCCCCCGACCTCTTCCGCTCGTTCCAGCACGGCGCGCTCGTGGCCCGGCTCGGCGGGTACCCGGGCTTCCGCTCCGTGACGCGCGCGGTGCTCGAGCGGATCGAGCCGGGCCGCGTCACGCTCCGCTCGCTCGACGGCGGCGCGCCGGTCGAGGTCGACGCCGAGCTCGCCGTGGTGATGACGGGCTTCGAGCCGCAGACGGCGCTCGTCGACGAGCTTCTCGCGGCCGGGCTCGAGGTGCACCCGGCAGGCGACGTCGTCGCGCCGCTTCTCCTCCCGCACGCGATCGCGAGCGGGCGCGCGGCCGGGCTCGCGGTCTGAGCTCTTGACCAAACGTTCGGTAGACAGCTAGCGTCAGGTCGTCGCGATGCAGCTCTGCCAGATCGCCCTCTGCACCTCGGACGTCCCGCGCTCGATCCGGCTCCTGACCGAGGGGCTCGGCTTCGCGGAGGCGGGGACGCGGGTGCTCTGGGGCGAGCGGATCGCCCAGATCCAGGAGCTCGGCGACGACTCCGCGTTCACGATCAGCTGGCTCGTCGGCCGCCAGGACATGGTGCAGCTCGAGCTCTTCCACCACACCGTCCCGCCGCAGCGGCAGCGCCTCGGCGAGCGCGGCCCCGCCGACCTGGGCTGGGCGCGGTTCGGCGTCGCGCTCCCCGACCTCGACGCGGCGCTCGAGCGGCTCGCCGGCCTCGGGGTGCAGCCGATCGCCGAGCCGCGCAGCGTCGACGGGCTGCGCCGGGTCGCGTTCGTCGAGCCGTACGTCGGCTGCGTGATCGAGCTCTTCGAGGAGGGCGCCGCGACGCCGGGCGGCATCCGCCCGCGCTTCTACGACCTCGTCCCCGCGGTGGTCTACGTCGCGCTCTCCGTCTCCGACCTCGACGCCGCGCGCCGGTTCTACGTCGATGCGTTCGGCCTCGAGGAGGAGGCCGGCACGGTCCTGCACGCACCCGAGGACGAGGCCGTCTGGGGGCTCGACGGGGTGCGGCGCGACGCCTTCGTCGCGCGCGGCGGCGACGTCTACCTCGAGGTCCTCCGCTACGAGGAGCCGGCCCCGCGCCCGCTGCCCGACGATCGTCTGCTCTCGGATCAGGGCTTCATGAACGTCGCCGTCGGGACCCGGGACGGCGCCGAGCTCGGCGCCGCCTACGAGCGCGCCGTCGCCGGCGGCTTCCGTGCGAACTCGCCCGCGCCACGCATCGCGGGCGGGACCTACGTCAACGACGGCCTCGGCAACACGGCCGAGCTCCTCGTCGCCCCGCGCGAGTTCGACGCAGGCTTCGGGTTCGCGCCCCATCCCACGTTCCGCCGCCAGCCGAGCTGGCCGCAGCCGTCCGTCGGTCCCGTCCGGGCCGCAGAGAGCTAGGAGGTCTCCATGCCCCGCGTCGCACCCGCACCCGCCGAGCAGGTCGAGCCGCTCTTCGGCCCGAACGCGCCCCTCCGTCTCCAGATCTACGCCCAGCGCCCTCCGCTCGCGGAGGCGTTCGTCGAGTTCGGCGCGACGCTCCGGCGCGAGCGCTTGCTCTCCGACCGGCTGATCGAGCTCGTGCGTCTGCGCGTCGCGTTCTGGAACCAGTGCCGCAGCTGCATGGCGGTGCGCTACGAGGAGGGGACGAAGGACGGGCTCACCGAGGCCCTCGTCTGCTCGCTCGAGCGCCCGGAGGACGCCGACGACCTGACGGAGCCCGAGCGCGCCGCGATCGCGTTCGCCGACCTCTTCGCGACCGACCACCTCGGGATCGGCGACGAGACCTTCGCACGGCTCCGCGAGCACTTCGACGAGGCGGAGATCGTCGAGCTGTGCATGAACGTCGCGCTCTTCGTCGGCTTCGGCCGCATGGGCGCGGTGCTGCACATGGTCGACGACCTGCCCGACCGCTTCCAGGCCGACGGCCGTGTCACCCCCTGGGGCGACGGGGACGTCGTCCGCATCGCCGACTGGGCGACGAGCGGCGCCGCCTAGCCGGCCGCGGGCGGGCATCCGGCGATGTGGATCGAGGCGACGACCCTCGGCGACCTCGTCGACCGGACGGCGGAGTGGCGGGGCGACCACGAGGCGCTCGTCTTCCCCGACGCGCGGGTGCGCTACGCCGAGCTCGCGGGCCTGATCGACGGGTACGCGCGCTCGCTGCGCGCCCTCGGAGTCGGTCCGGGCGACCACGTCGGGATCCTGATGCCGAACCGGCTCGAGTTCGTGCTCGCGCTCTTCGGGGCGGCGAAGCTCGGGGCGGTCGTCGTGCCCGTCAACGGCCGCTTCAAGTCCCACGAGCTGGGGCACGTCGTCGCCCACGCCGACCTGCGGACGCTCGTCGTCGCCTCCGGGCCGCCCGAGACGCCCGACTACCCGGCGATGGTCGCCGAGCTCTTCCCCGAGGCGGCGGGCCAGGACCCGCGGGCGCTCGCGCTCGAGGCTGCGCCGCGCCTCCGGCAGGTCGTCGACCTCGGCTCGGAGGAGGCGCCGCCGGGCCTCCTTGCGGCCGGGGCGTTCGCAGCGGCCGCCGAGGCGGTCGGCCCCGACGAGGTGCGCACGCTGCAGGCCCGGGTGCGGATCCGGGACGTGGGCCTCCTGATGTACACGTCGGGCACCACCTCGCACCCGAAGGGCTGCCTGCTGACCCACGAGGCGATCGTCCGGCACGGGCTCAACGTGCAGCGGACGCGCTTCCGGACGACGCCCGACGACCGCTTCTGGGACCCGCTGCCGCTCTTCCACATCGGCGGGATCGTCCCGCTGGTGGGCTGTCTCGGGCTCGGCGCGACCTTCTACCACGCGGGCCACTTCGACGCCGATCAGGCGCTGGACACGCTCGTCGGCGAGCGGATCACGCTCGCGTACCCCGCCTTCGAGACGATCTGGCTCCAGGTGCTCGACCACCCACGCTTCGCGGTGACCGACCTGGAGGCGCTCCGGATCGTCCAGAACATCGCGATCCCGGAGGCGCTCGCGCGGATGGACGCGCGGCTCCCGACCGCGATCCAGGTCTCGTCGTTCGGAGCGACCGAGTGCTCGAGCAACCTCACGCTGCCCGACCCGGACGACCCCCTGGACGTCCGCATCGGGACGCTCGGGCGGCCGCTCCCGGGCATGGAGCTGAAGATCGTCGACCCCGAGACCGGCGAGGAGCGTCCGGCCGGTGTCGTCGGAGAGCTCTGCCTGCGGGGCTACGCCCGGTTCGAGGGCTACTACAAGGACCCCGAGCAGACGGCGCTCGCGATCGACGCGGACGGGTGGTTCCACACCGGTGACCTCGGCTCGGTCGACGACGAGGGCCGGCTGCGCTACGCGGGGCGGCTCAAGGACATGCTCAAGGTCGGCGGCGAGAACGTCTCGGCGCTGGAGGTCGAGGGCTACCTGGCCGGCCACGACGTCGTCCAGATCGTCCAGGTCGTCGGTGTGCCCGACGCCCGCTACACGGAGGTGCCGGCCGCGTTCGTCGAGCTCCGGCCCGGGTCGAGCGCCACCGAGGACGAGCTCGTCGACTTCTGCGTCGGCCGCATCGCGACGTTCAAGGTGCCGCGCTACGTCCGCTTCGTGACCGAGTGGCCCATGTCCGGGACGAAGATCCAGAAGTTCGTCCTCCGCGAGCGGCTCGCCGCCGAGCTCGCCGCCGCAGGGATCACGGAGGCGCCGCGCATCGACGCGCGGAGACGATCGGCCGAGACGGCGCGCTGAGGCCCGGCTAGAACGAGCGCGGCAGGCCGAGGTTCTCGGCGATCGCGTTCCGCGCCATCTCGTTCGTGATCGGCCCGATCCGGAAGAGGCGCGCGTCGCGCCAGTACCGCTGCATGTCGGTCTCGGCCGAGTAGCCCATCCCGCCGAGGATCTGGATCCCGAGGTCGGCCGCCCGGACGGCCGCCTCGGACGCGACGACCTTCGCCATCGTCGTCTCCTGGAAGCACTGCCGGCCGCTGTCCTGGAGCCACGCAGCGTGCCGCACGACGAGGTCCGCCTGGTGGCGCCACATCGCGATGTCCGCGAGGTAGTGCTGCAGCACCTGGAACTCGCCGATCTTCCGGCCGAACGCCTCGCGCTCGCCGACGTACGCGAGCGCGTCCTCGAGGACGCCGTCGAGGATCCCGCAGCAGAACGAGGACAGGATGATCCGCTCGTTGTTGAGCGTCGGCAGGAGCATGTACCAGGCGTCGCCGGGCTCCCCGAGCAGGAGCTCGTCCGGGACGAAGACGTCCTGGAGGCCGACGTCGCAGGAGCCGAGCGCGCGCATCCCGAGCTTCGGGATGTCGGCGATCGTGACCCCGTCGGCGTCGGTCGGGAGGAGGAAGAGCGAGAGGCCCTGGTGGCGCTTCTCCACGTCGTCGTCCGTCCGCGCGAGGAGGAGGATGTAGTGCGCGGTGTGCGCCGCCGAGCACCACGTCTTGCTCCCGTTCACGAGCCAGCCGCCGTCCACCTTGCGCGCGTGGGTGCGCATGCCGCCGAGCACGTCCGTGCCGCCGCCGGGCTCGGTGAAGCCGATCGCGAAGCGCACCTCGCCGCGCGTGATCGGCGGCAGGAAGCGCTCCTTCTGGGCGTCGGTGCCGTAGAGCCCGATGCTCTTGCCGCCGGCGAACGAGGTGATCCCCCAGAGCCACGACAGGCCGCCGAGGCTCCGCGCGAGCTCGCGCGCGAGGATCATCTGGACGAGGACGTTCCCGCCCTGGCCGCCGTACGCCTCGTCGATCCCGACGCCGTGGAAGCCCGCCCGCGTGAACTTGTCGAAGAGCTCGAACGGCCACTCCGCCTCGTTCCGCTCGAGCTCGCGCGCCCAGCTCTTGGGCGCCTCGCGGTCGACCCACGCGCGGGTCTCCTGCTGGAAGAGCGCGAGGTCCTCGCCGAGCTCGAAGTCCATCGCGCTCAGGCGGGGATCGTCAGGCTCTCGAGGTCCCGCGGGTAGTCGGTGAGGATCTCGATCCCGTCCTCGGTGACGGCGACCGTGTCCGAGTGGCGGAAGCCGCCGACCTCGGGGTCGTAGACGCCGGGCTCGATCGTGAACACCATCCCCGGCTCGATCGGCGTCGAGTCGCCGAGGTCGAGGAACGGCGCCTCGTGGTTCCGCAGGCCGATCGCGTGGCCGGTGTGCTGCCGCCAGAGCGGCAGCAGGTCGTTCTCCTCGAAGTAGCGCATCACGGCGCCGTCCACGTCGGCGCACGTGACGCCCGGCCGGAGCGCCTCGAAGGCCACGTCCTGGGCGGCGACGGCGTGGTCGAAGAGCCAGCGCATGCGGTCGGTCGGGGGGCCGATCACCATCGCCCGCTCCAGCTCGGCGTTGTAGCCCCAGATCGGCGCGCTCGTCTCGGTGACGAGCACGTCGCCCGCCTTGAAGGTGATGTTGTGGGCGATCGCGTGCGCCCACGCGCTGCGCGTCCCGATCTGGCCGCGGTAGCCGGCCTGGACGCCGTCGGACGACGAGAGCACGCCGCCGACCTCGCCGTCCTGCGTCGCGAGCAGCGCGAGCGTCGCCTCGTGACCGGCGCGCAGGCTCGCCTCCGCCTCGGTGGCGCCGGGGACCGAGTACTCCTGGAGGAGCCGGTGCGCGTGCTCGCACCAGCGCGCGCTCTCGCGGATGAGCGCGACCTCGGTCGCGCTCTTCCGGGTCAGCATCGCCTCGATCTCGGCGCCGAGCGGGGTCACCGCGGCGCCGGTCACCTCGCCCAGCGTCGGCCCCCGGTAGCCGAGGATCCCCGGGTAGCCGTCCTGGTCGGCGCCGATGCGGCCGCCGACGCCGAGGCCGTCGAGCACGCGCGCGAGGATCGGCATCGGGTGCTCGACACCGGGGTACTCGGGGTACGACTCGACGTTCTCGAACGTGGTCTCCGCCCGGACGCGCTCGACCTCGAACTCCGGGACGAAGACGGCCATCGAGCCGTCGGCGCTCTGCGCGAACGCGACGGGACGCTCGGTCGAGAGGAACCAGAGGCCGCTGAAGTAGCGGACGTAGTGCTCGTCGAAGAGGACGTAGCCGGCGAGCCCCGCGGCGCGAACGTGGTCGAGCAGGCGCTCGCGTCGCTCCTCGAGCTCGGCCGCGGGGATGCCGGTACCGGACTCGATCGGGAGGGCGGTCATCGCCACGATCCTTGCACGCGGCTGCTTGCCGCGGGCGGGGGAAGGGGGTTAGCCTCGGTCGACCCCGTACCGCATCAGGCGAAGGAGGCTCCATGGCCACGAACGTCGCTTCTCTCACCCGCGAGCAGCTCGCAGCGCTGCCGGACAGCTACTTCAAGGCGGTCGACGCGAAGGACGTCGACGGGATCGTCGCGCACTTCGCCGACGACGCGACCCTCACGGTGCAGACCGACCACGTCACGTGGACGGGCTCGGACGAGATCCGGCGCATGTTCACGGACTTCACCGAGGGCTCGGTCTCGATCTTCCACGAGATCAAGAACATCGTCGTCGAGCCCGAGGCCGGCAAGGTCGCGACGGAGCAGAGCTACATCGGCGAGCTGAACGACGGGACGCGCAACGACATGCACAACTGCAACTTCTTCGACATCGGCCCGGACGGGAAGTTCACCCGCGTGATCATCTGGATGGCCGGGACGAATCCGCTGAAGTAGCCCTGCGACGGTACGCGATGGCGGACGAGACAGTCACCGACGAGGACCTGGGAGAACTCGTCGCGCGGACGGAGGAGGCCGCGTCGGCCCTCCTCCAAGGCGACCTGAGGGAGTACCTCAGGTTGCTGCCCCACACCCACGACTACACGCTGATGCCGCCGACCGGCGGGCCGCCACGGCGGGGACACGACTCCTCGGACGCTGCCGTGGAGGCGACCGCGCAGTTCTTCCAGGGCGGCGAGGTGACGCTCGAGGTGGTGGAGACGTACGCGTCGGGCGACCTCGCCGTGCTGGTGGCGATCGAGCGGCAGCGCGGCAACGTGGGCGGCCTGCCCGAGCAGGACTGGTCGCTGCGCATCACGCTCGTCTTTCGCCGCGAGGAGTCGGAGTGGCGGCTGGCACATCGCCACGCGGACGCGCTGGTCCACGAGATCGACATGGAGCAGCTCGCGGCGCTGGCGCGCGGGTAGCGTGCGACTGCGAAGCGGGGCGCCTGCAGGGCTTGTGCCCCGCCCGCAGGGCAGGATCGAGCCGGTGGCGAACGAAGCTGCCTGGCGCGCAGGTAGCCTCCGTTCGACCCTGGGAACGCGCGCTCCCCGCGGAGGCCGAAGGCAGGCTTTGCCGGCCGCGAAGCCAGCGCCTTGGTGTCGTGCACCAGCGCGAAGGACGGGGATCGAGCCGGGGATTCGGCATCGGCGATTCCCGCCGCCGAGTAGTGCAGGGGAGAGGATTCGAACCTCTGAAGGCTGAGCCAGCGGGTTTACAGCCCGCCCCCTTTGGCCACTCGGGAACCCCTGCCGGGCGCGCCATTGTAGCCGTGTCGCCCTGAGCGGCATGCGAGAGTGACGCGGTCATGCGTGGCGGGGGAGGCCCGATCGCAGCGGTGGGAGCGTCACTCGCGCTCCTCGTCGCCGTGCCGCTCATCGCGGTCCACGTCGCGGGCGCGGGACGGGTCGCGTCCCCCGGTGACGGTGCCGCCCTGGTCGTCGTCGACCCGGTCGAGGCGAGCGCGATGCTCCCCGACGGGACGGGCTCCGCGGCGATCCCGTGGCTGCAGCCGGGGGATGCCGACCTGGCCGTCGCGCCGTCCGGCCGGCGGCTCGCGTTCACAAGCGCCCGGAGCGGCAACCGGGAGCTCTACGTCGTCGACGTCCCGACGGGCGCGCTCCGCCGGCTCACGTGGTCCGAGCGCAGCGAGGACGTGGAGCCGGCCTGGTCGCCCGACGGCTCGCAGGTCGTCTGGGCGAGCGGCGCCGAGGGCGATCACGACCTCCTCCGCACCCGCGTCGACCGTCCGCGCGCGGTGCGGTTGACGCGCGGGCCCGCCGACGACCGCGAGCCCGCGTGGGCGCCGAACGGCCGGCGGATCGCGTTCGCC
This sequence comes from uncultured Actinomycetes bacterium, assembly GCA_963748255.1. Classification (GTDB taxonomy): domain Bacteria; phylum Actinomycetota; class Thermoleophilia; order Gaiellales; family Gaiellaceae; genus Gaiella. The sequence continues at coordinate 20,224 of CAVVIL010000027.1, read as the reverse complement.
TCCGACGCCCAGGGCGCCTTCGACCTCTGGTCGGTCGCCGCGCCGGGAGGCGAGCCCGAGCTCTTCCACGACGCCCTCGGGGAGGCACGCTCGCCCGACTGGCACCCCTCGGGCGACCGCCTCGCCTTCACGGGTCTCGGCGACGGCGGCGCCGACGTGTGGCTCGCGAGCGTCGACGGGGCGTCGCGGCGCCTCACGACCTCGGCGGGGTACGACGGCCGGCCCGACTGGTCGCCCGACGGCGGCTCCCTCGCGTTCCTCCGAGGGCGTGGAGGCACGCTCCAGCCGTGGGTCGTTCGGACGGCCGGCGGGGCCGCGGCGCGGGTCGGGCGGCTGCCGCGCGGAGCCCGCGAGGTGACCTGGGCCAGGCTCGCGCCCGAGCTCGCGGCGGCCCGCACCGCTCTGCTGCCGGACCTCGACCAGCGGACGCCGAGCGACCTCGTCGTTCGCGCGAGCGGCGGCCGCTTCCGGCTCGGCTTCACGTCGGCCACGGACAACCTCGGCGACGGCGCGCTCTGGCTGCTCGGGGAGCGCGGCTCGACCGCGGCCCCGATGCTCGTCGAGCAGCGGGTGCTCCATGACGGCGGCTCGACGACCACCCTGGAGGGCGTCGGCGTGCTCCGGTACGAGCGGCATCCGCCGCACCGCCATTGGCACCTCGACGACTTCGTCCGGTACGAGCTACGCACGGTCGACGGTCGCCTCGTCGTCACCGATCGCAAGAGCGGCTTCTGCCTGATCGACAGGTGGGGGCTCGCCCGCGGGATGCGCGGCCGCCCGCGCGCCCTGCCGCGCTTCGTCGGCGACTGCGCGACGCTGCAGCCGAGGGCGCTGCGCGTCGAGGAGGGCTCCTCGGTCGGGTACACGGATCGGTACCCGGCCTTCTTCCACGGGCAGGACCTCGACCTGACCGGTGTGCGCCAGGGGCTCTACGTGCTCGTGCAGCACGCGAACCCGGAGCGGCGGCTTCGCGAGCTCGACTATGCGAACAACGCCGCCTCGGCGCTCGTCCGCGTGACGTGGCCGGGAGGGCGCTCGCGGCCTCCTGCCGTGGCGGTCCTTCGCCGCTGCGCGGGGAGCGCGAGCTGCTACCCGCTCGGCGCCAAGTAGCCCCTCGCCGCCTACGATCCGGTGGTGGAGCACTACGACGTCCTGGTCGCCGGCGCCGGCCCGGCCGGCTCCTCGACCGCGATCCACCTCGCACGCAGCGGCGCGCGCGTGCTTCTCGCCGACCGGGCGCGCTTCCCGCGCGACAAGCCGTGCGGGGGCGGGCTCACGGGTCGCGCGCTCAAGCGGATCCCCGTCGACCCGTCGCCCGTCGTCGAGCGGGACGTCGACCACTTCGAGCTCCGGCTCCGCTACGGCGCGGGCTTCACGCGGAGCCACGACCGGCCGCTGATCCGCATGACCCAGCGACGCCGGCTCGACGCGTTCCTGGCCGGGGAGGCGGCTGCGGCCGGCGCGGAGCTCCGCGAGGGGGCGCCGGTGGGCGAGCTCGAGCCGGGCGACCTGGGGGTCACGGCGCGCGTGGGCGGCACCCGGGTCCGCGCGGACGTCGTCGTCGGCGCAGACGGTGCGAACGGGGTCGTCGCGCGCCACCTCGACCTGGGCGACCGGATCGTCCGCGGCGTCGCGCTCGAGGGGAACGTGCCCCTCGACGCGCTCGCGCAGGACCTGGAGCGGACGGCGGTGATCGAGCTCGCCACCGTTCCCGGCGGCTACGGCTGGGTCTTCCCGAAGGGCGACCATGCGAACCTCGGCGTGGGCGGGTGGGGCGCGGAGGGGCCGCGGCTCCGCGAGCACCTGGCGCGGCTCGCCGAGGCCCACGGCGTCGCGCCCGACGCGCTGACCGAGGTGCGCGGCCACCGCCTGCCGATGCGACGCCTCGGCACGCCGGCCGCCGCCGGTCGCGTCCTCCTCGTCGGAGACGCGGCAGGGCTCGTCGACCCGCTCTCGGGCGACGGGATGTACGAGGCGTTCGTCTCGGCGCGGCTCGCCGCGGACGCGATCCTCGCGGGCGACCTGGACGGCTACACCGCCGCGCTCGCCTCGACGCTCGACCGTCACGCGGCGGCGTCGTGGGCGGCGAAGCGCGCCTTCGACCGGCATCCGCGCGCGGTGTTCGCGGCGGCCCGCGCGCCCGGTGTCTTCTCCGTCGTGGCGGGCCTCCTGTGCGGCGACGTCGCCCACCCGGCCGACGCGCGCGGCGTCGCGCGCGGCCCGCTGAAGCTCATCGCCCGCCTCGCGGGCTGAGCCGCGCTCACTCCTCCGCGAGCGCGTCCGCGAGCACCGCGGTGCCGTAGACGTTCCAGGCGAGGTCGGGATCGGCGAGCAGGAGCGCGAGCGACTCGCGCGCGCCGCGAAGCCCCGCCACGTCGTCGCGCAGCGCGGCGAGCCCTGCCATCAGCGTGGCCCGCCGCTCGGGCGCGTCGAGGTCGTCGGCGAGCGCCGTCGCCGCGCGCCCGAACGGGTCCAGCGGCCGGTGCGGGTCGCCGCCGGCGGCGAGGAGGAGCTCCGCCCGCCGAACGGCGCCGTTCAGCTCGTCCTCGTCGATCGCGATCTCGCGCCCGGCGAGCCAGCAGAGCATCGTCCACTGCTCCGTCGGCTCCCTGCGCTCCAGCGTCCGGACCCAGTCGCGGATCGTGTCGCGCGCCATGTCGGCGTTCTAGCGGATGCGCGTCGGGTTGTACGGATTTCGTGCGAATCCCCGCCGGGCCGATCAAGGAGGCCCGCGCGACGTCCGATAGGACAAACCATGGGGTCGAGGCTCATCGGGATCGTCGTCTGCGGGCTCGCCGCGCTGGCGCTGGCCGCATCGGCCGAGGCCGACGTGACGCTGCCGCCCGAGACGCTTCAGGCCGCCGCGCCGAACTGGGCTTCGCCGCAGATCGCGGCGGTCGTCGCCGCGGGCGTGATGGGGCCGGACGTCGCGACGTTCCGGCCGGACGACTCCCTCACCCGGGGCGAGCTGCACGACGCGATCGTCGCGCTCGGCAAGCCGCACAAGGCGCCGCCCGATCCGATGCGGATCGTCACGATGCGGGAGCTCGACGCGCAGCTCGTCGCCGCTGCGGGGCTCCTCCCGTCGGCGCGGACGATCCGGCTCGCGGCGCGCGACGCCGGGCTCGAGCCGATCGACATGCTCGGCACGGAGACGGTCGCCCGGCTCCTCGGCCTGCGCCTCAACCATCCCGTCGGGAGCGAGCAGCTCGAGCGCTCGCCGCGCCAGCCGGCGTCGCGGGCGGAGGCCGCGTACTCGCTCTCGAAGCTCCTCGGCCTCGAGCCGTGGCGCGTCACGACGATCCAGCAGCTCACGGGCGAGTTCGCGTTCCCCGTCCTCACCGACTGGCAGCGCGCCGTCCTCACCCGGGCGCTGCGGTTCGTCGGCTACCCGTACGTCTTCTCGGGGAGCTCGGAGAAGACGCAGAGGCTCTGGAGCGCCACGTCCGCGACCGGCACGGTCGTCGCGCCCGGCGGGTTCGACTGCTCGGGCCTCATCTGGCGGGTCTTCAAGCTCGAGCCGTTCCCCGGCGCCGCGCTCCTGCCCGAGGTGCTGAAGGGGCGGACGACATACGCGATGAGCGGCGAGGTCGCGAAGCCGCTCCGCATCGACGCCGGCTCGCTCACCCCCGGCGACATCCTCTTCTTCGGGAGCAGAGGCCCGAAGTCGAAGCCGACCGAGGTCGGGCACGCCGGCATCTACGTCGGCAACGGGTGGTTCGTCCACTCGTCGAGCGGAGGCGTCACGCTCCAGCCGCTCCAGGGCTGGTACTCGACCCAGCTCGCCTGGGCTCGGCGCCCGCTCGCCGAGGCCGGGCTGTGACGCGCAGCGCCTGCTGACGACGTTCGGCCGCGTTCGCGGCGGGGTAGGCTCGCAGCCGTGCGGTGGAAGCGGGTCCAGGGGCAGGGCGACGTCCAGGACCGCCGGGGTCAGGGCGGGACGATGGGCGGCGGCGGCCTGCCGATCCCGATGGGCAAGGCCGGCGGCGGGCTCGGGGCGATCCTGCTCGTCGTGATCGCGGCGCTGCTCCTCGGCGGCAACGTGATCGGCGGCGGGAGCGACAGCGGCTTCTCGCCCGGGGGCTTCGACCCGGGGCCGGCGGCGGGCTCGAACGCGCAGCCCGGTGACCCGGAGGACACGGTCTTCGAGTTCACGAAGTTCGTCGCGAAGGACACGCAGGACACGTGGGCGAAGCTCTTCGCGCAGTCCGACAAGCAGTACCCGCGCGCGCCCGTCGTGATCTTCTCGACGGCGACGCAGTCGGGCTGCGGGACGGCGTCGTCGCAGACCGGGCCGTTCTACTGCCCGGCCGACAACAAGGTCTACCTGGACCTCTCGTTCTTCAACGAGCTGTCACGTCGCTTCGGCGCACCGGGCGACTTCGCCGCCGCGTACGTGATCGCCCACGAGGTCGGCCACCACGTGCAGAGCGTCCTCGGGATCGAGGCGGAGGTCCGGCGCAAGCAGCGGGACGACCCGGACAACGCGAACCTCTACCTCGTGCGCCTCGAGCTCCAGGCGGACTGCTTCGCGGGGGTCTGGGCCCGCTCGACCTACGACCGCGGCCTGCTCGAGTCGGGCGACCTCGAGGAAGGGATCGGCGCCGCCGCCGCCGTCGGCGACGACCGGCTCGGCGCCCGCAGCCCGGAGCAGTGGACGCACGGCTCGTCCGCGCTCCGCGAGCAGTGGTTCAAGACCGGGTTCGACTCGGGCGACCCGGGCGACTGCGACACCGGCGACGTCAGGATCTAGCCCGCCGGCCTCTCCTCTCGGTCGCAGCCCCGGGGAGCGCGGGCGCGATACCCTCACGGGACCGCCCTCGAGGAGGACTGAGCCATGACGGAGCTTGCGGAAGCCCCCACCACCGGCCGCGACGAGAAGATCGCGCGGATCCCCCACTGGATCGGAGGGACGCGCGTCGACGGCGCCTCCGGGCGCTCGAGCCCGGTCTACGACCCGGCGCGCGGCGTGCAGACGGGCGCGGTCGACCTGGCGTCGAGGGCCGAGGTCGACGCCGTGGTCGCGAACGCGGCCGAGGCGTTCGAGTCGTGGCGCACGACGTCGCTCGCGAAGCGCGCGGAGCTGTTCTTCGCGATCCGCGAGCTCTTCCACGCGCGTCGCGAGGACATCGCCCGGGTCCTGACGGCGGAGCACGGCAAGGTGCTCTCGGACGCGATGGGCGAGGTCGCGCGCGGCCTCGAGGTGATCGAGTTCGCCTGCGGCATCCCGACGCTCGTCAAGGGCGACTTCTCCGAGCAGGCCTCGACGGGGATCGACGTCTACTCGATCCGGCAGCCGCTCGGCGTCGTCGCCGGGATCACGCCGTTCAACTTCCCCGCGATGGTGCCCATGTGGATGTGGGCGCCCGCCGTGGCGTGCGGCAACTGCTTCGTCCTCAAGCCGTCGGAGAAGGATCCCTCGGTGTCGCTGCTCACCGCGGAGCTGCTCAAGGAGGCAGGGCTCCCGGACGGCGTCTTCAACGTCGTCCAGGGCGACAAGGAGGCCGTCGACGCGCTGCTCGAGCACCCCGGTGTCGCGGCGGTCAGCTTCGTCGGCTCGACGCCGATCGCGCGCTACATCTACGAGACCGGGACGAAGCACGGCAAGCGCGTGCAGGCGCTCGGCGGCGCGAAGAACCACATGATCGTCCTGCCCGACGCGGACGTCGACATGGCCGCCGACGCGGCGGTCTCGGCCGGGTACGGCTCGGCGGGCGAGCGCTGCATGGCGGTCTCCGTCGTCGTCGCTGTCGGCGACGTCGCCGACCCGCTGGTCGAGGCGATCAAGCAGCGCCTCCCGAACGTCAAGGTCGGGAACGGCTTCGAGCCCGAGTCCGAGATGGGGCCGCTCGTGACCCGCGAGCATCGCGACAAGGTCGCCTCGTACCTCGCCTCGGGCGCCGACCAGGGCGCCACCATCGTCGCCGACGGACGCGAGACGGCGCCCGAGGGCGACGGCTTCTTCCTCGGCGTCTCGCTGCTCGACAACGTGACGACGGAGATGGACGCCTACCGCGACGAGATCTTCGGGCCGGTGCTCTCGGTCGTGCGCGCCGGGACGTACGACGAGGCGGTCGGCCTCGTCAACGACAACCCGTACGGCAACGGCGTCGCCCTCTTCACCCGGGACGGCGGCGCTGCGCGCCAGTTCCAGTTCGACGTGCAGGCCGGCATGGTGGGCATCAACGTCCCCATCCCGGTGCCCGTCGCCTACTACTCGTTCGGCGGGTGGAAGGCGTCGCTCTTCGGTGACTCGCACGCCTACGGGCCCGAGTCGATCCACTTCTACACCCGCGGCAAGGTCGTCACCTCCCGGTGGCCCGACCCCGCCACGAGCACGGTCGACCTCGGCTTCCCGCAGACGCGCTGACGAAGGGAAACCGATTGGCCCTTCACCGTTGACCGGCGCCCGCCGGTGAGGGCAGAATCGTCACCTGCCGATCGGGGCGGACCTGCGGCGCCGCCCCGGTCGACACCTGCGGGTAGACGCTCGCCGCGAGCCGATGCGAGTCGGTCGCGCGTGCGCTGAGCGCGCTCGCCGACGCTGAACGAGCGACCGGCCTGTGCGAGACTCGCGGGGTGCGCGTGACGATGCTCCTGGCCGATTTCGCCCAGGTGAGCGACGGCAAGCTGACGATCGTCGGCGGCGGCTGGTCGCTGACCGGGCCGGAGCCCACGCCCTTCGGGATCGCGATCCTGATCCGCGTCCCGTGGGATCAGGCGAACCAGCGTCACGTCATGCGCCTCGAGCTGCTCGACGCCGACGGGCAGCCCGTCGAGATGGACGCGGAGACGGGGGACGGGTCCGAGCCGATCGTCTTCTTCGACGACGTCCCGTTCGAGGTCGGCCGCCCCGCCGGCCTCAAGCCGGGGACGCCGCTCGACTTCCCCGTCGCGATCAACTCCGGCCCGCTGCTCCTCGAGCCGGGCCGCTACGAGTGGCGGCTCACGATCGACGACGAGGCGGACGACGACTGGCGGCTGCCGTTCTCCGTGCGGCAGGACGAGGAGATCATCGCCTGACCGTCAGTGCGCGGCGGTCGGCGTCCGCCCGCGGGCCAGCTGCAGCAGCCCCCACGCCGACACGATCGCCCAGACGAGCTCGAGCAGGAAGAAGCCCCACTGCGCCTCGCGCCAGGCGTCGACGGTGAGGATCGCCGAGCCGACGAGGTTCACGAGCAGGTACGGCAGCGACAGCGGGTCGAGCATGCGGAACTGGGCGGCGACGAAGCCGGCGAGGATGAGCAGCGCGCCGACGATCTGGATCAGCTGGTGCACGGTCCACCTCCGTGGTGCGTCGGGACGGCAGGCGCCGCTGCGACGATAGCCCCGTGCCGCGGTCACGCCTCGGAGCGCTCGTCGTCGTCGTGCTCGCCCTCGTGGTCTCCGCTGCGACCGCGGGTGCCGCGGGCCGCGCCGCGCCCGCGACGCTCGCCGAGCTCGTCGGTGCGCGCCTGGTCGTCGCGGTCGATGGCCCGACGGCGAGCCCCGGCCTGCTCGATCGCGTGCGCCGCGGCCGCGTCGGCGGCGTCATCCTCATGGGCGCGAACGCGCGCTCGGCGCCCCAGGTGCGGGCGCTGACGGCGAGCCTGCGGGCGGCCGCGCGCGCCGGCGGGCGGAGGCTGTTGATCGCCACCGACCAGGAGGGCGGCCTCGTGCGCCGCTTCCGGTGGGCGCCGCCGGTCGCGTCGGCGCAGGAGCTCGGCGCGCTCACGGAGGGTGCGATCCGGAAGCGCGGGCGCGAGACCGCGACGGCGCTCGAGCGGCTCGGGGTCGACGTCGACCTCGCCCCGGTCGCCGACGTCCCGGCCGTCCCCGGCTCCTTCATCGCCGCGCAGCGGCGCGCCTTCTCGTCCAACCCGACCCGGGCGGCGAAGGGCGTCACCGCATTTGCGGCGGGCCTGCTGGACGGCGGCGTCGCGCCGACGCTCAAGCACTTCCCGGGCCTCGGCCGGGCGATCGCGACCACCGACGAGACGGCGGTGACGATCGACGCGGACGCCGCGGCCCTCGCGCCGGGGCTCATGCCGTACCGGCGCGCGCTCGCGGCGGGGGTCGTCCCGCTCGTGATGATCTCGAACGCCGCATACAGCGCGTACGGGGGTGTCCCGGCGGCCTGGTCGCCCCGCGTCCTCGCGCTCCTGCGGGGCCTCGGCTACGGCGGGGCCACCGTGACCGACGCGCTCGAGGCGCTCGCGTCGACGCACGGCACGTCGGTGCCGGAGGCGGCGATCCGCGCCGCGGCGGCGGGCGTCGACCTGCTGCTCTTCGTCGGCCCGGAGCGGGCGACGGCGCAGGCGTACGACGCGCTGCTCGCCGCGGCCCGCTCGGGCAGGCTGAGCCGTGCGAGCCTCGAGCGGAGCGCGGCCCGCATCGACGAGCTGGCCGCGACCTACGCGGGCTAACCTCCGTGGCCGTGTCGGGCCCGAAGGACCTCGCGACGTCGGCCGCCCTCTACGGGCGCAGCGCCGTACGGATCGCGCGCCGCCGACGGCGGCTGGGGCGCGAGGAGCGCCTCGTCTTCGTCGTCGGCTCGCCGCGCTCGGGGACGACGTTCACGGGGAGCGCGCTCGGCTCGCTGCCGGGGTTCGTCGACCTCGACGAGGTGCAGCCGTGGAAGGCGGCGATCCCGGCGCTGCTCGACCGTCCGGACGACGTCGTCGCTCCGCGCCTGCGGAGCATCCTCGAGCGCGTGCGGCGGCTCGGGCTGGCGACCGGGCTGCGCGGGGTCGAGCAGACGCCGGAGACGAGCTTCGTCCTCGCCGCCGCCCTGCTGGCCTATCCCGAGGCGGTCGCGGTGCACGTCGTGCGCGACGGGCGGGACGTCGTCACGTCGCTCCTCGAGCGCGGCTGGCTGAGCGCCGCGCGGACGGGTGCCGACGACGCGCGGCTCGCCTACGGCGCCCATGCCCGCTTCTGGGTCGAGCGCGGCCGCGAGGCGGAGTTCACCGAGGTCTCCGACGCGACGCGCGCCGCCTGGGCCTGGCGCCGGTACGTCGGCGCCGCGAGGGCCGTCCCGGAGCGCACGGTCGAGGTGCGGTACGAGCAGCTCGTCGCCGACCCGGCCGGTGCGGCGGCACCCGTCGCCGAGTGTCTCGGCGTCGCGGCAGGGCCGGTCGCCGAGGCGTTCTCGGCCGTCCACGACCGCTCCGCCGGCCGGTGGCGCCGCGACCTCACGGCAGCGCAGGTCGCCGACGTCGAGCGCGAGGCGGGGGAGACCCTCGCGACGCTCGGCTACGAGCTCAGCTGACCGCGGGCGCGGCCGCAGGCGCCAGCGCCCGGCGCTCGAGCTCGGCGAGCACGAGCGCGACCGACTCGTCCGCCGTGAGCGCGACCGTGTCGGCCACGACCTCGGCGTCGTCGGGCTCCTCGTACGGGTCGTCGACGCCCGTGAACTGCGTGATCTCGCCGGCGAGGGCCTTCGCGTAGAGGCCCTTGACGTCGCGCCGGACGCACTCCTCGACGGTCGCCTTGACCCACACCTCGATGAACGGGCCTTGCTCCTCCACGAGCGCCCGGACGCGCTTCCGCGTCCCGTCGTAGGGCGAGATCGCCGCGACGACGACGGCCGCGCCGTGGCGCGTGAGGCGCGAGGCGACCCAGCCGATCCGCTCGATGTTCGTGTCGCGGTCCTCGTGGGAGAACCCGAGCCCCTTCGAGAGGTGCGTGCGCACGACGTCGCCGTCGAGCACCTCGACGTGGAGGCCGCGGCGCTCGAGCTCGGCGGCGACGGCATGGCCGATCGTCGTCTTGCCGGCGCCCGGAGAGCCCCGTGAGCCAGACGGTGAAGCCGGTGCTGTCGTTCGCGGCCACGGCGGAGTTCTAGCGGGCAGAGGGGTGCAGCAGCGGCACGACCGGTGCCCAGCCCGCCTCGAGCACCGCAGCGAGCGACGGTGGCGTGATGAGCGTCGTCCGGCCCGAGGGTCGTGGCGCGCGCGCCACGTAGCCGCCCGGCGACCAGGTGAGGAGCTCGCGGCCGAGGACGAGCTTCGGGCTCTCGTCGAGCACGAAGGCGCCGTCCGGCAGCTCGTCCAGCTGCGCCGTGTGCAGCCGATGGCCGCGCGTCGCCGGGTCGACGCGCTCGGCGTGGAGGCGCTCGTCGATCGTGTCCGCCCCCCGCTCGCCGTGGAGGCCGGCCCAGAGCGTCGTGAAGCGGTCGTAGTCCTCGCGGCGGCAGAGCGCGCACGGCCGGTGACCCGCCGCGAACGCCGTGGCCTCGTCGAGGAAGAAGAGCTCGGTGAACCTCCCCGGCTGGAGGAGCGGTGCGCGGTGCCAGTCCTTGAAGACGAGGCGGCACGCGATCCAGCGCTTGACCGCGAACCGCCGCCGGATCCGCCCCTCGGCGTCGTGGAGGCAGCCGCGGTTGCCGTAGACGAGGCCGCGGGCGGGGTCGGCGACGAGCTCGCCGAGGGGGGTGACGCGGTTCTGGAGCGGCACCCTCGTAGCCTGCCGACGCCGGCCGGATCGAGGCGACCCACCGAGGCGGACTACGATGGAGCGGTCGTCCGGACAGGAGGCTCTCCATGAGCCAGCTGCGCTTCGACGCCGACCTCCTCCCCCGCCTCGAGGCCCTCTACGGCACCGAGGACGTCCTCCGCCGCCGCAGGCTCGTGCGTGACGCGCTCGCCGCCACCCCCGGCGACAGCGTCCTCGATGCCGGCTGCGGGCCGGGCTTCTACGCGACCGAGCTGCTCGACGACGTGGGCGGTGACGGCTCCGTGGTCGGAGTCGACCGGAGTCGGGAGATGCTCGCCGCGGCCCGTCATCGCAGCGAAGGGCTCGCGAACGTCGCGTTCCTCGAGGGAGAGGTGACGGCGCTCCCCGTCGGCGACGCGGCGTTCGACGCGGCGCTCTGCGTCCAGGTGCTGGAGTACGTGCCGGACGTCGATGCGGCGCTGGGCGAGCTCCACCGCGCGCTCGTGCCCGGCGGCCGCCTCGTCCTCTGGGACGTCGACTGGAGCACGATCTCCCTCGGCACGAGCGACGAGGCGAGGACGAGGCGCATCCTGGACGCCTGGGACGGACACCTCGCTCATCCCGCGCTGCCGCGGAGCCTCCCCTCGCGGCTCAGGGCCGCTGGCTTCGAGGCCGTGCGGCTGGAGGCGCACGCGTTCGCCACGGACCGGCTCTCGCCGCAGTCCTATCTCGGCACGCTGGTCGCGCTCGTCGAGGACTACGTCGCCGGACGGGACGACGTCGCGGCAGACGACGTGCGGGGCTGGATCGACGACCTGCGCGACCTCGACGAGCGGGGCGCCTTCTACGCCGCGGTGACCCAGGTCTGCGTCGCGGCGCGCAAGCCCGCCGGATAGTCCCGCGCCGCGGTTCCCTTGCTCTCGATATTCTCTGACTCGAGTCAGAGAATGCGTGACGCCGACGTTCGCAGCGTGCGGAGCTTCAACAGGCTCGTCACCGAGCGCGTCGGCGCGCTCGAGGATCGCTATCTCGCGACGGACCGCCCGCTCGGCGAGGCCCGTCTCCTCTGGGAGATCGGCCGGGGCCGGGCCGAGGTGCGCGAGCTGCGGAGGCGCCTCGCGCTCGACTCCGGGTACCTGAGCCGGCTCCTGCAGTCGCTCGAGGCGGCCGGGCTCATCCGGGTGCGGCCGAGCGGCGACGACCGCCGCGTCCGGCTCGCGGAGCTCACGGCCGCCGGGCGCGCGGAGCGCACGCTGCTCGACCGGCGGAGCGACGAGCTCGCGCGCTCGTTCCTCGAGCCGCTCGACGAGCACCGGCGCGCGCGGCTCGTCGAGGCGATGACCGAGGTGGAGCGGCTCCTGACCGCGCCGCTCGTCGCGATCGACGTCCTCGACCCCGACGCGCCGGCCGCCCGGGCCTGTCTCGCCGCGTATGCCGCGGAGCTCGCGCGCCGGTTCGAGAGCGGCTTCGACCCGCGACGGAACCCCATGCCCGCCGACGAGGTCAGGCCACCCTCCGGTCTCTTCCTCGTGGCGACGCTCCACGACGAGCCGGTCGGCTGCGGCGCCCTCAAGCTCCACGGCGACGGGCCGGCCGAGCTGGCCCGGATCTGGGTCTCGGAGCGCGTGCGCGGGCTCGGGCTCGGGCGGCGGCTGGTCGCGGAGCTCGAGCGGCGGGCGGCGGAGACCGGCGCGACCACGGTGCGGCTCGACACGAACGGCGCGCTGACCGAGGCGATCGCGCTCTACCGCTCGGTCGGCTACCGCGAGGTCGAGCCGTTCAACGACAACCCGTACGCCCACCACTGGTTCGAGAAGCCACTCGAGCCCGTGCCGGGCTAGACGTCAGCGGTCGGGCGGCTCCGTCTCGTCCGCGGGCGCCGGGTCGGCGGTCGTCTCGTCTCCGTGACGGCGATGCAGGAAGCCCTGGTCGCCGCGGGCCGCACGCTTCGCCGCCTTCTTCTCCGCCCGCTGCTCCTTCTGCTGGGCCACCTTCAGCTTCGCGTCGACGTACGACTCCCCGACGAGCTGCTTGCCCCCCGTCCACCCGAAGACGAGGACGACCAGCACGAGGGCGACGAGGGCGTTCCAGGCCGTCGTGATCAGCTGCTGGGCGGTCGAGTAGTCGACGGTCGTCGACTCGGGGACGTTGCAGCAGGTGTCGAGCGCGAGGGCGTTCGTCGCCTGCGTGATGCCGACCGAGCCGGGTGTGAACGAGACGGTGTTCGCGAGGGAGCCGGAGCCGACGATCCACATGATCGACTCGAACGTGACCGGGATCGCGAACGCGGCGAGGAAGATGCCGATCACGCCGAGCTTGCAGAGCCACGAGAGGAACGAGGGCAGGAGGGCGTGGAGCGCGTAGTCCTTCGGCCTGCTCAGGATCTTGCCGCCCGCCTTCGCCTGCTCCCAGAGCTTCTTCAGCTGCCGCCAGAAGATCCGCCCCAGGACGACGCAGAGCAGGACGGCGCCGGCGCCGATCATGATGAACAGGACCGGGTACTCCGTCAGGTTGCCGAGGTTGGCGTCGAACGAGCCCGGCACGGAGAGGAAGAGGTAGAGGTACACCAGGGTGCCGATCACCGTGTAGAAGATCTTCTGCACGAGGTACGCCGCGATGGCCCCGGGGAAGGTGAGCGCGGGGATGATCGCGACGAACATGAGCAACGTCACGAACGTCCCGAGGTTGGCCGGGAGGAAGTTGTTCATCGAGACGCCGACCGCGTAGGCGGTGATGATCGGCCAGTACGGCACCTGCTCCGGGTATCCGGCCCGCAGGATCCCGTAGTACGAGGTGCCGGCGAGCACGGTCTGCCCGGTCTGGAGGACGAGGGCCGCGATGATGTACTGCGCCGGGACGTCCTTGATCTGGTCCCAGAGGTCCTTCAGCCAGCCCCAGATGTCGATGCCGAGCAGGTTGAGGATGACCAGCACGGCGATCGTCGCCACGATCCACCCGACCACCTTGGTCAGCCGGCTGCGCCGCGACGGGTCGTGGAAGGGGAGGACGGGCGAGGGGGCTGGGGCGCTGGCGTCGATCGGAGTGTCCTTCGGTGGGGAGCCCGGGTCAGACGAGAATACGACCGCGTGCGGCCGGATGTGCGGCGATCACGTCGGGGGCTGCGGCGTGAAGGCGTGCAGCTCGTCCTGGCCTTCGCGGACGACGCCCCAGCTCGACTCGGGCACCTCGTTCCAGGCGCCCGCCAGGTCGCCGAGCGGCTCCGAGACGACGAGGCGCGACTCGTCCGAGACCAGCTGGAGCACGGGGCTGTCCGGATGCTGCTCACGGAGGGTCGCGACCGAGGTGGAGAAGAAGAGCGAGCGCGACTGCCTCTCGCTCGAGTAGCGGAAGGCCCAGAGCTCGCTCCCGTTGCTCGTCGCGACGGTCATCTGGATCGGGTGCTCCACGCCCTGGCTCGCCCCGACCGCCTCGATCAGGCCGACGGCCCGCTCGACCGCTCCCGGCGGATCGTCCTCGAGGCCGAGCGTGAGGGCGAGGTAGAAGAAGAGCTCGGAGTCGGTCGAGCCCTCGATCTCGCGGTAGAGCGTCGGGTCGACGGCGAGCGTGAGCTCGCGCTTCACCTCCGAGAACCCGCGGATCAGCCCGTTGTGCATCCAGAGCCACCGGCCGTGCCGGAACGGGTGGCAGTTCGTCTGCTGGATCGCCGAGCCCGAGGAGGCGCGGATGTGCGCGAACACGATCGGCGCGACGATGTGGCCGGAGAGCTCATGCAGGTTGCGGTCGTTCCAGGCGGGCTCCACGCTGTGGAACACGCCCGGCGTGTCGCCGAGGCCGTACCAGCCGATCCCGAAGCCGTCGCCGTTCGTCGTCTCGGCGCCGAGCTTCGAGTGGAGGCTCTGGTCGATCAGGGAGTGCTTCGGCTTGTAGAGCAGCTCCTCGATCAGGATCGGCGAGCCGTAGTACGCCAGCCATCGACACACGTGCTGCTCCTCTCGCTCGTCGGGCCGCCCTCACCACGGCCGCGCGCCCATCCTATGGGGGACGGGCCTGCGCTCTTCCAGGCGAGCCACCGGGCCGAAACCGTCCGGTGGCCGGAGCATGCTTCGCGCCGAGCGGTCCTCGGGCGATGGATTCGGGCGGAAAGGAGCCACGGATGGACGTCAAGCGAAACGGCTGGCTGACCTACGCGGCGGTGATGATGTTCATCGCGGCCGGGCTCTACGCGACTCTGGGCGATCAACCTCTGGGCGGACTCGGCCTGGGTCGCCGACGTCTCGAACGGCGTGCTCGGCGACCAGGGCTGGCTCTGGGGCGTCTTCGACGCGGTGATGGCCGTCGTGTTCGTCTTCGCCGGGAAGAGCCTTCTCGACGGCCGTTCCTTCGGCCGCTGGGTGGCGGTGGTCGCGGCGTCGATCGGGATCGTGCGGTGGTTCTACTGGATGGCGTTCACGCCGTTCCTCGCGCTCGCGATCCTCGCGATGCTGTTCCTCGTCCTCTACGCGGTGCTCGTCACCTGGGGCGAGGAGACGTGAGCCCTCCGCGCGCCTAGGCCGGCACAATCCGCCCGGGCCCCATCGGCGTAGACCGATGCGGGAGGATCCGACCGGAGCGAGCGGTCGTCAGCGTGCGTCGCGAGGAGGTCGAGGGCCATGACCGAGTTCCAGCGGTACCTGGCGGAGGAGGTCGCCGAGGATCACGCGGACGGGCTCGTCTCCCGCCGTGAGGCGCTCCGCCGCCTCGGCCTCCTCGGCCTGGGCGGCGCCGCAGCGGCCTCGCTCCTCGCCGTCGCGGTCGCGGACGAGGCGAAGGCGGTGAGCCGCGGAGCGCAGACGGGCTCGGGCGCGCGGGACCAGGGGTCGGAGGCCGCCGCCGTCCCGACGCGCGAGATCACCTTTCGCGGGCCGCAGGGGCGGACCCTGCGGGGTGCCTGGGCCCCGGCGGCGCGACCCAAGGGCGGCGTCCTCGTGATCCACGAGAACCGCGGCCTGAACGACTCGATCCGCGCGATCGCCGGGCGCTTCGCCGCGAGCGGCTACTCGGCGCTCGCGATCGACCTGCTCTCGGAGGAGGGCGGGACCGGGTCGTTCGCCGACGAGTTCGAGGCGATGGCGGCGCTCGGGGCGGCCCCGACCTCGCGCTTCGTCGCCGACCTGAAGGCGGGCGTCACGGAGCTGCGGCGCCGGGTCCCGGGGAAGAAGGTGGCGGCGACCGGCTTCTGCTTCGGCGGCGGCATGACCTGGCTCCTCCTCGCCTCCCGCGAGCCGCGGCTCGCGGCCGCCGCGCCGTTCTACGGCCCGTTCCCCGACGGCGGGAGCCTCGCCGGCTCGAAGGCCGCCGTGCTCGGCATCTACGCCGAGCTGGACGCGCGCGTCAACGCGAGCCGGGCGGCCGCACGGGCCGCGCTCCGCAAGGCGAAGCTGCGCCACCAGATCGTGACGTTCCCCGGAGTCGACCACGCGTTCTTCAACCCGACGGGCTCGCGGTACGAACCGGCCGCGGCGGCGAACGCCTACCGGCGCGTGCTCAGCTGGTTCGAGACCTACGTCGCGGGCTAGCCGGTCGCCCTGCCGGCGAGGAGTACGCTGGGCCGATGCGGGTGCTCCGCGCCGCCGGGCTGGCGCTCCTCGGCTTCTGGGCGGGGCTGATGACGGCGGCGGCCGTGATGCGGCACGTCGTGCGCTCGCGCGGCGACGCCGAGAGCGACGACGTCGCGCTCGTCGCGATCTTCGACGGCATCGATCTCGAGAGCCGCGCGACGGCGTTCCGGGGAGGGTCCATGCTCGCGTGGTTCGGAGGGATCTCCGTCGACCTGCGCGGGGCGACCCTCGCGCCGGACGGTGCGCACCTCGAGCTCCACGCGCTCAACGGCGGGATCGCAATCCGCGTCCCGGAGGGCTGGCGCGTGCAGTCGAACCTCGGCGCGGTGCTCGGCGGGGTCGACGCACGGGCGCCCGAGCCGGAGGGCGTGGACGCGCCGACGCTGACGCTCGACGGCTTCGCCCTCTTCGGCGGCGTCGCCGTGACCGCGGCGCCGGTCGCAGACGGCGGCTGACCGGACGCCGGCGCGCCTGCCGGTTTGAGACGGCCCGCGCCGTGCTACGTATGACGGATGGCAGAGATCCTTCTCTTTCACCACGCGCAGGGTCAGACCCCGGGCTTCCTCGCGTTCGCGGACGAGCTGCGGGCGGGCGGGCACGTCGTGCACGCCCCCGACCTCTACGACGGCAGGACGTTCGACACCCTCGACGACGGCGTCGGCCACGCGAGGGAGGTCGGCTTCGGGACGCTCCTCGAGCGCGGCGGGGCCGCAGCGCAAGAGCCTGCCGGAGGCGCTCGTCTACGCCGGGTTCTCGCTGGGCGTGATGCCGGCGCAGATGCTCGCCCAGACGCGTCAGGGCGCCACGGGGGCGCTGTTCTTCAGCGCAGCGCTCCCGGCGTCGGAGTTCGGGTCGTGGCCGGACGGCGTCCCGCTCCAGATCCACATGATGGAGGACGACCCGTGGGGCGAGGAGGACCTCCCGGCCGCCCGCGCGCTCGTCGCCGACGTGGATCGCGGTGAGCTCTTCCTCTACCCGGGCAACGGCCACCTCTTCGCGGACAGCAGCCTCGCCGACTACGACGAGAGCGCCGCGACGACGCTCACCGGGCGGGTGCTCGCGTTCCTCGACGACGTCGACGCGTCGGCGCCCCGCTAGGTCCGCGCGCCGTGCCGACGCGCGAGGCCACCTGCCACTGCGGCCAGCTGCGGCTGGCGGTCGACGGCGACCCGTTCGTCGTCTCCATCTGCAACTGCCGCGCCTGCCAGCGCCGGACGGGGAGCGCCTTCGGGATGCAGGCGGCCTTCAGGCCGGATCAGGTCACGATCGCCGGCCGCTACAGCGACTACGTGCGCATCTCCGACGAGGCGGACGCGAAGGAGCACGTCTTCCACTTCTGCCCCGACTGCGGCTCGCAGGTCTTCGGCACGGAGCCGAGCGAGCCGGACTTCGTCGTCGTCGCGGTCGGCGCGTTCGCCGACCCCGGCTTCCCGCCGCCGACCGAGTCCGGCTACGACTCGCGGCGGCATCCGTGGATCGGGCTGCCGGAGTCGGTCTCGCTCCATGCGCCCGAGCTCTGGTGGGACTCGGGGCAGCCGCTCTACCAGGAGGGCAGGTACGCGGAGGCGGCAGACCGGGGACTCGAGCTCCTCGAGACCCGCCCCGACCAGCCGTACCTCTTCTACAACGTCGCCTGCTGCGAGAGCCTCGCCGGGAGGACGGCCGACGCGATCGCGCACCTCGGCCGGGCGATCGAGATGTGGGACGGCTGCCGCGACCTCGCGGAGCGGGACACCGACTTCGACGCGATCCGCGACGAGGCCGGCTTCCAGGCGCTCCTGCGCGGCTGAACCCTCGGCGGCGCGCGCCGTCCTGCGCAAGACTCCGGCAACAGAACTCGAAGGGAGGAGCGATGGCAGAGACGACGCACCCCGTTCGACTCGAGGGGCGGCTCGAGGACGACCTGAGCCGCTGGCTCTGGCTCGTCAAGTGGCTGCTCGCGATCCCGCACTTCGTGATCCTCGCGTTCCTCTGGCTCGCCGCCCTCGTCGTGGGCGTCATCGCGTTCTTCGCGATCCTCTTCACGGCCCGCTACCCGCGGTCGCTCTTCGACTTCACGCTCGGCGTGATGCGCTGGACGTGGCGGGTCGTCTTCTATTCGTACGGGGCGCTCGGCACGGACCGATACCCGCCGTTCACCCTCGGTCCGGCGCCGGACTACCCGGCGACGCTCGACATCGCCTACCCCGAGCAGCTCTCGCGGGGCCTCGTGCTCGTCAAGTGGTGGCTCCTCGCGATCCCGCAGTACCTCGTCGTCGGACTGCTCGTCGGTGGCGGCGGCGCAGCCTCCGCCGGCTGGGACGACGACGTGGAGTCGTGGAGCTGGGGCGGCGGCCCCGGCCTGATCGGGTTCCTCGTCGTCTTCGCGGGGTTCGCGCTCCTCTTCGTCGGCCGCTACCCGCTCGGCATCTTCGACTTCGTGCTCGGCCTCGACCGCTGGGTTGCGCGGGTGGTCGCGTACGTGTCGCTCATGACCGACGAGTACCCGCCGTTCCGTCTCGATCAGGGCGGAGCCGAGCGGGCCGCCGTGAGCGAGCCGCAGCCCGGCGAGCCGCAGCCTCCTCCCGAAGCGCCAACCGACCTAGGAGCGCCGCCGCTCGCCGCCGTCTAGCGCTCGAGCCCGGCGACCCACCAGATGCGACCGTGGTGGTCGAAGCTCGGGCGGAGCCCGCGCTCCCTCAGCACCGCGAGCATCGCGGCCGGAGGGTGGGCGAACGTGCGGAACTGCCTGCGCAGCACCCTGAGCCCGAGGTTCTGCACCGCCACGGCGCAGCGCGAGATCGGGTTGCGGCGCGGATAGCTGAAGACCACGAGGCGCCGCGCGTGGTCGGCCGCCGCCGTCAGCAGCCGCTCGTAGTCCGGGTAGCAGCAGACGACCCGATTGAGGACGACCACGTCGGCCGGCTCGATGTCGCCGCCCTCGACGGCGATGTCGCGGAGGAGCCGCACGGCCCTGGCCTCGAGCCCCGCCTCACGGAGGAGCGCCTGTGCTTCGTCGTCGTAGGCCGACGACAGCTCGAGGTTCACGGCGGAGGCCGCGCCGCGCCTCAGCAGCTCGATCTGGATCTCACCGACCCCGCCGCCGATCTCGAGCACCGACGCGCCCGCGAGCCCACGCTGCTCGAGGAACCCGACCATCTGGCGCGCCGTCTTGTCGAGGCCTCGCTTCCGGTACCGGCCGGCTGCGCGGCGCGCGAAGCGGGGGGTGAAGAACCGATCGCAGCCGCGCGGGTTGCAGCAGCTCACGCGGAGGAGGGTACTCCGGCGCACGTCGACGCGGGCACGCCGGACCGGTACAACCGCTGCGTGGCGCCACAGACGGTCCGCCTCTCGAGCCCGGAACGCGTCCTGTTCCCCGACGTGGGGATCACGAAGCAGGACCTCTTCGAGTACTACCGCGCCATCGCACCCGTGCTCGTCCCGCACCTGCGCAACCGGCCGTTCACGATGAAGCGCGCGCCCTACGGGGTGACCGGGGAGACGTACTTCCAGAAGCAGGCGCCGAAGGGGATGCCGTCCTGGATCCCGACGCGCACCTTTCGCACGTACCCGCGCGACGGCGGCTCGCGGCTCGTCGACTTTCCGCTCGTCAACTCGCCGGAGGCCCTGCTCTGGATGGCCCAGATGAACTGCATCGACATGAACGCGTGGTACTCGCGCGTCGACAAGCCGGATCGCCCCGACTTCGTGCTCTTCGACCTCGACCCGCCCGACGACGGCTTCGCGCTCGCGATCCGCGTCGCGCACCTGATCCGCGAGGAGCTCGAGCGGGTCGAGCTCGACTCGTACGTCAAGACGAGCGGCGCCGACGGGATCCACGTGCTCGTCCCGATCGCGCGCCGCGCGACGTACGAGCGGACCTACGCGTTCGCGGAGCGCGTGGCGCGCCGGCTCGAGGAGCGGCACCCGGGGCTGGTCACGACCGAGTGGCTCAAGCGCAAGCGTGAGGGCGTGCTCGTCGATCACCGGCAGAACGCGCGCGGCAAGACGATCGCCTCGGTCTACTCGGTGCGGCCGAAGCCGGGCGCGCCCGTCTCGACGCCGCTTCGCTGGGAGGAGCTGACGGAGGACGTGACGCCGCGCAGCTTCGGGATGCGCGAGGCGCTCGAGCGGGTCGAACGGCACGGCGACCTCTTCGAGCCCGTGCTCGCGGGCGGCCAGGCACTCGGGCGCGCGCTGGAGAAGCTGCGCTAGCGGCGCGGCTCCGAGCCGGTCGCCGACCGGTGCGTCAGCCAGCCGTCGCGAGTCGC
>CAVVIL010000026.1:0-132102 GCA_963748255.1 uncultured Actinomycetes bacterium | reverse complement strand
ACCTGGTCAGCTCGCGAGGCGCGTCCGGACTCGAGCGAGAGCGTCGTCGGAGACCCCCGCCGCCCGCAGGTATCCGGCCGCGCCGCCGTGCGCGACGTCGAGGTGCTCGAGCACGCCGGCCATCGCCTCCGGCGGACTGGCGATCAGGGCACGTCTCAGCTCGCGCTCCGTGTCCGTCTCCCCCGCTGCGATCCACCCCTGATAGGCAGCGGCGATGTTCGGCGCACTCACCCGATAGTCCTCGACGATCGACGCAGGCGGCACACCGGCGACGGCGAGCAGCATCGCGACGAGCAGGCCCGTTCGATCCTTGCCGGCGGCGCAGTGAACGACGACGGTGCCCTCCTCCGCGTTCGCGAACGCGGTCGTGGCGTACGCGAAGCTCGCCTTCTCCCGCTCCAGGAGGTCGAGGTAGACGGCGGTCGCGGCCTCGAAGCTCGAGGCGAGCTTGCCGGCCTCGCGCGCGGCGCGGATCTCGTCCGGCGTGCGCCCGACGATCGGCACCCGCACGACCTCGAGCGGGACGTGCCTGGACCGGATCCTTCTCGCACTCCTCGGGCGTCCGCAGGTCGATGATGGTCCGCACGCCGTACCCCAGCAGCGCGCCCCACCCCAGGTCGGTGAGCGTGCGAACGCTGTCGGCCCGGACGAGCGCGCGCCACCGCGTGACGCCGCCGGGCTGGGTCGGCAGGCCGCCGACGTCGCGCACGTTGATGCACCCGTCCCACCGGAGCGTCCTGTCCGGTGCCTGGGGCGCGGGTGATGGTGGCTGGGTGGTGGTCACGACGGTTCTCCGCGGGCCGCGAGCGCCCGCACTCCTCCAATCTCCTTCGGCCACGACCGTACGTGCTCCGGACGACGCGGTGGGTGACGGTTCGGTGGCCGTCGGATCACGACCCGGATCGTCCGCCGGCGCCCGCGTGAGCCGCTCGTCCTCTCCGCTCGCGTCACCGGCGCGCCGCGATCGTGCCGCGCGACAGGTTTCGCGCTTCGCCCCGGAGGTCAGGCAGACGCAACTAGACGCGTTCGACCCAGACGAAGGAGACCAGGATGTCCACGCCAGAACGCTCCCAGGATCCCGGAGGCCACGGCTACGGCGCGACGAAGCAGGACGAGGTCCTCCGCGACAGCGACGCGGACCACCCGCTCGAGGACCCCGACCTCGACTCGCGGCAGGACGAGGACGCCGAGCCGAGCCGGGACGGCGGCACTGGCAACGGGGAGTAGCGGCTACCGCGTCTGGCCTCTCAGGCGCGGCTCTCAGGTCAGACGCTCGAGATCGCGCTCGAGCACGTGCTCGAGCTCCCGCAGCTCCCGGCGCAACGGCATCTTCGAGGCTCGCCCGGTATGCAGGGTGTCGAGCGCACAGGCGAGGAAGCACGCCGCGCCCAGCGACGTGTTCCAGTTGGCGGCGGCGAGGTCGATGATCGAGCCGGTCGACGGCACGACGTAGCCCGCGACGGCGGAGACGCCGAAGAAGATGCAGCCGAGCAGGTTGACGGCCGGCTGCCACCAGCCGTCCCTGCCGCGGGCCGGCAGCCACCGAAGCCGCCCGCGGCGCGGCGACGCCGCGTAGGCGATCGCGCCGGAGACCAGGAAGCAGATGGATCCGCGCCAGTCGGGCCGCCAGACGAGCTTGTCGTAGTCGGAGCTCGTCAGCGCGACGTGCATCGCCTGATAGGTCGTGACGTTGAAGAAGAGCGTCCCGGCGGACTGGACGATGGCGGACCACCACGCCGCGCGGCCGCCGGCCTCGGCCGACCGCCACTCGTCCCACGCCAGCCAGCTCTGGAGCGCCCCGCCGGCCGTGAACAGGATCGAGCCGACGAAGAACGTGATCGCGTCGGCCGAGCCGCCGACCAGTTGCAGGTAGCCGGGGAACGGGCCGACCAGGAAGCACGTGGAGCCGAGTGCGAAGCACAGAGCCATCCAGCGCAGACGAGTCACGATCGGATCCTCCCGCACCCATGCCCCGGTCCGCGCTTCGACCACGTGAACGCCCGTCAGGGGCGACGCTCAGCGCACGGCTAGGCGGGCGTGTAGCGCTCCGGCGCCGCCTCCGGGATCGCCTCGATGATCTGCCGCACGATCTGCGGGTGGTCGCACTCGAGCAGCTCGATGACGTGCCCGTCGGGCGTCACGCAGTAGCAGAAGCGCGGGTTCTCGGGCCGGTCCTGCATGTGACTCACGGGCATGATCGCGCGGCCCCCGGCGGCCTCGATCCTCCGCAGCGTGGCGGGCGCGTCCTCCACGCGGACGCCGACGTGCATCAGGCCGTCCCCGGTCTGGTCGCTGGGCGGCACCGCCCGGCGCGGCTCGACGAACTCGAACAGCTCCACCGAGCCTCCGTCGAGCACGAGGTGGGCGACCTTCACGCGCGCACCCGGGCCGAACATGGCGTCGAAGTAGCTTCCACCGCGCAACACGGGCGCCGTGGCGACGCGCGCGTCGAGGGCCTCGGTCCAGAACCGGATGGCGGCGTCCATGTCGGAGACGCGCAGGGCGACGTGGTGGTCGACACGGGGGCTCATGCTCGGGCTTCCTCCGGGAGGTCGCGGACGGGGACGTACCCGCGGAGGGCGGGCACGAGCTCGCGTCCGAGGCTGTCGATATTGGCCACGGCCTGCTCGCTCGTCATCCCGGGCCAGTGAGCCCGGGTGAGGACGGGATCGACCGGCACGCGGTCGCCGATCGCACGGATCTCGGCGGCGACGTCGGCGGCCGAGCCGCACACGAAGCCCGAGCGCACCCAGTCCTCCACGGTCGGGAACTCGTCGAAGTGGGGGCTGCCGATCGCGACCATGCTGTCGTACCAGACCCGCCCCATCTCGGAGGCGCGCGCCAGGGCGTCGTCGCGGTCGCGCCCGACGACGATCTCGCGACGGAGAGGCATCCGCCCCATCGCCCGGCCGATGCGCTCGCGCTCGGCGGCGAACACCGAGAACTGCTCCGGCAGCGAGGCCACCGGCGTGGTGGGCGTGACGACCCACGCATCGCCCAGCCGCGCAGCCCGGCGGATCCCGGCATCGCTCATCGCGCCGAGCCAGAGCGGCGGACGCGGCTGCTGCACCGGCCGCGTCATGACCGGGACGTCGTCGAGCGTCGTGAAGCGCCCGTGGAACGTGACGCGGTCGGACGTCCAGAGCGCCTCGAGCACGGCGATGCACTCCTCGAGCCGCGCGAAGCGCTCCTCGAACGGCACGCCGAACGCGGCGTACTCCTCGCGCATGTACCCCGCGCCGAGGCCGACGATCAGCCGGCCCTCGCTGACGATGTCGAGCGTCGCGAGCTCCTCGGCGAGCAGCACCGGCGGGTACACCGGCGCGATCATCACCGTCGTGACGAGCCGGACGTCCGGGTCGACCTCGGCCGCGAGGCGCGCCAGGAGAGGCACGGGCTGGAGCCAGCGCGAGTCGGGGAAGACGAAGTGCTGGCCGATCAGCAGGTACTTCAGGCCGTTCCGCTGCGCGGCCTCGACCTGGCGCAGCACGGCGTCGAAGTGGTCAGCGGGCCGCAGGCGCGTCGGCAGGTCGGAGATCAGCATGCCGACGTCCATCACGCCCTCCGCGCCGGGCGGCGCCGAGCGGCCGTGGCTTGGCGACGCGCCATCGCGGCGACAGTACCCGACCGACGCCCCTTGTCCACGCCGGGGTCCGGCGACCGCGGGCAGGCGGTCGGGATCGATTTCCCCTCGGCCGCGCGGAGCAGTAGCGTTGGCCGACCGATGAGGCCGCGCATCTTCCTCGGGTCGTCAGGACAGCAGGAGAAGCTGCTGCAGGCGCTCACCCGTGGGCTCCAGGACCTCGCCGACGTCGAGCCGTGGACGATCGTCTTCAACCCGGGGGTCTCGACCCTCGACCGGCTCGTCGAGCTCACTCGCGAGGTCGATTTCGCCGCATTCGTCTTCGCCCAGGACGACTGGACGACGAGGGGCGCGGCGCCCGACGCCGACGCCGGACAGGCCTCACCGCGCGACAACGTCGTCTTCGAGGCAGGCCTCTTCGGAGGTGCGCTCGGCATGCGGCGCACGTTCATCCTTCACGCGAACGGCGCCAAGCTCCCCACGGATCTGCTCGGTCTGACCACGATCCGGTACGACCCCGACACCACGCCGGCCATCGTGCGCCAGATCAACCAGACGCTGCGGAAGGCGATCGAGACGGAGGGTCGGATCAGCCGCCTGGAGGGCGACTGGTGGCAGCTGTCCCTCACCGCCAGGACGGAGCTCGAGCCGTCCGCGGTCTCGCTCCTCACGATCAGCCGTGATCGCGCCGGTGCGCTCGAGCTCGCGGGACGGTCGTGGCAGGCCGACGGCACGCTGTCGGCGCGCTACTGGAGCGAGGCCTCGAAGGAACGGGTCGACCCGGCCGGCATCTTCTACTTCTGGAAGGGCGAGCGTCCCCGACACCCCGATGCCCCGCAGCTCGAGGGGACCGGCGAGATCAAGCTCGAGAGCGTCGATCGCGCCGACGGCTACTTCATCACGCGCTCGGACGGCGCCGACGCCTTCCACGCGCGAACCTCCGGGATCTACCTCCGCGCCGACCCGGGCGACAAGGCCGTGCTGGACGGCACCGACGCCGGCGAGCGGGCGGCGCTCATCGAACGGCGCCTGCAGGACTGGACGGCGCTGGCGAACTCCTGACCGGTGATCGGCGAGACGAGTGTCGGGACGACGACGGGATAGGCTCGCGTCGCGTGGACTTCGCAGCGATCACCCGGCGCGCGCTCGACGTGGCGGACCGGTACGAGAGCCACGAGCGCCGAACCCACGGGCGGCCGTGGACGCTCGAGGAACGCACGCTGGGCCTCGTCGGAGACGTCGGCGATCTCGCCAAGCTCATCCAGGCACACGAAGGCGTCCGGATCGTCGAGGACGCGCCGGCCGCGCTCGAGCACGAGCTCGCCGACGTGCTCTGGTCGGTGATCGTGATCGCCGACCGCTGCGGGATCGACCTCGAGACGGCGTTCGTCAGGACGATGGACGAGCTCGGCGAACGGCTCGGCTCGCCACCGTGAGCGTCACGGTCGTGCCGTACGACCCGGCGTGGCCGGCGCGCTTCGACCAGGAGCGCCGGCTCCTGGAACGCGTGCTCGCCCCGTGGCTCGACGGCGGCATCCACCACATCGGCTCGACCTCGATCCCGGGACTCGCGGCCAAGCCGATCATCGACATGATGGCCGGCGTCCGCGATCTCGACGAGGCGCGAGCTGCGTCCGCGGTGCTCCTCCACGAGGGCTACGTGCACACCCCGCACCGGGCCGAGATCGCCCACCACTTCGACAAGCGGGACGGCGAGTCGACGACCCACGGCCTGCACCTGACCGAGCCCGGCAGCGAGCTCTGGCGCGAGCGGCTCGCGTTCCGCGACGCGCTCCGGCGGGACGAAACGCTCGCCCGCGAGTACGAGGCGCTCAAGCTCACCCTCGCCGAGCAGCACAACGCGGGGCTCGTCGAGTACACCGCCGGCAAGCGCGCGTTCGTCGCCCGCGTTCTCGAGGCGGAGGGGATCGGCCTCCGGCGCGTCTGACACCTCCGCCGTGAGCGGGCCGACGCCGCTCCGCGCGCGTCAGGCGGTGCTGTCGCGCAGACCGACGCGACGAGCTTCCGCTCGAGGACCCGGCTCCCCGCCCGGTCGAGCGGAGAGCGGTACCTCAGGGACTCAGCTCGCGCTGAGCCGGGACGTCTCGTTGTCGGCGGCCCGGGCGAGGGCGTCGCGCCGGGCCTGCTGCTTCTCGGCGAAGGCGACGTACTCCTGGTGCGCCTGGCGTCCGCGGCGGGCGGCCGGGGACATCCAGATGCGCCAGCGTCGGATCAGCAAGCTCATGCACTCGACATCGACGCGGCGGCGGTGGGGCACGCCACCCGATGGTCGAGACGAGCTTGGACTTTCGCTCGACTCAGCCCCGGCCTTCGGGCGCGGCCGGCGAACCGGGCGTCGCCCGGTCGGCACAGCGGGCGGCGCCGGACTCGGCGACGACGACCTTCGCGCACGGCGGTGCCGCAGGCGGCGACTCGTCGAGCGCGGGTCGCGCCACGAACCAGATGGTGGCGACGGCGAGCCCGACGAAGAGGAGCAGGAGCGGGACCGGAAGCGCGCGGCGCGCGACGTCCTCCTGCTCGTCGCCGGCGTCCTCGCTGGGCAGGCCGTAGACGGGTCTGATCTCGGACACGTTCCTGCCATCGGCGAAACGGCGCGTCGACTCGCGCCCCGTTCGAGGGAGACCGACGAGAGCGGCAGGCCGCCGCCGCCGAATCGTGAGCGTTCGGTGACCAGGTGGTGACCGTCGCCTACGCGGCGATGCGGCCGGCCGCACGGAGCACGCGGAGCCCGTGCAGCGTCAGGAGCTCGCTCGGCCCGGAGCCCCAGTCGACCGCCTCCACGTTGCTGCCCTTCGAGCCCGGCGCCTTCCACCAGCGGCCGCCGGGGCGCCAGCGGCCGTCGGCGAGCCGGCGCTCCTCGAGCAGGTCGAGGCCGTCGGACGCGCGCGCGTCGCCCGCGAGCCCCATCCGCGCGAGCACGACGAGAGCCTGGAAGAAGTCGTAGTGCCAGAAAGGCGGCGAGTGCACCGTCACGAACGACGTCTTGATCGGCTCGCCTGTGGCGAGCACCCGGAAGAGCCGATGCTCGAGGAGGAGCTCGGCCGTGCGCTCGGCGGCCTCCCGCGCCGTCGTCTCGCCCGTCGCCGCCCAGTACTCGTGCAGCCCCCACATCGGCGGCAGCGACTCGTTGAACGACGAGCGGTACCCGCTCGCCTTCCTGTCGCAGTTCCAGCCGCCGTCCGGCCATTGCCATTCCACGAGCGACTCCGCCAGGAGCCGGACACGGGGGTCGTCGGCGAGGCCGAGCCGGCAGCAGACCGCGAGCGCGTTGCCCTCCTGCGACCCACAGCGCCGCGTCAGCCCTTCGATCACCGGGATGCGCGTGCGATGGCCCTTCCCCGTGAGCCACGCGAGGACGGGCTCCACCGCGGCGAGGCACCGCGGCTCGCCCGCCGGGACGCCGAGCTCGACGAGCGAGACGAGCCGCCAGTGGGCGCCGCCCCACTTCGCGTAGGGGTGGCCGCCGAAGCCGCCGTCCGGCTGCTGGCCCGCGAGCAGCGCGCGCACCTTCGGGCCTTCGAGCACACGCGCCGCCTCGGCCGGCGCCTGCTCGTCGAGCAGGTCGCGCCTCGCCTGCGCGACGATCCCCGGCTCCTCCGATGCGAGCAGCCAGTCGACGGCGGAGACGGTGACGCTCAGGTGAGACCGCCGGGTCGAGCCGCGACCTGCATCGTCCGGATGCTACGTCGCACGCGACGGCCTGGACATCCACGTGGGGCCAGTGGCGGCGGCCGTGGGTCAGGCGGCCGCCGCCCGGCCGGAGGGACAGCTCGGGAACCTCCCCCGGCCCGATGAGCGGGCCTGTTCCCGACGAGGC
Organism: uncultured Actinomycetes bacterium; assembly: GCA_963748255.1. GTDB lineage: Bacteria > Actinomycetota > Thermoleophilia > Gaiellales > Gaiellaceae > Gaiella. The sequence continues at coordinate 124,681 of CAVVIL010000026.1, read as the reverse complement.
CGAAGGGTCGCCTCGTCGAGGAGGCTACGCGGCGCGGACACCCGCCCGGGGGACCGTCTCGTGACCGTCTGGTGTCGGACAGGCGTCTGCGCCGCGACGCCTCCGCCGCCCGCGTCACGGGTCGTGGTCTCCCTTCACGCCCGCGCCGACGCGCCCCTCCCGTAGCGCCGCGATCCCACGACGGATTGCGTCGCCTGCCGTCGAGTCGTACGCTCGGGCGATGCGGATCCTCTACCTCGCCACTGCGGGATCGTCGGACCCGACGCGGGCGTCGATCCCCCTCCACTTCGCGGCGAACGGGTCGGTCGAAGTGGGACAGGAGTGCACCGTGGTGCTCGCCGGCGACGCGACCGAGCTGGCGTCGCGGGACACGGCGGAGCGCCTCGAGGGCATCGGCATCCCGCCCCTGCGGGAGCTCCTCGCGAAGCTCGTCGACAACCAGGTGCCCGTCTTCGTCTGAAAGGGCTGCGCCGTCGCCCGTGGGGCGACCGACGAGGACCTCGAGTGGATCCGGGCGAGCTGGCTCACGCCGCCCGAGCTCGCGCGGATGATCGCGGAGCACGACCGGGTCGTCGGCTCCTAGACGGGCCGCGGCTCTGCCAGCGGCAGCACGTGCCCTGGCGCGTGAGCCATGCCACCGTCCCGAAGCGAGCCTCGCCGGACTTCCGAGCCACATACCTAGCTCTGCCATGTATAATGCTGCTATGCACGCTCGAGGCCCGGGTCGGTAGCACCTGACGATCATGGACATCAACAAGGACCTCATCGCCGCCTCGTCGACCCCGATCGTCCTCGCGATCCTGGCCGAAGCCGACAGCTACGGCTACGCGATCCTCCAGCGCGTCCGCGAGCTCTCCGAGGGGCGCATGGAGTGGACGGACGGGATGCTCTACCCCGTCCTGCACCGCCTCGAGCGGCTCGGCCACGTCGAGGCGCGGTGGGAGGTCGCCGAGACCGGGCGACGCCGCAAGTACTACGGGATCACCTCGCGAGGGCGGGAGCGGCTCGCGGAGGAGCGGCGGCAGTGGCAGGCGGTCGACGCGACGCTCCGTGGCATCTGGCGGGCGGCGGCGATGCCGCAGGGGGCCTGACGATCTCCACGAACGGTGACGGGGTCTCGCTCGAGGAGCAGATCGACCAGTGGCGGAGCTACCTCCGCCGCCGGCAGGCGATCCACTCGGTCGACGTCGCGGAGCTCGAGGACCACCTCCGCGAGCAGGTCGCGGTGCTGTCCGACGCCGGGCTCGCCACCGACGAGGCGTTCCTCGTCGCGGTGAAGCGGATGGGCGACCTCGACACCCTCTCGCGGGAGTTCGCGCGCGAGCACTCGGACCGTCTCTGGAAGCAGCTCGTGGTCGCGCCCGCCGAGACGGGCGAGGAGAAGGCCGTCGCGTGGACCGATGCGGTCGTCGCGTTCTCGCTCGCGGTCGCGGCGGCCCTGGCGGTGAAGGTGCCGGCGCTCTTCGGCCTCGACCTGGACGAGGACGAGGAGTTCTACGCCCGCAACGCGAGCCTCTTCGTCCTCCCGCTGCTGACCGGCTACTTCGCGTGGAAGCGGCGCCTCGGCCGCGGCACCCTCCGGTGGCTCGTGCTGGCGTTCGTCGCGGCGGCCGTCTTCGCCAACGTCTATCCGTTCGAGCAGGGCGGCTCGACCGAGCCGCTGACCGCGCTGCACCTGCCGATCGCGCTCTGGATCGTCGTGGGCGTCGCGTACGCGGGGAGCCGCTGGAGCCAGGTCGAGGGCCGCATGGACTTCATCCGGTTCTCCGGCGAGCTCTTCGTCTACTACGTGCTGATCGCCCTCGGCGGCGGCCTCCTGACGGCGTTCACGGTCGTCCTGTTCGAGAGCATCGGGATCGACCCCGAGGCCTTCATCGGGTCGTGGCTGGTGCCGTGCGGGGCGGCCGGGGCCGTTCTCGTCGCCGCCTGGCTGGTGGAGGCCAAGCAGAGCGTGATCGAGAACATGGCTCCCGTCCTGACGCGCCTCTTCGCGCCGTTCTTCGCCGCCGTCCTCGTCACGTTCCTCGGGGCCCTGCTGTGGACCGGTGGCGGCGTCGACGTCGAGCGCGACCTGCTGATCCAGTTCAACGGGCTCCTGATCGTGGTGCTCGCCCTCCTGCTCTACTCCCTCTCCGCGCGGGATCCGTTGTCGCCTCCCGGCGTCTTCGACGTGATGCAGGTCGTGCTCGTGGTGAGCGCGCTGCTCGCCGACGCCGTCGCCCTGTGGGCGATCGGCGCGCGGATCTCCGAGTTCGGCTTCAGCGCGAACCGCGTGGCGGCGCTCGGGGCGAACGCGATCCTCCTCGTCAACCTGGCGTGGTCGGCCGTGCTCTACGTCCGCTTCCTGCGAGCGCGCGCACCGATCAAGGAGCTCGAGCGCTGGCAGACGAACTACCTCCCCGTCTACGCCGTGTGGGCGGCGACCGTCGTGATCGTGTTCCCGCCCGCGTTCGGCTACGCCTGAGCGGGCAGGGTCGCGCGGCGACCCGGGCTCTGCGCTCTAGAAGACGAGCCGGTAGGCGAGCGCGACGAGACCGGCCGTCGCGCCGATCGCCAGGAAGAGCCAGCCGAGGAACGGCACGTCGTCGAAGACGTCGAGGAGCCCGAGCGGCTCGGTCCTGGGCTCTCGCTGGGCGATGGCCGGGCGGCCGTCCGGCCTTTTCGGCTGCCAGCAGTCGGCGCACGTGCCCTGCCCGACGGTCGCGGTCACGCGCCCGCAGCTCGGGCACGGGCTCGGCCCGTCCGTCGGCTCGTCCACCCGCACGGGCAGCTCGCGTCGCCGCAGAACGAGCGCTTTCGACGGCTTCGACACCTGGCCAGAGCATGGCAGACGTCACGCGTGGCCTAGGCGCTCTCGACGAGCCGCGTCATCGCGTCGACGGCCTGCGTCCGCGTGAGGCCCTGCCTCCGGACGAGCGAGCGCCACGTCTCGAACTCGAAGGCGTGCCCGACCGCGGCCCGGACGCCCCTCCGGCGCGGCCACGCTTGCGCGACCGCCTCGGCCAGGCCCTCGAAGGCCGCCGTCATCTCGCCGACGACCTCCGCGGTCGCTGGATCGACGGTCGCGTCGCGCAGGAACAGCGCCAGGTCGGGCTCGACCGAGCCGTACCACGCGTACAGCTCGCCGAGCGACCGGCGGAGGCGTCGCACCGGGTCCTCGATCGCCGCCAGCTGCTCGAAGTCCGGCGACGGGTGCCGCGCCTCCCAGTGCGCCGAGCAGGCACGGAGGAGCGAGCCGTCGTCGGGGAAGTGCGCGTAGACGGTGTGCCGCTCGACGCCGGCCCGCTCGGCGATCGCGCTGATCGTCGTCCGTGCCGGCCCGATGCTCGTGTGCAGCGCCACCGTCGCCTCGACGATCCGCTCCCGCGTCTCGGCCTTGCGCCGCGCCCGCTCCTTCAACTCGTACTTTCGCTTCATTGCACATAAGTGTACCGCGAATCTTGACAACAGGGTAATGTCGGTCTATCTTCGCTGCACACTACTGTGCATCGAAAGGAGAACCGCCATGATCGCCTTCGACCTCGACGACTACGAGCTCGCCCCGATGGCCCCCGGCCTGCGGGTCAGCTTCCCCGTCCACAGCGCCAACGGGACCGCCAGCACCGCGACGGTCCTCTTCGAGCTCGACCCGGGCGCCGAGCTCGCCGTCCACACCGACAGCGCCGAGGAGCTCCTCATCATCGTGCAGGGCACCGCCGAGGCGAGGGTCGGCGACGAGGTGGGCCGGCTCGAGACGCACCAGGTGGGCCTCGTCCCGCCGATGGCGCCGCACGGCCTCCGGAACATCGGCGAGGACGTGCTCCGCGTGCTCGGGACGTTCTCCGCCTCGACCGTGGTCTCGACGTTCGAGCGCCCGTTCGAGGAGGACGGCCCGAACGTCGTCGTCATCGGCTCCCCCGTCCCGATCGCGGGATACCTCGAGGAGGCGGTGCCCGCCTAGCCGCGCGCGCCGAGAGCCTGCATGTCCCCACCGCCTCGCGGAGCACCGCCGTGTGATCCGCGAGGCGGGCGCGCGTCTGGGACGATCCCGCCGCGGCTCGTATGGTGAGGACGTGAAGCGCCTCTACCTGCTTCGCCACGCGAAGTCGGCCTGGGACGACCCGACGCTTCGCGACCGCGAGCGGCCGCTCGCGCCTCGCGGCCGGAAGGCGGCGAAGCGGATGGCGCGGTGGTCGCGCAAGCACGGCGTCCGCCCGCAGCTCGTCGTCTGCTCGAGCGCCGTGCGTGCCCAGGACACCCTCCGGCGCGTGCTCCCCGGTCTCGGCGAGCCCGCCGTCTGGGTCGAGGTGACGCTCTACGCGGCCGACGCGGAGACCCTCCTCGCGCGGGTCCGTGCCCTCCCCGGGGAGGTCGACTCCGCAATGCTCGTCGGACACAACCCGGGGCTGATGGACCTGCTGCTCCTCCTGGCCGCCCCCGGCAAGCTCCGCGGGCGCGCCGAGGAGAACCTGCCGACCGGGGCGCTCGCCGAGCTCGAGCTCGACGTCGTCCGCTGGGCCGATGCGTCACCGGGCGCCGCCCGACTGACAGAGTTCGTCCGTCCGCGGGATCTCTGAAGGAGGCGCGATGGAGACGCGAAGGCTCGGAGACGGCGACCTCGAGGTCTCGGCGATCGGCCTCGGCTGCATGGGCATGAGCTTCGGCTACGGGCCTCCTGCCGACGACGACGAGATGATCGGCCTCATCCGGAGGGCCGTCGAGCTCGGCGTCACCTTCTTCGACACGGCCGAGGCGTACGGGCCGTTCACGAACGAGACGCTCGTCGGAAAGGCGCTCGCGCCGGTGCGCGACCAGGTCGTGATCGCGACGAAGTTCGGCTTCGACCTCGAGGCAGGGCGCCCACAGCACGGCCTCGACAGCCGCCCCGAGCACATCAGGGACGTCGTCGACGCGTCGCTCGGACGACTCGGGATCGAGACGATCGACCTGCTCTACCAGCACCGCGTCGACCCGGACGTCCCGATCGAGGACGTCGCGGGGACGGTCAAGGAGCTGATCGAGGAGGGCAAGGTCAGGCACTTCGGGCTGTCCGAGCCGGGCGCGGAGACCATCCGGCGGGCGCACGCCGTGCAGCCCGTCGCCGCGGTGCAGAGCGAGTACTCGCTCTGGTGGCGCCGGCCCGAGCACGAGATCCTCCCGGTGCTCGAGGAGCTGGGGATCGGGCTCGTGCCGTTCAGCCCGCTCGGGAAGGGGTTCCTCACCGGGACGATCACGGAGAGCACGACGTTCGCGAGCGACGACTTCCGGAACGTCGTCCCGCGGCTCTCGGCGGAGGCCCGCCGGGCGAACCAGGCCCTCGTCGACAGGATCGGTGAGATCGCGGCCCGCAAGGAGGCGACGCCGGGCCAGGTCGCGATCGCCTGGCTCCTCGCCCAGAAGCCGTGGATCGTCCCCATCCCGGGCACGACGAAGGTCCACCGCCTCGAGGAGAACGTCGGCGCCGCGGCCGTCGAGCTCACCGACGAGGACCTGCGCGAGATCGCGGGCGTCCTCGAGACGGTCGCGGTGCAGGGCGAGCGCTACCCGGAGCGGATCGAGGAGATGACGGGTCGCTGACCCGAGAGAAGCCGGGGGAGGAGGCTCCCGCCCCCTCCCCCCGCGACGCTACGCGGTGCGGTGTCGGCTCAGAGGTAGCTCTCGATCCACTCGAGGACCTCGGGGACGTCCACGCGCTGGGAGTAGCCCACGCCGCTGCAGTTCACGTTCGTGACGTAGGAGTTCACGGCGAGGACCGTGTCGGTCCCACCGAGCAGGTCGGGCCCGCCCGAGTCGCCGAAGCACGTGCCGCCCGAGCCTCCGCCCGGGTTGAGCGAGAAGCGGATGAACTCGTCGCTGTGCCGGAAGTTGCCGGAGACGAGCTCGCCCGGGGCGTACATCCGCACCCGCGGGCCTCCCCACCGGTAGAACGGCGGCGGCTGCGGGAGCTGGCTGCCCGGGGATGTTCGCCTGGAACTGGACGCCGTAGCCGACGAAGTCGGCCGCCGTCTTGTTCGCGAGCGTGTCCACGAGCCCCGCCTCCGGGAGGTCGGCGTACTCGCCCGACCAGGGACGTCGGAACGGACCCGTCCAGGTCGACGACGCCGACGTCGCGGTAGGCGTAGTTCGGCAGGCCGTTCGCGCAGCCCGTGCAGAAGCCCGGGAACGGATGCGGCGTGCCGCCGACGTCCCCGTTGCACGGGTAGCCGTCGAAGAGCGCCGAGTCGTCGCACGAGACGACGCCGTCCGGGTCGGCGGCGACCGCGGCCGTGTAGTCCGGGTCGGTCGGGATCGGCCCCTGGCCGAACCAGATCTCGACGTGCGCTGCCGGCGGCTCGGTGCAGTGGCCGGCCGTCAGGAAGAGCGTCGGCGAGATGAGCGAGCCGCTACAGCGCCACAGCGGCACGCCGTCCTCGTCCTGGGCGACCATCAGCCCGACGTACGGATGGTTCGTCCCGTCGGGGACGCCGTTCGTGATCGCCGTCGCGGCGGCTGCACCGAACAGCGTGACTGCGAGCGCCGCCACGAGCGCGACGACGCGCGTCTTCATCCTCATTGGGTTCTCTCCCCTCGTCGCTTGACCGGGGTCCCCTAACCGGCGACGGCGAGACCCAAACGACTGACCGTGGTGGGCCGCCGGTCACGCTGGAGCGGGTCGGGCGGTCAGCGGGCGACGCTCGGCGCAGGGGCGCCGCGCACCGCCTGGTACAGCAGGGCACCGACGAGGGCGCCGGTGAGCGGCCCCGCCACGTAGACCCAGAAGTCGGTCCACTCGCCGGAGACGAGCGCGGGCCCGAACGACCGCGCCGGATTCATCGAGGCCCCGGTGACGGCACCGCCGACGAGCGCGTCGAGTGCGACGGTGCCGCCGATCGCGAGTGCCGCCGCGGCGCCGATCGCCCGCGTGTCGGTCGCGACGGCCATGATCACGAACATCAGGACGGCGGTCAGGACCGCCTCGTAGACGAGCGCGGCGCCGGAGCCGACGGTCGGGACCGTGGCGCCGAGGTTCGCCGGAGTCCCGTCCCAGACGACGCGGAGCAGCAGCGCGCCGGCGACCGCGCCCCCGAGCTGCGCTGGAACGTACGCACCGGCGTCGCGCAGTGGAAAGTGCCTCGTGGCGCAGAAGGCGACGGTGACGGCGGGGTTGATGTGGGCGCCCGAGAGGTGCCCGGTGGCGTAGATCATCGCGGCGATCGCGAGCCCGAACGCGAGGGCGATGCCGTTCGTGCCGAGACCGGCGTCGCGCTCGGCGTCGGCGACGATCGCGCCGCAGCCGGCGAAGACGAGCACGAAGGTCGCGAGCGCCTCGGCGAGGCAGCGCCGGGCGAGCGACGGTCTAGGCAAGGAGCTCCTGGACGAGGGTCTGGACCCGTGCGTCGATCTCGTCGCGGATCCGGCGGACGGTGGCGACGTCCTGCTCCGCGGGGTCGTCGAGCACCCAGTCCTCGTAGCGCTTCCCGGGGTAGATCGGGCAGGCGTCCCCGCAGCCCATCGTGATCACGACGTCCGCCGCTCGCACGACCTCGTCGGTGAGGGGCTTCGGGAACTCCTCGCTCATGTCGATGCCGAGCTCCGCCATCGCGTCGACGACCGCGGGGTTGATCTCGTCGCCGGGGGCGCTGCCTGCCGAGCGAACGTGGATGCGGCCCTCGGAGCGCAGCTTCACGAGCCCGGCGGCCATCTGGCTGCGGCCGGCGTTGTGGACGCAGACGAACAGCACCTCGGGCATCTCCTTGGTCACGAGTCCCTCCGTCTGGGCGAGTGCCTTCAGCCGCTCGCGCGCGAAGCGATGCGCGAGCACGGGCACGAACACGTTGATCCGGCCCGGACCCAGCAGGTCGACCGACTCGGCGATGTAGCGCTCGATCGTCTCCCGCGAGAACACGCCGGCGAACTCGTCGCCGAGCGCGTCCGCGGCCTGTCGCACGTGATGCTGGGTGACGGGGTCGAGGGCCTGGCTCATGATCGCCTCCTTGGATATCGACCGCGATCTATGCGGAAGTGTTGCGCGGTCATCGATGCGTGTCAATATCCAGGTGGTGAAGACGATCGCGACCGTCACCGCCACGTGCCCGCCGCTGCTCGCGGGCGCGCTCCCGCCCGCCGCTGCGGAGGACCTCGCACGCGCCCTACGGGTGATCGCCGACCCCGCGCGGCTTCGGATCCTCAGCCTCATCCAGGCACAGCCCGAGGGCGAGGCGTGCGTCTGCCACCTGACCGAGCCGCTCGGACTGACGCAACCGACCGTCAGCCATCACCTCAAGGTCCTCCTCGACGCGGGCCTGGTGGAGCGCGAGCAGCGTGGGAGCTGGGCCTACTTCCGCGTCGTCGGCGAGCAGCTCGCCGCGCTGCGCGAGCTGCTCGCGTAGCTCGACCGCTCAGCAGCAGCCGGAGCTCGTCGCCGGCTGGATCACGGGCAGCCCCCTTGCCGCGGGCTCGTGCGTCTTCACCGCCTTGACGATCGCGCCGTGCATCCCGTCCGCGACCTGGTGGGTGAACTCGACGGAGACCTGCTCGAACCCGGCCGCCTCGAGCCCCGCCTCGTACTCGCCCTTCGAGAGCGCCCCGGCGATGCAGCCGACGTAGCTGCCGCGCTCGGCACGCTCGTCGGGCGACAGACGGTCCTCCGCGACGACGTCGCTGATCCCGATCCTCCCGCCGGGCTTCACCACGCGGGCGATCTCCGTCAGCACGGCCGGCTTGTCGACCGAGAGGTTGATCACGCAGTTCGAGATCACGACGTCGACCGACTCCGCCGGGAGCGGGATCTGCTCGATCACGCCCTTGAGGAAGTGCACGTTGGCGACACCGGCGTCGGCCGCGTTCCTGCGGGCGAGCGCGAGCATCTCGTCGGTCATGTCGACGCCGTACGCCGTCCCGGTCGGCCCGACCCGCTTCGCCGAGAGGATCACGTCGATCCCGCCGCCCGAGCCGAGGTCGAGCACCGTCTCGCCCTCGCGCAGCTCGGCGACGGCGGTCGGGTTGCCGCACCCCAGCGAGGCCAGGGCGGCGGCCTCGGGAAGCTCTCCGCGCTGCTCGGCGTCGTAGAGCGCCTCCCCGAAGAGGCTCGCGTCGGACTCCGCGTCGGCGCAGCACGAGCCGCTCCCGCACCCGCAGTCCCCGCTCCTGCCCTCCGTCACCGCCCGGGCGGACTCGGCGTACCTGGCGCGCACCTCCTCGCGCAGCTCGTCAGCCGTCGTCGACATCAGCAGCACACTCCTTTCAGGTCGGCGACCGCGGCGAGCATCTCGACCGCGTCGCGCCTCAACGAGAAGTACGCCCACCGGCCGCGCTGCTCGCGCTCGAGCAGCCCTGCGTCCGTGAGCTTCTTGAGATGGTGCGAGACCGTCGGCTGCGCGAGGCCGAGCGCCGGCTCGAACTCGCACGCGCACACCGGCTCCGGGCTCGTCGCGAGCGCGTTCACGATCCGCACCCGGGCCGGATCGGCCAGCGCCTTGAAGAGCGCCGCCGTCGCGACCGCCTCGTCCTCGTCCAGGACGGGCGCGGACAGAGGCGCGCAGCAGGCCACGGCTGTCTCGACCAGCGTCACGAGGCGCAGTCCTCCGAGCGGCCGGATCCTGCTCACGGCCCGCTCCCACGCCGAGCGTCGTGCAGCGGCGCCGCGTCGCACACTCGAGCGCAGCGGTCACAGAACGACGACCGCGAGCTCCTTCCTGAGACTCCGCCAACGCATCTCGAGACCTCCTCGCATCGATGCATGTCAATATATCGACAGCCATCGATCTGTCAAGGACGGCAAGGCGGTCACCGCCGCGCGAGCGAGCGGGACGGGTCTACGCTTGCGCGACCCGGATGGACGGGATCGAGTACCTCCTCTGGCGGCAGACGCTCGCCGACGGCCACGCGACCACGGTCTATGCCGTGCGCCACCCGCGTGCGACCACCCGCGTGCGCGTCGCCCACTTCCCCGAGACGGAGCGGCTCGACGTCTGGTGCGCGGCGCACGACGTCGACGAGGCGATCATCGGCGGGTTCTTCGTGCGGGACCCGTACCGGCCGCTCGGGGAGCTCTGGATCGGCGGCCGCGCGGTTCCGGGCGAGCCGGTCGTCCCCGCCTATGCGGCCGCGCGGGCCTGCGTGGTGGTCGCCGGGGACGAGGCCGACCTCGTGCCGCGGGCGCACGCGCCGCTCGAGCCGCCGGGCGACCTCGTCCAGGCCGGCCCCCTCCTCGTCCGCGACGGCACGGTCGTCTTCGATCGGGAGCGGGACGAGGAGGGCTTCTCGTCCGGCTGCGGCCAGTTCGACTCCGACATCACGGAGGGGCGCCATCCCCGCGCCGCGCTCGGCATCTCGGACGAGCACTACGTCGCCGTCGCCTGCGACGGCCGGCGGTCGCGGGTCGACGGCGGCCTCGACCTCGCCGAGCTGGCGACGGTCATGCTCGAGCTCGGCGCCCACAGTGCGATCAACCTCGACGGGGGCGGCTCGACGACCCTCGTGCACCGGCGCCATCTCCTCAACCGCCCCTACTCGACGCAGGACCAGCCGGCTCCCGAGTCGCGCCCCATCGTCAGCGCTCTGCTCTTCGAGCCGCGCGGCTGAGCCCGCAGCGCCGACGCTCGGCTCGAGCCCTCCTGGCAAGCTGGCCGACGACACCCGCACACGGGCGAGAGCGAGGAGGGAGCCGTGGAGGTCACGAGAGACGGGCTCGACACGACCGTCGGGCCGGGCGACTGGTTCACCGGCGCCGTCTACATCGACGCCGTCGCGGCGCCGACACCGGGGACACGTCTCACGGCGAGCCGCGTCCACTTCACGCCGGGCGCACGCACGGCGTGGCACACCCACCCGAACGGGCAGACGATCTACGTCCTCGAGGGCGTCGGCCTCGCGCAGCGGCGCGGCGGCGCGGTCGAGGTGATCCGCCCCGGCGACCGCGTCTTCTTCGAGCCGGGCGAGGAGCACTGGCACGGTGCGACGGCCACTCGCTTCATGGCGCACCTGGCGATGCTCGAGACGGACGACGAGGGCACGAGCGCCACCTGGGGCGACCAGGTCACGCCGGAGGAGTACGGGGCCGCGCCCACGGACGGCTGAGACGCCGCCGCAGGCCGACCCGCTCAGGCCGGGGCGGGCTCGAGCGAGGCCATCCCGCGGAGGTCGACGCACGTGATCCCGCGCACCGTCACGAGGACGATGAGCACGGCGTCGCACGAGCGGCAGCGCGCCACGGTGCCGGGCGCCCTGACGTAGACGGCGAGCTCCGCGACCTCCGCCACTGCGCCACAGCCCGCGCAGGCTCCCCGCGCGGTCGTGAGCTCCGCTCCGAAGACGTCGAGGAGCTCGCCCGCGATCGCGTTGCCGTCGAGCGCGTCCACGTCAGCCGCCGTCCGGCGCGACCACGAACGCCACCTCGTCGACGTAGCACCAGCTCCAGTCCTCGCCCGGCTCCGCGGAGCGTGCGATCGGGTGAGCTGCCTCCGCCGCGTGCCGGCTCGCGTGGCGGTTCGGCGAGGAGTCGCAGCAGCGAATCGTCCCGCAGGTCAGGCACATGCGCAGGTGCACCCACCGGCTGCCGATCTTCAGGCACTCCTCGCAGCCGGGGATCGGGTCGGGCAACTCGGTCATCTCGATCTGGTCGAGATGCGTGCAGGGCGTCGTCATGCTCGTCCTCCCGTGGGGCCGAACCGCTCGGTCCTGATCCGCTCCGGGGCGTGGCCGAGCTCGACGAAGCTGCTCGCGGCGGTCTCGACGAAGGGCGTCGGCCCGCAGACGTAGACGAGCGGGCGCTCCTCGGCGGGCCATGCGACCTCCGCGAGGAGGTCGCGGTCGATCCGGCGGCGGTAGCCCCGCCAGCCCTCGGGCCGGGCACGCGTCAGCGTGAAGCGGATGTCGACCTCGTCGTAGGCGGCGAAGCGCGCCAGCTCGTCGCGGTAGAGCACGTCCTCCAGTGTGCGGGACGAGTACAGGAGCCGGAGCGGGACGTCGCTCGCGACCGCGACGTGGTGCCGCACGATCGAGCGGAGCGGGACGACGCCGGAGCCGCCGCCGATCAGGAGCAGCGGCCCGCCGAGCGACGCCTCCCAGACGAAGTAGCCGCCGACCGGGCCCCGCAGCTCGACCTGGTCGCCGGCACGCAGCTCGTCGACGAGGTACGGCGAGACCTCGCCGTCCTCGAGCCGCTCGACCGTCAGCACGACGTACCCGTCCTCGGGCGCGGACGCGATCGAGTAGCTCCGCTGCGCCTGGTAGCCGTCCTCCGCCGTGAGCCGCACGTCGACGTGCTGCCCGGCCCGATGCGCGGGCCAGTCGGGGACGTCGAGGACGATGCTCTTCGCCCGCGGCGTCTCGTCGACGAGCTCGACCACGGTGCCGAGCCGCCAGGTCAGTCGCCCGAGTACCGCTGCTCGCGCCATGGATCGCCGTAGTTGTGGTACCCGTAGCCCTCCCAGAACCCGGGCTCGTCGTCCTCGCGGAGGTCGAGCCCGCGCACCCACTTCGCGCTCTTCCAGAAGTAGAGATGCGGGACGAGGAGGCGCGCCGGGCCGCCGTGCTCGGGATCGAGGGGCTCGCCGTCGTAGGCGTAGGCCACCCAGGCCTTCCCTCCGGTGACGTCCTCGAGCGGGAGGTTCGTCGTGTACCCGCCGTCGCTGAACGCGACGACGAACTCGGCGCTCGTCTCGACGCCCTCGAGCAGCGTGTCCACCGAGACGCCGGTCCAGACGGTGTCGAGCTTCGACCACTTCGTCACGCAGTGGATGTCGACCGTGATCGTCTCCGCAGGCAGCGCCGTGAGCTCGTCCCAGGTCCACGAGACAGGCTCGTCGACGGCGCCGCGCAGCTCGAACGACCAGCGCTCGAGCGGCGTGTGCGGGGTCGGGCCCGCCGAGAGCACGGGGAAGTCGTCGGTGAGGTACTGGCCCGGCGGGACGCGCGTCGGGTCGGCCTCCGGCCGGCGTCGACCACGGAACCCCCGCGAGACGAACCCGCTCACGCGGCGACGGCGACCTCGGCGCCGAGCGGCAGCCAGCGGACGCGGCCGCGGACGTCGCTCGAGGCGCTCTCGAGCTCCCGCTCGAGCGCGCTCCGGCCCTCGTGGAAGTGCGCCCAGCCCTCGTAGTGGATCGGGATGAACGTGCGCGGCTCGAGCCGGTCGCAGAGCTCGACCGCGTCGCGAGCCGTCATCGTGTAGCGGAGCGGGCCTGTCACCGGGAAGCGCACGCCGCCGAGGTGGACGAGCGCGGTGCCGACCCGCAGCCGCTCGGCGACCTCGCGGACGCCGCCGTGGAGGACGGTGTCGCCGGAGATCCAGACGAGCCCGTGCTCCTGCCCGTCCCAGCGCAGCGCGAAGCCGATCACGTCGCCCGCCAGAGGGCGGCTCAGCGGCGGCCCGTGACGACACGGCGTCGCGGTGATCTCCACCGCCGGCCGTCCCGCAGCCTCGAGCCGGGTCGTCTCCCAGGGCTCGAGCCCGCGGACGGCGCCGCCGAGACGGCGCGCGCCGGCACGGGTCGTGACGACGACGCCGGCCGAGGGCAGGAGCGCCCGGCCGCCGGCGTCGAGATTGTCGTCGTGGTGGTCGTGGGAGAGCAGCACGGCGTCGATCGGCCCGATCTCCTCCGCGGCGATCGCAGGACCGACGAGCTTCGTCGAGCCGGTTCCCCAGCCGAAGCGGTACGCGCGCCCCGGGGGGTCGAAGGTCGGGTCGGTCAGCAGCCGCCAGCCCTCGACCTCGAGCAGCACGGTCGGGCCGCCGACGTGCGTGATGCGGACGTCGCTCACGCGGTGCTCGTCGCGGCGGGCCTCGCCGCCCACGCCTTCGCGTGCTCCTCCGCCCAGGCCAGCACCTCGTCGGCGATCTCCTGCCAGCCCTCCTGCGCGGGCAGCAGGTGCGCCTTGCCCTCGTACTCCTTGATCTCGGTGACCGTGCCCTCGCCCTTGTAGTGCTTCGCGTTCGACCGCTGCACGCTCGGCGGCATGATGTGATCCTCGCTCCCGGAGACGAAGAGCAGCGGGACCCGGTCGGCGTTGCGGTAGTCGACCCACGTGTCCTGGTGACCGGGCTGGAAGTTCGCGAGGACTCCGCCCCACAGGATGCGCCCCGACGCCGGGACGTGGTAGCGCTCGTAGAGCCTGCGCGACTCCTCCTCGGTGAACGTGTTGGTGAACGCGTAGCGCCACTCGTCCTCGCTGAGGCCGATTGCCTTGTGCCGGTTCGCCGGGTTCTTGAGGACGGGGAACGTCGACTTGATCTGCGAGAGCGGCGTCACCTTGACGCCCTCCGTCGGAGCCGAGTTGAGCGCCACCCCCGCCGCGCCGAAGCCGTGGTCGAGCAGGATCTGCGTGAACGCGCCCCCGGCCGAGTGGCCGATGATGATCGGCGGCGTCTCGATCGCGCCGACGACCGACTCGAGGTGCTCGACGATCGCAGGCACCGTCAGCGCCTCGATCGGCGAGGTGTCGGCGTTGAGCGACTCGACCTCCACCTCGAACCCCGGATACCCGGGCGCGATCACGCGGTAGCCGCGGCTCTCGTAGTGCGCGATCCACTGCTCCCAGCTCCGGGGCGTGACCCAGAACCCGTGGACGAGGACGATCGTGTCGGGTGCGGTCGTGCTCATGTCTCCTCCTTCCGGACGCGGCGCGGACGAGCCCGCCGCCCCGGCGTGTCCAGCATCGGGTGGTCTTCTCGGGGAACGTCGCCGACGCTACGCCCCGCCCCCCGCGTGTCGCTTCAGTCGGATGACTGCAGGCACCCTGGTGCTCCGTGCGCACGGCCGGTATAGAGGACCACGGCCCCAGCCGGGACACCCTCCGCGGGGGCGCCGAACGGGCGCTCCCGCACGCGTCGAACGACTGTGAGACGCTTACCGAGGGTGAGCGTGAGCGGTCAGACCTACGCCACGGCGCGCGCGTCCCATCGGTGGGAGGTGCCGGAGCGCTACAACATCGCGGCGGACGTCTGCGACAAGCACCCGCGGGCGAAGCAGGCGATGATCTGGGAGAGCCACGACGGCTCGCTGAGGGAGCTCACGTGGGGCGAGCTCCAGGACCTCGCGAACCAGGCGGCGCACGTGCTGGCCGCGCACGGGGTCGAGCGCGGCGACCGCGTCGCGGTGGTGATGCCGCCGACGCCCGAGACGGCCGCGATCTTCTTCGGCACCTGGAAGCTCGGCGCGATCCTGCTCTCGATGTCCGTCCTCTACGGCGACGACGGGATCGAGCACCGGATCACCGACTCCGAGGCGCGGCTCCTCGTCACGGACGAGGCGAACGCCCCGCGGTTCGACCGCCCCTGGGCGCCGCAGGTGCTCGTCGTGGGCGCGGACACGCTGTCGGGCGCGCCGACCGACGCCGTCTGCGTCGACACCTCCGCCGACGACCCCGCGCAGCTCTACTACACCTCCGGGCACGACCGGGCTCGCGAAGGGGATCGTGCACGCGCACCGGTACATCCTCGGCCACGAGGAGTTCACGTACTGCCACGAGGTGCAGGACGGCGAGCTGTTCCACGGGATGGGCGAGTGGGCGTGGGCGGCGGGGATCGCGCCGCTCCTCGGGCCCTGGCGGCTCGGGGCGGTGCAGTGCGTCTACCGGCGGAAGGCGGGCTTCGACCCGCACGACCAGCTCGCGTTCCTCAGCCGCCATCGGGTGACGAACGTGTTCACGACGCCGACGGCGATGCGCGCGATGATGGCGATCGAGGACGCCGGCACCCGCTATCCGCAGGCGTTCCGTCGCGTCTGCTCTGCGGGAGAGCCGCTCAACCCGGAGGCGATCCGCTGGTTCCGCGACCAGTACGGCGTCACGGTGCTCGACTTCTACGGCCTCACGGAGTCGTACCCGCTCGTCGCGAACTACCCGTTCATGGAGGTGCGCGAGGGATCGATGGGGCGGCCGATGCCGGGCTGGGACGTGCAGATCCTCGACGAGGACGAGCAGCCGGTCGCGCGGGGCGAGCGCGGCGAGATCTGCCTCCGTGCCCGGTCGAACCCGCACTACCCGCTCGGGTACTGGCGCAACGAGGAGGCGAGCCGGGAGACCTTCGACGGCGAGTGGTTCCACACGAAGGACGCCGCGGTCGAGGACGAGGACGGCTACTACTGGTACGTCGGCCGCGCCGACGACGTGATCATCGCGGCCGGGTACCGCATCGGCCCGTTCGAGGTCGAGTCGGCGTGCCTCGAGCACCCCGCCGTGCGCGAGGCAGCCGTGGTCGCCTCTCCGGACGAGCTGCGCGGGAACATCGTGAAGGCGTTCATCGTCCTCGCCGACGGCCACGAGCCGTCCGACGAGCTCGCCGACGAGATCAAGCGCTTCGTGCGCGAGCGCCTGTCCGCCTACGCCTACCCGCGCGCGATCGAGTTCGTCCCCGACCTGCCGAAGACGCTGACGGGGAAGATCCGCCGGATCGAGCTGCGCCAGCTCGAGCTCGACCGCGCGGCGGCCACCGACCGCGCCGACGCCTAGCCCGACATGCACGACCCGCGCCGCCTCCGGGCGCGCGTCCGCTAGTCCGGCGTCGCGGGCTCCAGGAGCTCCTGTGCCGCCGGAAGGTCCTCCGCGCCGACGAGGACCTCCGTCCAGCCGCCGAACCCCATCACCTCGCCCGAGATGTCCGCGGGCCGGTCGGCGCAGGCGATGCCGTTCGCGCGCAGCAGCGAGCAGATCATGTCTGCCTCCGCCTGGCTGGAGACGACGGTGAGGCGCACGGGCTCGGCCACACGCAGATCGTAGAGCGGCGAGGCGCGGGCCGTCCGGGCGAGCGGCTCAGAGCAGCGCATTTCGTCGCAACCGGAAGAGTCCACGGTGCTAGCCGGCGGGCTCCGAGGCGAACAGGTCGAGCCCGAGGCGCCGCGCGAGGTACCGGGCGACGAGCTGTCCCTTGACGCTGTTGCCGGCCTCGTCGAGGGGCGGGGCGAACGTGCCGAGGCCCCCCTTGCCGGGCGAGACGGTGACGATGCCGCCGCCGATCCCGCTCTTCCCCGGCAGCCCGACCTCGTAGAGCCAGTCGCCCGAGGTCTCGTAGAGCCCGGCGGTCGTCATCACCGCGAGGACGTAGCGGCAGACGCCCGCGTCCACGACCCGCTCCCCGGTGACCGGGTTCGCGCCGCCGCCCGCCAGGGTCGCGCCCATCACCGCGAGGTCGCGCGCGGTGACCGCGAGGCAGCTCTGCCGCGTGTAGACGTCGGTCGCCTCGGCGGGCTCGCACGCGAGGCGCCCGAGGCTCGAGAGGAGGCTCGCGATCCCCTGGTTGCGGTCGTTCGTCGCCGCGGCCGACGCGTAGACCTCCTCGTCGAGCTCGAGCGGGCGGCCGGCGAAGCGCGAGAGGCCGTCGCGCAGCGTCCGCCAGCGCTCCTCGGCCCCCGCGCCCGGGACGAGGCTCGTCGTCGCGATCGCGCCCGCGTTGACCATCGGGTTCGTCCGCCCGTCCGGACTGCGCTCCACCGCGACGACCGAGTTGAACGGGAACCCCGTCGCGTTGACGCCGAGCGTGCGGCGCGCCTCCTCGGGCCCGAGCGCCTGGCAGACGAGCGCGAAGACGAACGGCTTGGCGACGCTCATGATCGTGAACGGCACCTCGGCGTCGCCCGCGCCGTACACCTGGCCGGTCGTGCCGGCGACGCAGATGCCGAAGAGGTCGGCGGGCACCCGCGCGAGGGCCGGATAGACGCGCGAGCGCTCGCCGCGCGTCTCGGTGCCGTAGCGCTCGTACGCCTCGGAGACGACCGCCCGCACGTCGTCGGGGGACGGCAGGTCGCCCGTCGAGACGTAGCGGCCGGATCGTCCTCGAGCTCCAGCGTCTCCATGCTCAGAAGGACCAGATCACGGGGACGAGGAGGACCGCAACCGTGCCGAAGAGCGCGAGCAGCGGGAGACCGAGCTTCCAGTAGTCGCCGAAGCGGTACCCGCCGGGCTCCATCACCATCAGGTTCGCGGGCGTCGCGACCGGCGTCAGGAACGCGGCCGCCGCGGCGACCGCGACGCCGACGAGCATCGGCTTCGCCGAGACGTCGAGCTCCGCCGCGGCCGAGACCGCGATCGGGATCACGATCAGGGCCGTCGCCATGTTCGAGATCAGCTGTCCGAGCACGAAGACGAGCAGGACGAGGCCGAGGAGCAGGGCGCGCGGGCCTGCGTCGCCGAGGAGGTCGACGAGCCCGTCGGCGAGCCGCTGGGCGGCGCCGCTCTGGGTCATCGCGGTCGAGAGCGGGATCATCCCGCGCGACGAGGATCACCGTCGTCCACCCGATGCCGCGGTAGGCCTGCTCGATCGAGAGCACGCCCGAGAGCACGATCGCCCCCGCCGCCAGCAGTCCCGCGACGGCCGGTGGCACCGCCCCCGTCGCGAGCAGCGCCACCATCCCGGCGAGCACGACGAGCACCCGACGCGCGCCCGGCCCGAGCGGGACGGCCTGGCGCCTGACCGACGCCGGCTCGTCGACCACGAGCACGTCCGGGTCGTCGAGATGCTCGTCCAGCGCGCCCCAGGTCCCCTGGAGGAGGAGCGTGTCGCCGACCGCGAGCGTCGTCTCCCCGGCGAGCTCCTCGCCCTTGCGCTGCACGGCCAGCACGACGAGGTCGCCGCTGTCGGTCACCATCCCCGGGTAGGCGGTCTGGCCGACGAGGCCGGAGCGGGGCGGGACGGCGACCTCGGCGGCGCCCTGCGTGCGGGTCAGCAGCGCCTCCGGCTCGTCGAGCCCGTACTGGTGCACGAGGGTTCGCGCGTGGGAGCTGAAGTCCGGCGGCATCGACCGCGGCGTCCGGTGCGGCAGGAGCCGCTCGCCGAGCAGCACGACGATCGCGATCGTGCCGGCGAGGAGCGGGATCCCGACGAGCGCGAAGTCGAAGTACCCGATCCTGCCCACGCCCGCGTCGTCGGCCGCCTCGGAGACGATCACGTTGACCGGCGACGCGGTGAGGACGAGGAGCGAGCCGGCATGGCCGGCGAACGCGAGCGGCATCAGGAGCTGCGACGGCGCCCGGCGGAGCCGCACGGCCATCACCACGACGACGGGGACGAGCGCGGCGACGGAGCCGTTGACGGTGATCAGGGCGGTGAGGCCCGCGCAGAGGAGCATCATCAGCACGAGCACCCGGGTGCGGCTGTCACCGGACCCGCGCGATCAGCTGTTGCCCCGCCCAGGCGGTCACCCCGGTCGCGTCGAGCGCCTCGCTGACGACGAAGAGCGACGCGATGAAGATCACCGTCGGGTCGCCGAACCCGGCGAGCGACTGGTCGAGCTCGAGCACCCCGGTCGCCCACAACGAGAGCGCGACGCCGACTGCGACGACGGCGACCGGGAGCCGGTCCCAGATGAACACGGCAACGGCGGCGCCGAGGATGAGGAAGGTGATCGTCTGGTCGCTCACGCCGACGGAGAGGCGGGAGCCGCCGCGCTAGTCCAGGTGCACGGGCGAGCCCGGGCCGAGCGGGATCCCGAGCAGGTACCAGGCCACGAAGAACGCCGTCCACACGACCGAGAGGACGACGACGAACGGCAGCATCATCGCGACGACGGTGCCGATCCCGGCGTCCCTCCGGTAGCGCTGCGCGAAGATGATGATCAGCGGGAAGTAGGCCATGAGCGGTGTGACCACGTTGAACGGAGAGTCGCCGACGCGGTAGGCGGCGAGCACGGTCTGCGGCGCGACGTCGAGCCGGAGGAAGAGCGGGATGAAGATCGGGGCGAGGATGGCCCACTTGGCGATCGCCGCCGGCATGATCAGGTCGACCAGCATCGTCACGAGCACGAACCCGATCAGCAGCCACACCACGCCGATGTTGGCCTCCTCGAGCCAGTCGCCGAGCTTGACGGCCGCGACCTGCGCCATGTTCGAGTAGTTGAAGTACGCGATGAACTGCGCGATGAGGAGGAACAGGAAGAGCAGGCCCGCGAGGCCGGCCCACGACTTCGTGATCGAGGCGAGCACCTCGTCGCTCGTCCTGATCGTCCCGGCTCCACGGCCGTAGGCGAGCCCGGCTGCGAAGAAGACGATCGTGATGATCACGATCAGGCTGTCCATGAACGGCGAGTCGCCGATGATGTCTCCCGTGACCGGGTCGCGCAGCGGTGCGTCGGGGAGCACCGTGAGCAGCGTGATCACGCCGAGCACGGCCAGAGTCGCGAAGAGGGCGTAGCGAAGGCCCTTCGCCTCCGCCTCCGGTGACACCTCGGGGCCCTTGTCGGCGTCGAGCGAGTCGTCGTCGCTCTCGAGCGAGGGGTCGTGCCTGCCGAGGCTTCGCTCGACGATGTACACGGAGACGAGCGTCAGGACGAGCGTGACCAGGATCGTCGAGGCGATGCCGAAATAGAGGTTCGCCGCGAGGTCGATCGAGCGGTCGGGGTCGACCAGCGCGCTCGCGTCGTTCGTGATCTCGGTCAGCACGCCGTCGAGCGGCGTGATGAGGAAGTTGACGCCGAACCCCGCAGCGACGCCCGCGAACGCCGCCGCCATGCCGGCGAGCGGGTTGCGGCCGACGCTCTTGAACGCCGCGGCCCCCAGGGGTATCAGCACGAGGTACCCGGCATCGGAGGCGATGCTCGAGAGGACGCCGATGAAGATGATGATCGGCGTCAGCATCGCTTCCGACGAGACGCTGACGAGCTTCCTGATCAGCGCCCCGATCAGGCCGGCGGCCTCGGCGAGGCCGACGCCGATCATGACCACGAGGATGATCGCGACTGCCGCGAAGTTCCGGAAGCTGGCGACGAACGAGGTGAACAGGAACCGGATGCCGTCGGCCGAGAGAAGACTCTGGATCTCCGCCGTCTTCTCGACGACCTTGTAGTCACCCTCCTGGACGGATGCATCCGGAAGGCCGCCGGAGGGCTGTGTGGAGCCGCCCTGGACGACCTCCTCGACCGGGACCGGCGGCGGCTCGACGACCTGGTACGTGACCTCGATGTCGGCCCAGGCAAGGAGGGCCGACACGACGATCACGATCACGCACAACCAGACGAACAGGATCGCGGGGTTCGGCATCTTGTTGCCGCCCCGCTCGATGGCTCCGAGGATCTTCTGCATCAACCCCGCCGGCTCAGCGGCCGGTGGGGGTGGGGCGGCGTGCTCGCTCACGCCTCCTCCTGCTCGATCCGGTCCCGAACGTCTCCGCGAACCGGCCGAAGAACTCGGCCTCGACGGCGACCGCCTTCTCGAACTCGTCCAGGAGCACGCGCTCGTTCGGGGCGTGGATGTTGGCGTAGCCGTCCGTCGTCCCGAGCAGGAGGATCTCGGCCTCGGGCACCGCACCGGCCAGCGCGTTGACGAGGGGGATCGAGCCGCCGGTCGCGGCGAACGAGGCGGCGGTGCCCCAGACCGACTCCATCGCCGCCTGCGCGGCCCCGTACGCCGGACCGGTCGTGTCGGCGGAGAAGCCGTTGCCGAGGGCGCCGGCGCGCACCTCGAGCTCGATCCCGAAGGGACGCACCTCGCGGAGGTGGCGGACGAGCGCCTCCTGCGCCTCGGCGGCGTCCTGCTCGGGATGGACGCGGAGGTTGAGGCTGGCGCGCGTCCGGGGCGAGACCGCGTTGAGCGCGTTGTCGACCGTCGGGACGTCGATCCCGGTGACCGTGATCGCGGGACCCGACCACACGCGCGAGCCGAGGCCGCCGCTGCCGATCAGCGGCAGGCCGGGCAGCACCTCCGCCAGCTCTCGGAACTCGTCCTCGCTGTAGGAGGCGCCGGTCCACTCCTCCCGGCGGAGCCCCTCGACCGCGACGTCGCCGTGCTCGTCGTGGAGGGAGGCGAGCGCGTGCAGAAGGACGATGAGCGCGTCCGGCGCCGCGCCGCCGTACTGGCCCGAGTGCTTCGGGCCGACGAGCGTCTCCACCTCGACGGTGGGCATCGCGGTGCCGCGGAGCGCGACGGTGAGGGTCGGGAGCCCCGGGCGGACGCTCCCCATGTCCGCGATCAGCATCGCGTCCGACCGGAACAGCTCGGGGTGGGTCTGCGGGAAGGTGTTGAGGGCGCTGCCGACCTCCTCCTGGCCCTCGATCACGAGCTTGATCCCGACCGGGGGCCGCCCCTCCCACGCGCGCAGCGCCCCGATGTGCGCGATCACGTTCGACTTGGAGTCGGCGCTGCCGCGGCCGAACATCGCGCCGTCGCGCACGGTCGGCGTGAACGCCGGGGACTCCCACTTCGACTCGTCGCCCGCGGGCACGACGTCGTAGTGGCCGTAGAGGAGCACCGTCGGCGCTCCGGGCGGCGGGGGGATCTCGCCGGTGATGAACGGTGCGGTCTTCGGCAGGCGGTGCGAGTCCAGCTCCTCGACGCCCGCGTCCTGCAGCAGGTCGAGGATCACCTCGTGGGCCTCCAGCAGCGCCGGCCGCGTCTCCGGCGGGTAGTCCGGGGCGGAGACCGACGGGATCGCGACGAGCTGCGCGAGGTCGTCCTTCAGCCGAGGCATCAGCGACGTAACCGCCTCGGGCGCCGGGCGCGAGCTCATGGACGGGTTCCTCCTGCGACGGCCGTCGCGGTGGGGGGTGTCGACGGCTCGCCGATCATCCCGCACGCCGCCGGACGCCGCAACCGCGAGGCGTCGCGGCGGTACGAGGGAGGACCGCGAGCACCCCCTGCGCCGAAGTTCGCCACGGGGCCTAGGAAGGGGGGAGCTCCCGGGGCGCAGCCGCATGGGGAGTCGTCACCGCTCGCGGCCCCCCTCGACGGGGATCCTCGCGCATCGCGGCACCGGCTGCAACACCGGACCTCCCAGGGCCTTCCCAGCGAAGCCCCGGCCGATTCCGAGGCGGGCGGCCGACGATGGCTGCAACCGACGAAGGGAGATCCATCCGATGCGCACTCTCATCCGCAAGACGGCCCTCACGCTCGCGGCGCTCAGCGCCCTGGCGCTCGGCGGCGCGGCGCTCGCGAACGCGACCGACGGAGGCTCCTCGGGCTCGAGCTCGACCCCGGGTCAGGCCACCACGGGAGCCCGCCCGCAGCGGGAGCCGCTCGCGAGCGACGTGGCGGCGAAGGTCGAGGCCGCGGCGCTCGAGAAGGTGCCCGGCGCGACCGTGCTCCGGACCGAGGCAGGCGGGCCGTACGGGACGGCGTACCACGCCCACATCCGGACCGCCGCCGGGACGGAGCAGGTCGTGCTCGTCGACGCGAGCTTCGAGGCGACCGCCGTCGAGGCCGACCGCGGTCGCGGGCCGGGCCGCGGAGGGCCGCCCGGCGGCGGGGAGACCGCGCTCACCGGCGACACCAAGACCAAGGTCGAGGCAGCGGTGAAGGCGAAGTACCCGGGCGCGACCATCGTGCGGACGGAGACGAACGGCGACTCCGCCGCGCCCTACGAGTCGCACATCACGACGAGTGACGGCACGGAGCTCGAGGTCCTCGTCAGCGCGAGCTTCGAGGTCGTCGACGCCCGCGAGCACCCGCCGCACCCGTAGCGGGAGCTCCGCGCCTGTCGTGGCGGCCCACGTGGCCGCCACGACACGGGGCGGGCGGAGCGACCGGTTAGGGTCGAGGCGTCGTGTTCTTCTCGCTCCCGAGCTGGGCGGTCGCGCTCCTGGTCTTCGCCGTCGTCGGCGGCGCCTGCGTGGGAGGCGCGCTCGCCGGCCGGTACCTCCGACGGCACACCGACGCGCTCCGCGAGCCGATCGGCGTCCTCCAGGCGGCGCTGCTCGGGCTCGTCGGGCTGATCCTCGCGTTCGGGCTGAGCCTCGCGGTCGGCCGCTACGAGTCCCGCCGCGCGGCGACGGTGGCCGAGGCGAACGCGATCGGCACCACGTACCTCCGCGCGCAGCTGATCGCCGAGCCTCAGCGCACCGCGTCCCTCGCGCTGCTGCGGCGGTACACGGATCTCGCGCTCGAGGTCTCCGACGAGGTGCCTGGGAGCGACGCGATGCGGCGCACCAACGGCGCACAACTGGTCGTGCAGCGGCAGCTGTGGCGACTCGCGGGCGAGGCGACGGCGCGCGCGCCCATGGACACCGCGCCGCGTCTCTACGTCGACACCCTGAACGACATGATCGACCAGCAGACGGTGCGCGCCGCGGCGCTCAGCAACCGCGTCCCCGGCGCGGTGCTGACCGTCGAGGTGCTCGCCGCCGCGATCGCCGTCGGCCTGCTCGCGCTCTACCTCGCGGTCCTCGGGCGCGGGTTCCTCGCGGTCGTGGTCGCCGCGGTGCTCGTGACCCTGTTCCTGCTCGTCACGTTCGACCTCGACCGGCCGACGCGCGGCCTGATCACCGTGCCCGCGACCCCGCTCGAGTCGCTCCGCGCGTCGATGACGCTCCCGCCGGCGGCGAGCGGGCCGTAGCGCCACCCGCCGCGCCGGCTCAGGTGAAGGCGTTGACGGCGCGCGCGACGATCAGCCCGAAGAGCGCGAGGGCGACGGTCGCCTGCAGGATCATCAGGTACTTCGCGCGGAGCGAGAGGGGCATCACGTCCGTCGGGCTGAACGCGGTCGCGTTCGTGAACCCGAGGTGGAGGTAGTCGAGGAAGACCGGCCGCCAGCCGGCGGGTGCCAGCTCGGGGCTCATGTGCTGCGTGAAGGCGAAGTCGATCGCCGTGCGGTGGCGGAGCCTGGCGACCGGGCCGCCGCTGTCCATCAGCCAGTAGAGCAGCCCGAAGGCGAGGTTGTTGCCGAGCCAGACGAGGCCGCCCGTGGCGAGGAGCTCGCCCGGCTTCTCCGAGACGCCGATCCCCTGGACGAGGTCGTAGATGAGCAGGATCGTCGACCACAGCGCCGCGCAGACGAGGAGCACGACGAGCGTCATCGCGACCCGGCGCAGGACCAGCGAGCGCCGGGCGATGCTCTGCGGGTCGGCGCCCAGGAGCACCGCGAGCAGCACGCCCTCGAGGGCCGGCAGCAGCCACGGGACGCGGACCGCCGAGCCGTCCGGGAGCCAGACGCGCAGCGCGATGTTCAGGCCCATGTAGACGAGCAGCGCGGCGGCGGGCCACCAGCGCGACTCGCCGAGCGCCTCGTCGGGATCGTCGGACGCCGGTGGTCGACGACCGCGTCGTCGCGCTGTGACGTCACGGGACGGATCGTCTCAGACCGCGGTGCCGGACGCCCTCGGGTTGTCCGGCTCACGGCGACGCCGTACGCTCCGGGCATCGATGAGACGGCGGGGCGGCGCGGCGTGGTCGAGGATGGTGGCGGCGGCTCGCGCCCGTCGTCCGAGGATCGACGCGGCGGCGGGCCTGCGCACGGCGCGCGAGCTCCGTGACGCGCTCTCGGCGAGCGAGCGGCTCCTCCGCCAGACGCTCGAGGCGACCAGGACCGGCAGCTGGTCGTGGGACGTCCGAACGAACGTCATCCAGTGGTCGGACAACCTCGGCCCGATCCATGGGCTGCCGCGCGGCGCCCAGCCGGAGAGCTTCCAGGGGCTCCTGGAGCTGCTCCACCCGGACGACCGGCAGCGCCTGGTCGACGCCGTCGAGGCGTGCCTCCACGAGGGTCGCGGCTACGAGATCGAGCTCCGCACGGCACCGCGCGACGGGGACGTGCGCTGGATCTGGGCAAGTGCGAGCGCCATGGACCTGGAGGACGGACGCCCACGGCGGATCGTCGGGCTCGCCCGCGACATCACGACGCGCAAGCGCGCGGAGACCGCGACGGCGCACGCCGACAGCCTCCAGCAGGTGACCGCGGGCCTCTCGGCGGCGGCGACCGTCGGCGAGATCGCCGACGTCGTGATCGACCAGGGGATCCCGGCGCTCTCCGCGAGCACGGGCATCCTCGGCGTGGTCGAGCCGCCGGACGGGCTGCGCTTCGTGCGCTCCGTCGGCTACGGGGACGTCTTCCCCGACCGCCTCCGGCTGTCCGACCCGTGGCCCATCACGGACGCGATCCGCCAGCGTCGCGTGATCGAGCTGCGCGACGTCCCCGACCGCCGCGCCGTGTACGACGTGCCCGAGCGCGTCTGGGAGGCGAGCGGCCAGGGAGCGCTCGTGGCGGTCCCGCTCGTCGTCCGTGACCGGGTCGTCGGTGCGCTCGGCTTCACCCGCGACGACGCCGCCGCGCTGACGGCGGACGAGCGGAGCCTCGTGGAGACGCTCGCCGGACAGGCCGCCCAGGCGCTCGAGCGCGCCTCCCTCGCCGAGGCCGACCGCCGCGCGCGAGTGCGTGCGGAGGCGCTGCAGCGGGTCGCGACCGCGATCGCCACCGCCGTGAGCGTCGAGGACGTCGCCGACGCGGTCGCCGAGGAGGCGCTCGAGCTCCACGACGCCTCCGGCGTCACGGTGATCCTCGTCCGGCCGGACGACCCGGCCACGGCCCGCGTGCTCGCCTCGCGGGGGATGGTGGCGGCGCACGCGACGAGCGAGCCGACGGTCGACCTCGGCCTCGGGACGCTGACGGCGGCGTCGATCGGCTCGGCGACGGCCCTCTACGCCGAGTCGGTCGAGCAGCTCGAGGCGGAGTGGCCCGCCTCGGCGCGCGTCGCGCGCGCGCTGGGCGTCGGCGCCGTCGCGTGCGTGCCGTTCCGCGTCGGCGAGCGGTCGGGGGCGCTCAGCGTCGTGCTCGCGGAGCCGCGACCGTTCGGGCCCGAGGAGCGGACGTTCCTCGAGCTCCTCGCGACGGCGTGCCAGCAGGGGCTCGAGCGGGCCTCGCTCTACGAGGCGGAGCGGACCGCGCGGACGCGCGCGGACAGCCTGCACGAGCTCTCGTCGGCCCTGTCGGGCGCCCTCTCGCCCGAGGACGTCGGGCGCGCGTTCCTCGACCACGCCCTCGGCCTCGTGAGCGGCGGCACCGGCGCGCTGATGCTCGCCGACGCGGAGAACCGGATGCTCGTCCGCGCCGCGATCGGCGGGAGCGGCACCACCCGCGGCCTCTGGCTTCCCTCCGTGCCCGTGGACGGCGCGTTCGTGATCGCCACGGCGTACCGGCGCCAGGAGCCCGTCGCGGCGGCGACACGCGCCGAGCTCGAGGAGCGCTTCCCGGGAACCGCGGCCAACTTCGGCGAGCACGCCCGCGCCGCGTACGCTCGCCCCCTCGTGGTCGAGGGCCGCGCGATCGGCGCCTTCGGCCTCATCTTCGAGCACGAGGAGGAGCTGACGGCCGACGACGAGCGGCTGCTGGCGACGATGGCGCGGCTCTGCGCGCAGGCGTACGAGCGCGCCCAGCTGTACGAACGGGAGCACCGCATCGCGCTGCGGCTGCAGCAGGCGCTGCTCCCGGAGGAGGTCGTCAGCCACCCGGCGGTCGCGATCGCGACGCGCTACCAGGCAGGGAGCGAGCTCATGGAGGTCGGCGGCGACTGGTACGACACCTTCGCCCTCGAGGACGGACGCGTCGGCGTCGCGGTGGGCGACGTCGTCGGCCGGGGAATCGAGGCGGCAGCCTCGATGGGCCGGCTCCGGAGCGCGATGGCCGCGTTGGCCTTCGAGGGCACGACGCCCGGAGACCTGATCACCCGCCTCGGCCGGTTCGCGGCGGGGCCGGGGCAGGTCGAGTTCGCGACGACCTGCTACGCCGCCCTCGAGCCGGCGACGGGTGTCCTTCGGTACGCGTCCGCCGGTCACCCGCCGCTGCTCGTGGCGACGCCGTCCGGGGAGTCGCGCTGGCTCGACGGCGGCCGCACGGGCCCGCTCGTCTCCTTCCCCACGGAGCACGAGACGGCCGAGGCGGCGGCCGTGCTCGAGCCGGGGTCGCTCGTCCTGCTCTTCTCGGACGGCCTCGTCGAGCGGCGCGGCGAGCTCCTCGAGCACGGGCTCGCGCGCCTCGCGCGCGTCGCCCGCGACTCGGTCGACCTTCCCGTCGAGACGGTGTGCGACCGTGTGCTCGGCGAGCTCGGCGTCCCGAGCCACGGCGACGACGTCGTCCTCGTGGTGCTGCGCACGGCCGTGACGGCGCAGCCCGTGTTCCGCCACGCGTTCCCCGCGCGGCCGGAGGAGCTGCGGATCGCGCGCGACGCGGCACGCAACTGGCTCGAGCAGCACGGCGTCCTCGGCCGGCGGGCACACGACGTCGTCCTCGCCCTCGGCGAGGCGTGCGCCAATGCCGTGGAGCACGCGTATCGCGGCGGGACGGGCGAGGTCGAGGTCGAGATCAGCGGGACCGCGGCCGACCTCCTTCTCTCGGTGCGCGACCGCGGCCGCTGGCGCGTCCCCGCCGCAGACGGCGACCGAGGGCGCGGCACAAGCATCATGCAGGCGCTCGCAAGCGAGCTCCGTGTCGACACGACCGAGGGGGGGACGACGGTGACGATTCGCTTCCACGAGCCCGAGGCGGTGACCGCATGACCGACCCGCTCGTGCGGCTGCAGCTCGACTGGGACGGCGCGGAGGCCGTCCGGGTGACGATCAGGGGTGAGATCGACCTCTCGAACGCCGACGACCTCGAGCGCGAGCTCACGACGGCCCTCGCGCCCGCCGACGCCGTGACGATCGACCTGCGGGAGGTGACGTACCTGGACAGCCAGGGGGTTCGGCTGCTCCATCACCTCTCGACCGGACTCGGGCCCGGAACGAGGCTCACCGTCGTGGCGCCCGAGGGGACGTTCGCGGGCGGCGTCCTCCGCCTGACGCGATTCCCGGGCCTCGTCGACGACGCCTGACCGCGCCGAAGGCCGCCGGGTGCTCGCCGGGAGCGAGCGGGCCTAGTACGCGTGCTCGGCGAGGAGCGCGTTCAGCAGCTCCTCCAGGCCGAGCGGCGCCTCGCGCAGGAGGTCGACGATCCGCTCGCGATCGACCTCGGTGAGCTCGACCTCCTCCTTGCCGGTGGCGATCGCGGTCGTGAGGTTGCGCGCGGTGACGTCCTCGCCCTTCCGGGTGAGGATGCTCGCCAGCTCGAGCACGTGCTGGCGGCGCACTTCGACGCCTGCGACGATCATGCCTCGAATTGAAACGACGGTCGCGCGCGCGGGGACTGGCCGAAGGACCAGACCGGCCACGACGTTCGCGGGCAGCGGGTCTAGGGCGCGACACGGGGGTCTCCGGGGCTCAGGGCGAGGGGCCGTGGGTATCGTCGCGGCGTGCTGCCCGTCTCGGTCCTCGACGTCGCCCCGATCGTCGCCGGCGCCACGCCGGGCGACGCGCTGCGGAACTCGATCGACCTCGTGGGCCACGCGGAGCGGCTCGGGTACACGCGCTACTGGGTCGCTGAGCACCACAACCTGAGCGGGATCGCGAGCGCCGCGACCGCGGTCGTGATCGCCCATCTCGCCGACGCGACCGGGACGATCCGGGTCGGCGCCGGCGGCGTCATGCTGCCGAACCACGCGCCGCTCGTGATCGCGGAGCAGTTCGGCACGCTCGAGGCGCTCCACCCGGGACGGATCGACCTGGGGCTGGGCCGCGCCCCGGGCACCGACCCCGTGACCCTGCGGGCGCTGCGCCAGGATCCCGGCGCGGACTCGTTCCCCCAGGACGTGCTCGAGCTGCAGGCGCTGCTCGGCGATCCGCAGCCCGGCCAGACGGTCTTCGCGATCCCCGGCGTCGGCTCGCACGTCCCGCTCTGGATCCTCGGCTCGAGCCTCTACGGCGCCCAGCTCGCCGCCGTGCTCGGCCTCCCCTACGCGTTCGCCTCGCACTTCGCCCCCGAGGCGCTCCTCCCCGCACTGGAGGTCTACCGCGCCCGGTTCCAGCCCTCCGCCCAGCTCGCGCAGCCGTATGCGATGGTCGCGGTGAACGTCGTGGCGGCCGAGGACGACGCGACCGCCCGCCACCTCTTCACCTCGGTGCAGCAGTCGTTCACGAACATCTTCCGCAACGCGCGCGGCCGGCTCCAGCCGCCGATCGACGACATCGACGCGTACTGGACGCCCGAGGAGAAGGTGCGGGTCTCGGCGATGCTGAGCCGCTCGTACGTCGGGTCGCCGGAGACCGTCCGCGAAGGCCTTGACGGCGTCATCGCCGAGACGGAGCCCGACGAGCTGATCGTCGCCGCTGCGATCCACGACCACGACGCCCGGGTCCGCTCGTACGAGATCCTCGCCGACGTGCGTCGCGACCTCCGCCGCCCCGTCGCAGCCGCGGGCTGAGCCGGTCGCCCGCCCTCAGCCTGCGGCGAGCGCGGCGACCTCGCGGTCGAGCCGTGTGGCCGTGTGGGCGAGACCCGTGAGCAGCTCCTCGAGCACGGCGGCATACGCGCGCGGGTGACCCTGACGCAACGCGCCGAGCGCGCGCCGGTCGAGCACGTGGACGTCGACGTCGGTGTCGGCGAGCACGGTGGCGCTGCGCCTGCCGCCGAGCGCGATCCCGATCTCGCCGAAGACGCCGCCCGACGGGACCGTGGCGGCACGGCGCGGCGCGTCCGGCTCGGAGTCGTCGACGATGTTGACGAGCCCCCGGGTGACGATGAAGAGGTCGTCCGCGCGGGCTCCCTGCCGCGCGATCGTCGCCCCCGCCGCGTACCGCCGCGGCACGAGATGCCGCACGACCGCCGCGCGGTCGAGCTCGGTGAGCCGCGCGAGGAACGGGTGCTCGGCGAGCTGCGTCTCGGTCACCGGCGTCGCGACCCCGGCGCGCTCGAGGAGGGTGCTCTCGCAGGCCTCGACGGCGAGGTCGGTCGAGCTCGCGCCGCCGAGCGACGCGGTGAGGGAGGCGCCGTCGGGCGCGGCGCCGAGCCCCGCGAGACGCACGTCGACCGCGGCGTCGCGCAGGGCCGACACGAGCTCGACGAGGAGGACGTGGCCGCCCGGGTCGATCCGCGAGACCCGTCCCAGGTCGAGGACGAGCGCCTCGAGCCGCCCGGCCGCCCGGACGAGGCGGTTGAGCTGCTCGACCGCCTCGAAGCCGAGGTCGCCCTGGAGCTCGACGACGAGCGCGCGCGAGCCGAGCTCCGCGAGCGCCTCGCGCTCCTCGACGGTGCGCACCCGCTTCGACCGGGCCGCGGTCAGGTCGACCGCCGAGCGGACGGGCGAGGCCTGGCGCTCGCCCGGGCGGACGAGGTGCAGGCCGAACCGCTCCGAGAGCTCGCGGCAGACGGCCGCGCCGCGGACGGAGTTTCCGTGGTCGTCGAGGAGCGGCGAGTAGCAGGCGACCGCCAGGCGGCCGGGGAGCACGGCGAGAATCCCGCCTGAGACCCCGCTCTTGGCCGGCAGCCCGACCGCGCTCATCCACGCGCCCGCGCCGTCGTACATGCCGCAGCTCGCCATCACCGAGAGCACCTGGCGGACCACCTCCGGGCGCACCGCGGCCGTCCCCGTCAGCGGGTGCACGCCGCCGTTCGCGAGCGTCGCGCCGACGAGCGCGAGGTCGCGGCTGTCGACGAGGACCGCGCACTGCCGGAAGTACCGCTCGAGCGCGTCGTCCGGGTCGCCGATCACGCCGAACGTCCGCAGCAGGTGCGCGATCGCACGGTTGCGGTGCCCCGTGACGCGCTCGGACTCGAACACCGCCTCGTCGACGTCGAGGGCCCGTCCCGCGAAGCTGCCGTACGCGTCCAGCACGGCGGCGAACGACGCCCCGTCGGCGACGAGGGAGGAGGCGGTGATCGCGCCCGCGTTCACCATCGCGTTCGACGGGACGCCCGTCTCGGGCGCGAGCGCGATCGAGTTGAACGCGTCGCCGCTCGGCTCGACCCCGATGCGCGTGGCGACGGCCTCCGCGCCGTGCAGGTCGAGCGCGAGGGCGTAGGTCAGCGGCTTCGAGACCGACTGGAGCGTGAAGCCGACCCGCGTGTCGCCCGCCTCGTACACGGCGCCGTCGACCGTCGCGACCGCGATCCCGAAGAGCGACGGGTCGACATCGGCGAGCTTCGGGATGTACGTCGGGAGCGCGCCGCCGTCGAGCCGGCCGAGCCGCTCGTGGAGGTCGTCGAGGAGGTGCTCGATCGGGCAGCGAAACGGCTCGGCCGCGTGGTCCCGCGGGGTGGACTCCATCCGCTCGATCCGACTCTCGACCTGCATCGCCGCGCCGACCTCCTCCAACGAAAAGAGGCCCCGGAGCGGACGTCCGCTCCGAGGCCTCGATGCCGTGAGCGCCGCCGGCGGCGGCAACGCTCGCCGACACTCTAGACCGTCCCAGCGGCGAGCGCGAGTGCGAGTACGAGTACGAGCGCGAGTTGCGCCGGGGTCAGGCCTGTGCGGGCTCGAGCGCCTCGCCCTGCTCGGGCCGCGACTCCCGTCGCGCCTCGTGCGCCATCGAGATCACGACCGCGCCGGCGAGCGCCACCCCGAGGCCGACGACTGCGAGGACGACGTGCCAGGCCGGCCGACTGAGGCGCTCGTCGAGCAGGATCACCCCGAGCAGGATCCCGACGACCGGGTTCGCGACCGAGACGGTCGCGACGGACGGAGCGAGGCGGCCCGTCCCCAGCGAGACCTGCTGGAGCACGAACCCGAGCACGCCCGCCACCGCGAGCGCGTAGCCCTCCCAGTGCGAGAGCAGCACGCCGATGCCGTCGTGGAGGTACT
Source organism: uncultured Actinomycetes bacterium (assembly GCA_963748255.1). Lineage (GTDB taxonomy): Bacteria > Actinomycetota > Thermoleophilia > Gaiellales > Gaiellaceae > Gaiella. Next base: position 92,420 of record CAVVIL010000026.1, on the reverse strand, counting down.
CGAGCGTCGGCTTCGTGAGCGCCGCGGAGAGCCCGAAGAGGATTCCCGCCACCGTCCCGTAGACCGCCGCCTTCATGGAAGGGCCCCCGCGGTCACCAAGCGTCAGCAGCAGGCCGGAGACGACGGCGATCACCGCGATCGCGATCGCCCACTCGGAGCCGGGCGCGTTCTCCTTCCCACCGGCCGGGTCGCCGAAGTACGTGAAGAGCGCGAGGCCGACGATGATCACGGCGGCGCCGCCCACCTCGCGTCGCCCCACGTGCTGGCGCGTCAGGAAGTAGCCGAGCGGCAGCGCGAAGACGACGGTCGTGACGAGCAGCGGCTGGATGATCGCGAGGCGGCCGCGGTCGAGCGCCGCGGCCTGGAAGACGTAACCGGTGAGCAGGGCGAGCGTCCCGATCAGCCACATCGTCTGCCCGAGGAGGCGCAGGAGCGACGCCGGGCTGGCGAGCGAGACGCTCGGGAGGTTGAGCGCGCCCTTCTGCTGGAGCGTGGCGGCGAGCGCGAACAGGAATGCCGCGACGAGCGCGAGGGTGGCGGCCACGCGGCGAGCTTACGCTGTCGCCCGGCGGGCGACAACGCGACTCACGCCGTGCCGGCCTTCGCCTTCTTCTTCCAGCTCGTCAGGTCGTACGCCTGGTTGAGGACTCGCAGCACCTCGCGCGCGATCATGTCGCCGCCCTCGCGCTCGAAGTGGACGCCGTCGCCCGCCCGGACCTTCCGGAGCCGGCCCGAGCCGTCCGGCAGGAACTCCGCGTAGCCGCCGTCGTCGCCCGCGAACATCGTGTACGTGTCGATGAACGCCGCCTTGCCCTCGCGCTTGCGCGCCTCCTTCTGGGCGACGGCGTTGACGACGTCGAAGCGGCGGGTCTGGTCGGACGACTGGGTCTGCGGGAGCCCGATCCAGATCACGAAGCCGCCCGCCTTGTTGATCACGTCCATGACGCCGCCGACCCGACGGGCGTACTCGCGGCGCCAGCTCGAGCCGCCGAAGTCGCCGATCGAGACGCCTTCGGGGACACCGGTCATGTACGACTTGTCGTCGTTCCCGCCGAAGGCGAGGACGACGGCGCGCGGGCGAAGCTCCTTGACCCGGGCCCGGATCGCGTCGAACCAGTTGTAGACGTCGGGGCGGGTGAGGCCGGTCGCGACGCGTCCGTCGACCCCGCCGACCGACTCGATCACGGGGCTCGACCCCGCCGCGCGGACGATCGCGTACCCGGGGGTGATCACGAGCGAGTCGCCGGCGACCCAGAGCTTCAGCTTCCGGTCGGGCGTGAACGCGACCTTCTTCGGCGTCGCCGGCGGAGTGGGCTTCGGCTTCGACGTCGAGCCCGTCGGCGGCTTCGGCGTGGTCCGAGGCGTCGTGGTCGGCGACTCGGGGAGGGCGATCTCCGTGTCGATCTCGTCGCTGCCCGACCGCCCGATGAGCGCCTGGACGCCGATGCGCGGCCGGTCGAGCAGCAGGGCGTGGCTGACGTCCGCGAGCGGGCCGGTGAAGGCGATCGTGACGTCGCGCGACCAGCCGTCGGGCTTGTTGTAGGCGGACTTGTGGATCCCCGGCGCGTTCAGGAGGAGGGCGATCGCCAGGGCGAGGACCGAGACGATGAGCGCGTGGCCCGCGCTCCACTGCCGCCGGCGCGGCGTCTCCTCGTCGTCGGTCCGCCGGCGCGGCGGCGCAGGCGGCGTCACGGGCGGAGGAGCAGGCGGCGTCGCGGGCGGGGGCGGTGCGGCGGCGGCCTGCTCGACCGTGGCCGGCTCGTCCTCCGGCAACGGGGGCAGGGAAGGGAGGGGGCGGTCGGGCATCAGAACTGGAAGTAGATGAAGGGTGCCACGCCTTCCGGACCCATGACGCTCGTCAGCGTCAGCGCGAACGCGAGGACGGTCGCCTGCCCGAGCACGGGCAGCCGCGAGAACCGCGCCATCACGAGCCGCGGGATCCGGGCGGGGAGGTACTGCGAGCCGATCCCGACCGCGATCGCGAGGAGGACGCCGCCGGTCACGAGCGGCGACGCCTCGCCCCAGCGGGTGAAGAGGCCGGTGATCATCGCCCAGGCGTCGTCGAACGAGCTCGCGCGGAAGAAGATCCAGGCGAAGCAGACGAAGTGGAACGTGAGGAGCCGTGCGCGCCAGCGCCGCCACGTGGTCTGCGGCCGCGCAGCCAGCTCCGGGTGGCGCTCCTGCCGGTAGCGCTCGGCTACGAGGCCGAAGCCGTGGAGCGCGCCCCAGACGACGAAGGTCCACGCGGCGCCGTGCCAGAGCCCGCCGATCAGCATCGTCAGCAAGAGGTTGCGGTACATGAGGATCGGGCGCTTCCCGCGGTTGCCGCCGAGCGGGATGTAGACGTAGTCGCGCAGCCAGCGCGAGAGCGTCATGTGCCAGCGGCGCCAGAAGTCCTGGAGCGAGGTGGCCGCGTAGGGCGAGTCGAAGTTCTGCGGGAACGTGAACCCGAGCAGCAGGGCGATCCCGATCGCGATGTCGGTGTACCCCGAGAAGTCCGCGTAGATCTGGACCGCGTACGCGTAGACCGCGATCAGGATCTCCAGGGACGAGTGCTGCCCCGGCGCCGCGAAGACCTCGTCGACGATCGACGAGGCGAGGTAGTTCGCGATCACCACCTTCTTGAAGAGCCCCGTGGCGATCAGGTAGAAGGCGCGGCTCGTGTCGACGCGGCGCGGGTTGCGGGGCGTCTCGAGCTGTGGGATCAACTCCCCCGGCCGCACGATCGGGCCGGCGACGAGGTGCGGGAAGAACGAGAGGTAGACGGCGAACTTCTCGAGGGTCGTCGGCTCGAACTCGCCGCGATAGGCGTCGACGACGTAGCTGATCGCCATGAACGTGTAGAAGGAGATGCCGACCGGGAGGACGATCGACTTCACCTCGAGCGGCATGTCGAGCCCGACGACCGAGAGCAGGTTGTCGCTCGAGGTGACGAAGAAGTCGTAGTACTTGAAGTAGCCGAGGACGGCGAGGTTCCCCGCGAGCGCGAGGATGAGCAGCGACTTCCGCTGGGACGGCGACCGGGTGCGCCAGATCCGCACCGCGAGCACCTGGTTCCAGAGGGTGCAGCCGGCCAGCAGGAAGACGAAGCGCCAGTCCCACCAGCTGTAGAAGACGTAGCTCGCGACGATGATGAACGGCCGCCAGCGGTGCGGCCACGGCATCGTCAGCCACGAGAGCGGCAGGACGATCAGGAAGAAGATCGCGAACGTTGCGGTCGGGAACAGCACCGCGCGCAAGCCTATGGGCGGTGGTGGAAGGCGGTTGCGGCGACGAAGTCGACGCCTTCAGGGACGTGCCTCGCCGCAGGCGAGGATCGAGCGGACAGGACTCCGCTCCCGCGGAATCCTGCTTCGCGAACGGGCTACGGCCGCTGCTCGACCGTTGCCTCGACCTCGTCGACGGGCGGTGGCAGGCGGGTGACGGCGGTCACCGAGTCGCCGGACTCCACGTCGAGGAACGTCTGCTCCACGGGCGGCGCGTACCACGCCGGGTCCGCGCCGGGCGGCGCGGCGGGGACGGGCGCGTAGGCCGGCACCTCCTGGCGGCGGTCGGCGCGCGACGCCGCCCACTCGATCAGGGCGACGAGCACCCAGGCGCCGACCATCACGCCCGCGATCGCGACCGCGTCGAGCTCCGCGATCGCGGCGGCGGCCGCGGCGGCGGCGAGGAAGAGGCCCTCGAGCAGGAGCCGCGGCATCTGCGGACGCCGCCGCACCGGAGCCTCGAGCGCGCCGAGCCAGGCGTATGCCGCCGGGGTGGGCGGCGGGTCGACCGGGTCGACCGGCAGCGAGGTGGCGACCCCGAGCCGGCGCATCTCGGCGTGCAGCTCCGTGAGCTGGCCCTCGAGGCGCGCGAGCTGCTCGGTGAGGTCGGCGGTCGCCGCCTCGTCGCTCACGCAGGCGGCTCCTGCATCTCGGCGATCGCGGCCTCCGCCTTGGCGTGGACGCGCGCGCGGCGCTCGTCGAGCGTCTCGCGCGGGGCCTCCTCGGCGGTCGCGGGCTCGGGCGGCGGCGGGGCCGAGGGCTCGGTGCGCGTCTCGTCCAGCTTCCGGCGGAGCGCCTCGGCGGGGTCCGCCTGGGTCGTCGCGGGAGCCGGCGGTGGGGTCGCAGCCCGGCTCCGCCGGGCGAGGTACCGCGCGGCCGCCGCGATCCCGACGAGTCCCGCGACCCACCCGAAGAGCCTGCGCACGAGGCCATCCTACCCCGCCTCGCTGCTACCATTCCGCGGCTTCCTGCCACGCCGCGCGCCACCGTTTCCCGGGTGTGCGCATTCACCCGGCGGGGCCGACTCAGACCGAAGGAAGGAGAAAGGGAACCCCGTGACCGATTACGAGATGCTGCTGCTGCTCGATCCCGAGCTCGCAGAGGAGCGCCAGACCGCGATCGTCGGCGGCGTCCGCACCCTCGTGGAGAAGGGCGGCGGCACGTTCGACCGCCACGACCCGTGGGGGCGGCGGAAGCTCGCCTACCCGATCGCGAAGAAGGAGGACGGGATCTACCACCTCCTCACGTTCAGCGCGGACCCGGAGACCCTCGACGAGGTCTCGCGCGTGCTCAAGATCGACGACGATGTCCTGCGCCACCTCGCGACACGTCGCATCGAGTCGGGCCCGACCGGGACAATGGCGCCCGCCCCGGCGATGGGCGACGATGACGTGACCGCGGACGCCCCGGAGGAGGAGTAGCGATGGTGTCGATCAACCGCGTCGTGCTCGTCGGCAATCTGACGAAGGACCCCGAGCTGCGGCACACGCCGTCCGGCACGGCCGTCTGCAACCTGCGCCTCGCCGTCAACACGCGGCGCAAGGACGAGACCGGCCAGTGGGTCGACAAGCCGAACTACTTCGACATCACCGTCTGGGGCAACCAGGGGGAGCGGTGCGCCCAGTACCTCTCGAAGGGCCGCCCGGTGGCCGTCGACGGCCGCCTCGAGTGGCGCGAGTGGGAGACCCCGGAGGGCAACAAGCGCCAGGCGGTCGACGTCGTCGCCGACTCGGTGCAGTTCCTCGGGAGCCGTGGTGAGGGCGAGGGCGGCGGCGGCGGCGGGTACATCCCGGCCTCGGCGCCCGCGACGCCCGGCGGCGAGTTCCCGACGTCCCCGACCGACGACGACATCCCCTTCTAGGAGGCGAACATGGCTGCGAAGACAGCACCTCGCAAGCGGCCCGCGCCCGGAGGGGCAGGTGGCCGGCGCAAGAGCTGCCACTTCTGCAAGGACAAGGTGGCAGACGTCGACTACAAGAACGTGAACCAGCTCCGGCGCTACATCTCGGAGAAGGGCAAGATCCGCAACCGGCGCATCACCGGCGCCTGCCGTCGGCACCAGCGCCAGGTCGCCGTGGCCGTCAAGCGGGCCCGCGAGATGGCGCTCCTCCCCTACGTGCAGGGGGCGTGATGGAGGTCATCCTGCGCAGCGACGTCGAGAAGCTCGGCCTCAAGGGCGACGTCGTCGACGTCAAGCGCGGCTACGCGCGCAACTACCTGCTCCCCCGGCAGCTCGCCGAGGTCGCGACCCCCGGGCGCATCGCCGAGATCCGCCGGATCGAAGAGCAGCGCGCCCGGCACGAGGCCGCCTCGTCCGAGCAGGCCGCCGAGATCGCGGCGACGCTGACGAAGACCGTCCTGCGGTTCGAGGTCAAGGCCGGCCCGACAGGTGCGCTCTTCGGCTCCGTGACGCCGACCGACATCGCCGAGGAGATCTGGCGGACGCGCAAGATCCGCGTCGACCGCCGCAAGATCGACCTCGACGTGATCAAGCGGATCGGCCGCTTCAGCATCCCGGTGCACGTGTTCGAGGGGGTCACCGCCGAGGTGAAGACCCTCGTCGTGCCCGAAGGCGGCGACCTGCCGCCCGAGGAAGAGCTGGCCGCCATCGAGGCCGCCGAGCGGGCCGAGGCCGAGGCCGCCGAGCGCGCGCACGCCGAGGCGGTGCGCGCGACCGAGGAGGCGCTCGCCGAGGAGGAGCTCGAACTCGAGCTCGAGGCCGAGGCCGAGCTGGCCGCCGAGGCCGCGGCGGACGCGGAGGCGCCTGCCGAGCAGGAGCCGGCCGAGCCCGAGCTCGCCGCGCCCGACGCCGAGGACGAGACGGCAGCCTGAGCCACCGGTGGGGGCCTGCGGGCCCCCACCCTTTTCCTCAGCCCGTCCACACGACGCGTACAGGCGTGTGGACGACCGCACGAACTCCACGCACGGAGCGGGATTGTCCGTGGGGAAAACGTGCCTCTTCCTGTGGACGCCTGCCGGCAATCGGGGGACAACCGGCCGGCCGCGGCGTCCGCGCCTGTTGACATCATACGAACGTGCGTTCTATTCTGGCCGGACATGCGGGAATCCGCCCGCTCGCGGGACCCACACGTCTCCCGGAGTCGTGGCCCGTCCGCCGTTCCGACTTGAATGCCGCCCCGTGAGCACGACGCACGCACTCCCGGCCGCCGCGGTGCCACCTCAGAACATCGAGGCGGAGGAGGCCGTCCTCGGGGCGATGCTGCTCTCGGAGAGCGCGATCGGCGCGGTCACCGAGATCATCGACGCGTCCGACTACTACCGCGGCTCGCACGGCACGATCCACCGGGCGTGCCTCGGCCTCTGGGGGAAGGGCGAGCCGGTCGACGCGATCACCCTGGCGAACGAGCTCGAGGAGCGCGGCGAGCTCGAGCAGATCGGGGGCGCCGCCCGGATCGCCGAGCTCGCCGCGCTCGTCTCGGCGACCGCGAACGTCGAGCACTACGCGCGGATCGTCAAGGAGGCGGCGACCCTCCGCGGCCTGATCCAGGCAGGCCAGGAGATCGTGCGCCTCGGGCGCGAGCGGCTCGGGGAGACGGCTGTGCTCGTCGACCGCGCCGAGCAGATCGTCTTCGACCTCGCCCAGCAGCGGGTCACCGGCGACTTCGACCAGATCGGGCCGCTCCTCACCGAGAGCTTCGAGCGGATCACGAAGCTCTACGAGGCCGGCGTCGACGTGACCGGGATCCCCTGCGGGTTCCGCGACCTCGACCGGCTGACCTCCGGCTTCCAGCCCGGCAACCTCGTCATCCTCGCCGCGCGGCCGTCGATGGGGAAGTCCGCGCTCGGGCTCTGCATCGCCGCGAACCTCGGCGTCCGGACCGGGACGCCGGTCGCCCTCTTCACGCTGGAGATGTCGAAGGCGGAGGTGACGCAGCGCCTCATGTGCAGCGAGGCGAAGGTCGAGTCGAACCGCGTCCGCTCGGGGAAGCTCACGCAGGAGGACTGGCCGCGGCTGACCGCCGCCTGCGACAAGCTGATGAAGGCGCCCATCTACGTGGACGACACGGGCTCGATCACGATGATGGAGCTGCGCTCGAAGGCGCGCCGCCTCAAGAGCCGCGAGCCGAACCTCGGCCTGATCGTCGTCGACTACCTCCAGCTGATGACCTCCGGCGGCACGGTCGAGAACCGCGTCCAGGAGGTGTCGCAGATCTCGCGGAACCTGAAGGTGCTCGCGCGCGACCTCGACGTGCCGATCCTCGCGCTCTCGCAGCTCTCGCGCGCGGTCGAGCAGCGCCACGACAAGCGTCCGATCCTCAGCGACCTGCGCGAGTCCGGCTCGATCGAGCAGGACGCCGACCTCGTGCTCTTCGTCTACCGCGACGAGTACTACAACGGGGAGGAGTCGGACGCGCAGGGGCTCGCCGAGCTGATCCTCGCGAAGCACCGGAACGGCCCGACCGACGCGATCAAGCTCAGCTTCCTCAAGCGCTACGCGAAGTTCACGGACCTCGCCGGCACCGCCGCCTGAGTGCTCGCGGCCCGGGGCATCGACCATCTCGTCCTCTGCGTGCGCGACGTCTCCGCGACGATCGCGTTCTACGAGCGCGTGCTCGGCATGACGGCGCGGGAGGAGCGGCCCGGCAAGTGGTCGCTCCACTTCGGCTCGAACAAGCTCAGCCTGCAGGACGCGCTCGCCGCGCCGTCGATCGCACGGGAGACCGTCCCGGGCAGCGGGAACTTCTGCGTGCTGGCCGACGAGCCGATGGAGGCGATCCTGGCCCACCTCGGGCGGGAGGGCGTCGCGGTCGTCGACGGCCCCGGTGAGCGCGACGGCGCGACCGGCACGATCCTGTCGGTGTACGTCAGGGATCCCGACGGCAACCTCGTCGAGATCAGCACGACGCCCTGAAGGCCCCGACGGTTGCCGCTGGACACGGGCCGCCGGACGCGAGATAGTGCTCGCCGATGTGTTGCCTGGCACTCACGGCGGGGCTCATCGGGCCGCGGATCGCGCTCGTCCTCTGGTGGATCTTCGACTCGAACCGGTTCGACCTCGCCTTCAGCACGTGGGTCTGGCCGTTCCTCGGGATCCTCTTCCTGCCGTGGACGACGCTCGCCTACCTCGTGGTCTGGTCGCCGGTCGTCGGGGTCGACAACTGGGAGTGGATCATCGTCGGGCTCGGGTTCGTGCTCGACCTCGCGACGTACTCGGCGCGCGCCGCGAACTCGCGGTACCAGGCCTCCCGCGCGTACTGACGCGCCCCGGTCAGACGCCCGCCGCGTAGCCGTCGCCGCGGCCGTCCGAGCCGCCCACCAGCGCGTCCCCGAGCCGCAGGATCGCCTGGCCGACTCCGAAGTCGTGCACGACCGTCCCGCGCGCGACGTCGTGGCCGAGCCGCTCGAGCTCGGGTGCGGCGTGCCAGAGCCCGGGCTCGAGCTGCACGCGGCGGCCGGTGTCGACGCGCCAGCGCGGCGCGTCGAGCGCGGCCTGCGGATCGTCTCCGTGGTCGACGAGGCGGAGCACCACCTGGAGGTGGCCCTGCGGCTGCATCGGCCCGCCCATCACGCCGAACGGCCCGAGCAGCCCGTCTCCCTCGAGCAGCATCCCCGGGATGATCGTGTGGAACGGACGGCGGGCCGGGGCCAGTCGGTTCGGGTGCCCGTCCTCCTCGACGAAGCCGGCGGCGCGGTTCTGGAGCACGACGCCCGTCCCCCGCGCGACGACCCCGGAGCCGAACGACCCGTAGACGCTCTGGATGAGCGAGATCGCCGTCCCGTCCGCGTCGACCGCGCAGAGGTACGTCGTGCCGCCCTGCGGCAGGCGCGACGGCTGCGGATCGAGCGCGCGGTCCGGGCTCGACGAGGGCGCGCCGCCGGGCGAGGTGCGCGGGCTCGAGCAGCTCCGGCGGGAGCGGCCCGTCGGCGAAATACGCGTGCGCGTCCGCGAGCGCGAGCTTCATGGCCTCCACCTGTGAGTGCAGGCCGGGCGGAAGTCCGTCGTAGAGCGCGAGCGCGACGAGCGCCGCCGCGCCCTGCCCGTTCGGCGGCAGCTCGCAGACCTCGACCCCGCGGTAGTCGTAGCGCAGCGGCTCGACCCACTCGGACCGGTGCTCGGCGAGGTCCTGCGCGTCGAGCCACGACGCGGCGGCGATCGCCGCCGCGACCTCGCCCTCGTAGAGGGCCGCAGGCCCCTCGCTCGCGATCCGCGCGAGCGTGCCGGCGAGACCCGGGATCACGAAGCGCTCGCCGAGGCGCGGCGCCGGGAACGGCGCATCGTGCGCCCTGGCCCACTTGTCGGCGATGCGCGCCGTGCAGGCGACCCCGCGGGCCGCGAGGTCGGCCGCGCGGGCGAGGGGACGCTCGAGGCCGAGCCGCCCGAAGCGCTCCGCCAGGTCCGCCCACGCGCGGACCGCGCCGGGCACCGTCACCGAGCGGGGCCCGGAGGCGTCCACCCCGCCGCCGTCGAGCACGCGCGGCGAGCGCCCCGAGCCGTTCAGGCCGTGCAGCGTCCCCTCGTGCCAGACGAGCGCGAAGGCGTCGCCGCCGAGGCCGTTGTCGGTGGGCTCCGCGACGGTCAGCACGGCGGCGGCCGCCAGAGCGGCGTCCACGGCGTTCCCGCCCTCCTGGAACGCCGCGAGCCCGGCGGCGCTCGCGAGCGGATGGCTCGTCGCGACCATCGCCTCGCCCGCCACGGCGGGCATCCGCCGCCAGCCGCTGCCGTGCGCCGACCCCGGCCGGAAGAGCGCCCCGAGATCGAGCTCCATGCGGCGATCCTCGCACGTCGCCGCCCGCCGGGACCGTCGTGCGATGATGCCGCCGTGCGACCCGACGCGGACATCGTCGTGGTCGGCGCGGGCATCGTGGGGGTCGCGACGGCGCGGGCGCTCGGCGCACGGGCCGGCTCGGTCGTCCTCCTGGAGCAGTTCGAGCTCGGTCACGACCGCGGGTCGAGCCACGGCACGTCTCGGATCTTCCGCCTCAACTATCCCGACGAGCGCTTCGTCCGGCTGGCCCAGGCGGCCGACGCCGCGTGGCGCGAGCTCGAGCAGGAGTCCGGGACGACGCTGATCGAGCGCGTCGGCTCGCTCGACATCGGTCCCATCGCGGCCGAGACGGGCAGGGCGCTCGCGGCCTGCGGCGTCCCGTACGAGACGCTCTCTGCGGCCGAGGTCGCCTCGCGGTTCCCGCTGCGGCTGGAGGCGGGCGAGACCGCCGTCTTCCAGGCGGACGGCGGCTACTCCCGGGCAGACCTGGCCCATGCGGCCTTCCTCGCCTCGGCGCGGGAGGCCGGAGTCGACGTGCGCGAGCGGGCTGGCGTCCGCGAGCTCGGGCTGGAGCGGCGCGGCATCCGCCTCACGCTCGAGCGCGAGGAGCTGACGGCGCGCGCCGTCGTCGTCACCGCGGGCGCCTGGGCGACCGGGCTGCTCGCGCCGCTCGAGATCGACCTGCCCGTCGTCCCGACGACCGAGACCGTCGTCTACGTCGACCTGCCCGACGGCGACCACGTCCCCTCGGTGATCGACTACGCCCGGCTGCCCGAGGCCGGCGCGGGCGGCATCACACGGGTCGGCCAGGCGGCCTACGCCCTCGCGGCGCCCGGTCGTGGGCTGAAGGCGGGCCTGCACCACTCGGGCGAGGTCACCGACCTGGACGCGGAGCGCGTCGCACACGCGGGCATCGCTGCCTGGACGAGCGACTGGGCGCGGTCGCGGTACGTCGGCGCCGGCGACCTCGTCGCCGCGGAGACCTGCGTCTACACGAACACGGCGGACGAGCAGTTCGTGCTCGAGCGGCACGGGCGCGTCGTCGTCGGCTCGGCGTGCTCCGGCCACGGGTTCAAGTTCGCACCTGCGGTCGGCCACACGCTCGCCGCGCTGGCGCACGACGCGGCCACCTGATTTCCGAACATCTCGGCTGCACCATGCGCGCATGAGACGGATCGCCGCGCTCGGCCTCCTCGTCGTTCTCGCGGCAGGCTGCACCGGCGACGACCCGCCGACCACGACGGACGCCGGCGGGGAGCAGCGCGAGATCGCGGTCTACCTCGTGCGGGACGGCGAGGTCGCGCCCGTCCGGCGCACGATCGAGGCGGCCGCGGACGAGCTCCCGGCGGCGGCGCTGCGCTCGCTCGGCGAGGGCCCGACCGCCGACGAGACGGACGACGGCCTCGCGAGCGAGGTCTCGTCCGACGCGCCCGAGGTGAGCGTCGAGGGAGGCACCGCGACGGTGCAGCTCGACGGCGAGCCGTCCCGGCTCGCGGCCGCGCAGGTCGTCCACACGCTGACGGCGTTGCCCGGGATCCGGAGGGTCGTCCTCGGCGAAGGGCCGGCACTGACCCGGAAGACGTACGAGGAGGAGGCGCCGCAGATCCTGATCGAGTCGCCGCTCGACGGCGACGTCGTCGACACGCCGATCCGCCTTCGCGGCACCGCGAACGTGTTCGAGGCGACCGTCTCGATCGAGGTGCGCGACGCAGCGGGCGACGTCGTCCTCGAGACCTTCACGACAGCGACGTCGGGGACGGGCACGCGGGGAACGTTCGACACCGACCTGCGGCTGCCGGGCGCGAGCGGCCCGCTCACGATCACGGCGTTCGAGGCGTCGGCCGAGGACGGCAGGCCGCTCCACGTCGTCGACGTCGACGTCGACGCGTCGGGCTGAGCGCCGACGGACCGGTGACGTCGAGGCGGGCTCGCAGGCACACTGCCACGTGATGCCGCCCGCGGACCAGACGGCGCCGCCCTCGGGCTCCGGGCGCAGGAACCTCATCCTGGCCGCCGGTGCCGCCGTGCTCGTGGTCGCGGCGATCGTCGTGGCGAGCCTTGTCTTCCGAGGCGGCGACGACGAGGCCACGGAGACGACGGGCACCGGCACGACCCCCGGCGAGATCGGGGCGCTCTTCGAGGGCATCCCGCAGGACCGCGCGGTGCTCGGGTCGCCCGACGCGACGGTGACGATGATCCAGTTCGAGGATCTCCAGTGCCCGGTCTGCAAGCGCTACCAGGAGGAAGCGCTCCCCGGGATCGTCGAGGAGTACGTGCAGCCGGGAAAGGTGAAGCTCCGCTTCGCCGGGCTCGCGTTCATCGGCCCGGACTCCGAGAAGGCGCTGCTCCACGTGATCGCGGCGGGCGAGCAGGGGAAGCTCTGGCAGTACGCGGACGAGCTGTACGCGAACCAGGGCGCGGAGAACTCGGGCTGGGTGACGGACGCACTGCTGAAGCGCGTCGCCGGCGACCTCGGGCTCGACTTCGCGAAGCTCCAGAAGGACGCCGACAGCAAGGCCGTCCTCGACCAGGCGAACGCGATGGCCACCGAGGCGTCGGAGCGCCAGGTGCCCGGCACGCCGTGGTTCTACGTCCAGATCGGCGACGGCGAGCCCTACGAGGTCCGCCCCAGCTCGTTCGCGGTCGAGGAGTTCCGCCAGATCCTCGACGACGCGCTCGCGGGCTAGCCTCGCCGCCGCCGCCATGAGCGACCGCGCGCTCCGGTTCGGCGTCGGTGCCGTGGCGCTCGTCGGCGCGGCCGTCGCCGGGTACCTGACGTACGTCCACTACCAGCCCGAGTCCCTGATCTGCACGGGCGGCGGCGGCTGCGAGACCGTCCAGGAGTCGTCGTACGCCGAGCTCTTCGGCATTCCCGTCGCGCTGCTGGGCCTGCTCGCGTACCTCGCCGTGGTCGGGCTCGTGGTCTGGGACACCGAGCTCGCGCGGACGCTCGCCGCCGCGATCGCGCTCGGCGGGCTCGCGTTCGCGGGCTACCTCGTCGCGCTGCAGGCGTTCGTGATCGACGCGTGGTGCGTCTGGTGCCTCGTGAACGACCTGATCGTCGTGCCGACGCTCGCCGTCCTCACGGTCTGGCGCGCGGCGCGCGCCGCACCCGCCGCGACCTAGGTCATCGGTACCTGACGGAGGATGCTCGACTCGATGCGGTCGAGGATCTCCGTCAGGCTCTCGCCCGTCGCGGTGATGCCGTGGTTGCGGAGCCCGATCACCGCGCGCGCGGGGTCGGGCTCGCGGTCGATCAGCTCGGCCACGGACTCCGCGAGCTCCTGCGTGCCGCACGGGTAGTTGATGTCGGTCGCGGCGATCCCTTCCATCCAGGCATGGACGTGGAGGATCGCGCCGACGTCGGGGTGCGCCTGGTAGATCATCCAGTGCTCGATCGCGTCGACCGAGACGCGCCGTGGCTCGATCCCGGGAGGGACGCTGATGAGCATCTTCGCGTTCGGCTCGTCGTAGCCCGTGACGAGGAGGATGTCGCGGCCTGCCTGCTCGAGCTGCGACTTGTCCACGCCGCTCGCGCTCATCCAGAACCGCGTCTCGTCCTTGCGCGCGCTCAGGTTCCCGTACGAGAGCCCCCCGACCTGGTACAGGCGCATGACGTGCCGCAGGTCGCGCTCGTCGAGGTACTCGTGCACCGGGAACGGCGCCGGGAGGAGGTCGAGCTCCTGCATCCGCTTGCCCGCGGCGCTGATGTCCGCCGTCACCTCGTCGCCGTCCCAGAGCTCGGGCTCCAGGTCGGCGCGGAACTCGTTGTCGATCACGAGCTTCGACTTCGCGAGCGGCGCGAGCCGCTCGAAGACGTCCTCGGGCGCGTCGGTGATCCGGTAGGTGCCGCGCTCCATCGTCGTGAACCAGACGCCCGTGCCCGGCACGTGGAGGACGACGACGTTCGCGAGCGTCCGGACGAGCATCGGGTAGCTCGTCTTCAGCACGTCCTCGGGCTCCTCCGGCAGCTCGTAGAACGAGGCCGAGTAGGTGCCGCGCGACTGGCGTCGGAACGCCTTCGGCTGCTCGGGGTCGAACATGTTGAGGACGAAGTCCGCGTCGGCGACGTCGTCCACGAGCGTGAACCCGTCGGCCTCGAAGGCGGCGCCGATGCTGCGCACCCATCGCTCGTGCTCCGCTGACGTGACGGTGCCCCAGATCGCGTAGGTGCGCATGCGGCAACTGTACCGCGGGAAGCCGCCGATTCCTTGGCGCGGAGCGGGTGCGACGGTCCCATCCCGAACCCCCACCCGCCCCCGGGGCTCCCAGCGTATGGGCCGAGGAGTGACCGCTTCGAGCCGATTGTGAGCCGGTTCTGTGTCCGCTCGTCGCGCCGCCCGGGGCACCATGCTGCGGCCCTGCTCAGCGGAAGAGGTCGCGCTCGCGCGGCATCACGAGCTCGCCCGCCGTGCCCTCGCCCCGCGCCTCGACGCCGCGGACGAGCGCGGCGGGGACGCGCCGCGCCTTGCCCATCACGAGCTCCGCCGCGCCGGCGATCTCGTCCGCGACCGCGATCTGGGTCGACTGCAGCTCACGACCGCTCGCGTCCCGTGCGCCCCGCAGGTCGCGGAGCGGCGCCAGGCCGGCGACGCCCAGCGCGACGTCGGTCGTCCCCTGCCGCCACGCGCGGCCGAACGAGTCGCTCACGACGACGCCGACCTCGACGGACGCGAGCTCCACGAGCCGGTCGCGCAGCCGCCGTGCGGAGGCGTCCGGATCGAGGGGCAGGAGCACGAGCATCCCCGCCTCCGGCGCATTCGACGCGTCCACGCCCGCCGAGGCGCAGACGAAGCCGTGCCGCGTCTCGGCGATCACGAGCGGCGGTCGCGAGCGAACGATTTCGCGGGACTCGCGGAGGATGACCTCGACGTGGCGCGGGTCACCCTCGGCGCCGGCGAGCTCGCGCGCACGCTCCGACGGCTCGACGTCGTCGAGCCGCACGACGCGGCCCTCGACCTTCGAGACGGCCTTCTGCGCGACCACGACCACGTCGCCGTCCTCGAGCCCGCCGGCCCGCAGCGCGGCCTCGTACAGGAGGAGCCCCAGGTCGTCGGTCTCGTCGAGCTCCGGGATGCCGCCGAGCCCGATCACCGTCACGACGCCGGCGGGCGCGTCGCTCGCGGACGCCATCGCGCTAGATGCCGGTGACCCGGATGCCCGCGTGGGCCTTGTAGCGCTTGTTGACGTTCACGATCACGGCCGTGAGCCCCTCGAGCGCCCGTGCGGACGCGAGCGGGCCGCAGTCGACCGCGCGGCCGGAGGTGATGCGCTCGGCGAGCTCGAGCACGATCCCCTTCGCCTCCGCGTCGTCGCCGCAGACGAGGACGTCCTCCTCGGGCGCCTCCTCGCCGCCGAGGTTGCGCGCGGCGAGCGAGTGCAGTCCCGCGATCACCGGCCCCGCGACGACCTCCTGGACGCGGGCCGCGATCGAGCTCCCCTCGGGCGTCGGCAGGACCCCGGACGGCCCGAACGTGAGCTCCGCGGCGACCGACAGGACCGGCGTCGCGCCGATCGCGTCTGCGAGCTCGCGGGCTGTGTCGAGCGTCCCGTCGGCGTTCGTCGCGAGGACGACCAGGTCGGCCTCGCGGCAGGCGTCGGCGTTCGTGGCGCCGGAGACGCCGAGCTCGGCGGCCGCCTCGGCGGCGCGCTCCGCGTCGCGCGACCCGACGACGACGTCGTAGCCGCCCTCGCGCAGGCGCAACGCGAGCGCCTTCCCGAAGCTGCCCGTGCCCCCGACGACCGCGACCTTCACGCGCCCGCCTCCAGGACGGTCTCGGCGAGCGCCCGGGCCGAGGCGCGGTCGCGCATCAGGGTCTCGGTCACGATCAGGGGGACGTGAGCGTCGGCGGGGGCGTCCGCCCGGTCGATCACGAGGACGTCGATCAGCCCCTCGTACCGGCCCGCCAGGTGCGCCGGTGTCGTCCCGCCCGCCATGCGCGTGAGCATACGGTCAAGCGGCCCCTTGACCGCACGCCCACCGATCAGCGGGCTGACCGCGACGCAGCGTGCGGAACGCCCCGCCAGCGCGTCGCGAATCGCGCGCACGCCGAGGATCGGCCCGATCGACACGTACGGGTTGCTCGGCGCGACCACGAGCAGGTCGGCGCCCTCGATCGCCTCGACGACCCCTGGCGCAGGCCGTGCCGCCTCCGCGCCCTCGAGCTCGATCGCGTCCACCTCGTCGGCGTGCCGTCGCGCGACGAACCACTCCTGGAACGCGAGCCGCCCCGCCTCCGTCACGACGAAGGTCCTCAGGGGATCGTCGGTCGCGGGCAGGAGCCGCGTCTCGAGGCCCGCCGCCTCCACGAGCCGCGCGGTCGCGGCCGAGAGCGGCGCGCCGTCGCGCAACGCCTCGGTGCGGACGAGATGGAGCCCGAGGTCGAGGTCGCCCAGCATGAACCAGTCCGCCCCGCCCCACTCGACCGCCGCGCCGAGCGTGCGCCAGCTCTCCCCCGCGCGCCCCCAGCCCCGCTCCTCGTCGTTCAGCCCCGCGAGGGCGTAGAGGACCGAGTCGAGGTCGGGCGAGACGTGCATGCCGAGCACCTCGACGTCGTCGCCGACGTTGCCGATCACGGTCAGCTCGCCCGGGGCGAGCGCGTCCTGCAGGCCACGTGCGAGCTTGGCGCCGCCGACGCCGCCCGAGAGGCACGTGACCCTCATCGCGAGAGCGCTCCGAGCAGGGCACGCGTCCGCCGGCCCGCACGGGGCCCGACGCGCTCGAGGTCGGCCAGCGTGTCGACGTCGTCCACCAGGTTCCGGAGCTCGAGGTCCTCGGCCGGCAGGCCGAGCGCGGCCGCGTGCGCGCGGAACTGCGCCGCGCTCCGCGGGCCGTAGAGCGGCCGGAAGACCTCGGGGTACGGCAGCCCGAGGGCGTTCGTCGTCCCGTCGCGCGCCTCGACGATCGCGACGGCGCCGAGCCGCGCCGTCACCGCCAGCGCGCTCACGTCGGACGCCCGCACCCGCGGGACGTCGGCGTTGACGACGACGCAGACGGCCTCGGCGCCGGCCAGCCCCGCCGCGACCGCGGCGCCCTGGCCCTCGCCCGGGTCGTCGACGGGCTCGGCGCCGAGCTCGGTCGCGACGAGACGGCCCGCCGGGTCGTCGGTCACGACGCGCACGTCGCCGGCCGCGACGGCCGCCTCGACCACGTCGCCGAGCATCGCCAGGGCGACGTCGACACGGAGCTCGGCGGGGAGCCGGGTCTTGCCGCCGGCCCGGAACGGCACCACGATCACCACGCGGCGAGCGTACGTCCGGAAGCGCCACGCGTGCGCAGTAGGGTGGGCGCGTGACCGACGAGTCGCCGTCCCCTGCGCTCTTCGACGCACTCGGGCACGAGCTCTTCCCCGGGCATCTCGGGATCGAGGTGACCTCGATCGAGGACGGCGTGCTCCGGGCGCAGCTCGAGCTCCGGCCCGAGCACTTCGCGCCGAACGGCTTCGTCCACGCGGGCGTGCTCGTCACGCTCGCCGACACGGCGGCGGGCTACGGCTGCGTCGCGAGCCTGCCGCCGGGCGCGGCCGGCTTCACCACGCTGGAGCTGAAGGTGAGCTTCCTCCGGGCGGCGCGCGAGGGCGTGCTGCACTGTGAGGCGCGTCCGGTGCACCTCGGCCGCACGACGCAGGTCTGGGACGCGACGGTCACGAGCGGCGGGCGGGACGTCGCCCTCTTCCGGTGCACGCAGCTCGTGCTGCAGGATCGCGACGCCGGCCTAGCCGAGCCGGCGCCAGAACGAGAGCCAGTTGCCCTCGCCGTCCTCGACCGTGAACTCGGCCTGCCCCCACGGGCGGTCGCCGACCGGGTCGACGACCCGGAGCCCGGCCTCATGGACGGCGGCGTACAGGTCGTCGAGGTCGTCCGCCTCGATGTAGAGCGCGCCCGGGTTCCGGCTGCCGAGCCGCTCCCCGATCGCGGCGTTGTACTCCTCGCCGTAGAACGCGCCGGCGCCCTCGAGCATCAGGCGGTTGTCGCCCCGCGCGACCGCGACGTTCCCCTCGTCCGCGGTGCCGCGCTCGACCGTGAAGCCGAGCGGCCCCGTATACAGCGCGACGGCGGCACGGAGGTCCTCGAAGCGAAGGGTCGGGGTGATCGCGATGCGCGGATGCTAGCCCGGCGCCGCGGTCAGGCAGCGTGCGGCGTGGCGCCCCCGGAGCCGGCGTCCGCGCCAGGACCGGTCGTCGCCCACTCGTGCACCTCGAACCAGTGCGTCCCCTCGAGCGCCGCGACCACGTCGGGATGCGTGTGGGAGGCGTTGACGACGTGGTGCTCCAGGTCGCAGCAGAGCTCGACGACGTCGAGGGAGAGGCCGCTCGGGATCTTGGCCACCACCTCGAAGGGCAGCTGGGCCTCGTGGACCGTCATGTGCTTGAACTGGAGATCCGGCGCAAGCTCCATCAGCGTGGGCCAGTCGGGACACGACTTGTAGCTCATGGGGAGGCATCCTTCGCGTCCGCGCGCCACGTTCCTTCGAGGCGCACGAGCCCGCGGCTCTCCCCGTCGGGGTAGACGAGCAGCGGCAGTCCCCGTGGGAGCCGGTCGAGGAGCCGCCCGTCGCCACCGACCAGGGCAAGCGTCACGGCGAACCGCCCGAACTGGAGCGGTGACGCCGGCACGTCGAGCCGGAGCTCCAGGCCGCGACCGCCGTCCTGCCAGCCGAGGCCCGACGTCTCGACGAGCTCCTCGGCGACGAGCAGCCCCGAGCCGTCGCGCACCTCGAGATGGAGCACGGGCGCGGCCGTCGCGCCCGCGACCGACACCTCGAGGCCGAACGGCTCGCCGGCGACGAACCGGTCGCGTGCCTCCCCGTCCGCGGCCACGAGCCGGGCGGCGGCGATGCGCGCCTCCCCCGTGCCGGCCGGACCGCTGCCGTTCGTCGCGGCCGCCTCGTCGTCCTCGGCCAGGGCGCGCCGGTAGCGCGTGATCGCCTCGTGCACCGGCCCATCGAAGGCGAGCCCGCCGTGCCGCAGCAGGACCGCGCGGTCGCACAGGCGCTCGACCGCGGACGCGTCGTGGGACACGAAGAGGATCGTCCCCCCGCGCTCCTTGAACGCCGAGATCACGCCGAAGCACTTTCGCTGGAAGCTCTCGTCGCCGACCGCGAAGACCTCGTCGAGGAGCAGGACGTCCGCCTCGAGGAACGCGGCGATCGCGAAGCCGAGGCGCATCGTCATGCCCGAGGAGTACGTCCTGACCGGCCTGTCGATGGCGTGCTCGAGCTCGGCGAACGCGACGATCTCGTCGAAGCGCTCGCGGATCCGCGCGCGGCCGAGGCCCTGGAGGGCGCCGTTCAGCTCGACGTTCTCGCGCCCGGTGAAGTCGGGATGGAACCCGGCGCCGAGCTCGAGAAGCGACCCGATCCGGCCGCCCGCGGCGACGCTTCCCGTGGTCGGCTTGATGATCCCGGCGATCAGCCGGAGGAGCGTCGACTTGCCGGAGCCGTTGCGGCCGACGAGCCCGACCGCCTCGCCGGCGGCGATCCCGAGCGACACGTCGCGCAGCGCCCACACCTCCTGCGCGCCCGTGCGGCCCCGCGCGACGACGAGCTCCTTCAGCGTGTGCGTGTCGCGCGCGCGGACGACGAACCGGCGCGAGACTCCCTCGACCGCGACCTCGCCCGGCCTCATGCGCGCCTCATGCCGCGACGGCGGCGAGCTCGCGGCGCACGATGCCCGCGAGCACGTCGACGAGGTCGGGCGCGGCGTTCGGCATCTCGATCCGCGCGAACCCGAGGCCGAGCTCGCGCGACCGCTCTGCGGCCTCGACGTCGAGGTCCCAGCGGATCTCGAGGTGGTCGGAGACGAAGCCGACCGGGCAGGCGAGCACGTCGGTGACGCCCTGCCCGGCGAGCGCCTCGAGGTGGTCGAGGATGTCCGGCCCGAGCCACGGCTCGCCCGTCTGCGACTCGCTCTGGAAGGAGAACGACCACTCGCCGACCGCCGCGGCCTCGGCCACGAGCGCGGCGGTCTCGAGCAGCTCGTCGCGGTACGGGTCGCCCGCGTCGACGATCCGCGCGGGCAGCGAATGGGCCGTGAAGACGACGTGCGGCTCGCCGTCCCCGGCGACCGCCCGGACGCGGCGCGCGAGCGCGTCGACGAAGCCCGGCTCGGCGCCCCAGCGGCGGACGAAGCGCGTCTCGCCACGCGCTGCGACGGCGTCGTCGAAGAGCGCCTCGTACTTCGCGATCGACATCGTGGAGAAGTGCGGCGCGAGCACGAGCCCGACGAGGAGATCGGCGCCGTCCGCGAGCGCCTCGTCGACGGCCGTGGCAATGCGCGGCTCCCAGTGCCGCATGCCGGTGCGCACCGGCAGCCCGAGCTCCGCCTCGAGCGCGGCGCGCGTCGCCTCCGTCACGGCGTTCAGCGGCGAGGGCGCGTCGGAGTCGTCGATCCCGAGCCCGCGATAGCGGTCGACGAGGTCGTCGAGCAGCTCCTGCCGGACCGGACGGCCGCCGCGGATGTCGGCGTAGTACGCCGGGACGTCCGAGAGGCGGTCGGGCGAGCCGTACGCCATCAGGATCACGGCCGGCGCGCTCACGCCGCCACCGTCATCGCGCTGCGCTCGCGGACGAGCGCGGCGAGCCGCGTCAGCGTCTCGGGGTCGGTCTCGGGAAGGACGCCGTGGCCGAGGTTGAAGATGTGGCCGGGACGGCCGCCCGCGCGCGCCAGCACGTCGAGCGCCTCGCGCTCGACGACGTCCCAGGGAGCCGTGAGCACCGCCGGGTCGAGGTTGCCCTGCACGGCGCGGTCGGGGACGAGCGCCCAGCCCGCGTCGAGCGGCTGGCGCCAGTCGAGCCCGATGACGTCGCCGCCGGCGACGGCAAGCTCTCCGACGAGGTGCGTCGCGCCCGTGCCGAAGTGGATCGTCGGCACGTCGACCGCGGCGAGGATCGCCGCGGTCCACGGGGCGACCCGCTCGCGGTAGAGGGCGGGCGAGAGCGTCCCCACCCAGGAGTCGAAGAGCTGGATCGCGTCGGCGCCGGCGGCGACCTTGGCGGCGACGTAGGCCGCGAACGTGTCGGCCAGCTTCCCCATCAGCGCGTCCCATGTCGCCGGCTCCGAGAGCATCAGCGCCTTGGTGCGCGGCAGCTCGCGGCTCGGGCGGCCCTCGACCAGGTAGCCCGCGACCGTGAACGGACCGCCGCAGAACCCGACGACGGCCTTGGCGGGGTCGAGCTCCTCGCGCACGAGGCGCACGGCCTCCAGGACGGGCGCGAACGCCTCTGCCGGATCGGGGACGTGGAGGCGCGCGACGTCGGCCGCCGTCCGGATCGGCTGCTCGACGACCGGGCCGACGCCCTCGCGGAGCTCGACCTCGATGCCCATGCCGAGGACCGGGGTCATGATGTCCGCGAAGAGGACGGCCGCGTCGACGTCGTGCCGGCGGACCGGCTGGAGCGTGACCTCGGCGCAGAGCTCGGGCGTGTGCGCCACCTCGAAGAACGCGTGACGTTCCCGCACGGCGCGGTACTCGGGCAGCGAGCGGCCCGCCTGGCGCATGAACCACACGGGGGTGCGCTCGACCGGCTCGCGGCGCGCCGCGCGGACGAGGAGCGGTGCCGTCACGGCACGGAGCGTAGCCGCGGGCGTTCGTAGACTCGACGGCGTGGAGCCACTCGCACCGCGCTGGCGGGACGTCACGCTCGGGCCGATGCGGGCGGGCGCGCGGACGACGGCGCGGGTCGTGCTCGAGAACGCCGGCGGGGCGACCTGGCGCTCACGCGGCGCGGACGGGCTCCAGCTCTCCTACCACTGGCTCGACCGCCACGGCAACGCGATCGTCTGGGACGGCGTGCGCACGGCGTTCCCGCACCCCGTACCGCCGGGCGCGACCCTCGAGCTCGACGTCCCCGTGGACGGTGTGCGCCCTCCCGGCCGCTACGTCCTCGCGTTCGACTTCGTCGAGGAGCACCGCTTCTGGCTCTCCGAGGTGGGGATCCCGACGAGGGACGTCGAGATCGACGTCCTGCCGCTGATCGACGAGCGGCGGCTCGGGGTCGTCGTCCACGGCGGGCCGGACGAGGGCACCGCCGCGGCGCTCGCCGCACAGGAGGAGCCGCTCGTCGACGACGCTCCGACCGCCACCGCCCACCTCGTCGCCGGCGCGCGGCCGGCGCCCGACTGGTCCCGGCTCGTGCTCGACGCGCACGCCGAGGGATGGCAGGCGGTCGGTCCCGCCGTGCGCACCGAGGGCGGCGCGCTCGCGCAACGCCTCGGCGGCCACGCCCTCCGGCCGTGGGCGCCCGGGGGCCGCAACCCCCGCTTCGACCTGCCGCTCGTGCTGCCGTCGCTCGTCGACGGGCTCGCGCCGACGACGCACCACGGGCTCCCCGCCTACGCGGGGGCGGGCGGGCTCTTCGAGGGACGCGCCGTCGTCACGCTTCCGAGGCGATCCGGTCGTCCACCGCGTTGAAGACGACCGCTCCGAGCACGAGCGCGACCACCGCGGCGACGCAGACGTAGATCGCGTCGCCCGCCGACGGGAGCTCGCCGGCGTAGAGCGGCGCCCGGTAGGCCTCGACCGCGGGCGTCACGGGGTTGCCCCAGTGCAGCAAGTCGACCAGCCACGGGCGATCCTCGGCTCCGGGCAGGTCGTCGAGCTGGTAGAGCACGGGCGTCAGGAAGAACCACGGCAGGAGCGCCGCGGTGACGACGAACTCGACGTCGCGGAAGATGGCGTTGAGCGACGCGACCGCGAGCGCGAGCCCGGCCACGAAGACGACGAAGACGGCCGCGATCGGCACCGCGAGCCAGGCGAGGTCCCGGCTCTCCGGGCGGAACCAGAGCGCGAGCACGAGGACGATCGCGGTCATCGCCGCGAAGGCGACGAGCTCGGTCGCGACGACCGAGAGCGGCACGAGCTGCCGCGGGAACCGCACCTTGCGGATGATCGGCGCGTTCTCGACGAGGCTGCGCGCGCCGGCCTGGAGCGAGGTCGCGAAGAAGACCCACGGCGGCAGTCCGCAGAGCAGGAAGAGCCAGTAGTCGTCCGTCTCGGTCGGCTCGGCCTTCCAGAGCACCGCGAAGACGACGAGGTAGACGAGCAGGAGCACCAACGGCAGCGCGAGCGTCCAGGCGAGCCCGAGGACCGAGCCCTTGTACTTCGCGCGGAGGTCGCGGCGGAAGAGGCTGCCGAAGAGCTCCCGGTGCCGCAGCAGGTCGGCGTAGACGCCCACCGCGCGATTGTAGGGTCGGCCCTGGCCGCCGCCGCGCGTCGGCGCTAGCCACGGCTCGCGATCGCGTCGCCGAGCGCTTCAGGCGGCGTGTACGGACCGACCGCTCCATCGACTTCGGTGTCGGCGCCTCCTCGCCCTCCTGGAGTCGCCCGCGCCACTGCTCGAGAGCGACGAGGACGAGGAGGACGCCGAGCACGAGCTTCAGGGCGCCCGAACGGCTCGCCCCTCCGCTTGTCCATCAACGTCTCGTCAGTCTGCTCCCAGCACCCCGGGGCGGGTCAGCGCCCAGATCACCCACACGGCGAGTGCGATCACGAGGATCGACCAGAACGGGTAGTACGGGATGAAGAAGAAGTTCGAGACGGCGCTGAGCATGGCGAGCACGATCGCGGTGACGCCCGCCCAGGTCGCGCCGGCGTACAGGAAGTAGCCGACGAGGATGACCGCGATGCCGATGATCAGGTGGATCCAGCCCCACCCGCTCGTGTCGAGGTCGAACGTGTAGTTCGCCGTGAGCACGTAGAAGTCGTCGTTGAAGATCGCGACGAGCCCGGCGATCACCTGGAAGATGCCGATCAGGACGAGCATCGTCGCCGCGAACGTGAGTCCTCCGATTGCCCAACCCGAGACGGGCTCTCGGGGCTTGTACTCCGACATGCGTCGCTCCTCTCTCTACTGACGATCGGTTGTCGACGGTGGGCCGGCCGCGACGGCTGACGTCCGGCCCGGCGAGTCTGCGACGCTGGTTCGCGGCGGTCGACTCCGCCTCCTCCCCGCGCGAGCGCCTCGGCAGCCGGCGAACCAGGCTCATCGGTGTAGGCTCGACTGGCCCGTCGGCCCCTCCGAACGTCGTCCGTCGGGCTTCGAAGGAGGAGCTACATGACCGACGCGGGCAGCCGTCCTCGGGCGCGGGTACGATACGGCGGCCCGCGTTCCCGGCGGGCTGCTCGTCGGGATCGGGCTCGGGATCCTGCTCGGTGACTTCTTCGCGTGGCTCCTGGTCGGCCTCGGCGCCGGGTTCGTCCTGATGGGCCTGATCGCGGCGATCGCGAGCCGGTGACGAGCTCGACGCCGACGGCGTCGACGACCGCGTCGTCCACGCCACCCGCAGAGCAGCGCTCCGCCCGGGAGGGCATGACGTGGGTCCCGGGCGGGACGTTCGCCATGGGCTCGGAGGACTTCTATCCGGAGGAGCGCCCCGTGCACCGCGTCGCGGTCGACGGGTTCTGGATGGACGAGCACCCCGTCACGGCGGCGGAGTTCCGCCGCTTCGTCCGCGAGACGAAGTACGTGACGGTCGCGGAGCGGCCGCTCGACCCCGACGATTACCCGGACGCCGATCCCGACCTGCTCGTCCCGGGCTCCCTCGTCTTCCACGGCACGGCCGGCCCGGTCGACCTCGACGACTACCGGAACTGGTGGGCGTACGTCCCGGGTGCTTTCTGGAAGCGACCGGGCGGCAAGGGAACGACGGTCAACGGCCGCGACACGCACCCCGTCACCCACGTCGCCTACGAGGACGCCGAGGCGTACGCGGCCTGGGCGGGCAAGGAGCTGCCGACCGAGGCCGAGTGGGAGTTCGCCGCGCGGGGCGGCCTCGACGGCGCGGTGTTCGCCTGGGGCGACGAGCACTTCCCCGACGGGAAGGCGATGGCGAACTCCTGGCAGGGCGAGTTCCCGTGGCAGAACCTCAAGCTCGACGGCTTCGAGCGGACCTCCCCGGTCGCGAGCTTCCCGCCGAACGGCTACGGCCTCTACGACATGACGGGGAACGTCTGGGAGTGGACGACCGACTGGTACGTCCCGCGGCATCCAGACGAGGTGGCGAGCCCCTGCTGCGTCCCGTCCAACCCGCGCGTCACCTCGCCGGACGAGAGCTACAACCCGGGCCAGCCCGGGGAGCACATCCCGCGCCGGGTGATCAAGGGCGGCTCGCACCTCTGCGCACCGAACTACTGCCTGCGCTACCGCCCGGCCGCGCGCCAGCCGCAGATGATCGACACGTCGATGTCGCACCTCGGCTTCCGCTGCATCGTGCGACGACCCTCGAGGGGGAAGGAGCCACCTGATGGCCGACAGGCCGAACATCCTCGTGATCTGGGGCGACGACATCGGGATCACGAACCTCAGCTGCTACAGCGACGGGCTGATGGGGTACCGGACGCCGAACATCGACCGGATCGCCGACGAGGGGATGCGGTTCACCGACGCCTACGGGGAGCAGAGCTGCACGGCCGGGCGCTCGTCGTTCATCACCGGCCAGAGCGTCTTCCGGACCGGGCTCAGCAAGGTCGGGCTTCCGCGCGCGCCGGTCGGGCTGCAGGCGGAGGATCCCGACGATCGCCGAGCTCCTGAAGAACCACGGCTACAGCACGGGGCAGTTCGGCAAGAACCACCTCGGGGACAGGAACGAGTTCCTGCCGACGGTGCACGGCTTCGACGAGTTCTTCGGGAACCTCTACCACCTGAACGCCGAGGAGGACCCCGAGGATCCCGACTACCCGGACAAGCACGGCTTCCCGGAGTTCCGCGAGCGGTTCGGCCCGCGCGGCGTGCTGCGGTGCAGGGCGACGACGAAGGACGACCCGAAGGAGCACCCGCGCTGGGGCCGTGTCGGCAAGCAGCGGATCCAGGACACCGGGCCGCTGACCCGGAAGCGGATGGAGACCTGCGACGACGAGTTCGTCGACGCCGCCTGCGACTTCATCCAGCGCCAGCACAACCGGCGCAAGCCGTTCTTCTGCTGGGTGAACTACGACCCACATGCACTTCCGCACGCACACCAAGCGGCGGAGCCTCGGCAAGGCCGGCCGCTGGCAGTCGCCCTACCACGACACGATGCTCGACCACGACCGCAACGTCGGCCAGCTCCTCGACCTGCTCGACCGGCTCGGGATCGCGGACGACACGATCGTCATGTACGCGACCGACAACGGGCCACACATGAACACGTGG
The DNA here is from genome assembly GCA_963748255.1 of uncultured Actinomycetes bacterium. GTDB lineage: Bacteria > Actinomycetota > Thermoleophilia > Gaiellales > Gaiellaceae > Gaiella. Next base: position 66,297 of record CAVVIL010000026.1, on the reverse strand, counting down.
CCGGACGGCGCGATGACGCCGTTCCGCAGCGAGAAGAACACGAACTGGGAAGGCGCCTTCCGCGTGCCCCTTGATCGTGCGCTGGCCGGGGAAGATCCCCGCCGGCGTCGTCTCGAACGAGATCGTCCAGCACCACGACTGGCTGCCGACGTTCCTCGCGGCCGCCGGCGAGCCCGACGTCGTCGAGAAGCTGAAGGAGGGCCACGAGGCGGCCGGCAAGACGCTTCAAGGTGCACATCGACGGCTACAACCTGCTCCCGTACCTCACCGGGGAGGAGAGCGAGAGCCCGCGCAAGGGCTTCATCTACTTCTCGGACGACGGCGACCTCGTCGCGCTCCGCTTCGACAACTGGAAGCTCGTCTTCATGGAGCAGCGGGCGCGAGGCACGCTCGAGCTGTGGGCCGAGCCGTTCGTCCCGCTGCGCGTGCCGAAGCTCTTCAACCTGCGCACCGACCCGTTCGAGCGGGCGGACACGACGTCGAACACCTACTGGGACTGGTACCTGTCGAAGGCGTACCTGATCCTCGCCGCGCAGGCGATCGTCGTGGACTTCCTCGGGACGTTCCGGGCCTTCCCACCGCGCCAGAAGGCCGCGAGCTTCACGATCGACCAGGCGCTCGAGCGGATGCAGGACGCCGCGAGCGGCGCGCACGACTGATGACTGGCCTCGCCTCCTGGAACGACACGCCGACGACGCAGGCGATCGTCGCATTCGCGGAGAACGCGGCACAGACCGTCCCGCCGGAGGAGCGCGTCGCCGTCTTCGACAACGACGGCACGCTCTGGTGCGAGAAGCCGATGCCGGTCGAGCTCGGGTTCATCCTCGAGCGGCTCGCCGCGTCCGCCGAGGCGGACGCGGCGCTCCGTGACCGTCAGCCGTGGAAGGCGGCCCACGAGAAGGACTACGCCTGGCTGGGGGGCGTGATCGAGAAGCACTACGCCGGCGACGACACCGACGTGAAGGTGCTGATGGCCGGGATCCTCCAGGCGTACGCCGGCCAGACCGTGGAGGAGTTCGCGTCACGGCGCAGACGCGTTCCTCGACGCCGCCCCGCATCCCACGCTCGGCAGGCGCCTGCGCGACTGCGCGTACGTGCCGATGGTCGAGCTGCTCCGCTTCCTCGAGTCGCACGGGTTCACGTGCTTCATCGCGTCGGGCGGCAGCCGCGACTTCATGCGCGTGCTCACCGACGAGCTCTACGGGATCCCGCCCGAGCGGGTCGTCGGCAGCTCGTTCGGGCTCGAGTACGCCGACGACGAGCACGGCGGCTCCCTCGCATACCTCGCGCAGCCGGACGTGTTCGACGACGGCCCGGTGAAGCCGGTGCGGATCTGGAGCCGCATCGGGCGGCGGCCGGTCGTCGCGGCGGGCAACTCGAACGGCGACGTGCCGATGCTCCGCTTCGCGGGCGGGAAGCACAGGCCGGCGCTCCGCCTGCTCGTCCTCCACGACGACCCCGAGCGGGAGTTCGACTACGTGAAGGGCGCCGAGCGGGCGCTCGAGCGCGCCCGGGACGAGAGCTGGACGGTCGTCAGCGTCAAGGAGGACTGGGCGACGGTCTTCGCCCCTAGTCGTCGTCCGCGACCCAGGGCATCGACCGGAGGTCCCGCCCGAGGAGCGTGCCGAAGGTGATCGCGCTCGCGCCGAACCGCTCCCGCACCGCGTCCACCGCGTTATCGAGGCCGACGGTACGGGGATCGTCGACCGCGAGCGCCAGCTGGACCGGCTCGAAGCGGTCGTCGAGGTTGGAGACGGCGACGCCCACGAGCGTCAGGCCGCGCTCGACGACGAGCGGCCGCGTCTCTGCGAAGAGCTCCCGGGCCGTCGCGAGGATCTCGCGGGTCGAGGCCGTCGGCCGGCGCAGGGTACGCGACCGCGTCGCGCGCGAGAAGTCGTCGAAGCGGAGCCGCAGGGAGACCGTCCGCCCTCGCCTGCTCGACGTCCGCATCCGGTAGGCGACGCGGTCGACGAGGCCGAGCAGCACGTCGTCGACGGCGTCGGGCGAGCGCCGGCCCGCGGACTGCGACCCGAAGGAGCCCCGGCGCCGCCGCGGCGCCACGCGTCGCCGGTCGCGGTTCCAGGCGACGCCGTGGACGAACCGCCCCGCCGCCGGCCCGAGCATGGCGACGAGGTCGCGCTCGGCGATGGCGGCGAGATCGCCGACGGTGCGGAGCCCACACGCGTTCAGCCGCCGGGTCGTCGCCGGGCCGATCCCCCAGATTCGCTCGACCGGGAGGCGCCGTAGGAACGCGAGCTCCTCGTCCGGCGCCAGGACGACGAGCCCGTCCGGCTTCGCGGTGCCGCTCGCCGTCTTCGCGAGCAGCTTCGTGCTCCCGCCGCCGACGGTCACGGCCAGCCCGACGCGCTCGCGCGCGTCGCGCCGGAGGCGCGCTGCGATCTGCCGCGGAGTCCCGGTGACCCGCTCGAGCCCGGTGACATCGAGGAACGCCTCCTCGAGCGAGATCCCCTCGACGCTCGGGGCATGGTCGTCGAAGACGCGGAAGAGCGCCTTGCTCGCCTCGACGTACGCCTCGAACCGCGGGCGCACGACGACGAGGTGCGGGCAGAGCCGCCGGGCCTGTGCCCCGCCCATCGCACCGCGGATCCCGTAGCGGCGCGCCTCGTAGCTCGCCGCCAGCACGACCCCGCCGCCCACGACGACCGGACGGCCGCGGAGACTCGGGTCGTCCCGCTGCTCGACGGACGCGAAGAACGCGTCGGCGTCGGCATGGAGGATCGCCCGCCACTGCGGCACGAACACATGTTCGCATCGTCGGGTCACGGCTACAACTCGCACCGTGCGACCCTCGAGGCTCGTCCCGCTCGCCGCGGCCCTCCTGGCCGTCGCCGGCGGTGCCGCGACCGCCGCACCGCCCGCGGGCGAGACGCGGGCGGTCGGACTGCCGTGGCACGGCCGGCTCGTCGCGGGCGTCACCCTCCCCGCCGAGGGGGACTCGTTCTTCACGTGGGACTCGATCCGGCGGGTCGCCCCCAATCGCGACTGGCGGCGCACCGGCTCCCGGCGCCTCGTCGCGACCCTCCTCGACGTGACGGCCGCGTACCGGGCGGCGCACCCCGAGGCGGCGCGCATCGGGATCGGCGACCTCTCGCGCCCTCAGGGCGGCGAGTTCGGCGAACGCTTCGGCGCGCCGGGCCACGCGTCGCACCAGAACGGGCTCGACGCGGACGTCTACTACCCGCGGCGCGACGGCCGCGAGCGCCCGCCCGACCGGCCTGGACAGATCGCCCGCCGGCTCGCGCAGGAGCTCGTCGACCGGTTCGTCGCCGCGGGCGCCGTCAAGGTCTTCGTCGGCCCTCGCACGGGTCTCACCGGGCCGCCGGCGATCGTCGAGGTGCTGCCGCAGTACCACGACAACCACCTCCACGTCCGGCTTCCCGGGGACGGCGTCGCCTCGGCGGAGCTCGGCACGAGCACGCTCGGCCGGTCGATCCGGGCGTTCCGGGTCGGGCGGGGGCACGCGCGTGTGCTCGTCGTCGGCTGCGTCCACGGCGACGAGTGCGCAGGCAGCGTGATCGCGACCCGGCTGCTCCACGCGCGCCCGCCGGCGGACGGCTCGCTCTGGGTCGTCCCCGACCTCAACCCCGACGCGCACGCCGCGAAGCGGCGGACGAACGCGCGCGGCGTCGACCTGAACCGGAACTTCCCCGGGACGTGGCGCGACCTCGCCGCCTCGGGGAGCGCACCGGCGTCCGAGGTCGAGACGCGCCTCGCGATGCGCCTGATCCGGAGGCTGCGGCCGGACGTGACCATCTGGTTCCACCAGCCGCAGGACCTCGTCCGGGCGACCGGACCCAGCGTCGGAGTCGCGCGAGAGTTCGCTCGGCTCGTCCGGATGCGGTTCCGGGCGCTCCCACGGCCGCCCGGCTCTGCGACCGACTGGCAGCACGAGGCGCTGCCCGGGACGCGCGCGTTCGTCGTCGAGCTCCCGCCGGGCGAGCTCGGGATCCTCGAGGCCGGGCGCTGGACGCACGCCGTCCTCGAGCTCGCCGGCCGCTAGTCGGCGACGCGCACGGCGACTTCGCGGCGCTCGGCGTCCGGGGCCAGGAAGCGGAGGAGACGGCGTCCCTCCGCCTCGATGGACGCCGTCGCACGGCGCGGGAGCCGCTCGGCGAGCGTCACCGCGAGCGTGACCGGGCCGGCCTTCGGCCGCTCGGGCCGCCAGACCCCGCAGACGACGCCGTCGTGGAGGACCGAGCCGTGGCCGATGCGCCAGCTGCGGCCGAGCGCAGGACGGCGTCGCTCGAGGAACACCCTGCTTCGCTCGGCGTGCGAGAGCAGGACGTTGTCGTACTCGGGCAGGAAGCGGACGGGCGCGGGCGTGTCCGGATCGGGCCGCGGCGCGTCGGGCAGGTCGAAGAGCTCCCGGCCGTCCTCGCCGCGGAAGGCCCGCAGGCGCGGCCGGAGGCGCTCGACGACCTCACGCAGCCCGGTCAGCCGGCACCAGGTGGTCACGTCCGCGACCGTCGCCGGCCCGAACGCGGCGACGTACCGGAGGACGACGTCGTCGAGCGACGGCCGGCGCGCGAGCGGCCGACCGAGCCACGACTCGGCGGTCGCGAGCCTGACCTGCGAGGTCGCACCCCAGACGCCGCGGGGCGGAACCTGGACGAGCGCGAGCCTGCAGCGACAGGCGAGGGCGAGCGCCGCCGGGTCGCGGCCCGGGAACCGCTCGGCGAGCACCGCTCGGAGCTCGGTGCCCGAGAGCGGCTGCTCCGCGAGCGTCGCGGCCGCGTACGCGAGGACGGGCGCGAGGTCGACGCCCTCGAGGGCGGGCGCCGCGTCGCGGTGCCGTCGCAGCTCGGCGTCCAGCACCGGCTGCATCAGCGGCCGGAGCAGGAGGCAGTCCTCGGCGGTGACGAGGTGGATCGTCCCGCGCATGACGACGATCCGCACGACGTCGCGAGCGACGAGGCGGTCGGCGAGCGCCTGCGGTCGGAAGCCGTCGATCCGTGACCAGAGCGCCGTGTACGGGTCGAGCGGCACCTGCGCCTGGAGCCCGACGAGATGCGCGACGACGTCGAGGACGGGAGCGTCTGTGCGAGCGAGCAGGTGCTGGCGGGCCAGGGTCGCGCGGCCGAGCGCCCGCGCGGAGAGGACGTCGCTGGCCACGCCGCGATTCTCGCCCCTAGGCTTGCGTCCATGGGACGGTCGCTCGACGGACGGGTCGCGGTGGTCACGGGCGCGAGCAGCGAGATCGGCGCGACGATGGCCGACGCGCTCGCGGCGGACGGCGCCGCCGTCGTCGTCACGTACCACGACACCCCGGGGCTCGCGCAGGACGTCGTCGACCGGATCGTCGCCGAGGGCGGCCGCGCGCTCGGCGTCCGGGCGGACCTCTCGCGGGTGTCCGAGAACCGGCGCCTCGTCGAGCACGCCGTGGCCGAGCTCGGCCGGCTCGACGTGTTCGTCGCGAACGCGGGCCTGACGCACTGGTCGCCCTTCCTCGCGCTCGAGGAGGACGACTGGGACCGGGTCGTCGACCTCAACCTCAAGGGCTCGTCGTTCGGAGCGCAGGCGGCGGCGCGGCAGATGGTGGCCCAGCGGGAGCGCGAGCCGGACGACCCGTACGGCGGCCGGATCGTCTTCTCGTCGTCGGTGACGGGGCTCGTCGTCGTCCCGAACCTCGCCGCGTACGCGGCGACGAAGGCCGCGCTCGCCCACCTCGCGAGCGTGCTCGCCGTCGAGCTCGGGCCGCACGGGATCACCGTGAACGCGCTCGGGATCGGGGCGACGGTGAACGAGCGCAACCTCGCGGACGACCCTCGCTACGCGGAGCACTGGGCCGGGGTGATCCCGACGGGCCGCGTCGGCACGCCCCAGGACGTCGCGGCCGCGCTGCGCTTCCTCGTCTCGCCGGAGGCGGAGCACGTGAGCGGCCACACGCTGACGATCGACGGCGGCTGGTCGCCCGTCGGCAGGACGCCGTAGGACGAGGCGGCGCGCGGGCCTAGTGCCCGGAGACCGCGTGTGGCACGTACGGCTCCTCGAGCCGCTCGAGCTCGTCAGCGCCCAGCCCGAGGTCCGCCGCGGCGAGCGCGTCCTCGAGGTGCTCGACCCGGGTCGTCCCGACGATCGGCGCGGTCACGCCCGGCTTGTGGAGGAGCCACGCGAGCGCCACCTGCGCGGTCGAGACGCCGCGCTCGCCCGCGACCTCGGCCGCGCGGTCGATCACCGCGAAGTCGACGTCCGGCGTGTAGAGCGACTCGCCGAACGCATCCGTCTTCGCGCGCTCGGTGAGCTGCTCGCCCTCTCGCGTCCGGTTCCCCGCGAGCCAGCCGCGCGCGAGAGGGCTCCACGGGAGGATCCCGACGCCCTGGTCGAGGCACTGCGGGATCATCTCCCGCTCCTCCTCGCGGTAGATCAGGTTGTAGTGGTTCTGCATCGAGACGAAGGGCGTCCGCGCGACCGACTGCGCCTTCGCGAACTGCCACGCCGCCATGCTGCTGGCGCCGATGTACCGGGCCTTGCCCGAGCGGACGACGTCGTGCAGCGCCTCCATCGTCTCCTCGATCGGCGTCCCGTCGTCCCAGCGGTGGATCTGGTACAGGTCGACGTAGTCGAGCCCGAGGCGCTGGAGCGACGCGTCGATCGACGCGAGGACGTGCTTGCGCGAGAGGCCGCTGCCGTTCTCGCCGGGCATCGTCGTCATCCGCACCTTGGTCGCGAGGACGTACTCCTCGCGCATGCCGAAGAGCTTCTTCAGCAGCCGGCCGGTGAGCACCTCGCTCTGGCCCTCGTTGTAGACGTCGGCGGTGTCGAAGAACGTGATCCCGCCCTCGACCGCGCGGCGCACGATCGGCTCGGCCTCGTTCTCCCCGATCGCCCAGGGCCGGGTGTCCGAGCGCCCGAAGCTCATCATCCCGAGGCAGACGCGCGAGACGCGGAGCCCCGTCCTGCCGAGGGTCACGTGCTCCATGCATTCACCCTAGCTCCGCCTCGCTGTCCAGGGTTTGTCCTCGTGCCGTGCGGGGCAGGAGGAGGCAGACCCCGACGAGGAGGACGAGATGTCCAAGGTGCAGGAGTCGATCGAGCTCGACGTCCCCGTGCGGATGGCGTACAACCAGTGGACGCAGTTCGAGGAGTTCCCGCGGTTCATGGAGCACGTCGACGAGGTCCGCCAGCTCGACGACACGCACCTCCACTGGAAGGTGACCGTGGTCGGGGAGACCGAGGAGTTCGACGCCGAGGTGACGGAGCAGATCCCCGAGACCCGGATCGCGTGGCGGAGCACGAGCGGCCGCCGGAACGCGGGCGCCGTGGACTTCCACCCGCTTCCCGGCGACCGGTCGCAGATCGTCGTCTCCATGGACGCGGAGCCGGACGGGATCAAGGAGAAGGCGGCCGACGTGGCGGGGCTCGCGGGCCGGCAGGTGAAGGCCGACCTCGAGCGGTTCAAGGAGCTGATCGAAGGACGCGGGCGCGAGTCGGGCGCGTGGCGCGGGGAGGTCGACCGCCGGGCGAGCTGACCCCGCGGAGCGAGCCGGACTAGCCTCGTGGCATGAGCACCTACACGATCAGGAACCTCGAGCAGATCGAGAACTCCGCCGAGGCGTTCGGGCTCGACTCGGGCCTCGACGCCCGCTTCCCGAGCACGCGCGCTGGGGTGCGAGAAGGCCGGCGTGAGCGTCCAGCGCCTCGCCCCGGGCTTCCGCACCCCGTTCGGGCACCGTCACCCCGAGCAGGAGGAGCTCTACGTCGTCGTCGACGGGAGCGGGCGCATCAAGCTCGACGACGACGTCCACGACCTGAAGCGGTGGGACCTCGTCCGGATCGGCCCCGGGCGTGATGCACGGGCTCGAGGCGGGGCCGCAGGGGCTGCAGGTCGTCGCCTTCGGCGCGCCGGGCCCGCAGCGCGGCGATGCCGAGATGGTGCAGGGCTGGTGGCAGGACTGAGCGGCCGCCGAGCCGCTCAGCCGCCGAGCCAGGTGATGCCGCTCTCGCGCGAGGCGCGCTCGTACGCCTCCGGGCCGAGCGTGCCGTTCGTGTGGGCGTCGGCGAGCGCCCGGAAGAACCGCTCGAACCCGCCGGGGCTCATCAGCACGAGCTGGCGTCCTTCGCCCGGCCGCACGCGGCGCTGCGCGTGGGGCACGCCGCGCGGCGCGAAGACCATCCCTCCGGGCCCGACGCGGTGCTCCTCGTCCCCCACCCGGAAGACGTGCTCGCCCTCGAGCACGTAGAAGAGCTCGTCCTCGTGCTCGTGGACGTGAAGGGGCGTGTCGACGAGGGGCGGCACCTCCTCGAAGAGCGAGAACGCGCCACCGGTCGCCTCGGCCGGGACGCGGAGCAGGATCGTCACGTCGCCGAAGACGAGGCGCTCGCCCTCGTCCGCCGGCACCGCGAAGGGCATGCTCGGCATGACCCGAGCCTAGCGCGTGCTCAGTCGCCCGTTCCCGCGATGCCGTAGCGCTCGGCGAGCGCGACGACGAGCCGGGCGGCGCCGACCATCGCCGGGTCGACGAACGCGCCGTCGGCGAGCGTTCCCGCTGCCTCCGCCTCGACGGTCGCGATCGTCGCGCGCGCCCGCTCGAGGTCCGCGGCCGTAGGGAGGTACGCGCGCTCGATCGTCTCGAGCTGGTCCGGATGGATCGCCATGCGCCCGAGGTGCCCGAGCTCGCGCCCGCGAGCACACGAGCGAGCGAGGCCGTCGTCGTCGCGCAGGAAGGGATAGACCGACTGCGGTGGCCGCGGGAGGCCCGCCGCGACGGCGGCGTTGACCACCCGGCTGCGTGCCCAGTCGAGACCCGCGTCGCCTGCGCCCGTCTCCGAGCGGAGGTCGGCCTCTCCGAGCGAGATGCCGGCGACGCCGGGCGTCGACGCGATCGCGAACGCTGCCTCGACCCCCACGGCGGACTCGATCAAGCAGCGCACGGGGAGATCGACCGCGGGCACGTCCTCGGGACGGTCGACCTTCGGGAGGACGACTCCTGCGACCGGGAGGCCCTCGACGGCGGCGAGGTCGTCGTCGTCACCGCGGTTGACGCGCACGAGCACGGGCTTGCCGTGCTCCGGGGCGAGCAGCTCGCGCAGGCCGGCCCGCGCCGCGGCCTTCGCCGAGGGGGCGACCGCGTCCTCGAGGTCGACGACGACCGCGTGCGCGCGGGAGGCGATCGCCTTCTCGACCCGGTCGGGCCGGTCGGCGGGCACGTACAGCCAGGTGAGCGGCGGCGCGGTCAGACGACCCCATCCTGGCGGAGCCGCGCGAGCTCGTCCGACCCGACCCCCAGGGCGCCGAAGACGGCGTCCGTGTCCTGCCCGTGGGCTCCACCCGGGTGCTCGATGCCGCCCGGCGTCTCCGAGAGCCGGCTCACGAGGTCCGTCATCACGAGCGGGCCGAGCTCGGCGTCCTCCACGGTCCGGAGCGCGCCGATCGCCGCGAGGTGCGGATCCGCCATCAGGTCGCGAGCGTCGTAGATCGGCGCGATCGCCGCCTCGGCGCGCTCGAACGCGTCGAGCACCTCGTCTCGGCTGCGGGCGGCGATCCACGACGCGACGGCCTCGTCGACCTCGTCGACGTGGGCGGCGCGCCCATGGCCGGTGGCGAACCACGGCTCGTCCACGAGGTCGGCCCTGCCGACGAGCCGGACGACGCGCTCCGCGATCGAGGTCGCGCTCGCCGAGACCGCGACCCAGGCGCCGTCGGCCGTCCTGTACACGTTCCGCGGGGCGTTGTGGCTCGACCGGTTGCCGGTGCGAGGCTCCAGCTCGCCGAGGAGCGCGTAGGCGGTCACCTGCGGCCCGAGCAGCGCGAGCAGCGGCTCGACCAGCGACGTGTCGACGACCTGCCCGCGGCCGGTCGTCTCGCGCGCGCGCAGCGCGGCGAGGACGGCGAACGCGGTGGCGAGCCCGGCGACCCCGTCGGCGAGGGCGAGCGGCGGGAGGAGCGGCGGGCCGTCCGGCTCCCCGTTCAGCGCCGCGAAGCCGCTCATCGCCTCCGCGAGCGTCCCGAAGCCGGGTCGCGCGGCGTAGGGGCCGGACTGGCCGAAGCCGGTCACGCGCGCGAGCACGAGCCCCGGGTTGGCCGCCGAGAGCTCCTCCCAGCCGAGCCCCCACCGCTCGAGCGTGCCCGGGCGGAAGTTCTCGAGCACGACGTCCGCGTCCCGGACCAGGCGCAGGAAGAGCTCGGCGCCCGCGGGCCGGGAGAGGTCGAGCGTCGCGAGGCGCTTGTTGCGGGCGAGCGTCTTGAACCAGAGCCCGACGCCGTCCTTGCTCGGCCCATGCCCGCGCGCGGGATCGGGCCGAGCGGGGTGCTCGAGCTTGATCACCTCCGCGCCGTAGTCGCCCAGCAACATTCCGGCGAACGGCGCCGCGAAGAGCGTCGCCGCCTCGACGACCCGGATCCCCGCGAGCGGCTTGGCGGTCACGGGAGGTCGACGGCCAACCGGAAGCCGATCGAGGACGAGCCGCCCGCGCCCCGGCCGGTGAGGAGCAGCTTGAGGGAGTACGCGGGCTCCTGCGGGCCGCCGTCGACGTACCAGTCGGAGCCCTCGGCGACCCAGTCCGCGCCGCCCTTGAGGATCGCGAAGCGCGTGCGGCCGTCGCGGTGCTCGCTCTCCGTCCAGTTCCAGACGAGCGGCACGGCGCGCTCGAGCAGGCCCGCCTCGGCCGCGAGCTGCCATTCGTCCTCGGTCGGGAGCCGCGCGCCGACCGACGCCGCGTACGACCGTGCCTCCTCGAGGTCGAGGCCGGTCGCCGGGGCGGCCGGCTCGCCGTCCCGGCCGAGCTCGGCGTTCGACACCTCTCGCACGGCGATCGCGAACCGCGGGGCCGCGGCCGTCGGGTGCGGCACCTCGACGAAGTCGTGCAGGCGGGGCGGCAGGGGCTTCCACTCCTCGACGTAGGGCGCCTCGCCGTAGGTGCCGGTCTCGCGCCGCCGGAAGACCGCGGTCGTCGTCGGGGTCGGCGACGGCGCCTCCACGAAGCCCGGCGGGATCGCCGCCCGCGTCGCGAGCGGTGCGGGGGCGCGCCGCGGCAGGCGCGCCGGAAAGGCCGGCGACTCGCCCTCCGGCGCGGCGACCACGCGCTCGCCGTCGACGTACGCCGCGATGCCGCCGGCCGGGACCTCGACCGGGAAGCCCGCTCCCGCGAGCTCGCCTGCGAACGGCTCGTCGCCCCGGTTCGCGACCGCCCAGAGGGTCGTCCCGCCCTCCGACCACCGCGACGCGACGACGGTCGGCGGGACGCCGCCCGCATGGCCCGCCAGCGGCGTCCACTCGCCGGTCGCGAGGAGCTGCCCGAAGCGACGCTGGACGACCCGCATGGCGCGGAGCACCGCCTTGTCGCGATCGCTCCAGCCGACCCACGAGCCGAAGACGTTCTCCCACACGAGCACCCCGACGCCGTTGAGCCACGCGCTCCGGAGCTCCTCGGCGTGGCTCCGGTTCCAGCGGCGCGTGTGGTGCAGCATGTGGCGCTGCTCGAAGACGCGCGCGCGGATCACGCCGGGCACGTCGCTGTCCGCGAACCACTGCGCCCACGAGAGATGGTGGTCGCAGATCCGCCCGAGCGGGAGCGTCGACTCGCCCTCGAACGCGACGCCGGCCCGGGCCGCGTCGACCGCGCGCCGAAGCTCCGGCCGCGCCTCCTTCATCGTGTCGAGGAACACGCCGTCGGCCTCGAGGTCGGCCACGAGCGCGGCGATCGCCTCCTCGTCGGAGACGGGCTCGCGGCGCGTGCCGACGTCCCACGGGTTGTAGTCGACGAAGACCCGCAGGCCGCGCGCCCGGAGCCGGTCCACGAGCGCGTGCAGCTCGGGCACGTCGCGGTAGAAGTCGAACTGGTTGCGCGCGTCGATCCCGATCACGGGATACGCATGCCAGAGCACGACGCCGTCGAAGCCGCCGAACTCGGCCTCGCCGTGGTCGACGAAGCGGTCGGGCGGTGAAGCGGCCCGCCTCGTGGTCGTAGAGGAGGTCGTCCCAGAGCCATGCGAGGGCGACGGAGAAGCACGTCTGCGTCCAGGCGGTCTCGGGGGCGGCGTACGCCGCGGCGTCGTAGGCGACGCGGGCCCGGGCCTCGTCCCGCCACCGCGCGAGCGCCTCGCGCCACGCGGGCCAGTCGGCGGGATCGTCCGGGGCGGCCACGATCTTCGCTCCGTCGAGCGCCTCGAGAGGCTCGTCCGGGTCGAGCGCCGTGGGCAGGTCGAGCGGTCGCGGGACGAGTGGATCGCGCGGGAGCTCGGGGGCGATCGTCATGCGTGGGCGGGCGCCGCGACGACGGCGAGCGTCCGCCGGACGAGCTCGTCGACGCCGATCCCGTCGAGACCCGGCAGCGAGGTCGCGAAGCGCCCGTCGAGCGGCGCCGTCCAGCGGTCCTCGATCCCCGCCGTGCCCACCGTCGCGCCGACGAGCGAGCCGACCGCCGCGCCGTTCGTGTCCGTGTCCCAGCCCCCCTGGACCGCCGCGCAGATCGCGCCCGAGAAGTCGCCGTCGAAGGCGTAGAGCGCGGCCGCCGTCAATGCCGTGTTGTTGATCGCGTGCACCCAGTGGAGGTCGCCGACCGCCTCGTAGAGCCCGTCGACGACCGCCTCCCAGTCCCGCCCGTCCGCCAGGTCGCGTGCCGTCGCGAGCGCCTCGCCGAGCCTGCTCGCAGGCGGGACGACGGAGCGTCCCGCGTCGGCGCACTCGGCCGCCGACGCGCCCGTCACCGAGTGGGCGTGCGCCGCGGCCATGAACATCGCGGCGTAGACGCCGTTCGCGGTGTGGCTCACCCGGGCGTCCGTCCACGCCATTCGGGCGGCGGCCACGGCGTCGCCGGCAGCCGCCCACCCGTACGCATCGACGCGCAGGCGGGCCCCGATCCACTCCCGGAACGGGTTGCGGCGCGTCGCGGTCTCCGGCGGGAGGTACGCCTCGAGCAGGTTGCGCGCGGCCACGCGCTCGGCGGTGAAGATTCGACCCGGCGGCTGGTAGTCCAGCCAGAGCTTCGCGACGTCGAGCGAGTCGAACGACGTGCCCGCGCGCTCGAGCAGGAGCAGCCCGAGGAACGTGAAGTTGAGGTCGTCGTCCTCGGGCACGCCGCTGATCGACTCGGCGAGGCTCGTCGGCCGGCTCGCGCGGTTCCAGGGCCAGCGCTCGCTCACCTCCGGCGCGAGCCCCTCGGCGGTGAACCACCCGCGCACGGGCCAGTTCCCGGTGCCCTCCGCGATCGCGCGGATGCCCTCGCGCGGCAGGCCCTCGACGGGCTTGCCGAGCACGCAGCCCGCCGCGCGCCCGAGCCAGGCGGCGGTGACGCGGTCGCCGAGCGACCCGTCGGGCGGCACGGCGGGCGCCGGTGAGCAGAGCGCGAGGATCTCGTCGAGGCCGTCCGGCTCGCGGTCGGCCCACGGCCGCGGCAGCGCGTCCAGCTCGTCGAGCAGGTCGAGCGCGAGCCGGCGAAGCTCGGGCGCGACGGGATCCGGGGAGGCGCCGCGCGGCGGGGCGGGCGCACCACCCGCGGCGAGCCACCGGGCCTCGATCCCGTCGACGTCCTTGCCCTCCTCCCGGGCCTGTCTGAGCTCGTGCCCGACGAGATCCTCGGGCTGGACCCAGGTGACCCTCACGCAGGCACTTCTCCGGCGGTCAGCCCCTCGACCGCGCGTGCGCGCCGCTCGTGGCGGCGGACGTCCTTCTCGAAGATCTCGACGGCGATCGCCGCCATCTCCCGGCCGGCCTCCTCGACGTCGATGCGGCTCGCCGTGGAGACCTCCTCGACCCACTCGCGCGGAACCGCCTCTCTGCCGCCGAGCGCCCCGGCGAGCGCGCCGCCCATCGACGCGATCGAGTCGGAGTCGCGGCCGTAGTTGACCCCGCCGAGCACGGTCTCGGCGTAGTCGCCGCCGGTCGCCAGGAGCAGGCCGAGTGCGACCGGGAGCTCCTCGATCGCGTGCAGGCGGCTCGGGATGCGCGCGTTCTGCGCGGGCGAGGCGTAGTGCTCGCCGACGGAGTCGTACGGGGCGAATGCGTCCCGGAGCACCGCGAGGCCGTCGTCGCGCCAGCCGTCGAGCGCGCCGCCCGCGGAGGCGACCGCCTCGATCGCGGTCCGCGTCCCGTCCTTCGCCAGGTCGAGCGCGACCGCGAGGACGCTCTCGACCGTCGCCGCAGGCTGCATCGCCTCGGCGACGCAGGCGGCCAGCACGCCCGCCGCCTCGCGCCCGTAGCTCGACTGGTGGGCGCCTGTGAGCTCGATCGCCTCGGCGTAGGCCCGCTCGGGGTCGCCGGTGTTCGCGATCCCGACCGGAGCGATGTACATCGCGGCGCCGCAGTTGACGATGTTCCCGACGCCCGCCTCCCGCGGGTCGGCGTGGCCGTAGCGGAGCTTCAGCACGAGCCACTTCTCCGCGAGGAAGAGGCGGTGGTAGAGCAGGTCCTCGCGGTCCAGCTCGGGGATCCAGGTCTTCTCGTCGACGATGAGCGGGAGAAGCAGCCGCTCGACGTCGTGGGCGTCGAGGTGGTCGCGCTTCTCCGCGTACGCGCGGACGAGGACGCGCGTCATGAGCGTGTCGTCGGTGACGTGCCCGTCGCCCTTGTGGAAGGGCGAGAACGGCTTCTCGATCCCCTTCGAGCGGCGGATCGACTCGACGATCCCACCCACCCAGCCGTCGAAGTGGGCGTGGATCTCCCGCGACTCCCAGCCCTCGGTCGCGCCGCCCAGCGCGTCGCCGACGGCCGCGCCCGAGAGGCACCCGGTGGCCCTGTCGGCGAGCTGGTCTCCGTTCACGTCATCTCCTCGGTCGTCCTCGTCGGTTGGCTCCCGGCCGGCCGCGCGAGCGGCCGGCCGGGAGATGCTCCTGCGTCTACCGGACGCGGTCCCACCCGTCGCCCAGGTTGCTCCCGAGCTGCGTCGAGCGTGATCGAATCCTTCAGGTACTGCACGAACTGCGGCGTCGCCACCTCCGCCTTCCAGCGGGCGTAGTCGGCGAGCGACACCCAGTTGCCCTTCCGGAAGTGGACGACCGACGACGTCGCGACCCGCCAGCTCCCGGTCCGCTTCGTCGACTTCAGGATCAGCTTCCCCGACGAGGGATTCGCCGGGATCAGCCAGTCGCCCGCCGCGAGCTTCGCGAGGTTCGACGCGTTCGCGAAGTACTCGATGAACTGCATCGCCTCCTTCTTGTACTTGCTCTGCTGCGAGACGGAGAGCGTCTGCGGGTTCGCGACCTGGTTCTGGCTCGTGCCCTTGAGGAGCGGGAACATCGCCCAGTTGAAGTCGCGCGGGCCCTGCTGGATCATGCCCTGCGCCTGGAAGTTGCCCTGCACCGTCATGGCGCACTTGCCGCCGAAGAACGCGGGCAGCACCGCGCTTCCCGAGAGGCCCGTGGCCGCGGCGTCGACGCTCTTGTCGACGTGGATCATGTCGTGGATGTTCTTCACGACCGCCTGCTCGGCGGCGCCGTGCTTGAAGTTCCACTTGCCGTTCTCGAGGTAGAAGTACTGGCCGCCGAAGTTGAGGGCCATCGTCTGGATCGCCGCCGTCGGTGAGCGGAGCCCCCAGCAGACGCCGAACCGGTTGGCGTTCGTGAGCCGCTTGGAGATCGTGCGGAACTGCTGCCACGTCCACGGGCTCTTGGCGGTGGGCGCCTTGATCCCCGCCGCCTTGAGGATGTCCATGTTCGCGAACACGTTGTAGGTCTGCATCAGGATCGGCACGCCCGTGATCCGCTTGCCGCCGAAGTTGACCGTGTCCCACAGCGTCTTCGGGATCGACGCCTTGAACTGCTTCGTGACGAGCGGCGAGAGGTTCGCGAGGTAGCCCTGCTGGGTGAAGCCCGCGATGTCGGCCGCCTCGTCGTGGATGACGTCCGCGGCGGTGCCGCCGACGAAGTTCGTGAGCAGCTTGTCGTGCACCGAGTTGACGTCGACCGGGACGATCGAGACCTGGATGCTCGGGTGCGTCTTGTTCCAGTTCTCGACGATCGTCTTCGTCGCGGCAACCGTCGTCGGCTGCCAGACGTAGGTCGCGAAGGTGAGGTTCACCGTCGCGGCCTCGCTCCGTGCCTGTGCCGCGCCCGTGGCGAGCGCGACCAGCACGACGATCACCGCCCCGAAGCCGATGATCTTCCTCCTCATGTGACCCGCCTTTCGTGGTCGTGACGCCGTCCCCGGCGCCAGGGGTTGCCGTTCGTTCGACAGGTGGTTCCGTGCATCAGCCCTTCACCGCGCCCGACATGAGCCCGCGCGTGAGCCAGCGCTGGATCACCGCGAAGAGGACGAGGCTCGGGATGGTGGCGAGGAGCGAGGCGGCGGCGAGCGGCCCGAGCCGCACGATCCCCTCGATCCCGACGAACTGCTTGAGCTTGAGGGACAGGGTGTAGAGGTCGGGCGTCTGGAGCACCACGAGCGCCAGGAAGAACTCGTTCCACGCCGTGATGAAGGCGAAGAGGGTGGTCACGACGATGCCGGGCAGGAGCAGCGGCGCGACGATCCCGGTCAGCACCTGGAACCGGGTCGCCCCGTCCGCGCGGGCAGCCTCCTCGAGCTCGCGCGGGATCCCGCGCACGTAGCTCTGCAGCATCCACAGCACGAAGGGGAGCGCCCAGACGGCGTAGACGAGCACGAGCCCGAGGTGCGAGTTCGTGAGGCCCATGTCCCGCAGGAGCAGGAAGAGCGGGATGATGATCAGGATCAGCGGGAACATCTGGCTGAGCAGGATCCAGCCGATCCCGATGCTCGTCAGGATCCCGCGCCGGCGGGCGAGGACGTAGGCGGCGGGGAGCCCGACGAGAATCGTCACGATCGCCGAGGCGAGCGCGACCTTGAGGCTGTTGATCGCGCTCTGGACGAGCTCGTTGTCGTCGAGCGCGATGCGGTAGTTCTCGAGCGTCGGGTTCTCCGGGATGAACGACGGATGGAGCTCGACGAGCTCCCGCGGCCCCTTGAGCGAGACCGAGAGCATCCAGAGCAGCGGGAAGCCGAGAAAGACGACGTAGAGCGCGAGCGCGACGTACTGCGCCGATCGCGTCCGCTTCTGGTTCGGCGAGACGATCATGCCGTCGACTCCCGGACGCGGCCGTAGAGGTAGACGACCAGCACGCTCGCGATGACGGCGACCATCGTGCAGCCGAGCGCCGCGGCGTAGCCGAACTCGCCGTACTTGAACGCCTGGTTGTACGCGAACAGCATCGGTAGCTCCGTCTTCCCGGCCGGCCCTCCCTCGGTGAGGACGTACACGAGCCCGAAAGAGTTGAAGTTCCAGATGAAGTCGAGCGCGGTGATCGCGATGATCACCGGCTTCAGCTGGGGCAGCGTGATCGTCCGGAAGCGCTGCCACGTGGTGCCGCCGTCCACCGCAGCCGCCTCGTGCATGTCGTCCTGGATCGACTGGAGCCCCGCCAGCAGCGCGATGGTCGTCTGCGGCATGCCCGCCCAGACGCCGACGAGGATCACCGCGGGGAGCGCCCACGAGAAGCTCGAGAGCCAGTCGATGTTCTCGCCGGGCAGGCCGGCGCGCCGGAGCGTCTCGTTGAGGATCCCGGCCTGCGGCTGGTAGAAGAGCTTCCACATGATCCCGACGACGACGGGCGGCATCGCCCACGGGATCAGGGCGAGCGAGCGGGCGAGCCAGCGGCCGCGGAGGCTCTGGCTGAGGAGGAGCGCGAGCCCGAGGGCGAGGAAGAACTGGATGGCCGTCACGGCCGTCGCCCAGATCAGCCCGATCTTGAACGAGTTGATGAAGAGGTCGTCGTTGGCGAGCTCACGGAAGTTGTCGATCCCGACGAAGTTCGTCGGGACGCCGAGGCCGGCCCGGGAGTCCGTGAACGCGAGGTAGATGCCGCGCGCGAGCGGCGCGACGCTGAGGATCACGATCGGGAGGAGGGCGGGGATGACCAGCAGGAACGTCTCGGCCGCCGACATCTGCGAGCCGGCCCGCCCGCGGCTGCGGCGCCGGAAGCCGCCTCCTGCGCTCGCGGTCGTGCTCACGCGGCTCCCGTCGAGGCGCGGACGACGAGCCGGGGGTCGACGCCGACGAGCCGCGGCTCGCGGTCGGGCTCCTCGATCCGGTCGAGCAGGAGCTCGGCGGCGATCCGCGCCCGTGCGGCCGAGCCGAGGTCGACCGAGGTGAGCGACGGCCAGGTGAGCTCGCAGAGCGCGCTGTCGTCCATCCCCGCGAGCGCGACCTCGCCCGGCACGTCGAGCCCGCGCTCGTGCAGCGCGGCGAGCACGCCGACCGCGAGGAGGTCGTTGGCCCCGAGGATCGCGTCGGGCCGCACGCGGTCGAGGAGCGCCTCCGCCGCCCGCCGCCCCGGCTCCGCCATGAAGTCCGAGGCGACCTCGATCAGCGCGTCGTCGCGCTCGAGGCCGCAGGAGCGGAGGCCGTCGAGGTACCCGAGCCGCCGGGACGCGCCCGGCACCGTGTGCTCCGGGCCGTTGACGAAGGCGATCCGGCTCCGGCCCGTCGCGCAGAGGTGCCGGACGGCGGCGGCCGCGCCCTTCCGCGAGTGGGCGTGGACGGTGTCGACCGGCGTCCCCTTCGCGGGCCGCCCGATCACGACGACCGGCGCGGCCGCGCGGCCGAGCTCCTCGACGTGGTCGTCGGTCAGGTCGAGCGAGGCGAGGATGAGGCCGTCGACGTAGCGGTGCTTGAGATCGCGCACCATCGCGAGCTCGTCGTCACGGTCGGCGCCGGTCGAGTGGAGCAGCAGGCGGAGCCCGTGGGCGCGGGCCACCTCCTGGATCGCGCCCACCATCGTCGTGTAGACGGGGTTGCCGACGTCCGGCATGGCGAAGGCGATCTGGCCCGTGCGGCGCGAGCGGAGCGAGCGGGCGGCGGCGTTCGGCGCGTAGCCGACGGCCTCGGCGGCCTCGGTCACGCGCGCGAAGGTGTCGGGATTCGTCCGGATGCCGTTCAGCACCCGCGAGGCGGAGGCGATCGAGACGTTCGCCAGGCGCGCGACGGTCGTGATCGTCGGCACTCCGTCGTGCGCTTCGTCGCCGTCGTCCACCGCGCCCTCTCGACCCGCTGCTGTAAATGATTACTGAGAACGTTTACAACGGCTGGACGATGCCATACGATCTCGCACGCAGTCAAGCGCGAGTGAAGGGAGCGTCCGGGCGTGTCCGAGATCAGGCTCGAGCGGGTGACGAAGCTCTTCGCCGGTGACGTCCGCGCCGTCGACGAGGTCAGCCTCACGATCGCGAGCGGCGAGTTCATGGTGCTCGTCGGCCCGTCCGGCTGCGGCAAGTCGACCCTCCTGCGGATGGTCGCGGGGCTCGAGGAGGTCAGCGACGGCGAGATCTGGATCGGCGACCGCGAGGTCTCCCGGCTCGCGCCGCGCGACCGCGACATCGCGATGGTGTTCCAGAACTACGCGCTCTACCCGCACTACACGGTCGCCAAGAACCTCGCGTACGGCCTCAAGGTGCGGAAGACGCCCAAGGCGGAGATCGACCGTCGCGTCGCGGAGGTCGCCCGCATGCTCGGGCTCGAGGAGCTCATGCAGCGCCGTCCGGGCGCCCTCTCCGGCGGACAGCGGCAGCGCGTCGCGATGGGCCGCGCGATCGTGCGCGAGCCGGCCGCCTTCCTGATGGACGAGCCGCTCTCGAACCTCGACGCGAAGCTCCGCGTCGACATGCGCGCGGAGCTCGCGCGGCTGCACGAGCGGCTCTCCGTGACGACGATCTACGTGACCCACGACCAGGTCGAGGCGATGACGCTCGGCACGCGGGTCGCGGTCATGCGGGCCGGGACGATCCAGCAGGTGGACACGCCGCAGACGCTCTACCGCTCCCCCGCCAACCTGTTCGTCGCGGCCTTCATCGGCTCGCCGGCGATGAACCTCGTCGAGGCGGAGGTCGGCGAGGACGACGTCGCCTTCGCCGGGTACCGCGTGCCCGTCGATCCCGCCCGCCGTCCGGACCGGGGCGCCGGCGACCGGCTCATCCTCGGCATCCGTCCGCAGGACTTCACGCTCGCCGAGACGGCGGGGCGGCCCGGCTCGCTCGAGGTCGAGGCGGCGGTCGTGGAGGAGCTCGGGTCGGCGACCCACGTCCTCTTCACGCTCGACGCGCCGCCCGTCGACGTGGACGCCGTCCGCGCGACGACGGACGACGGCGACGTCGCGACGCTCCTCGCAACCGACCGCCGGGCGCTCTTCACCGCCGAGGTGCCGGAGGGAACGGAGGTGCGCCCCGGGCAGAAGCTCCACCTCGTGCCCGACCCCTCGCGGCTCCACTTCTTCGACCCGGCGAGCGGCGAGAACCTCGCGCGCGGCGCGGCCGAGCCGGTCGCGGCGCCGGCCTGAGACGGGCGGACGCTACGCCGGGCGGCGCGCGCGGACGAGCGCGTCGATCGCGACGGCCTCGCCGCCGTCGAGCGCCACGGTGCGGCGCACCTTCTCGGCGCGCTCGACGTCGAGCCCCGTGAGCGACGCGACGACGTCCTCCGGCGTGAACAGCACGGAGGCGTCCCTCGGGCCACCGTGGCCGTCCGTGAGGTTCGTCGTGTCGTGGCCGAGCACGAGCAGCGTCCCGCCGGGGGCCAGCGCCGCGCCCGCGCGCGCGAGCGCGGCGGCGAGCTCGTCGTGCGGCAGCTGCAGGTAGATCACCGCGACGAGGTCGAAGGCGCGCGGCTCCGGGTCCCAGGCGAGCACGTCGGCGTGCACCAGGTCGACCTCCACCCCCCGCGCCGCCGCGAGGTCGCGCGCCTTCGCGAGGCCGACGGACGACAGGTCGACCGCGGTCACCCGCCAGCCGCGCTCCGCGAGCCAGACCGCGTTCCTGCCCTCGCCGCAGGCGACGTCGAGCGCCCGGCCGGGCGCCAGCCCGTCCACCTCCGCGGCGAACCGGCGGTTCGGCTCTGCCGTCCAGACGAGCTCCTTCTGCGCGTAGCGCGCGTCCCAGTCCGCCTCGGCGAACCCCGGGCGGATCGAGCCGGGCGGCCGTCTGTGCTCGGTCACGACCGCTCGAGCGCCGCCGCGGCGGTCTCCGCCATGAAGGGGACGGCCGTCTCGAACGCCGCGGCCCCGGTGTCCTCGGCGCCGAGCTCGCCGCGCACGAACCGCCCGTAGATCGCCTCGCAGAAGACGGCCGCCTTCCAGAGCGCGAGCGCCTCGAACCAGCCGAGCGGCCCGACCTCGCGCCCGCTGCGCGCGACGTACCGCGCGGCGAGCTCCGCCTTCGACGGGAAGCCCTCCAGGGCGGTGACGGGCGTGACGCCGAGCGGGCTCGGGCCGCCGTCCGGCTCGGCGTAGGTCGCGAGCAGGTAGCCGAGATCGGCCCGCGGATCGCCGATCGCGCCCATCTCCCAGTCGAGCACCGCCTGGACGCGGTCGGGCCGGTCCCGTTCGAGCATCAGGTTGCCGAGGCGGTAGTCGCCGTGGACGACCGTCTCCGGCAGCGGCTCGGGCAGCTGCGCGGCGAGCCGCGCCGCCACCTCGACGACGACCGGCAGCTCGCGGGTCGCGTTGACCTCCCAGAGCTGCGTGAAGCGCCGCACCTGCCGTTCGAGGTAGCTCCCGGGCCGCGCGAACGCGGCGAGCGCGGACGTCGTCACGTCCGCGGCGTGGATCTCGACCAGGGAGTCGACGAGCTCCTCGCCGAGCCGCCGCCTGGCCGCCGGCTCCTCGAGCCCCGCGGGGAGCGCCTCGGTCACGACGTGCCCGTCCAGGTACGCCATCACGTAGAACGGGACGCCGAGCACGTCCTCGTCCTCGCACACGGCGAGGATCGGCGGGAGCCGGATCCCCTGCGGCGCGAGCGCGAGCTGGAGGCGCGCCTCGCGCACCATGTCGTGCGCCGAGGGCGGGAGCGGCGGGCGCGGCGGGCGGCGCAGCACGAAGCGGTCGCCGCCGCGCTCGAGGAGGAACGAGAAGTTCGAGCCGCCGCCGGGGCCGATCCGCTCGGCGCGGAGCGGGCCGGCGCCGAGCCCCTCCGCGTCGAGGAAGGCCTCGACCCGGTCGAGGACGAGGAGGGGCGGCCGGCCGCGACCCTCGGCCTCGTCGAGGCTCCGGACGATGTCCGCGCTCGCGCTCACGTGACGATCCTGCCACGGGCCTCGTGCCGATCTCGGCCAGGATCGTGCGTCAAGCGACGCCGTGCCACCCCTTCGTCGCGGCCGCTTCGTCGCGTGCGCCCCGCCCGGGAGCGCGCTCGACCGTTCAGGGGACGCTGAAGAGGCAGAGCGCCGTCAGCAGCGCCAGCGAGTGGCGGAGGCGCAGGAGCGCGGCGGTCACGCCAGCCCCCGTGCCTTGCGGCTCGACGCCTGCTGGCGCTTCGAGGCGGAGAGCTCGGCCTTCCGGAGCCGGATCGAGGCGGGCGTCACCTCGACGCACTCGTCGTCGCGGATGAACTCGAGCGCCTGCTCGAGCGAGAGCGGCCGCGCCGGGATGAGCCGGACGAGCTCGTCGGCGGTCGACGAGCGGATGTTCGTCAGCTTCTTCTCCTTCGTCGCGTTCACGTCGAGGTCCTCGGCGCGCGCGTTCTCCCCGACGACCATGCCCTCGTAGACGTCGACCCCCGGGCCGACGAAGAGCGACCCCCGCTCCTGGAGGTTGAGCAGCGCGAACGTGGTCGTCGGGCCGCGCCGGTCGGCGACGAGGCTGCCGCTGGGCCGCGTGCGCAGCTCGCCGTGCCACGGCTCGTACCGGTCGAAGACGTGGTGCAGGATCCCGGTGCCGCGGGTCTCCGTCAGGAACTCCGTCCGGAAGCCGATCAGGCCGCGGGCGGGGACGAGCACCTCGAGGCGAACCCAGCCGGTGCCGTGGTTGACCATGTTCTCCATGCGCCCCTTGCGGAGGGCGAAGAGCTGCGTGAGCACGCCGACGTACTCCTCGGGCGCGTCGACGGAGACGCGCTCGACGGGCTCGTGCACCTTCCCGTCGACCTCGCGGGTGACGACGCGCGGCTTCCCCACCGTCAGCTCGAACCCCTCGCGCCGCATCAGCTCGACGAGCACGGCGAGCTGCAGCTCCCCGCGGCCCTGCACCTCCCACGTGTCGGGTCGCTCGGTCGGGAGGACGCGGAGCGAGACGTTGCCGACGAGCTCCTGGTCGAGCCGCTGCTTCAGCATCGGCGCAGTGAGCTTCGAGCCCTCCTGCCCGGCGAGCGGCGACGAGTTGATCCCGAGCGTCATCGCGAGGCTCGGCTCGTCGACCGCGACGAGCGGCAGCGGGCGCGGATCGTCGGGATCCGCGAGCGTCTCGCCGATCGTCACCTCCGCGATGCCGGCGACGGCGACGATCTCGCCCGGCCCGGCCTCCTCGGCGTCGACCCGGTCGAGCGCCTCGGTGACGTACAGCTCCGTCGCCTTCGCACGCTCGATCTCGCCCCCCGCGCGGCACCAGGCGAGCTGCTGGCCCTTCCGGATCGTCCCGTTGAGCACGCGGCAGATCGCGAGCCGCCCGACGTAGGGCGAGGCGTCGAGGTTCGTGACGAGCGCCTGGAGCGGGTGGCTCTCGTCGTACGACGGCGCGGGGATCGTCCCGAGAAGCGTCTCGAAGAGCGGCTCGAGCGTGCCGTCGAGGCCGCCGAGGTCCGTGCCCGCGTGGCCGGCGCGCGCGTTGCAGTAGACGATCGGGAACTCGATCTGGCTCTCGTCCGCGTCGAGGTCGAGGAAGAGCTCGTAGACCTCGTCGACGACCTCCTCGACGCGCGCGTCGGGCCGGTCGACCTTGTTGACGACGAGCACGACGGGCAGGTGGCGCTCGAGCGCCTTGCGGAGGACGAAGCGCGTCTGCGGCAGCGGCCCCTCGCTCGCGTCGACGAGCAGCAGCACGCCGTCGACCATCCGCAGCGCCCGCTCGACCTCGCCGCCGAAGTCCGCGTGCCCCGGCGTGTCGACGATGTTGATCTTGACGCCGCCGTAGCGGACGGCCGTCGCCTTCGCGAGGATCGTGATCCCCTTCTCGCGCTCGAGGTCCATCGAGTCGAGCACGCGCTCGGCCACGTCCTGGTTCTCCCGGAACGATCCGGACTGCCAGAGCATCGCGTCGACGAGCGTCGTCTTGCCGTGGTCGACATGGGCGACGATCGCGACGTTCCGGATGTCTGTGCGGGCGGCCACGGCCGCCCGCACCCTAGTCGGCTATGCGATCGCGGCGCGGGCGGTGCACGTCTCGCCGGCGCGGGTGGCGCGGGCGACGAACCTGTCGGTGCCGGAGACGTTCCGGGTCACGAGCTCGAGCTCGAACGAGCCGCTCGGGCCGCGCGTCACCCGCGTCCGGCTCGCGACCACGGATCCGTTCCGCACGACCACGACCTTCCAGCGGACGCCGTTTCGGTTCTGGTCGACCTCGAACTCCACCTCGATCCCGCCGTCCTCCGGGCCGAGCTTCAGCTTCGACGTGCTCGCCTGCGTGCAGGTGCCGGCGCGCAGGACGTCCCCGTCCTTCGCGGCCGCGGCGGCCGCGAGCACGAGGGTCGCGCCGAGCACGGCGACGAGCACCGTGGTGATCTGCCTCACGTCGATTCCCCTTCCTCGGTCTCCTCCCCTCCTACGCGGGTTCCCGGGGAGTGGATTCGGGAAACGATCAGGACGGGCCGGGCGGCATCTCGCCGACGGGCCACGGCTTCCCGCCCTGGCCCCAGTTCTTCGGGTCGTGCCCCTCGACGATCACCCAGGTGTGGTCGCGGAGGCCCTCGTGGGTCGCGGCGCAGAGCGCGTCGGTGAGACCGGCGATGAGCTTCTCGCTCGTCTCCGGGTTCACGCGATAGTCGAAGAGCTCGACACGGATCAGGGGCACGTAGGCCTCCTTTCGCTCGGGTCCCCGACCCTATGCTCCCTGCGTGACGCGTGTGCGGCGCCCTCACGAGACGCAGCCCGACGGGGCAGGCGCGGTCGAGCGCCGGCCGCTCGTGCCGCCCGAGCGCGGCTCCGAGCTCGCGCTCGACGACCTCCGGCTCTCGCCCGGCGCGACGCTCGACCTCCAGGACGCGCTGCACGACACGCTCGTCTTCGCGCACGAGGGAGCAGGCGCCCTCGACGACCGTGCGCTCGACGGCCGCGCCGCGGCGCTCGTCCCGGCCGGTGAGGCGGCCACGCTGACCGCCGGCCCGGACGGCCTCGCATGCGTCCGCGCGACGCTTGGGGCGGCGACCGACCTGCACGCGCCGATGGGCGCGATCGAGCCGGTCGTCGCGCTCGACCGCGTCGAGCCCGGCCAGGCGACCGGCGCACGCTCGTTCCAGCTCCTGCACGGGCCGCACAACGGCTCCACGCGCGCGACGCTCTTCGTCGGCTACATCCCGCCGGGCCGCGCGCCGTGGCACTACCACCTCTACGACGAGATCGTCTGGATCCTGAGCGGTACGGGCAGGCTCCACCTCGGCGACGACGTGGAGGAGCTCGCGCCGGGGTGCGCGTTCCGGCTCCGCCCACGGGAGGTCCACATCGTCGAGAACGTCGCGAACGACGTCGAGCTGGCCGTGCTCGGCGTCTTCACGCCGGCCGGCAGCCCCTCCGCCGCGTACCTGACCGAGGACGTGGCGGCGACCTACGCGATCTCGGGATAGGCGTGCCCGTGTCCGACCGCCTCGCCCGCATCGTCGCCGCGCACTGGTTCACGACGACGATCCTCGCCGTCATCGTCGTCAACGCGGTCGTGCTCGGGCTCGAGACGTACCAGGGCGTCGACGACCGGTACGGGGAGGCGCTCAGCGTCGTCAACGACGTCTGCTTCGTGATCTTCGTGATCGAGCTGCTGCTCCGGATCGGCGCGTACGGGCGCCGTCCGTGGGAGTTCTTCCGCGACGGCTGGAACATCTTCGACTTCATCGTGATCGGGGTCGCGTTCCTGCCGGGCGTGCGCGAGTCGTCGACGCTCCTGCGGCTCGCCCGGCTGGCCCGCGTCGTCCGCATCGTGCGGCTGTTCCCGGACCTCCGCGTCCTGCTCGCCGGGGTCTGGCGGAGCGTCCCGCCGCTCTTCGCGATCGCGCTCGCGACGGGGATGCTCCTCTTCGTCTACGGGATGGTCGGCTGGACGCTCTTCGCGGACGAGCTCCCCGACGACTGGGGGAACATCGGGCGGGCGATGCTCACGCTCTTCGTGATGCTGACGCTCGAGAACTTCCCGACGTACATGGACGCGGGGATGGAGGTGCACCCGTGGTCGTGGGTCTACTTCGTCAGCTTCATCCTGATCGCGGCCTTCGTCGTCATCAACGTCCTGATCGGGATCGTGCTCAACTCGATGGAGGAGGCCCGCGAGGCCGAGAAGCGGCGCGCGGTACGGGAGCGGCTGGGGAGCGCGCCGGGCACCGTCGACCCCGATGCGAGCGCGCCCGTCGTCGAGCGCATCACGATCCTTCGCGCAGCCCTCGACGAGCTCGAGGCCGAGCTCTCAGGCGCCCGCCGCCCCGGCGCCGCCGGGCAGCGGGACGTGTCCCCGGCCGCCGAGTAGCATCCGCAGCCATGCACCGGCCCGTGCTCCTTGCCGTCGACGGAGACGCCGAGGGCCTGCGCGAGGTCGAGCGCGAGCTGCTCGAGCGCTACGCGAGGGACTACGACGTCGTCTGCCTCCCGTCCGCCGCGAAGGCGCTGGCCCGGCTCGAGGAGCTGGCCGACGAGGGGGCGCCCGTCGCGCTCGTCCTCGCGGCGCCGGTGCTGGCCGACGGCTCCGGCACGACGCTCCTCGCCGACGCGCGGCGCGTGCACCCCCACGCCAAGCGCGCCCTCCTGATCGGCTGGGGCGACTGGGGCGAGGCGACCATGGGCGACGCGATCTCCGAGGCGACCGTGCAGGGGCACATCCACCACTACGTCGTCCGGCCGCTCGCCCCGCCGGACGAGGCCTTCCACCAGGCGATCTCGAGCTTCCTCCTCGAGTGGGCCGAGAGCCAGCGCATCGCGCCGCACGCCGTGCGCGTCGTCGGCGACTCGTGGTCGGGCAGGTCGTTCGAGCTGCGGAGCGTCCTCGAGAAGTGCGCGTTCCCCCACCGCTTCTCGCTCGCCGACTCGCCAGAGGGAGCCGCGCTGCTCGACGGCGTGACCCCGAACCGGCCCCTGCCGGTCGTCGTCATGCCCGACGGCACGGCGCTGACGGATCCCTCCGATCTCGAGCTCGCCAACGCGACGGGGTCGCCGCCCACGGCGGACGACGCGCCGCTCGACCTCGTGATCGTCGGGTCGGGGCCGGCCGGGCTCTCCGCCGCGGTGTACGGCGCGTCCGAGGGGCTGCGCACGATGGTCGTCGACAAGGGCGGGATCGGGGGCCAGGCGGGGTCGAGCGCGCTGATCCGCAACTACCTCGGCTTCCCCCGGGGGATCAGCGGGAGCCGGCTCGCGCAGCAGGCGTACGAGCAGGCCTGGGTCCTCGGCGCGCGGTTCGTCTTCATGACGACCGTCACGGAGCTCCGCCGCGAGGGCGCCCGCCTCGTCGTGCGGCTCTCGGACGGCACGGAGGCGAGCACCCGCGCGGTCGTCCTCGCGACGGGCGCGAGCTACCGGCGCCTCGACGTCCCGGCCCTCGATGAGCTGACCGGGACCGGCGTCTTCTACGGCGGCACGGCCTCGGAGGCGCCGGGCATGGCGGGTGGCCACGTCTACGTGCTCGGCGGCGCGAACTCGGCCGGGCAGGCGGCGCTCCACCTCGCGCACTACGCGCGGAAGGTGACGCTCGTCGTGCGCGCCGCGTCGCTCGCGGCCGGCATGTCGCACTACCTCGTCCGCCAGGTCGACGCGACGCCGAACGTCGAGGTGCGCCTCGCGACCGAGATCGTCGGCGGAGGCGGGGACGCTGGCTGGCTCGACCACCTCGTCCTGCGCAGCCGGGCGACCGGCGACGAGGAGCGCGTCGCGGCCGACGGCCTGTTCCTCATGATCGGCGCCGACCCGAACACGGGCTGGCTCCCGCCCGAGCTCAGCCGCGACGCCGAGGGCTTCCTCCTCACCGGCCCGGACGTGCCGCGGGACGGCTGGCCGCTCGCGCGCTCGCCGTTCCGCTTCGAGACCAGCATCCCGAGCGTGATGGCGGTCGGAGACGCACGCTACGGCTCGGTGAAGCGGGTCGCGTCGGCCGTCGGCGAGGGCTCGGTCGCGATCCAGTTCGTCCACCGCATCCTCGCGCTCGAGGGCCTCGAGCCGTGGAACGTCGAGCCGGATCCCGCGGCGGACCCGACGACGGTCTAGACGAGCGGGAGGCGCGGCACCGGCCCGTCCGGCTGGGGCCGCCGCTCGGCGAGGAGGATCATCTCCTCGATCCGCTCGCGCGCGGCGGCGCCGTTCGGGTCGTCGACCTCGATCAGGTTGCCCGCCGGGTCGCGGAGGTAGAGCTGGGCCTCGCCGCCGGGCAGCTCGGCGGCGGCGTAGCCGAAGGTCTCGCGGTCGAGGACGCCGAGCTCGCGCGCCCGCTCGTAGACGGCGACCACGTCGTCGACCTGCAGCGCGAGGTGCGCCCCGTCGGGCGGATCGTCCGCCCGCTCGAAGAGGTGCACCTGCTGGCCGCCCACCTGGAGCCATTGCACGGGGAAGCCGAAGTCCGGGGTCGGCACGCGCTCGAGCCCGAGCACCTCCTCGTAGAAGCGCGTCGACTCCTCGAGGTCGCGCGCGACGACGCTCACGTGGTTGAGGCCGACGGCGACCTTCACGAGGCGCCTGCCGCGAGGCCGCGCTCGATGAACCGGGCGGCGTGCGCCGCGGTCAGCGGCTCGCCGGTCGCCTGCTCGAGCAGCGCGTCCCAGCGCACGGACTGGCCGGGGCGGAAGACCTCCTCCACGAGGAACGCTCCCGCCTCGGGCCGCCCGACGAGGCCGCCGGCCCGCGCGTCGATCGTCGCGCGGAGCTGGCAGGCGACGAGGTTCCCGTAGAGATACGTGTGGTAGTAGACGGGCGCGCAGGCGACGTGGATCTTCGAGGCCCAGTCCGGTGCGCCCCGCCCCTCGGGCGGCGTCAGCAGCTGGTACCGGGCGACGAGGTCCCACCAGGTCGCGTCGAGGTCGGCCTCGGGGTCGGCGTAGAACGCCCGCTCGAAGTTCGTCATCACGAGCACCCAGCGGGTGAAGACGAGCAGCTCGGCCGCGAGCGCCGCCTGGAGCGGGCCGTCGAGCCGCTCGGCCTCGTCCGCGTCGACGCCGGCGACCTCGCGCAGCCACTCGGCCTCCTGGGCGAGGCGGCCCATGAGGATCGCGATGCCCTCGGTCATCGTCAGGTGGCAGTCGCGCAGGAGCCAGGAGAGCGAGCCGTCGAAGCCGATGTCGTAGGCGCCGTGCCCGAGCTCGTGGAGCATCGTGTCCGCCCAGTAGCGGTCGGGCTCGACGTTGGCCAGCACCCGCACGTCGCCCTCGCGGTCGACGTCGATGCAGAAGGCGTGCTGGCACTTGCCGTCGCGGGAGAACAGGTCGCTGCGGCCGAGGATCGGCGCCGTGTCGATCCCGATCGCCGCGAAGGTCGCGCGGGCGAGCTCGACGACGTCCGCGTCCGCGAAGACGGTCGTGAGGTCGACGCCGCCCGCGGCGGGCACCTCCTGGAAGAACGGGTCCTCGTAGTGCCACGGACGCAGCTCGGACGGCGCGCAGCCGAACCGCTCGGCGAGGCGCGCGTCCGTCGCGGCCTTCCACGTCGTG
Organism: uncultured Actinomycetes bacterium; assembly: GCA_963748255.1. GTDB lineage: Bacteria > Actinomycetota > Thermoleophilia > Gaiellales > Gaiellaceae > Gaiella. The sequence goes on along the minus strand of CAVVIL010000026.1, from coordinate 36,805 downwards.
AAGGCCTCGCCGGTGAGCCGGTCGCACTCGTCGAGCGTCTCGAAGAGCCGGGTCTCGTCCATCTCGGAGGTCGCCACCGAGAGGGCGAACCAGTCGCGGAAGCCCAGCGTGCGGGCCGCCTCGTTGCGCAGGCGCGCGAGCTCGCGCACGTCGTCGGCGACGACCGGCCCGATCGTCTTCGACGCCTCCCACGCCTCGCGGCGCTCGGCCTCGTCGTCGCTCTCGCGGAGGATCCGCTTGATCTCGTTGTCGTCGACCGGACGGCCCGCGACGACGCCGCGGTGCTGCGCGAAGACCGACTCGACCTTCGCCTCGAGCTCGACGATCCGGTGGCGCAGCTCGGCCGGCACCTGGTTCGGGAGCAGGCTCGCATGGAGCAGCTCGAGCTCGCGGCGGACGGTCCCGTCGGCGCCGTTCGTCCGCGCAGCGCTCACGTCGTCGAAGAGCTCGGCATCGGCGAGCGCGTCCGAGAGCGCCAGCTCGGCGGCGACCCGCCGCTGCTCGTGCTCCTCCGTCGCGTCGACGTTGGCGTCCCACCAGGCGAGCGCCGAGGCGTGGAAGAGGGGCTGGAGACGGTCGACGGCCCCCTGCACGACGTCGCTCGGCGCGCTCACGGGGCGTCAGGCTACCCGTAGGATCGAGCGCGATGGGAACCGACGCACATCGCGCCGCCGCGGAGGAGCGCGGTCCGGTGGCGGTCGGCGTGATCACGGTCAGCGACTCGCGAACGCGCGAGACCGACACGAACGGCGCGTGGCTCCAGGAGCGCATCACCGCGGCCGGAGCGGTCGTCTCCGGCTACCACGTCGTCCGCGACGAGCCGGACGAGATCCGGGCCGCGGTGGACGACCTCGTGCGGGGCGCGCAGGTCGTCGTCGTCAACGGAGGGACCGGCGTCTCCAAGCGCGACACGACGTACGACACGCTCGCGCGCCTGCTCGAGAAGACCCTTCCCGGGTTCGGCGAGCTCTTCCGGATGCTGAGCTGGGAGCAGGTCGGCTCGGCGGCGATGCTCTCGCGCGCGACGGCGGGCACGTATCGCGGAGCGGTGCTCGTCTCGGTGCCCGGCTCCCCGAAGGCCGTCGCGCTCGCGTGGGAGAAGCTCCTCGAGCCGGAGCTCGCGCACCTGGCCTGGGAGGTCGGCCGCTAGACCGCTCTTGGCAAAGAGGTTGCGACCGCGACAGCGGGCGCCTTCAGGGATGTGCCCCGCCGCAGGCGGGGATCAAGCCGCGGTGTTCCGCTCCTGCGGAACACCGCTTGGCGAGAAGACGATCCGCGCACGCTTCCGCCGCCGCACCGCCTCGGCGGCGAGGTAGCTGCCGACGACGAAGGCGACCGCCGCGGCCTGTGCCACGAGGCCCTCCCACGTCGGGAAGAGACCGAACCACGTCCCCGCCCAGTACGGCAGCGTGAGGCCCTCGACCGGCGTGACCGGCACCCAGCCGACGACCTGTGTCGTCTGCACCGTGTGTCCCACGAGCACGGCGAGGACGCCGGTGATGAGGACGCCCGTCGCGATCAGCATCTTCTTGTGCGGGAGCCGCCGCTCGAGCGCGATCACGAGCCCGAAGACCGCGAGCACGCCGGCGAAGCCCACCGCCACGCCCTGCAGCACGGTCCACGGGCCTGCCTCGAGCGACATCGCCTGGAGGAAGAGCACCGTCTCGAAGCCCTCCCGGTAGACGCTGGAGAAGCCGAGCGCGATGAGCCCGATCGCCTGCGCCGAGAGGACGCCGATCGACGCGCCCGCGAGGATGCGCTTCTTGCGCTTGTGCAGGTCGGAGAGGTTCTCCTGCCAGTAGACCCGGTGGTAGAACCAGTTGAGGATCAGGAGCAGGACGGCGATCGCGACGAGCGAGACCACCGCCTCGAGCTTCTCCCCCCACCCCGCGAGCGAGCCGAGCACGGTCTGCGCGACGATCCACGTGACGACGCTCGCGGCGAGCGCACCGACGACGCCGAGCATGAGCGGGCGGCGGAGCCCGCGCTGCGCGCCGACCATGCTCGCCATCAGCGCGGCGAGGATGAGCACCGCCTCGAGGCCCTCACGGAAGACGATGATCGCGCTGTTCGTGATCACGGAGGCCCGCGAGCCCGCGCCCGCGCCGACCCGCACCTCCGCCTCGGCCAGCGCCTGGTCGAGGGCGAGACGGGTCTGCTCGAGCTCCGCGAGCGTCGCCTTGCGCTTGATCAGCTGCACGAGGCCGTCGGCGTCGCCGTTCCCGTACCAGAAGAGCGTCTCGACCTTCTGGAACGTGCCGGGCGCGATCCCGCGCAGCCGCTGCTCGGGCCCGAGCTCGAAGACGCCGTAGGCCTCGAGCCGCGCCTGCTCGGCCCGGCCCCAGTCGCCCTGTGCGGCGGCCGCCTGGACGCGGTCGAGCGTCGCGGCGATCACGTCGAAGTCCGCGGTCTTGGCGGCCTCGTTCCATCGCTCGGGGAAGACCGACCCGGCGAGGCGGAGCGCGTCCTGCGCCGTGGCCCGGACCGTCTCCGGCGTCTCGACCCGGTCCCCGCGCGTGGCGGCAGCGAGGTCGTCGCCGAGCGTCGCGAGCGACGCCTTGAGCTGTCGGGTCGCGGCGGGGTCGCGGCGAAGGAGGATCGACTCGAGGTCGGCGAACGCGGCGGCCGCGCCGTCGCGGAACGTGATCGCCTCCTGGATCTCGAAGTCGAGCACGACGCGCCCGTCGCGGACGCCGCGTCCGTACTCGATCGGCACGAGCTCGGTGAAGCGCAGGAGCTGGCCGGCGCGCCGCAGCTGCTCCGCGTCGGAGAGTGGGGCGGCGCGGAAGCCCTCGAGCGCCCCCTGGAGCCGGACGAGCGAGCGCGGCGCGGCGCCGGCGTTCGCCTCGCGGACGAGCCCGGCAACGAGCGCGTCGGTTCGTGCGGCGGCGGCGGGGCCGCGCTGCGCGACATAGGTGGGGCGCACGATGCGCCAGTAGCCGGCGGCTGCCGAGGCGGCCTCGGCTCGCCGCACGTCGAAGCCGGAGACCGTCGCCGCATGCACCACGTCGAGCGCCGAGCGGAGACGGCCGTCGTACGTGTCCAGCAGGTCGGTCCGCACCGCCGCGGCAGCCGCGGCCGGCCCGAGCCGGCGCTCGGAGAGCCGGTCGAGCGCGAGCGTCGCGTCGGCCGAGGCGCGCGAGAACCGCGTCGGTGGGCGGAACTCGCGCACGAGCAGCCAGCGCCGGGCGGCGGCAGCGTCACCGCGCGCGGCCGCGGCCGTGGCCTGGAGGTACGAGGCGCGGACGATCGCCGTCCAGACGCCCGCCCGCGCAGATGCGAAACCGCGGTCGTCGCCGCGCTCGAGGGCGGACTCGGCGCGGGCGAGCGCGGCACGGGCGTCCGCGAGCTCGCGCGGCCTGCCCGCGAGCACCGTGCCCACCGCCTCGGAGGCGACCCCGACGTAGCGGGTCGCGGCCTCCGGGCCCTCGAGGACGAGCTCGGTCTCGGCGTTGGAGAGCGCCTCGCGGGCCTGCGCCGCGGCCTCCCACGGCTCGGGCGCACCGAGCGCCGACGGGGCCAGAGCCAGAGCGCCGACGACGACGAGTGCGATCCGTGCCGCAGCCCGCATCGGCCTACTGGACGATCTTGACCTTGAGCCGCGCGGCGGCCTGCGAGACCTGGCCCGCGATCGCCGTCGCGCGCTCCTGCGCCTCGCGACCGAGCACGTCGGCCTGCTGCGGGGTGAACCGCCGGCCGGAGCGCTCCTGCGTGCGCAGCTTCTGGACGTAGCCGTCGAGCGCGGCGAGCTCGCGGCGTGTCTGCGCGGCCTGAGCCGTGTCGACGCGGGCGATCGCCGGCTGGATGCCCGCGTAGATCACGCGGAGCCCGCCGAGGATGTCGCCGATGTCGGAGAGCCGCGAGACGACGTTGAAGGACTCGGAGCTCGCACGGTCGCCCAGCACGAAGCGCGACGTCTTCCACTGGCCGAAGTACTCGCTCATCGTCGGCACCATCACCACGACCGACGTGAACGCATCCGACGGCGTCGGGCGCCACGCCCGCGCCGAGCGATCGAGCTTGCCGGCGTGGAGGACGAACGCGTCCGCCGCCGCCTTGAACACGTTCGCCTCGGGCAGGACCTCGCCGAACTCGCGCTTGCCGTCGCCGTCGAGGTCGACGCTCGTCCCGACGTAGGCGGGCAGCGTGCCCCAGAGCATCCCCTCCGTCAGGTTGAAGAGGTTCCCCGGCTTGCGGAGGACCTTGCCGTTCGGCAGCTTCAGGTCGAACGGGACGGCGCTCGCCGGATCTTCCTTCGCGCTCGAGCCGGCGTCGAGGATCACGTCGTAGACGGCCAGCGACGGGGTGCCGGCGACGACGCCCTCGACGCGCTCGTAGAACGGGTTGCCCTTCGTCCAGAGCGTCCTGGCGCGCGCGATGTCCTTCCGGACGGCGGCCGACTGCGCGAGCTCCGAGTAGTCGAAGTTCGCGGCCTTGGCGGTCGCGTAGTAGCGGTTCGCGACCGCGCGGAACTCCTTCGTGAAGCCGTGGAGCTGCGTCGTGTGGTCGAGGAGGTAGCCCTTCACCGGCGCGAGCTGCGTGCCGGGGAGGGTCGCGCCGGGCGCGGCGGACGCGCCGGCGGCGACGGCCGCGGTCGCGGCGAGCGCGGCGGCGAGGACGAGAGAACGGATGCGCGTAGTCATGTAAGGCGCACCTTACCGCCATCGAGCAGGCCGCGTCAGGGTCACCTGCCATGCGCGGTCAGGCATGGGCATCCCCGCTCCGCGCGGGAGTAGATTGGCGGCATGGCCGCCGGCGCGATGCTCCCCACGCTGCCGTACTCGTGGTACGCCGACCCCGCCGTCGCGCGCGTCGAGCAGGAGCGGCTCTTCGCCGTCAGCTGGCAATACGCCGCGCGCGCCGACCAGGTCGCGGAGCCCGGCCAGCTGACCACCGCGTTCGCCGGCTCGCTGCCCGTCGTGCTCGCGCGCGCCCGCGACGACGGCCTCCGCGGGTTCGTGAACGTCTGCCGGCACCGGGGCCACCCGCTCTGCGACGGGGACGCGCGCCGCGAGACGATCCAGTGCCCGTACCACGCGTGGACGTACAGCCTGGACGGCGTCCTCCGCAACGCGCCGCGCGCCGGCCGCGAGCCGGGCTTCGACCGCGAGTCGCTCGGCCTCGTCCCCGTCTCGGTCGACACCTGGGGGCCGTTCGTCTTCGTCAACCCCGATCCGACGGCGGCGCCGCTCGCGGACGCGCTCGGGGAGCTCCCGGCGCTGCTCGCCGACGGCGGCCTCGACGTCGACTCCCTGCGCTTCCATGCACGGGCCGTCTCCGACGAGTACGCGGCCAACTGGAAGGTCTGCGTGGAGAACTTCCTCGAGTGCTACCACTGCGCCGTCGCGCACCCGACCCTCACGAAGGCGCTCGACGTCTCGCCCGACCGCTACGCGCTGGAGACCCGCGGGCGGCTCGCGACGCAGGTCGGGCCGCCGCGCGACGGGGGCGGCGGCGTCTACGACGCGACCGGCGAGATCGAGCGCGGGCAGTTCCACCTCCTCTTCCCGAACACGGTCGTGAACGTGATGCCGGGGCGGCCGAACCTCTCGATCGGCCCCGTGCTCCCGCACGGCAGCGATCGGACGCACCGCTTCCTCGACTACTTCGTGGGGGCGGACGTCGACGAGTCGTGGCTCGCGGACTACCTCGCGCTCGACGACCAGGTCGGGGCCGAGGACCGGGCGCTCGTCGAGGCCGTCCAGCGGGGGATGGCGAGCGGCGGGCTCGAGCACGGGACGCTCCTCCCCGAGTCCGAGCAGCTGATCGCGTGGTTCCAGACGAGCGTCGTCGAGGCGCTCGGCGCGGACACCGACGCCTGAGCGCTCACGACTCCGGCGCCCCGGACGGCGGCCGCCGTGGCACTCTCTGGTCGTGACCGCCGTCGCCGACCCCACCGAGTCCCGCCTCCTCAACCGGGAGCTCTCGTCCCTCGAGTTCTACGCGCGCGTGCTCGAGCTCGCGGAGGACGACACGCTGCCGCTCCTCGAGCGCGTCAAGTTCGCGGCGATCTTCGCCCAGTTCATCGACGAGTTCTTCATGATCCGCGTCGCCGGCCTGCTCGAGCTGGAGGAGTCCGAGATGCCGATCCGCTCGGTGGACGGGCTCGCGCCGGGCGCGGCGCTCGCCGCCATCCGCAAGCGCGTCAACGAGCTCGCGGTGCGCCAGGCGAAGCTCTGGAAGCGCGACCTCCGGCCGGGGCTCGCCGCGGCGGGGATCGAGATCACGACCGTCGACGAATGCTCCCAGAGCGAGCTCGAGAAGCTCGGGCGGTACTTCGAGCGCGACATCTACCCCATCCTCACGCCGCTCGCCGTCGGGCCCGGCCAGCCCTTCCCGTACGTCTCCGGGCTCTCGCTCTCCCTCGGCGTCATCGCGCTCGACCCCGAGAACGACGAGGAGCGCTTCGCGCGCGTCAAGGTGCCGGAGGGCCTCGACCGCTTCGTCCCGGCCGGCAAGAAGCTCGTGCCGCTCGAGGCCGTGATCGCGCACTTCCTGCCGATGCTCTTCCCCGGGATGGAGATCACCGAGCGCGCGCTCTTCCGCGTGACGCGCGACGCCGACTTCGAGGTCTCGGACGACGCCGACGACCTCCTCGAGGCCGTCGAGCTCGAGCTCCGGCAGCGCCGGATGGGCGACGTCGTCCGCCTCGAGCTCTCGAGCTCCGCCTCGCGGGCGATGCGCGACCGGCTCGTGACGGGGCTCGGCGTACAGCCGAACCAGGTCTACGAGATCGAGGGCCTTCTCGACCAGGCCGACCTGTGGCAGCTCGTCGGGCTCGACCGCCCGGATCTCGCGCACGCCCCGTGGACGCCCGTGGTGCCGCCCCGCTGGGCGCGCGCCAAGACGCCGCGCGGCGTCTTCGAGGAGCTCCGCCGGGGCGACCTGATCGTCCACCAGCCGTACGACTCGTTCCGCGCGAGCTTCGAGTCGTTCGCGGAGGCGGCGGCCAACGATCCCGACGTGATCGCGATCAAGACGACCGTCTACCGGACGAGCGACGAGTCGAAGCTCGTCTCGGCGCTGATCGAGGCCTCCGAGGACGGGAAGCAGTCGGTCTGCCTCCTCGAGCTGAAGGCGCGCTTCGACGAGCGGCGCAACATCGAGTGGTCGCGCGCGATGGAGCAGGCGGGCGTGCACGTCGTGCACGGGTTCCCCGACCTGAAGATCCACGCGAAGATGACGCTCGTCGTCCGGCGCGAGCCCGACGGCCTCCGGCGCTACGTCCACATCGGGACCGGCAACTACAACGCCTCGACCGCCCGGATCTACGAGGACCTCGGGCTCTTCACGGCCGACGAGGAGATCGCGGCCGACGTCGCCGACCTCTTCAACTACGTGACCGGGTTCGGGCGCCCGCAGCGCTTCCGGAAGCTGCTCGTCGCGCCGTTCATGATGCGGACGCGGCTCGTGGAGCACATCCGCGAGGTCGCCGCCGCCGCGGCCGACGGCAAGACGGCGCGGATCCGCCTCAAGCTGAACGCGCTCGTCGACCCGACGATCATCGAGGAGCTGTACGCCGCCTCGGCGGCCGGGGCCGAGATCGACATCCAGGCACGGTCGATCTGCATGCTGCGCCCCGGCGTCAAGGGGCTCTCCGAGTCGATCCGCGTGCGGTCGATCGTCGGCCGCTTCCTCGAGCACAGCCGCGTCTACTGGTTCGACGCGGGCGACGCGACCGCCGTCTACCTCGGCAGCGCCGACCTGATGCCGCGCAACCTCGACCGGCGGATCGAGGTGCTCACACCGGTCGAGAACGTCCGCGCCCGCACCGAGCTCGCCGCGATCCTCGACAGCGCGCTCGCCGACACGACGAACAGCTGGGAGCTCGGCCCCGACGGCACCTGGGAGCGCCACGAGGCGAAGGGCAAGAAGCGCCACACCCACCAGGACGCGATGATGCGCCGCGCGCAGCTCCGCGCCCGGCGAGCAAGAAGCTAGCCGCGGCTACGCCGCGCGGGCGATCGGCTCGGCGGCGAGCGCGAGCGCCGCTCCCTCGCGGAGGCCCCCGCGCGCGAGGCGCAGCGGCCGGCCGAGCGTCCGCGACGCCTCCCCGAGGAGCAGCGCCCCAGCGAGCAGCGTCCCTGCACGCGACGGGTCGATCCCGACGTCGCGGGCGACCTTGCCCGAACGACGGCGCGCGAGGATCGCCACCGCGGCGGCGGCATCGTCGTGGTCGTAGATCCCGCCGACCAACCGGGCGAGCGCTCGTGCGCTGCCACCCGTCGCGAGTGCGACGACCGGCCGCGGTGGGTCGAGCGGGGCGAACGCCGTTCGCGCCGCCGAACGCGCCCGGGCGAGCTCGCGGCCCGTCGGCGGATCGCTCGGGAGGCTGAGACGGGTCAGCCGCAGCGAGCCGAGGTCGAGCGACCGAAGCCACGCGGGACCGGCGCCGGGCGCACCGACGACGATCTCGGTCGAGCCTCCACCCACGCGACCCTCCGACCCTGCTCGGCTGCTCGCCGCCGAGCGCCACGATCGCCCCCTCGAACGCGAGCCGGCCCTGCGTCGTCTGCGGCGAGGATCCGAACAGGCATGCCGTGCGTCGCCTCGCGCAGCGCCGCGACCGCGCAGCCGGCGCCGTGCCCTGGCGCCCGGGCTGCGGTCACGATTACCTGCGCTCGCTCCACCCCGAGCTCGCGCGGCGCGGTCGGCCGCACTCCCGGCAGACGCGCGCGGCGGCGGCGATCGTCTTGCGGCGCAGCGGCGCGCGGTCTCGGCCTTCTCCGCGCTCGAGCCCGAGATGGGCGCGGCCTGCCTCGTCACGGCGGCAGCGCGCGGGCCTCCCCGGCTCGTCGCGCGACCAGGAGCCGCGCGGTGTCGCAGCCACGTGAGGTCGCGACCCGCACGTCGCCGATCAGCCGGGTCGCGCCGGACGACCGAGGATCGATGCCGTGAACGCGCCGGGACGCTGCTCGCAGGGCGGCAATCTCCATGTCGGCAAAGAGCGTCTGCGGCGGCGGCAAGCCGCTGCGCCTTCACGCGCGGCGGGCCCGCCGAAGGGCGGCGCTCGCGCTCGCCGCCGGATTCCGTCATGCCGATCCCGCCTGGCGACACTAGGAACGCCAGGACTCCCAGAGCGCCGCGTACGCGCCGCCGTCGGCGAGCAGCTCGTCGTGCGTGCCGAGCTCCTCGAGCAGCCCGTCCTCGACGACCGCGACCCGGTCGGCGTCGTGCGCGGTGTGGAGCCGGTGGGCGATCGCCACCACCGTCCGCCCCTCGAGCACGGCGGCGAGCGAGCGCTCGAGGTGTCGCGCGGCCCGCGGGTCGAGGAGCGAGGTGGCCTCGTCGAGGACGAGCGTGTGCGGGTCGGCGAGCACGAGCCGGGCCAGCGCGAGCTGCTGCGTCTGCGGCGGGGTCAGCGGATGACCGCCCGCGCCGACGGTCGTCTCCAGGCCTTCGGGGAGCGCGACCGCCCACTCGAGCGCGTCGACCGCCTCGAGCGCCTCCACGAGCTGCTCGGGCGAGGCGTCGGGGTGCGCGAGCCGGAGGTTGTCCGCGAGCGTGCCGACGAAGACGTGCTGCTCCTGGGTGACGAGCGCGACCTCCTGGCGCAGCGTCTCCAGCGGGAGCTCGACGAGATGGACGCCGCCGACCTCGACGCTGCCCGTCCGGGGCGGGTGGATCCCCGCGAGGAGCCGGCCGAGGGTCGACTTGCCCGCGCCGGAGGGCCCGACGACCGCGACCCGCTCGCCCGGCCGCAGGTCGAGGTCGATGCCGTGCAGCACGTCCCGACCGGAGACATACGCGTAGCGGACGTCGCGCGCGCTGAGCGCGTCGCCGAGCGGCATGCGGCCGGAGGCGACGCGGTCGGGCGGCACCGCCTCGATCCCGACGAGCCGGGCCAGCGAGGCGCCGCCGACCTGGATCTCGTCGAGCCACGAGATGAGGCGGTCGACCGGGTCGGCGAGCTGCTGGGCGTAGAGCACGACCGCGGTCACCTCGCCGACCGACGCGTGCCCCGCATGGACGAGCCACCCTCCCCAGAGCAGCCCGGCGACCACCGGCAGCACGTAGGCGATCTCCGCCGTCGGGAACCAGAACGTCCGGAGCCGCAGCGTGTACCGCTCTGCTGCGTAGGCCTCGCGGAGGTCGTCGTCGACCCGGCCGACGCGATCCTCGTTCAGCCCGAGGGACTCGACGGTCAGGCCGCCGTCGACGGTCTCGCCGACCGTGCCCGCGAGCGTCGCGTACGCGGCGCGCTCGCGGAGGTAGCCCTGCGGCGCCCGCCGGAGGTACCAGCGCGTCCCGATCACGATCGCCGGCACCCCGGCGACGAGGGCGAGCGCCGCGGCCGGGCTCACCCAGATCGCGGCGGCGACGGTCAGCGTCGTCGTCAGGGCGGCGATCAGGGTCTCGGGGATCGCGAAGCGGATCGTGCGCGCGAGCGCGTCGACGTCGGCGGTCGTGCGCGAGACGAGATCGCCCGTCCCGGCGCGCTCGACCGTGGAGAGCGGGAGGGCGAGGACGCGGCGCATGAAGTCCTCCCGCAGCTCGGCGAAGATCTTCTCGGAGACGACGAAGGAGGCGCGCCGGGCGGCCCAGGTGAAGCAGGTCTGGAGGATCATGAACCCGGCGAGGACGACCACGACGGTGTCGACGTACGACTCCGTCGTCCCGTCCCCGACCGCCTCGACGAGCCTGCCGAGCAGCACCGGCCCGACGAGGCCGGTGGCCGCGGCGAAGGCGTGGAGCATGACGACGCCCGCGAGCGCCCGGCGGTTGCGGCGCGCGAGCGCCCGGGCGTGCGTGCGCAGGGCCGCGCCGTCGGCGACCGGCAGCAGGCTCACTCGCTCTCCCCCCGCGTCACGGTCTCCCGGTAGTCGGCCCGCTCGCGGAGGAGCTCGCGATGGGTGCCCTCGGCCACCTGCCTCCCGTCGACGACGAGCACGACGCGGTCGGCCTGGTCGAGCACGAGCGGGCTCGTCGTCACGATCACCGTCGTCCGCCCGACGCGGGCGCGCCGCAGGTCGCGCGCGATGCGCGCCTCCGTGTGGGCGTCGACCGCGCTCGTCGGCTCGACGAGCACGAGGATCTCCGGGTCGGCGAGGAGCGCCCGCGCGAGCACGAGCCGCTGCCGCTGGCCGCCCGAGAACGACCGCCCGCGCTCGTCGATCGTCGCGTCGAGGCCGTCCGGCAGCGCATCGAGCACGTCGAACGCGTTCGCGACCCCGACCGCGTCGAGGATCGCCTGGTCCGACGGTGCCCGCCGCCACGGGTCGAGCTGGCCGCGAAGCTCCCCGGAGAAGAGGATCGGCTCCTGCTCGCTGACGACGATCCGCCGCCGCACGGCGGCGAGCGAGAGCTCCTCGAGCGGCCTGTCGCCGAGCCGGACGCCGCGGTCGGCCGAGAGCCGGCCGAGCCGCGCCGCGACCGCGGCCGACTCCTCCGGGGCGGCGGAGACGATGCACGTCGTGAGCCCGGACGGGACCTCGACGCCCGACCGCAGGTCGGCGAGCAGGGCGCCCGCCGGAGGCTCCGGCGCCGGCGCGTCCGGCTCGCTCACCACCCGCTCGACCTCGAGCACGCCGAGCATCCGCCGGGCGCCGACGAGGGAGCGCGTCACCTTGTCGACGGCTTCCGCGGCCGTGCGGAGCGGGATCACGAGGAACGCGGCGTAGCCGTAGAACGCGACCAGGTCGCCTGCGTCGATCGTGCCCGAGAGGACGAACCGCGCCGAGATCCACGTGACGACCACGACGAAGATCCCCGGCAGGAGCACCTGGGCGGCGTCGAGCGTCGACTGCGGGGTCGCGATCCGGACACCGGCGGCCCGCACCGACTGCGAGCGTCTGCGGTAGCGGTCGAGGAAGGCCTGCTCGCCGCCGATCCCGCGGAGCACGCGCAGTCCGGCCGCCGTGTCGGCGCCGAGCGCGGTGAGCTTCCCGACCTCCTCTCGCTGTTCGCGCTGACGCGCCTGGAGCGGCCGGATCACGGCGCCGAGGGTGACCGCGAGGACGGGCACGCCGACGAGGACGATCAGCCCGAGCGTCACCGAGGTCGAGAGGAGGATCGCGGCGACGACGACGTACGAGACGACCGCACCCGCGAGCCGCGCCGTGATGTCGAAGGCGCCGCCGATGCGGATCGCGTCGTTCGTCACCGTCGCGACGACCTCGCCCGTCGAGAGGCGTCCGCGGACCGCCGGCCCGGTGCGCGCCGCGTGGTGGGCGACGACCTGGACGCTGAGGAACGACGCGCGGAGCCAGTTCTGGACGGCGAAGCGGTGCCGAAGCACCCCTGCGGCGCCCTGGAGGAGGCCCAGCCCCAGGAGGAGCAGCGCCCACGTCACGAGCCCCGAGCGGTCGTCCTCGACGATCCCGTCCTGGATCCCGCGGCCGATCGTGTACGGCATCAGCGCCTGCGCGACCATCCAGACGATCCCGAAGGTGACGCCGAGCGCGAGCGTGCCCAGCTGCTGCCGTCCGACCCAGACGAGCAGGCGCGCCGGCGAGCGCGTGTCGGGCGCTCCCGGGTCGGCGACGGGCAGGCTCCGCATCCGCCAGGGCATGCGGGAAATCAAGCAGCAGCGCCGCCGGCGCGACGCGGTCCTCCGCCTCAGCCGGGGCGGACGAGCGGCTTGTAGGCGATGCGGTGCGGCTCGAGCGCCTCGGGCCCCCGTGTCTCGCGCACCCAGTCGCAGTACTCGGCGTAGGAGCCCTCGAACCAGGTCGCCTGCGAGTCGCCCTCGAAGGCGAGGATGTGCGTCGCGATCCGGTCGAGGAACCACCGATCGTGGCTGATCACGACGGCGCAGCCGGCGAACTCGACGAGCGCCTCCTCGAGCGCGCGGAGCGTGTCCACGTCGAGGTCGTTCGTCGGCTCGTCGAGGAGGAGCAGGTTGCCACCCGCGCGCAGGAGCTTTGCGAGGTGCACGCGGTTCCGCTCGCCGCCGGACAGGTCCTTGACGAGCTTCTGCTGGTCGCCGCCGCGGAAGTTGAACCAGGAGACGTACTGGCGGGAGTTGACCTCGCGCTTGCCGAGCTGGATCACGTCCTGGTTGCCGGAGATCTCCTTCCAGACCGTGTTCTTCCCGTCGAGCGCCCCGCGCGACTGGTCGACGTACGCCAGCTCGACCGTCTCGCCGACCTCGAGCGCCCCGGCGTCCGGCGCCTCCTCGCCCGCGATCATCCGGAAGAGCGTCGTCTTCCCGGCGCCGTTCGGGCCGATCACCCCGACGATCCCGCCCGGGGGCAGGTCGAACGTCAGGTCCTCGACGAGCAGCCGGTCGCCGAAGCCCTTCTGGACGTGCTCGGCCCGCACGACCACGTCCCCGAGCCGCGGCCCGGCCGGGATGTGGATCTCGACCGTGTCGAGCCGTTTCGCCTGGTCCTCGGCGAAGAGCTTCTCGTACGCGGTGAGGCGCGCCTTCGACTTGGCATGGCGCGCCGTCGGGCTCATCCGGACCCACTCGAGCTCGCGCTGGAGCGTGCGCCGCCGCGCGGCGCTCTGCTTCTCCTCGACGCCGAGGCGCGCCTCCTTCTGCTCGAGCCAGGACGTGTAGTTGCCCTGGAAGGGGATGCCCTTCCCCCGGTCGAGCTCGAGGATCCAGCCCGCGACGTTGTCGAGGAAGTAGCGATCGTGGGTCACCGCGATCACGGTGCCCTTGTAGGCCTCGAGGTGCCGCTCGAGCCAGGCCACCGACTCGGCGTCGAGGTGGTTGGTCGGCTCGTCGAGCAGGAGCAGGTCGGGCGCGGAGAGGAGCAGGCGGCAGAGCGCGACGCGCCGCCGCTCGCCGCCCGAGAGGGTCGTCACGTCGCGGTCGCCCTCGGGGAGGCGGAGCGCGTCCATCGCGCGGTCGAGCGTCTGGTCGAGGCTCCAGGCGTCGGCGCGGTCGATCCGGTCCTGCACGTCCGCCTGCTCGGCGAGCAGCGCGTCGAAGTCCGCATCGGGCTCGGCGAAGGCCGCGGAGATCGCGTTGAAGCGGTCGAGCAGGTCGCGCAGCTCGCGGACGCCGTCCTCGACGTTGCCGCGGACGTCCTTCGTCTCGTCGAGCTCCGGCTCCTGGCGGAGGAACCCGACCGTCGCCTTCGGATCGAGCTCGGCGACGCCCGACGACGGCTCCTCGAGACCGGCCATGATCCGGAGCAGCGTCGACTTGCCTGCCCCGTTCGGGCCGAGGACGCCGATCTTCGCGCCGTGGAGGAACGAGAGCGAGATGCCGGAGAGGACCTGGCGCTCGGGGCCGTAGAACTTGTCGGCCCGGTACATCGTGTAGATGACCTCGCTCATCGGACCGGCAAGGCTACCGCCGGCCGCCCACCCTCCCGGCGCCTAGGCGCCCGCGGCCGCCGCCCGGAGGACGTCGAGGTCGCGCGGGTACGTGAGGAGCGCCTCGGCCGCCGCCGGGCTCACCCAGCGTGCCTCGTCGACCTCGTGCTCGAATGCCTCGGCGCCGCCCACGACTCGGAGCCGCCAGTAGCGCACGACCTTGTCGCGCCCGCGACCGTCGGCGTAGCCGGTCGACGGCAGCTCGGCCTCGAGCGCACACCGGAGGCCCGTCTCCTCCTCCACCTCGCGGAGGGCGCACGCCTCGTCGCTCTCGCCCGGCTCGCACTTGCCCTTGGGGAACGTCCAGTCCCCGTATGCGGGCCGATGGACGACGAGCACCTCGAGCCCCTCCGCCCCGTCGCGCACGGGCACGCCGCCCGCGGCTCGCACGACGCTCATCCGACCCGCTTCGCCGACCGGCGGAGCTCCTTCCAGACGACCGGGCGGAGCGCCCGGGCGGCCGCCTTGCGGTCGAGCTCGCGCTGCACGAGGAGCCCGACGCCGACGCCGCCCTCCCCCGTGTCGGCCCAGGCGCGCAGCCGCTCCTCGGCGACGGTCGCGTCCTGGTTCACGCCGAGCACGTCCTGCATCCGCGCGGCCGACTTCCCGAACCGCGCCCCGGCCTTGCCCAGCTCCGGGGCGGCGAGCTCGGCCGCGTAGCGGGCGCGCTTGAGCTTGATGCGCGCGCGGTGGAGCTCGTCGTCGGACGAGTCTCGCCTCGAGCTGCTCGAGCTTCTTGCGGGCGCGCTTCCACGCGTCGCCCCAGATCTCTGCGAGCGGGGTCTCCTGCCCCGAGAGCTCCGGCGAGCCCACGTGCTCGAGCCGGTCGAGGAGCGCCAGGTAGCGGTCGCTCGAGAGCGCCTCGACCACGGCCCCCCGCGCGCTCGCCCGCTCGCTCTCGAGGACGTCGATGATCCCTGCGGCGGACGCCGCGTCGTCCCCGAGCGCCTCGATCTCGTCGCGCAGGTTCGCGACGAGCACGTCGAGGTCGCGTGCAGGCCCGAGCGCGCCGCCCAGCCACGCGAGCTCCTCACGGAGCGGCTCCGACCAGCTGGCGTCCAGGAGCGGCGCCGCGACCTTGAGGAACGCTCGCAGCCGGCGCGTCGCGACCCGCATCTGGTGGAGGTCCTCCGGCTCGGAGCCGAGCCGCGTGCCCGGGTCGTGGATCAGGACGGTCCGCGCCTGGTGCGCGAGCGCGAGCGCCAGCACGCCGGACGGCGGGTCGCCGCGCTTCGCCTCCGGCTCGTCGGCCGGGACGAGCTCGAGCGCGCGGAAGAGCTTCGGGCGCTGCTCCGACGAGGATGCCCCGGCCTTTCGCAGCTCCTTCTCGAGCTTGCGGAGCGTCCGCTCGTCGCCGCCCACGAGCTCGATCTCGAGCTCACGGAAGCGGTGGACGACCCGCGCGCCCGCCAGCACGGAGACGGAGTCGTCGACGATCTCCGCACCGCGCGCCAGGACGACCTCGCGGCGCGTCCGCAGCCGCGCGACCGGCCCGAGCTCACGGCCGCGCAGGAAGCCCACGAGGAGCGACGTCAGCTCGAGCGGCGGCCGCGCCGGCCGGCCCGGCTGCTCCAGCTCGACCCGGGCAGCGCCCTGGGGCAGCTTCAGCTGCCAGACGCCCGCGCCGCTCTCGACCCGGTGGCGCAGCGTCAGGCCGTGCCGCGCGAGCACGAGATCGGGCGTGTCGTGGTACGTGGACGTGAAGCGCCGCGTCGGCTGCGGCTCGCCGCCCAGCTCGGGCAGGACGAAGCCGTCCTCCGGTGCGAGCTTGACCTCGCGCTCCAGCTGCTCCTTCACCCTCCGAGCCTAATACGACCGCAGGCGGAGCGGGGTCTCCGGAGGTCGTTCACATCCGTGTCGTTTCGGTTAACGTGCGCGCCCGTGCGCCTGTCGCTCACGCCGAAGACGAGCGAGTTCTACGTCCTTTTCGCCCAGGCCGGCGACAACGCCGTCGGGGTCGCGCGCATGGTCGACCGCCGCTTTCGGGAGCACCCGAACTCCGGCATCACGCAGGAGGAGGTCAAGGCGGCCGAGACGGCCAACGACACCGTCACGCACGACCTGATCCAGCTGCTCAACACGCAGTACCTGACGCCGTTCGACCGCGACGACATCTACATGCTCGCGATCGAGCTCGACGACGTGATCGACGAGCTCGAGGAGGCGTCCGACCTGCTCGGCCTCTACGGGATCGAGCTGCCGACGAAGCACGCCGTCCAGCAGACCGCGCTGCTCGTCGCGGCCACCGAGCAGCTCAAGATCGCCTGCGGGAGCCTGAAGAGCTTCCAGGGCATCCAGGAGGCGCTCGTCGAGCTGAAGCGCCTCGAGGACGAGGGCGACCGCGTCCTCCGCGACGGCCTGGCCTCGCTCTTTCGCGACGACCGGATCGACCCGCTGATGGTGATCCGCTGGAAGGACGTCTACGACCGGCTGGAGCGGGCGCTCGACAGCTGCGAGACGGCGGCGAACACGATCGGCAACATCGTCGTGAAGAACGCCTGACGCGCCCATGGAGCTCACCCTCTGGGCAGTCGTCGCGGTCGCGCTCTTCTTCGACTTCACGAACGGCTTCCACGACACGGCGAACTCGATCGCGACGAGCGTCTCGACGAAGGCGCTGAGCCCGCGCGCGGCCGTCGCGAGCGCCGCGGTGCTCAACTTCGCGGGCGCGTTCGTCTCGGTCGCCGTGGCGGCGACGATCGCGACGGGCATCGTCGACCAGGACGCCATCACCCTCGACATCGTGCTGGCGGGTCTCGTCGGCGCGATCACCTGGAACCTGATCACGTGGTTCGTCGGCCTGCCGTCGAGCTCGAGCCACGCGCTGATCGGCGGGATGATCGGCTCGGCGATCGCCGCGGAGGGCATTTACGTCGTCCAGTGGCAGGGGATCCTGGACAAGGTCCTGATCCCGTCGCTCATCGCCCCGATCCTCGGCATCGTGATCGCGTTCGTGCTCATCCTCGGGATCACCTGGCTCATCGCGCGCCGTGCGCCGGAGAAGGTCAACCGCGTCTTCCGCCGCGCCCAGCTCGTCTCGGGCGGGTTCGTCGCCTTCACGCACGGGACGAACGACGCGCAGAAGACGATGGGCATCATCGCGCTGGCCCTCGTCGCGTCCGGCCACCTGTCCGCGGACTTCGACCGGCCCCCGACGTGGGTCATCGCCTCGTCGGCGCTCGCGATGGCCGCGGGAACCTACGCGGGCGGCTGGCGCATCATCCGGACGCTCGGAACGCGGATCGCGAAGATCGACCCGCCGCAGGGCTTCGCGGCCCAGACGGCGTGCGCGTCGATCCTCTGGGGGACGGCGCACTTCGGCTTCCCGGTCTCGACGACCCAGACGATCTCCGGCTCGGTCCTGGGCGCCGGCGCGATCCGCGGCTTCCATGCCGTCCGCTGGGGGGTCGCCGGGAACATCCTCGTGGCGTGGATCCTGACGCTGCCGGCCGCCGCCCTCGTCGGCGGCGGGATGGAGGTCGTGACGCGCCTCCCCGGCGGGGACTTCATCGTGTTCGTGCTGGCGATCCTGATCGCCGTCACGGCGTTCATGGCGCGGCGCTGGGAGGCACGTCGGCTCACCATCCCGCGCGAGCCCGTCGTCGCGCCGGCGACGCTCTAGCGGTCTTCACCGGATCGCCACCGGACGGTCACAGGACGGCCACGCCGCCCCCGGTTAGGCTCATGTCGTGGTCGACGTGGGGGAGCTGCGCAGCGTGCCGCTCTTCGGCGGCCTCGCCTCCGACGACCTCGCCACGCTGGCCGAGCGCGCCGACCTCGTCGAGGCGGAAGCGGGGGTCGACCTGACCCGCGAGGGCGACTTCGGCCACTGCGTCTTCGCGATCGTGGACGGCACGGCCGCCGTCACCGTCGACGGCGCGCCCGTCCGCGACCTCGGGCCCGGCGACCTGTTCGGCGAGATCGCGGTGCTCGCGTCGGGCAGGCGCACGGCCACCGTCACGTCGAGCTCGCCCATGCGTCTCGTCTCCCTCTTCAAGCGCGACCTCTGGCAGCTCGCCGATGAGCGGCCCGAGTTCGATGCAGCGCTTCGAGAGCCGACTACCCGCGACGCCAGCGGCAGCTGAGGAACACCGGCGGCTCGTACCGCCGCTCGGCCGCCCCCGAGCGGCGGCGCACTCCAGGGAAGCGTAGAAGGCACCGTGCCACCCGGTGACCGACTGCGCGACTTCGCCGCGCGGCGAGTGCGTACAGAACGAGCGACCGCGCGGACCGGGATCCTGACTTGCGATAATCGACAATCTTCGATATATTGACCGATGTCGATACGAGGTGAGGTCTATGAAGCTCCTTCGCAAGTCCGAGAAGGCCTGGGTCGAGTTCTGTGAGCGGTGCGGTCAGCTTTGCGATGCGCGCTGCGCGACGAGCTGCGCCTGGAAACGGGCCATCGAGAACATCGTCCGCTCCGGGTGGCGCCGTGACGACGCTGGAGTCGGCCGTGGCATGCTGCGCCCCGCTCGCGGCCGAGGTGCTCGACGAGGAGCAGGCGGAGGCGACCGCGGCGCTCTTCAAGGCGCTGGCCGATCCCGCCCGTGTCCGGATAGTCAACGCCCTCGCCCCGAGCGACGAGCCCGCGTGTGCCTGCGAGTTCGAGCCCGCACTCGGGCTCGCGCAGTCCACGGTGAGTCATCACTTGAAGAAGTTGACCGAGGCCGGCCTGCTCGAGCGCGAGCAGCGCGGCAGATGGGCCTATTTCTCACTGCGACGCGAGGCCGTCGAGCGGCTTGCGGCGGTCGCCGACCTGAAAGGGGTGTGCTGCTGATGTCCACGACGGCAGACGAGCTGCGCGAGGAGGTTCGGCGCCGATACGCCGAGTCGGCGCGGGCCGTGATCGACGGGACCGAGAACTGCGGGTGTGGCAGCGGCTCGTGCTGCGCCGACGGGGCGACCGACGAGGTGAGGTTCGGAGAGGCCCTCTACGACGCGGAGCAGCGAGGTGTGTTGCCCGCGGCTGCCGCGCTCGCGTCGCTCGGCTGCGGGAACCCGACGGCGGTCGCCGAGCTGCGCGAGGGCGAAACGGTGCTCGACCTCGGCTCCGGCGGAGGCATCGACGTGATCCTCTCCGCCAAGCGGGTTGGGCCGAACGGCGTCGCCTACGGGCTCGACATGACCGACGAGATGCTCGCGCTCGCCGTACGGAACGCCAGCGACGCCGGCGTCCCCAACGTCCACTTCCTCAAGGGCGTGATCGAGCAGATCCCGCTCCCGGCGGACTCCGTGGATGTCGTGATCTCCAACTGCGTCATCAACCTCTCCGTCGACAAGCCGACCGTCCTGACCGAGATCGCGCGCGTGCTGCGACCGGGCGGGCGGATCGGGATCAGTGACGTGGTGGCCGAAGACCGACTCTCCGCCGAGGAGCGCGCCGAGCGAGGGAGCTTCGTCGGCTGCATCGCCGGCGCGCTCTCGAAGGGGGAGTACGAGGCGGGCCTCGAGGCGGCGGGCTTCGTCGACGCCTCGGTGGAGTTCACGCACCAGGTCGCGGACGGCATGCACGGTGCGATCGTCAAGGCGACCAAGACCACGGCCCCAGGAAGCCTGGGCCTGCCGGTCGTGCAGCCAGCTGCCAAGGCGGGGTGCTGCTAACTCACGGTCACGCTTTCCGAGACGACGAGAGGGGCGGCCGAGTGGCCGCCCCTCTCAAGAGCGGGTACCTGACGCGGTCTACGTACGAGCTGCGGCCTTCACCGCCAGGTCGAAGTTGATCCTCGCGCGCTTGAGCTGCGCCGCCGTGAGCGGCACGAACTTCGCCCGCTGTGCGATGGCCTTCTCGTTCGCGAAGATGTAGGCCAGGAACGCCTGAACCTCAGGCCTCCTGAACGAGGAGCCCTTCGCGTAGATGAAGAGCGGTCGGGAGAGCGGTCGGTACGTGTTGTTCTGAGCCGTCGCGACCGACGGAGTCACACACTGTCCCGTCTTGGGATTCTCGACCTGCAGTGCCTTGAGTCGCGACTGGTTCTCCTCGTAGTACGAGAACCCGAAGTAGCCCATGCCGCCACGCGTGCCCGCAACGCCCTGCACGAGGACGTTGTCGTCCTCGGAGGCCTGATAGTCGGTCCGGCTGGCCCGTGCCCGGCCGTTGACGGCCTCGGTGAAGTACTCGAACGTGCCGGAATCTGTGCCTGCCCCGAAGAGCCGAAGCGGCTCGTTGGGGAAGCTCAGCCCGCACGTCGCGCCAGTTGTTCACCTTCGAGCCGGGCTCCCAGATCTTCTTCAACTCGGCGACGGTCAGGCATGTCGCCCATGTGTTGTCTCGGTTGACGACGACGGTGAGGGCGTCGTTCGCAACGGTGAACGCCCGCCACGAGCCGACGTTGTTCGACTTGCAGGAGGCGGCCTCGGTCTTCCTCATGGGCCGCGAGGCATCGGACAGATCCGTCTCACCCTTGCAGAAACGCTCGAACCCACCACCCGTGCCCGAGATCCCAACAGTCACGTTCACCTTGCTCGCGCCGGCGCGTCGATAGAGCTCGGCGGCAGCCGTCGTGTACGGGCCGACGGTCGACGAGCCGTCGGCCGTCACCGTCCCGCTGAGCCTGCCGAGCGCCGCCTTCTTCAGGTTCGGCTTGGTGGCCGCGGCCGCGAACGATGCGAGTACCCCGACCAGTGCAACGACGCCGACCGCAACGGCCGCGCGACGCAGTCCGGAAGAAGACTTCATGTATCCCAACCCCCTTTTTTCGATTGCCGCGATGCGACCCGAGCGTGACGAGAGCCGCGGGCTGCGTGGGCTGTTCCCGGGTGAACGTTCGGTGGCGAAGTGGTGAAGGCGAACGGCCCCCCTGCAGCGTCGGTCCGATGTAGACCCGCATCACGACGCTTCCGCTCAGGGCACAACACATCGACCGGCCGTCGCTCCCGGCGTGGCGCCGGCGGACGGCTCAGTGGCTGGCGTCCGTGAACTCGTGGAACTCGCCGGTGACCAGGAACGCGGTCTGCTCCCCGATGTCCACCGCGTTGTCGCCGATCCGTTCCAGGCAACGCGCGACGACGATCATCCGCATGCCCCACTCCTGCAAGCCGGGTGAGGACGCCATCTCCAGCACCTTGTCGGTCACACGGCGATTCGTCCGGTCGACGAGCTCGTCGAGGTCGACGAGCGTCTGTGCCAGCGCGACGTCGCGATGCGCGAACGAGTCGAGTGACAGCTTGACCATCTCCTCGCAACGGTCGCCCATCTCACGGAGCCCTTCGACCAGGTCGTGTCGGGTTTCGAGCTCCGCGGTCAGCTTCGTCAGCTTCGCGATAGTCACGGACTGGTCGCCGATCCGCTCCAGATGGATCGAGTTGTGGAGGACCGCGAGCACGAGCCGGAGGTCGACGGCGACCGGGGTCTCGAGGGCGAGTGTCTCCTCGACGAGCCTCTCGATCCGGTGGTAGCGCGAGTCGATCTCGTCGTCGAATCGGATGACCTCGTCGCAGAGCTCGGCATCCTGCGATTCGAGGGCGCTGATCGCCCCCCTGAGCGCACGGAGGCACAGCTCGCCCTGCTCCTGGACACTGGCCTCGAGCTGGTCGAGCCGCTGCCGGAACTCGACTCTCATCCGAATCTCCCGGTCACGTAGTCCTCCGTGCGCTTGTCGCTCGGTTGCGTGAAGATCCTCGTCGTGGCGTCGTACTCGACGAGGATCCCGTTTCGGCCCTTTCCGTCGTCGTGTACCTCGACGGAGAAGAACGCTGTCATGTCGGCGACCCGCGCGGCCTGCTGCATGTTGTGGGTGACGACGATGATCGTGTACTCGCGCTTCAGGTCGTGCATCAGGTCCTCGATCGCTGCCGTTGCGATCGGATCGAGCGCCGAGGCCGGCTCGTCCATCAGCAGCACATCGGGCTCGGTCGCGAGCGCGCGCGCGATGCAGAGCCGCTGCTGCTGACCTCCCGAGAGACCGAGCGCCGACTCCTTCAAGCGGTCCTTCACCTCGTCCCACAGCGCCGCGCGCCGCAGACAGCTCTCGACACGGTCGTCGAGGCCCTTCTTCATGTCGAGCGCACGCGGGCCGAAGGCGACGTTGTCGTAGATCGACTTCGGGAACGGGTTGGGCTTCTGGAACACCATCCCGATCCGCCGCCGCACCTCGACCGGGTCGACGCTTCTCGCGTAGAGGTCGTTCCCGTGATATTCGACAGTCCCTTTCACGTCCGCGCCGATGACGAGGTCGTTCATCCGGTTGAAGCAGCGGATGAACGTCGACTTGCCGCAGCCTGACGGGCCGATGAACGCCGTGACCGTGTTCTTGTGGACGTCGAGCGAGACGTTGCGCAGCGCGACCTTGCCCGAGTAGGAGACCGCGAGATCCGCGACGTGGAAGACCCTCTCGCGCGTCTCCAGCTCTTCCCTCTTCGTGCCGACGCCGACCTCCGCGAGCCTCGAGCTGTCGATCGCAGGGGCGTCCGCGTTCAGCCGACCATGGGTCTCGGGAAGCGCTGGGTCGGTGTCGGGGGTCTGCTCGTCCATCTTCTGGCTCATCCGATTGTCACCATGTCTGTCGGTAGTGGTTGCGGAGGAAGATGGCGATCGCGTTCATCGCCAGGACGATCGCAAGCAGGACGATGATCGCCGCCGCGGCAAGCTGCTGGAACTCGGGATCCGGCAGCTTGACCCAGGTGTAGATCTGGACGGGCAGTGCGGTGAAGGCGCCGAGCACGGTGGGATCGAACGCGACGTACTGGAGGGCACCGATCAGGAGGAGCGGCGCGGTCTCCCCCACGGCACGCGAGAGGGCCAGGATGGAGCCCGTGGCGATGCCCGGGATCGAGGCCGGCAGCACCTGCCGCGAGACGACCTGCCACTTCGTGGCGCCGAGCGCGAAGCCCCCCTGGCGGATCGAGTCCGGCACCGCGCGGATCGCCTCGCGCGACGAGATGATCACGGTGGGGAGGACGACGAGCGTGAGGATGATCGCACCCGCTAGTAGGACGCGGCCCATGCCGACGGGGCCACGGACGACGAACGCGAGCCCGAGGATGCCGTAGACGATCGCAGGCACGGCCGCGAGATTCTGGATGTTGAGTTCGAGGAGCCGGTTGTACCAACGCTCCTTGTGCGCGTACTCCTCGAGATAGATGGCCGTCAGCACACCGATCGGGACCGACATCAAGAGCAGCAGCACTGCCAGGTAGATGGTGGCGAGAATCGCCGGCCGGGCGCCCGCCTCTTCCGGGAGCGTCGACGGAGGGTCGGTGAAGAGCTGCTTCGAGAGCGCGGGGATCCCGTCGATGAACGTCGACGCGAGGAGCCAGGCGAGCGTGCCGAAGGAGATCGCGAGGCAGACCGACCATCGCCCCGACGAAGATCCTGCCCTTCGTCTTCCGCGACATCAGTCGTACACCTCGCGGTACTTCCGGACGAGCCGGGTCGAGATGACGTTCATCACGAGCGTCAGCACGAAGAGCGTCAGCCCCACGGCGAAGATGGTCTTGTACTCGATCGAACCGGTCGGCAGGTCGCCGTTGCCCGTTGCGCCGATGAAGGCGGTCATCGTCTCCATCGGTTGCCGCGGGTCCCACGTGATCTGCGGCAACTGGCCGACGGCGATCAGGACGATCATCGTCTCGCCGACCGCCCGGGAGATGCCGAGGACGAACGAGGCGATGATGCCGGAGGTCGCCGCCGGGACGACCACCCTGGTCGCAACCTGGAGCTTGTCCGCGCCCAGTCCGTAGGCGCCGTCGCGCAGGTCGCGGGGGACGGCGGACATCGCGTCCTCGGAGAGTGAGGCGATCGTCGGGATCAGCATCACGCCGATCACGAGACCCCCGGCGATCACGTTGAAGATCTCGACCTGGACACCGAGCGAGCGCAGCAGCGGGGTGACCGCCGTCAAGGCGAAGTAGCCGTAGACGACGGTCGGGATGGCGGCGAGGATCTCGAGGACCGGCTTGAGGATGTTGCGCGTCCGCGGCGTCGCGTACTCGCTGAGGAAGATCGCGGTGCCGAGTCCCGCGGGTGCCGCGATCAGCAGCGCCCAGAACGTGACGACGAAGGTGCCGGCGATGAGCGGAAGCACACCGAAGGATCCGGGCTCGAAGAGCGGCGACCAATCTGTCCCGGTCAGGAACTCCCAGGGGCTGATCTCCGTGAAGAACTCGATCGCCGGCAAGAGCAGCGAGAGCACGATGCCGACGGTGGTGACGACCGAGACGAGCGCGGCCGCGCCGAGAACGACCTTGACGACCAGCTCCCCGAGCCTGCGGCTCGAGGGGCTCAGGTCGATCTCCCTGACCACCGGGATCGGCGGCGCAGTGACCTGCTGGGTCGTCACGAACCGGTCGCCTGGTCGAGCTTCTCGAGGTTCTCGTCGACCTGCGTCTGGTTCAGCGGCACGAACTGCGCCCGCTCGGCGATCGTTGTCTCGTTCTCGAGCATGTAGCGGACGAAGTCCTCGACCTCCTGCCGCTCGAGCGCCTCGGACTTGACGTAGACGAAGAGCGGGCGCGCAAGCGGCGTGTAGTCCCCGCTCTGCGCCGACTCGACGCTCGGCGCGACGCAGCCCGAGCCGTCGTCGATCTCGAGCGCCTTCAGCTTGTCCTGGTTCTCCTCGAAGTACGAGAAGCCGAAGTAGCCGAGACCGCCGCGGCTGCCGGACACGCCCTGCACGGTGACGTTGTCGTCCTCGCTCGGCTGGTAGTCGGTGCGGCTCGCACCCTCCTCACCGTTGATCACGTCGGTGAAGTAGTCGAAGGTGCCCGAGTCGGTTCCCGCACCGAAGAGCTTGAGCGGCTCGTCCGGGAAGCCGTCGCGGACGTCGCTCCAGTTCTTCACCGTCGAGCCGGGCTTCCACATGGCCTTGAGCTCCTCGACCGTCAGACACGTGGCCCAGTCGTTCTCGGGGTTCACGACGACGGTCAGGGCGTCGTTCGCAACCTGGAGCTCGACGTACTCGACGCCGTTCTCCTCGCAGATCGCGCGCTCGTCGTCCTCGATCGGCCGTGAGGCGTTCGAGAGGTCGGTCTCGCCGCGGCAGAAGCGCTCGAAGCCGCCTCCGGTACCCGAGATGCCGACCGTGACGTCTCCCACCGGTCTCGTCTCGGAAGCTCTCTGCCGCCGATGTGACGAACGGCCCCACCGTGCTCGAGCCGTCGGCGCTGATCGTGCCGCCCGACCCGGAGTCGGAGCTGTCGTCGCGGCCGCAGCCGACGGCGGCAAGTGTCGCCGCCACGACGATGCCCAGTGCGAGATATCTGCGCAGCATTCCTCTCCCCCGGAGTCGGAGTGTCGAGGCGAGTCTCGCGAGGCCTCGCGCCCACGTGTGGTGAACGTCTGGTGAGCAACTGGAGAACGCGCCGGTGCGGCGCGGCGCGAGGGCTCAGTCGCCCGCGGACACGAACGTGCAGCGGATCTCGAGCCCGGCGCCGAGCCCGCCGCGCGCCTCCACGGTGCCGCCGGCCTGCGTGACGATGTGCTTCACGATCGCAAGGCCGAGCCCCGTGCCGCGCGAGGCGCGCGCCCGGTCGGCGCGGAAGAACCGCTCGAAGAGCCGCCCGAGCTCCGCCTCCGGGACGCCGACCCCGTCGTCCGTCCCGCGGAGGACCACCGCGTCCGCCTCGCGCTCGACGGCGAGCGTGAACGTCGCCCCCGGCCCTGCGTAGCGGATCGCGTTCTCCGCGAGGTTGTGCGCGACCACGCGGACCATCCGCGGCCGGATCGCGAGCTCGATCGCCGGGTCGCCCTCGACCGCGAGCGCGACACCCGCCCTGCTCGCGCGCTCGTCGAGCTCGGCGGCGACCGCCTCGAGCTCCGGCTTCACGGCGACGGAGCCGAGCGACACGATCCGCGTGCCGGACTCGAGCTCGCTGAGGAACAGCACCTCGTCGATCAGCTCGCGGATCTGCTCGACCTCGGAGCGCGCCTGGTCGACGAGGTGCAGCACGTCCTCGCCGGGGAGCGTCGCGGTCTCGAGCAGGGAGAGGAGGCGGGCGAGCGGTGTCCGCAGCTCGTGCGAGACGGCCGCCGTGAAGCCCGTCCGCAGCTCCTCGTAGGCGGTCAGGTCGCCGCCTCGGCTGAGGTAGACGAGCCGCTCGCGGCGGCCGTTCACCTCGTAGGGGACGATGAGCGGGATGATCCCGGCCTCACCCGAGAGGAGGCCGTCGGGAATCTTCGCGCCCTCCTGGAGCCCCTGGATCGTCTGGCGGGCACGACGGCTGCCGGCGATCACGCGATCGTCCGCGTCGAGCACGACGACGGACTCGCGGCTCTCCTCGAGGAGCACCCTGCCACGGGTCGCGTCGCCGTCCATGCTCACGCGGTTCTAACAGACGGCTGACGGAGGCCTTGCGCGCGTCACACGGGACGCACATCCCGGCGTCGCTGAATGGGGATGTCAAGCGACGGAAGGGGAAGGCATGAAGCGCACGGCTCTGGGGCTCCTCGCGACCGCTGCGGCGCTCGTCCTCGCGACGGGCGCGCTCGCGGCGGTGATCGACGGCACGGCGGGCGACGACCGGCTGCGGGGGACGATGAACGCGGACGTGATCCGCGCCCTCGGCGGCAACGACCTCGTCAACGCCCGTGGCGGCAACGACCTCGTCCGGGCCGGGGCGGGGAACGACCTCGTGCAGGGCGACAACGGCAGCGACACGGCCTTCGGCGGCGCCGGCGACGACCGGCTCCGGTCGGGGAACGCCGACGACGTCGCGTGGGGCGGGTCGGGGAACGACGCCGTCCACGGCGGCCACGGCCCGGACGAGCTGCACGGCGGCACGGGCGCGGACGCCGTCTACGGCGGCCCCGGCGACGACCGCATCTGGGTCGGCCCCGGCACGGACGTCGCCTACGGCGGCGCGGGGGACGACGTCCTCCATGCCCTCGCGGCGGATGCCGACGCCGACACGCTGAACTGCGGCCCGGGCCGCGACACGGCGAAGGTGCGCGCCTCCGAGCGGGCCTCGACCACGTTCCGAGGCTGCGAGACGATCATGGTCATCGTGACCCCGTCGGCCGACGACGAGGCCGCCGAGGGCGACCGCGACGCGGACGCCGAGTAGGCGCCGACGCACCGAGGTGGACGGGGCTCCGCGCCGGGCCCCGTTCACCACACGGTTACCATCCGTTCACCGCACGCGCTGGCGCGCGTCAGCACGATGGTGACCGGATGGCTCACGTGCACGACAATTCACCGAGGTAGTTGCGACCGCGAAGCGGGCGCCTTCAGGGATCTGCCCCGCCGCAGGCGGGGATCGAGCGGCCGGATTCCGCTTCTGCGGAATCCGCTTGCGAAAGGGACACCGTGTCGCGGATCTTGATCATCGAGGACGACGACGTCATCGCGCAGGGGATGGCGCGCCATCTCCAGGCGGCGGGGTTCGATGCCGTCGGGGTGGCGAACGGCGAGACCGGCCTGGCGCGGCTCCGGTACGAGCGACCCGACGTCTGCGTGCTCGACCTGATGCTGCCCGGCCTCGACGGCTGGAAGGTGATCGAGCAGGCCCGCGGCGAGGGCATCGGCACGCCGATCGTCGTCGTCTCCGCCCGCGGCACCGAGCACGACCGGGTGCACGCGCTCGAGATCGGCGCCGACGACTACCTGGTCAAGCCGTTCTCCATGAAGGAGCTCGTGGCGAGGGTCGGCGCGGCCGCCCGCCGCGGCACCCGCGCCCAGGATCCGCGGCGCGGCGAGGAGATCGTGATCGAGGAGCTCCGGCTCGACCCCAAGAACGTCCAGGCGTACGTCGACGGCGCGAGCGCCGACCTGACGCCGACCGAGTTCCGCCTCATCTACACGCTCGCGCTCGACGCCGGCCGCGTCCTCACGCGGGACGAGCTGCTGCAGCGGGTCTGGGGCCGCCGCGCGTCGCACCGCGACCGCACGGTGGACGTCTTCGTACGAAAGCTGCGGGAGAAGATCGACAGCCGCTCGTCGCGGCACTCGTTCCTGCAGACGCGCTACGGCGTGGGCTACAAGCTCGAGGCCGAGCTCAAGTAGCGCCTCACCGGCGCCGCGGGAGCGCCCCGAGCGGGCGAGGCTCTCGGCCGGAGCGTCTTCGAGTGTAGTACGCCTCGAACGCAGGCGTCGTCCGGCAGGACGCCACGGCACCTTCGACCGCGTGTAGATGTGGACGTCCGGCGCCACGCTTGCGGGCCGTCGAGCGTGCCGCCGCGGACGAAGAGCGCTGCCCGTACTCGCTGAAACCGCGACTCCGGTCGGGCAGCGGCCACTGGAGGCTCCCGTCGCAGGCAGCGACCGGCTCACGTACGTCGCCAGCTCCAGGTGGGCCTCGATCAGCACGTTGCCGCGAACGCGCTCCGTCTGGCGCGGCAGCTGAGGCAGTGGCAGCGTGGACGAAGGCGGCTCGAGGCGCCGGTCAGCGAACCGCGCCGCAGGCGCAGCCGCTCGCGCGTGTCGCCCACTCCGCCTCCTGTCCGTCGGTCGACCCGCTCCGCCGGACCGCGTGCGCACGACGACATGTGGTGACCATCCGGTATACTTAGCCTCACGAATGATTCGTGAGGCTTCGCTTTCGTCGCTCGATCTCGCCGAGGAGCTCCGGCCGGTGCTCCTGCGGCTGGCGCGCAACCTCCGCCTCGAGACCGAGGCGCTCGGCGTCACCTCGCATCAGGCCACGCTCCTCCGGCTCGTCCACTCCCGACCAGGGCTCTCGCTCCGCGAGCTCGCGAGCGAGGAGGGCATCTCGGCACCGTCCCTCTCCGGTCACGTCGACCGGCTCGAGGCGGCGGGGCTGCTCCGGCGCGTCCGGTCGAGCGACGACCGCCGCCGCGTCGGCCTCGAGCTGACCCCGGAGGGCCTGACGCTGCTCAGGCGCGTCCGCGCCCGCCGCACGTCGTGGCTCGCGGACGGGCTCGCCCGGCTGACGGACGAGGAGCGCGAGGGCCTCGAGCGCGCCCTCCCCGCCCTCGCCGCGATCCTGGAGCCGCGCCCGTGAGCGTCCTTGCGCTCCGGCTCGGCAGGCGAACCTTCCGCTCCCTCCACCACCACCGGAACTACCGGCTCTTCTTCACGGGCCAGGTCGTCTCGCTCGCCGGCACGTGGATGCAGAACATCGCGCTCGCGTGGCTCGTGATCGAGCTCTCCGGCTCGGCCCTCGCCGTCGGCGCGCTCGCGTTCTGCCGGTTCGTCCCGTTCCTCCTGTTCGGCCTCGCCGCCGGCGTCGTGATCGACCGCTTCGACACGCGGCGGCTGCTGATCGCCACGCAGGGGACGGCGATGCTCGTCTCGATCGCGCTCGCCGTCGTCACGCTGACCGGCCTGGCGACGCTCCCGGTCGTCTACGCCCTGGCGGCCGTCGGCGGGCTGGTGCTCGTCTTCGACGCGCCGGGTCGCCAGACGCTCACGTTCCAGATGGTCGGCCCGAAGGAGCTGCAGAACGCCGTCGCGCTCAACTCCGGGCTCTTCAACGGCTCGCGCGTGATCGGCCCCGCCATCGCCGGCGTCGTGATCGCGCTCGTCGGCACGGGCCTCTGCTTCGTCGTCAACGCCGTCAGCTTCCTCTCGGTGCTCCTCTCGCTCGAGCTGATGCGCGAGGAGGAGCTCTATCCCGTCGAGAAGCGCCCGGAGACGCGCGTCTTCGCGGGGATCCGCGAGGGGCTCGCCTGGGCGTACCACGCGCCCGTCGCGCGGATCGTGCTCACGGTGATCACCGTGATCAGCCTCGTCGGCTTCAACTTCCACGTGCTCGTGCCGCTCCTCGCCTCGCAGACGCTCGACGTCGGGGCCGAGACCTTCGGTCTCCTCTCCGCCGCGTTCGGCCTCGGCGCGCTGGTGGGCGCGCTCGCGACCGCATCGCTCCGCGAGGCGACGACACGGGTCTTCGTCGGCGGCGCGGTCGGCTTCAGCGCGCTCATGCTCCTCCTCTCCCTGATCCACACGGTCGGGCTCGCGCTCGTCCTGCTCTTCGGTCTCGGCCTGAGCTTCGCGCTCTTCACGTCGAGCGCGAACGCACTCGTCCAGCTCAGCGCCCCGGGGCACCTGCGCGGGCGCGTGATGAGCGTCTACATGTTCGCGTTCGCGGGGCTCGCCCCGATCGGCGGTCTCGTCTCCGGCTGGCTCGCCCAGACCGGCGGCACGCCCCTTGCCTTCGGGCTCGCGGGGATCGCCGGGCTGGCCGCGGTCGCCTGGGCCGCCCGCGCGCTGCGCGTCGCGCGCGTCGCGACCGCCTGAGCGATCCCTCGACCGGGAGACGCGGAACGACGGCTCCTTGCGTTACGGTTCGTGACCGGCATCGCACGGACGTGAACCCGCCGCCGCCGCGGCATCCCGGACGTGCGATGCCGAACTCTGTCAGCCGTCGAGCCGCTCGACCCGGCTGAGCCAGAGCGGGCCGTCCGCCGCGTCGAGGCGCAGGACCGCCGGATCGGCGGGATCCTCGAGGCTCGCGGCGAGGACGCGGTACCGCACCGCGCGGACCGTCGCGACCGGCCCGACCACGACGGGCCGGAACATCGTCGCCCAGGCGCGCACCTGGCGCTCGAGCTCGGCGCGCGGGCGGGCAGGGTCGAGCTCGGCGTAGTCCGCGTCGAACGGCGGCGCGTACGTCGCGTCCGTCTCGGTCTGCGGCTCGCCCCGGTCGCCGGCGAGCACGCGGCGCAGGGCGGCCGGGACCAGCTCGGCCGCCAGCTCGTCGACGACCGGCCCGAGGCCGGCGAGCGAGGTGTCCGCCGGCATCGGTCGCGTGCCCTGCGCGAGGATCGGGCCGGTGTCGTAGGTCTCGTCCATGAAGTGGACGGTGAGGCCGAACTCCTCGTCGCCCTCGCGCACCGCCCACGCGAGCGGGAACGGCCCTCGGTGGCGCGGGAGGCGCGAGGGGTGGGTGTTGACGACGCCGAGCCGCGGGATCGCGAGCACCTCCGGCGGCAGGAGCCACGGGTAGCCGCCGCAGAGGCCGAGGTCGGGCTCGTAGGCCCGGGTCAGCCGCTCGAGCTCGGCCTTGCGCTCCACGAAGCAGAGGTCGAGCCCCTCGGGCGCCTGGCCGAGGAGCGCGTCGCGGCGCTCGCCGGCGACCGGGTCGCGCACGCGGCGCGGCCCGAGGACGGCGACGGGCTCGATGCCGACCGAGCGCGCCGCCGCCGTGAGGCCGGTGATCGCCGGCAGGACGTTCGAGAAGATCACGGCGCGCACGGCGGACGATGGTATGCGCCGGAGGCTGCGCCGGGTGGTCGTTACACTGCGTAACGATATGCCCGAGACCCGCCAGCACTACAACATCACCCTCGGCGTGCTCACGCTGGCGGCGACGGCGTACGCGCTCCAGCAGACGATGGTCGTGCCCGCCCTGCCCGAGCTCCAGCGCGAGCTCGGCGCCTCGACGGCCTGGGTGACGTGGGTGATGACGGGCTTCCTGCTCGCGGCGGCGGTCCTGACGCCGATCCTGGGCAAGCTCGGCGACCGCTTCGGGAAGGAGCGGCTGCTCGTCGTCGCGCTGGGGCTCTTCCTCCTCGGGTGCATCGGCTGCGCGGCGGCGCCGGACATCTGGACGCTGATCGCCTTCCGCATGGTCTCCGGCGCGGCGGGCGCCGTGTTCCCCCTCAGCTTCGGCATCATCCGCGACGAGTTCCCGCCCGAGAAGGTGAAGGTCGGGATGGGGCTCCTCTCGGCGGTCTTCGGGGTCGGCGGCGGGCTCGGGCTCGTGCTCTCCGGGCTCATCGTCGACCACCTGAGCTGGCGCTGGATCTTCGTGGTCGGCGCGATCGGCGTCGCCGTCGCGCTCCTCCTCGTGCGCCGCTTCGTCCCCGAGTCGCCGGTCCGCTCGACCTCGCGGATCGACGTCCCCGGCGCGGTGCTCCTCTCGGTCGTCCTGGTGTCCTTCCTGCTCGCGCTGTCGGAGGGCGGCAGCTGGGGCTGGAGCTCGCCCGCCGTCCTCGGCCTCTTCGCGCTCTCCGTCGTCTCGCTCGTCGGCTGGATCGCCCTCGAGCTCCACGTCGACGAGCCGCTCGTCGACATCCGCGTCCTCGCCGAGCGACCAGTGCTCCTGACCAACGCGACGGCCCTGATCTCCGGCTTCGCGATGTTCGGCGCCTACGTGCTCGTGCCCCGGTTCGCCGAGGCGCCCGCCGGGCTGCCGCCGGACGTCGCCGCGCAGGTCGACTACGGGTTCGGCGCGACGGCGACCATGACCGGCATGTATCTCCTGCCCGGGTCGCTGCTGATGCTCGTCGCCGGCCCGTTTGCAGGCCTCCTGGGGCGGCGCGTCGGCTCCAAGTGGCCGCTCGCGATCGGCATGGCGCTGATCGCGGCCTCCGCGACGATGCTCGCGACGCTCCACGACGCACCGTGGCAGATCGTCGTCTCGATGGCCGGCCTCAGCGTCGGCGTCGGCTTCGCGTTCGCCGCGATGCCCGCGCTCATCAGCGAAGCGGTCGAGCCGACCGAGACCGGGATCGCGACGGGCCTCAACACCGTGATGCGCACCGTCGGAGCGGTGATCGGCGCCCAGGTCGGTGCGGCGATCCTGACGGCCGAGACCCTCGACGGCACGAACGTGCCGGCCGAGAGCGCCTACGTCAGCGCGTTCGTGCTCTCGGCGATCGCCGCCGCCGTGGCCGCGGTGATCGCCGTCTTCGTGACGCCCGCCCGCCGGCGGCGCCGCGCGTCGCTCGCGATGGAGACCGGATGAGCGTCCAGGTCTCCGAGGCGCGCCAGGTGGCCGAGGCCGTCGAGCAGCTCCTGCTGACGCTCGTGCGCCAGCGGCACGGACGGGATCCCGAGCCGGGCTCGCTCTCGACGTTCCAGTCGATCGCCCTCTCGGCCGTCGCCGACGACGGCCCGCTCCGCCTCGGCACGCTCGCCGACGCGCTCGGGACGACCGACGCGACGGCCTCGCGGACGGTCGACGCGCTCCAGGTCCGCGGCCTCGCCGAGCGGCGCCCCGATCCGTGCGACGCACGCGGCGTGATCGTCGCCGCGACGCCGGCCGGCGGCGCCGAGGTGCGCAGGCGCCGACGGCAGCTCGAGGGCCTCGCCGCGCGCGCGCTGGGCGACCTGACGCCGGACGAGGCCTCGCGCCTCGTCCACGCGCTCGCCGAGCTGCGGACGCTGCTCGACCGGCGCTAGCCGGTCAGCCGATCGTCCAGGTGTCCGCTCCGTGGAGGAGCGCCTGGAGGTCGCCCTCGCCCTTCCGCTCCACGGACACGCGCAGCTGCTCGTGGACGAGGTCCTCGTACACGGGCCGCTCGACCGCGCGGAAGATGCCGAGCGGCACCGCGCCGGCGGTCTCCCAGGTCAGCCGCGCGAGCGCGAAGGCGAGACCGGGGTCGTCGCGGCCGGGATCGTGCCGGAGCAGCCCGCCGACGGAGGCGTCGACGATCTCGAGCGTCCCGTCGGGGCGCATCCGGACGCCGCGCTCGCCCCAGCGGACCTCCTCGCCGGCCTTGAGGTAGAGGCGGTTCTCCTTCTCGTTGCGGACGACGTCGAACGCCCCGTCGTTGTAGATGTTGCAGTTCTGGAGGATCTCGACGAAGGCGGCGCCGCGGTGCGCCGCGGCCGCGCGCAGCACCTCGAGCGACCCCTGCTTGTCCGTGTCGATCGCGCGCGCGACGAACGTCGCCTCGGCGCCGATCGCGATCGAGAGCGGGTTGAACGGCTGGTCGACCGAGCCGAGCGGCGTCGACTTCGTCACCTTGCCGCGCTCGGAGGTCGGCGAGTACTGCCCCTTCGTCAGCCCGTAGATCTGGTTGTTGAAGAGGAGGATCGTGAGGTTCACGTTGCGGCGCAGCGCGTGGATCAGGTGGTTGCCGCCGATCGAGAGCGCGTCGCCGTCACCCGTGACGACCCAGACGGCGAGGTCGGGCCGCGAGGTCGCGAGGCCGGTCGCGATCGCCGGCGCCCGGCCGTGGATCGAGTGCATCCCGTAGGTCTGGAGGTAGTACGGGAAGCGCGCCGCGCAGCCGATCCCCGAGACGAAGACGAGGTTCTCGCGAGGGATGCCGAGCTCCGGCAGGAACGACTGGACGCCGGCCAGGATCGCGTAGTCCCCGCAGCCCGGGCACCAGCGCACCTCCTGGTCGGACTTGAAGTCCTTCGCCGTCAGCTGGATGAGGCCGTTGCCTGATGTCATCGCTCGTTCCCTCGCTTGTAGTTGCCCGTCGCACGGGCGAGCAGGAGCTGGCGTGCAGGCTCGTCGGGCGCGTGTGCGAGCGCATGTGCGAGCCGCTCCGCCGCGGCCGGCGACGGTCGTGATCGTCCGCCCCTCGCGCGTCACGAGGACGCGCTCGTCCCGGGTGACGAGGGCCGTGAACGGCGTCACGAGCTTCCCTCCAGCGCGACGATTGCCTCCTCGAGCTCCGCCGCGGTCAGCGGCCTGCCCCGCACCTTCGTGTAGGAGACGACGTCGACCAGGAACTCCGCGCGCAGCAGGAGCGCGAGCTGACCGAGGTTCATCTCCGGGACGAGCACGTTGCGGTAGCGCTTCAGCACGTCGCCGGTGTTCCGCGGGAACGGGTTCAGGTGGTGGAGATGCGCGTGCGCGACGTGGACGCCGCGCTTGCGGACACGCCGGATCGCCGCGCCGATCGGCCCGTACGTCGAGCCCCAGCCGACGACGAGGAGCTCGGCCTCGCCGTCCGGGTCGTCGACCTCGAGCTCGGGGATGTCGGCCGCGATCCCGGCCACCTTCTGCGCGCGCAGCCGGACCATGTGGTCGTGGTTGTCCGCGTCGTAGGAGATCGCCCCGGTCACGTCCGCCTTCTCGAGCCCGCCGATGCGGTGCTCGAGCCCGGGCGTCCCGGGGATCGCCCACGGGCGGGCGAGCGTCACGGGGTCGCGCAGGTACGGCTCGAACGGGCCGTCGCCCGGCTCGGCGAACGTGGTCGTGAGGTCAGGCAGGGTCGACACGTCCGGAACCAGCCAGGGCTCCGAGCCGTTCGCGAGGTACGCGTCCGAGAGCAGGTAGACGGGCGTGCGGTACTTGACCGCGAGCCGCACCGCCTCGATCGCCGCGTCGAAGCACCCCGACGGGGTGGACGCCGCGACGACCGGGACGGGGCTCTCGCCGTTCCGGCCGTAGAGCACCATCAGCAGGTCGGCCTGCTCGGGCTTCGTCGGCATCCCGGTCGACGGGCCGGCGCGCTGGATGTCGAGGATCACGAGCGGGAGCTCGAGCGCGATGGCGAGACCGACGGTCTCCGCCTTGAGAACGATGCCCGGGCCCGCGGACGCCGTGACGCCGAGCGCGCCGCCGAAGGCCGCGCCGACCGCCGCGCCGACGGCCGCGATCTCGTCCTCGGCCTGGAACGTGACGACGCCGAACTCCTTCTTGCCTGCGAGGTCCTCGAGGATCGACGAGGCCGGCGTGATCGGGTAGGCCCCGAGGAAGAGCGGGAGGCCCGACAGCTTCGCCGCCGCGATCAGCCCGAACGAGAGCGCCGTGTTGCCCGTGATCTGGCGGTACGTGCCGGGCGCGAGCTGGGCGGGCGCGACCTCGTACGAGACCGCGAAGTCCTCGGACGTCTCGCCGTAGTTCCAGCCGGCGCGGAACGCCCGCGTGTTCGCGTCGACGATCTCGGGGCGCTTCGCGAACTTCGCCGCGATGAACGCCTCGGTCCCGTCGGTCGGCCGGTGGTAGAGCCACGACATGAGCCCCAGCGCGAAGAAGTTCTTCGAGCGCTCGGCCTCGCGGGGCGTGATCCCCTCGACCTCCTTCAGGGCGCCGACCGTCATCGAGGTGAGCGGCACCTCGTGCACGTGGTAGTCGCCCAGCGAGCCGTCCTCGATCGGGTTCGCGGCGTACCCCGCCTTCTGGAGCGTGCGGTCGCCGAACGCGTCCGCGTCGACGATCACCGTGCCGCCCTTGGGCAGGTCGCCGATGTTCGTGCGGAGCGCGGCCGGGTTCATGGCGACGAGCACGTCGGGCCGGTCGCCGGCCGTCAGGATGTCGTGGTCGGCGAAGTGGACCTGGAACCCGGAGACGCCCGGGAGGGAGCCGGCCGGAGCGCGGATCTCCGCGGGGAAGTCCGGGAAGGTTGCGAGGTCGTTGCCGAGCGTCGCGGTCTCGCTCGTGAACCGGTCGCCCGTGAGCTGCATCCCGTCACCCGAGTCGCCGGCGAAGCGGATGATGACCCCGTCGAGCTTCTCGACCTTCTTCGGCACGCTCACGGGAACAGGGTACAACGGCGGCCAAGGCCTACGAGCGGGGTGCGGCGGCCGCTTGGCGGTCACGCCGCGCGGCGCACGAGGCGGATCCCCCAGGCCGTGCCCGAGGCGAAGAGCGCGTCGGCGTCGACCTCGTCGGCCCAGCCCAGAAAGTGTCGGTCCGGGTCGTCCGCCGTGCAGCCCTCGACCGCGACACGCGTCTCCGGGGGCGTCTCGCCCCCGCCCGAGGCGAGCTCCTCCCGGCGGCGCTCCGCCTCCTCGGCCGCCGGCCCCTCGGC
Organism: uncultured Actinomycetes bacterium; assembly: GCA_963748255.1. Taxonomy (GTDB): domain Bacteria; phylum Actinomycetota; class Thermoleophilia; order Gaiellales; family Gaiellaceae; genus Gaiella. The sequence continues at coordinate 198 of CAVVIL010000026.1, read as the reverse complement.
GTACCCCTTCGGCATGCCGCGGAGTGTACGGGGCTAGCCCTGCGCCGCGGCCCGGCGGAACGCGGCGAAGCTGGGCTTGCGCTTGCCGTCGAACGTGACGAGGCCCGACTGCCAGCCCCCGAGGCGCTGCTCGTCCCGGAGCAGGAACCAGAGGAACATGTCGATCCGCGGATGCTTGCGCGCGAACGCGACGGCCTG
>CAVVIL010000025.1:0-299823 GCA_963748255.1 uncultured Actinomycetes bacterium | reverse complement strand
ATCACCGGGGCGGCCGCGGACGTCGTCGAGGGCGCCGTGGACGGCGTCGGGGTCGCCGTGCCCGGCCCGTTCGATTACGCCAACGGGATCTGCCTGCTCACCCACAAGCTCGAGCCCTTGCACGGCGTGGATCTGAGGCGCGCGCTCGCCGATGCGCTCCGCGCGGCCCCGGCGTCGATCGCGTTCGTGAACGACGCCGATGCGTTCCTGCTCGGCGAGGCATGGGTCGGTGCGGCACGGGGCCACCGTCGCGCGGCCGGCGTGACGCTCGGCACCGGGCTCGGCAGCGCGTTCCTCGAGGACGGCCGGATCGTCGACACCGGGCCGCGTGTTCCGCGAGAGGGCTCGCTGCACCTCGTCTCGTACCGTGGCCGGCCCGCCGAGGAGACGGTCTCCCGCGCAGCGCTCCTCGCGAGCTACGGCGATCGGCGGCTGGACGTGCGCGACGTCGCGATCCGGGCCAGAAACGGTGACCGACGCGCGCGCCGGGTGTTCGACGAGCTTGCGTCGGCGCTCGGCGAGATCATCGCGCCCTGGCTCACCTCCTTCGGCACCTCGTGCCTCGTCGTCGGCGGCTCGATCTCGCAGGCGTGGGATCTGCTGCGAGGCGGCCTGCACGCAGCACTCGCGGACGTGAACGGGCTCGCGGAGATCGTCCCTGCAGAGCGTGTCGACGACGCCGCGCTGCTCGGCGCAGCGCGCCATGCGGCCGCGACCGTCCCCCGCCGAGCCCCTGTCGGAGCAAGGCCGTGAGCGCGCGCCGGCTCGCCGAGCTGACGGTCGACGAGGCGCGCCGATACCAGGCGTCGGAGCGCCCCTCGGGCCCGGTCGACGCTCGCGTCGAAACGCGAGAGCTCGCAGGCAGCGTGCCGATCAGGCTCTTCGTCCCACACGGCCCGGGAATCCACCCACTCTGCGTGTGGTTCCCGGGCGGCGGATGGGTGCTCGACACGCTCGACACCTCGGCCCCCGCGTTGAGCTACCTGGCCGCCGAGGCGCCGTGTGCGGTGGCCGCGGTGCGCTACCGGCTCGCGCCCGAGCACCCGTTCCCGGCGCCGCTGGACGACTGCCTCGAAGCGCTGCGCCGGCTGGTGGCGGAAGCCGCACAGCTGGGCCTCGACGCGTCCCGTGTCGCCGTTGCCGGCACGAGCGCCGGGGCAAACCTCGCCGCGTCGACGGCACTTGCGAGCCGCGACGCCGCGACGCCGCGCCTTTGCTTTCAGGTGCTCGTCTATCCCGCGCTGCTCCACGGCTCGGACACGGAATCGATGCGTAGTGACTTCCCGTCCTTCGACGGGCGCGACGTCGAATGGTGCTGGTCGCACTACCTCGCGCGTGCGGAGGACGGTGAGAACGCCCTCGCCTCGCCGCTCCTCGCCGACCTCCGCGGACTGCCGCCCGCGCTCGTGGTCACCGCCGAGCACGACCCGCTCCGCGACGAGGGCGAGCTCTACGCCGAGAAGCTGCGGCGGTCGGGGGTCGAGGTCGAGGTCGCTCGCATCGCAGGTGCCGCGCACGGCTTCTTCTCGGGCACCGACGAGAGGACGACCGGCGTCTCAGAGGCTCGTCGCCGCGGCGCTCGGCCGTGCGTTCGGAGGCGCGCAGGCGTGATCGACCACCGGCCCGCGTTCCCCGACGGCCCCCTGCCCGGTATCGGCATCGTCGGATGCGGGCAGATCGTGAGGAACGCGCACCTGCCGGCGTACGCTCGGTACGGCTGCGAGATCGTCGGCATCTACGACGTTCGACCCGAGGCAACGGTCGGCCTCGGCCAACACGTCTTCCGCTCGCTCGACGAGCTGCTGGGCGACCCGCGAGTCGAGATCGTCGACATCGCGACCCATCCCGACGTCCGCGTCGAGCTGATCCGCCGAGCGCTCGCGAGCGGCAAGCACGTGCTCGCGCAGAAGCCGCTGGCCGAGGATCTCGACGCCGCGCGGGCCGTCGTCGAGGAGGCGGAGCGCGCGGGCGTCACGCTCGCCGTCAACCAGAACGGACGCTGGGCGCCGCCGTGGCGCATCGCCACGCTGCTCATCGAGCAGGGAGCGATCGGCGAGGTGCATGCGGTCACGCACCTGCTCGACCGGGACTTCGCGTTCGTCCTCGAGTTCCCGCACTTCGACGCGATCGAGCACCTGCTCGTCTACGACCACTGCGTCCACTGGGTCGATATCAGCCGCTGCTGGCTCGACGGCAAGGCGCCCGAGAGCGTCCGCGCCCTCGAGTACCGCTCTCCTGCTCAGCCGCCCGAGGCGAAGCAGCCCTGGGGCGCGTGGATCGACATCCACTACGCCGACGGCTCGAGTGCGACCGTGCGCAGCGTCGGCGGCTCTCGCACCGCGCGCCCCGGATGCCCGTTCTGGATTCATGGGAGCGAGGGGACGATCCGGGGCAGCATTCTCCTCGGCTCGGACTTCGTCGAGCTGGAGCGAGACGGCGCGACCGAGCGCTTCGACCTCGTCGGCGCGTGGTACGTCGACGGATTCGCGGGCGCGATGGGAGAGCTCATGTCCGCCGTCGCCGAGGGCCGCGAGCCGTACAACTCCGCACGGCACAACCTCCTCTCGCTCGAGCTGACGCTCGCGGCGGTCCGCTCGACCGAGGACGACGGCCGGCCGGTCAGGCTGATGTGACGAACCGCATCGCCGCAGGGATCTGGTCGGGCACCAGGTGCTCGAGCGTCAGCCGCAGGTCGGGACGCCGCTCCCGCAGGAACGCGAAGTAGGGCGCCTGCGCGAAGACGCCGGTGCCCACGGCCGGCGTCGACACCTCCGCCCCGCCCGGCCCGACGTCCTTGACGTGGGCGAGGACGAACCGGTGCTCGAAGCGGTCGAGAAACGCCCCGGTGACCCGCTCGTGGGCGGGCAGCAGGTGCCGCGAGACGAAGTTGTACGGGTCGCAGACGAGCCCGAGGTACGCCGAAGGGAAGCGGTCGAAGAGCTCGATCACCTGGGCGGTCGTCCTCAGCACGCTCTTCACCGAGCCCTCGAGCGCCAGGATGGTGCCCGCGCGTTCGGCGACGGCGAGCAGCCGCTCGACAGCGTCCAGAAGAAGCGACCATGCCTCGGGGGTGAGGTTCTCGGGTGAGTCCGACCACTCCTCGGTCGGGTGCCGCGTGCCTGCGTGCGTCGAGACCACCCACGTGCCGGCCACGGGCGCCGCCTCGAGGCATCGCTCGACGTACGCGATGTTCGCTCGGCGCTCCGCGTCGCTCGGAACGATCAGGTTCCTGTAGGCACCGATGCCGGCGACGTCGACGGTGAGCGGCTCCGGCGCCTCCAGCCACGCGTCGAGCTGGCCCCGCGAGAGCTGGACCGACGCTACCCCGTGGGCGCGACACGCGGCGTCGAGATCGCTCAGCGAGACGCCGAGCTCGTGAGTGAAGACGCCGAAGCGCGGCCACTCGATCCCCGGCTCGAGCGGGAAGTAGCGGCGGGCGACACTCAGATCCCGTGCGACGAGCTCGGGCGGCGCCGCCGGCGTCTCGAGAACGAGCCAGCCGCTGTAACCGATCTCCGTCAGCGCGCGCGCACACTCGGCGTAGTCGACCTGGCCGAGCCCCGGCCGGCAGTCACCGCGACGCGCCCTGGCGTCCTTGAAATGCACGCGGCGTACGAGCTCGCCCAGCCGTCTCGCCTCCGTCGCGGGGTCGAGCCCGCTGATCATCGGGTTCGCGAGGTCGAAGTAGCACCCGAACGCCGGCGAGGAGACGCGCTCGGCGAGCGCGGTGACGGCGTCCGCCGGGAGCGTCCCCTCGTAGCAGAGCGTCACCCCCTCGGCGGCCGCCGCTGGGCAAAGCGCCGCGAAGCCGTCCGCACACCGGTCGACGTCCGCCTCGCGGACGAGCTCGGCCCGCAGGAAGAACGGCACGAGGACGACGTCGGCGCCGACCTCGCGCGCCCACGCGATCGCAGTCCGTACGTCCCCGGCCGCCCGCCGGGCGACGCCGGGGTCGGCGTCGGCGATGCCGCCGTCCTGGTTGTGGAAGCCCAGCACGAGCGACGGGACCTCCACCCCGGTCGCGGCTCTCGCCTGCCGAAGGCTCTTCAGGCGCCCGGACTCGACGTCGCCGCGGCGAAGGACGACCTCCACCCCCGCGAACCCGAGCCGGCTTGCACGCTCGAAGACCGCGGTATCGTCGTCGCCGCCACGACGGAGGACCGTGTCGAGTACGCCCGCGCGCAGCGTGGGCATCTAGCGGCCCTTGATCGAGAAATGCATGTCGTCCCTGCTCCCGGCAGTCGCTGCATCAGCCCACCGAGGTGCCTCGAGCCGCATGCTACGCGCCGGCTGCCATTCGGCTCGCGACTTCCTGTTTTTCCTTGAGCAAAGCTCGCACGCCAAGTCCTTTCCGCAGACAACGGCTCTCCGTCCTCTAATTGGTGTCACGAAGCGAGCCGTGCTTACCCGTAGCGGGAGCGTTGGCGCAATCCTGGGATGGCGCGATCTCGGTGACGAGGCGGCTGTTCTCGAGTTCGTTCGCCGCCGCCCGTTCGTCTCGTTCCGCCCGCCGCAGGACGCACCGTCCTAGCTCAGGCAGGATCCGACGGGAATCGCCCGACGACCCCGTCCCTGAGCCCAAGGGGTCGGGCGTCGCCGGAGGCTCCGGCTCGGTTCGCCTGGCAGGCCGGGAAGCCGCGTGGCCAGCCCGCCGGCTCCCCGCTAGGTGTGTAGCGAGCGATACACGGGCTGTGTCGCTCGCGGCGACAACGTCGGAGAGGCCGCTTCCTAGGCTCGCCACATGGTCGAACGATCGAGTAGGAGGCGCGGCATGTACGACATCACCAAGACACGGATGCTGCTGACGACGGCCGTGTTCGCCGCGGTCGCCGCTGTGTTTGCGGGCGGGGCGAACGCGAGGGCGCTGGCCGAGGACGGCTCGGGCATCGGAGCGGGGGTCGCCGCGCAGGCGTCGCAGGCAAGCGGGACGTTCTCCGTCGAGGAGATCTGCGTGGCCCTCGAGCTCGAGCAACTCCGCGGGGTGCTCATCAACGAGCCCGCGATCAAGGCCGCCACCCCGGGCGCAATCCAGGAATGCTCACACGCCCGTGCCGCGAAGCCGACCGCGTCGGTGTTGGCTTCTACGAGCCAGAAGCGGGTCGCGCGGCCCCGGCCCACCAAGTACCCCGACGGCCGTCGCAGCAGTCCCTAGAAGGCGAGCGACATCGCGACGGCACGACCCGGTGTTCGGCAGTGCCGCGCGGCGAGCCGGTGGACTCCTGGCCCACCGGCCTGCCGCATGGCTCCGCCGGCTTGGCCTAGCAACCAGGGTCTGCCGGGATCAGCAGCGCCCCCGTTTCGGGTGCCTCGAAGAACGTGGCGATGAACACCATCGGCTCCGTGCCGGGGTTGTAGGCGCTGTGGACGTGACCGTGCCCGGCATCGACGAACGCCTGTCCGGGCGCATACGTCGTCTCGTGGCACGTGCCCGCCTCGACGTACGTGAGAGAGCCGGAGGCGATGTTCACGATCACCGGCCCGTAGTGCGTGTGCCAGGGGAACCGGGCGCCGGGCTGCACCGTGTACCTGACGACGACCGTGCGAGACGGGTCGTCGACGTTGACCACCGCCGTGCCTCCGTGGTGCGACTTGAGCTTCAGCTTCATGTCGATCTCGTCGGGGAACACCGAGCGTGCCGTGAGCACCTCGGCCGCGATCGGCGGCGGCGGGTCCACCGCTGCCGATGGGACGACGTTCACCGCGGCGCCGGCCGCGAGGATCAAGAGCGCGGTGCCGACCATGATCGTGACCCGTCTGCTCGCTGTGCTTCCACTGATCATCGATCTACTCCTCTCCGGATGGGGTCGCGTTGCCTCGTTCCTCTGGTCGTTGCTCGGCACGGCGGTGACGCGGCGGACGACGTCGAGCGCGACGTCGGCGGATAGGTCGACGCCGTGCGTCTCCGAGGCGTGTCGCCGTACCTCGTCCACCTGCGCCGCCTCGTCGGACGCTCGCACCTCGTAGCCGCATTCGCAGCGGAGTGCCTGGTCAGCGAAGCTGCACAAGGTGTCAATTTCCCGTTCGCGTCCAAGCCGGGCTTGTGCACCTCGAAGTCACAGGTGAGCGGCTCGCCGAAACCGGTCTTCTGTCCCACCGAGTTGTCGAGCGTTCCCACCACAACTCCGTCGGCGAAGAAGGTTGCTTCGACGCGCTTGATGAGGTAGCTGGGAGCGTCCTGAACGCTCTCGACCGAGATGTCCCAGATCGCCTTTCCGCCCCCGCCGGGGTGCATGAGCAGCGTCGCGGAGGCGCCCTGACACTCCACCGTCGCCACCGTCTTGGCGACCGGAGTCGCCGACGCGCCGACCGCGAGAACGGCGCCCAGCATCAGCGCGACCAGAAGCGCCCCAACCGGCAAACGTAGCGTTCGCATTCGATCTCCTTTCCTCGCCCACGCACTGACCACGGATGGATCGCCGCCGGCCGCTCGTGGCTTGTCACAGAACATGTCGCAGCCGATACTCCGGCTACGCGGCTAGACCGGCGCTAGCGCACTGCTACTGCGCGGCTAGGGAGGGTTGGGAGGAGGCAGGCGGGCTGAGCGTTCGAATCTCTATGACGGAGCGTCTCGCCATCGAGGCGAACGGCGTGAGGCTGGACGAGCAGCGCTTCCCGGGCCGGCAGGGTCGGATTCTGTTCGCCTACCTGGCGGTCCAGCACGGACGGTCTGTCCCTCGGGACGAGCTGGCCGAGTTGTTATGGGGCGAGAGCCTTCCGGCGACGTGGGAGAAGGCACTCAGGGTGCTGACGACGAAGCTGCGCGCGCTGCTCGAGGAGTGCGGCATCGACGGCTCGAGCATGTTGAGGAGCGCATTCGGCTGCTACCAGCTCACACTGCCCGCCGATGCCTGGATCGATGTCGACGCGGCGGTGACCGCGCTGGAGCGGGGAGAGGCGGCACTCGCCGGGCGGGAGCTCGACGAGGCTCGGGCGCAGGCCTCGACGGCGGCCGAGCTTGCTCGGCGGGTGTTTCTGCCGGGCGAGGACGGACGGTGGGTCGAGGATCAGCGGCGCGACCTCCGTGACGTCCTCGTGCGTGCGCTCGAATGCCTGCGCGATGCGGCGCTTGCCGAGGGGGAGTTCGGGAACGCCGTCCGATATGCGGCCGAGATCACCGATCTCGAGCCCTTCCGCGAGACCAGCTACCGCGCGCTGATGCAGGCGCACGTCGCCGCCGGCAACCCGGCCGAGGCACTCCGCGTCTACGAGCGCTGCCGGCGCTTCCTCGCCGACGAGCTCGGCGCCTACCCTTCGCCGGAGTCCAAGGCCGTCTATCTCGAGATCCTCCGCAACTCGCCCGGTAGCTCGGACCCCGAGATCGAGGGCCTCGCACCCGACGCTCGCCGCCCCGTGTCGCCGCCGAAGGACGACGAGCCGCCCCGGAGAGATCACGGCAAGGTCGCGCCCGTCATCGCCGGCGCCTTGCTCGTCGGCGGCACGTGCGACGACTGCGGAGCGAACCTGCCCCAGTACTCGAAGTTCTGCCCGGCGTGCGGGCATGCCGTCGAGGCGACTCCGTCCCCGGCGACCTACACGCCCCGCCATCTGAGTGAGCAGATTCTCGCGATCCGCAGCGCGATCGAGGGCGAACGGAAACAGGTCAGCGTTCTCTTCTGCGACATCGTCCGCTCGCCCGAGCTGGCGGCGCAGGCTGGCCCGGAGGAATATCACCGGGTCGTCGACCGCTTCTTCGCACTCGCCCTCGAGGAGGTCCACCGCTACGAGGGCACGGTCAACCAGTTCCTCGGCGACGGCTTCATGGCCCTCTTCGGCGCCCCGATCGCTCACGAGGATCACGCACGCCGCGCCGCGCTTGCCGCGCTCGCGGTGAAGGAGCGATCCGAGATCGACGTCCGGATCGGGATCAACTCCGGTTCGGTCATCGTGGGCGCCATCGGCGACGACCTTCGGATGGACTACACCGCCTCCGGTGACACGACTGTGCTCGCAGCTCGTCTGCATGGGGCGGCTTGCCCCGGAGATGTGCTGGTGAGCACCGCGACCGCGGCCTACCTGCGTGGTTACTTCGACCTTCTGGAGACAGAGCCGGTGACGGTCGACGAGCGCACCATCCACACGTTGCGCATCATCGGACGCGGCCCGCGCACGTCCCCGATCGACGATGCACACCAGCAGCTCACGCCCTTCTCGGGACGAGACGAGGAGCTCGAGTCGCTTCGGGAGGCCCTTCGCTCCGCGGCGACGCAAGGACAGGTCATCGGCGTTTCCGGCGATCCCGGCCTCGGCAAGTCGCGGCTGACCTACGAGCTGCTCGCGGCGGAGGTGGGCACCGTCGCGCTTCAAGGTCGTTGCCTGCCGTTCGGGACCGCGGTTCCCTATCTCCCGATCCTCGATCTGGTGCGGCAAGCGTGCGGGATCGCGCCGGACGACGGCCGCGAGAGCGTTGCCGCGAAGATCGGCACGACGCTCGAGGAGCTGGGCATGGACCCGGTCTCGGTCCGTATCTCCATCACGCGCTGGACGTCACCTCCGGTGACGCGCAGCTCCTCGCGCTCGATCCGGCCACGATCAAGGGCCGAACGTTCGAGGCGCTGCGCACGCTGTTGCTCGCGAAAGCCGGTCGATCGCGGCTGGTGGTGATCGAAGACGCGCACTGGATCGACCGCATGTCGGAGGAGTTCCTGACCGAGCTGGTCGACGAGCTGCCGTCCGTCCCGGTTCTCCTGCTGGCGACCTACCGCCCGCGGTACAACCCCCCATGGCTCGGCAAGTCGTACGTGACCCAGATCGCCCTCCGGCCGCTCTCGCGCGAGGCCGGCGAACAGATCGTCGCAGCAATCCTCGGCGAGTCGAACGACGCCACCGAGAGGATCGTCGGTCGGGGCGAGGGCAACCCCTTCTTCCTCGAAGAGCTCGCCCGAGCCGCACGACAGCACGCCGACAGCCGCTCTGACGGCTCAGTCCCGACGACAGTGCAGGACGTGCTGGCCGCACGGATCGACCAGCTCGACGCGGGAGACAAGAGCGCCGTGCAAGTTGCATCCGTGCTCGGGCGCGAGTTCTCGCTGGACCTCATCGAGCGTGTCTGGGACGGTGACGGAGCGCTGCTCCCGGCCCTGGACGAGCTCAAGCGGCGCGAGTTCCTGCACGAACGGCATGGAGAGACCGAGCGGACGTTCGTGTTCAAGCACGCGCTGACCCGCGACGTAGCCTACGACGGCCTCCTGGAAGAGCGTCGCCGGTCTCTCCACGCGCGCGCCGGCGCGGCTGTCGAGCGCTCCCATGCGGACAGGCTGCCCGAGAAGTACGAGCTCCTCGCGTTCCACTACTCGCGGAGCTCCGAGCGGGAGCGGGCCGCGGACTACCTCGAGCTCGCCAATCGCAAGGCCTCGGCACAGCATGCGATGGAGGAGGCGCTCGGCTACTTCTACGAGGCGCTCGCGATCCTCGAGGAAGAACTCCCCGACTCCGAGGAGAACCGCACGCGCAGGCTCACGCTCGTCCTCGACCAGACGGGTGGATTCCACTACCTCCATCGTCACGTCGAGTACTACGAGCTGCTTCTCCGCCACGAGCCGCTTGCGCTGGAGCAGGGCGATCCCGGCCTCCAGGGGGCGTTCTACCAGCGCCTGGGGCACCGTCAGATCGTCTTCGGCGAATTCGAGCAGGCGAGAGAGACCGCGAGCCGGGCACTCGAGCTCTGCGAGCGCGCCGGGAACCACCAGTACGCGGCACTCGCGTGCGGCACGGTGCAGTGGGCGCACATGCTGCTCGGCGAGTACGGGCTCGCCCACCGCTCCACGACGCGGATCCTGGAGCACCTCGCCGTCGGCTTCGAGCCGATGGCGTACATGTTCGGACGATCCGGCGCGGCGCTGACCTACATGATGGAGGGGCGCTGGGAAGCCGCGCTGCGCGAGGTCGACGAGGCCGTCGTGACCGGCGCGGAGCGTTCCGACGCCGCCATCGTCTCGTTCTGCAACGCGATCGGCGCACTGGTCTGCCTCGAGAAACGGGACTGGGCGACCGCGATCGATTACGGCACCGCCGCGAAGGAGACCGCACCGACGGTGTACTTCCGCGGCTTCGCCTTCGGCTTCCTGGCGCCGGCGCTCTGTCACATGGGGGCTGTCGACGAGGGCCTACCCGTCCTGGAGGAGATCGTCCCGATGGCCAAGGCGGCACGCCATGAGTTGGCGTGGAGCTTCCTCGCGCCGCGATTGGCGGACGCGTACCTGACCGCCGGCGACTACGCGAAGGCGCACCAGGTGCTCGTTGAGATCCACGCCGCGGCCGCGGGGCGCGGGGCGAACTACTTCCTCGGCGCCAGCGGACGGGGCCTCGGAGAGGTGGCCCTGGCTCAGGGCGACGCGGAGGAGGCGGTACGCCGGCTCGAGGCAGCGATCGAGACGTTGCGAGCGAGCGGCTCCGAGAACGAGCTCGGACTCGCGTTAGGAGCACTGGGCCGCGCCAAACGGCTCATGGGTCACGACCTGGAGGCCATGGCGAGCGCGAAGGAGGCGCTCGCCATCCTCGATCGCCTTGGCACGCTCGAGGAACCCGATCGTTTGCGGGACGAGCTCGTGGCTGAACCGGTCTGACGGACACGACCGGATCGACCTCCTGGTTGCGTCCCAGGAGTGACGAGAAGCAAGAGGCGTGTTCGCTCAGGCCTCCGGAGACTCGCCGAGGAAGAGCGCGTCGACCTCATCGGGCGGCTCCGGCTCCACGAGCCTCTCGGCGAGCGCCGGCATGTCGCCCGGCTCGAAGAGCTTGTCCGCCCTGTACATCGGGCTGGCGCTCGACGCGATCCCGACGTGCGGCACGGTCAGCGACTCGCGCGAGCGGCCGAGAAGCGCGCTGATCGCGTCCCAGACCGAAGCTGCCACCGGAGCCGGATCGAGAACGCCGCCCTCCAGCTGCTGGTAGTAGCGCCGGACCTTCGGCCGAGCGTCCGGTTGGATCTTGCACGCTTTGACGATCGCGTCCACGACGTCGTCCACCCGGAGCGCCTTCGCGACACGAGCGCGAAGGATCGGCGGGTCGTCGAGCGTCCGCACGTACGCGAGCGCCTGCGCGGACGCGACACGACGGGGGGCGCGCACGAGGAACGTCTCGATCATCGGCGCAAGCTCGTCCGATCGGTCGCCGGCTTGGGCCAGCAGGTCTTCGACGTCGAGCGGCTCGCCGCGCGCATGCCGGCGGGCGAGCTCGTCGAGCAAGGTCGCGAGCTCGACCCTCATGCCTCGAGCCATTCCTGGAGCCGCTTCTTGTTCCGGCTGATCGCCTGGTACACGGCGTTCGGGTTCTTGTCGACCCGCTCGGCGATCTCGCCGGGCTCCAGGCCGTCCAGGTAGTACAGCTCCGCGATCGCGCCGTCGCCCGGAGGGAGCGTCGCGACGAACTGCTCGAGCGTCACCTCGATCACGACCTGATCCGACTCGTCAGGAGCTGCGCCGTCGAGGTCGAAGAGCTCGCTCTCCTGCCAGCCCGGCTCGTACCAGCCCTTGCAGACCCAGCCGATCACGGAATGGACGATGACGCGAAACGGGTGCTTGCCGTCGCGGTGCCTCCCGGCCTTGAGCTCCTTCCAGAGCCGCTCGCACACGGCCTGTGCGACGTCCTCCCCAACGGCGCCGCGCATCTTCGCGACGCACAACCCGCGGATCGTCTCGACCCAGCCTGCGAGCAGGAGATCGATCTCCCCGGTCTCCAGCAGTCGCTTGTCCTCGGCATCGCGCGCATCTCGCATCGAGAGGTAAGTCGCCTCGGACACGGTCCGATCTTACGGCGCCTCGATCGGCCGACCAGGTAAGAAAGCGTGCCCGGGTGGCGGACTCCTTGGAACACGAAAGGAGATCCGCCATGACACTCGACACCTTCCAGCTCGGCGAGCCCGTGGAGCACCGCGGGATCGTCGTCACACCGCTCTTCCCCCGCCGCGACCCGGTCGCGGCCTACATCACCCTCGACGAGGCGCTGCCGCGCGGGCTCCGGATCACGGAGACGTCGGCCTCGGGCTCGGTGCCCGAGCTCTTCGTCGAGAACCCGACCGACAGCGCCGTGCTGCTCTACGACGGCGAGGAGCTCGTCGGCGCGAAGCAGAACCGGATCCTCAACGTCAGCGTGCTCGTCGCGCGCCGACGCGAAGCTCCCCATCCCCGTCTCCTGCGTCGAGCAGGGCCGCTGGAGCCGGCAGAGCGACGCGTTCGGCTCCGCGAAGCACATCTCGCACTCGCACCTTCGCCGCCGCAAGGCCGAGTCGCTCGCCGCGCAGCCGCTCGCGCGCGGCGTTGCCCAGGGCCAGGTCTGGGACGAGGTCCGCGAGAAGCAGTCGCGCATGGGAGTCCGCTCGGAGACCGCCGCGAACCGCGACACGTTCGAGGCCCACGGCGCCCGGCTGCGGGCGCTCGAGCAGGCGTTCGCGGTCGCGCCGGGCCAGTGCGGCGCCGTGCTCGGACTCGGAGACGATCTGTGCCTCGACGCCGTTTCCCGGCCCGACGCATTCGAGCTCCTCTGGCCCAAGCTCCGCGCCGGATACCTGCTCGACGCGCTCGAGCGGCTCGATCGGCGGGCGACCTCGGTCGAGCGCATCTCGGCGTTCGTCGCCGAGGTCGGCGAGGCGCGCGTCACGCGCGGGCCGTCGGCCGGGCTCGGCGAGGACGTGCGGCTCCGCGGCGAGACCGTCGTCGGCTCGGGGCTCACGCTCGACGGCGAGACGATCCAGCTCTCGGCGTTCACGAGCTCCGACGGCGGTGCGCGCGCCTTCGGGAGGATCGCCCAGCCGAGCCGCCGACGCTAGTCCGTTTCAGCTGAGGTGGCCGCGTCGTCGCCAGACGCTGTCTACGCGTCAGGCCTCGTCTCGTTCGAGGCGAGGAACGCCGACGCGGCCGCCTCCCCCGCGGCGAAGCTCTTCTCCGCGAGCCAGCCGCCGTCCACCGTCAGCGCGATCCCGTTCACGTACGCCGACTGGTCGCTCGCGAGGTAGAGCGCGGCGTCGGCGACGTCGTCCGCGACGCCGACCCGGCCCTGCGGGACGACCGTCCGCAGCCCCTCCTCGAAGGCGTCCTCGCCGAAGTACTGCTCGGTCAGCGGCGTCCGGATCAGGCCCGGGCAGATCGCGTTCACGCGGATGCCATCCGGGGCGAGGTCGCGGGCGAGGCTCTTCGTCAGCCCCACGACGCCGTGCTTCGCCGCCGTGTACGCCGGTCGGCGGGCGAGGCCGATCAGGCCGCCGACGGAGGAGATGTTCACGATCGTGCCGCCGCCGGTCTCGCGCATGTGCCGCGCCGCCGCCTGGCAGCAGTAGAACGTGCCGCTCAGGTTGACGGCGATCACGTTGTCCCACTCGTCGGTGGGCATCGTGTAGACGTCCCCGATCTCGCGGACGCCGGCGCTGTTGACGAGGACGTCGATCCTCCCCTCGTCCGCCACCAGTTGGCCGACCGCCCGCTCGACGTCGGCGGGTGACCGGACGTCGCCGTGGAACGCGACGTCGCCCGCACGGTCGAAGCCGAGGACGCGCGCGCCCTCGCGCGCGAAGCGCTCGCCGATCGCGAGGCCGATCCCGCTCGCCGCGCCCGTCACGAGCACGACCCGTTGCTCCAGCATCCCGCCCACCGCGGGCGTACGTTAACCCGATGAGCGTCGAGACGACCGCCAGCGACACGCGTCCCGCCGACCGCCCTTCGCTCGTCGAGCAGTACCGGCTGATGGCGCTGATCCGCCTGTTCGAGGATCGCGCCGCGGAGCTCTTCCGCGAGGGCGTCATCTTCGGGACCGCGCACAGCTGCGTCGGGCAGGAGGCGATCGCCGTCGGGGCCGCCGGGGTCATGCGCGAGACGGACTACCTCGTCGGCCACCACCGCTCCCACGGCCACCTGATCGCCGCCGGCGCCGACCTCCGCCGGATGATGGCCGAGATGTTCGGGAAGCAGACGGGCTACTGCAAGGGGCTCGGCGGCTCGATGCACATCGCCGACCTGTCGCTGCAGATCCTCGGCTGCAACGGGATCGTCGGCGCCGGCCTGCCGCACGCGACGGGCGCCGCGCTCACCGCGCAGGTGCGCGGCACCGGCCAGGCCGTGGTCGCCTTCTTCGGCGACGGCGCCGCCGCCCAGGGCGCGGCGCACGAGGCGATGAACCTCGCGGCGACGTGGTCGCTGCCGGTCGTCTTCGTCTGCGAGAACAACCAGTTCGCGCTCACCGCCCACTGGCGGACGCAGCGCGCGGTCGAGGACCTCGCCGAGCGCGCCGCCGGCTACGGGATGCCCGGCGAGGTCGTCGACGGGAACGACCTGGTCGCCGTCGAGGACGCCGTCGCCCGCGCGCTCGCGCGCGCACGCGACGGTGACGGCCCGACGTTCCTCGAGATGAAGACCTTCCGGCGCATGCAGCACTCCATGCGGGCGAACCTGCCCGACACCCGCGACGCGGCGCTCGTCGCCGAGTGGGAGGCGAAGGACCCGCTCCCCCGCCTCGAGGGCCTGCTGCGGGAGCTCGGCGAGCTGGACGACGAGCGGCTCCAGGCGATCGAGCGCGACGTCGAGCGCGAGGTCGAGAGCGCGATCGAGACGGCGCTCGCCGACCCGGACGCGGACCCCGACGACCTCCTCCCCGCCGCGCTCGCGCCGCAGCGGAGCCATCCGGAGCCCGAGGTCGAGACGGAGCGGACGCTCGGCTTCGTCGCCGCCGTGCGCGAGGCGCTCGAGCTCGAGCTCGAGGCCGACCCGGACGTGATCCTGATGGGCGAGGACATCGGCACCGTCGGCGGGATCTTCCGCGCCACCGAGGGCCTCCAGGAGCGGTTCGGCCTCGAGCGCGTCCGCGACACGCCGCTCTCCGAGAGCGGCTTCGTCGGCTGCGGGATCGGCGCCGCCCTCACGGGCCTGCGGCCGGTCGTCGAGCTGCAGTTCTCCGACTTCGCCGGCGTCGCCTTCGACCAGATCATGAACCAGGCGGCCAAGCTCCGGTTCATGATGGGCGGGACGCCGAGCATCCCGCTCGTCATCCGGATGGTCTCCGGCGGCGGCGTCCGCCTCGGCGCGCAGCACTCGCAGAGCCTCGAGGCGCTCTTCGCGCATCTCCCCGGCCTCGTCGTCGTGATGCCCTCGAACCCCTACGACGCGAAGGGCCTCCTCGCCGCGGCGATCCAGGGCGACAACCCGGTGATCTTCCTCGAGCAGAAGCAGCTCTTCTTCGGCGAGCCCGCGCCCGTGCCGGAGGAGCGGTACGGCATCGAGCTCGGCGTCGGGACGCGTCGTCCGCGAGGGGACGGACGTGACGGTCGTCGCCCTCGGCGCGCTCGTGCCGCACGCGCTCCGCGCGGCCCGCGACCTCGAGGGCGAGGGGATCAGCGCCGAGATCGTCGACCCGCGGACGCTCGCGCCGCTCGACACCGACCTGATCGCCCGGTCGGTGGCGAAGACGGGCAAGCTCGTCGTCGCCCACGAGGCGACGCAGTTCTGCGGCTTCGGCTCCGAGATCGCGGCGCACGTCGCCGAGCACTGCTTCTGGGATCTCGACGGCCCGGTCGTCCGGGTCGGCGCCGCCTCGCACCCGATCCCGTACCAGAAGGATCTCGAGGCGGCGATGCTCCCCGGGCCGGCCGAGATCGCCGCCGCCGTGAAGACGCTGGCGACTGCCTAGAACCGGGGATCAAGCCCGCGCACCGCGCGCCCGATAAGGGGGCATGTCTCAGGTCGAGCGGCCGGAGCAGCTCACCCTGGAGGTGGGCCGCTGGAGCGCGAGCGTGATGTCGATCGCCGTCACGGTCGTCTTCGTGCTCGTCGTCGGGATGCTCGCGAAGAGCAACTGGTCGAACAACGGCCGGGCCGAGGACTGGCGGGCGCGCGCGATCGTCGCCGAGGAGGCAGCCGGCGGCCTGCGCGTCGTGCTCGCCGACCGCAGCCGCGTGCTCAACCAGCGCACGCGGCAGGCGAACGCCCTCATCGAGACGCTCGCGTCCAGCCGGGGGGCGCTGCGCCAGACGAAGTCGAGCGTCGGGCGCGCTCGCCCGGCAGCGGCGCCAGCTGGCGGGCGACTACGCGCGCGCCGAGACGGCGCGGCGCAAGCTCGCGGCGCAGCGGGCGGCGCTCGCCTCGGTCGCCTCGGCGTTGAGCAACTGCAGCCAGTCACTCGGCGGAATCGTCACCCAGGCACAGCACGGCAAGCCGAAGGCCGTGCTCGCGACCGCGGGTCCGCAGCTCGCGCAGTGCAGCAAGGCGCAGGCACGACTCAGGTCGGTGCTGGAGCAGGCCGGGTGATCCGCGGCGTCGCGCTGGGGCTCACGCTCTTCGTGACGCTCCTCCTCACGGGCTGCGGGATCGTCGTCACCGACGAGGCCCCGACCGACGCGCTCCAGGTCTCGGCGCCGTCACTGGTCGAGGCGTACACCGAGGTCGAGGCGCTGGCGGCGCCCGCTCGCACGCTCTCCCTCCGTCGCGCTCGGCAGGTTGCGCGGAAGGCGGCCCTCCGGGTCGTCGTCCCATCGTGCGACGACGACTCCAGGGGCCGAGGCTTCGCGCTCGACGCGCATACGCTGGTCGCCCACCGGGACGTGGTGCCCGGCGGTGGCTGGGTGCGTGTCTGGACGGCGAACCGCCGCTCGACCGCGGTCGGCGCCGGGAGCGCCTACCGCGTCGGCGAGCTCGGCGTCGCCCGCGTCGCCCGCACCCTCCCGCGGAGGCTGCCGCTGGCGCGAAGCGTTGCCGCGGGCGCCTCGGTGGTCGTCGTCACGGAGCGCGACGGCAAGCTCCGGATGCTCCCGGGCGTCATCGTGGACAGCGTCCCGGGGAAGGCGTACGGCGCCCGGACGAAGGTGCTGCGGCTGACGTCGGACGTCCGCGAGGGCGACGCAGGCCCGGTGCTCGACGCGAAGGGGCGCCTCGTCGCGGTCGTCTATGGGGTCGACGAGCGGACGACGCTCGGGCTGGCGATTCCTGCCGCCGCACTGCGCGGGCGTGCGGCTGCGCGCACGCTCGAGGCGCTCGACGCCTGCGACGACTGACCGACCGCGGCGCTTGACTTCCGGCCGCGGTCTGCCATGGTGGCGCAGTCCGGCCGGCGGCGCGCGCGGACGATCTGCGGCGCTGCACCGGTCGGCGAGAGGAGAGTTCGATGCACGGACGCATCGCCACCTACCGGATCAGCGGCGACCCGCACGAGCTTGCGCGGAAGGCGGAGGAAGGGATGCTCCCGATCTTCCAGGCGCAGCCCGGGTTCAGGGCCTACAACCTGGCCTTGAGCGGCGACATCCTCACGTCGATGAGCGCGTGGGACACGGTCGAGGAGGCCGAGGCCGCGACGCCGGCCGCCGCGAGCTGGATCGCGGAGAACATCGCCGACGACATCGAGCTCATCGACGTCCGCATCGGCGAGATCCTGCTCGCCACGGCGCTCGGCGTGAGCCCGTCGGCAGCTGTGAGGGCGTAGCTCGGCGCGTCTTGGGGGCGCGGCTTCGGCCGCGCCCCGCTGCGGTTGTCCTGATGGCCGCTAGTCCGGAAGGCCTGGCGCGGCGCCTGCTGACGCTCGTTGGAGCGTCCACCTCCGGCTCTCGTCCGCCAGCCACCTGAAGTTCGGCCAGTAGACGGCGTCCAGCCCCGGCTGGTTGTCCGCCAGGGCGGGGAACGCCTTGCCGGCCTCGTGGATGATGTGCGTCCGGATCGGCTGGAAGGTGTTCCAGTCCGCGAAGGGCTGAGCCGAGAGGGCGTCCAGCACGTCCTCGATGTCGACCACGCCTTTGCGAGCGAGCAGGCCGAGCTGCTCGTAGATGTTCGCGAAGTTCCGCACCTCGAAGTCCTCCAGGCTGCGATCGAATCCCGTCCAGTCGCCACCGGCGTGCCTGGCCGCCACCTCGTACAGGAGATGCCGTCGATGCGGAAACGTGGGATCGATCACCTTCGCGGTGAGGTCGAACGCATTGCGCGACCTGAGGTGCCTCGCGTTCACCCTGAGCTGGAGCACCACGAGGATCGTCCCCGCGATCACCGCGGCGGCGCCGATCGTGCGGAGGATCGATTCGAGGTCGCTGATGGGCGACCTTAGGGCTGCCGGTCGGAGCCAGGTCAACTTACCCACAGCGACCCGACTCAGAACGCGCCGGCGTAGGCGTTCAGCGCAGGCTGGCCGCCCAGGTGCGCGTAGAGCACGCGCGACCCCGGGGCGATCCGTCCCGACTGCACCAGGTCGATCAGCGCCGCCATCGACTTGCCCTCGTAGACGGGATCGGTGAGCACGCCTTCCAGGCGGGCGCAGAGACGAATCGCGTCGATCGTCTTCTCGTCCGGGATGCCGTACGTGCCCGCGTGCCACTCGTCGAGGAGGACGATCTCGGCGTCGTCGAGCTCACGTCCGAGCCCGATCGCCTCGGCCGTGGAGCGGGCGATGCGGGCGATCTGCGCCCACGTCTGCTCGACGGTCGCCGACCCGTCGATCCCGAGCACGGCGCGCTCGCGCTCCTGCGCCGCGAAGCCGGCGATCATCCCGGCCTGCGTCGAGCCGGTGACGGAGCAGACGACGATCGTGTCGAAGAAGACGCCGAGCTCGCGCTCCTGCTCGGCCACCTCGTCCGCCCAGCGCGCGAAGCCGAGCCCGCCGAGCGGGTGGTCGGAGGCGCCGGCCGGGATCGCGTACGGCTTGCCGCCGCTCTCCTCGACGGACGCGAGCGCGTCCTCCCAGCTCCGGCGGATCCCGATGTCGAACCCGGACGGGTCGAGCCGCACGTCGGCGCCCATGATCCGGGAGAGGAGGATGTTGCCGACCTTGTCGTAGACGACGTCCGGCCACTCCACCCAGTGCTCCTGCACGAGGACGCAGCGAAGGCCGAGCCGCGCCGCCACGGCCGCGACCTGGCGGGTGTGGTTCGACTGCACCCCGCCGATCGAGACGAGTGTGTCGCACCCCTGCGCGAGCGCGTCGGCGGCGAGGTACTCGAGCTTGCGCACCTTGTTGCCGCCGTACGCGAGGCCCGAGTTGCAGTCCTCCCGCTTCGCCCAGATGTCGACCGCGCCGCCGAGATGCTCGCTCAGCCGCTCGAGCCGGTGGACCGGCGACGGCCCGAAGAGGAGCGGGACGCGATCGAAGCGCTCGATGCCCGCTGCACCTGCGTCGTGGGCTTCGCTCGTCTGCGTCCTTGCCATTGACGTCTCCTCTCGTCAACCTACAGCTCGGCCCGGGGTTTCGGAGCGCCACGTCCGGGAAATGCGACAGAGCGAGTCCGGGATGAGCCCTGCCGCGTGAGGCGCGCCGGACGAGCATCATCTGTCGCGCTCCCGCCACGGAGCAGCGGTCACCGATGGGAGGTCCGAACGTGAACGACCAGACGGTCAGCGTCCGCTACATGGTCGACGACGTCGAGGAGTCGATCGGCTTCTACACGAGCCACCTCGGCTTCGAGGTGGTGTCCGACTTCGCTCCTGCGTTCGCGGAGGTCGTCCGCGGGAACCTGAGGCTCCTCCTCAGCGGGCCGACGAGCTCGGCCGGACGGCCGATGCCCGACGGGCGCGAGCCCGGGCCGGGCGGCTGGAACCGCATCCACTTCATCGTCGACGACATCGACGCCGAGGTCGCAGCGCCTCCGCGCCGCAGGGCCTCCGTTCCGCAACGACGTCGTCACCGGCCCGGGCGGCAAGCAGATCCTCGTCGACGATCCCTCCGGGAACCCGATCGAGCTCTTCCAGCCGGCCGACCAGGGAGGGAGCCCGTGATGAAGACGCCACCGATCGTCGAGCGGCAGGAGTGGGACGCAGCCCGCGAGGAGCTGCTGGTCGAGGAGAAGAAGCTGACGCGAGCCCGCGACGCGCTCGCCGCCAAGCGGCGCCGGATGCCGTGGCTGGCGGTGGAGAAGCCCTATCGCTTCGAGGGGCCGGACGGTCCCGCGAGCCTGCTCGACCTCTTCGAGGGCCGCCGCCAGCTCGTCGTCTACCGCTTCTTCTACGAGCCTGACATCACGACCTTCGCGGAGGGCGGCTCGTACCCGGAGCGCGCCTGCGCGGGGTGCTCCTTCCTCGCCGACCAGGTGGCGCACCCCGCCCACCTGAACGCGCGGGAGACGACGCTCGCCTTCGTCTCGCGCGCGCCGCAGGCCGACATCCAGGGCCTGAAGGAGCGCATGGGCTGGAACGTCCCCTGGTACACGCTCACCGACGACTTCGACGCCGACTTCGACGTCGGCGAATGGCACGGGACGAACGCCTTCATCCGGGACGGGGAGCGGATCTTCCGCACGTACTTCATCGACGGCCGCGGCGACGAGGCGATGGGAAGCACGTGGAGCTACCTCGACATCACGGCGCTCGGCCGCCAGGAGGAGTGGGAGGACTCGCCGGAGGGCTATCCGCAGACGCCGCCCTACGGGTGGTGGAACTACCACGACCGGTACGGCGCGACGGCGTAGTCACGCTGCGGCGTCGAGCGTCGCCAGGGCGCGCTCAGGGTCGACTCAGGGTCATTCCGGATGGTCTCGCGCGAGCCGCGAGGCCATCCTGACCCCATGAGCGAAACGACACACACCACTGAAACCACAGATCTCCGCCGCCTCCAGCGCAGCCGCTCCGACCGCATGGTCGCGGGCGTCTCCGGGGGCCTGGCCCGCTACTTCGAGATCCATCCCGCCGTCTTCCGCGTCGGGTTCGTCGTCCTCACCCTCCTGGGCGGGGCCGGCATCCTCATCTACCTCGCCGCCTGGCTCGTCATCCCCGACGAGGGCAAGGACGACTCGATCGCCACCGCCGCGCTCCGCAACCGTCGCGACCGGCCGTGGCCGCTGATCGGGGTCGGGCTCCTCGCCGTCGCGGGCGCGATCCTGCTCTCGCGGGCGACGCTGTGGCCCGACGGCGACTCCTGGTGGCTCTTCCTGCTCGCCGGCCTCCTGATCCTCTGGCTCACGCGCCAGCCCGGCGACGCGGCCGTCGACCCGGACGCGCCCGCGGACGTGAAGGCGCTCGCCGCCCGGGACTCGCATCGCGTGCGCGGGTTCTTCAAGTGGCTCGCGATCGCGCTCGTGACGCTCGTCACGCTGACGGTGCTCGCGGTCGCGACCTTCATGGCGATCTTCGACGTCGACCTCGGGAACGGGATCGGCGAGCGCACCTACGTCGTCACGAACGTCGACGCAGCTGAAGGACGACTACGAGGTCGGGGTCGGCTCGCTGAGCCTCGACCTGCGCCGGCTCGAGCTGCCCGCGGGCGAGACGCACGTGGACGCCCGCGTCGACGTCGGCGACCTGAACGTGATCGTCCCCGCGGACGCCGCCGTGCGGATCCACGCGAACGTCGAGGTCGGCGAGATCGAGCTGCCGAACGGGATCGGCGGCGACGGGCGCAACGTCGAGAGCGAGCTGGTCGAGACGGGCGACCGCGTCCTCGTGCTCGATGCGAGCGTCGGCGCCGGCCAGGTCGTGGTCGAGCGCGCCGTACGATGACCGCCGCATGTCGCTGCGGGCATACGCGCCGAGCACCGACGAGCGGGTGATCGCGGGAGTCTGCGCGGGCATCGCGCGGAGCCTCGGGGTCGACCCGACCCTCGTCCGCCTCGTCTTCGCGCTCCTCGCCCTGGCCGGCGGAGCCGGGATCCTCCTCTACATCGCACTCTGGATGTGGCAGGAGCACCCGTGGATCACGGTCGTGGGCTCCTTCCTCGCGGGGTGCGCCCTGCTCGGCGCGCTCGGCCTCTCGGGCCGGTCGGTGCTCGGGGTCGCGCTGATCGCCGGCGGGCTCGCGCTCGCCTGGCGCCAGGGCGGCAGCTTCCGCGCCGACGCGCCGCTCTCCTACGGCGGGCTCGCGCTGGCGGCGGTCGGGACCGTCGTCCTGCTCTGGGGCGGCGGGACGTCGACGACGCTGCTCGCGCCCGGGGCGGTCGCGGGTGCCCTCCTTCTGATCGGCGGCCCGTGGGTCTGGCGGCTCGCGCTCGAGCGTGACGCCGAGCGCACCGGGCGGATCCGGAGCGAGGAGCGCTCGGACGTCGCCGCGCGCGTCCACGACTCGGTGCTCCAGACGCTCGCGCTGATCCAGAAGCACGCGGACGAGCCGCGCCGGGTCGCGGCGCTCGCGCGCCGGCAGGAGCGCCAGCTGCGCGGCTGGCTCTACGCCGACCAGCCGCTCGGCGACGAGACGGCCTCGCTCGTCGCCGCGCTCGAGGCGGCGGCGGGCGACGTCGAGGAGCTCCACGGCGTGCGGGTGGAGCTCGCGAGCGCGGGCGACTGCCCCGTCGACCCGTCCGTGAGCGCGCTCGTCCTCGCGGCGCGGGAGGCGATGGCGAACGCGGCGAAGTTCGCCGGCGTCGAGGAGATCGACGTCTACACGGAGGTGACCGACGGCGACGTCAGCGTCTTCGTGCGCGACCGCGGCGCGGGCTTCGACCGCGACGCCGTCCCGGACGACCGCAAGGGGATCGCCGAGTCGATCGAGGGGCGGATGGAGCGCGCGGGCGGCCGGGCGACGATCGTCACCAGCCCGGGGAACGGCACCGAGGTCGAGCTCCACCTGCCGCGGAGGCAGCCATGAGGCGCCGCGTCGTCCTCGTCGACGACCACGACCTCTTCCTCGCCGGCGTCCGCGCCGAGCTCGGCGACGCGGTCGAGGTCGTCGGCCAGGCGGGCACGGTGGCCGACGCGGTGCCGCTGATCGTCGAGACCGACCCCGAGGTCGTCCTGCTCGACGTCCACTTGCCGGACGGGAGCGGCGACGCGATCGTCAACGCGGTCGCGCCGGAGCGGCCGGGCGTGAAGTTCCTCGCGCTCTCGGTCTCCGACGCGGCCGAGGACGTGATCGCCGTGATCCGGGCGGGCGCGCGCGGCTACGTGACGAAGACGATCTCCGGCCAGGAGCTCGCCGCCGCGATCGAGCGCGTCGCCACCGGCGACGCCGTGTTCTCGCCGCGCCTCGCCGGCTTCGTGCTCGACGCGTTCCGCGCGGGCGAGCAGGTCGGCGGCGACGCGGAGCTCGACGAGCTCACGCCGCGCGAGCGCGAGGTGCTGCAGCTGATCGCGCGCGGCTACATGTACAAGGAGATCGCCGCGCGGCTCCACCTCTCGGTGAAGACGGTCGAGAGCCACGTCTCGAACGTCCTCCGCAAGCTGCAGCTCTCGACGCGGCACGAGCTCGCGCGCTGGGCGACCCAGCACCGGCTCGTCTAGCGACTACTGCAGGCGGTAGACGATGCGGCCGCGGTCGAGGTCGTACGTCGACACCTCGACGCGCACCCGGTCGCCCGGGCCCATGCGGATCCGGTACCGCTTCATGCGACCGGACGTGTAGCCGATCATCTCGTGACCGTTGTCCAGCTTGAGCCGGAACATCCGGTTGCGGAGGGCCTCGAGGATCTCGCCCTCCATCTCGAGCTTCTCTTCCTTGACAGCGATGGCCGCTCCTTTCGAAAGGGGGCGGGTCGGCGCCCGTGACCGCACGAGGCGGCCACGGGCAGCCGGAACGCCCTACTGGGCGACGACGTCGGCCACGACGGCGACGTTGGTCGCCTCGGGGCCCTTCTGGCCCTGACGCGGCTCGAACGAGACCTTCGCCCCCTCGGGGAGCGACTTGAACCCGTCACCGGTGATGCCGCTGTGATGCACAAACAGGTCCTTCGACCCGTCCTCAGGGGTGATGAACCCGTACCCCTTCGCATCGTCGAACCACTTCACGATTCCTTCTGCCATAGAAAAACACCTCCCTCATCACTCACGAACGGACAAGGAAGGCGCAGTCGCGCAAACCGGATTCGCTCTGATCTGACACCCACGGTAGCAGCCGTCCGCAACACGTTCGGCTCCCGGCCGGGCGCCGACTACACTCGCCGCCCGTGACCTACTGCCTCGCGATGCGGCTCCAGGAAGGCCTCGTCTTCCTCTCGGACACGCGGACGAACGCCGGCGTCGACGACGTCAGCACGTTCCGCAAGCTGCACGTCTTCCGGCCGGCCGAGGACCGGATCTTCGTCCTCCAGTCGGCGGGGAACCTCGCGACGACGCAGGAGGTGCTCGACCGGATCGCGGTCGACCTCGAGACGGCGGGCGAGCACGAGAGCCTCGCGAGCGTCGGGCACCTGTTCGAGGCGGCCCTCTACGTCGGCCGGCTCGGCCGCCAGGTCGGGCTCGCGCACAGCGACGCGCTCGGCGCAAACGGCTCGGCGACGTTCATCCTCGGCGGCCAGGTCGGCGACGCGCCGCCGGACATCCTCCTCGTCTATCCCGAGGGCAACTACATCCGCGCCTCGGACGACCGCCCGTTCCTCCAGATCGGCGAGAGCAAGTACGGGAAGTTCCTGCTCGACGTCGCGATCCTCGCCCATACCGACCTCGTCACCTCGACCAAGATCGCGCTCGGCTCGATGATGAGCACCGCACGCGCGAACCTCTCCGTCGGCCCGCCGTACGACAGCGCCGTCTACCGGACCGGCACGTTCGCGCTCGACGAGCGCCGGTTCGCCGCGGACTCACCCGTCCTCGAGCAGCTCCGCGAGGTCTGGGAGCGGAACATCCTGCACGCTGTTGCCGAGCTGCCCGACGTCGCGCTGTCGGAGCCCGGCTCCCGCGACGCGGGCTAGGCGCGCTCCACCGTCACCGCCGTCCCGTACGCGGCGACCTCGGTCATGTTGCCGCCGAGCTCGTTGCAGTCGAAGCGCATCGCGATGATCGCGTTGGCGCCGACCTCGCGCGCGGCGTCGCGGAGGCGCTCGATCGCCTGGACGCGGCTCTGGGCGAGCATCTTCGTGTAGCCCTTGATCTCGCCGCCCACGAGCCCCTTGAGGCTCGCGCCGATGTCGCTCCCGAGATGCCGGCTGCGGACCGTGAGGCCGAACACCTCGCCGTAGACGTCGGTGACGCGGTATCCCGGCAGGTCGTTCATGGTCGTCACGATCAGCTCGGACATCGGGCGGCCTCCTGTGGCTCGACGGTGCGGCCGACACTAGCGAGCCGCCTCCTCGCGGAGCCGCATCCTGCCGGAACGCCGGTTCAAACATCGCCTGGCAGAGTGGCGGCGTGGCGACGATGGCGGACCTCGACGAGCTGGCGCTCGCGATGCCGCACGCGACGAAGTCGGTCTCGGACGACGGGCGGCCGACGTACGCCGTCCACGAGAAGTTCTTCTGCTTCCACCGCAGCCCGCGCCCGGACGCCGTCGACCCGGCGACCGGCGAGCGGCTCGACGACGTGCTCGTCTTCCGGGTCGCCGACCTCGAGGAGAAGGAGGTCATCCTCGCGGACGACCGCGGCATCTTCTTCACGACGCCGCACTGGAAGGGCTATTCCGCGGTGCTCCTGCGCATCCCCGACCTCGCCGAGGTCGAGCGCGACGAGCTGCGCGACCTCGTCGCCGGCGCGTGGCTGACGCGCGCGCAGAAGCGCGTCGCGAAGGCGTGGCTCGCCGAGAACGTGGACGCCGACGCGTCCGGCTGAGCGGCTCTTCCATTCGCTCGCGACATCTGCCACGATCGCCGGGAAGATTGCGGCCGTGTGGCGCGTCCCGTAGACGAGCCGCATTTTGCGGCGCAGCCACGAAGGGAGGAAACATGGGGACGAGCATGACGGCGATGCTCGTCGGGCCGGAGGGCGTCCGACATCCTCACGGCGTCACCACCACCATCCCACGGGACGAGATCGAGGAGGCGCTCGCGTCGGACGCGCCACTCGACCTCTACCTCGACGTGGCGCGCGAGCGCGGGGGAAGCGTCGAGACGATGGACGTGAAGGTCTCCTGGCAGCGAGAGGACCTCGAGCGGCTGCTCGACCGGTTCGAGTCCGACGACATCACGCTCTCGTTCGACGAGGAAGAGCTCGCGCGCTGGCTCGACGACGACTTCGAGGCCCACGGGATCCGCGAGATGGTGATGCTCACCGTCGCGGCGGCGTCCGCGTCGGCCGCGCTCGCGGTCTCGACCGCCTCGGCCCAGCCGATGGAGGCTCCGGGCGGCGGCACGACGGCTGTCGTGGTCACGCCCGCCCACGGCGAGGCGGGGACACCCGCGTACCTCACCCCGGCGATCCACGACGAGGCGGGCGCCGCCCAGCGCGGCGTCGACCAGACGGTCCCCGGCAACGACGAGGCGGGCGCAGCGGCCCGCGGGATCGACGTCGGCGTCGCGACCGCGACGAGCGCCCACGGCGAGGCGGGGACACCCGCGTACCTCACCCCGGCGATCCACGACGAGGCGGGCGCCGCGCAGCGCGGCGTCGGTCAGACGATCCCCGGCAACGACGAGGCTGGCGCGACCGCCCGCGGCGTCGACCCCGCGATCGCGACCGCGATGGAGGCGACGACGGCTCGCGACCTCGCGACCCCGGCGATCCACGACGAGGCGACGCTCGCCACGCGCGGCGTCGACCGCACGATGCCCGGCATGGACGAGGCGACGCTCACGGCGCGCGGCATCGTCACGCCGACGGTGCACGACGAGGCGGGCGCGACCGCCCGCGGGATCGAGACCCCTGTGGTCGTCGACTCCGGCACCGGGTTCGAGCTGCCCTCGATCGACGACGGCACGGCCGCCGCGATCGGCGGGCTCGCAGGCGCAGGGATGCTCATCGCCGCAGCGGCGTTCGCCGTCCGGCGGCAGCGCCCCGGCGCGGCCTGAGGGATCCGGGAGAGGGAGGGCCGCCGGCGGCGCGGCCCTCCCTCTCCCGGAGGTATCACTCGGCGGCCCGCGTGTACGCGAGCCGCCAGCGCTCCTCGAAGGTCCGCTCGCCGTCGAGCGAGCGCTCCCAGGCCCACGTGAGCGCGTCGGGTGCGATGTCGAAGAAGCGCATCCGGAAGACGGCGTGCTCCTCGGGCGCGTTGTGGTCGCGGCACACGAGGTGGAGCTCGTCCCCGGCCGGCCCGCCCTCGAGCGCGAAGTACGTGCCCGAGTCGTCGACCCAGGTCTGCCGCCAGAGGCCGCGGTGGTCGTCGAAGACGGAGACGCTCATGCCGGTCATGTCGATCCCCGGGCGGCCGTCGAACCGCTCCTCGACGACGTAGCCGCCGAACGTGCGGGTGACGACGTTGCGGCCGCGCTCGGCCCCGTTCGTGCCCCAGCGGACGTCCCAGGTGCCGAGCCAGAAGTCGAGGTCCCGGGCCGAGGGCATCGCCCGTCTATACGGGACTCCCCGGGCCGCGGCCAGGAAAGGTCGAGAACTTCGACGGCTCAGTCCTCCTTCTTGCCCTTGCCTCCACTCTCCTCGCAGCGGCGCTCCGCCTCCTTCCGCAGGCGGTCGATCTCCCTGCGCTTGCCCTGCACCTCCTCCGAGCGGTCGAGCAGCGCGAGCACGTCGTCGCAGCTCCCGGACGCGAAGCGGGCCGTCGCGAGGTTGTACGACGCGTACGCCTCGGCGGTCGAGCCGTCACCGCTCAGAGCGGCGACCGCAGCCTCGAGGAGCGGCAGCGCGCCCGTGACGTCGCCCTGCTGCAGGAGGGCGAAGCCCTGGTCGTTCAGCTCTGCGCCGCTCTGGCCGCCGTCCGCCGCGGGAGGAGGCGTGGCGGTCGAGCCCTCCTCCGTCACGGTGCGCTCGACCGTCCGGCCCTCGTTCGTGACCGTGCGCACGACCGTCTCGCCCTGGAGCGTCTGCGTCAGGACGACGGTCGACGTCGGCTCGTCGTCGCCGAGGGAGGTCAGCGCCCACGCGAGAAGGGCGCCGGCCCCGAGCAGGCCCGCGGCCACGAGGAGCGGGAGACCCCGCCGCGGCCGCGACCCGTGGCGGACGACGCGCGTCGGGGCTGTCGCCGGCGGCGGTGTGACCGGCGTCAGGGCCGGACGCGTCTCGGGCTCCGCCAGCGCCTCGCGCAGACGACCGACCAGCTCGCGGGCGCTCGCCGGGCGATCGTTCGGGCGCTTCGCGAGGCCGGCGGCGAGCACGGCGTCGACCGCGGGCGGCAGCTCCGGCGCGACGGCGCTCGCGACCGGCGGCGCCTCGTTCGCGTGCGCCATCGCCTCGGCGGCGTGCGTGTCGCGGACGAACGGCCGCTCCCCCGTGAGGAGCTCGAAGGCGACGCAGGCGAGCGCGTAGCGGTCGCTCGCAGGGGTGGCCTGCTCGCCGCGCGCCTGCTCGGGCGCCATGTAGCCGGTCGAGCCGAGCACCGTCCCGGCGGCGGTCAGCGTGTCGTGGGTCGCGGCGCGGGCGATCCCGAAGTCGGAGACGCGGATCGTGCCGTCCTCCGCGACCAGGAGGTTCGCCGGCTTCACGTCCCGGTGGACGATCCCCCTGGCATGGGCGGCGTCGAGTGCCGCCGCCACCTGTGCGAGCCAGCGAAGCGACTGTTCCCGGTCGACCGGCCCGTCGCGGAGCCGGTCGGCGAGTGTGCCGCCGGGGAGGTATTCCATGACGATGAACGGCAGCCCGTCGTCGGACTCGCCCACGTCGTAGATCGCGATCACGTACGGCTCGTTCGAGAGGCTGGCGGCGGTTTGCGACTCGCGCAGGAAGCGGGCGCGGAACTCGTCGTTCGTCGCGTACCGCTCCGCGAGCACCTTGATCGCGACCGTGCGGCCGAGCCGCTCGTCGGTCGCCCGCACGACGTCGCCCATGCCGCCGTGCGCGATCGCTGTCACCCCCGCATAGCGCGCGGGCAGCCGGAGCCCAGTCGCCCCCATCCGTGTGGTCTTCCCCGTCGGGCGCGCGCCGAACCACCCCGGACGCACGTAGGCCCCGGACGCTGCCGGGGCCTACGCGTGTCGTGTCGAGCCGGTCTAGGCGGCGACCGGCACTGCCTCGCCCTCCGGGACGGAGGCGAGCTCCTCCTTGCGGATCAGGACGAGCGAGGCGACGACGCCCGCGGCGGCGATCCCGGCGCCGACCCAGAACGCCGCCTGGAAGCCGGTCGTCAGGGCCTGCGGGACCGCATCGCCCGCAGCCGTCGCGTCGTTCGTCTGCGCGATCGCGACCGCCGAGAGGACGGCGATGCCCAGGGCGCCGCCGATCTGCTGCGAGGTGTTGATCAGGCCGGAGGCCAGCCCGGCCTCCTCGGCCGGGACGCCTGCGAGCGCCGCGATCGAGATCGAGACGAACGCGAACGCCATGCCCACCGCGATGATCAGGAAGCCGGGGAGCAGGTCGCCGAGGTAGGTGCCCTCCACCGAGACCTGCGTGAAGTACACGAGGCCGACCGTGAGGAGGGTCATCCCCGAGACGAGCACCGGCTTGACGCCGACCCGCGTCACGAGCATCTGCGCGACCATCGCCCAGATGATCGACGTGCCCGCGACCGCGAGGTACGCGATCCCCGTCTTCATCGCGGAGAACCCGAGCACCTGCTGCATGTAGAGCGTCAGCATCAGGAACATCGAGAAGAGCGCCGTGCCGAGGATGAAGCCGGCGATGTTCGCTCCCGCGACCGTCTTGATGCGGAAGATCGAGAACGACATCAGCGGCTCCTTGGCGCGGAGCTCCCAGACGACGAACCCGACGAGCAGGGCCGCGGCGGCGGCGAAGATGCCGATCGTCTTGGCCGAGGTCCAGCCGTAGTCGTTCGCCTGGGTGATGCCGAACACGGCCGCCGAGAGACCGGCGGTGACGAGCACGGCACCGGGCACGTCGAAGCTCGTCGCCGTCACGTCACGGCTCTCGCGGAGGAGCAGCGGCGTGAGCGCGATGGCGGCGATGCCGACCGGGATGTTGAGGAAGAAGATCCACTCCCAGCTCAGCGCGTCCGTGAAGACGCCACCGAGGAGCACGCCTGCGGCGGCACCGAAGCCACCGACGGCGCCCCAGACGCCGAGGGCGATGTTGCGCTCCTTCCCCTCGACGAAGGTCGTCATCAGGATCGAGAGCGCGGCCGGCGCGATGACCGCCGCACCGAGCCCCTGCAGGGCGCGGGCGCCGATCAGCGACGGCTCGTTCCATGCGAGCCCGGCGAGCAGCGAGGCCACGCTGAAGAGCGCGAGGCCGAGGACGAACATGCGCCGGCGTCCGACGAGGTCGGCCGTGCGCCCGCCGAGGAGCAGGAAGCCCCCGAAGAAGAGCGCGTAGGCGCTGATCACCCACTGGAGGTTCTGCTGGGAGAACCCGAGATCCACCTGGATCGACGGGAGGGCGACGTTCACGATCGCGATGTCGAGGATGATCATGAACTGGACGACGCTCAGGAGCGCCAGCGCCCACCACTTGTGATTCTGCGAAGCAACCATGAGACGTCACCTTTCGAGTCGGGTGCTGCTGACCGTGCAGGCTAGGACACTACTTGTGATTTGAAAGTACGGTCTTCCGTACCAAGAGTGCGGACAACCGAACCTTCACTGCTGGGATACAATGCGCCTGTGAAGCGCTACGGCCAGTACTGCCCCGTCGCTCATGCGCTCGACCTGATCGGCGACCGCTGGGCTCTCCTCATCGTGCGCGAGCTGATGCTCGGGCAGCGCCGCTTCACCGACCTCTCCGAGGCCCTGCCGGGCATCGGCTCGAACATCCTCACGGCGCGCCTGCGGAGCCTCGACACCGCGGGGATCGTCCGCAAGACGAAGCTGCCGCCGCCGCTCGGCGTGACGGTCTACGAGCTGACGCCGGACGGCCGCGCGCTCGAGCCCGTCCTCGTCTCCCTCGCCCAGTGGGGCGCGCAGACCCTCGGCGCGCCGAACGCGGGCGACTGCTGGAGCATGTACGCCGTTCACGCGCGGTTCCGGCCGGAGACGGCGGTCGACGGCGTCTACGAGATCGACTTCGGCGAGGGCGAGGTCATGTCGATGACCGTCGAGCACGGCGAGCTGAGCGCCGGGAAGTACGCGGCGCCCTCCCCCACGCTCGCGATCGCGCTCGACCCGAGCGCCCTCCATGCCCTGATCGAGCGCGAGACGACCGTCGCAGCGTCGGTCGCGGCGGGCGACGTCCGCATCGTCGCCGGGTCGGAGACCGAGCTCGAGCAGCTCGTCGGGATGTTCGCGCGGCCCGAGGCCACGGCCTCGACCGACCTCGCGGCCTAGCGGCCGTCACACTCGGCGTCGTGGCCGGCGCCGGCGCATCCGACCCCGACGCACGCCGTGCCGCGAAGGCCCGCACCTTCGTCGTCAACTCGCTGGGCGCGCGAGCGCAGTCCGTCGCCGAGATCCGGGCGAAGCTCGCGGCGCGGGACGTGCCGGAGGAGGTCGCTGACGAGGTCGTCGACGAGGCGCTGCGGCTGGGATACCTCGACGACGCCGAGCTCGCCGGCCAGCTCGCGCGCGGCCACCGGGCGCGCGGGTACGGGCGTCGCCGCGCGGCGACGGCCCTCCGGCGCCGCGGGATCGGCGCGGCCGAGGCGGAGGCCGCGCTGGCCGAGGCGTACGGCGGCGACGAGGCGGAGCTCGCGGCCGCCGCGCTCGGCTCGCGGCCGGTGGGCGACGACCGCGAGCGTCGACGCGCCGCAGCCTTCCTCGTTCGCCGCGGGTTCTCGAGCGCGGTCGCGTGGCAGGTCGTGCGCGGCCGCGATCGCGACGCCTGACGCGGGGCGTCGAGGGCGTTGCGATACTCGCCGCGTGGCGGGACGGATCCTCGGGATGGGCGGCTACTCGCTCGGCACCGCGGTCGACGACCTCCTGCTCGAGCTCGCGCGCGGGCCGCGGATGCTGTTCGTCCCGACGCCCGCGCACATGCCGGAAACCGTGCTGACGTGGTTCTACGGCGCGTTCGCCCGACGCGCCGAGCCCTCGCATGTCCTGTTCAACCCGTGGCCGCCCCCCGACCTGCGCGACCTCGTCCTCGGCGCGGACGTGATCTTCGTGTCCGGCGGCAACACCGCGAACGCACTCGCCGTGTGGCGCGTCCACGGCTTCGACGAGCTCCTCCGCGAGGCGTGGGAAGGCGGCGCGCTCCTCTGCGGCTTCAGCGCGGGGATGATCTGCTGGTTCGAGGCGAGCGTCACCGACTCGTTCGGCCCGCAGCTCGCCGGGATGCGGGACGGCCTCGGGTTCCTGGCGGGGAGCGCCTGCCCGCACTACGACGGCGAGGGCCGTCGGCGACCGGTCTACACGGAGCTCGTGCGCGACGGGTTCCCGCCGGGGATCGCGTGCGACGACGCCGCGGCCGTGCTCTACGAGGGGACCACGCTCGTCGACGTCGTCTCGTGGGCGCCGGGCGCGGGCGCCTACCGCGTGACCGTGGACGGCGAGGAGCCGCTCGAGGTCACCCGCCGGGTGTGAAGGACGCGGCCCGGTCGCCGAGGCCCGAGCTCGGCGAGCGCGGCGCGCAGGTCGGCGACCTCGCGCTCGAGCGCCGCGACCCGCTCCTCGAGGTCGGTTGCCGGCACCGCCGCCTCGGAGGGCTCGTCCGCGTCGTCCGTCGCGGCGTCGGCACCGCTCAGGAGGTGGCGGTAGCGGTCCTCCTTCTGGCCCGGCCGGCGCTCCAGGCGCTCGGCGAGGCCGCGGCTCGACAGCGCGTCGAGCGTCGTGTGGACGTCGTCCAGCCCGGAGAACGGGTGCAGGCGCTGCGTGCGCTGGTTCAGCTCGCCGGGCGTCTGAGGCCCACGGAGCATCAGGACGCAGAGGACGGCCGTCTCCGCCCCGTCCAGCCCGAGCGCCTCGTCGAAGAGCTGCCGGTACTTCGCGGCTCGGCTCCCGGCGCCGCTCGCGAGCCGCGTCCAGCCGCGCCGCGCGAGCCGCTGGAGCGCCTCGTGGATCTCGCGCTCCTCGTAGGCGACCACCGGGTCGCGGTTCGTCGCCTGGTTGCAGGCGAGCCGGAGGGCGTTGAGCGAGAGCGGGTACGTGTCCGGCGTCGTGCGCTGCTTCTCGAGCAGGCACCCGAGCACCCGGAGCTCGACCGCATCTGCGTCCACGTGGGACAGGGTACGCCCGGCCGACCCCCGCCGCGGCTGCGTAGCATCGGCCGCAGCCGTGCTCCTGCCGATCCCGGACAGCTACGTCGTCGCCGACGGTCTGCTCGCTGGGGAGTACCCGGGCTCGCACGATCCCGCCGAGGCCGTGCGGCGCCTCCGCGCCTTCCACGAGCATGGGGTCACGCTGTACGTCGACCTGACCCATCCGGGCGATCCGCTCGAGCCGTACGAGCGGCTGCTCGCTCCCCCCGCCCGGCGGTCGGGGCAGCCCATCGTCGACATGGGCGTGCCGACGATCCCGCACATGACCCGGATCCTCGACGAGGTCGACGGCGCCCTCGCCCACGGCGGGAGCGTGTACGTCCACTGCTGGGGAGGGAAAGGCCGGACGGGAACTGTCGTCGGCTGCTGGCTCGTGCGCCACGGGCTGGACGGCGGCGACGCGGTCGCGCGGATCGCGGAGCTGCGGCGCACGGTGTCGGACGCCGCCAGCCGGTCACCTGAGACCGCGGCGCAGCGTGCGATGGTCGAGGCATGGAAGCGCGGGCGCTGAGGAGCCTCGTGGAGGCGGTGCTCCCGCGCGCGTGGCGTCGGGACTCGCCCTGGCACGGCGAGGCGCACTGGCGCTGCGTCGCCGCGACGGGGCTCGCGCTCGACGAGGCGGCGCCCGGCGCCGACCGCGGGCTCGTCTTCTGCTTCGGCCTCCTGCACGACACGCGGCGCGAGAACGAGGCCTTCGACCCCGGGCACGGCGCCCGCGCCGAGGCCTTCGCGCGCGAGCTGCGCGACGAGGGCGCGCTCGAGCTCGACGACGTCCGCTTCGACCTCCTCGCCGAGGCGCTCAGGCTCCACTCCGACGGCCAGGTCTCGACCGACGCGACGATCGGCGCGTGCTGGGACGCCGACCGGCTCCACCTCCCGCGCGTCTTCATCCAGCCCGATCCGAAGCGCTTCTCGACCCGCGTCGCCCACGGCGAGGCGCCGCTCGCGGCGGCCGCCCGGCTCCGGGACGAGGGACCTCCGACCTGGGAGGCGCTCGTGGGCGTCGCGGTCGGCTGAGCCTTCGCCACGGCGTGCGTCCGCGTGCGGGCGGCGGCGGTCGGGCGTGCGTCACACATCCGGCACGAAGCCGGCACGGACACGGCACACCTCCGCGTGCACGCTGGAGGCATGGACGAGCGCACCGGTTCCGAGCCGGAGAGCGTGCCGAAGGGCGACGCGCTGCCGCCGGAGGTCGCGCGCGCCGCGGGCACGGATGCCGCGGGCGCGGGTGCCGGGCCGGAGGATGGCACGACGCCGCACACGTGGATCGCCCTCCCGGTCGGTCGCGCAGAGACGGGCCCGACGATCGCCCAGCTCGTCGAGGCCGTGCGAGCGGCGGGCGGGATGGTCGGCGGTGAGGCGCTCTTCGACCCGCGCTACGAGCCGGAGATGCGGCGCTTCCTCATGCGGGCGCTGGAGATGGAGGGGATTCCTCTGCCGAAGGGAGGTGATACGCCATGAGGAGCGCGTCGACCATCTCGCCGTCACGCTCGTAGTGCCCGCGGCGGATGCCTTCGCGCTCGAACCCATAGCTCTCGTAGAGGAGGATCGCCGGCTCGTTCCACGGGAAGACGTGCAGCTCGAGCTTGCGCACGCCCGACCGGCGTCCCCAGGCGACCGCGGCGTCGAGCAGCGCGCGACCGACGCCCTGCCGCCGGTGGCTGGCGGCGACCATCAGCCCGAGATCGGCGACGTGCGCGCTCGCCGGGTGCGGGTCGCGTGCGAGCGACAGGCGCCCGACGATCCGGTGGCCGTCCGACGCGACGAACACAGCCGCGTCGGGATGGCGGCGCACGGCCTTCAGGTAGCGGCGCTCGTCGCCGACGGCGCGCCAGGTGTCGGTCGTCAGGAGCCACGCGCCCGGCTCGCGGCCGACCTCGGCGGCGAGGACGATCAGCTCCGACGCGTCGGACGGGTCGGCGGGCCGGATCTCGATCATCGGGCGACGACGCCGTGCCCGCCGCGCCGGGGATCGCCGGCAGCGCCGAGCAGGCCGTTCGGGCGCCGCTCGACGGCGGAGACGCCGCCGAAGAAGAGGTTGCGGTCCGCCCAGGCGCGCACGTCGAAGCCCTCGTCGGCGAGTCCTGCCGCGACGACCTCGGCCCAGCCGCCCTCGACGTGGACGGTCTCGTCGTCCACGTGGAGCCGTGGCCGTGCGATCGCCTCGTCGACGGGAAGCCCGTGTCCGACCACGCCGGCGACGACCTGGAGGATCGCGCCCGCGAGGCGCACGGAGCCCGCGCTCCCGGCGACGAGCCGCGGTCGCCCGTCGTCGTCGAGGACGAGCGTCGGGGTCATCATGCTCGGCAGCCGCGTCCCCGGCTCGCGGACGTCGAGCCCGATCACGTCCCGCTCGCCCAGCATGTTGTTGAGCTGGAAGCCGCTCCGGAAGACACCCGACCCCGACCCGAGCGTCGACGAGACGCCGACCGCCGCGCCGTCGCTGTCGACGACCGAGATGTGCGTGGTGCCCGTCGGCCGGCTGCCCGCGCCGGCACCGCCGTACGCCGCCGCCAGAGCATTGGCCAGCGCGCGCGCCTCGCCGAGCGAGCCGGGCGCCTCGTCGAGCGGGTCGAGCGCCGCGAGCCCGGTCTGCACGACGGCTCCACCAAGAGACGGGGCCGGTGTCGTCAGCACGACGGCGCCCTCGAAGGATCCTTCCAGGGGCTCGCGCTCGGCGACGACGTACGCATCGAGATCGGCCGCGAGGTCGGGGAGCAGCATTGCGACGGCCTCCGGGCCGGCGTCGCGGAGCAGCATGAGCGTCGGGACGAGATCCGCGGCATCGATCACGCCGACGCGGCCGTAGATGCGGCGTCCGCCGTCCTCGCGGTGGAGGATCGGGACGAGGATCTCGTGGAGGAACGCCTGGGCCGGCGTTGCCTCGAACGGCCGGCGCGCGAGCTCCAGCGCCGGGGTGAAGAGCGCGGGCCAGGGGAGGCGGCCGCGACGCTCGTGGGCCTCGGCCAGACCCGGCAGCAGCCCGGGCACCGCGACGGACGCGTCGCCGATGTGGAAGACCTGCGTCGACGCGTCCGCGAAGTCGACCTCGATCTCGTCCATCTCGCCGAGCGGCGCCGACGGGACGGCAAAGAAGCAGTCGAGGACGAGCGGATCCTCCCCCGGCTCGGCGAGCAGGACGAAGCCACCGCCCGCCGGCCCTGTCAGCGGGCCTTCGGTCACGAAGGCCGCGAACGTCGCCGCGAGCACGGCGTCGACGCACGTGCCGCCCTCGCCGAGCGCCCACGCGCCCGCCTCGGCCGAGTGCCGGTTCCCGGCCGCGATCGCGCCGCTCATGGAGAGAGCCTACGACCTCGGCGACACCCGCCGGCCCGCCGCCGGACGCGGCGGGCTCGTCCGTCAGCGCAGGAAGCTCGGGAGCTCGCGCTCGGCCTCGGAGCCCGAGCGGCCGCCGGGTTCGTAGGCGGTGCTCGACTCGATCGTGCGTGCGGGGGACGGCGTGAAGGAGCTGCGGCGCGGTGACCCGAGCCCGGTCGCGACCACGGTGACCCACACCTGGCCGGCGAGCCGCTCGTCGACGGTCGCGCCGAAGATGATGTTCGTGTCGTCCGTCGCCGCCTGGCGGACCACCTCGGCCGCCTCGTTGACCTCGAGCAGGGTCAGGTCCTCCCCGCCGGCGATCGAGAGCAGGATCCCGCGCGCCCCGACGATCTCGGTGTCGATCAGCGGCGAGCGCAGGGCGCGCTCGGCAGCCTCGCGGGCGCGGCCCTCCGGCGCCTCCGAGTAGCCGATGCCCATCAGTGCCGAGCCCGCGTCCGTCATCACGGTGCGGACGTCCGCGAAGTCGAGGTTGATCAGCCCCGGCATCGTGATCAGGTCGCAGATCCCCTGCACGCCCTGCCGAAGCACGTCGTCGGCGATCCGGAACGCGTCGATCATCGACGTCGACCGGTCGAGCACCTCGAGCAGCCGGTCGTTCGGGATCACGATCACGGTGTCGCAGGCGGCGCGGAGCGCCTCGACGCCGCTCTCGGCGGCGACGCGGCGGCGGGTTCCCTCGAACTTGAACGGCGTGGTGACGATGCCGACGGTGAGCGCCCCGAGCTCGCGCGCGATCGTCGCGACGATGGGCGCGGCCCCAGTGCCCGTGCCGCCGCCCTCACCGGCGGTGACGAACACCATGTCGCTCCCGCGCAGTGCAGTGCGGATCTGGTCGTAGCCCTCCTCGCCGGCGCGGCGGCCCATGTCCGGGTCTGCGCCCGAGCCGAGGCCCTGCGTGAGCGACTCGCCGATGTGGAGCTTGACCGGGGCGTCCGAGAGCTCGAGCTGCTGCGCGTCGGTGTTGACCGCGACGAAGTCGACCTGCGCGATGCCCGCGTCCATCATCCGGTTGACGGCGTTGATGCCTGCACCGCCGACGCCGACGACGCGGATCACGGCGAGGTACGAGGCGACGTCGCCCGCGACGTGCAGCCGCGGCGGGCTCTCCGGCATCGGGTTGACGAATCTGCTGGCCGGCGGCGTGTAGGGCTCCGCCATCGGCTCGGGGTCCGGCTCCGGCTCCGGCGCGCGCACGGGCTCCGGACGGACGGGCGCGGGCACGGCCTCGACGCGCGGTGGCGTCACCGGCTCGGGGGCGCGCTCGACGATCGTCGGCGCTTCCTCGGGCGCGGGTGCGAGCCGGACCTCCGGCTCGCCGCGACGCTCGCGACGGTTCACCTCGAAGTCGTAGACGTGCTCGACCGTCGCGTCCGGGTCGACCGGCCGGTCGGGGACCTCCGGCTGGGGCGTCTCGAGCGGCAGCTGCGGCTGCTCGACGGCCGACGTGGCCTCGGCCTCCTCGCGCCCGGGCTCGGGCGCCTCGGGCGTCCCGGTCGCGGCGTCGTCCGTCTGCCCGCGCTGGGCGGCCTCGGTCGCGCGGAAGAGCTCCGCGAGCGGCCCTTCACGCATGCTTGCGCGCTTGCGCGCCATCGCGAGCCTCCTTCGCAGCAACGATCTCGCGCGCCAACTCGCGGTAGGCCTCCGCCGCGGCGCCTGTGGGGTCGTACTTGAGCACGGAGCTGCCCTTCACGGGCGCCTCCGCGTAGCGCACGGTCTTCCGGATCCGGGTGCGGTAGACGAGCTCACCGAAGTTCTCCTCGAGGATCTCGATCGCCTCGCGCGAGTGCAGCGTGCGACCGTCGAACATCGTCGCGACGATCCCCTCGACCCCGACGTTCGGGTTCAGGTTCTCTCGCACCATCGCCAGCGTGTTCTCGAGCTGCACGAGACCACGGAGCGAAAGGTACTCGCACTGCACGGGGACGATGACCCCGGTCGCCGCGACGAACGCGTTGATCGTCAGCAGCCCGAGCGACGGCGGCGTGTCGACGAGGATGTAGTCGTAGCGGCTGCGCACCTCGACGAGCGCCTTCTCGAGCGACCGCTCGCGGCCGATGAGGGCGCTGAGCGCGAGCTCTGCTCCGGCGAGGTCGATCGAGGCGACCGCGAGGTCGACCTCGCGCCGCTCGATCACCTCGGAGATCGGAACCTTGTGGACGAGCACGTCGAACATCGACCGCTCGATGACATCGGGGTTGAGCCCCTGGCTCATCGTGAGGTTGCCCTGGGGGTCGAGGTCGATCAGCAGCACGCGCTTGCCCATCTCGCCGAGCGAGACGCCAAGGTTGAGCGTGGTCGTGGTCTTCGCGACGCCGCCCTTCTGGTTGGCGAGGACGAGCACGCGCGTCGCCGTCGTCTCCGCCCCGGTCGCGGTCAGACCGGGCAACGACGCCGGCGCCTCGGGTACCGCCGTGACGGGCTCGTCCGGCTCGGGGACGGGCTCGCTCATCGTGATCGGCTCCGGGACGACCTCGAGCCGGTCGGGCTCGGGTGCCTGCTCCCGGGCAGGCGGTGCCGGTGTCGCCGCGGGGCGCGGACGCAGTCGGATGAGACCCATGACCACGCCTCGTTCACCACGGTCCACCCGAGTCCTTCAACCGCGCTCAATCCTCTCCATCCCAGTAGTCGAGCACGTCCAGACGGCCGATGAGACCGAGGCCGCGGAAGTTCACCTTGCCCGACCGCGGGTAGTAGGTGACGTCCGTCGGCTCGCGCGTCCCGTAGGCGAGCAGCGTCAGGCCGTCGTCTCCCGCCCGGAAGGTGTGCGCACGACCCGTCCCCGCCGGGCGCGCGACGACGCTCCCCGCGCGCACGGAGTGCACCTCGTGCTCGCCGCCGCGCCGCAGGTGGGGCCACACCTCGAGCGTCCCGCCGCCCTCGAGCACGACGAAGATCTCCTCTTCGGCCGTGTGACAGTGCGGCGGGTTGACGAGCTTGCCCGGTCGCACCTCGAAGAGCCGCAGCCCCGTCTTGATGGAGCCCGCTGCCTGCGCGAGGTCGCGCACGTCGCGGTCGACGGTCGCCCCCGCGCGGGTCTCCGGCTCGACGTCCGCCGCGTTGACGATCCGCGCGGGTCGCTCCGCGAGCTCGCCGACCTCGGGCGGGCCTGCTGCCGCCTCCCGCTTCCAGGGATGGTCGTCGGGCGCGCCCTCGAGCACCCAGGTGGCGCCGAGCCACGACACACCAGCGCGCGGGAGGAACGTGTTCGCGGCGTAGTGCCGCTCGCCGAAGGCGAGGACGTCGAGGCCCTCCGGGTCCTGCCTGCAGCGTGTGTGCGTGCTCGAGCGCGAGATGCACGAGGCAGTCGCCCGCACCGACCGCGTAGGCGGCCTCCTCCGACCCGTCCCACTGGACGGAGACGCCCGTCCCGCCGAGGACGTAGAAGATCTCCTCCTCCGACGCCTCGAGGTGGAGCGGCGTCGACCACTTGCCCGGATCGATCCGGATCCGCTGCAACCCGACCCAGCGCGACCGCTCGCCCGTCAGCGACTGCCACTCGGCCGCGATGTGCCCCCGCTCGCGTCGGACGGACGGCACCTCGTCCCAGTGCGAGATCACGCGCCGATCATGTCACGCGCCAGCGCCTCCCGGAGGCGCGCGACGGCCGCGTCGCCGGCATCACCTCCCTCCGTGCGAGCCCACGCCTCGGCCTCGCGGAGGAGGGCGCGGAGCTCCCCGAGGAGCTCGACCGGGCCCGCGTTCGCCCGTCGCATGGACTCGATCCGCTCGAACCGCTCGAGAACGCTCCGTGCCTCCTCCATGACTCGACCGTAGCTCCGGACGCGTCACGGGTCCGTGCCGGCTTCGTGCCGGATGTGTGGCGTCAGGCGGCCGCGAGTCCAGGGGTGCGCCGCCGGACGACGGCGGTTCGCGCTACGCGACGCGCTCGCGCGCCGTGCCGAGCCCGAGCAGCTCGCGGTCGAGGCCGGCGACGAGGGACGGGCGGTCGCCCGCGCGGAGGACCTCGACGAGTGCGCGCCGGACGGCAGTGCCCGCCTCGGGTGTCGCGGCCTCACCGTCCGCGAGGCGCGCGAGCTCGTCGTGCAGCCTGGCGCGAGCCTCCGGCTCGGTCTCGAGCAGGATGGACGCGCGCAGCGGCCACGTCGTGCCGAGCGCCGCCTCGAGCGCGGCGCGCAGCTGCTCCGACCGGAACGGCTCGTGCTGGAACAGCGAGAGCTCCCAGCGGTCGAGTGCCTCGGCGAGGTTCGTGTCCGCGTCGACGAGCCCCATCCGGACGAGGAGCTCTGCGGCGAGGGCACCGCGGAACTCGTCCAGCTTCGTGGCCTCGCCGGGCGGCTGCGTCGCCGCGATCGGCAGAACGGGTCGGATGCCGTACGGCCGACCGTCGAGCGTCTCGAAGAGCACCGGTCCCGCGGAGAGCGGGGCAGCCGTCGCGAGCCGGATCGCGGAGACGACGTCGGCGATCTCCGCCGGTGTGTCCGGCACGTCCTCGCCGGAGTCGAGGCCGACGCGGAACTCCACGACGCAGTAGCGGTCGGGCTCGGACCCGAAGCCGGGTGGCAGCAGCCCCTTCGCCTCGGGCCAGTGGCGCGCCAGCTCCCCGTCCGCGACCGGGCGGACGCGGATGCCCTCGGAGAGGACGCGCTGCAGCCCGGCGGTGATCCCGACGAGTGGCGCGACGGCGATGTAGGCGCGCCGGTCGCCGAAGAGCGACTGCTCGAGCGCGTCGTACGCGCGGTCGAAGGACTCGTCGTCCCAGTCGAACCCGCCGCAGGCCTCCGCGACGCGGATCAGGAGGTCGAGCAGGACGGTGCGGAAGAGAGCCTCGTCCTCGGACGGGTCGCGACCGGCGTGGGCACGTGCGTAGATCGCGGCGGCGGGCTCGCGCGAGAGCTCCTCGAGCGCGATGACGGCGTCTTCCCGTCCGCGCAGCCGGCCGGCGCGATCCTCGACGAAGGAGCGGACGAGCGGCCGGTACTCGTAGAGCGTCGGCCCGTCGCGCCGGTCGTGCTCCTCGAACGCGAACGGAAGCCCCTCGCCCGCCTCGTCGAGCTCGCGCAGAAGGTAGGCGAAGGCGCCGAGCGTGAACGCGCGGAGGGCGTGATGGAGCTGCGGCGAGCGAGGCGCCATGCCGACAGGTACCCCGCCGACCGGGTGATCCCTGCCCGCTCAGGCGGCCGGGCCGCGCTGGCAGCCGTCGCACCAGTACGCGGTGCGGTTCCCGTCGCCGAGCCCACGAGAGCGGACGATCGCGCCGCAGCGGTGACAGCCGCGACCCGCGCGACGGTAGACCGCGCGCTCGGGCCGGTCGCCCGCGACCGAAGCGCGCATCGCGTCGCGACCCCACCCGAGCGCGTCGGCGAGCTCCGCCTCGGTCGCCTCCGCGAGCGGGAGCCACGGCGAGATGCGCGCCTGCCAGAGAAGCTCGGCGAGCCACATGTTCCCGATCCCGGCGACGACGCGCTGGTCGACGAGCACGTCCCCGACGACCCGAGCGGGGTCGGCCCGCCGGACGCGCGCGACGACGTCCGCGACGCGGGTCTCGTCGGCGAGCAGGTCGGGGCCGAGCCGCCGGGCGACACCGGTGTCCAGCTGGAGCACCGGCCCGTTCCACTGCGTCGCCTCCCATCGCGGCGTGCGGAGGACGAGCCACGGCTGGCCGCGCCAGGGCCGCTCGTCGGTGCGGCGGACGTGCCAGCGGCCGGTCATCCGAAGGTGGCTGCGGACCGTCACGTCGCCCTCGAACCGGAGCAGGAGGTTCTTGCCGACGGCGTCGACCGCCTCGAGCACGCGGCCGTCGATCGCGCGCGCGACGTTCGTCACCTGCCCGCGGGGATTCGGCGACGAGGCCTCGACGCGCTCGCCGACGAGGGGCCGAAGCCGCGCGGCTGCGCGATGGAGTGAATCGCCCTCGGGCACGTCCCGCCGCGAGTGTAGGCACGGTCGGTCGGTGATCAGCCCGGCTCCGCGGCGCCGCGTGAGGCGATCGGTGGAGCACCACGTGTGACAGACGTGGCACGAAGCCGGCACGGACACGTCACGGGTCGCGCGATACCGTGACTCCAGGGCATCGCGCTCCCCCGTATCGGGGGTGCGTACGGGGCTCGGCGCGCGGCTGCGCCGCGCCGCTACCCGCGCAGCCGTGCCATCCGGGCGAGCCCGTCGGGCTCGAGCACGACGGTACGCCCGCGGCGCAGCTCGACGAGACCGCGGGAGGCGGCGCCGCGCAGAACCCGGTTGACGGTCGCGCGCGACGTGCCGGCGAGCGCCGCGATGTCCTCCTGGATGAGCGGGATCTCGATCGGAGGGTCCGAGCCGTAGTCATGCGCGAGCTCGAGCACCCGCCGGGCGACCCGCGTCTCGGCGTCCACGGTGTACGCCTCGACGAGGCGCTCGGAGAGGAACGAGACCTGTCCCGCGAGGAGGCGGACGAGCACCTCGTCCACCGACGCGTGCTGCCGCGCGAGCCGCCGGAGCTCCGAGCCGCGCACCACGAGCGTCTCGCCCGGCTCGAGCGCGGTCACGGTCGCGCTGCGCTCGACGCCGGTGACGACCGCGAGCTCGCCGAACGTCGCTCCCGGGCCGTGGATCCCGAGCGCGACGACGTCCCCGAGCTGCGTCGTGATCCGGACGTCGAAGCGTCCCTTGACGACCAGGTGGAGCGAGTCGGCGGGGTCGTACCGGTGGAACACCACCTCCCCGCGCCGATACGTGGCGCGTCGCGCCAGCGAGAGCACCGCACGGACGTCGTCGCCCGGGATGCCAGCGAAGAGGGCCCACTCCATGTCGCGTGTGTCACAAGCGTTACACATGCTGCGCCACTCGTGTGAACGACGGCGCGCAGGCCGCCTCCTAGCGTCCCGGGCATGGTCGAACGGTCGAGTAGGAGGCACGAGATGTACGACATGACCCCCATCAAGATGCTCATGGCGACAGGCGTCCTGGCGGCCGTCGCCGCTCTCTTCGCCGGCCCGGCGGGCGCGGTGCTCCTCGACACCGACGGCGGCGACTCCGTCGGCGTCGCGGTCGGCCCCGGCGGCGGGCACGCGTCGACGATCCCGTACCTGAGCCACGGCATCGGCGTCGACGAGTCGCTCTACGCCGAGACGGCAACCCCGCAGGTCGAGTCCCAGACCACCACGATCCCGTACCTCAGCCACGGGATCGGCGTCGACGAGTCCCTCTTCGCCGGGGAGCAGCCGAGCATCGGGCTGACGGGCGACTCCGCCCTCAGCCGCGTCTCCGCTCCCGAGCCGGAAGGCCTGACGGGCGACTCGCCGCTGGGACGCGCAGGGATCACCTCGGTCATCGGCGACACCACGGCCGGCGCGTCGAACGACGACGACTGGACGTGGGTCGGTCTCGGCTCCGGGCTCGCCGCGCTCTTCGCGGTGGCCTTCGGGGCGATGTTCCTCTCGGCCCGGCATCGCGGCCGAGTGGCGCTTCCGTAGCGACCGTCCGACACGGAGGCACACGGGGCGGGCCTGCAAGGGCCCGCCCCGCCGTTTGGCCCCTCCTCGCCGTCAGCCGAGCCGCGCGCGGAGCTCGCGCGCGGCGACGACGACGTCGTCGCCCAGGTACCCCGCGCGCACCCGCCGCGCGAGCGCCTCGTCCGCCGCCGCGCCCGCCAGGTACAGCGGCGCGAGCCGGCCGACGTCACGCAGCCCCTTCGGCGCGACGCTGTCGAACGCACCCTCGACCGTGCCCGAGACGACGACCACCGCGGGCTCGATCGCC
Organism: uncultured Actinomycetes bacterium; assembly: GCA_963748255.1. Classification (GTDB taxonomy): domain Bacteria; phylum Actinomycetota; class Thermoleophilia; order Gaiellales; family Gaiellaceae; genus Gaiella. The sequence continues at coordinate 256,071 of CAVVIL010000025.1, read as the reverse complement.
CGGGCCGTCTCGGCGATCGACGCGAGGGGCGTGGTGGCGCCGAGGTAGCAGATCCGCCAGCCGTAGCTCCGGAGCATCAGGCCGAAGGCGAGCAGCGGGAGGTCGTGCAGCTCCCCCTCGATGCAGGCGAGCAGCGCGCGCGGTCCCTCGCCACGGTCCCAGCCGCGCGAGAGCGCGACGAGCCGGGCGCGCACGAGGTTGCTCGCGAAGTGCTCCTGCGCGACGGAGACCTCGCCGCGCTCCCACCGCTCGCCCAGGTCGCGCAGGTACGGGAGCAGCGCCTCCTCGAGGACGACGTCGACGGTGAACGCGGCGAAGAGCCGATCGAGCGCGACCTGCGCTCCGGTCTCGTCGAACGCCTCGAGCGCGGGGCCGAGCGCCCTCTGCGCGTCGCCAAGGAGGGTCGCGTCCGTGCCGCCGCCGTTGCCGTCGGCGAGCACGAGCCGGGCGGCCTCCGCGGCCGCCAGCCCGCGGTCGAGGTTGGCGCGCATCGCGAGCACCCGGGCGACGTCCACCTCGCCGTAGAGCCGGAAGCCGCCACGCGTCCGCGAGGGCTCGAGGAGCCCGTAGCGGCGCTCCCACGCGCGCAGCAGCTCGACCGACACGCCGACGCGCCGGGAGAGTTCACCGATGCGGAGGAGCTTCTCGGGCACGACGGTCGGGATGCCCAAGTCTATACAGTCCCTCGACGAGATCGGCTCACGCGTCGAGGGAGGCTTCGTGCGGATCATCCACAGCGTTCGCATCGAACGGCCCGTCGACGCGGTCTGGGCGATCGTGGCCGACCCGGAGACGCACACGCGCTGGCGGCCGACGCTGAAGGAGTTCCGCCAGGTCTCGGACGGCCCGCTCGCCGTCGGCTCGAAGATCCGGGAGGTGCTCGAGTGGCGCGGCCGCACGATCGAGATCGACGACGTCGTGACCGGCTTCGAGCCGCCGTACCGCTTCGCCGTCCACGGTGCGTGGAAGGCAGCGGAGTTCGACCTCGAGCTCCTGCTGCTGCCGCTCGGCGACGACGCCACCGAGGTGACGTTCGACTGGCCGCTGCGCCCGAAGTCGCTCCCGATGAAGGTCGCGGCGCCGTTCCTCAGGCGGACGATGGAGCGCGGGACCGCCGAGGAGGCCGAGTGCCTCCGGCGGCTCGCCGAAAACGCCGCTCTTTAGGAACACCGCGCTTGCACGGCCCGCGGAGGGTCTGTTATGCAGACGGAAGCCCCGAGCAGGACGAACCCGGAGGCCGCGAGCGCGGCGACATCGGTCATCCGGGCACACACGGCTTTCCCGAAGCGGTCTGGCTGTCAGGCACGACCGCACCTCGCGTCGGACGGACCTCCCTTCCCCCCCGAGGGGGCGTCCGTCTGCGGTGGGCCCGCCCTCAGGGGCGCAGGACGGCGCGCTTCGGGCCGGCGAGGAAGCCGGCCTCGACGAGGAGCTCGAGCGCCTCGCTCTCCACCACGGGGCGCCCGTCGAACCGCTCCACCGCGAGGCGGCGTCCGCGGTCGGCCCGCACCCAGGCGACGAGCGCGTCGATCGCCGGCCGCAGCCACTCCGGGTCCGGCTCGCGCAGCGGGAGCAGCGACCGGCCGCCGCGCTCGACGTAGAGCGCCGCCGCGCCGCCGAGCAGCACGACGTGCGCGCCGGCGACCCGGGCCGCCCGCGCGGCGGCCCGCTTCGGCCACGGGAGGACGCCGCCGTAGGGCTGTGCGGGGTCGGCGGCGGCGAGCACGAGCGGCTCGGTCGCCGCCGCGTCGCGCAGCTCGCGGAGCCGCTCGACCGCCCCGGGGAGGGCGAACTGCGCGCCGCCGAGACCCTCGACGAAGTACCCCCGGCGGCAGGCGCCGACGGTCTCGAGCGCCTTGAGCTCGCCGTAGACGGCGCCGTAGCCGCCGACGACGCCCTCTGCGCGGACGCCGTCGCGGGTCACGATCCCCTGGCGCTCGAGCAGCAGCTCCGCGAGCGCGCGGCGGTCGGGGCCGGGCGCGCCCGGGTGCGGCTCGAAGAGCCGCGCGGCGAGCGACCACCGTCCGACCGTCGAGACGTCCCCGGCCGCGCGCGACCGCGAGAAGCGCCTCGGGCGGCGCTCGGCGGTCGGGATGCCGTACCGACGCCGGGCGCGGAGCGGCGCCCATGCGTCGTTCGTCACCTCGCCGTTCCAGACGAGCTCCCAGAGCGCGGCGAGCACGTCGGCCCGGTCGTCGTCGACGCGGCCGAGGAGCTCGGGCCAGAAGGCGGCGCTCGTGGCGAGCGCGGCCCGGACGGCGTCGTGCACCGGCCCGGCGAGCGGCTCGCCGCGCGCGGGCGGGCCGAGGACGGGCGCGTCGTCGCGGTAGAAGAGCGCCACCCGGTCGAGGCCGGCGCCGGTCCAGACGACCTCGCCGGTCGCGCACAGCTGGTCGAGCGAGGCCGGCTGGTAGCCGGGCACGCGCCGCGGGAGGATCTCCGTCTCCCAGAGGCTGACGGGCAGCGCCAGCCCCTGGAGGGGGACGATCGCCTCGCGGAGCGTGGCGCGCCGGTCGATGCCGTGCCAGCCGGGGAGGAACCGGCCGAGCGCGGCCTGCTCGGCGGGCTCGACCTGGCGGCGGAGGACGGCGAGCGAGGCGCGCCGGATGCGGCGCAGGACGTCGGGGTCGCACCACTCGCGCTCGACGCCCCCCGGCCGGAGCTCGCCGCGGACGAGCAGGTCGCGCGCCTCGAGGCCGGCGAGCGCCTCCTCGACGTGCGACGGATCGAGGCCGTAGCGCCCGGCGACCTCGCGGGTCGTGAACGGGCCGCGGCCGCGCGCCACGCGGAGCAGGAGGCGGTCGAAGGCGTCGTCGACGGCCTCGAGGAACGTCTCGGGCAGCCCGCCCGGCGGCATCACGCCGAGCGCGTCGCGGTACAGGCCGGCGTCCTCGGCGGCGATCAGCGCGTCCTCCCCGCCCAGCGTTGCGCGGAACGCGCGGCGCTCGCGGACGAGCGTCTCGGCGAAGCCCTGGTCGAGCTCGTCGTCCAGGAGGTCGCCCACCCGCCGGAGGAGGTCGTGCAGCTCGTCGGCGTTCCGCGGCGCGGGCCGGAGCGAGCCCTCGACCTCGGCGAGCGCGCCCGGGTCGAGCAGGTCGCGCAGCTCCTCCTGGCCGAGCAGCTCGCGAAGCAGCTCGCGGTCGAGGGAGAGCGCCTGCGCGCGGCGCTCCGCGGCGGGCGTGTCGTCCTCGTACATGTAGGTCGCCACGTAGTCGAACATCAGCGACGCGGCCATCGGCGATGCAGAGGGCGTCTCCACCTCGACGAGGTCGAGCTCGCGCGTCGCGAGCCCCTGCAGGATCGAGCGGAGCGCGGGCAGGTCGAAGACGTCCTGGAGGCACTCGCGGTACGTCTCGAGGACGATCGGGAACGAGCCGTAGCGGCGCGCGACCTCGAGGAGGCTCTGGGCCTTGAGGCGCTGCTGCCAGAGCGGCGTGCGCTGCCCCGGCCGCCGCCGCGGGATGAGGAGCGCGCGCGCCGCGTTCTCCCGGAAGCGCGAGCCGAAGAGCGCGGTCGAGCCGACCTCCTGGACGACGAGGTCCTCCAGCTCACCCGGCTCGACGAGCAGGTCGGCGAGCGGGGGCGGCGTGTCGGCGTCCGGGAAGTGGAGCGCGATCCCGTCGTCCGACCAGAGCGACTGCACCTCGAGCCCGAGCGCGTCGCGGATCCGCGCCGCGAGCGCCATCGACCAGGGCGCATGGACGCGCCCGCCGAACGGCGTCAGCAGGCAGACGCGCCAGTCGCCGATCTCGTCGCGGAACCGCTCGACCACGATCGCCCGGTCGGAGGGCAGCGCCGAGGTGCGCTCCTGCTCGCGCAGGAACTCGAGCAGGTTCCGCGCGGCCCACTCGTCGAGGTGGAAGTCGGTGCGGAGGCGCTTCCGCGCGCCCTCGTCCGAGAGCGCGGCGAGCTCGCGCGTCGCCGCGCCGATCCGGGCGCCGAGCTCGTACGGCCGCCCGACGCCCTCGCCCTTCCAGAACGGCACGGCGCCGGGCACGCCAGGGGCCGGCGAGACGAGCACGCGGTCGCGCGTGATCTCCTCGATGCGCCACGTCGAGGCGCCGAGCATGAACGTCTGCCCCTCGCGCGCCTCGTAGACCATCTCCTCGTCGAGCTCGCCGACCCGGCCGCCGCCCTCGACCTGGAAGACGCCGAAGAGGCCGCGGTCGGGGATCGTCCCGGCGTTCGTCACCGCGAGGCGCCGCGCGCCGGTGCGGCCGCGGATCACGCCGCCCGTCCGGTCCCAGACGATGCGCGGCCGGAGCTCCGCGAACTCGTCCGACGGGTAGCGCCCGGCGAGCATGTCGAGGACGTTCTCGAGCTGCGTCCGCGTCAGCTCCGCGAAGGGATAGGCGCCCTTGACGAGCTCGTGGAGGTCGTCGACCGCGATCTCCTCGTCCGCGCAGATCGCGACGACCTGCTGCGCGACGACGTCGAGCGGGTTGCGCGGGATCGCCGTCTCCTCGATCGCCCCCTCCCGCATCGCCTTGGCGACGACGGCGCACTCGAGCAGGTCGGCCCGGAACTTCGGGAAGATGCGGCCCTTCGAGGTGGCGCCGAGCTCGTGGCCGGCCCGGCCGACGCGCTGGAGCCCGCGTGCGACCGACTTCGGGCTCTCGACCTGGATCACGAGGTCGACGGCGCCCATGTCGATCCCGAGCTCGAGGCTCGAGGTCGCCACGAGGCAGGGGATGCGCCCCGCCTTCAGGTCCTCCTCGATCAGGAGCCGCTGCTCGCGGGCGAGCGAGCCGTGATGGGCGCGCGCGATCTCGCGCGGCGGCTCGCCGTCGTCCGCCTCCGTCTGCGCGAGCTCGTTGATCCGCAGCGCGAGGCGCTCCGCGAGCCGCCGGTTGTTGACGAAGACGATCGTCGAGCGGTGCGCGCGCACGAGCTCGAGGAGCGCCGGGTAGATCGAGGGCCAGATCGAGCGCGCGGTCGGCTCGTAGCCCGAGGTCATCTCGACGCCGTCGGGCATCACCGGCTGACTGAGGCCGCTGCGGGCGTTGAGCTCCCGCATGTCCTCGACGGGAACGACCACCTCGAGGTCGAGCTCCTTCCGGTGGCCCGCGTCGACGAGGGCGATCTCGCGACCGGTGCCGGCGACGAAGCGGCCGATCTCGGCCAGCGGCCGCTGGGTCGCGGAGAGGCCGATGCGCTGGAACGGCCGCTCGACGACGCGCTCGAGCCGCTCGAGCGAGAGGGCGAGGTGCGCGCCGCGCTTCGTCCCGGCGACCGCGTGCACCTCGTCGACGATCACCGTCTCGATCGAGCCGAGCAGCTCGCGCCCGCGCGAGGTGAGGAGCAGGAAGAGCGACTCCGGGGTGGTGATCAGCACGTCCGGCGGCGTGCGGAGCATCGCCTGGCGCTCGCGCTGCGGCGTGTCGCCCGTGCGGACGCCGACCGAGAGCTGCGAGCGCAGCCCGGCGAGCGGACCGCGGAGGTTGCGCTCGATGTCGTAGTTCAGCGCCTTCAGCGGCGAGACGTAGAGGAGGCGGAGGCCCTCGCCCGGCGTCGGGTTGAGCCGGTCGATGCCGACGAGGAACGCGGCGAGCGTCTTGCCCGAGCCGGTGGGCGCCTGCACGAGGACGTGCCCGCCCGTCGCGATCGCAGGCCAGGCGAGCTCCTGCGCGGGCGTCGGCCCGGCGAACGCCCGCTCGAACCAGGCTCTCGTCTCGGTGGACAGCGTCGACAGCGGATCCACGACCCGAGCGTAGCCCCGCCCGGTGCCCGCGGGCGTACGGGCGGCCGCACCACGGCGCGCGGCAGAATCGGCGCGTGAGGCTGCGCGGGCCGCTCTCGGCCGACCAGGACGCGTTCGGCCACCTGCTGGGCGATCTCGTCGCGGGACGCGACGTCATGGAGGTCGTCGAGCGCGACGACGGCTTCGTGTTCACGGGCGATCCGCGCTACTACCTGGCGCCGTTCCGCGCCTGGTGGCCGCAGGAGCGCCGTGCGATGCGGTTCGTCCGCGGGCGGGTGCTCGACGTCGGCTGTGCGGCGGGCCGCGTCGGGCTTCACCTCGAGGGCCGCGGACACGACGTCGTCGGGCTCGACGTCTCCCCGGGAGCCGTGCGGATCGCCCGTCAGCGCGGGCTCCGCGACGTGCGGCTCGGCACGCACCGGACGGCACTGGACGCGGACGAGCGCTTCGACACGATCCTGCTCCTCGGGAACAACGTCGGGCTGCTCGGAGGCGAACGCGAGGGACGGACGCTCCTGCGCCAGCTGGCGCGCCTCGCGTCCCCGCGCGGGCGGCTCCTCGCCGGCTCCTACGACCCCTACGACGGCGCCTCCGAGGCGGCGCGCGGCTACCACGAGCGCAATCGCGCCCGCGGGAGGCTGGGCGGTGTCGAGCGGCTCCGCATCCGGTACCGCGGCTACGCGACACCGTGGTTCGACGCCCTCTTCGCCTCCCGGGAGGAGCTCGCCTCGATCGTCGAGGGCAGCGGGTGGGCGGTCCGGGCATTCGTCGACGAGGGCGCGGGCTACGTCGCCGTCCTCGACAAGGCGTGACGGACGGCCCGACCGCACGCGATACGATCGCGGCGATGCCCGACCGCCTCTACTTCACGGGCGACGACGAGGCCGACGCGCTCAACGCACGCGACCCGCTCGCGCTCCTGATCGGGTTCGCGCTCGACCAGCAGGTGACCGTGCCGACGGCGTTCCTCGGCCCGCTGAAGCTGCAGCGGCGGCTCGGGCACCTCGACGCCGAACGCATCGCGGCGATGGATCCCGCCGAGCTCGAGGCCGCGTTCCGCGAGCGGCCGGCCGTCCACCGCTTCCCCGGCGCGATGGCCAAGCGCGTCCAGGCCCTGTGCGCGGCGATCGCGGAGGACTACGACGGCGACGCCGCGGCCGTGTGGCGCACGGCGGCCGACACGAAGGAGCTCGAGCGGCGGATCCGCAAGCTCCCGGGGTTCGGCGACATGAAGGTGATCGCGCTCGGCGCGACCCTCTCGAAGCGGTTCGACGTCGCGGTCGCCGACGGTCTCGTGCCGGAGTTCCCCACGCTCGGAGACGTCGACTCCGTCGAGGCGCTCGAGTCGTACCAGGCCGCGAAGCGCGCGCACAAGGCGGCCGTGCGGGCCGCCCGCCAGGCCGAGCCTGCCTGAGCGCGTGACGCGCGTCGGCACGGCGATCCCGGGGCTTGCTGCGTGACGCACCGCGTCGCGGTGATCGCGGGTGACGGCGCCGGGCCCGAGGTCGTCGCCGAGGCTCGCAAGGTCGTCGACGCGCTCGGCCTCGCGCTCGAGTGGCACGAGCTGCCGTGGGGCACGGAGCACTACCACCGCAGCGGCACGATGATGCCCGACGATGCGCTGGAGGTGGTACGGCGTCACGACGCGGTGCTCCTGGGCGCCGTCGGCCATCCTTCCGTGCCGGACCACGTCACGCTGTGGGGGCTGCTCCTCTCCCTGAGGCAGGGTCTCGACCTGTGGGCGAACGTCCGGCCGGCCCGGCTCCTCGACGGCGTACCGTCGCCGCTTGCGGGTCGCCCGGCCGTCGACATGGTCTTCGTCCGGGAGAACACGGAGGGCGAGTACTCCGGCGTCGGTGGACGGGCGCACCGCGGCCTGGAGCTCGAGGTGGGCATCGAGACGAGCGTCTTCACGCGAGCGGCCGTGCGCCGGGTGATCGAGTACGCGTTCGACCTCGCCGAGGAGCGGCGCGGTGTCGTCACGAGCGCGACGAAGTCGAACGCCTCGCGCTACGGCTACGTGCTCTGGGACGAGGTCGCGGAGGAGGTCGCAGCCGACCACCCGGACGTCCGCTACGAGCGCGTCCTGGTCGATGCGCTGGCGGCGCGCATGGTGCGGAGCCCGATGACGCTCGATGTCGTCGTCGCGTCGAACCTGTTCGGCGACGTGCTCACGGACATCGCGGCGGAGCTGCAGGGAGGGATGGGAGTGGCCGCGAGCGCGAGCATCGCGCCCGGCTCCGGCGTGCCGGGCATCTTCGAGCCGGTTCACGGATCGGCGCCCGACATCGCGGGGAAGGGCATCGCGAACCCGCTTCGGCGCGATCTGGAGCGCGTCCCTCATGCTCGAGCAGCTGGGCGAGGGCGACGCGGCGCGGCGCGTCGTGCAGGCGCTGGAGGCGGCCTGCCGGGAGGGATCGATGACGCGCGATCTCGGAGGCTCGGCGTCGACCTCCGGGGTGGGCGACGCCGTTGCCCGGCATGTCTGAGCCGGAGCCGAATGCCGCGGCCTGGCCGAGCCCGCCCGAGCGCCGTGACCCGCGTCCGACCGTGAGCGGACGGCTCGAGCTGACGACGCTCACCGACGGCGGCCAGGCTGCGTTCGAGGTCGCCGGGGCGATCGCCGCCTTCCTCCACGACGCCCGGGAGAGCCTCGACCTCGCGCTCTACGACGTGCGGCTCGAGAGCGACGCCGGCGCGCTCGTGCTCGCCTCGCTCCTCGCCGCCCACCAGCGCGGGGTGCGGGTCCGGCTCATCTACAACGTCGCCCACCCGGGCCCGATCCCCGTGCCTCCCCCGCCCGAGACGCGGCCGGAGGCGATCGAGGCGCTGCCCGTCGAGACGCGCGCCGTCGCGGGCGTCCCCGACCTCATGCACCACAAGTTCTGCGTCCGCGACGGGCGCGACGTCTGGACGGGGTCGATGAACTGGACCGAGGACTCGTGGACGCGCCAGGAGAACGTCGTCGTCCGCGTGCTCGGCGCCGAGCGGCTCGCCTACGCGTTCACGCTCGCGTTCGAGCAGCTCTGGGACACCTCCACGGTGCGCGGCTCCGGCAAGGTCGAGCCCCGTCCGGTCGACCTCGACGGCGGCGTGACCGTGCGGCCGTGGTTCACGCCCGGCCACGGCGAGGCGCTCTCCCACCGGGTCGCGAAGCACGTCGGACGTGCGAGCCGGCGCATCCGGATCGCCTCGCCCGTCCTCACCGCGGGGCCGCTCCTCGGCACGCTCGTCGAGGTCGTCAACGAGCGGCGCTGCGACGTCGCGGGCGTGATCGACGACACGCAGGTCGACGAGGTCGTCGGCCAGTGGCGGACGAACGGCGTCAGCGCCTGGAAGATCCCGCTCCTGCGGACGATCGTGACCGGGGCGCGCCTCTCCGGCAAGCCCTCGACGCGCTGGTCGCCGGATGCCGTCCAGGACGTCATGCACGCGAAGGTCGTCGTCGCCGACGACGTCTCCTTCGTCGGCTCGTACAACTTCTCGCGCTCCGGCGAGCTCAACGCGGAGAACGTGCTCGAGATCGCCGACCCCGCGACCGCAGACGCCCTCGCCGCCTACGTGGACGAGGTGCGCGCCCGCTATCCGCTCGCGACGCTGCCGGACGGCTGAGCGCCCGCCCGCCGCGCGTCAGGCGACGCCGGCGAGCAGGAAGGCGCGGCTCTCCTTCAGCATCTCGCGCGCGATCACGAGCCGCTGCACCTCCTGGGTGCCCTCGTAGATCTGCGTGATCTTCGCGTCCCGCATGAACCGCTCGACGGGGTACTCCTTGACGTAGCCGTAGCCGCCGAGGATCTGCACGGCCTCGGTCGTGACCGCCATCGCGACGTCGCCGCACATGAGCTTGGCCATCGCCGAGGCCTTCGTCAGCTCGGCCTCCGGGACGCCCGCGTCGGCCATCTGCCCGAAGCGGTAGAGCAGCCCGCGCGCGGCCTCGGTCTGCGTCTCCATGTCGGCGAGCTTCGCGGCGATCAGCTGGTGGTGCGCGATCGGCCGGCCCATCGTCTCGCGCGAGCGGGCGTACTCGAGCGCGTAGTCGGTCGCGCCCTGCGCGATCCCGAGCGCCTGGGCGGCGACCCCGGGCCGGGAGCGGTCGAGGATCCGCATCGCGAGCTTGAACCCGGTCCCCTCCTCGCCGAGCCGGTTGCCGACCGGGATCCGGCACGCGTCGAAGACGAGCTCACCCGTCGTCGAGCCTGCGATGCCCATCTTCTCCTCCAGCCGCGCGACCTCGAACCCCGGCGTGTCGGCCTCGACGAGGAACGCGGAGATGCCCGCGTGCCCCGCCTCGGGGTCGGTCTTCGCGAAGACCGTGTAGAGCCCCGCGACGCCCGCGTTCGTGATGAAGCGCTTCGTCCCGTCGAGGACGTACTCGTCGCCGTCGAGGCGCGCGGTCGTCCGCATCGCCGCGGAGTCCGAGCCGGAGCCCGCCTCGGTCAGCGCGTAGGCGCAGAGCACCTCGCCCGAGGCGAGTCGCGGCAGCCAGGCCTCGCGCTGCTCGTCCGTCCCGCCGAGCTTGAGCCCGAGCGAGCCGAGCTCCTGCACGGCGAGGATCAGCCCGCTCGTCGCGCAGACCTTCGAGACCTCCTCGATCGCGACGAGCGCGAGCAGCGTCCCGGTGCCGGTGCCCCCGACCTCCTCGTCGAAGAGGACGCCGAAGATCCCCTGGTCGCGGAAGAGCTCGACGACGTCCCAGGGGAACTCGTGGCTCTCGTCGATCTCGGCGGCGCGCGGCGCGATCCGCTCGCGCGCGAGGGTGCGCACGAGGTCGCGCAGCTCCCGCTGCTCGTCGCTCAGGACGTCCCAGGGCACGCGCGTCAGTCTACGAGCTGGGCGTGCCGATCAGCTCGGCGGGCACGAACTTGCTCACCTCGACGATCTCGTCCGCCGGCACGTTCGCGCGGCGCGCGGCCTCGACGATCGCCTCGGGTGAGGGCGCCTCGTAGAGGCAGTACGTGCGCAGCTTGTCGGCGGAGATGAACGAGAAGAGCCAGCTGACCCCCTCGTCCGCGTTGATGGCGTCGATCATCCGGACGTCGTCGCCGTGCAGCTCGAGCTGCTCCGCGAAGCGACGCTCGATCACATAGAGCGGCATCGGCCGATGGTAGCGCGGTTCAGTCGGGGACGAGCCCGCGGCGCATGGCGTAGCCGGCGGCCTCGGTGCGGTTCGCCGACTGCGTCTTGCGGAGGATCGAGCGGACGTGGTTCGCGGCGGTGTGCTCGGAGATGTGGAGGAGGCGGCCGATCTCGCGGTTCGAGCGGCCGCGGGCGAGCTCGACGAGGATCTCGACCTCGCGGGCGGAGAGGCCGTCGGGGAGCTCGTCGGCCTCCGGCTCCGGGGCGCCGAGCTCGGAGGCGCGCGCGAGGAGCGTCGGCAGGCCGATCGCCCGCGCCAGGCCGCCCGCGAGCGCGAGGTGCGACCGGAGCAGGTCGGCGTCCTCCGCGCGGCCGCGCGCGAGCAGCATCCGCGCGTACCAGTAGGCGGTGTGGGCGAGCCAGGTCCGGGCTCCGAGGCGCGTGTTGAGCGCGAGCGCCGTCTGGAAGTGCGCCTCGGCCCGCTCCCAGTCGCCGAGCACCGTCGCCGTCATCCCGAGGTAGCGGTCCATCGCGCCGTAGCAGGCGACGAGGTGGCCGACCATGACGTTCTCCCCGACATGCGTGGCGAGCTCCGGGTAGAGGACGGCGGCGGCGTCCCGGTCGTCGAGCAGGGCGGCCGCGTCCGCCATGTAGACCAGCGACGCGATCCAGAGCGAGGAGCGCAGCGCGCCGAGGCCGTCGTCGAGCACGTGGTGGAGCGCGGCCCGCGCCTCGTCGGCCATCCCCAGCTCCGCGAGCACGACCGCGAGGCCGGGGCGCCAGGCACCGTCGCGCGTGCGGGCGTCGAGGAGCCGCACCGCCGGCGCGAGCTCCGCGAGGCGGCCCTGCTCCCGGCGGATCCCGAACATCTGGATCCCGTACGGCCCGGAGGCGTCGCGGCCGGTGAGGAGCATCCCCCAGTCGCGCGACTGGATCGCGCCGCGCTCGGCGGCGTCGAGGTCGCCGTCGCAGAGCGCGAGCGCCGCCCGATAGTGCTCCGCGACGTGCAGGAAGAACGGCTCGTTCGAGCGCTGCACGAGCAGCAGGAGCTCGGCGAGCTGCGCCCGCGCCGACTCGTGGTCGCAGAGGACGACGTAGGACGGGACGAGCCAGGAGCTCGCCTCGGCCTCGAGGTCGGGGTCGCCGAGCGCGCGGCCGAGCTCGCGGGCCTCGCGCAGCATCGCGTTGACGGCGGTCTGGCTGCTCGAGCCCTGCGCCCAGTACGACTGGGCGAGCGTGGTCGCGAGCGTCCGGCGGTCGTCGCGGCGCCGCGACATGGCGATCGACGCATCGCGCGCGCGGGCGGCCGGCGCGGGGTCGCCGCGCAGGTCGAGTGCGCGGGCGAGGCCCCCGAGCAGCCTCGCATGGAGCTCCGAGTCACCCGCGCCGAGCGCGGTGGCCGCTTCGCGGAGGAGCCCGACGGCGGCGGCGTCGTCGTGGATCGCCGGCCGCCAGCAGGCCTCTTCGTACTCGATCGCCGCCCGGGCGAGGAGCTCCGCGTCGCCGAGCCGGCGGGCGAGCTCGGCGACGTCGCCGAACGCCCCGATCGCGACCTCGACGTCGCCGGCGCGCCGGGCGGCGTCACCGAGCTGGAGGAGCGTCTCGGCGCGCTCGCGCGGCTCCGCGAGCCCGAGCTCGAGCGCGGTGCTGAACCGAGCGGCTGCCTCCTCGAACGCGAGGGCGGCGACCGCGGACTCGGCGGCGAGCAGGTTGTACGAGACGGCGCGCTCCCTCCCCCCGACCCCGGCGGCCGACGCGTAATGGTGCGCGAGCGCGGACAGACGGGCGCGGCTGTCGCCGTGGGGCGCCGTCTGCTCGAGGGCCTCCGCGACCCGCAGGTGCGTCTCGGCGCGGCGCGCGGCCGAGAGCCGGTCGGCGACCGCACGCCGCACGAGCTCGTGCTCGAACCGGTAGGCGAGTACCGGGCCGCTCTCCTCGACGACGAGCCCGCTCTGCACCGCCCCGTCGACGGCGGCGAGGAGCGCCTCGTCCGGTAGGCCGCTCGCATGCCGGATCGTCTCGAGCTCGAAGCCCGCACCGGCCACGGCCGCGAGCTCGAGCACGGCGGTGGTCTCCGGCTCGAGGCGGGAGACCCGCTGGCCGACCATCTCCCGCACCGTCGTCGGTGCCGCGACGTCGCCCGCGGGCCGCACCGAGACCACGCCGCCGGGGCGGGCGACGATCCCGCCCGACTCGACAAGCTCGCGCCAGAGCTCCGTCAGGAGGAACGCGTTGCCGCCGGTCAGCTCGGCGAGGGTCGAGGTCAGCTCTGCCGTCGGCGCGGTGCCGGCGGCGAGCCGGACGAACTCGCCCACCTCGTCGCTCGTGAGCCCTCCGAGCCGGATCCGGATGACGCCCTCGGTCCGGGAGACGTCGACCAGCGCGTCGGCGAGGCCCGGCGTCACCTCGTCGACGGAGTCGCGGAAGGTGGCGACGAGCAGGAGGCGCGCGTCGGCGGCGCTGCGGACGAGGTGGCGGAGGAGGAGCAGCGTCGGCGCGTCCGCCCAGTGGACGTCCTCGAGCACGAGCAGGACCGGCGCCCTTCGGGCCGACTCCGTGAGGACGTCGGTCACCGCGGTATGGAGGCGCAGCCGCTGCGCGTCGGCGTCCGCCGCCTGCCGCTCGCCCGACCCGCCCGCGCGGGCCGATGCCCGGCAGCAGTCGCCGCAGCTCGGGCCCGGCGCTCCCGAGCGCCTCGGGCTCGAGTTGGCCGACGAGCTGCTCGAGCGCCTCGGCGAATGGGCCGAACGGTGACGCGACGACCCCGTCGCAGTCCCCGTAGAGCACCGTCGCGCCCTCGGCTGCGACGTCGTGGGCGAGCTCGCGCACGAGTCGGCTCTTGCCCGAGCCGGCCTCCCCCGCGACGAAGGCGGCGCGCCGCCCCTCGCCCGTCGCGCGCGGGAGGAGCGCCCGCAGGGTGGCGAGCTCGTCCGCGCGGCCGGCGAAGGCGTAGCTCGGGGCCAGCCGGAGCGCGCCGGGAAGGAGTGCCTGCGTGCCCATGATCAGATCTGATCATTGCGCACGGAGCGGGCCGCGGGGAAGTGGATCAGCCCCGGTCATGACAGAGGCACCCCACCGTCCTACCCTCGGCAAGGACGGTTTCGAGAGAGCACGAGGACGAGGAGGAACGCATGAGCACGACGGTCTCCCCGATTGCGAGCGCGCGCGACGCGCTCGCGTCGTTCGGCGAGCGACTCGTAGGCCCCGACGACGGCGGCTACGACGAGGCGCGCGCCCTCTTCAACGCGATGATCGACAAGCGGCCGGCGCTGATCGCACGTTGCGAGACGCCGGCGGACGTCGCCGCGGTGATCCGCTTCGCGCGCGAGCACGACCTGCCGCTCGCGGTCCACGGCGGCGGCCACAACGGTGCCGGGCTCGGCAGCGTCGACAACGGGGTCGTGATCGACCTCTCGCCGATGAAGGCGATCTCCGTCGACCCCGCCACGAAGACCGTCCGCGTCGGCGGCGGGGCCGTCTGGGGTGAGGTCGACGCGGCCACGCAGCCGCACGCTCTCGCGGTTCCGACCGGGATCATCTCGACGACCGGCGTCGCAGGGCTCACCCTGGGCGGCGGCCACGGGTACCTGACGCGCCGGCACGGCCTGACGATCGACAGCCTGCTCTCCGCGAAGATGGTGCTTGCCGACGGCTCCGAGGTCACGACGAGCGCGGACGAGCACCCTGATCTCTTCTGGGCGATCCGCGGGGGCGGCGGGAACTTCGGCGTCGTCACCGAGTTCACGTTCAAGGCCCATCCGCTCGAGACGATCTTCGGCGGCCCGACCTTCTGGGCGATCGAGGATGCCGACAAGCTCCTCGCGGTCTACCGCGAGTGGCTCCCCTCGGCGCCGCGCAACGTGACGGGCTTCTTCAACTTCCACACGATCCCGCCGGTCGAGGAGGCGTTCCCCGTGGAGCTGCACCTCCGCCAGGTGTGCGGGATCGTCTGGTGCATCGACGACACGGACGAGGGCGCAGCCGAGGCGATGGCGCCGATGCTCTCCGTCGCCGAGCCGCTCCTGCACGGCGTCGGCCGGATGCCGATCGCGGCCCTCAACGCCGCCTTCGACGGCCTCTACAGCCCCGGCGACCAGTGGTACTGGCGCGGCGACTTCGTGCGCGAGATCCCGGACGCCGCGATCACGCTCAACCGCGAGTGGAACCAGAAGATGCCGAGCGTCAAGTCCGGCTCGCACATCTACCCGATCGACGGCGCCGCCCACGACGTCGCGGCCGAGGACACGGCGTTCGCCTTCCGCGACGCGATCTGGTCGCAGGTGTTCGTCGGCGTCGACGGCGACCCGGCCTCCGCGTCCGCGCTGCGCGACTGGACGGTCGGCTACCACGAGGCGCTCCACCCGTACGCGGCGGGCGGCGCCTACGTCAACTTCATGATGGAAGAGGGCCAGGAGCGCGTGCAGGCGACCTACGGGCCGAACTACGCGCGCCTTGCCCGGATCAAGGCGGACTATGACCCCGAGAACGTCTTCCGGGTCAACCAGAACATCCTGCCGGCCGCTGGCTGAGCACGGGGGGACGACGGGGGCGGGCCGCGGCCCGCCCCCGGTCACGCCGAACCCGGCGTCGACGGCCCTTGCCGGCCCGTCGGCGGGTCGCCCGGGGACCGCGTAAGGAACCACCGGCTCAGGGGTTCTCCCTTCACAGGCGGCAGCAGCCGCCCCGGAGCGAAGGAGACCCGAGATGACCTCTCTCACCCGTTTCGCCCAGGCAGGCGCCGCCGTCGTCGTCGCGGCCCTCGCCCTCTGCGCGGCCGCGACGGCCGGTACCGGCCCGGCGATCTCCGCGGGCGCCGGCTGCTCGATCTCGTGCATCGAGACGGCGCTCGTCACGCCGACCGCCTCGTCGGCCGGCGTCGAGATCCGCACGTCCGTCCGGGCCTCCGTGACCGTCGCGGTCGCCGAGGTCGGCGCGCCGCTCGGCATCGCGGCCGGCACTCCGTCGGGGCATGTGACCGTGCCGCCCTTCGTGACGCTCCGGACCGTGCTCGTCCCGAACCTCCGCCCGGAGACGACCTATCGCATCGTCGTCAGCGCCCGCGACGTCCAGGGACACGTGGAGACGCGGTCGGGGACGTTCACGACGCGCAAGGTGAAGGTCGCGGTCGACCTCCCCGACGTCGGGCTCTCGAGCGGGCTCGGCTGCAAGGTCGACTGCCTCACGCGCGGCACGCTGACGAGCGACGAGACGGTGCCGGGTCGTGCGCGGCTCGTCCTCGAGAGCTCGGTGCCCGCGACGTTCCAGGTGCTCCTGATCGCCCGCCGGCCCGACGGCTCGGCCTTCCACCAGTTCGGGCACTCGACCGGCTCGCGGAAGACGAGCCACGCCGTGACGCTCGACGGGCTCCTCACCGGCACGCGGTACGCCGTCACGGCGAAGGCGACCGACGCGGACGGCCGCACGTGGACCGAGACCGGCACGTTCCGGACGCGCTCGGCCGTCGCGACGTCACGACGTTCCACAAGCTGGTCGTGACTCGAGGACGGCGACAAGGTCGGAAGGGGCGAGATCGCCTTCGACTTCTACGCCGCCGGCGAGCTCGTCCGGACGTTCGGCTTCCGGCGCATCGGCTCGGGCGACACGTTCGTCCCCGCGATGAGCGGCACGACGCGGCCGGGCATCTGGTCGACGGCGCCGATCGACGGCAGCGCCGCGCTCCACCTCGAGGTCGCGGGCGTCGAGTGCGACTGGCAGCGGCTCTCGCGGTGCCCGCGGGAGTCGAACCTCGGCGACCGCGACGCGACCGCCGAGGCGGACGTCGATCTCCGAGCGGCATTCGTCTCGGGCGACGCGCTGCCGCGCGGGTACGGCGGCGACCTGCCCGCCGGGCACGACGCGTACGCCGTCTTCCAGACGACGTCGGGCAAGGTGCGGTTCCGCGTCTACGCGACGGTGGACGTCCGTGTCGCGTAGACAGGACCTCGAGTGGTACGCGGCGACGTCGGTCGACGACGCGTGGCTCCGCGAGTGGGCCGCCGAGGGCATCGCCGCCCTCGAGCGGCTCCTCGCCGCCCATGCGGCGTTCGACGACTACCTCCGAAC
The DNA here is from genome assembly GCA_963748255.1 of uncultured Actinomycetes bacterium. Lineage (GTDB taxonomy): Bacteria > Actinomycetota > Thermoleophilia > Gaiellales > Gaiellaceae > Gaiella. The sequence goes on along the minus strand of CAVVIL010000025.1, from coordinate 239,231 downwards.
GCGTCAGGATTCGAGCGATGGCGATCGCGCCGACGAGGACTGACGCAGCGCTCGTCCGCCGGCTCCAGGCCCGCGACCGGACGGCGTGGGAGGAGCTCTACGCCGAGTACCAGCCCCGGCTCCGCGCCTTCGGCTACCGGCTCGCGGGCAACGCCCACGACGCGGACGACCTCGTCCAGGAGACCTTCGTCAAGGCGCTGCCCGCGCTCGACCGCCTCGACCCCGACGGCGTCGACCTGACCGCGTACCTCTTCGCGACGACGCGCAACCTCTTCCTCAAGCAGGTCGAGCGTGCGAAGCGCGCGGAGCCGACCGCCGAGGTGCCGGAGCCCGATCTCCCGCAGCCGATCGAGGACGACCCCGAGCGCGGCACGCTCCTGCGGGCCCAGCAGGAGGAGGTTCGGCTCGCGAACGCCCGGCTCGAGCCGCGCCAGCGCCTCGTGCTCGCCCTCTGCGAGCTCGAGGACCGGTCGTATGCCGAGATCGGCGAGCTCGTCGGCCTCAACGAGAACGCCGTCGCCCAGCTCGTCTTCCGCGCCCGCGAGCGCCTGCGCACCGAGCTGCGGCTCGTGCAGGTCGACCCGGAGCGCCTGCCCGAGGAGTGCCGCGCGTTCCTCCCGCTCCTCGCCCAGCACCTCGACGGGAAGCTGAAGGGCGCGAAGCTCGACCGCACCCTCGCCCACCTGGAGTCGTGCGAGCGGTGCCAGGCGTCGCTCGCCGACATGGAAGAGGCGAAGCGGCGGTACCGCGCGCTGCTCCTCCCACCGCTCGGCGTGCCGGCCGAGGAGGCCCGCGCGGCGATCGAGGACGAGCTCGACCGCGCCGGCTACTGGCGCGGCGGCGCCGGCCGCCGAGCGGTGCTGCGCCGGCCCCACGGGAAGGCGGCCGTGCTCGCGGCCGTGGTGGTCGCGGCGCTCTGCGTCGGCGGCGGCCTCGGCGCCGCGACGCTGCTCGTCGACCGCGGGCAGCCGGAGGCGGCACCGGCGGCGCCGACCGGCGAGCCGTCTGCGGTCACCGGCACGGCGACCGTGCCAGGCACCACGGCATCCACGAGGACGACGAAGGCGTCGGCGGCCAGGCCGACGCCGAAGGCGACGCCCGCGCCGACGACGACCACGACACCGGTCTCTCCGGTGACGACCGAGCCCGAGCCGAGCGTCGCCCCGCCGTCGACCGCGCCCGAGCCGACGACGGCGCCCGAGCCCGCGACCGAGCCGGAGCCGGCGACCGATCCGCCTCCGACGCGGACGACTCCGCCGCCGGCGCCGCGGGACCGCACGGCGCCGACCGTCTCGATCACCGGCGGCCCGCCCGCACAGACCGCCGAGCCGGCCGCGACCGTCGCGTTCTCGGCGAGCGAGGCGGGCGCCACGTTCGCGTGCCGCCTCGACGACGGCGCCTGGCAGGCGTGCACGAGCCCCCGCGCCACGGGCGCGCTCCCGCTCGGTCCGCACGTGCTCGCCGTCCGCGCCACGGACCGCGCGGGGAACACGGGCGGCGCCGCGACGCGCACCTGGACGATCGTGCCGCCGCCCGACACGACGGCGCCGACCGTGACGTTCACGCAGACGCCGCCCGCGAGCTCCACCGCGCGCTCGGCGACGTTCGCGTTCTCGGCGAGCGAGCCCGGCGCGACCTTCGCCTGCTCCTACGACGCGGGGCCGTTCGCGCCGTGCCAGAGCCCCCACACGATCCCGGACGCCGGCGCGGACGAGCACTCGCTTGCGGTCCGGGCGACGGACGCCGCCGGGAACACGGGGCCGCCCGCGACGGCCACGTGGACGGTCGTCGCGCCGCTCCCCGATCTCGTCGCGTCGCTGACGACGACGAGCGTGACGGTGCGGAACCAGGGAGAGGGCGTCGCGGGCGCCTCGCTCGTCACCGTCTCGGGCGTCGGGACCTTCTCGATCCCGGCGCTGCAGCCCGGCCAGGCGGTGACGCGGACGTACAGCTGCAGGAGCGGGACGATCGTGGCGACCGCCGACTACGCGCGCAGCGTGGCCGAGGCGAACGAGGACAACAACACGGCCACCCGCGTCGTGAGCTGCCTCGGGCTCACCTGATCTACGCTCCGCGGCGTGATCCTCGCGAACGGGGTCGTCCGCACGATGGATCCGTCGCTGCCGACCGCGGCCGCCCTCGCGATCGCGGGCGACAGGATCGTCGGCGGGGTCGGGACGCACGAGTGGGCGCTCCCGACGCCGGACCGCGTCGACCTGCGCGGACGCTGCGTCCTCCCTGCGTTCACCGACGCGCACGTCCACTTCCCGACGTGGTCGCTCGCGCGCCGCGACGTCTCGCTCGAGGGCGTCGCGTCGCTCGACGAGGCGCTCGCCCGCGTCCGGGCGCACCCGCGGAGCGGCGAGTGGCTCCGCGGCCGCGGGTGGCGCGACGCCGAGTGGGCCGAGAAGCCGACCCGCCGGGCGCTCGACGAGGCGCTGGGCGAGACGCCCGTCGCGCTCTGGTCGAAGGACTACCACTCCCTCTGGCTCTCGAGCGCGGCGCTCGCCCGCGCGCGCGGCGACCTCGAGGTCCCCGGCGGCGTCGTCGAGCGCGACGCGGACGGCGAGCCGACGGGAATCCTGCGCGAGGAGTCCGCCTGGCGGTTCCGGGAGCTGCACGTGACGGTCTCGGAGGACGAGTGGGTCGCGGCCACCCGCGACGGCCTCAAGGTCGCCGCCGCGCGCGGCGTCGGGGCGATCCACGACAAGGACGGCTGGCTCGGGGCCCCGGCGATCTTCGGCCGGCTCGCCGAGGAGCGAGGGCTCACGCTCCGGGTCTGGCAGTCGCTCCCCGCCGACCACGTCGGGCGGCTCGCGGAGCTCGGCCTGCGCTCGCGGCTCGGCGACGACCACCTCCGGCTCGGCTATCTGAAGGCGTTCATGGACGGGACGCTCGGGTCGCAGACGGCCTGGATGCTCGACGGGTCGGGGGTCTGCATCACGAGCGGCGAGCAGCTCGCGGAGGTGATCCGCGCAGGCGCGGAGGCCGGCTGGCCGATCGCCGTGCACGCGATCGGCGACCGCGCGAACCGGGAGGCCCTCGACGCCTTCGAGGCGACCCGGGACGCCTGGCAGCCGCGCGGCCTCCGGCAGCGCATCGAGCACGCGCAGTGCCTCGACCCGGCCGACGTCCCCCGCTTCGCCGAGCTGGGCGTCGCGTGCTCCGTGCAGTTCAGCCACGCGCCCTCCGACCGCGATCTCGCGGAGCGGTTCTGGGGCGAGCGGCTCGCCGGGACGTACGCCTTCCGCTCGCTCGTCGACTCCGGCGCGGTCGTCGCGAACGGGTCGGACGCCCCGGTCGAGGAGCTCGACCCGCTCGCGGGAATCCGGGCGGGCGTCCTGCGCACGATCGACGACCGTCCCGCGTGGCGGCCGGACGAGGCGCTGACGGTCGAGCAGGCGCTCCACGCCTCGACGGTCGCCCCGGCCTGGCTGACGGGGGACGAGCGGCGGCGGGGGAAGCTGCTGCCCGGCTACCTCGCCGATCTCGTCGTCCTCGACCGCGACCCGGTCGCGATCCCGGTGGACGAGCTGACAGACGTCCAGGTCGTCGCGACCATGGTCGGCGGCCGCTGGGTGCACGGCGCTCCTCCATGGGACTAGGACGTGGGGGAAACCATGTTTCCCCCACGAGCCCCCTTCTTCTCGTGTGAATGCCGTCGACGCATGCCTGGCCTCCCGGCCGGCGAAGCCGGCCTCCGGCCACGAACCGCTCCTCCGCCGCGACCGGGAACACGGCCAAAGGGCCGCGAAGCACCGGTGGGCCGACGAGGAATACGGCGCGACGCAGCGGGGTAGAGTCCCGCGATGCGCCGCCTGTCCGTCCTGCTCGCCGTGATCGCCGCGGCGGCCGTCGCCGCATCGGCAGCCTCCGGCGCAGGCGCGGCGCGCCCCCGGGTGACGCTCTTCGGCGACTCCGTCGCGGCCGCGCTGACCTACGACAAGCGCGCGCGGACGCTGCTCGCGAAGGGCTTCGACCTCCAGCTCGACGCGAAGGTCTGCCGCCGGCTCGCCGAGACGGGCTGTCCGTACAAGGGCGACCGGCCGCAGAGCGTCCTCTCCCTCGTCGAGAAGCCGGCGAAGCCGCTCGGCTCGATCGTCGTGGTCGACGTCGGCTACAACGACATCCCCGACGACTACGGCGCGGACATCGACCGCGTCATGCAGGCGCTGACGCGCCAGGGCGTCACGACGGTGATCTGGGTGACGATGCAGGAGAACCGGGTGCTCTACCGCACGACGAACGCCGCGATCGCCGCCGCGGCGAAGCGGTGGCCGCAGATCACGGTCGCCGACTGGCACGGCGCGAGCACGACCAAGCCCTCGTGGTTCGTGGGCGACGGGCTGCACCTCTCCAGCCAGGGCGCGCTGGGCCTGGCGCGGTTCCTCCGCCCGCTCGTGCTCGCCTCGACGTGCGGCACGGCGTGCCAGCGCGCGAAGCGCGCCGACGACTGACAGGTCCTTTCTCGCACTCGGGACTCCATTTCGGCCGCGTCGGCCCGTACACTGCGTGCATGTCCGCTCATGCCGAGACGCGCACGATGCTCCCGGTGCACCAGGCGGGCCAGTGCTCGGTCGCGGCGACGGGCGAGATCATCGGCTCGAAGTGGACCGTGCTGATCGTCCACGACCTCTCCGAGGGGCCGCGCCGCTTCACGGAGCTCGAGCACGCGTGCAAGGGGATCAGCCCGCGGACGCTCGCCGAACGGCTCCGCTGGCTCGAGGCGGAGGAGATCGTCGTCCGGCGCAGCTACGCCGAGTCGCCGCCCCGCGTCGAGTACGAGCTGACCGCGAAGGGCGAGGCCCTGCGGCCGATCATCGACGAGATGCGCCGCTTCGGTCACGAGTGGCTCGGCTGCGCCGTCCACACGGACTAGCCGCGCGTCAGCCCTAGGCGGACCGCTCGCCCCAGAGGCGGATCAGCTCGACCGCGGCCGCGGCCGCCGCGCCCATGTCCTGCACCGAGGCCCACTCGCGCTCGGAGTGGTAGTGCTGGCCGCCCGTGAACAGATTCGGCGTCGGGAGGCCCTTCTCGGTCAGCCGGGCGCCGTCGGTGCCGCCGCGGATGATGCTGTGCACCGGCTCGACGCCGACGCGCCGGATCGCCTCCTCGGCCGCCTCGACGACCTCGGGGTGCCGGTCGAGCGCCGGTCGCATGTTCCGGTACTGCTCGACGACGTCGAGCGTGAACGACGCGCGCGGCTCGCGCCCGACCACGTCGTCCGCGATGCGCCGCACGAGCGCGACGTGCTCCTCGAGCTTCGCGTCGTCGTGGTCGCGGGCGAGCATCCAGACGGTGGCGGAGCCGGTGGTGCCCGTGAGCCGCTCCGGGTGGACGAAGCCCTCGCGGTCCTCGGTCGTCTCCGGCGTGAGCCCGTCGGTCGGGAGCGCGACGAGGAACTCGCCCATCAGCTTCAGCGCGTTGACGAGGCGCCCCTTGCCGGACCCGGGATGCACCCCGACGCCCGTGATCGTGAGCACGAGCTGGTAGGCGGAGAAGGTCTCGGTCTCGACCTCGCCGAGGCCCGAGCCGTCGAACGTGTAGGCGAAGTCGGCGCCGAAGGCGCCGAGGTCGAAGTGGTCGGTGCCCCGCCCCACCTCCTCGTCGACCGTGAAGGCGATCCGAAGCGTCGCCCGCGGCGCGTCGTCCGTCAGGAGGCGCTCGGCCGCGGTGACGATGATCGCGACGCCCGCCTTGTCGTCCGCGCCGAGCAGGGTCGTCCCGTCGCTCGTCACGAGGTCGTGGCCGACCCGCTCCGCGAGCCCCGGCATGTCGTCGGGGTCGAGCACCTGGCCGGGGTCGCCGGGCAGCCGGAGCGGCGCCCCGTCCCAGCCGCGGTGCACGAGCGGCCGCACGCCCGTGCCGGAGACGCCCGGCGCCGTGTCGACGTGCGCGATGAGGCCGACCGTCGGCGCGCCGGCGACCGTCCCCGGCACCGTCGCGAAGACGTAGCCGTGCTCGGTCAGCTCGACGTCCTCGAGCCCGAGCGCGCGCAGCTCCTCGAGGAGAAGCCGCGAGAGGTCGAGCTGCTTCTCGGTCGACGGGTACGTGGTCGACGTCGGGTCGGACTGCGTGTCGATCACGACGTAGCGCAGGAAGCGCGCGAGCACGTCCTCCGCCAGCTCCTCGGCGAGCGGGCTCGCGTAGCGCGTCTCAGCCAAGCGAACCGAACCGCCGGAGCAGCTCGACGGTCGTCTCCAGCCCGTCGCGGAGGGCCGGTGCGGGGATGTTCTCGTTGGGCGAATGGAGCTGCGAGCTCGGCCGCGTGAACCCCGTGACGATCACGGGGACGCCCCGCTCGGCCAGCGCCGCCACGACGGGGATCGAGCCGCCGGAGCGGACGAGCAGCGGACGGACGCCGAGCACCTGCTCGAACGCCTCCTGGGCGACCTGCACGGCGGGGGACGCGGGATCGACGTAGCCGGGCTCGCCGGTCGACCAGAGCTCGACGTCGAGGGTCGCGCCCGGCGGCGTCGCGTCGCGCAGGAGGCGCTCGAAGACCGGTGCGATCTCCGCCGTCGACTGCCCCGGCGCCAGGCGGATCGAGACGTTGGCCCGCGCCTCCACCGGGAGCACCGTCTTCTGGAGCCGGGGCGAGCCGCCCTCGATCCCGTTCACGGTGACCGACGGCTCCGCGGTCGTGCGCACCATGAACTCGTCCTCGGCGCGCTCGTCCGACGGGCGTGCGCCCTGCCCGGCGAGCTCGTCGCGGCCGTGCGGCAGCGCGGCCCAGCCGGCGACCTCCTCGGCCGTCGGCGCCACGATGCCGGCGCGCAGCGGCTCCGGAAGGCGGCCGTCGGGCCCGGGAAGCACGGCCTGGAGCACCTCGAGCAGCACGTGCGTCGCGGCCAGGGCCGCGCCGCCGACCATTCCCGAGTGCAGGTCACGCTCGCCGGTGCGGACGGTGAGGTGGAAGTAGCAGATGCCCCGCAGCGCGGTGCAGAAGCTCGGCAGGGTCTCGGTCGCGTAGCCCCCGTCGAGGACGAGCCCCACGTCGGCGGGGCCGGTGTCCTCGCCCACCCAGTCGACGACCGAGTGGCCGCCGACCTCCTCCTCGGCGTCGATCGCGAAGCGGACGGCCACGGGCAGCTCGTTCGCCGCCGCGAGGAGCGCGGTGGCCTTGAGGAGCATGTAGAGGTGCGCCTTGTCGTCGGCGACGCCCCGCGCGACGAGCTTGCCGTCGCGCTCGACGAGCGTCCAGGGGTCGGACTCCCAGAGCTCGAGCGGGTCGGGCGGCTGCACGTCGAGGTGGGCGTACGCGAGGACGGTCGGCGCCGCGTCCCCCGTCGACGCCGGGACGTGCCCGACGACGAGCGGCCGGCCTCCCCGCTCCTCGATCTCGGCGGTGCCGCCCGCCTCGCGGATCCGCGCCGCGGCCCACTCCGCGGCGGCGCGCACGTCGCCCGCTCGCTCGGGGTCGGCGCTGACGGAGGGGATCGCGATCAGCTCGGCGAGCTCGTCGACGAGCACTTCGTGGGAGGGCAGCACGGGCGGGCATTGTAGGGACGACGGCGCCGTGACAGCGGATCGTCCGCCGGGACCGGACTGCGACGGAGACGCCGGCTCAGTCGTCGTCGCGCGGCCCGGGCTCGTCGAGCGCCACCGCGCCCGAGAGACTCGGCACGCGGGGGCGCCGCGGCTCGCGGACGCCCGTGCCGTCCGCGCCGTCGTCGTGGCCGCCGAGCGCGTCGAGGATCCGGCTGCGCCTGCCGCGCCGGCGCTCCCACCAGTCCGCGATTCGGCGGAGCGGCCGTCTCACGCGACGTCCCGGACGCTGGCCGCATCGGCCAGGGCACGGAGCTTCTTCAGGCTCTGGTGCTCGATCTGGCGGATGCGCTCGCGCGTGACGTTGAACGCGCGCCCCACCTCGTCGAGCGTGCGCGGCTGGCGGCCGTCGAGCCCGTAGCGGAGCTCGAGCACCTGCCGCTCGCGCGGGGAGAGCGCGCCGAGGATCGCGCGGAGCGCCTCGCGGCGCATCGCGACCTCCGCCGCCTCGTCGGGCAGCGGCTCGGACTCGTCGGTGAGGAAGTGGCCGAACTCCGACTCCTCCTCGTCGCCGACCGGCTTCTCGAGGGAGACGGGCGTCTGGGCGCTCCGCTTGATCTGCTCGACCTCCTCGATCGTGAGGTCGAGGTCGGCGGCGATCTCCTCGGCCGTCGGCTCCCGGGCGAGCTCGGCGCGCAGCTTCCGCTCCGAGCGGCCGATCTTGTTGAGCTTCTCGACGACGTGGACCGGCATGCGGATGGTGCGGCCCTTGTCGGCGATCGCGCGGGCGACGGCCTGGCGGATCCACCATGTCGCGTAGGTCGAGAACTTGAAGCCCTTCCGCCAGTCGAACTTCTCGGCGGCGCGCACGAGCCCGATCGTCCCCTCCTGGATCAGGTCGAGGAACGGCAGCCCCTGGTTGCGGTAGCGCTTGGCGATCGAGACGACGAGCCGCAGGTTGGCCTCGACCATCGCCTGCTTCGCGCCGTGGTCGCCGCGCTCGATCCGCTTCGCGAGCTCGACCTCCTGCGCGGCCGTCAGGAGCGGGACCTTGCCGATGTCCTTCAGGAAGAGCTGCAGGGTGTCCGTCGAGATCTCGGCCTCGGCCGTCTCCCACGCACGCTCGCGCTCCGCCTCCTCGGCCTCCTCGGCCGGGACGACGACCTCGATCTGCTCCTCGTCGAGCGCGTCGTAGAAGGCGTCGAGCTGCGTGGCGTCGAGGTCGAGCTCGTCGAGCGCGAGCGCGAGCTCGTCCGCGTTCAGGCTTCCCCGCGCGCGACCTGCCTCGAGAAGGGCCTGGCCTTCCTCCGACCGGAGAGCCGCCTCCGGGGCCGTGCTCGCTCCTTGCGGATGTGGCGCTGGCGCGCTCAGGACCGCCCCCTTGATTGCGTGCGCCGACACGGTAGCCGCGGCGTGACCGATCCGCAATGAATCCGCCTGCCCACGGTCACGAGACGCCTGCCTTGTCGAGCTCGTCGAGGTAGCGGCGCGCCTGCTCCGCGACCGGCGAGCCGGGCTCGACCCGGGTCGCCCGGGTGAGCTGCGTCCGCGCCTCGCGCACCTCGCCGGCCCAGAGGAGCAGGAGCCCGAGGTGGAAGCGGACGCTCGCGCTCGCGGGGAAGCGGCGTGACAGCGGCCCGAGCCGCGAGAACGCGTCGGCGGGGCGCGCCTTGTCGAAGCGGCCGACCGCGGCGGCGACCTGCGCCTCGACGTTCCCGGGCGCCTGGCGCGCCGCGGCGGCGAAGACCCGCTCGGCGGAGCGCGGCATCCCGAGCCGCTGCAGCGCGACGCCGTAGAGCAGCTTCCCGTCCGGGGTGGTGGCCCCGCGCCGGAGGAGGTCGAGCTGGTCGGCCGGCCGGAGCTCGTCGAGACCCGCGGGGAGCGGCACGGTGGTGACGAAGATCGGCAGCCCGCGCGCGTACTCCGGGTGGAGGAGGTTGCCCGCCGCCACGGCGTACGGCGAGTCGGGCTCCGAGTCGGCCGCCGCGCGCCACGCGTCCTCGGCCCCCGCGAGGCCGGCCCAGAAGAGGGCGACGCCCAGGTTGAGCTGCACGACCGCGCGCTGGGGGTGGAGGCCCGCGAGCCGGTTCAGCTGGTCGACCGTCCCGTCGGGCCAGCGCGCGAACGCCTGGCCGACGCGCGCCTCCACCGAGTTCCACCGTGCGAACGTGCGCCGCGCCTCCGCCCGCTTGCCGTCGGAGAAGAGCCGCGTGGCGCGCCTGAGCGCGACCGCCTCGCGGTCCTCGCGCACGCCGAGCTCGAGCGTCAGCGGCGGGACGCCGGGGCGCGGCGCGGCCGCAGGCACGGCGGGGCCGGTGGGCTCGCTCTGGAGCGAGACGATCCCCACGACGAGCGCCGCGGCGAGGCCCGCGGCGGCTGCGGTCAGCGCGACGACGCGGGTGAGCGGCGACACGACGGCACGGTAGCCGCGGCCGCGCGGACCCATCCGTCGCGTCCGCGGCTCCCCGGCCTCGCGGCCCGACCCGGACTCGCTATATTCGTGAAAGTAATGGCTTCCTATCGCGAGCTCCTCTCCGACGCCCGGGGCGAGATCGACGAGATCTCGACGCCGGAGGCCCACGCGCTGGTCGACGACGGCGCGACGCCGCTCTTCGTCGACGTGCGCCTGCGCGAGGAGTGGGACGAGGGTCACCTGCCCGGCGCGCTGCACCTGCCCCGCAACAACCTCGAGTCGCGGGCCGAGGCGCTGATCCCGGACAAGCAGCGGCTCCTCGTCGTCTACTGCGAGAGCGGCTCCCGCTCGGTGTTCGCGACGCGCGCGCTGCACGAGCTCGGGTACGAACGGGCCGTCAACCTGGCCGGCGGATACACGGACTGGAAGCGCAACGGCTACGAGATCACGATCCCGGCGTCGCTGACGCCGGCCCAGCGCGCCCGGTACGCCCGACATCTCCTCATCCCGGAGGTCGGCGAGGAGGGTCAGCGGCGGCTGCTCGAGTCGCGCGTGCTCCTGATCGGCGCCGGCGGGCTCGGCTCGCCCGCGTCGCTCTACCTCGCGGCCGCGGGCGTCGGCACGCTCGGGATCATCGATCCCGACGTCGTCGACGACTCGAACCTGCAGCGGCAGATCGTGCACTCGACCGACCGTCTCGGCGAGCCGAAGGTCGACTCCGCGAGGCGCACGATCGAGGCGCTCAACCCGGACGTGAACGTCGTGCCGTTCCAGGAGCGGCTGACCTCCGAGAACGTCGAGGCGATCCTCGCCCACGGCTGGGACGTGATCGTCGACGGAACGGACAACTTCCCCACCCGGTACCTCGTCAACGACGCGTCGATCTGGCACGACATCCCGGTCGTGCACGGCTCGATCTACCGCTTCGAGGGCCAGGTCACGGTGTTCCACCCCGGCAACGGCCCGTGCTACCGCTGCCTCTACCCGTCGCCGCCGCCGCCCGAGCTCGCGCCGAGCTGCGCGGAGGGCGGCGTCCTCGGCGTCCTCCCGGGGATCGTCGGCTCGCTCCAGGCGAGCGAGGCGCTGAAGCTCGTGCTCGGCGTCGGCGAGACGCTCGCCGGCCGCCTGCTGCTCTTCGACGCCCTCCACACGACCTTCGACGAGGTCGCGATCAAGCGAAACCCCGACTGCCCGGTCTGCGGCGAGTCGCCGACGATCACCGAGTACGTCGACTACGTCGAGTTCTGCTCGGCGCCGGCGGTGCACGCCTCGTGATCACGGTCAGGATCCCGCCCACCCTCCGGACCGAGGTCGGCGGGGCACGTCAGGTCGAGGCGACCGGCGAGAGCGTCCGCGAGGTGATCGACGACCTCGTCGAGCGCCATCCTGCGCTCGGGCCGCAGATCCTCGCCGACGGCGGCATCGCTCCCTTCGTCAACGTCTACCTCGGCGGCGAGGACGTGCGCACGCTCGACGGCCTCGACACCCCCGTCGCGCCCGGGGCGACCGTGATCCTGCTGCCCGCGATGGCGGGCGGCGCGCCCGTGCCGCCGCCGGACGGCGCGGCCCCGGCGGGAAGCGCCCGCCGGCGCGGCGTCGTCGCGTCGAGCCTGCTCGACCTCGTCGGCGGCACGCCGCTCGTCGAGCTGACGCGCCTCGCGCCCAAGCCCGGCGTGCAGATCTACGCGAAGCTCGAGGGGCAGAACCCGACCGGGTCGATCAAGGACCGGGTCGCGCTCGCGATGATCGACGCAGCGGAGGCATCCGGCGAGCTGGAGCCCGGCCGGGCGCTGCTCGAGCCGACGTCCGGCAACACCGGCATCTCCCTCGCGCTCGTCGCCTCGCTCCGCGGCTACCCGCTGACCTGCGTGCTCCCCGAGAACGCGACGGACGAGCGCAAGCGGCTGCTCCGGCTCTACGGCGCCGACCTCGTCCTCTCGCCTGCGGCCGAGGGCTCGAACGGGGCCGTCCGCCTCGCGCTCGAGCTCGCCGAGTCCGATCCGCGCTGGTTCGTGCCGTTCCAGTACGCGAACCTGGCCAACCCCCGCGCCCACTACGAGGGCACCGGCGCCGAGATCGCGGACGCCCTCGACCGGGTCGACGTCGTCGTCGCCGGCCTCGGCACGGGCGGCACGCTGATGGGAGCGGGCGAGCGGCTCCGCGAGTCGTTCCCCGACGTCACCGTCGCCGCCGCGGAGCCGCTGCCCGGCGATCCGGTGATGGGGCTCCGGTCGCTCGAGGACGGCTACGTGCCGCCGATCCTCGACGTCTCGAAGCTCGACCGGAAGGTGCTCGTCTCGAACGAGGAGTCCGTCACGGCCGTGCGCGAGCTGCTGCGCCGCGAGGGGATCCTGGGCGGCGTCTCGTCCGGCGCCGTCGTCCACGTCGCCCGCCGGCTCGCGGAGGAGCTCGACGAGGGCGTCGTCGTGGCGATCCTCGCCGACGGCGGCTGGAAGTACCTCAGCGCCGACTTCTGGGAGGCGCCGTCCGAGGACGTGGCGGAGTCGATGGAGACGACCGTCTGGTGGTGATCCCGGCCGCGGTGCGCGAGGCGATCGCCTCGCACGCTCGCGCCGAGCTTCCGAACGAGGCCTGCGGGCTCCTCCTCCTCGACGGTGACGTCGCCGTCGAGTACGTGGCGGGCAGAAACGCCTCCCCGTCGCCGTACTTCTTCGAGCTCCAGCTCGACCCCGTCCAGTGGGCCGACATCGGCGACCGGGACGTCGAGCAGGCCGTCGTGCACTCCCACGTCTCGTCGCCGCCGCGGCCCTCGCGGACGGACGTCGAGCGGATCGGCCTCTGGCGCGACCTCCCGTACGTCATCTACTCGGTCCGGCTCGACGAGCTCGCGGCGTGGCGGATCGGCGCCGACGGGATCGAGTCGCTGCCCGTCGTCTAGGACGCGGTGACGCGCGCAGAGGCCCGGCGTGACCGGGCCTCCGGCGCGACCCCTCCCCCGGAGAGCGCGGCGCGCGCGGCCGGCTCCCCGCAGCCGTGGAGCTACGAGACCTTGAAGGAGCCCTTCATCGAGCTCGCGTGCGGGTCGCACACGAAGCGGTAGGTGCCCTTCTTCAGGGTGACGGTGAACGTCTTCGAGCCCGTCGCGGAGACGCTCGTCTTGACGTTCACGCCCGGGCCGGTGAGGTGGAAGTTGTGGATCGACGACTTGTCGGCGATCACGAGCTTGGCCTTGCCGGCCTTCGTCGGCTTCTTCGCCATCGTGATGGTGAAGCCGGGGCCGACGGTCCCGTTGTAGGTCGGCGTCGCGGCGATCGCGGGCAGTGCGGTCGCGAGCGCGGCGAGCGCGGCGGGAACGACGATCAGGGCTCGTTTCATGGGTCTCCTCGGTCGCTTTGCGTTGTTCCCTGGAGACTACGACGCCGCGCGACGAGCGGATTCCCGCCTTCACGATCCCGCAACATCTGGCCCGGCGATATGGTCGCCGCGTGATCGCGGACGCCCACGTCGACCTGCTCATGGAGCTCGCCTACCGCGAGCGCCGGCTCGGCGAGACGGACGTCTTCGCGCGGACCTGGCTCCCGTTGCTCGAGCAGGGCGGCGTCGGCCTCCAGGTCTGCCCGATCTACGTCGACGTCACGGTGCAGCCCGAGGGGTCGCTGCGCGAGGCGCTGTCGATGGTGGCGTCGTTCCACCGCGCGGTCGCCGAGAACGCCGACCGCGTCCTCCAGGTGCGCGACGCTGCCGACCTCGCCCGCGTCGAGTCGGGCGAGCGGCTGGGGCTGATGCTCGCACTCGAGGGCGTCGAGTGCTTCGGCGTCGAGACCTGGCCCGCGGACGTCTTCCACGCGCTCGGCGTCCGGATGGCGGGCCTCACCTGGAACCGCCGGAACGCCTTCGCCGACGGCGCCGCCGAGGACGGCGGCGGGCTCTCCCGCCTCGGGCGCGAGCTGGTCGACCGGCTCGTCGAGCTCGGCGTCGTGCTCGACCTCGCGCACGCGTCGCGCGGTGTCTACGCCGAGCTGCTCGAGCGGGCGGCCGGCGCGCCGATCCTCTGCTCGCACGGCGGCTGCCGGGCCGTCAACGACACGCCGCGGAACCTCGACGACGACCAGCTCCGCGCGCTGCGGGACGCCGGCGGCCTCTTCGGGCTGATGCTCCACCCGATCGCGATCGGACCCGAGCGGCGGACGATCGACGGCGTGATCGAGCACCTCGAGCATGCCGTGTCGGTGATGGGCGCCGACCGCGTCTGCCTCGGGGGCGACTTCACGAAGCGTCTCTGGGAGGCGATGCCGCCCCCGCCCGAGCCGAAGGACGGCCTGATGCCGCCGGGCCTCACACCGGGTCTCGGGATCGAAGGGCTCACGGGGTCGGAGCACTACCCCGCGCTCGTCGAGAGGCTCGGAGGCCGCGGCTGGAGCGAGGAGGAGGTCGCCGCCGTCACCGCCGGCAACCTCCTCCGCTTCCTGCGCTCGGCCCTCTAGGGCCGTCGCGCGACGAGCAGCACGATCGACGCGACGGCGATCCACGCCATCCACGCGAACATGCCGAGGAACGCGACCGTCCCGAGCGACGCGATGCCCGCGACGACGCCGAGCCAGCCGAGCCAGGTGGGAAGCCCGGCGCGGATCGCGGCGATCGAGGCCGGGACGATGAAGAGCGCCGCCGCCACCCCTGCTGTCCCGAGGAGGAACCAGCCGACGTCGTCGTAGCCGAGATACGCCTCGGCCTGGGCGAGCGCACGCGCCGGGTCGTCGGGCATGTCGGCGAGCGGCGCCATCCAGATGACCCAGCAGAGGGCGAAGCAGAGCGTGAAGACGATGCCGCCGATCAGGACGAGTGCCGACTCCGTCTCGGTCGCGACTCGGCGAAGCCGGCTGTGGACCCCTGCGACGAACAGCCCGCCGAGGGCAACCGACGCGAGCCCGAAGAGCAGGATCGCGATGTTCCAGCCCTCGTGGGACGACGCGTACGACACGACCTCAGCAGGGGTCTCCCCCGTGTCGTCGCTGGCGGGCGACACCATGAGCATGATCAGGCCGGCGACGAGGCCGAGGCCCCCGAGCGGTGCGAAGAGCCTCGTCCAGCCCTGGCGTGTGACGCTGAGGCCGGTTTCGAACGTGGTCGCGGTCACTGCTTCCTCCTTCGTGATGGTCAGGTCGAGTTGCACCCTCGGGGAGTGCGCTTAGGATCCGCCCAAGCTCGGCTTAAGAAGGGGTCACCAGGGGTCATGGAGTTCCGGTTGCTTGGTCCGCTCGAGGTTCTGGGCGACGACGGCGCGAGCGTCCAGCTCGGCGGCAAGCGGCCGCGCGCCGTGCTCGCCATGCTGCTGCTCAACGCCAACGTGCCCGTCTCGACCGACCGGCTGATCGACGGGATCTGGGGCGAATCGCCGCCCACGAGCGGCCCCGGCGCGATCCAGGTCCACGTCCACGCGCTTCGGAAGGCACTCGGCACCGATCGGATCGTCACGCGCGCGCCGGGCTACCTCGTGCGCGTCGAGCCGGGTGAGCTGGACATCGAGCGGTTCGAAGCGCTCGTCGCCTCGGGGAAGCCCCACGACGCTCTCGCGCTCTGGCGGGGGCCGGCCCTCGCCGACATGGCGTACGAGCTGTTTGCCGCGACGGAAGCGGCACGCCTCGAGGAGCGCCGCCTTGCTGCCATCGAAGCCAGGATCGACGCCGATCTCGCGGCCGGCCGTCACGCGGCAGTCGCCGGCGAGCTCGACTCCCTCGTCGCGAGCCACCCCCACCGAGAGCGTCTCCAGGGCCAGCGCATGCTCGCCCTCTACCGCGCGGGCCGGCAGGCGGAGGCCCTCGCCGCCTACCGCGAGGCCCGCGCGGCGCTCGACCAGCTCGGCCTCGACCCGTCCCCCGACCTGCGCGGCCTCGAACGGCGGATCCTCGAGCACGACCCGTCGCTCGCGCCCCCTCGCGAGGTCGCCTCCGTATCGCCGCCGAGCACGTTGATCGGGCGCGAGCGCGAGCTGGCAGCGGTGGTCGCGCTCCTCCGCCGCGACGACGTCACGCTCGTGACGCTCACGGGCACGGGAGGCACCGGCAAGACGACGCTGGCCAGGGAAGCTGCGAGGGCGTTCGCGGAGCACACGTTCGTCGACCTGAGCCCCGTCGGGGATCCGGCGCTCGTGATGCCGACGGTGGCACGCGCGCTCGCAGTCGAGGAAGACCCCGGCCGGCCGGTCATCGAGGCGATCGCAGACCGGCTCGCGAGCGAGCGGACGCTCCTGCTCCTGGACAACCTGGAGCACCTCCCGGACGCGCACGTCGAGGTCGGACGGCTGCTCGACCTCGCACGCGAGACCACGATCCTCGCCACAAGCCGGTCACCGTTGCGCCTCACGATGGAGCGCGAGTTCCGGGTCAGCACGCTCTCCCTCCCCGAACTCGGCGAGAGCACCGTCTCCGCCGTCGTGAGGTCGCCCGCCGTGCGGCTCTACGTCGAGCGCGCGCAGGCGTCGCTCCCGGAGTTCGAGCTCCGCGACGAGAACGCGAACGCGGTCGGCCGCATCTGTCGTGCGCTCGACGGCCTTCCGCTCGCGATCGAGCTCGCCGCCGCGCGGATCCGCGTCCTGGCTCCCGAGGAGACGGCCAAGCGGCTCGCCGAGGGCCTGTCGCTCCTCCGCCGAAGGTCGGCGGACCAGCCCGAACGCCAGCAGTCGCTCCAGGCCACGATCGACTGGAGCTACCGCCTCCTTGACGACGAGGGCCGCAGTGCGTTCCGAGCCCTCGGCGTGTTCGCCGGCGCCGTGAGCCTGGACGAGATCGAAGGGGTCGTCGCAGGGACGGCGACACCCGACGCGCTCGAGGCACTGCTCGATGCCAGCCTCGTCACCCACACCGTCGACACCAGCGGCAAGCCGCGATTCGGCCTTCTCGAGACCCTGCGCGCGTACGCGCGCGCACAACTCGTCGAGCGCGACGAGCTCGACGAGCACCGTCGCGCGCATGCCGCCTGGTACCTCTCCGTCGCCGAGCGCGCAGAGGCCGACCGCGCCGCAGGCCCGCTTTCCCCCGACGCGCTCGAACGCCTCGATCGGCACCACGCCGAGATCCTCGGAGCGCTCGGGTATGCCGGCGAGCACGATCCGGACGTCATGGTCCGATTCGCGGTGGCGCTCCGCGAGTACTGGCGCGTGCGCGGGCTCTTCGACGAGGCGACGCTCCACCTGGAGCGAGTGGTGGAGCAGATTCCGGAGCCGTCCTCGGCTACGGAGCGACAGGCGCTCGCCGGCGCCGCCTTCTTCGCCTACTTCCGCGGAAACTGGGAGCGCGCCCGCACGCTCGGAGACCGGGCGCTGGCGGCGTTCCAGGACGCGGGCGACAGCGTCTGGGCAGCGCGCACGCAGCAGATGCTGGCCGGCACCGCTACGTCGATGGGAGACTTCCGCCGCGCGCGAGACCTGTGCCGGGACGCGGCGGCATTCTTTCGCGAGACGGAGCACTGGTACGGGCTCGCGCTCGTGCTCGGCTCCATCGCCGAGGCCAGCCGTCGACTCGGCGAGCTGGACGACGCGCGTGCCGCGATCTCAGAGGCCTTGTCGCTTCGGGCAGAGTACGGCGACGAGACGCTCTATGCGTTCCAGCTCGTCGTGCTCGCCGGCGTCGCGGCGGACGACGGCGGGTACGCCGAAGCGGCCGCGCTCATCGAGGAGTCGTTGCCCATCGCCGTCGAGCTGAACGACTTCAACGCGATCCCGGCGAACATGTTCATCGCGGCCCGCGTGGCGGCGGTGTCCGGTGATCCCGAGCGCGCGGCGCTCCTGCTCGGAGCAGCCGAGACGGCGCTCCGGCGCCTGGGTGACGGTCGCTACGAGCACGAGCGAGAGGAGTACTTCGATCCGGTGGCTGCCGCTGCCGCACGGACGCTCGGCGCGGACCGGGTGGAGGAGCTTCGCGCCATGGGCCGTGAGCTGGAGCCGTCCGCGGCCGTGGCGCTCGTCACGGAGACCGTCCGATCCTGAGCCACCGGAAGCCCTCGGCCCGACCGCTCGCGGCGGACGGACCGAGGAGTGCGACACGACCGGCGGGGCGGCAGCGGCTCAGAAGCCGAGCGCGGTCGGAGTCTTCGGAGCCTGTGCCTGGTAGGTCGGCTTGTAGCCGAGCAGGCGGCCCAGCGGCGCGCCGAATGCGAGCCCGAGGCGCTGGAGCCATGCCGGGGGAAACGGCAGACGCACGTCGTCGAAGTGGTGACGGGCGATGACCGCCAGCCGCATCGGGTTCGGCATCCCCTTCTTGTTCACCTTGCCGTCCTCGGCGAGCGTGAACATCGTCTCGATCAGCCGCTCGAAGTCGAGCGCGGGCTTGACCTCGCAGACGAAATGCGCGGTCTCCTCACCGACGTTGCGGAAGCGATGCGGCGTGCCGGCAGGGACGAGGACGCGGTCGCCCGCCTTCGCGACGAGCGTGCGCTTGCCGAGCCGGAACTCGAGCTCGCCGGCGAGCACCTCGAAGGTCTCTTCCTGCTTGGGATGCACGTGCGCGGCGGCGACCGCGCCGTTCGGCTCCACGAACGTCTCGACGACGACCGCCTCGCCGTTCGTGTCGGCGGAGGTCGTGCGGAAGACGAGCGTCTCGCCGGTGACGGAATTCGTGATGGACTGGCCGGTGGTGATCACTGCTGCCTCCTGTGTGGTGGGTCGTGCGTGACGGCCACACCATCGAGCGGGCCGCTTACGATCGACCGAAGGTCGGCTTAAGGGGCCACTACTCGAAGGGGCGCTAGAGGTGGAGTTCAGGCTGCTCGGACCGCTCGAGGTCGTTCGCGAGGGCAACGCGGCCGTCGCGCTCGGCGGCAGGCGGCCGCGCGCCCTCCTTGCGCGGCTGCTCCTCTCCCGGAACGAGGTCGTGCCGGCGGATCGACTCGTCGACGCCGTCTGGGGAGAGCAGCCGCCCGCGACCGCGACAAGCGCGCTCCACGTCCACGTGCACGCCCTGCGCAGCGCGCTGGGGGCCGACCGGATCGAGACGCGCCCGCCCGGCTACCGGCTCCGCGTCGAGCCGGGCGAGCTCGACGTCGAGCGCTTTCACGCCCTCGTCGCGCGTGGAGATGCCGCCGCGCTCGCCGAGGCGCTGTCGCTGTGGCGCGGACCTGCGCTCGCAGACCTCGCCGACGAGGCGTTCGCGCAGGCCGACGCGGCACGGCTCGACGATGCCCGGCTCGCCGCGCTCGAGGCACGCATCGACGCCGACCTCGAGGCTGGACGACACGACGTGCTGACGGGCGAGCTGGAAGGGCTCGCGGCGACGCATCCGCACCGCGAGCGCTTCCACGCGCAGCGCATGATCGCGCTGTACCGGGCCGGGAGGCAGGCGGACGCGCTCGCTGCGTACCAGGACGCGCGGAGCGCGCTCGACGAGCTCGGCCTGGAGCCGTCGGGCGATCTGCGCTCGCTCGAGCAGCGGATCCTTCGCCAGGACGCGAGCCTCGACGTGCCGGTCACCCGGCCGGCGCCAACCCCCGGGCCTGCCTCGACCCTGATCGGCCGGGAGCTCGAGCTCGCGGCCGTGTCGGCGCTCCTCGACCGTCCCGACACCCGCCTCGTCACCCTCACGGGGCCTGGTGGAACGGGCAAGACGCGCCTCGCACTGGAGCTGGAACAGACGCGCGCCGGCGGTGGGCACGCCGTCTTCGTCGATCTCTCGTCCGTGAGCGACGCCGCGCTCGTGCTGCCCACGATCGCTCACGTGCTCGGCGCGGACGAGGCGCCCGGCGCGGATCCGGTCGAGACGGCCGCCGCCGCCCTCGGCGAGCCGCCGCCGCTGCTGGTGCTGGACAACTTCGAGCAGGTCCTCGACGCGGCAGCCGACGTCGGTCGGCTCCTCGACCGCGTCGCGGGGTCGAAGGCGCTCGTGACGAGCAGGGCGCCGCTGCGCATCACGGCGGAGCGCGAGTATCGCGTTCCCCCGCTCCCGATCCCGGAGCTCGGCGCCGACTCGCTGCCCGACGTCGAGAGCTCGGCCGCAGCTCGGCTGTACGTCGAGCGTGCCCGCAGGAGCCTCCCCGACTTCGACGTCACCGAGGCGAACGCCGCCGCCGTGGCGCGGATCTGTCGCGCGCTCGACGGGTTGCCGCTCGCGCTCGAGCTGGCCGCCGCCCGCGTCAGGTCGCTCGGGGCGGACGGGACCGCGGCGCGACTGGGCGACAGGCTGGGGCTGCTCTCACGCGGGGCACGCGATCTCCCGGAGCGGCAGCGCTCGCTCCGCGCCGCGATCGACTGGAGCGTGCAGCTGCTCGACGAGCAGGCGCGATCGGTGTTGGCCGCGCTGGCGGCCTTCAGCGGCGGTGCGACCCTGGACGCGATCGAGGCGGTCGTGGGTTCCGGGGTCGACGTTCCCACTGCGCTCGACGACCTGCTGGACGCGGCGCTCGTCTCGAGGGCGGACGGTCACGGCGGCGAAACCCGCTTCACGATGCTCGAGACGGTGCGCGAGTATGCGACCGAGCTGCTCGGCTCGTCGGGCAGCGAGCGTGCGATACGTGACCGTCACCTCGACTGGTTCCTGTCGCAAGCAGAGGGCGACGGCGTGTACTGGCAGCGGAACACGGACGCTGCCTGGCTCGAGCGCATCGCCCTGGATCACGACAACTACCGCGCCGCGCTGTCACATGCCCGAGCCACCGGCGACGCAGAGCGGGAGCTCCGTCTCGCCAACGGGCTCCGCTACTTCTGGCGGGTCCGCGGGTACATCGAGGAGGGCCGCCACCGCCTCGACGAAGCCGTCGGGCTGGCCGGCGACGTTCCGCCCGCGCTGCGGGCGCGCACCCTCGGCGAGGCCGGCGTGATGGCGTTCGCGGCGGGCGACTTCCAGCGGGCTCGCGAGCTCTGGACGACGGTGCTGCCTCTCGTCGAGCAGGTCGGTGAGCCTCGGGAGATCGCGCGCGCGCTGGGCGAGCTCGGCGCCTGCAGCGCCGCGGAGGGTGACCTCCGCGCGGCTGTCCCGCTGTACGAGGCGTCACTCGAGCAGCTCGGCACGACGGCCGACCGACACGGGGTCGGGGTGATGCTCGCGAACCTCGCCAATGCCTACGAGGGCCTCGGCGAGCTCGACAAGGCACGGGCAGCGTCGGTCGAGACGCTGCGGCTGCAGGAGGAGATCGGCGACGACGACGGGATCGCGATCTCGAACCTCAACCTCGCGAGCGTCGAAGCGACGGTGGGAGAGATCGAGGAGGCGGGCCGCCACCTGCACGCGGCATTGGATGCGGCGCAGCGGCTCGGGTACCGGGAGGGATCGGCGTATGCGATCGGGATCGCGGCGCACATCGCCGCGGCACGCGGCGACCTCGAGAGCGCAGGCGTGCTCTCAGGCGCGTTCGAGGCGCAGTTCGGAGCGCTCGGGAGCGCCCCGCAGGCGGAGGAGGCGGCTCGTGCGCGGAGGGTGCGAGGGCAGGTCGCCGAGGCGCTCGACCTCGAGCCGCTGCTCGCACGGGGCCGCACCCTGACGCTCGAGGAGTCCGTCGCCCTGGCCCGCTCCGCGACGTCGGGTCAGAGCGAGACGGACGCGCCCGACTCGGCCGAGCGGTAGAGCGCGTCGATCACGCGCGCCTGCGCCGTCGCGTCGCCGCGACCGAGCAGCGCCGGTGCCTCGTGGGCCGCCGCGGCCGCGAAGTTCTCGAGCTGACAGGTGTACGAGTTGGCCTCCTCGACGGGCATCACCTTGCGCTCGCCGTCCCGCACGAGCACGAGGTCGCCGCCCCAGTCGAGCCGCCACGGCGCCTCGGCGCGGAGCACGCCGTCCGAGCCGACGATCTCCAGCGACTGCCGCTCCGGAGCGAGGAACGACGCCTCGAACTGGGCGACCACCTCGTCCCAGAAGCGCATCGTCCCGTAGGTCGCCATGTCGATCCCGTTGTCGACGACCACCTGCTCGGCGAAGACCGAGACGGGGTCGCCCGCGACGATCCGCGCGCCGCTGACGCAGTAGCACCCGACGTCCATCAGCGCGCCGCCGGCGAGCTCGGCGCTCGCCCGGATGTTCGCGAGGTCGGTCAGGGGAAAGCTGAAGACGCCGTGCACCGCGCGGAGCCGTCCGACGGCGCCCTCGCGGACGAGGCGCTCGATCTCCTTCGTCTGCGGGTGGTGGCGGTACATGAACGCCTCCATGAGCACGAGGCCGGCGGCCTCGGCGGCGTCGAATGCCTCGTCCACCTCGGCCGGGGTGCGCGTGTACGGCTTCTCGCAGAGGACGTGCTTCCCGGCGGCGAGCGCGTTGAGCGTCCACTCGTGGTGCATGCCGTTCGGGAGCGAGATGTAGACGGCGTCCAGCTCGTCGTCGCCCAGCAGCGCCTCGTACGAGCCGTAGGCCCGCGCGAGGCCCTCGCTCGGCCGCGTACGCCCTGGCCTTCGCCTCGTCGCGGCTCGCGACGGCGACGACGTCGACGGCGTCGGTCTCCGCCGCGCCCCGGATGATCGCGTCGTTGATCTTCGCTGTCGACAGCAGGCCGAGTCTCATGCAGGCTCCTTCGCTCCGGTTCGTGCGTGGACGGGCCTGATGTGCGGCGGCGGTGCCGGTGGCACGTCGGAGCCAGCCCCGGTCGCGGCGACCGCATCGCCGATCTCCCGCAGCGTCCGGTCGTCGGGCTCGAGCTCGGCGGCGGCCGCCCAACCGTCGACGTGGCCCGGCAGGCGCGCCCCGACGATACTCGCCGTCACGCCGGGCTGCGCCAGCACCCACGCGATCGCGAGCGCCGGCAACGTCGTTCCGAGCCTGTCCGCGAGGTGCCGGAGCCGCTCGACGAGGTCGAGGTTCTGCGAGAGGAGCGGCTCCCGGAACGCGGGCGCGTCCCGGCGTGCGTCGTCCTCGGCGAGACCCGCGATGCGGTCGCGGTCGTACGCGCCGGAGAGCAGGCCCGAGGCGAGCGGCGAGTAGCCGAGCACCCCGACGCCATGCTCGGCGGCCCACGGCACGACGGTCGAGAGGACCCCACGGGCGAGCAGCGAGAGCGGAGGCTGCACCGAGTCGACGTGCCGCACCGCCTCACAGCGATCGAGCTGCTCGACGTCGAAGTTGCAGGCGCCGATCCAGCGGACCTTCCCCTCGTCGACGAGGGCGGCCATCGTGCCCCACGAGTCCTCGAGCTGCGTCCCCGTCGTCCAGTCCGGCCAGTGACACTGGTAGAGGTCGATCCGCTCCAGGCCGAGGCGGCGCAGGCTGTCCTCGCACTCCTCGCGGATCGACTCGGGGCGGAGGTCGTTCCCGATCTCGCCGTCCGGCCGGCCCTCCCACCGGCGGCCGCACTTCGTGAACACGAGCACGTCCTCGCCGACCCGATAGGGGCTCAGCGCCCTCCCGACGACATCCTCGGAGTGACCGAGACCGTAGACCGCCGCGGTGTCGACCCAGTTGACCCCGAGCTCCACCGCCCGCCGGATCGCTGCAATCGAGTCGTCGTCGTCGACCGGTCCCCACCCGAACCGCCACGGCCCGCCGATGCCCCAGGCGCCGAAGCCGACCACGCTGAGCTCCGGGCCGTCCCGGCCGAGCAGCCGCGTCCTCACACGCGCGACCGACCCTGCTCGTCGAGATAGTCCCGCCAGGTGCGCGTCGGCGTCCAGCCGAGCAGCCGCTCCGCCCTCGCCGTGGAGACGGGCGCTGCGTCCTCTCGCGTCGTGGGCCGGAACTCGATGGCGTCGGCGTTGTAGTGCGCCTTCACCGTCTCGACGAGAGGGTGACCGCCGATCGTGTCGGGCGACGCGATGTAGAAGACCTCGTGCCCGGGCAGGTCCGTCTCGATCGCGAGCACTACGGCCTCGCACAGGTCGTGGACGTCGATGTACCCCAGGTAGTTGCCGATCAAGACCGAGGGGTCGCGGACGATCGGCCCGAGATTGCGCTCGTAGCTCCCCTCGTCCTGCACCCAGGAGGGCCGGATCGACGTGCAGCGGATGTCGGACCGCTCGACCGCGCGCTCGCAGAGCAGCTCGCCGAACCACTTCGAGGTCGCGTAGGCGTCCTGCGGTCGTACGGGATGCTCCTCGTCGATCGGGAGGTACTCGGGCTCGAAGGGGCGCAGCGCGTACGGGAAGCCCGGGACGGTCTCGCTCGAGAAGTTGACGAGGCGCCTCGCGCCGCCGGCGATCGCGGCCTCGAGCACGTTGAACGTGCTGAGCATGTTGTTGGCGAAGACGACATGGGGCGCGTTGTGGATCGGCTGCGGGATGGCCGCCGTGTGCACGACGACGTCCATTCCCGCGGCGACCGCGTAGGCGGCGCCTGCGTCGGTCAGGTCGACCTGCCAGTAGTCGTCCGCCTCGGCGGGATCGACGCGATCCCAGTCGGGACGCGTCAGGTCGCAGGTCCGAACCTCGTGACCGGCCAGCATGAGCCGCGGTACGAGCGCGCGACCGACCTTGCCGTGCGCTCCGGTGACGAGAATCTTCACGCGTCGCGAGCCGTCACGCGGGTCATCACAAGACGTATCATATTACGATTGCCCCAGACCGTTCCGATAGAGCCGTCCTGCCCGCAATCTACGTTCCGGCGATGAGCCGACGGCGCTCGTGAGCACACCGTACATCTATCCGCGCCGCGGCCTGCACGGCGAGGTCGTCCACACGATCGGGCTCCAGATCGTGAACGGCGACCTCAAGCCGGGGGACCCCCTCCCGCCCGAGGACGAGCTCACGTCGGACCTCTCGGTCAGTCGCACGGTCCTCCGGGAGGCGGTGCGTGTGCTCGCTGCCAAGGGACTCGTCCAGGCACGGCCGAAGACCGGCACCCGGGTTCGCGAGCGAGGCGACTGGAACATCCTCGACCCCGACGTGCTCAGCTGGCGCACCGAGGCGTCGGACGACCACAAGCTGTACGAGGAGACGACCGAGATCCGGCTCGCGATCGAGCCGCTTGCCGCGCGCCTCGCCGCGACCCGCGCGACCGACGAGGAGGTCGCCGGGATCACAGAGGCATACGGCGGGATGGCGGCCGGCGTCGACGACCAGCCCGTCTACCTCGCGGCCGACCTCGAGTTCCACAGCCGCATCCTCTTCTCGTGCCACAACGAGCTGCTCGAGCATCTCGGCCGAGTCCTGCGCGCCGTCCTGCGGGCCACGTTCACGCTGACGACCACCCCCAGTCGCTCTCGGCGGCGGGCCCTGCCGCTTCACAAGGCGATCCTCGACGGGATCACGGCCGGCGACGAGGACGCAGCGGAGCAGGCGGCGAAGGTGCTGATCGCCGACACGGCGGCCGACATCCGGCGGCTCGCGCGTGACGACGCCCGACGTCGCTGAGCCCAGCGCCGCGCACGCTACGCGAGGTCGAGTGGCCGGAAGCGGGCCGGCACGGTGACGTGGACTCGGCCGTCGGCGCAGTCGGCCACCGCGCCCGGGGACGCTGTGTTGCCCGCGAAGCCGTCCCAGTGGTACGGGACGAGCTGCGACGCCCCGATCCGACGCGCGAGGTCGACCGACTCGGCCGCGTCCATGTTGCCGACGACCCCGCGGGCTTCCCGCTCCGCATCCCGCCCGTTGCACGGCAGCAACGCGACGTCGATCCCGAGCGGCACGAGCGCGTCCACGAGGGCGCCGGTGACGATGGTGTCGCCCGCGTGGTACACGCGGGGCTCGCGGCCGAGGACGTAGCCGACGAAGCGCGGCCCCTCGCCGAGCGCAGAGCCGTCGCCGTAGGCGTCCTCCATCGTCACGCCGTGGAATGCCGGGACGACGTGCACCTCGACACCGCCGAGGTCGAGGCTGTCGCCCGGCTGCACCGCGACGAGCCGATCGCCGCCGACGAGGTCGCGGACGTGCGGGACGAGCGGCGCGGGCACGACGACGCGCGCGTCGGGCGAACGCTCGAGCAGCACCGGCAGGAAGGGGGGATCCAGGTGGTCGAGATGCTCGTGCGTGACGAGCAGCCAATCGACGTCCTCGGCCGCGAGCCCCCGCGGCGGCGGCGGAACGAGGCGCAGCTCGTGCGGGCTCACCCACGGGTCGACGACGACGCAGACGCCGTCGGCCTCGAGCCGGAACCCCGCCTGGCCGAGCCAGGTGGCGCGCATCACCAGGCGATCCCTGGCCGCAACAGTACTATGATATACATAGACCGGGCTGGTTCACAGCCCTCCTTCTCGGGTCGCTTCGGCGCCGCTTTCCGGTGGCGCCGGAGCCGGCTCGAGCCGATCCTACGGCTCAGGTCTCCGATGCTCCGTCCGTAGCCGGCCGATCGTCGCGTTGCCGCCGGTACTCACGCGCGACGATCTCGGTCAGCTCCTCCGCCGACGTCTCGGACGACAGCCGGTCGAGCGCGATGCGCCCGTGCTGGAGCAGGTTGACGCGGTCGCAGACTTCGAGCACGTGCACGTAGTTGTGCGCGACGACGATCATCGAGTGGCCCTTTGCCTTGAGGTCGCGGATCAGGTCGAGGATCATCTCCCCCTCCTTGGCGCCCATCGCGGCGAGCGGCTCGTCGAGGAGGAGGATCCTGGCGCCCGAGTGCACCGAGCGCGCGATCGCGATCGCCTGTCGCTGCCCGCCCGAGAGCATGGCGACCTCCGACTTCACCGAGCGCAGGGTCCGAATCCCGATGTCCTCGATGTACGCGCGCGCACGGCGCTGCATCTCGCCGTTCGCAAGCCACCGGAACGGCCCGAACCCGACGGTCAGCTCGCGGTTCAGGAACATGTTGTGGGTGACCGAGAGGGTCGGGATCAACGCGAGGTCCTGGTAGACGGTGTCGATCCCGAGCGAACGCGCATGGTCGACCGAGCGAAGAGTCGCCTCCTCGCCGTTGATGAAGAGCGTTCCGGAATCGGGATGGTGGAAGCCGCTCAGGATCTTGATCAGCGTCGACTTCCCGGCCCCGTTGTCACCGATCAGCCCGAGGCACTCCCCCTCGCCGAGGTGCAGCGAGACGTCGACGAGCGCGGTCACGGCGCCGAAGCTCTTCGCGACACGCTCGACCCTCACGACGTCGGCCGTCGCCGGGCTCATTGGAGCCTCCCCAGGTTGCGCAGCCGGGCGACCTGCACGTTGACGACCATCGAGGCGATGATCGCGATGCCGATGATCAGGTCGAACGTGAAGGCGCTCACCCCGATGATGCTGAAGCCGGTGCGCAGGATCACGAGCACTGCGACGCCGATGAAGGCCCCGATCACGGACCCCTGCCCGCCGAAGAGCGACGTGCCGCCGATCACGGCGCCCGCGACGGCGAGGAACATGATGTCGGCGCCGCCCTGGAGCGGCACGATCGTCGTGATCCGGGTCGAGTCGAGGATGCCGGCGAACCCGGCCAGCACATTGGCGAGCACGAAGTTGCCGATCTTGACCATCCGTACGTTGACGCCGCTCTCGGCTGCGCCGATGAGGTTGCCGCCGGTGGCGATCGTGTGGAGCCCCCAGCGCGTCCAGGTGAGGACGAACTGGAGCAGCAGCACGATCCCGAGCGCCCACCAGAACTCGGAGTTCAGGTAGGCGACGTACTCGAACGGCTGCGAGCCGAAGATGTTCTTGAAGAGATCGCCGCCGGGCATGAACACCTGCGTGCCCGAGAGCAGGTGCAGCGTGATCCCGTTGAGGAAGAAGAGCATGCCGAGGGTCGTGATGAAGGACGGCACCCGAAGGAAGGTCGTGATGACGCCGCTCGTCAGGCCGACGAGGGCCGAGAAGACGAGCGCGGCGATCATCCCCGCCCAGATGGGCAGGCCGTACTCGTCTTCCGAGGAGACGACGTACACGATCGCCGGCGCGAGCGCGTAGACGCGCCCGAGCGCGAGGTCGATCTCGCCGCAGATCAGGAGCATCGCCTGGCCGGCCGCGATCAACGCGATCGGCGCCATCGTCTCGGTGATGTTCTTGAGGTTGTCGGTCGAGTAGAACGCCGCGCTCTCGAGCGAGAAGTAGACGCAGAGCAGGACCGCGACCACGAGGATGCTCGCCTCGCGGCGGCGCACGGATGCAGCTGCGACGCGCCAGCCGAAGCCGGCGCGTCGCACTGGCGTGGTCATCTCCGCGTCGGAGCCGGGCAAGGGCTACGAGACGGGGTACTTGTGAGCCTTCGAGCTCCCGTGGTACCGGGTCTTCGTGTTCAGGTACGGCTTGACGTTGTCCTTCGTCACGAAGAGCAGGCCCGTGTTCGTGTCCGACGGGGCGACGAGCCCGCCCGACAGCCTCTGGAGGAACAGCTGCATGACGGGGTAGTAGCCCTGGAGGTACGGCTGCTGGTCGATCGTGAACTGGAGCGACCCGTTCTGGATCAGCTTCAGCGTCCCCGGGAGCAGGTCGTAGCCGCCGCCCTTGACCTTGCCCTGCAGCCTGTACTTCTGGATCACCTGGCCGACGGCCTGCGTGTCGCCGGCGTCCACCGCGAACATCCCCTTCAGGCTCTTGTGGCCCTGGTAGTACGCGTCGACCATCGAGAGCTCGGTGGCAAGGTCCGGGCTGGTCGCCACGGCCGTCGCCTTCACGGGCTTCCCGGACTGCTTGATCGCAGCGATGGCGCCGTCGATGCGCGGCTGGATGTTGAGGGCCCCAGGCGTGGCGATGAACAGCGCCACATCGCCGCTCGGGACGAGCTCCACGATCCGCTTGCCCATCTCGAACCCCGACACGTACAGGTCCTGCCCGATGTAGGCCATGCGGGCTTTCGTGCCGGCGCGCGCGCCGTCGGCGTTGTACGCGACCACGGGAATGCCTCGGCCGAGCGCGCGCTTGATCGGCGCCTCGAACGCGCCCTTGTCGACGACGCACACGGCGATGCCGTCCGCCTTGGCGCTGATCGCCGCGTTGAACGCGTTGATCATCTCGCCGACATCGGCCTTGGTCGAGCCCGACCAGGTGTAGCTCGCGTCGACGAGCTTGGCCGCGTCCGCCGCGCCGTACTGCGTCGGCACGAAGAACGGGTTCGTCGTCACGTGGTTGATGAACGCGAACTTCCACTTCGGGTGCTTCGGGAACACGTTGGCGCCCGCGCGCTCCGGCGCGGCGAGCGCGCCCTCGGCCGCGGCCAGAGACGGGATGGACAACACAGCCCCGCCCAGTGCGACGCGCCTCAGCAGCGAGCCACGATCCATGCCAGCCGCCTCGCTCTCGAGCCCGCTGCGCTCGTCGTCGGTCACGGCGTCCTACCTCCTTGTCTCAGGCGGCGCGCACGACCCGGCGCAACCGCGCGGTCGATGTCGGCCTATTGAAATATCGTATGACTGTATTGTCAAGCGCGGTGAGCCGCGACCTCCGCCACGGCCCGAGGTCAGGCGCCGGGGTCGTTCGGCGAGGCGGGCGAGAAGGGACGCAGCGCCGGGTAGAGCGCCTCGTAGCGGGCATGGAGCTCGGCGTACGCCTCCTGCCACGACGGCTCCGGCTCGATCACGTCGACGACGCGGACGCAGCGCCCGACGGCGGTCGGGACGTCCGGGAAGACGCCCGCCGCGACGCCTCCCAGCAACGCAGCGCCGAACGCGGAGCCTTCCTCCGACTCGGTCAGCTCGAGCGGCAGGCCGAGCGCCGAGGCAACGATCCGGAGCCACAGCCGGCTGCGCGCGCCGCCACCCGACGCCCGGCCCGCGGGCGTCTCGACGCCCAGCGCGCGGATCAGGTCGAGCGAGTCGCGCAGGCCGAACGCGACGCCCTCGAGGACCGCACGGACAAGGGCCCCGCGGTCGTGCCTCAGCTGGAGCCCGACGAACGCGCCACGCGCGTCCGGGTCGGCATGCGGCGTGCGCTCACCGGCCAGGTAGGGGAGGAAGAGGAGTCCCTCGGCGCCGGGCTCCCACGCCTCCGCCTCGCCGACCAGCCGGTCGACCGGGACGTCGGCGGCGAGCGTCGTGTGGAACCACTCGAGCGAGCCCGCGGCGGAGAGCATCACGCCCATCGCCTGCCAGGTGCCCGGCACGGCGTGGCAGAAGGCGTGGACGCGCGCGGCGGGGTCGTGCGCGTATCCCGGGAGCGCGGCGAGGACGACGCCGGACGTTCCCAGCACGACCGAGAGCGCGCCCGGGCGGTCGACGCCGACGCCGATCGCGGCGGCGGGCTGGTCGCCCGCGCCGGCGGCGACGGGCGTGCCCCGGAGCGCGCCGTCGAGGACGGCGCCCGCGGTGGCGGGCGACTCGAGCACGGGCGGGAGCCAGGCCGCCGGCAGCTCGAGCGCGTCCAGCACCTCCTCGCTCCACGCGCGGCGCTCGACGTCGAGGAGGAGCGTCCCGGAGGCGTCCGAGGCGTCGATCGCCCACTCGCCCGTCAGGCGCAGGCGGACGTAGTCCTTCGGGAGGAGCACGCGCGCGATGCGGGCGTAGGCGTCCGGCTCGTGACGGCGGAGCCAGAGGAGCTTGGGGGCGGTGAACCCGGTCAGCGCCCGGTTCCCCGTGCGCTCGATCAGCCGCTCGAGCCCGACGCGCTCCTCGATCTCGCGGCACTCCTCCCCCGTGCGCTGGTCGTTCCAGAGGATCGCCGGGCGGATCGTCCGGCCGCTCCCGTCGAGCACGACGAGGCCGTGCATCTGGCCCGAGAAGCCGATCCCGGCGACGTCGCGGCCGTTCCCGACCTCGCGGAGCGCCGACTCCGCCGCGGCGACCCACGCCTCCGGGTCCTGCTCGGCCCAGCCGGCGTGCGGCGTGGAGAGCTTGTACCCGCGGGAGGCGACCGCGAGCACCTCGCCCTCGGGCGACAGCGCAAGTGCCTTCACGCCGGTGGTGCCGACGTCGAGACCGACCAGCGCGGTCACGGCTCGCCCTCCGGCTCTAGGCGCCCAAGGCGGCGTAGACGAGCTCGTAGGCGCGGACGGCGTCCTTGCGCGACTGCGCCTCGAGGAGCGCCTGCTCGTCGATCCGGCCCGAGACGTCCCAGATGAAGCGCCACTGGTGCACGCTCCGCGCGACCGCGGCGACCGCGTCCTCGGTGTACGGGTAGAGGTCGAGCCCGAGGCGCTCGCCGTTCTCGCCGTACCGGGCGCGGCGCAGCTCGACCGCGAGCTCGAGGGTCTCCATGAACGCGGTCGCGCCGACCATGTTGTCGTCGTCGAAGGTGCCCCAGCCGGAGTTCGCGTGCTGGTGGCCGAGGAGCCCCTCGGCCGCGAGCATCGCCGCGTACTCGCCGAGGCTCTCGCCGTTCATGATCAGGTGCTGCCAGTCCATGTTGACCTGGACGTTCGTCAGACCGCGCTCGCGGAGCTTGTGGATCACGTGCAGCGTCATCCCGATGTTCCGCATCAGGATCTTCATCGCCGGCTCGGAGTTCTTGTGCTCGAGGAAGAGCTTCACGCCGTGGCCGGCGCAGATCTCCGCGGCCTCCGCGATCCCGTCGAGGAACCACTCCCACGACGCCGCGTAGGGCGTCTGGAACGGGTAGTTGTAGCCCTCGATCCCCGGCCAGCAGACCATGTGGGCGCCGATCGACCCCGCGAGCTCCGCCGTCTCGCGCGTCAGGCGGCGGGCCTCCGCGCGGGTCGCGGCGTCGGGCGCGACGAGCCCGCCGCGGCCGAACCGCGGGTCGAGGTGGAGCCCCGTGCACACGGTGTAGATGCCGTGCCCGTCGAGCGCCTCGCGCACGTCGTCGAGGTTGTCCGGGTTGAGCTCGCCGGGGTAGTGGAACTCGTAGTCGTCGATCAGGCCCTCGAGGCCCTCCACCGCGCGCCGGACGCGCTGCACCGTCGTCTCCCCGGCGTGCTCGGGCTGGTAGCCGCCCGGCACGAACCGCGTCACCATCGAGCCGAGGGCCCAGATCCCGAGACTCGTGCGCATCGGCTTACCGCCCGGCCCGCTCGAGCCTGCGGCGCGACACCGTGTCGAGCGTCACGGCGGCGAGGAGGATCGCGCCCGTGACCATGTACTTGATCGCCGAGCTGTAGCCGAGCAGGTCGATCCCGTTCGCGACGGTCGCGATCACGAGCGAGCCCATGAGCGCGCTGATCACGCGGCCGCGGCCGCCGAAGAGGCTCGTGCCGCCGATCACCGCAGCGGCGATCGCGTCGAGCAGGATCGTGCCGCCGCCGGCGTTCAGGTCGACGGAGCTGAGGCGTGACGCGAAGATCACGCCGCCGAGGCCGGCCATCGCGCCCGAGATCATGAAGACCTGGATCCGGATGCGGCGGACGTTGATCCCGGCGCGGCGTGCGGCCTCGGCGTTCCCGCCGACGGCGTACACGTGCCGGCCGAAGGTCGTCCGCTCCGCGACCCAGGTCCAGAAGACGAGCAGCACGATCACGAGCAGGAAGGCGACCGGGAACCCCCGCTCGTCGTTCGCCCACCAGATCGCGCCGATCACGACGGCGCTGAAGCCGATCAGCTTGAGGGCGACGATGATCAGGTTGTCGGTGTAGATCTCGTGTCGTCGTCGGCTCACGACCCCCGCGAGCGTTCGATAACGCGAAGAGCGCGATCGCGATCGCCGCGATGAGATATCCGGCCGTGTCGGAGAAGAAGTAGTTCGAGACGTTGTTGACGAGCGAGTCGTCGATCACGATCACGCCCTGGTCGCCGATCGAGTAGAGGATCACGCCCTGCCAGAAGAGGAGCCCGGCGAGCGTGACGACGAACGACGGCACGCCGATGATCGCGACGAAGCTGCCCTGGAAGAGGCCGATGAGCGCCGTCACGATCACCGCGACGATGATCGCGACGATCCCCGTCGTCTCCCAGCTCCCGTCCGGGAACTGGAGCTTCGCGGTGACGACGCCCGCGATCCCGGACACGTAGCCGATCGAGAGGTCGATCTCGCCGAGGAGGAGGACGAAGACGACGCCGATCGCGATCGTCGTGACGGCCGCCATCTGCACCATCAGGTTCGTGAAGTTCCCGGCGGTGAGGAAGTTCTCGTTCTGCGAGTAGAAGAACGCCACGATCACGCATAGCCCGAGCACGACGGGCATGACGCCCACGTCGCCCGCCTTCCAGGACTCCCACTTCCGTCGGGCGATGGCTCCGACGCTGTTGCTCTCCTCGGGCGGAGTGACGTCGATCGTCACGTCACTCACGCCACTGCCTCCTGACCGCCCGTTCCGTCGATGCCGGCGACCTTGGTGGGGATGCCGGCGGTGATCGCGTGGACGACCTCCTGCTGGGTCGTCTGACTGCGCTCGAGGACGGCGATGTTCTTGCCGAGACGGAGGACCGTGATCCGGTCGGCCACCTCGAAGATGTCGTGGAGGTTGTGCGAGATGAGGACGACCGCGAGCCCCTGCTCGGCGAGGCGACGGACGAGGTCGAGCACCTGGCGCGTCTGCGCGACGCCGAGCGCGGCCGTCGGCTCGTCGAGGATCACGATGCGTGAGTTCCACATCACGGCGCGGCCGATCGCGACCGACTGGCGCTGGCCGCCGGACAGGCTCGCCACCGGCTGCCGGATCGAGCTGATCGTCGTGACCGAGAGGCCCTTCAGCACGTCCGCGGTTCGGGCCTCCATCAACGGCTCCTTGAGCCGGAAGATGAAGTCGCGCACCTCGCGGCCGAGGTACATGTTCTGGACGACGTCGAGGTTGTCGCAGAGCGCGAGATCCTGGTACACGACCTCGATCCCGAGCTTTGCCGCGTCCTTCGGGCCGGAGATCGAGACCTTCTCTCCCTCGAAGTAGACGTCGCCCTCGTCGATCGAGTAGATCCCGGCGATGCACTTGATCAGCGTCGACTTGCCGGCGCCGTTGTCGCCCACGAGGGCCATGACCTCGCCTGACCGCACCTCGAAGTCGACGTTCTCGAGCGCGAGCACCGACCCGAAGCTCTTGTAGACGCCTCGCGTCTCGAGCGTCGGCGTCGACCACGGCCGCGGGTGAGGGGGGAGCGATCGTCTCGGTCACCGGGGGACTCTCCTGTCTCGGCAGGGTGGGGAGCCGCCGAGGCGGCTCCCCACCGAGTTACCACGTCCTAGCAGTACTGCTTGTACGAGCCGACGCACACCTCGGACTTCTTGAGCTGTCCGTCCTTGTAGAGCAGGTTGATGTTGGCCTTCGTGATCCAGATCGGGGTCGCGAGGATCGACGGCACGTTCCGCATGCCGTTGTTCGTGGTGCCGTTGACCTTCGGTGACCCACCCTTGATCAGCGCGACCGCGACGGCGGCCGCCGCGTTGGCCTCGATCTTGGCGGGCTTGTACACCGTCCCGGACTGCCAGCCCGAGATGATGTTCTGCGCGCCCTGAGCCGTCGCGTCCTGCCCGGAGAGCGGGATCGGCTTCAGCTTCTTCGCCTTCAACGCGGTGACGACGGCGTTCGCGAGCCCGTCGTTGGCCGCGGCGACGGCGTCGATCTTGTTGGAGGTCTGCACGAGCATCTGCTCGAAGATCGTGCGTGCCTTCTGGTTGTCCCACTGGGGCACACCCGTGTCGGGCCCCTTCGTGGCCTTGCCGCCCTTGATGAGCGGATCGAGGACGCCCGCGTAGCCCTGCTTGAAGAGCTTCGAGTTGTTGTCGGTCGGGCCGCCGTTCAGGTACGCGATGACCGGCTTGCTCCCCGCCTTCAACAGGCCCTTGGCCGTCATCGCGGCCTTGACGCCCTGACCCATGAGCTTGCCGACCGTCCGGTTCTTGAACGAGACGTAGTAGTTCGCGCCCTTGCAGCCGGTGTTGAGCCGGTCGTAGTCGATCGTGCGCACCTTGCGCGCCGTGGCGGCGGCGATGATCGCGCAGCCCGAGCCCGGATCGAGGCTCGTCAGCAGGATGACCTTGGCACCGTTCGCGAGGCACTGGTCGGCCTGCGAGCGCTGCCTCTGGGCGTCACCCTCCGCGTTCACGACGGTCGCCGCGATGTTCGCCTTCTTGAAGGCGGCGATGAACGTCGGGCGGTCCTGCGTCTCCCACCTGACCGACGACTTCGTGTCGGGCAGCAGGACGCACGCCTCCGCACTCGCAGCGGCTTGTCTCTCGCTCCCCGCGAACGCCGCGCCGACCGAGAGGCCGACGGTCAGCATTCCTACCGCGAGCGAGATGATGAGCTTCTTCACTCCGTTGCCCTCCTTCGTTGGTCCTTCGACTCCGTTGTGTGTCTCCAAGGTCTGACCCCTCGCGGAAGCTACTCCGTCCGCGCGAGCCGTTCAACGCATCTCGGCACCTAGCGACCGATGGCCACCTCCTTCCGCGCCTTGTGTGCGCCCGAGGAACTCCTGCCGCGCAGGAGGAAAGCTTCGCCGGGCGGCGCCGCGGCCGTCCAGGGCGCGTCGAGCACGCGATGGAGCGGCAGCGCGGCGGCGCCGCGGACGGCGGCACCGTCGCCGAACGCCGAGGGGAGGACGGTGAACGCCCCGGAGCGCGCGGCGAGCGAGCGCTCGACGAGCGTCGCCCGGATCTCGTCGACGAGCCACGGGGCCAGCGGCCCGAAGCAGCCCCCGAGCACGACGGCCTGGAGGTCGAGGACGTTGAAGGTCGACGCCAGCGCGACCCCGAGCCAGCGGCCCGCGTCGTGCAAGGCGCCGACCACCGCGGGCGAGCCCTCCGCCGCGCGGCGCACGAGCTCGTCGGTCAGGCCGCGGCTCTCACCCGAGGGCGGGATGCCCGCGGCGGCGGCGATCGCCTCCTGGCCGACGAGCGTCTCCACACAGCCACGGCTGCCGCACGCGCAGCGGCGGCCCTCGGGATCGACCGAGACGTGCCCGAACTCGCCGCCGAACCCGTGCGTGCCCCGGTAGAGCCGCCCGCCGAGCACGACGCCGCCGCCGACGCCGACCTCGCCGAAGACGCAGACGAAGTCGTCGATCCCGACCGCGGCGCCGGTCCAGTGCTCTGCGAGCGCCGCGAGGTTCGACTCGTTCTCGACCCGTACCGAGAGCCCGAGCCGCGTCTCGAGCTCCTCGGCGACCGGCACGCCGTGCCAGCCGAGGTTGGGCGCGAACACGACGGTCCCGGTGGCCTGCTCGACGAGCCCGGGCACCGCGACCGACAGGCCGGCCGGCCGGAGGCCGTCGTCCGCGGCCGCTGCGAGCGCCGCCTCGGCGGTCTCGACGAGGCGCTCGAGCAGCGGGCCCGGGGCGGCGCCGCGGTTGTCGCCGTAGGCGCGGTGCTCGTAGCGCACGGCGCCGGTGAGGTCCTCGACGAGGACGGCGACGTAGTCGACGTTCACCTCGAGGCCGATCCCGCAGACGACGTCTGCGAGCTCCAGCGTCTGGCCCGGCCGGCCGATCCCCCGGGGCGCCGCGGTCTCGCCCGTCTCGCGCACGAGCTCGAGCTCGACGAGCTCGGTGACGAGGCTCGAGACCGTCCCGCGGGTCAGCCCGGTGTCGGCGGCGACCTCCGCGCGCGAGCACGGGCCGGCGGCGACGCGGCGGAGGACGATGCCGAGGTTCGCGCGCCGCACCGTCGTCTGGTCGGCGCGGACGGGGCGCAGACGCCCCTCGAAGGGCGGGGATGCCCCATCGTGACGGGGCTGGCGGTCGCGGTCGGCGTCGTCCGGGGCCAGGAGAACCTCTCTCCAAACAGTTTGTATGGAGGTCGGCCAAACTAACCCGGCCGGGGCCCGAATGTCAACGTCCGGTGTCGAACCGCGCGAGAAGGTCGCCGGTTCCCAGCGGCGACCTTCTCGCTTCCCTGCGGGCCTGAGTGCTCCCCCCGCCCGCAGGGCCTCCCCCCGGAGCCGATTGCCGTCAGACGCCCAGGGCGGTGGGTGCCGAAGGAGCCTCCGGCGTGTAGGTGGCCTCGAAGCCGAGCAGGCGGCCGAGCGGGGCGCCCAGCGCGAGCCCCAGCCGCTGCAGCCAGGCCGGCGGGAACGGCAGCCGCACATCCCCGAAGTGATGCTTCGCGATCACCGCGAGCCGCAGCGGGTTCGGCATCCCCTTCCGGTTCACCTTCCCGTCGGCGGCGAGCGAGAACATCGTCTCGAGCAGCTGCTCGAACCCGAGCGCCGGGCTGACCTCGCAGACGAAGTGCGCCGTCTCCGCGCCGACGTTCCGGAACTTGTGCGGCGTCCCCGCCGGCACCAGGATCCGGTCGCCCGCCTTGGCGACGATCGTGTTCTTGCCGAGCCTGAACTCGAGCTCGCCCGCCAGCACCTCGAACCGCTCCTCCTGGGCCGGGTGCACGTGCGCCGCGGCGACCGCCCCGTCCGGCTCCACGAAGGCCTCGACGACAACCGACGCACCATCCGTCTCGGCCGCGGTCGTGCGGAACACCAGCGTCTCCCCGGTGACCTCGTTCCGAAGCGTCTGTCCCTTGCTGATCATCTCTGCCTCCTGGAATTCACGTTGAGCTGACGGCGCCCACCATCGAGGAGGCCGCTTAGGATCCGCCCAAGCTCTGCTTAAGCCGTCGTGGGAGGGGTCTTAAGGCGTGGAGTTCCGGGTGCTCGGGCCGCTCGAGGTCGTCGACGACGACGGCGTCCCGCTGCAGCTCGGCGGCCCGCGGCCGCGCGCGCTCCTCGCCCAGCTCCTCCTCTGCGCGAACCAGGCGGTCTCGACCGACCGGCTGATCGACGCGGTCTGGGGCGAGACGCCGCCGGCGAGCGCCCCGGGCGCGCTCCAGGTGCATGTCCACGCGCTGCGGAAGGCGCTCGGCGCCGACCGGATCGCGACCCGCGCGCCCGGCTACCTCGTCCGCGTCGAGCCCGGAGAGCTCGACAGCGAGCGGTTCGAGCAGCTCGCCGCGTCGGGGGCGGACGGGATCCGCGAGGCCCTCGCGCTCTGGCGCGGCCCGGCCCTCGCCGACCTCGCCTACGAGGCCTTCGCCCAGGCCGAGGCGAGCAGGCTCGAGGAGGCACGGCTCGCGGCCCTCGAGAGCCGGCTCGCAGCCGACCTCGACGCGGGGCGGCACGCCTCGGTCGCCGCCGAGCTCGAGCCGCTCGTCGCCGCGCACCCCCACCGCGAGC
Source organism: uncultured Actinomycetes bacterium (assembly GCA_963748255.1). GTDB lineage: Bacteria > Actinomycetota > Thermoleophilia > Gaiellales > Gaiellaceae > Gaiella. The sequence continues at coordinate 201,635 of CAVVIL010000025.1, read as the reverse complement.
AGCTCCGCGCCCACCAGATGGTCGCGCTCTACCGAGCCGGGCGCCAGGCGGACGCGCTCGCCGCGTACCGGGGCGCGCGCGAGGCGCTCGACGAGCTCGGGCTCGAGCCCTCGCCGGAGCTGAGGGCGCTCGAGCGGCGCATCCTCGAGCAGGATCCGGCGCTCGCGCCGCCGGTCGCGGAGCTGCCGGCCGCCGCCGCGCCCGCGCCGCACGCCGACGTGATCGGGCGGACGCTCGAGCTCGCCGCCGTCACCGCGCTCCTCGGCCGCGACGACACCCGGCTCGTGACGCTGACCGGTACGGGGGGCACCGGCAAGACGACTCTGGCGCTCGCGGCCGCCGCACAGCTCGGCGGCGCCCCGCTCGTCGACCTGACGTCGGTGAGCGACGCGGCGCGCGTGCTCCCCGCGATCGCGGCGGGCCTCGGCCTCGAGGAGCAGGAGGGCGAGCCGCCTGTCGAGGCGATCGCGCGCGCGCTCGGTCAGGACGGCACGACGCTCGTCGTCGTCGACAACCTCGAGCACCTGCCCGACTCGTTCGCGGAGCTCGGCACGCTGCTCGCGGCGGTGCCGTCGCTCCGGATCCTCGCGACCAGCCGCGTGCCGCTCCGGCTCACCAGCGAGCACGAGTACCGCGTCCCACCCCTCGACGTGCCTGCGCCGACGGCCACCGACCTCGGCGCGATCTCGTCGACGGCAGCCGTCCGGCTGTACGTCGAGCGGGCGCGGGAGTCCGTGCCCGAGTTCGAGCTGACGGCGGAGAACGCGGAGAGCATCGCGCGCATCACGCGGGCCCTCGACGGGCTGCCTCTCGCGATCGAGCTCGCAGCGGCGCGCGTGCGCGTGCTCGGGGTCGAGGGCACGGCGCGACGACTCGGCGAGGCGCTCGCGCTCCTGACGCGGAACGCGCCCGACCTCCCCGAGCGCCTGCGGTCGCTCCGGGCGACCGTCGACTGGAGCGTCCGGCTCCTCGACCCGCCCGCGAGACACGTGCTCGCCGTGCTCGCCCTCTATCCGGGCGGGGCGACCCTCGACGCGCTCGAGGCGACCGCGGATCCCGGGACGGACGTCGCCACCCAGCTCGACGCGCTCCTCGACGCGAGCCTCGTCACGTCGTCGCTCGCGGGCGGCTCGGAGCCGCGCTTCTCGATGCTCGAGACGATCCGGGCGTACGCGCTCGCCGAGCTCGAGGAGCCGGAGCGCCTCGACGAGCTCCGCCGCGGCCAGCTCGCGTGGTGCATCGCCCTCGCGGAGGACGACCAGCCCCGGTGGTGGGAGCGCGGCACGCCGTGGCTCGACCGTGCCGAGCCGGAGCTCGCGAACGTCGCCGCCGCGCTGGAGTTCGCGCGCGAGACGGACGACGTGGAGGGCGAGCTGCGGCTCGCCGCGTCGATGCGCCACCTGTGGCGCGTCCGCGGCCACGGCCTGGAGGCGCGGCAGCGGCTCGAGGAGGCGTGCGCGCGGATCGACCGCGTCGACGCGCGGCTCCGCGGCCGCGTGCTGCACGAGACCGCGGTGATGCGCATGTCGGCGGGCGACTACGACGGCGCCCGCGCGGCGTGGCTGAGCGCGATGGAGACGTTCGAGGAGCTCGAGGACGCCCTGCAGATCGGCCGCATCCACGCCGAGCTCGCCGCGCTCTCGAACGCGGCCGGCGACCCGGAGGCGGGCATCGAGTACGGCCGGACGGCCGACGAGCTGCTCGCGGACGAGGAGTTCCTGCGCCTGATCGTGCTCGGGAACCTCGCCGAGTCGTACGAGCAGACCGGCGACCTCGCGCTCGCCCGGTCGACGGCGCTCGGGGTGCTCGAGGGCCAGCGGCGGCTCGGCGACCGCGACGGCGTCGCGTACATGAGCTTCGCGCTCGCGAGCATCGCGATGGCGGAGGGCGACCTGGCGGAGGCACACCGCCGGCTGATCGAGTGCTTCACCGTCGCCTCGGAGGTCGGCTTCGCCGAGCTCACCGCGTACGCGCTCGGCGTCGCCGCCGACCTCGCCCTCGCGCTCGACGATCCCGACACCGCCGCGACGCTCCTGGAAGCGGCGCGCGAGCGCTTCGGGCGGATCGGCGGGGCACCCCAGGCGCACGAGGTCGAGCGCCATGCGCGGGTTGCGGCGCGGGTCGACGAGCTCCTCGAGGATCCCGAGCCAGGCGTTCGCCCGTGGGCGGGACCTCCGGCCGGACGAGGCGGTCGCGATCGCCTTCGCGCTCGACACCGGGCGCGACTGACGACGGGTCAGCGCGTCAGCAGGCTCGCGCCGATCGCCCCGCCGAGGTCGCCGAGCTCGGCGAGCACGTAGACCGGCGTCGGCGAGAAGAACGTGTGCCGCGCGGCCGCCCGCTCGATCCGGGCGAGCCACTTCGGCCCGAGCCGCTCGCCGATCCCGCCGCCGATCACGACCCGCTCGACGTCGAGCAGCGTCACGGCCGACCCGATCGCGACGCCGAGCGCGTCGACCGCCTCGTCGAGGAGGTCGCGCGCCACCTGGTCGCCCTGTTCGAGCGCGCGGATCCAGATACCGCTCGTGAGCGAGTCGCGCTCCCGCTTGCGGGCGATGTCGAAGAGCGCGGTCTTCCGCTTGCGCGCCTCCCGCCGGGCGCGCTGCTCGAGCGCCGCCCGCCCCGCGTAGGCCTCGACGCAGCCCCGCAGGCCGCACGCGCACCGGCGGCCGCCGGGCTTCACGCACACGTGGCCGATCTCGCCCGCCGAGCCGCGCCCGACGACCGGACGGCCGTCGAGGACGAGCCCGCCCCCGACGCCCGTCCCCCAGAAGACGCCGAGGAACGAGCGCACGCCGCGACCGGCACCGAACCGGCGCTCTGCCTCGACGGCGACGCTCACGTCGTTCCCGATCGCGACCGGGCGCCCGAGGCGCTGCTCGAGCGTCGGCCCGAGGGCGAAGGGCTCGCCCCAGCCGTGGATGTTCGCCGCCTTGATCACGACGCCGGCGGCGGCGTCGATGCTCCCGGGCGCGCCGACGCCGACCGTCGCGAGCTCGCGCACACGGACACCTGCGCTCGTGGCGGCCTCGGTGACCGTGAGCGCGATGTCGTCGGCGACGGCGGCCGGGCCGCCCTCGCGCGGGGTCACCCGTCGCGCCTCGCCGACCACGCGCCCACGGCGCGTCGTGATCACGGCCTGGATCTTCGTCCCGCCCACGTCGACGCCGCCGCGGAGGGCGACGGTCACGACAGGCGGCGGACGACGTCGTCGAGCGGACGGCGGTTGGCCCGTGCGCTCCAGTCCTCGACCGTGCGCGCCTCCGGGTCGCGGGGGCGCTGCGGCAGGCCGAACGTCAGCACGATCACCGGCGACTCGTCCTCGGCCAGCCCGAGCGCGGCGTGCGCCCGGTCGCGGTCGGCGAAGCCGTTCGGGCACGAGGCGATTCCCTCGTTCCAGGCAGCGAGGAGCATGTTCTGCGCCGCGCGGCCCGCGTCGAACGAGACGGGCCCCTTGCCGGAGACGACGACGGCGACGACGAGGCCGGCGCCGCGCACGTTGTCCGGCGCGAAGACGCAGGGCGCGAGCGCCTCGCGGCGGTCGTCCCCTTCCGGGAGCACGAAGGTCCACGGCTGGCGATTGCTCGCCGAGCCGGCCAGGCGCCCGGCGTCCAGGATCCTCGTCACCACGTCGTCGGGGAGCGGATCGGGCTCGTACCGCCGCTCGTCGCGACGGCTCGCGATCGCGAGGAGGGTGTCCACGCGACTACCCTAATGCGCCGGATGACCGAGCAGGCCAAGGTGAGCCTCCTCCGCTGGCTCCGTCGGCAGCTGCGACAGCCCACCCCTCAGCGCGAGCGCCTGGAGGCCGCCGTGACCCACGACGACCCCGCGGAGGCGCGCCGCCTCCTCGACACGTTCGACTTCACCGAGGCGCAGCGACGGCACGTCGAGGGCCTGCTGGACGAGTGGGAGCGCAGCCGTGTCGAAGGCTGACAACGAGGCGGTCGTCCGCCGCATCTTCGACGCGTTCGCACGGAAGCAGGGCTTCGCCCTGCGCGAGGTCTTCGCGCCCGACGCGGTCTGGACGATCCCGGGCGACGGCACGATGGCCGGCGTCTACCGCGGCCGCGAGGCGATCTTCCGACTCCTCGGACGGTTGCCGAAGGAGACCGACGGGACGTACGGCTCGCGGCTCGTCGACGTGCTCGCGAGCGACGACCGGGCGGCCGCGCTCTACCGGGCCTCGGGCGAGCGCCACGGGCGTCGGCTCGACCTCGACCAGGTGCTCCTCTTCCGGATGCGCGACGGGCTCGTCCACGAGGTGCTCGCGCTGCCGTCGGACCCGGTGGCGTTCGAGGAGTTCTGGGGCGCGTAGCCCCCGTTTCGCCGGGACGGGACGTACGATTCCTCGTCCGGTGAGCAGCTCCGCACTCGTCGCGCAGGCACCCTCCGTCCGGATCCGCGGCACGACGTATCCCGTGCTGCTCCCCAAGCTGCGCGACCCGCGACTCCACCTCGCGGGCGTGATCGTGACGCTGCAGGTGCTCGGCCAGACGGCGTTCGAGTTCGACCTGTCGATCGCGCAGATCCTCGTCGCGCTCCTGACGAGCGCCGTCCTCGAGGTCGCGATCGCCTTCCGCCGTCAGCGGGTGCTGCTCTGGCCGGCGAGCGCGCTCCTCACCGGCAACGGCGTCGCGTTCGTCCTCCGCGTCCCGGGAACGGAGCACGGCGACTGGTGGAGCATGAACGGCTGGTGGATCTTCGCCGGCACCGCGGCCGTGTCCCTCCTCTCGAAGCACCTCGTGACGTTCCGCGGCCGCCATGTCTTCAACCCGTCGAACTTCGGGCTCGTCCTCTGCTTCCTGCTGCTCGGCCCCGAGCGCGCCGACCCGCTGGCGTTCTGGTGGGGGCCGCTCTCGCCCTGGCTCGTCCTCGCGCTCGTGCTGATCGTGGGCGGCGGCCTCGCGATCCTGAGCCGGCTCCGGCTCGTCGTGGTCGCCGTCGCGTTCTGGCTCACGTTCGCGGCCGGCGTCGGCGTCCTGGCGCTCAGCGGCCACGAGATGAACGCCTCCTGGCACGTCGGCCCCATCACCGGCTGGGAGCTCTGGCGCGTGCTCGTCACCTCGCCCGAGATCCTCGTCTTCCTCTTCTTCATGATCACCGACCCCCGCACCACCCCCGCGAGCCAGCCGGGGCGGCGCGCCTACGCGGTCGCGGTCGGCTTCCTCGCGTGCCTCCTGATCGCGCCGTGGACGAGCGAGTTCTCCGCCAAGGTCGCCGTGCTCGCGGCGCTCGCGCTCGTGTGCGCCTCCCGGGTCCCGCTCACCCTCCTCTCCTCGAGCGCCCGCCTCGAGCGGCTCCTGGCCAACGTGCGCGGGCGGCGGCTGCTGCCGGTCGCCGGGATCGCCGCCGCGGCGGCGGTCGGGCTCCTCGTCGTGGCGGGCCTGCCCGCGCGCCCCGAGGCGGCGCTCGCCGCACCCGTCGCGACCGCGGCGCTCCCGCAGATCACCGTCGCCGAGACGGAAGGGCTCCAGACGCTCGACCAGGCCCGGGCGCGGACGATCACCTCGGCGCTCGTCGCCGCGCTCGCCGGTGCGGACGACGCGCTGCGGACGCGCGACCGGACGCGCGCCCAGACGGCCGGGACGGGCCGCTGGCTGGCGGACGTCTGGCGACGGATCGACGAGGCCCACGGAGGGGCGATCGAGGCTCCCTCCTACGCGCTCGACCGCGTCCGGCTGCGGCTCCTGCGCGGCACGGGCCAGGGGCCGCCGACGATCCTCGCCGTCGCGCGGGGCCGGGGCTGGACGACGACCTATGGGCCCGATGCGGAGGAGATGGGCCGCACCGCGGCGCGGCCGGTCGTCCGTACCTTCGAGCTCGTCGCCAGGGGAAACCGGTTCCTCGTGACCGACCTTCGCGGGACGCGCACCGCCGCGGTACCGGCCGCCCGCGCGTCCTTCGCGCTCACGGACGTCGCGGCGGACGTCGGCCTGGGCTTCCGCCACGATGCGTTCCGCTTCGGCATGGGCGGTAGCGAGGACGAGACGGCGATGATGGGCGGCGGCCTCTGCTGGCTCGACTACGACGGCGACGGGCGCCTCGACCTCTACGTCGTCGACACCTACGCCGAGAGCGACGTGCCCGGGTTCAGCGCACGCGGTGGCCTGCCGACGAGCCGCCTCTACCGCAACCTCGGCGACCGCTTCGAGGACGTCACGTCCACGACGGGCGCGGGCCTCCGCGTCCGCGGCAGCGGGTGCGCCGCCGCGGACCTCGACGGCAACGGCGCGACCGACCTCTTCGTCACGACGGCCGGCTACGACGCCGGCCGCGACGCCTACGACGCCGTGCTCTGGAACGAGGGCGACGGGACGTTCACCGAGGGCGCCTGGCGCGCGGGCGTGCGGGCCTTCGGCTGGCACACGGGCGCGGCGGTGGCCGACGTGAACGACGACGGCCTGCTCGACGTCTTCGTCGCGGGCTACACCGACCAGAACGCGATGATCCCCACCTCGTCGGCCGGCTTCCCTGCCAATCACCGCGGCGTCCCCGACCTGCTCTACCTGAACGAGGGCGGACGCCGGTTCCGCGAGGTCGGCGCGCAGGCCGGGCTCGAGCCCCGCCACGTCGACCACGGCCTCGGCGCCGTGTTCCTCGACGCGAACCGCGACGGGCGCCTCGACCTCTACGTCGCGAACGATCTCGACCCGAACCGGCTGTACCTCAACGTGGCGAAGCCGAACGACCCGCGGGGCCTGGGCTTCCGCTTCGTCGAGCGCGGTCGGAGCCTCGGCGTCGACGACCCGAACGCCGGGATGGGCGTCGCGGTCGGCGACTTCTCCGGCGACGGGCTCGAGGACCTGCTCGTCACGAACTCGCGCGGCCAGCTGCACGCCGCGTACGAGGGCTCCCCGAGCGGGCCGTACGCCGACGCGCGGCCCGCCTTCGCGCGCGCGCTCGGGCAGGAGAGCACGGGCTGGGGCGCCACGTGGGCCGACCTCGACCTCGACGGCGACCTGGAGCTCGCCATGGCAAACGGGGCGATTCCCGTGATCAGCCTGGCCCGCGACGCCGAGCGCCTCCGGCTCGCGGCGATCGACGGCCAGGAGGTGGAACCGCTCACGGCAGGGATGGTCGCGCCCCGGAACGGCCGCGGGCTCGCGGCGGCCGACTACGACAACGACGGTGACCTCGACCTCGCAGTCGGCACGATCGGCGGCCGGCTCCAGCTCCTGCGGAACGACGGCGCCGACGGGCACTGGCTCGAGATCGCCGGCCTCGAGCCCGGGACGACGGTCGAGGCGACGCTCGCCGGCGGACGGCGGCTCGTGCGACGGCTCCATGCCGGCTCGAGCTACCTCTCGTCCGAGGACCCGCGCGTCCACCTCGGGCTCGGCGACGCCGACCGCGTCGAGCGCCTCGTGGTGCGCCATCCCGGCGGCCGCGTGACCACCCTGCGCGACGTCGCGGCCGACCGGATCGTCGCGGTCCGGGCGCCCGGCTGAGCGCCGGGCCGCGCCGTCAGCCGCTCCAGCTGGGCTCGCGCCCGGCGGCGCCGAGCGTCTCGAGCACGACCTCGATCAGCCGGCTCGACGAGAGGACGTGCTCGCGGGCGAGCGCCCGCGCCGCGGTCGCGCTCCCCGCGGCGATCGTCTCCCGGATCGCCCGGTGCTGCAGGTCGTTCTTCGCGTACAGCTCGTCGAGCTCCGCGCGCGCGCTCCAGACGCGGTCGCCGAGGAACGTCCGTCGCGCGCTCTTCGCGATGCGCTCGACGAGCGGCACGTCGGCCACGCGGTAGATCACGTCGTGGAACGCGTAGTTCGCCTGCATCCACTCGACGAAGAGTCCCGCGTCGCGCGGCGCCTGGCTGCGCGCGTGCCCGCGGAGCTCGAGAGTCAGCTCGCCGAACCGCCGCTCGATCGCGTCCAGCTCGGCCAGGTCGGCCGGCGTCATCTTCGGCGTCGCGATCTCGGTCGCGAGCGCCTCGAGCTCCGCGCGCACGAGGAACGCCTCGCGCAGCTCGTGCGCCGTGATCGAGCGGACGCGCACGCCGCGGTTCGGCTCGAAGGAGACGAGGCCGAGCGCCGCGAGACGGCGCAGCGCCTCCCGCACGGGCGTCCGGCTCACGTCGAACCGCTCGGAGAGCGATTCCTGGCGCAGAACCGCGCCGGGGGCGATCACGCCGCCCACGATCTCGTCCTCGAGCTCGCGGGCGATGTCGTCGGCCTTCGTGGAGAGCGTGGACACGCGCAAAGAGTGTACGACGTGTCCAGTTGTATCCATTCTTGGATCCAAGATAGCCAATTCTTGCCAGTTGACAGCCGATATTCCCTTATCTAGGATCCAGTATCGTCATTCTTGGATCCGAAAGGACTGTGCCATGGCCGCTGTTCCGACCGTGACCCGCCCCTACACCGAGACCGACGTCGAGCGCCTGCGCGGCTCCATCCGGATCGAGCACACCCTGGCGCGCCTCGGCGCGGAGCGGCTGCGAACGCTGCTCGAGGAGCGCGAGTGGGTGCCCGCGCTCGGCGCGCTGACGGGCGGTCAGGCGGTGCAGATGGTCAAGGCCGGCCTCGACGCCATCTACCTCTCGGGCTGGCAGGTCGCGGCGGACGCGAACCTCTCCGGCAGCACGTACCCCGACCAGAGCCTCTACCCCGCCAACTCCGGCCCGGCGCTCGCGCGGCGGATCAACGCCGCGCTCCTGCGCGCAGACCAGATCGCGCACGCGGAGGGCGACGACTCGACCCACTGGCTCGCGCCGATCGTCGCGGACGCGGAGGCGGGCTTCGGCGGCCCGCTCAACGCCTTCGAGCTGATGAAGTCGTACATCGAGGCCGGCGCCGCGGGCGTCCACTTCGAGGACCAGCTCTCGTCCGAGAAGAAGTGCGGCCACCTCGGCGGCAAGGTGCTCGTCCCCACGAGCCAGTTCGTGCGGACGCTCGTCGCCGCCCGGCTCGCGGCCGACGTGCTCGACGTGCCGACCGTGCTGATCGCCCGTACCGACGCGCTCTCGGCGTCGCTCCTGACGAGCGACATCGACGAGGTCGACCAGGCGTTCTGCAGCGGGGAGCGCACGCCCGAGGGCTTCTTCCGGATCGCCGACGGGATCGAGTCCGCGATCGCGCGGGGGCTCGCGTACGCCCCGTACGCCGACCTCATCTGGTGCGAGACCTCGACGCCGGACCTCGAGGAGGCGGAGCGGTTCGCGGCCGCGATCCACGAGCGGCACCCCGGGAAGCTCCTCGCGTACAACTGCTCGCCGTCGTTCAACTGGCGCAAGCACCTGACCGACACCCAGATCGCCGGGTTCCAGCGCGACCTCGCGGCGCTCGGCTACCGGTTCCAGTTCATCACCCTCGCCGGCTTCCACGCCCTCAACCTCTCGATGTTCGAGCTCGCCCGCGGCTACCGGGACGAGGCGATGAGCGCCTACGTCCCGCTCCAGGAGCGCGAGTTCGAGCTCGAGGACGAGGGCTACACGGCGACCCGCCACCAGCGTGAGGTCGGCGCCGGCTACTTCGACCGCGTGATGGAGGCCGTCACCGACGGCACGTCGTCCACCCTCGCCCTGACCGGGTCCACCGAGGAGCAGCAGTTCCACGAGGAAAGGAGCGCCGCATGACCACGTCCCTGATCCGCGAGAAGCCCGTCAAGCCGGCTCCGATCCACCGCGAGTCGCGCCAGCGCTCGTCGGAGCCGATCGCCACGCGCGCCGAGCTCGCCGAGTGCACCTGCCCGGAGCACTGCGAGCGCGATCACGACGACGAGTGAGGTCGACTCTGGGAGAATCGCCGGCATGAGCGAAGCCGACGTCCTCACCCCCGAGTCGACCGAGTTCCTCACCGACCTCCAGCGGGAGTTCGGCGACCGGCGGCGCGAGCTGCTCGCGCGCCGCGTGGAGCGGCTCGGACGGCTGGCCGCCGGCGAGTTGCCGGACTTCCTGCCCGAGACGGCCGACGTCCGCGCGGGCGACTGGCGGATCGCCCCGTTCCCGGAGGAGATCGCCGACCGCCGCGTCGAGATCACGGGGCCGGTCGACCGGAAGATGGTCATCAACGCGCTCAACTCCGGCGCGCGCGTCTTCATGGCCGACTTCGAGGACGCGAACTCCCCGACGTGGGAGAACTGCGTCGAGGGCCAGCGGAACCTGACGGACGCGCTCGAGCGGACGATCGAGCTCGACACGGGCGAGAAGCGCTACACGCTCGGCGCGGATCCCGCGGTGCTCTTCGTGCGTCCGAGAGGCTGGCACCTCGAGGAGCGCCACTTCGAGGTCGACGGCGAGCCGATCTCCGGCTCGCTCTTCGACTTCGGGCTCTACTTCTTCCGCAACCACGCGCGGAACGGGCGGTACTTCTACCTCCCGAAGCTGGAGTCGCACCTCGAGGCGCGGCTCTGGAACGACGTCTTCACCTGGGCCGAGGCGCGGCTCGGCGTCGCGCACGGGACGATCAAGGCGACCGTCCTGATCGAGACCATCCTCGCCGCCTTCGAGATGGACGAGATCCTCCACGAGCTGCGCGACCACTCGGCCGGCCTCAACGCGGGCCGCTGGGACTACATCTTCAGCGTCATCAAGAAGCTCGGCCACCGGCCCGAGTTCGTCCTCCCCGACCGCGCGTCGGTGACGATGGCCGTCCCGTTCATGCGTGCGTACTGCGAGCTCCTCGTGAAGACGTGCCACCGCCGCGGCGCCCACGCGATGGGCGGGATGGCGGCGTTCATCCCCTCGCGGCGCGACCCCGAGGTCAACGCGATCGCGCTCGAGAAGGTGCGCGAGGACAAGGATCGCGAGGCGTCGCAGGGCTTCGACGGGACGTGGGTCGCGCACCCCGACCTCGTCCCGGTCGCGCTCGAGTCGTTCGACCGCGTCCTCGGCGAGCGTCCGAACCAGATCGACCGGCAGCGCGACGACGTCGAGGTCGGCGCGAGCGAGCTGCTCGACGTGCGCTCGACGCCGGGCGACGTGACCGAGGAGGGCCTGCGCTCGAACGTCTCGGTCGGGATCCAGTACCTCGCCGCCTGGCTGCGCGGATCCGGCGCGGTGGCGATCAACAACCTCATGGAGGACGCCGCGACGGCCGAGATCTCCCGCTCGCAGATCTGGCAGTGGCTGCGGCACGACCGCTTCGCCGACGACGACGTCCGGCGGATCGTGGACGAGGAGATCGAGAAGCTCGGCGACGACTACGACGAGGCCCGCGCCCTCTTCGAGCGCATCGCGACCGAGCACGACTACGTCGAGTTCCTGACGCTGCCGGCGTACGACCGACTGGTCGCCGCCGAGCGCGTCTGACGTCGATCGCGGTGCGCGTCGCCGTCGTCGGCGCCGGGGCGATGGGCTCCGTCTACGCGGCGCTGCTCGCCTCTGCGGGCAACGACGTCGTCGTCGTCGACGCGTGGGACGAGCACGTCGCCGCGATCCAGGCGAACGGCCTCCGCGTCGAGGGCGCAAGCGGCGACCGGGTCGTCGAGCTCGAGGCGCGGACGGACACGGCCGGGGTCGGCCCCGTCGAGCTCGTCGTGATCGCGACGAAGGCGACGGACGTCCGCGACGCCGCCGCGGCCGCACGACCGCTCCTCGGCGACGACACCGTCGTGCTCCCGATCCAGAACGGCCTCGGCTCGGCGGACGCGGTGGCGGAGATCCTCGGCGAGGACGCCGTCGTGATCGGGGTCGCGGAGGGCTTCGGCGCGTCGCTCGTCGGCCCCGCTCACGCCCACCATCACGGCATGGCGCTCGTCCGGCTCGGCGAGCGCCGCGGCCCGGTCTCGCGGCGCGTCGAGCGGATCGCCGACCTGTGGCGGGCGGCGGGCTTCACGGTCGAGACCTACGACGACGTCGATCGGCTCGTCTGGCAGAAGCTCGTCTGCAACGTCTCCTTCAGCGGCACGTGCGCGCTCCTCGACCTGACGATCGGCGAGGTGCTCGCCGATCCCGACGCCTGGCACGTGGCCGCCGCGTGCGGGTCGGAGGCCCACGCCGTCGCGGTCGCGTCGGGCGTCGACCTGCAGATCGAGGACCCCGTCGCCTACGTCGCCGCGTTCGGCGCGCGGATCGCCGGCGCGCGGCCCTCGCTCGCGCTCGACCTGCGCGCGCGCCGCCGGACCGAGGTCGACGTGCTGAACGGCGCCGTCGCCGACCGCGCCCCGGCCGTCGGCGTCGAGGCGCCCGTCAACGCAGCGGTCGCGGAGCTCGTGCGGGCGCGCGAGCGACTGAACGCGGCGGCGTAGGCGCCCGCGCTGGACGGGCCGTCCTACCGGCTAGCGCGCGAGGAACTCCTCGACGGCCGCGGCGGTCGCGTCGAAGTCGTCCCAGAGCACGCTGTGCCCGCCGGGGACGGGGAGTGACTGCAGGTTGGCGAGGCGCGGGACGCGAACCGGGATCCACGACTGCACGCCGACCACGACGAGGGTCGGGCAGCTCGGCCACGGCGGCTGCTCGGTCGACATCTCGCTCCACGCCACGATCACCGCCGTCGGCGAGTAGCGCCAGCGGTACCGCCCCTCGTCGCCGCGCTCGAGGTGCTGCTCGGCCTCTTCCTCCAGGATCGCGCGCGGGGTCGTGAAGAGCGACCCGTCGCCGAGCCGCGTGTCGATCGCCTCGTCGGGCGAGGCGAACGAGACGTCGTCGCGGAGCAGCGCCGCGCGCTCGGTCGCGACCTGCGGGTCGACGTGCAGGGCAGGGTCGAGCAGGACGGCGCGCTCCACCCGCTCGGGCTCGCGCGCCGCGAGCTCCGCCACGAGCCTCCCACCGAAGCTGTGGCCGACCCACGCCGCGCCGCCCGTCACCCCGAGCGACTCGGCCGTCTCGACCAGGTCGGCGACGTGTGCGTCGATCCCCCACGGCGCCGACCAGGTGGAGCGGCCGTGACCCCGGAGGTCGATCCCGACGACCCGGCGCCCCGGCAGGCGCTCGGCCAGCCGCCGGTACCGGCCTGCGTGGCCGGTCACCCCGTGCAGGCAGAGCACCGGCGTCCCGCCGGGGCTCCCCCACTCCTCTGTGTTGAGGACCGCCATCCGTCAGCGGAGCGACGCCCAGGGCTCCTCGGCGGAGACGTCGACCGCCTCGTACCCGCCCTCGCCGTACGCCGGCGCGAGGATCACCTGCAGGTGCACGGGCTCGTCCGTGTCGTTGTACGAGCCGTGGACGACGTCGCGGTCGATGTGGATCGAGTCCCCCGGGCCGAGCTCGCGCTGCTCCTGCTCGAGCCACTGGACGACGCGGCCCTGCTTGACGACGATCATCTCGTCCTGGTCGGGGTGCTTGTGGAAGGCGTGCGCGAAGCCGGGCGCGAGCTCGACGTCCATCACGATGTAGGTCTCGCAGCCCGTGCTCGGCGGCGCGCCGCGCATCCCCGCGCTGCCCCAGTCGAACGTCTCGGTCGGCACCTCGTCCTTCATCACGAACCGGCTTGGCATCAGCTACCTCTCCTTTGTGACGGGAATGGACTTGAAGCGGCGCATGTTCTCGGTCATCGCGACCTCGGTCGGCAGGCGCTCCATCGAGGAGGCGCCGAAGAACCCGACGATGCCGGTCGTGTTGGCGATCACGTAGGCGGCGTCGTCCGGCTCGGCGATCGGCCCGCCGTGGCAGAGGACGATGAGATCCGGGTTGACCTCCGTCGCGGCGTCGCGCATCGCCTGGATGAGGGGCACGCAGTCGTCGAGCGTCTTCGCGCTCTCCGCGCCGATCGTCCCGCCCGTCGTGAGGCCCATGTGCGGGACGAGCACGTCGGCGCCCGCCTCGGCCATCGCGACGGCCTCGTCGACGGTGAAGACGTACGGGGCCGTGAGGAAGTCCTTCTCCCGGGCGAGCCGGATCATCTCGACCTCGAGCCCGTACCCCATCCCCGTCTCCTCGAGGCCCTGGCGGATCGTGCCGTCGAAGAGCCCGACCGTCGGGAAGTTCTGCACGCCGCTGAAGCCGAGCCGCCGCAGCTCGTCGAGGAAGACGTCCATCAGGCGGAACGGGTCGGTGCCGCACACCCCGGCGAGCACGGGCGTCTCCTCGACGATCGGCAGCACCTCGCGGGACATGTCGACGACGATCGCGTTCGCGTCGCCGTACGGCAGCAGCCCTGAGAGCGACCCGCGGCCGGCCATCCGGTAGCGGCCCGAGTTGTAGATGATGATCAGGTCGGCTCCGCCCGCCTCGGCGAGCTTCGCGGAGAGGCCGGTGCCCGCCCCGGCGCCGATCACGGGCGAGCCGGCGTCGATCTGCGCCCGCAGCCGGGCGAGCGCCTCCGCGCGCGTCACGCCCGCTCCTCGAGCGAGCTCGTGCAGGCGGTTCGCCATCGCCAGCGCGAACGCCGGGTCGTTGACGTCGAGCTCGAGCTCGTGCACCTCGACCTTCGACGTGTCGAGCTCCTCGCGCAGCGTCGAGAAGAGCGCCTCGTCGGCCTCGGGGTCGTGGAACACCTGGCCCTCCGTCGCGATCATCGAGACCCCGCCGAGCGGGACGTAGAGCACCGTCGGCCCCGTCGCCGCGTTGAGCTTCCGCGCGACGATCCGCGCGATCTCGCGACACTCCTCGGGCGTCGTCCGCATCAGCGTGATCGTGGGGTTGTGGACGTAGAGATTGCGGTCCTTGTACCGCTCCGGGACGGTCTCGAGCGGGCCGAAGTTGACCATGTCGAGGGCGCCCAGCGAGACGACCTGGGGCAGACCCGCCGCCCCCGCCGACTCCAGCCGCTCCGGCACGGCGGCGAGGACGCCGCCGGCCACCTGGTCGCAGAACTCGGTGGTCGTCACGTCGAGCGCGCCGACGGCGTAGCCGGCCTCGAGAAGCTTCTCCATCGAGCCGCCGCCCGCGCCGGTCTGGTGGAAGACGAGGACCTCGTAGCCGAGCTCCTCGAGCCGCTCGCGCGCGGTCGTCACCGCGGGGGTCGTGACGCCGAACATCGAGGCGACGACGATCGGCCGGTCGTCCCCCACGTCGGGCACGGTCGCCTTCGCCATCCCGGCGAGCGCCCCGGCCGCGTTGGCCATGATCCGCGCCGAGACGCGGTTGACCCCGGCGATGTCGACGACCGAGTACATCATCGTGACGTCGACCGAGCCGACGTACGGGCTCGTGTCGCCCGAGGCGACCGTCGAGACCATCAGCTTCGGCACGCCGATCGGGAGCTCGCGCATCGCGGAGGTCGCGAGCGCGGAGCCGCCGGAGCCGCCGAGCCCGCCGATCGCGTCGAGGCGACCCTCCGCGTGCAGCCGCTTCACCACCTCGGCGGCGCCGCGGGCCATCGTCTCGACCGCCGCGCCGCGGTCGCCGGCGGCCGCGAGCGCGGCGACGTCGGCGCCCGCCGCCGACGCGACCTCCTCCCGCGTCACGTCCGGGCGGACGAGCGGCTCGCCGACGATCCCCGCGTCGACGAGGAGCACGTCGACGCCGTGCTCACGGATCCGGTCGGCGAGGAACGCGTACTCGCGCCCCTTCGTGTCGAGCGTTCCCACCAGGACGACGGTCGGCACAGGCACCTCCTCCGGTCAGGACGCGAGCGGCTCGACGCCGAGGTACCGGCGCTGCGCGTCGGCGTCCTCGACGAGCGCCGCCGCGGTCGTCTCGGCCGCGATCCGGCCCGAGACCATCACGAGCTGCCGCTCGGCGATCGACGTGGCGACGCCGAGGTTCTGCTCCACGATCAGGATCGCCATCCCCTCCTCGACGAGGGTCTTGCAGGTCGCGATCATGCCCTCGACGATCGCGGGCGCGAGGCCCTCGGACGGCTCGTCCATGATCAGGAGCTCGGGGTTGCCGAGGAGCGCGCGGCCGATCGCGAGCATCTGCTGCTCGCCGCCGGAGAGCTGGGTGCCGCCGTTGCGCTTGCGCTCGGCGAGGCGCGGGAAGAGCTCGTAGACGGCGTCGGGCGTCCAGCGCTTGCCGCGCGTGCCCCGCGCGAGCATCTGGAGGTGCTCGTCCACCGAGAGCGACGGGAAGAGCCGCCTGCCCTGCGGGACGTAGCCGATCCCGAGCCCGGCGATCTTGTAGGAGGCGCGGCCGAGGAGCTCCGTGCCCCTGAAGCGGATCGAGCCCGTCGCGCGGGGCATCATCCCCATGATCGAGGCGCAGAGCGTCGTCTTCCCCATGCCGTTCCGGCCGATCACCGCGACGCCCTCGGTGCCCATCTGCAGGCTGACGCCCTCCAGGACCTGCGCCTGGCCGTAGTACGCGTCCAGACCCTCGATCTCGAAGAGCGTGTCGGTCATTCGTAGTGCTTCGAGCCGAGGTAGAGGTCGTGGACGGTCTCGTTCGCGCGGATCTCCGCCGGGGTGCCCTCCACGATCTTGTGGCCGTCGTGCATCATCGTCACGTACTCCGCGACGTGGAGCGCGACGTCCATGTCGTGCTCGATCAGGACGAGCGTCACGTCGCGCGGGATCGCGAGCAGGAGCTCGGTGAGCCGCTCGCGCTCGCCCCGCGAGAGGCCGGACGCCGGCTCGTCGAGCATGATCACCTGGGGATCGGTGACCTGCGCCATCGCGACCTCCAGCTGGCGCTGCTCGCCGTGCGAGAGCGAGCCGACCGGCGTGTCCAGCACGTCGGCGAGCGCGACCTGGTCGGCGGCGTGTCGCGCGCGCTCGAGCAGCTCGGCGTCGCCCCGGCCGCGGAACCACCGGAGGCGCCCGCCGCGCTTGCCGCGCAGCGCGAGGTAGAGGTTGTCGAGCACCGTGAGCCCGCCGAAGAGACGGGACTTCTGGTAGCTGCGGGAGAGGCCGAGAAGCGGGGCGCGAGCGCGGAGGCAGCGCCGTGACGTCCGTGCCGAGCACCTCGATCGTCCCCGAGCTCGGCGGGAAGTCCCCCGCGATGAGGTTGAAGAGCGTGGTCTTGCCGGCCCCGTTGGGGCCGAGGATCGCGCGGCGCTCGCCGTGGCGGACGTCGAGATCGACGTCCGCCACGGCCTGCACGCCGCCGAACCGCCGGCCGACCCCCCGCAAGCGGAGGGCCGGCACGGCGTCCTGCGTTGGTTCGACGGTCACCGACCTACTTCAGGGTCTGGTTGGTGATGACGCCGTTCTTGACGACCTTGATCTTCCCCTGCCACGGGGTCTTCTTCTTCACGCACGGAGGCTGCGTGCGGCCAGGCGGCGGGCTCGTCTTCTTGAAGAGACCGCCGAAGGACTGGTCGACGTTCGGCACGTAGCCGACGACTGCCGTCCCGATCGTGTCCCCGTTCTTCACGACCTGCAACGGGTACTGATCCTGGATCGCCTGCCGGTTGCGATCGAGCCGGAGGACACCGTTGTTGGTGACCTGGTATCCCGGCTTGAGCGTGCGCGGCAGCGCGTTGTTGAGGGCAGGTCCCGAGCCGACCGCCGGACTTGGTCAGGCCCTGGACGAGCGCCCACGCAGCGTTGTAGTAGTTGTAGACGAACCCGTCGGCGTAGTTCCCGCCGTTCAGGCCCGGGTAGTGCTTCGCGACGACGGCCTCGTACGCCTTCGCCGCCCGGGTCTTGAGGCCGGGGCCGGTGCCGAAGCCGCCGACGTACGAGCCGACGACCTTCGGAGCCACGACCTTGTCAGCACCGAGGAACGCGAAGAACAGGTTCCCGATGTGCTGGCTCGGCTTGAGCGCCCCGTAGGACTGCTCGAACGCCTTGAGGCTCGCCGCGGTGCCGGTCCCGCCGACGACCCAGAAGTACCCGTCCACCGAGTCGGGGCCGGGCAGCTGCTGGACGTACGACGAGTAGTCCGTCGTGTTGAGCGGCGGGTAGACCCGCTTCGTGATCTTGCCGCCGACAGCGCAGAAGTCGGCGATGAGGCCGGCGGCCGACGTCCAGCCGAAGCTGTAGTCGTCCATGATGATCGCGGCGTTGCGCCAGCCGAGGCGCTTGTACGCGATCTCACCGGTTCCCGCGTTCCACTGCGCACCGTCGCCGTGGTACCGGAAGACGTTCGGCTGGGCGAGCTGCAGCGTCGGATCCTGCGAGCCGGCCGTGCCGATGATGAACGTCTTCGTCGGATGCGACTTCGCGTACCGCGCGACGTAGACCGCCTCGTCGCCCGACAGCGGGCCGATCATGACGTCGGCACGGAGCTGCTCCATCAGGCGCCGGGTCTCCTTGACCGCAGTCGGCACCGTGTCGTCGCCGCAGCCGTACCCGACGATCCGAACGTCCTTCCCTCCGGCCTTGATGCCGGTCATCCCGGCAGAGGGCTTCTTCGGGTTCTTCACCTTGCCGCCCGCGTACTGCGCGAGGGCGGCCTGTGCCCCTCCGATGTCGATCTCGTAGCCGAAGCCGAACGCCCCCTTGCAGTCGGTCATGATCGCGACCCTGATCTCCCCGGCGCTCGCACCCGACGCCGCAAGCGACGTCGAGACGGCTACCGAGGCAGCGATCACAAGCACACCGAGCGGGAGAATGAGCTTCCATCTCCTCGAGAGACGGCTCATACGCCTTTCTCCTCCTTGGTTGTGTGTCGTGTTGCCATCGTGCTGGACTTGCCTGACACGTCCGACCGATCCCTCCTTTGGTCAGCCCTGCTGGACGGATCTCGCCACCGGGACCCCCGAGCCGCCTCGGGGCCTGCGCACAGTGCTCCACGCGCGGTCCCAGAGGCCCATCAGCCCGTCGGGCGAGAGAACGACGATGAGTAGGAAGACGACCCCGATGATGGTGTTGAAGCTGCCGCCGATCCTGACGGTGTCGAGCGCCTCCGTCAGCCAGCTGTCGCGGATGTAGTTGTTGATCACGATGAACGCGAGCGCGCCGACCCAGGCGCCCTCGACCCGTCCCAGCCCGCCGATCACGGCGACGATCAGGAGGTCGATGGTCGCGCCGAGCCCGACGTCGCCCGGCGCGATCTGGCCCTGCCACCAGACGAGCAGGACGCCCGCCAGGGACGCGAGGAACGCGGCGAACCCGAACGCGAGGATGCGGTGCAGCGGGACGATGTACCCGAGCGACGTCATGCGCACGTGCTCGTCCCGGATCCCCTGGAGCGAGACGCCGAACGGGGTCCGCACCACGTAGCGGATCAGGCCGTAGACGACGAGGGCGGTACCGAGCGCGATGTAGTAGAGGCGGTTGCGGTCGGTGACGATGTCGCCGACGAAGCCCGGCGTGTAGCGGTCGATGCCGCCGATCCCCGAGAAGCCGGAGACCACGGTCACCTGGCCGACGAAGTAGAAGGTGATCACCGAGAACGTCAGCGTGATCATCAGGAAGTAGATCCCGAAGCTGCGCGCGGCGACCGCGCCGAAGATCATCCCGAGCAGCGTCGTGCCCAGAAGCGCAAGGACGAGCGAGAGCGTCGGGTCCCAGCCGAGCGTCAGGCCCTTGGACTCGCCGCCGCCCCCGCCGACGGTGACCATGTTCCCGATCATGAAGCCGGCCGAGCCCATCAGCGCGGTCTGCGCGAGCGAGATCATCCCGCCGTAGGCGGCGAGGAAGATGAGGCTGGCGGCGGCGATCCCGACGATGAAGACCTGCGTCAGGATCGCGTCGACCCAGTAGTCGTTGAAGATCACCGGGCCGAGCGCGACGACGACCAGCGCGCCGACCGCGATCACGCGCTCCGTCGTCTGCTTGGGCTCGAGCGTCATCCCTCTCTCCCGAACAGTCCCTGCGGACGGACGGCGAGCACGAGGGCGAGCAGGACGAACGTGACGACGATCGAGTACTGCGTGCAGCAGTTGTTCCCCGTCGTCGGGAGGTAGACGGCCGAGAAGGCGAAGACGAGGCCGTAGAGCAGCGAGCCCGCCGCCGCGCCGATGAGCGAGCCCATTCCCCCGATGATCACGACGACGAGCGAGTTGAGGAGCCACTGGCCGTCCTGCCCGGCCGCGACGGCGCCCTGCGAGGCGCCGACGACGCCGCCGAAGGCGGCGAGCGAGGAGCCGACGACGAACGCGATCGCGAAGATGAGCTGGATGTTGACCCCGAGCGCCGAGGTCATCTGCTGGTCGTCGACGCCCGCCCGGATCACCATCCCCGTCCGGGTGCGGTGGAGCCAGGCCCAGAGGCACACCCCGACCATGACGCCGAGGAAGAGGACGCAGAGGCGCGCCACCGAGTAGTCGATCCCGAGGAGCGGGAGCGCGACGAGCTGGTCGGTCCAGCCCGGCCACGTGAGGCTGACCGCGATCCCGTCGTTGAAGTGCGCGATCACCTGGTCGGCGAGGATCACGGAGATCGCGATCGTGATCAGCGCCTGGCGCAGCTCCTGGCCCTGGTTCCAGCGGAGGAAGACCTGCTGGACGACGAGGCCGACCGCGCCGATCACCGCCACCGCGACGAGCGCCGGGAAGATCCACTCCCAGGTGTTGACCTCGCTGCTGATGACCGTGAACCCCTCGCCGGTCATCTCCTGCTGCACCTCGTAGGCGATGTAGCCGCCGAGGAGGTAGAAGGAGCCGTGCGCCATGTTCACGACGCGCATGAGGCCGAAGATCAGCGAGAAGCCGCTCGCGACGATGAACAGGAGCCCGGCGGCCGTCAGCCCGTTCAGGAGTGTCCGGGTGAAGCTCTGCCAGTCGTCGAGCGCCGACCCGAAGCTCGTCGTGCGCCAGTTGCCGCCGAACTCGGGCGAGGGCTCGGCGAGCACGAGGATGTAGAGCAGGACGAAGGCGATCCCGCCGAAGATCAGGATGCGCGTCGCGATCTGGAGCGGGCGTTGCAGGCTCGTCGCGCTCACGCGCGATCCTTCTCGCGCCCGCCGCGCGCCACCCGTCCGGAGCCCGTCCTCAAGACGAGACGAACCTACCAACCGGCATGGACAGGTTCAACGGCCAACCGATAATCGATTCTTTTGCCCACCCGGGACGACCGGGCAGGGACGAGCGCGACCCCTCGACGCCCATGACCCCACTCCTCGGTGAACCATTCGTTTACCAGAACGTGTGACGTCGAACTGCCCGCGAGGTTGGCGGCCGCTCAACGGTCGGGGAACGGCCGGACGGTGCACTCGGTCGCGCCGAGCTCCGTCGCGATCCGGTCGGCGTCGGCGAGGAAGGCGTTCGCGCGCACGACCGTCTGCTTGTACGCCTCGAGGCTCGAGGTCTGCCCGTAGATCGTCGCGCCGAGGCGCAGCCCGGCGTAGTACTCGTCGTAGGCCCGCGAGAGCGCCGTGAGCTGCGCCTGCTGCTCCGGCGTGGCGCCCTCCAGGCGCCCGATGTCCTCGGCGAGCTGCGTGCCGCGGTTCGCCCACGGTCGGATGACCTTGAAGCCCGCCTCGGACGGGAGGCCGAGCGCCTCGACGTCCGCTCGGGCGTCCGCGCAGAGCGTGACCAGCTGCGCCACGACCGCGTCGGTCTCGGGCTCGTCGTCGCCGCCACAGCCGGCCGCGAGGAGCGCGGCGACGGAGAGCAGCGCGGCGCCTGCCCGGCGCACGAGGCTCACCCCTCCTCCCAGGCGAGCCCGGCCGCGAGCACGACCTCGTCGCGCGGCGCCACGAGCTGGAGGTTGCCGATCGCGAGCGCCGCCCACCCGAGCAGGTTGACCCAGCGGAGGAAGGAGGAGAGCGGCAGCCGCACCTCGAGCTCGTCGGCGTCCTCGGCCGGCCAGTCGATCGCGACGCACGGGCTGACGTAGAGGTCGACCTCCGGCAGGAGCTGGCGCCACGCGAGGAGCGCGCGGTAGCCCTCGGTGACGTCGTCCGGGTCGACCTCCCGCGCCGCGGTGAGCTTCGCGCGGATGCCCGGGCCGTACTCGTCGGCGCGCGCCGGGAAGGTCGCCGCGTGCGAGCGCGCCGCCTCGTGCTGGAAGACGGGCCAGGTGTTCGCCGCAGGGCCCGGGATCGTCGCCTCGACGACGCGCGCGCCGAGCGACTCGAGCCGCTCCACCCACACCTCCGCCGCGTCGCTCGCCTCCGTCTCCCGGCCGTCCGCGAGGCTCGGCGCCCGGCGGAGGAGGCCGACGGTCAGGCCGGCGAGCCGGGGCTCGGGGACGTCCCGGCCCGTGAGGACCGACCAGAGGGTCGCCGCGTCCCGCACGGTGCGCGCCATCGGCCCCACCGTGTCGAACGACGGGCAGAGCGGGAAGACGCCGTCGATCGGGACGGCGCCGAGCCGGGTCTTCAGGCCGACGATCTCGCACGCGGCCGCCGGAAGCCGCACCGAGCAGCCCGTGTCCGTCCCGAGCCCGAGCTCGCAGAGGCCCGCGGCGATCGCGGCCGCGTTCCCGCTCGACGAGCCGCCCGTCGTCCGGCCCGGCCGAGCCGGGTTGCGCACGGTGCCGTACCACGGGTTGTCACCGAGCACGCCCCAGGCGAACTCGACGAGGTTCGCCTTGCCGAGGACGGTCGCGCCCGCGTCGAGGACGAGGTCGACGACGCTCGCGTTGCGCTCGGGGACGTGGTCGCCGTAGATCCGCGAGCCGTAGGTCGTCCGGATCCCGGCGGTGTCGATCAGGTCCTTGACGAGGAGCGTGCGCCCCGCGAGCGGCCCGGCCGCGCGCTCCCGCCGCAGCGGCTCGTCGAGCCAGGTGATCCCGGCGTTCCACGTGTCGGCCTGCATCGCGGAGCGAGGGTAGCCGTCGGCCGGGCACGGCACGCGGGAATGTGGCTCGGACGACTAGCGCGGCACGAGCGCCACGGCCTCGACCTCGATCCGGGCGCCGGGGATCACGAGCGCGGAGACCTCGACGAGGGTCGAGGCGGGCCGCGTCTCGCCGAAGACCTCCTGGCGGACCGGGTTGACGAGCGGCCGGTCTGCGACGTCGGTCAGGAACACGGTCACCTTGACGACGTCCGCGAACGTGCAGCCCGCCGCTGCGAGCACCTCGCCCATGTTCGCGAAGACCGCGCGCGCCTGGGCGACGACGTCGTCGCCGCCGACCAGCCGCCGCTCGGCGTCGACGGGGACGACCCCGCTCACGAAGAGGAGGTCACCGGCCTGGACGGCGTCGGTGAAGTGGGAGATCGGCTCGGCCTGGGTGGGAACCCGGAACTCGATCCTGCGGGGCGCATCCCTGAAGGCGTCGGCTTCGCCGCCGCGACTGCTCCTGGCCACGTCGGCTCCTGAGAGTCGAGCTCAGGCGCGGGGAACGAGCGCGATCGAGCGCGCCGCCTCGAGGGCGGCCTCGACCGTCGACGCGTCGGCGCGATCGCCGACCATCACGTTCACCTGGAGGTCGCGGTCGCGCCGCGTCACGCGGGCGAAGGCGCCGCGCCCCGCGAAGCACTTGAACATGCCGCGCTGGAGCTTCAGCGAGGCGAGGGGGTGGAAGCTCGCGCCGCCGACCTGCTCGCGCCAGCCGACCACGACGACGACGGCGCCGTCGGAGGGGACGCGGTACGAGGAGACCAGGCAGTCGGTGTCGGCGGCCTGCACGCCGTCGGTGCCGATCACGAGCAGCGTCCGCGGGTCGTCCGCCTGCTCCGACCGGGCGGGCGCCACCTTCTCCCAGCCGCTCGGCAGCTCGAGTTGCACGCCGCCGCCCCGGGCCTGGTCGCCCGGAGACGCGACGGCCGTCGCCGCCATGCAGAGCGTCGCCAGCAGGGCCGCTGCGACGGCAAGTGATGTGCCGCTCGTCTTCATGTCTCCCGCGCGCATGGTAAGGGCAGGCGAGGGAAAAAGAAAGACCTTTTGCATCGACGTCGAATTCACGTCGTTTCGGCGCGAAACGCCTGCTCTCAGGGTGTTTCCGACTCGGCGCGGATCTCGCTCAGCGTTTGCCGAGGCGTCAACGCCTCGGGATCGACCACGAGGTGGAGCACCGCGGGCCTGCCGGCCGCGAGCGCACGGTCGAGCGCGGCCGGGATCTCGTCGGTTCGCTCGATGCGCTCGGCGTGGCAGCCGAACGCCTCCGCGAGGGCCGCGAAGTCGGGGTTGAGGAGGTCGGTGCCGCTCACCCGGCCGGGGAACCGGCGCTCCTGGTGCATGCGGATCGTGCCGTACATGCCGTTGTCGACGACGAGGACGACGATCGGCGCATCCGCCTGCCGCGCGGTGGCGAGCTCGCTCGCCGACATCAGGAAGTCGCCGTCGCCCGCGAGGCAGACGACGTCGCGCTCGGGATGGACGAGCTTGGCGGCGATCGCGGCCGGCACGCCGTAGCCCATCGCGCCGCTCAGGGGCGCGAGCTGCGTGCGGTACGAGCGGAAGACGTAGAAGCGGTGCGCCCAGACGGTGAAGTTCCCCGCTCCGCTCGCGAGGATCGCATCGGGCCCCAGCCGGCCGCGGAGGATCGCCATCACCTGCGTCAGGTCGACGCCGCCCGGCAGCGGCCGCGCGTCGAGCGTCGCGCGGTAGGCGGCGTGCGCGGCCTCGACGAGCTCCCCGTCGCGCGGCGGCGGCTCGAGCCCCGCGAGCGCCTCGGCGAAGCGGACGCCCGACGAGACGATCCCGAGCGCGGGCTCGTAGACGCGGCCGAGCTCGTCGGGATCGGGGTGGACATGGACGAGCGTCCGCCCCACCCCCGGCGGCGCGATCGTCGCGAAGCCGCCCGTCTCGATGTCGCCGAGCCGAGCGCCGACGACGAGCAGCAGGTCGGCATCCCGGAGGCGCTCGCGGAGCGCCGGGTCGACGCCGAGCCCGAGGTGGCCCGCGTAGCAGGGCCCGTCGTTGTCGACGTAGTCCTGCGCCCGCCAGGACGCCGCCACCGGCAGCCCACCGGCCTCGCAGAAGCGGAGGAGCGCCGTCCCGGCGGCCTCGGTCCACGGCTGGCCGCCGACGACGACGAGCGGCCGCTCGGCGGCGGCGAGCAGCTCACGCACGCGCTCCAGCTCCGCGGCAGACGGGCCTGCCTGTGCGGGGACTGCGGGCGATGCGTCGGCCACGTCGGCGACCTCGGCGAGGACGTCCTCGGGGAGGGCGAGCACGACCGGGCCGGGCCGCCCGGACGTCGCGACCCGGAACGCCCGTGCGACGAGCTCCGGGATCCGCTCCACCTGGTCGATCTGCGCGGCCCACTTCGCGAGCGAGCCGAAGACCGCGCGGTAGTCGAGCTCCTGGAACGCCTCGCGGCCCGCATCCGCCCGCGGGATCTGGCCGACGAGGAGGAGGAACGGCGTCCCGTCCTGCGCCGCGGTGTGGACGCCCACCGACGCCTGCGTCGCGCCGGGGCCTCGCGTGACGAGGCAGATGCCCGGCCGGTTCGTGAGCTTGCCGTAGGCCTCCGCCATGTTCGCGGCGCCCGCCTCGTGCCGGCACGTGACGAAGCGGATCGGACTGTCGCGCAGCGCGTCGAGGACGTCGATGTAGCTCTCGCCGGGAACGCCGAAGGCGAGGTCGGCGCCGTGCAGGGCGAGCTGGTCGACGAGGATCCGGCCGCCGCTGCGACTCACCGCGGGAGCGCGATCGCGTGCTCGAGCAGGATCGAGGCCGTCTGTTTCGGCGCGTGCTCGTCGACCCGCTCCACGTACCGGATCGTCCGCTTCCCGGCCCACTCTGCGGGCAGCACGAGCACGCGGACGAACGAGGTCGCGAGGTGCGCCGACGCGCGCGCGACCACCGGCTCCGGGCCGCTCTCGAACCAGGCACCGCCGGGCCCGTAGAACCGTGCGTGGCCCTCCGTCTCGACCTCGAGCTCGCCCGCGAGCAGGTAGCGGATCCCCGGCCCGGGATGGGTGTGCAGGTGCGCGACGCCGGCCAGCGGGAACTCGACCCGGTCGCAGCGGACGACCCAGTCGGCGAAGGGGTCGAGCTGGACGAACCGGGAGAGCAGGGCGCCCTCCGCCTCGCGCTCGTCGTGGTCGAGCTGCCAGACGAGCGCGGCGCCGTCGACCTCGGCGGCGCCGAACCGCGCCTCGCCGCGCTCCAGGTCGTAGACGACGCGGTTGCCGCCGATCGTCTCGACGCCCGTCTCGAAGCGGTAGAGGGAGAGTCTCAATGGAAGTACTGGCCGCCGTCGATGACGATGGTCTGGCCGGTGACGAACGACGCCGACGGCCCGCTGAGGTACGTGACCGCGCCGACGACGTCCTCCGGCTCCTGGTCGCGCTGGATGGTGCGCGCCGAGACGGAGACGTCACGGAGCTTCTCGATCACCTCGGGGTGCTGCTTCACGCCCTCCGACATCGTGAACCCGGGGGCGACGCAGTTGACCCGGATGCCGTCCTTGCCGAGCTCGCGCGCGAGCGCCCGTGTGAAGGCGACGATGGCGCCCTTGCTCGTCACGTAGTGGAGGAGGAACGGGACGCCGCGGAAGGGCGTGCCCGACGAGATGTTGACGATCGCCCCGCCGCCGGCCTCGCGCATCACGGGGACGGCCGCGCGGCACGTGAGGAACATCGAGGCGACGTTGACGTCCATCACCGTGCGCCACTCCTCGAGGGGGATCTCGGTGAAGGCGCGCATCTCGAGCGACGCGTAGAGACCCGCGTTGTTGACGAGCACGTCGAGGCCGCCGCAGCGGTCGACGGTCGCGGCGACGAGCCGTGCGACGTCGTCCTCGTCGGCCACGTCGACGGTGAGGCCCACGCCGTCGGGGTACCGGGCGGCGGCCTCCTCGGCCCCGTGCAGGTCGGCGACGACGATCCGTGCGCCCTCGGCGGCAAGCCCGTCCGCGAGCGCGCGCCCGATCCCCTGCGCCGCGCCGGTGACGACCGCCACCTTGCCGTCGAGCTGCCCCATGCCTACGCGAGCGGCGAGAAGCTCGTCGGGACGAGGATGCGGTTCTGCTGGGTGTGGATCAGCGGTTGGATGCGGCCGAGAAACGCCTGCCAGTCGGGGCGCGCCTGGAGTGCGGCCCGCCGCTGCTCGCGCGCCGTGTAGTCGTCGTAGCGCCAGAGCGAGGTGTACGTGGAGAGCGCGCCGACGTCGGTCGTGAAGGCGGCGACGAACCCGCCCAGCACCTCCTGCTGGATGGCGATCCCCTCGTCCGCGTACAGGCGCACGAGCTCGGGCAGCCGGCCCGTGTGCACGTGGTAGTCGCGCTGCTCGACGATCATGCCGGCCCCAGCCCGCCGATCGCCCAGTACTTGAGCTCGACCCAGTCGTCGACGCCGTAGCTCGACCCCTCGCGTCCGATGCCCGACTCCTTGACGCCGCCGAACGGCGCCACCTCGGTCGAGATGAGCCCGGTGTTGACCCCGAGGATCCCGTACTCGAGCGCCTCGCCCACGCGCCAGGTGCGGGCGAGGTCGGTGGTGACGTAGTACGCGGCGAGCCCGTAGGGGGTTGCGTTGGCGACCCGGATCGCCTCCTCCTCCGTCTCGAAGCGCGCGATCGCGGCGACCGGGCCGAACGTCTCCTCGTTCGTCATCCGCATCGCGGGCGTGACGCCCGTCAGGATCGACGGGCGGAAGAACTGCCCCTCGAGCCGCTCGCCGCCCGCGACGAGCTCGGCCCCGCGCTCGAGCGCGTCCCCGACGTGCGCCTCGACCTTCTCGAGCGCCGGCTCGTCGATCAGCGGGCCGACCTGGACGCCGTCGGTGAACCCGTCGGCGACCACCAGCTCGCCGACCGCGGCCGTGAACCGCTCGAGGAACGCGTCGTAGATCCCCGCCTGGACGAGCATCCGGTTCGCGGAGATGCAGGTCTGCCCGGAGTTGCGGAACTTGCAGAGGAGCGCGGCGGCGACCGCGACGTCGAGGTCGGCGTCGTCGAAGACGATGAAGGGCGCGTTGCCGCCGAGCTCGAGCGAGACCTTCTTCACCTGGTCGGCGCACTGGCGCATCAGCAGCTTCCCGACCTCCGTCGAGCCCGTGAAGCCGAGCTTGCGGACGAGCGGGTTCGACGTCAGCTCGCCCCCGATCGCCGGCGCGTCCTCCGCGTCGCCGGTGACGACGGAGAAGACGCCCGGCGGCACGCCCGCCTCCTCGGCGAGCGCGGCGATCGCGAGCGCGGAGAGCGGCGTCTGCTCCGCGGGCTTGAGCACCATCGTGCAGCCGACCGCGAGCGCGGGCGCGGACTTCCGGGTGACCATCGCCGACGGGAAGTTCCACGGCGTGATCCCGGCCGTCACGCCGACCGGCTCGCGCGTGACGACGATCCGCTTGTCGGGCCACGGCGAGGGGATGACCGCGCCGGCGAGCCGCTTCGCCTCCTCGGCGAACCACTCGTAGAACGAGAGCGCGTAGGCGATCTCGACCCGCGCCTCGGCGAGCGGCTTGCCCTGCTCGAGCACCATGAGCGAGGCGAGCTCCTCCTCGCGCTCGGCCATCAGCGACGCGAGCCGGAGCAGCACGCGCGCCCGCTCCTTCGCGCTCCGGCCTCGCCAGGCGGGCAGCGCCCGGTCGGCCGCCTCGACCGCGCGCCGCGTCTCCGCGGCGCCGAGCCGGGGAAGCTCCGCGAGGGTCTCGCCGGTCGCGGGATTCACCACGGGGAAGCTCGCGCCGTCGTCCGCCTCGACCCACGCGCCCGCGACGTACGCGCGTGTGCGCAGGAGATCCGGGGCGACCGTCGCCACGGCGGTGACGATACAGCGTCACCCGCGGCAGAACCCTCGATCAAGTGATCGACGCTTCGTGCCGACTTCTAGGGGGTGATCGACGTCACGGAGACCGCGGAAGCCGGTTGTAGAGTCATGGGTGTGAACCCCAGGTTCGTCCACTTCGACGATGTGCGGTCGTTCGAGTTGGCCGACGGCGTGACCGGCCGGCCGCTCTTCGGCGAGGGGGCGATGCTCAACCTCATCGAGTTCGCGCCCGGCTCGGAGGTGCCGCTCCACAGCCACCCGCACGAGCAGCTCGGCATCGTGCTCCGCGGGATGCAGGCGCTCGTGGTGGACGGCACGGCCCACGAGCTCGGCCCGCACGAGGGCTACGTGCTCCCCGGCGGCGTGGAGCACTCCGCGTACTGCGGCCCGGAGGGCGCGCTCGTCCTCGACGTCTTCCGGCCCGTGCGCGACGACTACCGCGAGCGCTGGGAGGCCGGCGCGTGAGAGGGGGGGAAGCGGGCTGATGCCGCTGCTGCGCAAGCGACGCACCGAGGAGCTCCGCCCCGACGCCTTCACGACGGGCTGGGAGGTTCCGGGGCACTTCAACTTCACGCGCGACGTGATCGACGCCCTCGCCGACGACCCGACGCGCGGGGCGCTGACCTTCGTCGACGCCGAGGGGATCGTCGACCGGCGGTCGTTCGCGGAGATCTCCGGCGACGCGGCGCGCTGGGCGCACCTCCTGCGCACACGGCTCGACCGCGGCGACCGGGTGCTCGTCCTGCTCGGCAAGAGCCCGGCCTGGCACGGCGCGATGCTCGGCGCCCTCAAGGGCGGCCTCGTCGCCGTCCCGTGCCCGGACATGCTCCGCGCGCGCGACATCGCGTACCGCGTCCGCCACTCCGGCGCGCGGCTCGTGATCGCCGAGCGCTCGTGCGAGATCGAGGTCGAGGAGATGCGGAACCAGGTCGAGGGCAGCGTCGCCGTCCTCTACCTCGACGAGGCCAAGAGCGAGCTCGCGCGCTACATGCCCGTGGCGCCGACCGAGGACACGACTGCGGGGGAGACCGCGCTCATCCTCTACACCTCGGGAACGACGAAGGAGCCGAAGGGCGTCGTCCACACCCACGCCTACACGTGGGCGAAGCGCATGCAGGCGAGCCACTGGCTCGGCGCCCACGAGCAGGACGTCGTCTGGTGCACGGCCAGCACCGGCTGGGCGAAGGCGGTCTGGAACGTCCTCCTGGGACCGTGGTCGTTCGGCGCCGAGATCGTCCTCCACGAGGCGCCGTTCGAGCCCGAGCAGCGCCTCTCGCTCCTGGCGAAGCTCGGCGTCACCGTGCTCTGCCAGGCGCCGACGGAGTACCGGCTGCTCGCGAAGCTCGACTCGCTCGAGAAGACCTACCTTCCCCGCCTCCGCCACGTCGTCTCGGCCGGCGAGCCGCTCAACCCGGAGGTGATCGAGCGCTTCCGCAACGCGCTCGGCCTGACGATCTACGACGGGTACGGGCAGACGGAGAACACGCTGCTCGTCGCGAACACGCCCGACATGCCGATCCGCCCGGGCTCCATGGGCCTGCCGACCCCGGGCCACGACATCGCCGTGATCGACGAGCAGGGTCACGTCTGCGCGCCCGGCGAGGAAGGCGACCTGGCGCTGATCGGGCGGCCGCCGACGCTCTTCACCGGCTACTGGGAGGCGCCGGAGGACACGAACGCGGCGTTCCGCGACAGCTGGTACGTCACGGGCGACCGGGCCGTCCGGGACGAGGAGGGCTACCTCTGGTTCGTGGGACGTGCCGACGACGTGATCCTCTCTGCGGCGTACCGGATCGGGCCGTTCGAGGTCGAGAGCGCGCTGCTCGAGCACCCCGCCGTGGCCGAGAGCGCCGTCGTCGGCGTCCCCGACGAGGATCGCGGCCAGATCGTGAAGGCGTTCGTCGTGCTCCGTCCGGGTCACGAGGCGAGCGACGCGCTGGCGGCCGAGCTGCAGTCCCATGTGAAGTCCGTGACCGCGCCCTACAAGTACCCGCGCGCGATCTCGTTCGTCGACGAGCTCCCGAAGACGTCGAGCGGCAAGATCCGCCGCGTCGAGCTTCGCGAGAACCCCGACATCGGGTCGGAGTCCGTCCCCGGCGAGGAGCAGGTCGTTGCGGCCCCGCCGACGTCCGTCGAGGAGGACGCTGCCGCGGAGGCAGCCGCCCGGCGGGCCGAGGAACGGCGCCTCGAGGCGGAGGCGGCCAGACAGCGGCTCGCCGCCGAGCTCGCCGCGCACCGGGAGGCAAACGCCACGGCCAGCCAGGCCACGCAGCTCACAGCCGCGGAGGCTGCACGTCGCGACGCCGAGGAGCGGATGCGGTACGAGGCCGAGGAGGCCGCCCGCCGCGACGCCGAGGCGGAGCGCGCGCTGGCCGA
Source organism: uncultured Actinomycetes bacterium (assembly GCA_963748255.1). Taxonomy (GTDB): domain Bacteria; phylum Actinomycetota; class Thermoleophilia; order Gaiellales; family Gaiellaceae; genus Gaiella. The sequence goes on along the minus strand of CAVVIL010000025.1, from coordinate 171,005 downwards.
GGCCGAGCAGGCGAGGCTCCGCGAGGCCCAGGAGGCACGCGCACGTGCGGCGGCCGAGGAGACCGCTCGGCTCGAGGCCGAGGAGCGCGCCCGCGCCGAAGCCGACGAGACCGCACGCCGCGAGGCCGAAGAGGCCCGCGCGGCGGCCGAGGAGAGCGAGCGCCTCGCAGCCGAAGAACGCGCCCGCGCCGAAGCCGAGGAAGCCGCACGCCGCGAGGCCGAAGAGGCCCAGGCCCGCGCGGCGACCGAGGAGAGCGAGCGCCTCGCAGCCGAAGAACGCGCCCGCGCCGAAGCCGAGGAAGCCGCACGCCGCGAGGCCGAAGAGGCCCAGGCCCGCGCCCAAGCGGAAGAGCGGGAACGCCTCGAAGCCGAGGAGCGCGCTCGCGCTGAGGCGGAGGAGGCAACTCGCCGCGAGGAAGAGGAGCGCATTCGCGCCGAGGCGGAGGCCGAGGCACGAGCCCTTGCCGAGGCGGCGCGCGCCCGCACCGAGGAGGCGGAGCGGGAGCGGCTCGAGGCGGAGGCCCGTGCGCGGGAGACGGCAGCGGAGGACCAGGCACGCGCGGAGGAAGACGAGGCCGCGCGACGCCTGGCCGAGGAGGCCGAGCACGCGGATCGTCGGCTCGCGGCGTGGCGCGCCGCGCAGGTCGCCGCGTCGGAGCGCGTCCAGGACGACCTGGCGCGGATCGACGAGCTCGCGCCGGAGCTGGACGAGCTCGACGACGCGGACGGGTACGACGACGGCGAAGAGGACGACGGGAAGCTCGGGTGGCGCGAGGCGCGCCGCAGGAAGAAGGAGGAGGAAGCGCGCCAGAAGCAGGCCGCCAAGGACGCCGAGCGGCGCGCGAAGGAGGAGGCCGAGCAGCGCAAGCGCGACGAGGCCGCCGCCAAGCAGCGCGCCAAGGAGGAGGCCGAGCAGCGCAAGCGCGACGAGGTCGCGGCGAAGGAGCGCGCGAAGTTCGAGGCCGAGCAGCGGAAGGTCGACGAGGCGAACGCGCGCGAGGAGGCCAAGCGCCGCGAGGAGGAGGCCAAGCGCCGCGAGGCCGAGGCCAAGGAGGCCGCCAAGCGGAGGGCCGAGGAGGAGAAGGAGGAGGCCAAGCGGCGGGCCGAAGAGGAGCGGCGCCTCAAGAAGCTCCAGTCGAAGACGAAGCGGCGCGGACAGCTCTACGACCTTCCGGACGAAGAGGTCGATCCCGTCGACGGCACCCCCGCGGAGACGATCCCCGGCATCGTCGACCGCCTCCAGCGGTACTCGAACATGCCCGACCGACCCACCACGCCGCCCGCGCCCGACCACGAGGACGTCGGCGCCGAGGCCCCGAGCAGTCGGCCCGAGCCGCCTTCGGTGTGACCGCCCGCGGCCGCGCGCGGGCCGCCACAATGAGGCGATGAGCACGCAGGTCGTCGAGGCGCCGACGCACGTCGAGGAGATCGACGAGGAGGAGAGCCGTCACGACGACCGGCCGTGGGTCGTGATCGTCTGGAACGACCCGATCAACCTGATGTCGTACGTCACGCTCGTGTTCAAGCAGCTCTTCGGCTACTCGCAGGCGAAGGCGACGAAGCTCATGCTGCAGGTGCACAACGAGGGGAAGGCCGTCGTCTCGTCCGGGACGCGTGAGAAGGCGGAGCTCGACGTCTCCCGCCTCCACGCCCACGGGCTCTGGGCGACGATGCAGCAGGACTGAGGCCGTGCTGCTCCGCGGGATCGACCGGCGCCGCGACGGCACGTTCCGCGTGCGCCTGCCCCGGTCGGAGCGCGAGGTCCTCGCCGCCATCCCCGGGCAGCTGCGTGAGGCGATCGCCGGGGAGGACGCGTCGCTCTACCGCCTCTTCCCGCCCGCGTTCGCCGACGACGACGAGGCGAACGAGGAGTACGCGAGCCTCGTCGGCTCCGGGCTCGTCGAAGGCAAGGTGCGCGCGCTCGCGGAGCTCGAGCGGACGGCGTTCGCGGAGCAGCTCAGCGAGGAGGAGCTCCGCGCCTGGCTCGGCGCGCTCGAGAGCCTGCGCCTCGTGCTCGGCACGCAGCTCGACATCACCGAGGAGACGTACGCGGGGTTCGACGAGCACGACCCCGACGCTCCGCGCCTCGCCCTCTACCACTGGCTGACCTGGCTCCAGGAGGAGGCGATCCAGAGCGCTTGTCGGCACGCGCTCGACGCGAGCCAAGCGCGGCTAGGGCACGACGATGACCCGGCCGGCCTCCCCTGCGAGGCTGGCGTTGACGGCGTCGTCGACCCGGTCGAGCGGGAACGACGGGCCGAGCGAGCCCGCCAGCTCGAGCCGACCCGCCTGGACGTGCTCGAGCATCGCGGGGAGCGAGACGGCCGGGTCCTCCGACCCGTAGAGCGTGCCGGTGAGCCGCTTCTCCTTCCGGATCAGCTCGAACGGGTCGAGGTCGAGCCGCAGCCCCTGCGGCGGCAGGCCGACGATCACGGTCGTGCCGCCGTCGCGGGTCGAGCGGAGCGCCGTCTCGACCGTCTCGGGGTACCCGACGGCGTCGAAGGCGAAGTCCGCCCCGTCGGGCAGCTCCGACCGGAGCAGCTCGCGCAGGTCGTCGGGCACCGCGACGTGCGTCGCGCCCGCGATGCGCGCCGCGTCGAGCCGTGCGGGAACGGGGTCGCAGGCGACGATCGCCCCCGCGCCCGCGATCCGTGCGCCCTGCACCACGAACTGGCCGACGCCGCCCGCCCCGATCACGAGCACCGACGCGCCGGGCGTCACGTGCGCCGCGTAGAGGACGGCGCCGACCCCCGTCAGGACGGCGCAGCCGAGCAGGGCGGCCTGGTCGAGCGGCACGGCGGCCCGGAGCGGAAGTGCGACCTGCTCCGTGACGACGACTCGCTCGGCGAGGCAGCCGGTGGCCGTGCCGCGGTACACGGTCGCGCCGCGGTACGACATCCCCGTCGTGCCGTCGGGCAGCGTGCCGTTGGGGATCGCCGCGTTGAGCGGCTTGCACGTCGCAGGCCGCCCGCGGCGGCAGCCGGCGCACACGCCGCACGACGGCGCCCACGAGAGCACGACCTCGTCGCCCACCCGGAGCGACGTGACCGCATCGCCGACCTCCTCCACGACACCCGCGCCCTCGTGGCCGAGCACCATGGGCGTCGGGCGGCGGAACTCCCCCTTCACCTGGTGGAGGTCGGTCCCGCAGATCCCGACCGCCGTCATGCGGACGACGACCTCGTGCGGACGCGGGTCGTCGAGGTCCAGCTCGACGACCTCCAGGGGCTCGCCGACCGCGCGGAAGAGCGCGGCGCGGGTCTTCATCTCGCCCGGTGAGCTGGGCTGCTAGCCGCCGAGCGCCGCCTTCACGTCCGCGCAGTTCGTGACGGTCGAGACGTTCTGGAGCGCGAAGTTGATCGACGCGTTGTGCCACTCGGCGTTCATCGTCGAGCAGCCGTCCTCGGGGACGACCATGTAGAAGCCCTTGTCGGCGCCCGTGCGCGAGGTGTGCTCGATGGACATGTTCGTCCACGCGCCGGTGACGATCACCGTGTCGCGGCCGAGCCCCGTCAGGAGGTTCTCGAGGCGGGTGCCCTGCCAGGCGCTCATCCGCATCTTCTCGACGACGAAGTCCCCGTCCTGCGCCTCGAGGCCGTCGGCCGGGGCCGCGCCCCACGTGCCGCGCACGAGCGCGCCCGCGGCGACGCCCTCGAAGAGCGGCGCGTTCACCTTGAGCCCGGGTGCGCCCTCCTCGACGACGTACCAGACGTGGATCACGGGGATGCCCTTGCCACGGCAGAAGGCGGCGAGGCCCTTGACGTTCTCGACGACGTTCTGCTCCTTCGCGTGCTCGGGCGAGCCGGACTCGGCGAACGCGCCGCCGTCGATGATGACGTCGTTCTGGAGGTCCTGAACGATGAGCGCGCAGCGGTCGGCGGACAGGGTGTAGTCGGGCATCTCGTCTCTCCTAGCGCATGTAGGGCTCGCGGCGCGGGCCGACGAGCGTCGTGATGGCGTACAGCGAGGTCGAGGACGGGATGTAGAGCGTGTGCCAGTCCTCCCCGCCCCAGGCCAGGTTGCCGGTGTTCTCGGGGACCTCGATCACGCCGAGGTGCTCGCCCGCGGCGCTGATCACCCAGATCCCCCCGGGGCCGGTGACCCAGATGTTCCCCCGCTCGTCGCACTTCATCCCGTCGGGGATGCCCTCCTCGATGACGCCGCTGCCGATCCCGGAGAAGAAGCGGCGGCGGTTCGACGGTCGCCCGTCCGGGCCGGCGTCGTAGACGTCGATGTACGCCCCCGGCGTGTCGTTGATGTACAGGAGCGACTCGTCGGGCGAGAAGCAGACGCCGTTCGGCTGCTCGTAGGCGTCGCGGTCGACGAGGAGCTCGGGCTCGCCGCCGCCTGCCTCGAGCCGGTAGACGCCCTGGAACCCGAGCTCCCGCTCGCGCTCCTCGCCGAAGCCGGGCATGCGGCCGTACCACGGGTCCGAGAAGAGGATCGCCCCGCTCGAGTGGACGCACACGTCGTTCGGGCTGTTCAGCTCCTTGCCCTCGAAGTGGCTCGCGATCGTCTCGCGCGTCCCGTCGGGCCGCTCGCGGACGAGCGAGCTCGTGACGTGCTCGCAGACGAGCAGATTGAGGTCGGCGTCGTAGGTGAGCCCGTTGCACTTGTTCGACGGGCTCATCACGTCCTCGGCGCCGGCGCCGGGCGTGTACTTGCGGCGCGTGTCGCCGGGCATGTCCGAGAAGAGGAGGTAGTGCCCGATCGGGTGCCAGACCGGACCCTCCGTGAACGTGAACCCGGTCGCGACCTGCTCGACCGCGGAGCCCTCCTCGACGAGCTCGTAGATCGCATCCGACTTCGCGTCGATACCCACGTCGCAGTCCCCTTTCGTGACGATGTCGCGGCGACAATATCGCCCTCGGCGAACCGGTCGTCGCGGAGGGCGCAGGAGTAGGCTCCCGTCGTGCACGACGCGGACACCGTCGTCTTCATCCCGGCCTGGAACGAGGAGAAGAGCCTCCCGGCCGTCCTCGACGAGCTGCGCACCGGCCTGCCGGAGGCGGACGTGCTCGTGATCGACGACGGCTCGACCGACCGCACGGCCGAGCTCGCCGCGGCGATGGGCGCGATCGTCGTCTCGTTCGGCGAGAACCGCGGCCTGCGCGCGGGGATCGCCGCCGGCTACCGGGAGGCCGCCGAACGCGGCTACGCGTTCTGCGGGCGGGTCGACGCCGACGGCCAGCATCCCGTCGACGAGCTGCAGCGCCTCCTCTCGCTCGTCCGCTCGGACGCCTGCGACGTCGCGGTCGGCTCGCGCTTCGCCTCGGGCGACGGCTACGACGCCGACCGGTACCGGCCGTCGCCGGCCCGGCGCTTCGGGATCGGGCTCCTGCAGAAGGCGATGCACGTCCGCCTCGGGCAGCCGTTCCACGACCCGACGAGCGGGATGGCAGCCGTCAACCGGAGCGCCATGCCCGTGATGGCGGAGCCGTACGTGAGCGGCGCGCCCGAGGTCGAGGCGCTCCTGCGCCTCCGCGAGGCGGGCCTGCGCGTGCAGGAGGTCGCGGTGCACATGCGCGCCCGCGAGCACGGCGAGTCCAAGCTGCGCGGCAGCAAGGCGGTCAAGCTCGTGCTCACGGTCGTCGGCACGCTGGTCTTCTTCGGCTGGTGGCGACGGCGCCGGTCGTGAGCCGCGTCCTCGTCGTCCTCGGCTACTCCGACGGAGGCCGGGACGAGCTGCACGAGGAGTGCGCCGCACGCCTCGCCCGCGCCGCCGAGATCGCGACGACGGACGACGTCGTGGTGCTCTCGGGGTGGGCCCGCGTCCGGGGCACCCGCTCCGAGGCCGAGCTGATGCGCGCCGCCTGGCGCGGCGCCGCCCGCGAGGTCGTGGTCGACCCCGACGCGCGGACGACCGTCGGGAACATGGCGAACGCCGTCAACGACATCCTCCGCGTCGGCGCGCGCGAGGTCGTCGTCGTCACGTCGAGCTGGCACGCGCCGCGCGCGACCGCGGCGCTCCGCTGGCTCGTGCGCTCGACCGGCGTCCGCGTGCGCGCCACATGCACCGAGGGGCGCTCGTGGCGGGCCGCCCTCCGCGAGGCGGCGGTCTGGCCGCTCCTCCCGTTCCAGCTCTGGCTGGCGGGCCGGAAGACCTGGCAGATCTAGCGCGCCGTCAGGAGACCTCGACGTGGATCCGCTGCTTCGCCTCGCGCAGCGGGCCGCCCTGCCGGTGGGCGCGGACGGCGAGGACCTCGGAGAGGATCGAGAGCGCCGTCTCCTCCTGCGTGTCGGCGCCGATGTCGAGACCGCACGGCCCGACGATCCGCGCCAGCTGCTCCTCGGGGACGCCCGCCTCGAGCAGCCGCTCCCGGCGCCGCTCCTGGTTGCGGCGCGAGCCGAGCGCACCGATGTAGAACGCCTCCGTCTCCAGCGCGGCGATCAGCGCGGGCTCGTCGAACTTGTCGTCGTGGGTGAGGACGACGACCGCCGTCTGGTGGTCGGGCGCGACGTCGGCGATCGCCTCCTGCGGCCACTTCGGGATGAGCAGGTCGGCCGAGGGGATCCGCTCCGGCGTCAGGAACGTCGCGCGCGCGTCGGCCACGATCGCCGTCCAGCCGAGCAGCTTCGCGCCGCGGCAGAGCGCCTCGGCGGTGTCCACCGCCCCGTACACGAGCAGCCGCGGCGGCGGCCCGTACCACTCGGCGAAGACCCGGGCGCCGTCGACCTCGACGAGGCGGTTGCGCCCGCCGCGGACGAGCTCGTCGAACTGCGCGAGCGCGGCCTCCGGCACGCCGTCGCCGAGCGTGTCGCCGCCCTCGACGACGAGCGCCTTGCCGCCGACGCCGTCCCCCTCGACGACGGTGAACAGGACTCCGCGACCACCCGACTCGCGCAGCTCCGCGAGCCTACGTAGCAGACTCATGCTGGGGGAACCTCCACCCGGTTCCCCCAGGCCCCCTCCCCTGGTCCGCTTCGCGGACAAGGCGCTGCGCGCCTCACTCGACGGTCTCCACGTAGACGTCGATCTCGCCGCCGCAGGGGAGGCCGACCTCCCACGCCATGTCGTCGGTGATCCCGTAGTGGAGGAGGCGGGGCTCGCCCGACGCCATGACCTCCATCGCGTTCGAGTAGACGTCGCTCTCGACGCAGCCGCCGGAGACGGAGCCGCACATCTTCCCGGACTCGGACACGGCGAGGCTCGTACCGACCGGGCGGGGCGCCGAGCGCTTCGTCGCGACGACGGTCGCGACGACGACCTTCTCGCCCGCCTCGCGCCACGCCTCGACCTCGGGCAGGATCTCCTTCACGCCGCGTGCCTCCTTTCGATGCCGGCGAGCACGGCCGCCAGCTCCTCGAGACTCCTCAGATTATGGCCGGGCAGGAACCGGTCGACGTACGGGAGCGCGGCGCGCATGCCCCCGGCGAGCGGCTGGTACTGCGGGTTGCCCTTCAGCGGGTTGACCCACACGACCGCGTACGCGGCCCGGGCGAGCTTCGCCATCTCGCGGCCGACGAGGTCGGGGTCCTCGCGCTCCCACCCGTCCGAGACGATCAGCACGATGGCGCCGCGCGAGAGCGCGCGCCGGCCGTAGACCTCGTTGAACTCGCGCAGCGAGGCGCCGATCCGCGTGCCGCTGCCCCAGTCGACGACCGCCTCGGTGCACTTGTCGAGCGCGGCGTCGGGGTCGCGCGTCGCGAGCTCCGGCGTCAGCCGCGAGAGCCGCGTCCCGAACGCGAACGCCTCCACCCCGCGCCCCGTCCCGACGACGGCGTGGAGGAAGAGCAGGAGCGCACGGGCGTAGCTGTCCATCGAGCCCGACACGTCGCAGAGGACGACGAGCTTGCGCGGCACGCCCTTGCGCGCGCGCAGGGGCCGGTCGACCGGGTCGCCGCCCGTGCGGAGCGAGCGGCGGATCATGCGCCGGACGTCGAGGCTCGTCCCCCGCTGGTCGGGGGCGCGCCGGCGCGAGAGGCGCTGCGGCCGCATCCGCGCGAGCTCGGCGATCAGCCGCCGGACGTGGCGGAGCTCGTCGCCCGTCAGCTCCGCGAAGTCCTTCTCGCGCAGGAGCTCGTGGCCCGACGCGCCGAGCTCGAGCGGGTCGCCGTCCCCGTCGTCGTGCTCGTCGTCGCGCGCGCGGAGCCTGTCGTTGGGCGACTCGCCGATCCGCGTCACCGTGTCGGCTGCCGCGCGTGTCCTGACGGGTGGCAGAACCGGCGCGCGGAGGAACCACGCGCTGAACGCCCGGTCGAAGAGGTCGAGCTCGTCGTGCCGCGAGACGAGCGTCTGCCGGAGCGAGAAGTAGACGTCCTCCTGCCGGGCGAGGTCGACGGCGTCGAGGGCGCGGAGCGCGTCCGCCACCCGTCCCGGCCCGACCTCGAGGCCCGCCTCGTGGAGGACGCGCCCGAAGGTGACGACGTGCCCCACGATCGCGTCCCCGGCCGCCATCGGCGGGCTACCGGGCCGCGGAGGCGGCGCGCGCTGCGTCGACGAGCCGCGAGAGGGTCTCGTCCTGCACCGCCTCGATGTCCTCGCGGTACTTCAGCACCGAGCCGAGCGTCTGCCGCACGACCTCGGCGTCGAGCTCCCTGCGCCCGAGCGCGTTGAGGGCCATCGCCCAGTCGATCGTCTCCGCGACCCCCGGCGGCTTCGAGAGGTCGAGCCCGCGGAGCTCGCGGACGAACGCCGCCGCCTCGGCGGAGAGCCGCTCGGGGATGCCCGGGACGCGGATCCGCACGATCTCGATCTCCCGCTCGATCGACGGGTGGCCGATCCAGTGGAAGAGGGCGCGCCGCTTCAGCGCGTCGTGCAGCTCCCGCGTGCGGTTCGACGTGAGGATCACGGCCGGGCGCCGCCGGGCCGAGATCGTCCCGAGCTCGGGGATCGTGATCTGGAAGTCCGAGAGGACCTCGAGCAGGAACGCCTCGAACTCCTCGTCCGCGCGGTCGATCTCGTCGATCAGGAGCACGACCTGCTCGTCGGTGTCGATCGCCTCGAGCAGCGGCCGGCGGATCAGGTACTCCGGCCCGAAGAGCTCCTCCTCGCGGACGGTGCCCTCCTGGGCGGCGCGGATGTGGAGCAGCTGCCGCGGGTAGTTCCACTCGTAGACGGCGTGCGCGACGTCGAGGCCCTCGTAGCACTGGAGCCGGATCAGCCGCGCGTCGAGGACGGTCGCGAGCGCCTTCGCCGCCTCCGTCTTCCCGACCCCCGCCTCGCCCTCGAGCAGCAGCGGCTTCGAGAGTGCGAGCGCGAGGTAGAGCGCGGTCGAGAGACCCCGGTCGGGAAGGTAGTCCGCCTCGCGCAGCGACTGCTCGAGCTGGTCGATCGACTCGAACTCCACGTGCTCAGCGTAGATGAGTGTTCAGGGGCCGCGAGACGGCGTACGATCGGCCGATGGGGTGGGTCGGGCGGTGAGCGCGATCGGTGTCTCGAGGTCCATCCTCGCCGACGTGCCGCTGCTCGCGGGCGCCGACGAGGTCTCGCTCGCCGCGCTCGCGGCCGAGGCCGAGCCCCTGCGCGTGCTCGCGGGCGACTGGGCGCTCCGCGAGGGCGACGAGGCGCGCGAGCTCTACGTCGTCCTGCGCGGCCGCCTCCGCGCGGTCGCGGCCGACGGCCGGACGCTGCGCGTCCTCGGCCCCGGCGCCGCGATCGGCGAGCTCGCCCTCCTGACCGGCGCGCCCCGCTCGGCGTCCGTCCAGGCGATCCGCGACTCGACGCTGCTGCGGCTGCCGCGCGAGCGCTTCGACGAGCTGATCGAGCGCGACGCCCACTTCGCCGCGACCGTCGCGCGCGAGCTCGCGACCCTGCTCCAGGCGAGCGGCGGCCTGAGCGCCCCGCCGACCCGCCCGTCGCTCTTCGCGCTCCGCGGGCTCGGCCGCGACGTGCCCGTCCAGGGCGTCGCGCGGTCGCTCGCGAACGCGCTCGAGCGGTACGGCACGGTCGAGATCCTCGGCGCCGACGCCGCGGGGACCGGCGCCGTCGAGCGGGCCGAGGACGAGGCCACGCACGTCCTGCTCGTCGACGAGCTCGGCGCCGGCGCGTGGAGCGACCTCTGCGCCCGGCAGGCCGACCGGCTGCTCCTCGTCGCGACCGCCGACTCGCCGCTCCCCGGCGCACCGACCCCCGCGGCCGACCTCGTCGTGCTCGGGCCGGCCGGCGGCGGCGTCGTGACCGGCCTGGTCGACGCCGTCACGCCGCGCGCCCTCCACCGGCTCGCGTCCACCGAGCCGAGCGACCCGGGCGCCGCGCGGCTTGCGCGCCGGCTCGTCGGGCGGGCGCTCGGGATCGTCTTCTCCGGTGGCGGCGCGCGGGGCTTCGCCCACATCGGCGCGCTCCAGGAGCTGGCCGAGGACGGCATCGAGATCGACCGCTACGGCGGCTGCTCGATGGGCTCGTTCATCGCCGCGATGGCGGCGGGCGGGTGGCGGCCGCAGGAGATCCGCGACCGCTGCCACGAGGAGCTCGTCCGACGGTCGCCGTTCAACGACTACACGCTGCCGCGCGTCGCGCTGATCCGCTCGCGCAAGGCCGGGCGGATGCTCGAGCGCCTCTTCGGAGAGCTCGCGATCGAGGAGCTCGCGAAGCCGCTCTTCACGGTCAGCGCCGACCTGCTCTCGAGCCGGCTCGTCGTCCATCGCCGCGGCAGCGTCGTCGAGGCCGTGGGCGCGAGCATGTCGATCCCCGGCCTCGTCCCGCCTCTCCCGCGGGGCGGCCGCCTGCTCGTCGACGGCGGCGTCCTCAACAACCTCCCGGTCGACGCGATGGCGGAGACGGAGGAGGGACCGATCGTCGCGGTCGACGTCGTCCGCCGCCTCGAGCCGGTCGACGTCGAGGGCGAGCAGCCGCTGCCCTCGATCATGGAGACGCTCTCGCGCGCGACGGTGCTCGGCAGCGTCGAGCGCGCGGAGGCGAACCGCGAGCTCGCGCTCGTCGTCGTCTCGCCGTCCGTGCAGGACGTGCCCCTCCGGGACTTCCGCGCGCTCGACCGCGCGATCGAGGCGGGCCGGATCGCCACCCGGGCGGCGCTCGACGGCGGCGCGCGCGCGACGATCCTCGACGCCCTCGACGCACCGCTCGCCTGACGCCCGGCCGGCGTTTGCCGGTCGACCCCTCGGGTAGCTCACGAAGTGGAAACCGAGGAAAGGGGCACACAGCATGTCGACCCAGTACGACATCTGGACATACCGCGTCGAGACCGTCGAGCCAGGGCTCGGCGCCGACGTCGTCGGCTACAACGTCGAGGCGCTCGACGGCGGGATCGGCAAGGTCGACGAGGCGACCGACGAGGTCGGCGCCAGCTCGATCGTCGTCGACACCGGGCCGTGGATCTTCGGCAAGAAGGTCGTCCTCCCGGCGGGCACGATCGACCGGATCGACCCCGACGAGGAGCGCGTCTACGTGAACCGCACCAAGGACCAGATCAAGGACGCGCCGCAGCTCGACGAGGGCATGCGGATCGACGACCGGCATCGCGACGACGTGGCCGGCTACTACGGCCCCGGCGGCCCGGGCTACCGCGAGGACGACCGGCGGAACTGACCGCAGTCCGAGCGGGTACTCGAGGGCCGGCGCGAGCCGGCCCTCGCCCTGGTCCCGCATGCGAGACTCGTCCTCGAACGCTCCAGCGACAGGAGGACGACATGCCGATGATCGAGGTGAAGCTCTACGACCGGCGCGTGACCGACGAGTCCGTGCCGAAGATGATCGAGGCGCTCACGACCGCGCTCGCCGAGACGAGCGGGGCCGACCCCGCCCACATCCAGGTCGTGATCCAGGGCGTCGAGCCCAAGTACTGGGGCATCGCCGGCAAGCAGCAGTCCTGACAGACGTGAAATCGATGATCGATTACCCGAGGGCCGTCTGGATAGACTCGCCGCCGACTGACGAACCACGGACGAAGGGTTCTCGATGACGAAAGCCACTGAGGTCATCTCCCCGACCTCCGCCGACGAGGCGGCCTCGCTCTTCGGCGACGGGTCGGGTGTGACCGTGATCGCGGGCGGCACGATCGTCGTGCCGGACATCACCTACGGCCGCATCGCTCCGGGCAAGGCGCTTCTCCTGGGCGACGCCGGGCTGGACACGCTGGATCAGGCCGGCTCGACCGTGACGGTGGGCGCAGGGCTGCCGGTCCAGCGCCTCTCGGAGCTCGCCGAGCACGTCGAGGCGCTCGCCGAGTGCGCGCTCAACGTCGCCGACTACGAGGTGCGGCGCCAGGGCACGGTCGGCGGCAACGTCTGCGCCGGCGCGGCCGACGACGCGCCGCGCGGCGACCTGCAAGGCCCGCTCCTCGCGCTCGACGCGACCGCGCGGTCGACCGGTGCGGGCGGCGAGCGCTCGGAGCCGCTCGAGGAGTTCCTCGCGCATCGCGCTGACCGGCTCCTGCTCGACCTGACCTTCGAGAAGCCTGCCGCGTCGGCGTTCGCGTCGCTCGACTACCCGCACACGCACGCGTACACCGTGCTCGCCGTGACGGGCGTCCGCGCCACGGACGGCGCCGTCCGGCTCGCGGCGACCGGCCTCGCGGGGCACGGCGCCCGGCTGCGGGCCGCCGAGGCGGCGGCGGGCGACCCGGAGGCGGCCGGCGCTGCGGCGGTCGGCGACGTCACGCTCGGCGACGACGCGCTCGCGTCGGCCTGGTACCGCGGGCGGGCGTTGCCCGTGCTCGTCCGCCGTGTGCTCGCAAAGCTCGGGGAGGCGGCATGAACCTGACGGTGAACGGGATCGCGCACGAGATCGAGAGCGCGCCCCTGACGACCCTGCTCGACGTGCTCCGCGAGGAGCTCGGCGTCACGAGCCCCAAGGCGGGGTGCGAGCAGGGCGGGTGCGGCTCGTGCACCGTGCTCGTCGACGGCGAGCCGCAGCGCGCGTGCCTGACCGCCGTCGCGTCGGTCGACGGCGCCGAGGTGACGACCGTCGAGGGCATCGGCACGGCGGCCTCCCTCGCGGGGGTGCAGCAGGCGTTCACGCACCACTACGCCGCGCAGTGCGGCTTCTGCACGAGCGGGATGATGCTCGCGGCCGAGGCGTACGTGCAGCGCGGCGGGACCGACGACCGCGAGGCGATCCAGGAGGCGCTCGCCGGCCATGTCTGCCGGTGCACCGGCTACGTGAAGATCATCGACGCGGTCGCGGCGCTCGCGCGGGGCGACGAGTTCGACATCACGGTCACGGCCCCGAGCGCCGGCATGACGAACCTCGGAGGTGTCCAGTGAAGGCGGTCGGCGCACGGCTCCCGCGCTACGACGGGATCGAGCACGTCACGGGGCGCACGCAGTACGTCGACGACGTGAAGGTCCCGGGCACGCTGTGGACGAAGGCGCTCCGCTCGCCGCATCACAGCGCCACCTTCAGCGGCCTCGACACGTCGAAGGCCGAGGCGATGCCCGGCGTCCGCGCGGTGATCACGTGGGAGGACGTCCCGCTCCTCGAGTACGGCCACCTCTCGGCGCTCGGGATCCCGGCCGACGAGCCGCTCCTCGCGAAGGACGAGGTGCGGTACAAGGGCCAGCCGATCGCGCTCGTCGCGGCGGAGGACGAGGACACGGCGCAGGCCGCGGTCGAGGCGATCGGGATCGAGTTCGAGGAGCGGACGCCGCTGCTCGACATCCGGCGCGCCTTCGACGAGGACGCTCCGAAGATCCACCAGTGGGGGAACTGGTACCCGCACTTCGAGGCCGAGATGGACCGGCGCCAGATCCGCAAGGGCTCCATCGAGGCGGCGTTCGAGCAGGCGGACGTGATCGTCCAGGGCGTCTATCGCCCCGCGGCGATCGAGCACGTGCCGCTCGAGACCCAGGTCTCGCTCGTCGTCCCCGAGGCCAACGGCCGGCTCACGATCTACTCCTGCACGCAGGCGCTCTACTTCTCGATGGGCGTCGTCGCGGCGCACCTGAACGTGCCGCTCAACAAGCTGAAGGTCGTCGGCGGCACGGTCGGCGGCGGCTTCGGCGGCAAGGTCGACACGGCGACGGAGACGATGTGCGCGCTCCTCGCCCAGAAGTCGGGGCGGCCGGTGAAGTGGCGCTGGACGCGCGAGGAGGAGTTCCTCTGCTCCTCGACGCGGGCCCCCTGGCACATGGAGATCGCGGACGCCGTCTCGAGCGACGGCTGGATCCTCGGCCGCAAGATGCTGACGCTCCACGACTCCGGCGCCTACTCCCGCTTCTCGCCCTACGGGCTCACGAAGCACTCGTTCCACCACACGGGGGCGTACACGATCCCGAACCTCGAGTTCGACGGGTTCGTCGTCTTCACGAACCGCGTGCCGACGACCGCGATGCGCGGCTTCGGGGTCACGTCGGTCTCGTTCGCGACCGAGACGCACATGAGCCGGATCGCCCACGAGCTGGGCCTCGACCCGTACGAGGTGCGGCTCAAGAACGCGAACCGGATCGGCGACACCTCGCCGAACCGGATCGTCTACACCGACCCCTCGACGGTGCCCGTCGTCAAGGCGCTCGCCGGCGGCATGGGCGTCGAGCTCGCACCCGACTACGCGGCGATGGATCGCGAGCAGCGCACGGGCGACCTCCTGCCCGAGCACCTCGTCGGCCAGCTCGCAGACCCGGAGGACCACTGATGGCCGTCAAGCAGGGCCGCGGGATCGCGGCGATCGAGTACCCGACGGGGATGAACCAGAACGGCGACCCGTCGCAGGCGTGGATCAAGGTCAAGCCCGATGGGCGCGTCGACGTCTTCGCCGGCACGTCCGACATCGGCAACGGGTCGAAGACGATCCAGTCGCAGATCGTCGCCGAGACGATCGGCGTCCCGTACGACTGGGTCACGTACGACAACTCGAACACCGACTCGTCGCCCGTGTGCACCGGCACGTTCGCGTCGCGCGCGACCTTCGTCGCCGGGAAGGCGGTCGAGAAGGCGGCCGAGCGCGTCCGCGAGCGGATCCTCGACATCGCGGGCAAGGAGCTCGAGATCGACCCGTCCGACCTCGAGGTGATCGACGGCGAGGTCGTCGCGAAGGGCGCGCCGCAGAAGAAGCTCGGCGTCCCGGACGTGGCCGCCGCGGCGACGTGGACGTACGGCGAGCTGATCACCGGCACCGGCGCCCAGCTCAAGCCGTACGCGACGATCGTCGACCCGGAGACGGGCCAGGTCGACCTGCCGCCCCACTCCGCGATCTCCTACGCGGCGTGCGCGGCGGAGGTGGAGGTCGACGACGAGACGGGCGTCGTGCAGGTCACCCGGCTCGTGCAGGTGTACGACGTCGGCCGCGCGATCAACCCGACGCTCGTCGAGGGGCAGATCGAGGGCGGCGCGATCCAGGGGCTCGGGCTCGGCGTGCTCGAGAACTGCTACCCGTACTACCCGTCGGTCGAGCACCGCGGCGGGCAGTTCGGCTCGTACCTCGCACCCGGCTTCGAGGACCTGCCGCAGCTCGACACGATCATCATCGAGAACCCCTCCGCGGACGGGCCGTACGGCGCCAAGGGCATCGGCGAGATGGCGAACAACGCCCAGCCGCCGGCGATCGCCGCCGCGGTGTACGACGCGGTCGGCGTCTGGGTGACCGAGCTCCCGATCACGCCCGAGAAGGTGCTCCGCGCGCTCGAGGCGAAGGCCGAGCCCACCCGCGAGGGCAAGCGCATCACCTTCGACGCGGAGCTCTCCGTCAACACCGTCTCGCAGGGCGGCATCTCGTTCGAGGTGCCGGCGTAGTGGCGGACTCGCCCTTCGGGACGTTCAACGACAAGGAGCCCTTCGCCATCTTCGACGGCGTCGGGCTCCGCGCGATCGCGGGCGATCAGGTCTTCCTCGGCCACGTCACGTACGCGCCGGGGACGACGGTCGCCCGCCACGCGCACGACCACACCGAGCAGGTGATGCTCGTCCTCGACGGCTCGGTGACGATGACGATCGGCGCCGAGTCCCGCGAGCTCGGGGCCGGCGACGTCTGCGTCGTCAACCGCGGCGTGGAGCACGAGCTGCACTCGGCCGGCGGCGTCACGTTCATCGAGGCGCTCGGGCCGGTGCCCCTCGACCACATCCCCGATCGCGAGCGCGACCTCGTGCTGGGCGACCTCGAAGGCTCGCTGCACGTCGACAAGTAGCCCTGGGCACGGGCGAGGTCACCTACCTCGAGGCGATCCGGGCCGCCCTGGCCGACGCGCTCCGGGACGACGAGCGGGTGTTCCTGCTCGGAGAGGACATCGGGACGTTCGGCGGCGCGTTCGGCGTGACGACCGGGCTCCTCGAGGAGTTCGGCGAGGCGCGCGTGCTCGACACGCCGATCGCGGAGGAGGGCTTCGTCGGCGCGGCGATCGGCGCCGCGTGGATGGGCGAGCGGCCCGTCGTCGAGCTCCAGTTCGCCGACTTCGTCACCTGCGCGTTCGACGTGATCGTGACCGTGGCGGCGAAGACGCACTGGCGCTCGGGCCAGGCGATCCCGCTCGTGATCCGCCTGCCCACCGGCGGCGGGGTCCGCGGCGGCCCCTTCCACGCCGGCTCGCCGGAGGGCTGGTTCGTCGGCCAGCCCGGTCTCAAGGTCGTCTGCCCCGGAAGCGTCGCCGACGCGTACGGGCTCCTGCGCGCGGCGATCGACGACCCCGACCCGGTGCTCTTCTTCGAGCACAAGGCGCTCTACCGGCGTCTCCGCGCACCCGCGCCGCCGCCGGGTCTGCGGACGGAGCTCGGGCGCGCCGAGGTCGTGCGTGCGGGGAGCGACGCGACCGTCGTCACGTACGGCTCCGGCGTCCCCACCGCGCTGGCCGCGGTCGAGCAGCTCGGCGCGGACGTCGAGGTCGTCGACCTCCGGACGGTCTGGCCGCTCGACGAGGCGGCCGTGCTCGCGTCGCTCGAGCGGACGTCGCGCGTCCTCGTCCTGCAGGAGGCGGCACGCGCGACCGGCGCCGCCGGGCTCGTGCTCTCCCTGATCGCGCGCAAGGGGTTCGAGCTGCTCGACGCGCCACCCGCGCTCCACGCGCCGCCCGACACGCCCGTGCCGTTCGCGCCGGAGCTCGAGGACGCGTACCTGCCGTCCGTCGCGTCGACGGCCGCCGAGCTCGAGGTGCTGCTTGCCTACTGATCCGTGCGCCGACCGCGCCGGCGTCGACCGCGCGACGCGGCTCGCCCTCTTCCGGCTCGTGCTGCTCCAGCGGCTCTTCGAGGAGCGGGCCCTGACGCTCTACCGGCAGGGCCGGATCGCCGGCTCGTTCTACGACGGGCGCGGCCAGGAGGCGGTCGCGGCGGCGGCCGGCCTCGCGCTCGGGCCGGAGGACGTGGTCGCGCCGCTCAACCGGGAGCTCGCCGCCCACTTCGCCCGCGGGGTGACGCCGGCCGACGCCTTCCGGAACTTCCTCGGACGCGCCGACTCACCGACCCGCGGACGCGACGGGAACATGCACTTCGGCGTCCCTGCCATCGGCGTCTTCCCGCTCGTCTCGATGCTCGGCGACCTCGCGTCGGTCACGGTCGGCGCGGCGCTCGCGTTCGCACGCCGCGGCGAGCCCCGGGTGGCGCTCACGTTCCTCGGCGAGGGCGCGTTCTCCGTGGGCGACACGCACGAGGCGCTCGGCCTCGCGGGCGTCTGGCAGGTGCCGGCCGTCTTCGTCCTCCAGCGCAACCAGTACTCGTACTCGACGCCGGTCGCCCGCCAGATGGCGAACCCGGTGCTCGCCGAGCGCATCGCCGGGGGGTGGTCGATCCCCTGCGAGACGGTCGACGGCACGGACGCCGTCCTCACCTTCGACGCGGTCTCGGCGGCCGTCGAGCGCGCACGGGCGGGTCACGGCCCGCAGGCGGTCGAGGCGGTGACGCTGCGCATCCACGGCCATGCCGCGCACGACGACGCTCGGTACGTGCCCGGCGAGCTGCGCGACGCGTTCGCGACCCGCGATCCGGTCGAGCGGCTCGCCGCGCGCCTGCGGGAGGACGGCGTCGAGCCGCACGAGCTCGACGGGCTCGTCGACGCCGCCCGCACCGAGATCGCCGACGGCCTCGCCGAGGCGGAGCGGTCGCCTTCCCCGGATCCCGCGACCATCGAGCAGGGAGTCTGGGCGGCGCCGCCCGGCTGACCCCGGACGCGGCGAGAGCGCCGGCTCGCTCCCCCTACAGTGCGTCCGATGAGCGCGCTCGCCGCGACGCCACCCGACGAGCTCTGGACGGCGTGGTCGCCGGACCTCCTCGCCCTCTCGCTCGCTGCGGTCGCGGTCGCGTTCTTCCTCCAGGGCTGGCGCAGGCTCCACCGCAGGCGGCCCGACCTCGCGCCCTGGACGCGCATCCCGCTCTTCCTCGCCGGCGTCGCGCTCGTCCTCCTCGGCCTCGTCTCGCCGCTCGACGCGATCGCGGAGGAGTACCTCCAGTCGGCCCACATGCTCCAGCACGTGCTGATCGCCGACCTCGGGATCGCGCTCACGCTCGTCGCCGTCCGCGGGCCGCTCGCGCTCTTCTTCCTCCCGCGCGACCTCCTGGCACCGCTCGCGCGCGTCCGCGTCCTGCGGCGGGCGCTCGCGTTCCTGCTGCGGCCGGCGGTCGCCATCTCCCTGTGGGTCGCGACCCTCGTCGCCTGGCACGTCCCGGCGCTCTACGAGGCGGCGCTCGACTCGCCTGCGATCCACCGCCTCGAGCACCTCTCGTTCGTCGTCGTCGGCCTCCTCGTCTGGACGCTGATCATCGATCCGGCACACCACCTGCGGCTGACCGTCAACGAGCGCATCGGCGTCGCCGTCCTCCTCTTCTGGATCGGCCAGGTGCTCTCGTACGTCTTCGTCTTCGGATTCGAGCCCTACTACGACGTCTACGCGGAACAGCCCGAGCGCCTCCTCGGCCTCTCCCCCCTCGCCGACCAGCGCCTCGCCGGCGTCGTGATGATGGTCGAGCAGGCGCTCACGCTCGGCGTCGCCCTCGTCCTGCTCTTCCGGAGCGCCCGTCGCGCCAGACCGGCGGCGCGGCCCCGCGCCGAGCCCGTCGCGTGACTCCCTCCCCCTGGTCGTTCTCGTTCGAGCCGCTCTACCTCCTCCTCGCGGCGGTCGCGCTCGCGCTGTACGTCCGCGCCTGGCGCCGTGAGCCCGGGAACGCCTGGCGCGCCGCGTCGTTCGGCGCCGGGCTGCTGCTCGTGATCGGCGCGCTCAACTCGCCGCTCGGGACGATCGCGACCGAGTACCTCGTCCTCTTCCACCTGCTCCAGAACGTGATGATCAGCGACTGGGCGCCGCCGCTCCTGCTGATCGGCCTCACCCCGGCGATGCGCGCGGCCGTGGCCGCACGCGGCGGCCACGTCTTCGCGACGCTGACCCGGCCGGAGATCGCGCTCCCGATCTGGCTCGTCGGCTGGTACGTCGTCCACCTGGGCGCGGTCTACGACGCCGCCGTCCGGAGCCCCGTGCTCCTCGCGCTCGAGCACGGCTTCCTGATCGCGATCGGCCTCCTCTTCTGGTGGCCCGTGCTCTGCGACGTGCCGCGGTCGGTCGCGACGCTCGTGCGGCTCGGCTACGTGTTCGCCGCGTTCGTGCTCTCGGCGTTCCTCGGGCTCGCGCTGACGTTCTCGCCGCCGATCTACGACTTCTACGAGGCGCTCCCGCACCGGCTCTGGGGGATCTCCGCCGAGCAGGACCAGAACCTCGGCGGGATCCTCATGTCGAGCGAGCAGGCCCTCGTCTTCTTCGCCGCGATCGTGTGGCTCCTCGTCCGGCTCCTCCGCGAGGAGGCCGAGGCGGAGCGGCAGCTTGCGGAGGAGCAGCGAGCGGCCGGGCTGCGCAGAGCATTAGCCCGCGAAGCCGGATCCCGCGAGAGCGGGATCCCGCCGCTCGGATCCCTCGCCTGCGGCGAGGGCACATCCCTGAAGGCGCCCGCTGTCGCGGTCGCAACTACCTCTTTGCCATCAAGCGCAGCTCAGACCGGCGAGGCTGTGCGGCCCCGGATCGGGACCACCTCGACCGGCGGCGCGCCGGGGACGACGGCCGCGGCCTCGCGCGCGTGGAGGAGCGTCGTGCGGACGATCAGCTTCGCGCGGGCGAAGTTGTCGAGCTCGGTCGGCACGGGCCCGACCCGCTGCCCGAGCGCGTAGCCGGCCGCGTTCCGCCCCATCGCGCGGTAGCTCGCGAGCGTGTAGAGGGGGCTCATCCCGAAGAGCTCGAGGTTGTCGAGCGGCTCGAGGTCGGCGCGGTGGATCACCGCCGTGCCCTTCGACTGGATCCCGAGCGCGACGCCGGAGCCGGAGAGGCGCGCGCCGTCGTGGGCGATGAAGCCGACGTCGGCGACGCGGCGGACGCGCACGAGGCGCGGCGTCGCCCCCGCCTCGCGGACGCCGTCGGAGAGCGCCGCCAGCACGTCGTCGTGTGCCAGCCCGTTGATCGTCTCGCGGAGGCCGTCCGCGAACGCCGGCCCGAGCGCGATCACGACCTCGGCCGCGTCGTCGCCGGGGAGCGCCGTCGGTCCCTCCTCGAGGATCGCCGCGGCGACGTCGTCGCCCGTGCCGAGCGTGCGCGGGTCGACGACGTGCGGGAGCGCCTGCAGGAGCTCCCAGCGCTCGCCCTGGAGCCGGTAGCCGGTGCCGGGCCCGAGGTACGCGTTCGGGTCGTTGACCGCCGAGCGGACGAGCCCGTCGGGCTCGATCACGGCGGCCGTCTGCAGGTAGTCGGCCGCGACGCGCTGGCGGAGCATCCCCACGACCGCTTCGGCGACGTCCTCGAAGCCTGCGGCGTCGAGGGCGACCGCCACGTCCAGCGCCGAGATGCCGCGCCGGAGCAGCTCGTCCGCCGCCTCCACGTCGGCCGCGCGGTCGCGGTCAGGGACGTCGGGGCTGCCGTGGGCGCGGGTCGCCGCCTCGACCTCCTCGTCGGTCACCGGCGGGAGCCCGAGCGCGGCGAAGACCGCCTGGGTCGCCCGGGCGGCACGCTCGCGGACGCGGAGGAGCTCGTCCTCCGCGACCGGCTCGATGCCGCCGTCGACCTGCCAGTCGCGCTGGATCGTGAGCCACTCGTCGATGTCGTCGGCGTCGTAGTTGCCGCCGCCGAAGGTGTTGTCGCGCCGCGGCATGACCGAGTAGCCCGACGTGACGAAGTCCGTCCCCGGGAGGAACTGGCCCATCAGCTTCGCCGTCTTGCGGATCGCCGAGTGCGACGCGATCGCGTCGTTGCCCGACGCCACCTCGAGGTCGTGCCACGCGGCGAGGACGTTCTCGGCGAGGATCGCGCGCGTCCCGCCCGGCACCGCGAGCACGAGCGCGACGCACGAGATCGACCCGTTCTGGATCCCCTGGGCGCCCGCGGCCCGGACGACGGAGATGCAGCGGGCCTCGAGGTACAGCATCGAGAGGCCCTGCGCGTGCCCCATCAGCGCCTCGGAGCCCGTCCCCGAGGTGAACCGCACCTTGACGCCGCGCGAGGCGTAGGCCGAGCCGAGGAACGCCTTCGACCAGGGGGTGTCGTCGCCGTCGGCGAACACCGGCTCGGTCCCGTAGACGGAGAGGGTCTCGGCGTAGGTGACGAGGCCGCGGATCGCGAGCTCGAGGTTCCGCCGCTCCTCGACCGCGCACTGCGTCATCACGCCGGGGCGGCCCGTCTGCGAGCCGACGAGCAGCGCGAGGGCGTTGAGCGGCGCGTAGCGCGCCACGCCGACGGTCGTCTCGAGCTCGTCGAACCCGCGCCGCGCCGCCTCGGCGGCGTCGGCGGCGAGGAGCGCCGGGCTCTCCTTGAGGTTCGTCACGTGGGCCTGGTTGCCCGGGTCGCGCCGCGCGCGCAGCTTCTTCAGCGCCATCATCAGCTCGACCGGGTCGAGCATGCCGACGACGCGCGCGAGCTTTGCGGGCGTCAGCCCCCGGGCGAGCCGCACGAGCTCCTCGCGCGGCACGTCGACGTCCACGAGCATCCGCGCGATCCGCTCGTCGGGCAGCGCCATCGCCTCGGCGGCGACCTCGAGGTCGAGCCCGTGGGCGACGAGGAAGCGGTCGATCACGTCGAAGTCCGCGGCGGCGCGCCCGTCGAGGCGCGTCACGACGCCGTCCTCGACGACGAGCTCCGGCGCGGGGTCGGCAGGCCCGCCGGCCGCGACGAGCCCCAGCTCCGGCCACGGCTCGACGAGGAGCTCGCGCCGCAGCTCCGCGCCCTCGCGGGCCACGAAGCGGCCGCTGCGGCCCGCCTCAGCCACGGGCGAGCAGTCCGCGCTCGACGTAGACCACGGCCGCCTCACGCACGAAGGCGGCGTTGCGCGGCGCACCGAGCTCGTCGAGCCGCGCCGCCCAGGTCTCGAGCTCGTCCGCCGTCGAGCGCCCGGGACGGAGCGCCGTGTAGATCGCGAGCAGCTCGTCGTCGTCGACGCCCGTCAGCTCGGCGGCGCGCTCGAGGTTCGTCGCGAGCTGCTCCCGGCCCGCCGCCCGCGCGACCTCCGCCTGGCGTCCGAGCGTCTCGGCCGTCGCGCGTGTGTCCGCGACGGCCAGCTTCCCCTCGCGGGCCGCGGCCAGCGTCACGTCGTCGAGCGGGCGGCCCGTCGGGGTGCGGACGAGGTCCGGCCGCCGGGAACCCAGCGGATAGTCGGTGACGGGGTCAAAGCTCATCGTCGAGAAGTTAGGGTAATCGCGTGACGCGGACGATCGACGATCGGTTCTCGGGTCGCGTCGCGCTCGTCACCGGAGGCTCGAGCGGCATCGGCGCGGCGACCGCGCGGCGCCTGCTCGCCGAGGGCGCGCGCGTGGCGACGTTCGACCTGAACGGCGAGGCGCCCGAGGGGGCGCTCGCGCTGATCGGCGACGTCACGGACTCCTCGCAGGTCGAGGCGGCCGTCTCGCGGGCGACCGCCGAGCTGGGGCCCGTCGACGTGCTCGTCTGCTCGGCCGGCATCCCGGGCGCCTCCCTCCCGACGGTCGAGGTGACCGACGAGGAATGGCGCCGCGTGATGGCGATCGACGCGGACGGCGTCTTCTTCTGCAACCGGGCCGTGCTCCCCGGGATGGTGGGGCGCGGCTACGGCCGGATCGTCAACGTGGCCTCGATCGCGGGCAAGGAGGGCAATCCGATGGCGGCCGCCTACTCGGCGGCGAAGGCGGCGGTGATCGCGATGACGAAGGCGATCGGCAAGGACGTCGCCCGCACCGGCGTGCTCGTCAACTGCATCGCCCCTGCGGTGATCGAGACCCCGATCCTCGAGGGCCTCACCGAGGATCACGTCGGGTACATGGTGGAGCGGATCCCCATGGGTCGCATGGGCGCGTCGGAGGAGGTCGCGGCGCTGGCCTGCTGGCTCGCGAGCGAGGAGTGCTCGTTCTCGACCGGCGCCACCTACGACATCTCCGGAGGCCGGGCGGTGTACTGATGCGCCGGTTGATCCGATGGATCGACCAGGAGGGTCGGATCTCACTCGGCGTCGAGCCGCGAGCGAAGGGGCAGTTCCACGCGATCGTCGGCACCGACGACCCGATGCGGCTGCTCCAGGGCGAGTCGTTCCCCGTCGGGCAGACGCCGGTGACCGCTCGTCGACGACGTGAGCCTGGAGCTGGGCGACGGGCTGACGCTGCTGCTCCCGTGGGATCCGCCGGAGGTCTGGTGCGCCGGCGTCACGTACCGGCGCAGCCGTGACGCGCGCATGGCCGAGAGCTCGGTCGAGGACGTCTACGACCGCGTCTACGCGGCGAACCGGCCCGAGCTCTTCCTCAAGGACGCCGGCGGCCGGCGCACGGTGGGGCCGTTCGAGCCGATCGGGATCCGCGGCGACTCGATGTGGAACGTGCCCGAGGCCGAGATCGGCCTCGTCGTCGGCGAGCGGGGCCGGATCCTCGCGTACACGATCGGGAACGACGTCTCCTCCCGCGAGATCGAGGGCGCCAACCCCCTCTACCTCAGCCAGGCCAAGATCTACGCCGGCGCCTGCGCGGTCGGGCCGTCGCTCTACGTGCCGCTCTACGAGCCGAGCCCGTTCCAGCTCGTCATCCGCGTCACCGGGGAGGACGGCGCGGTCGCGTACGAGGACAGCACGACGACGGCCGAGATGGTCCGCGAGTTCAAGGAGCTCGTCGCGTGGCTCGTGAAGGAGAACCCGGTGCCGCCGGGCACGCTCCTGCTGACCGGCACCGGCCTCGTGCCCGACGACGAGTTCACGCTGCTGCCGGGGCAATGGGTCGAGATCCACGTGCCGGAGATCGGAACGCTCGCGAACCCGGTCGCGCACGCGGCCGAGCTCGTGTCGGGAGCCCAGGTATGAGCCGGTTCAGAGGGGGACACAGGCGGAAGTGGTGCCTGTGGTCGGTGTGAGATGCGCCGCGTGATCCGCTGGGCGCAGCCGGACGGCCACGTCAGGATCGGCGTCGAGCTCGAGCGCGAGGGCGTCTTCGCGACGGTGGAGGGCGGCGGCGACCCCCTTCCCGTCCTGCGCGGCGGCACGTTCGAGCTCGACGGAGACGGCGTCCTCGCGACGGACTCCGAGACGCTCTCACTCCCCGAGCACGTGTCGCTCCGGGTGCCCCTCGTCCCGCCCGAGGTGTGGTGCGCGGGCGTCACCTACCGCTCCCCGCGGCCGGCGCCGGCCGACGACGGCGGCGACCCCGACGTCTACGACCTCGTGTACGGGGCCGAGCGGCCCGAGCTCTTCCTCAAGGACGCGCTCGGACGGCGCACGGTCGGGCCCTACGAGCCGATCGGCATCCGCGGCGACTCCGTCTGGAACGTCCCCGAGCCCGAGATCGGCCTCGTCCTCGCGCGAGCGCGGCCGGATCATCGGGTACACGATCGGGAACGACGTCTCCTCGCGCGAGATCGAGGGCGCCAACCCCCTCTACCTCAGCCAGGCCAAGGTCTACGCCGGCGCCTGCGCGATCGGGCCGGCCGTCTACGTCCCGGCGTCGGAGCCCGAGAGCTTCACGATCGCGATGCGCATCCTCGACGAGCTCGGCGTGGTCGCCTACGAGGGCACGACCTCGACGACGGAGATGGTGCGGTCGTTCGCGGAGCTCGTCGAGTGGCTGATGCGCGACAACCCGGTGCCGCCCGGCTCCGTCCTCCTGACCGGGACGGGCCTCGTGCCGCCCGAGTCCTTCACGCTCATGCCGGGTCACGTGGTCGAGATCCACGTGCCCGAGATCGGCACGCTC
Source organism: uncultured Actinomycetes bacterium (assembly GCA_963748255.1). Classification (GTDB taxonomy): domain Bacteria; phylum Actinomycetota; class Thermoleophilia; order Gaiellales; family Gaiellaceae; genus Gaiella. The sequence continues at coordinate 146,019 of CAVVIL010000025.1, read as the reverse complement.
GCCAACCCCGTCGTGCTCGCCGGTGACCTCGTGACGGGGCCGGACGAAGGGTGGTACTGATGACGGAGATGGCGACCCGGACACCTGCGCGCAACTACGTCGGCGGCGAGTGGCGCGACGCCGCGACCGACGAGACGTACGAGAAGCGGAGCCCCTGGCGGCCCGACGAGGTGACCGGCGTCTTCCAGGCCTCGGGCGCCGACGACGCACACGCGGCCGTCGCGGCGGCGGCCGACGCGGCGCCCGCATGGGCCGCGCTCCCCGCACCGGCGCGCGGAGCGTTCCTCGCCAAGGCGGCGGACGCGCTCGAGGCGCGGGTCGAGCAGGTCGCGCAGGACATGACGGCCGAGATGGGCAAGCCGCTGCGCGAGGCGCGCATGGAGGCGGCCCGCGGCGCCGCGATCCTGCGCTTCGCGGCCGGCGAGGCCTGGCGCCCGATCGGCGAGGTCTACGCCGCGTCGGTGCCGAACCAGCGGCTCTACACGGTTCGACGCCCGCTGGGCGTCGTCGGGCTGATCACGCCCTGGAACTTCCCGCTCGCGATCCCGGTGTGGAAGCTCGCGCCCGCGCTCGTCCACGGCAACGCCGTCGTGCTCAAGCTCGCCTACGACGCGCCGCGGACGGGCCTCCATGTCGCCGAGGCGTTCGCCGAGGCCGGCCTCCCGCCGGGCGTGCTGAACGTGCTCACCGGGCCGGGCTCGAAGGTCGGGGCGGCGCTCGTGGAGAGCCCCGCGGTGCGGGCGCTCTCCTTCACCGGCTCGGTCGCCGTCGGGCACCAGGTGCGCGCCACCGCGACCGCGCGCGGGTGCCGCGTCCAGCTCGAGCTGGGCGGCCAGAACCCGTTCGTCGTCGCCCCCGACGCGGAGCTCGACCGCGCGGTCGAGGCCGCCTACGCCGGCGCCTTCTGGTCCGCCGGGCAGAAATGCACCGCCACGCGCCGGATCCTCGTGCAGGAGGACGTCTACGACGTCTTCCGCGAGAAGCTGCTCGCGCGGGTCGCGGCCGGGAAGGTCGGCGACCCCGCCGATCCGGAGACCGAGGTGGGGCCGCTCGTCACCGAGACGGCCTTCGACGAGGTCATGGGCGCGATCGAGCAGGCCCGCTCCGAGGGCGGCACGGTCGCCGCGGGCGGCGCGCGCGCGGACGACGAGGGCTACCTGGTCGCCCCCACGGTCTTCGAGGACGTCGCCGAGACCGCGCTGCTCTCCTGCGAGGAGGTCTTCGGCCCCGTGACGGCGCTCTACCGGTACGCGACGCTCGACGAGGCGATCGCGCGGGCGAACGCGGTGCAGTTCGGGCTCTCCGCCGCGATCTTCACCCGCGACCTGCACGCGGTGCAGCGGTTCTCGGAGGAGCTCCAGGCGGGGATCCTCCACGTCAACTCGCAGACGGCGGGCGCGGACGTCCACGTCCCCTTCGGCGGGCTCAAGGGCTCGGGCTTCGGGCCTCACGAGCAGGGCCGCGCGGCGCTCGAGTTCTTCACCGAGGCCGTCACCGTGTACCAGGACGCCCCGCTTGCCTAGCCCTCGCCGCATCCTGGTGACGGGCGTCCTCGGCTGCCTCGGCGCGTGGACCGCCCGGGAGGCGCTCGCCGACGGCGACGAGGTCGTCGGCTTCGACCTCGGCGAGGACCTCGCACGGCTGCGGCTCGTGCTCGGCGACGACGCCGGGCGCGTGACGCTCGTCCGCGGCGACATCACCGACCTGGACGCCCTCGAGCGCGCGCTCGACGAGCACGAGATCACGCGGGTCGTCCACCTCGCGGCGCTCCAGGTGCCATTCGTGCGCGCCAACCCGCCGCTCGGGATGCGCGTCAACGTGGCGGGCACGGTCAACGTGCTGGAGGCGGTCGCCCGCAGGCTCGACCGGATCCCGGGGCTCGCCTACGCGAGCTCGACCGCCGTCTACAACGCCGCCGACCCCTCGCCCGCGCCCGAGGCGGGCGGCACCGCGCCGACCACCCTCTACGGCGTCTCGAAGCTCGCGGACGAGGGCATGGCGCGCGTCTACGCCGCGGACGCCGGGCTCGCCTCGGTCGGGCTGCGGCCGTACGTCGTCTACGGGCCGGGCCGCGACCAGGGCATGACGTCCGGGCCGACCGCGGCGATGCTCGCCGCCGTGCGCGGCGAGCCGTACACGATCGGCTTCACCGGCACGGCGCAGTACGACTACGCGCCCGACGTCGCGCGCGCGTTCCTCCTCGCTGCCCACGCGCCGGGCGAGGGGGCGGCCGTCTACAACGCGCCGGGCGCGGTCGCGACGGTCGAGGAGGTCGTGGCGGCGATCCGGGCCGTCGTCCCGGACGCGGAGCTCGACTGGGCCGGCGACGCGCTCCCGTTCCCGGCCGAGCTCGAGTCGACCGGGTTCGACCGCGACGTCGCGCCCTTCCCGCGGACGACCCTCGCCGACGGCGTCGCCGCCACGCTCGCGCACTTCCGGGCGCAGCAGGGCTCGTCGCCGGACGGCTGACGGCGCCGCCGCCGGAGGCCCTCGGCTAGCTTGGCCGCCGTGAGCACGACCCGCGTCGTCGACATCGCCGCCCTGCCGGGCGCCCGGGAGGCGGACGAGCGAGCCTCGCGCATCGCCGCGCGCCTGCCGGAGGAGCTGGTGCCGCTCGCGCGGATCGCGTTCGACTACCGCTGGTCGTGGGACCCGGACGGAGTCGAGCTCTTCCGCTCGCTCGACCCGCTCGCGTGGGAGCTCAACGGGCGCAACCCCGTGCGCCAGCTCGAGGACCTGCCGCCGCACGCGGTCGAGGCCGCCGCGGGAGACGCCGCGACCCGCGACCGGATCGCGCGCCTGGCGCAGGTGCTCGAGGACGACCGGGCGCGCCCCGACCGGCCGGTCGACGGGCTCGACGGCCCCGTCGTGTTCGTCTGCGCCGAGTTCGGGATCCACCCCTCTCTCCCGATCTACTCGGGCGGGCTCGGCGCGCTCGCGGGCGACATCCTCAAGGAGGCGAGCGACCTCGCGCTGCCGGTGATCGGCGTCGGGCTGCTCTACCGGAAGGGCTACTTCCAGCAGCGGGTCGACCGCTCCGGGCTGCAGCACGAGTACTGGACGCAGATCGTCCCGGAGCACCTCCCGACGGTGCAGGTGCTGGCCGAGGACGGGACGCCGCTCCGCCTCACGTTCCCGCTCGCCGGCCGCGAGATCGCGTTCCACGTGTGGCGGGTCGAGGTCGGGCGCGTGCCGCTCTACCTGCTCGACACGGAGCTCGACGAGAACGACCCCGTCGACCGCTGGATCACGGCCCGCCTCTACGAGGGCAACCCGCTCACGCGGCTCGGGCAGTACGGCCTGCTCGGGATCGGCGGCGTCCGGGCGCTGCGCGCGCTCGGGATCGACCCCGGCGTGCTGCACTTCAACGAGGGCCACCCCGCGCTCGCGGCCCTCGAGCTCGCGGCAGACGACGTGGCCGCCGGGGCCTCGCTCGAGGACGCGCTTGCCCGCGCCCGCGCGCGATGCGTCTTCACGACCCACACGCCGGTGCCCGCGGGGAACGAGGCCTACGAGCCGACCTCCCTGCGCGACGCATTCGCCGACCTGCCCCGTCGGCTCGGGATCGACGACGAGCGGTTCCTCGACCTCTGCCGGACGCGGCCGGGGACCGACGAGTGGCCGGGGATGACGCCGCTCGCCCTCCGCCTCACCCGCCGCACGAACGCCGTCAGCCGCCGGCACGGCGAGGTCGCGCGGGAGATGTGGCGCCCGCTCTACGGCGACCCGCCGGCCGACGACGTGCCGATCACCCACGTGACGAACGGCGTCCACCTGCCGAGCTTCCTCTCGCCGCCGATCCGCCGCCTTCTCGACGACCATCTCGGAGACGGGTGGCTCGACCGCGCCGCCGACCCGGCGACGTGGAGCGCCGTCGACGGGATTCCCGACGCCGAGCTCTGGGCCGCGCGGAACGAGGCGCGCCGGCTTCTCGTCGACTACGTCAAGGCGAAGTCGGTGCACGACCGCCTGCTCCGCGGCGAGAACCCCGAGACGGTGCGGGCGGTCGCCGAGACGTTCTCCGAGGACACGCTGACGCTCGGCTTCGCACGGCGCATCGCGACGTACAAGCGCCTCTTCCTGCTCACCTACGACCCCGAGCGCGTCCGCCGGATCTTCGCCGACGGCCCGCCGCTCCAGATGATCGTCGCCGGCAAGGCGCATCCGCTCGACGACAACGCGAAGCAGATGCTCGTGGACGTCTTCTCGCTCTCGCAGTCGATCGGGATCACGTCCCGGGTGGCCTTCCTCGAGAACTACGACCTCTCGGTCGCGGGGCCGATCGTCGGCGGCTGCGACGTCTGGGTCAACGTCCCCCGCCCGCCGCTCGAGGCGAGCGGGACGAGCGGCATGAAGTCGGCGGCGAACGGCGGGCTCAACCTGAGCGTGCTCGACGGCTGGTGGGTCGAGGGCTACGACGGCCGCAACGGCTGGGAGATCGACGGCGGCCCGGAGGACGAGGATCCCGCGGCGCAGGACGCGCGCCACGCGCACGCGCTGTACGACCTGCTGGAGCAGCAGGTGATCCCCCTCTTCCACGACCGCGACGAGCACGGCATCCCACGCCGGTGGCTCGAGATGGTGCGCGCGTCGCTCAAGACCAACGGGCCGCAGTTCTCCGCAGCGCGCATGGTCACGGACTACGCAGCAGGATCTATCCAGTTCGCGAGCGGGATTCCGCCGAGCAGAATCCCGCCGCTTGATCCCGGCCTCCGGCCGGGCACATCCCTGAAGGCGTCGGCTTCGCCGCCGCACTACCTCGGTCGTCAGGCGCGCGCTCGGTCGTCAGGCGCGCGCCCCGGCCGCCGTCGCGCGCTGCGGCAGGAGCTGCACGAGCACGACGAGCAGCGCGAGGAAGCCGGCGCACACCCAGAGGACGGCGTCGAACGAGCCTGTCACGTCACGGACGCCGCCGAGCACGAACGGCGAGACGGCGCCGATCGTGTAGCCGACGCCGAGCATCAGCCCGACGAGCGCGGCGACCCGGTCCTGCCGCTGCTCGAGGTCGAGCGGGAGCGTCATCACGAGCGCGAACATCCCGCCCTGCGAGATCCCGGCGAGGAGCGCCCAGAGGTACCCCGCCGCGGGAAGGGCGACGAGCCCCACGCCGCCGGTCACGAAGAAGAGGCTCATCACCGTCAGCCACGGGCGCCGGCCGCCGTGACGGTCGGAGAGCCAGGGCACGAGGAAGGAGGCCGGGATCGCCGTCAGGTTCATCGCGGCGAGGAGGATCCCCGCGGACTCGTCGCTCCAGCCGCGCTCGCCGTACGCGTCCGGCAGCCACGCGTTGAGGCCGTAGTAGGCCGAGGCCATCGAGCCGAAGATCCCGACCAGGAGCCACGCCGTGCGCGACCGCCAGGGGAGGCGCGGCATGAGCCTCGACGGCCGCTCGTGCGCCTCGCCGTCCCGCTCGAGCACGACCCACGCGATCGTCAGGACGCAGGCGCTCACCGAGAGCGCGATCAGCGCACCGCGCCAGCCGCCGAGCACGGCCGCGAGCGGCACGGCGAGGGCCGCGGCCAGGGTCGAGCCGATCTGGATCCCCGTCGTGTACACGCCGGTGCCCGTCGCCGGGCGGTCGGGCACGGTCTCGCGGACGACGAGCGGCGCGAGGGCGTTCCCGAGCCCCATCCCCATCCCGACGGGGAACGTGAGCAGGAGGACGAGCCAGATGCTCGGCACGACCGCGCGGAGGACCCCGAAGGCGCCGATCAGCGCGAGCGCGATCGTCATCGCCCGCCGGGTGCCGAGCAGCGCCCCGAGGTACCCCGCGACCGGCGCGAAGATGCCCATGCAGAGCACGGGGATCGTGCCGAGCAGCCCGACGACCGCGTGCGAGGCGCCCAGGTCGTCCTGGATCTGCTCGATCAGCGGGCCGACGCCGACGATCTGCGGGCGGAGCGCGAGCGCCGCCAGGAACAGCCCGGCGAGCGCGGGGCCTGTGCCGCGCGCGCTCAGGCGGAGCTCGAGGCCGCGACGCGGCTCCGCGCGATCCGGGCGAACGCCTCGACGTGCTTCCGCGCCTCGCGGCCCGCGACGGCCGGAGGGCCGGTGCGGATCGCGTCGAGGATCGGCACGTGCAGCTCGGCCGCCTCGCGCGGCTCGACGTACGTCCCGTACAGCGAGATCGTGATCCGGCCCTCGACGCCGAGAGACTTCCAGCACTGCTCGAGCACGGCGTTCCCCGCCGACTCGACGATCACGCGGTGGAACGCGATGTCGTGCTCGACGAGGCCGTTCATGTCGCCGCGGCGCGCGGCCTCGCGCATCGCCTCGAGCTCCGCCTCGAGCACCGAGACGTCGCCGTCGAGGTGCTTCGTCGCCTCCTTCGCGGCGAACTCCTCGAGCACCGCCCGGACGGGATAGACCTCGATCAGCTCGGCCTCGCCGAAGCCGCGGACGCGGGCGCCTCGGAACGGCTCCGACTCGACGAGCCGGAGCAGCTCGAGGTCGCGCAGCGCCTCCCGGACGGGCGCCTGGCTCGTCCCCAGCTCGTTCGCGATCCGCGTCTCGACGAGCCGCTCGCCCGGCTTCAGATCCCCGCTCACGATCCGGTGGAGCAGGATGTCCTTCACCTGCTCGCGCAGAACGGTGCGGGAGATGGTGCTCACGTCTCGGCGACCACCGGGTTCGTCAGCGACCCGACCTCGTCGATCTCGATGGTGATCTCGTCGCCGGGCTGCAGGAGCCGCTGCGGGTCGCGGAAGACGCCGACCCCGGCGGGCGTGCCGGTCAGGATCAGGTCGCCCTCCTCCAGTGTCGACGTCTGCGTGATGTAGCTCACGATCTCGTCGATCCCGAAGATGAGGTTGGCGGTGGTCGAGTCCTGGACGGTCTCCCCGTTGAGGATCGCGCGGATCCCGAGCGCGTGCGGGTCGGAGACGTCGGACGCGGGCACGAGCGGGCCGACCGGGCAGAACGTGTCGGGCGACTTGCCGCGCGTCCACTGCCCGTCGGAGAACTGGAGGTCGCGGGCCGAGACGTCGTTCGCGACGACGTAGCCGGCGACCGCCTCGAGCGCGTTCTCCTTCGAGACGCCCCGGATCGTGCGGCCGATGACGACGCCGAGCTCTGCCTCGTAGTCGCACTTCGTGACGAGCGAGGGGATGACGATCGGGTCGCCGGGCCCGATCAGGGAGGTCGTGAACTTCGCGAAGAGGAGCGGCGCGGCCGGCAGGTCGGCGCCCTGCTCCTCCGCGTGGTCCTTGTAGTTGAGCCCGACGCAGACGATCTTGCCGGGGCGGGTGATGGGCACGGTCATGTGGCCGACCCTATCCGATCGAGCGATCATCGATCATCGATGCTGTCGGATCCTGCGGCAGTAGGATCGTCACGTGCCGCTCGCTGCGCAGCTCGTCGCCGACCTCCGGGCGGCGGTCGGCGAGGACCAGGTGATCACGGAGCCGGAGCGGCTCGCGACGTACGAGTGCGACGGCCTGACCGGGTGGCGCGCCCAGCCGGCGTGCGTCGTGCTGCCGGGCTCGGCGGAGGAGGTGCAGGCCGTCGTCCGGCTCTGCGCCCGTGACGCCGTCCCGTTCGTCGCGCGCGGCGCAGGCACGGGCCTCTCCGGGGGTGCGCTGCCCGTCGCCGACGGGATCGTGATCTCGCTCGCCCGCCTCAACCGGATCCTCGAGGTCGACCTCGAGAGCGAGCGCGTCGTCGTCCAGCCGGGTGTCGCGAACCTCGACGTCACCCGCGCGGTCGCGGCGGACGGCTACTTCTACGCCCCCGACCCCTCGAGCCAGCAGGTGTGCACGATCGGCGGCAACGTCGCCGAGAACTCCGGCGGCGCGCACTGCCTGAAGCACGGGTTCACGGTGAACCACGTCACGGGTGCGACGGTCGTCCTGCCCGACGGCGAGCTGCTCGTGCTCGGCGGGAAGTCGATCGACGCCGACGACGGCCCCGACCTGCTCGGGGTGATCATCGGGTCGGAGGGGACGCTCGGGATCGCCGTCGAGGTGACGCTGCGGATCGTGCGCCAGCCGGAGCTCGTGGTGACGCAGCTGGCCGCCTTCCGGAGCATCGACGCCGCGGGCGACGCCGTCTCGCGCATCGTCGCCGCCGGGATCCTCCCGTCGGCGATGGAGATCATGGACCGCTTCACGATCCAGGCCGCCGAAGCGGCGTACGCGCCGGGCTACCCGGAGGGTGCCGACGCGGTGCTCCTGGTGGAGCTCGACGGGGTGTCCGCGCAGGTCGAGGAGGACGCCCTCGCCGTCGACGGGCTCTGCCGCGCCTCGGGGGCGTTCGAGCTCCGGACGGCGAGCGACGCCGGGGAGCGCGCGCTCCTCTGGCGCGGCCGCAAGGGCGCGTTCGCCGCGATGGGCCGGGTGTCGCCCGACTACTACGTCCAGGACGGCGTCGTGCCGCGGACGAAGCTCCCGGCGGTCCTGCGGCGGATCGACGAGCTCTCCGAGGAGCACGGCCTCCGGGTCGGCAACGTCTTCCACGCCGGCGACGGCAACCTCCACCCGCTCGTCCTGTACGACGCCAGGGTCGAGGGCGAGTACGAGCGCGCGAAGGGCCTCGCGGACGCGATCCTCGCCGCGTGTGTCGACGCGGGCGGCTCGCTGACGGGCGAGCACGGGATCGGCGTCGACAAGGCGTGCGCGATGCCCTCGATGTTCTCCGAGCGGGACCTCGAGGCGTTCGAGCGCGTCCGCCGCGCGTTCGACCCCGACGGGCTCGCGAACCCGGGCAAGGTGCTCCCCACCCCCAGGCTCTGCGGAGAGGTGCCCGGCCCGTACCGCGCGCACCCGCTCGAGCGGCTGGGGCTCGCCGAGCGGTTCTGATGCGGCCCGGCACCGTCGAGGAGGCAGCGGCCCTGCTCGCGCGGGCGAGCGCCGAGGGCACCCCGCTCCGCATCGGGACGGATCTCGAGACGGACGGCCTCGCCCGCGTGCTCGAGCACGAGGCGGGCGACCTGACGTGCACCGTCGAGGCGGGGATCAGGCTCTCGGCCCTGCAGGAGGTCCTCCGCCCCGCGGGGCAGCGGCTCTCGCTCGACCCGCCGGGCGACCCGTCGCTCGGCGCCTGCCTCGCCGGCAGGCTCTCGGGCCCGCTCTCGCACCGCTTCGGGACGCCGCGCGACCTCGTGCTCGGCGTCACGCTCGTGCTCGGCGACGGAACGGTCGCGAGCTCGGGCGGGAAGGTCGTGAAGAACGTCGCCGGCTACGACCTCGGCAAGCTCGTCTGCGGCTCCGAGGGCCGCCTGGGGCTCATCGCCCGCGCCTCCCTGCGCCTGCATCCGCTCCCGCGCGCAGCCGCCACCGTCGTCGTCGAGACCGGGGACGCGGCGGGCGTCGTCGCCGAGCTCCGCCGCTCGCGGCTCGAGCCGAGCGCGCTCGACGTCCTCCACCCCGGCCGTGTCGCCGTGCTCTTCGAGGGCTCGGAGCGCGCCGTCCGGGAGCAGGTCGGCGAGGCCACGGCACGCGTCGGCGGGACGGTGGGCGACGAGGTCGTCTGGGACGAGGCGCGCGAGCGTCAGGGACGGGCGCTCGGCCGCGTTCGCTTCGCGCCGGCGGACCTCGCCAACGTGCTGACGACGCTCGACGAGGCGGTCGTGCGCCCGGCCGCCGGGATCGCGTACGTGCCGAATCGGGTCGGCGGCGTGCCGTCGGGGGCCGCACGCCGCCTCCACCGCGCGCTCGCGGCCCGGCTCGACCCTGCGGGCGTGCTCGCGTGATCCCCGAGCTGACGCGGGCGTGCGTCCACTGCGGCTTCTGCCTGCCGACGTGCCCGACGTACGTCCTCTGGAGCGAGGAGATGGACTCGCCGCGCGGACGGATCCAGCTGATGGAGAAGACCGCCGAGGGCACGCTGCGCCTGAGCCCGACGGTCGTCGAGCACTTCGACCGCTGCCTCGGCTGCATGGCGTGCGTCTCGAGCTGCCCCTCCGGCGTCCAGTACGACCGGCTGATCGAGGAGACGCGCCACGTCGTCGAGGACGAGCACCGCCGGCCGCGGGCGGAGCGCCTCCAGCGCCGCCTCCTCTTCGCGACGCTCCCGTACCCCCGGCGGATGCGCTGGGCGCTTCGCCTCGCGCCGCTCGGGCGCTCGCTGCCGTCTCCCGGCTGGGCGCGGCCGATGCTCGAGCTGGCGCCGCGCTGGCGCTCGAGCGAGCGCCCCGCCGCGGTGACGCCCCCGGGCGTCGAAGCGCCGCACGGTCGCCGCGTCGGGCTGCTCACGGGGTGCGTCCAGTCGGTGTGCTTCGGCGACGTCAACACCGCCACCGCCCGCGTCCTCGCCGCCGCCGGCTACGAGGTGGTCGCCCCGCCCCAGGGCTGCTGCGGGGCGCTCTCCGCCCACGCGGGGCGCGCGGCCGAGTCGGAGCGGCTGACCGAGCGGCTCCGCGCGAGCTTCGAGGGCGTCGAGACGGTCGTCGTCAACGCCTCCGGGTGTGGCTCGCACCTGAAGGACCGAGCGTTCCCGGCGCTCGACGTGACCGAGGCGCTGCGGGAGGTCGAGCTCCCCGGGCTCGGGCCGCTCGAGCTCACGGTCGCCTACCAGGACTCCTGCCACCTCCGGCACGCCCAGCGGCTCCCGGCGGCCTGGCGGCCGCTGCTCGAGCGGATCCCGGGGCTCACGGTGGTCGAGCCGGCCGAGCAGGACCTCTGCTGCGGCTCGGCGGGCATCTACAACGTCGTCCAGCCGGAGGCCGCGCGCGACCTCGGCGACCGAAAGGCGGGCCACGTGCTCGCGACGGGGGCGGATGCCTACGCGAGCGCCAACCCCGGCTGCCTCGTGCAGGTCGCCCAGGCGCTGGGGCGGGCCGGCCGGCCGCTCCCCGCGCTGCACCCGGTCGAGCTGCTCGACGCCTCGCTCAGGGGCGTGGGGGCGGAGGCGCTGCTCGCCGGCGCACGCCGCTAGAGGCCTACGTCGGCCGGAGCTCGTCCAGCCGGTCGACGCGGGCGAGGTCCGGGAAGAGCCGCGTCCAGACGACGGCGACGCCGACCGTCAGCACGCCCCCGATCACGACCGCCGGCACCGCGCCGACGAGCGCGGCCGCGACACCCGACTCGAAGGCGCCGAGCTCGTTCGAGGCGCTGATGAAGACCATCTCGACGGCGTTCACCCGGCCGCGCAGCTCGTCGGGGGTGACGAGCGGGAGGATCGTCTGGCGCAGCACCATGCTGACCATGTCGACCCCGCCGCCCGCCGCGAGCGCGAGCAGCGAGAGCCACATCGTCTCGGAGAGCCCGAAGACGACGATCGTGAGGCCGTAGAGGGCGACCACCGTCAGCAGCGTCCGACCGGCGTGCCGGTAGATGGGGCGCCGGACGAGCACGACCGCCGCAACGAGGGCGCCGGCTGCCGGCGCGGCACGCAGGACGCCGAGGCCGGCCGGGCCGACCTCCAGCACGTCCTTCGCGAAGACCGGCAGGAGCGCCACCGCGCCGCCGAAGAGGACGGCGAAGAGGTCGAGGGAGATGGCGCCGAACAGCACCGGCGTCCGCCGGACGAGGCGCACGCCGCCGAGCAGGCTGCGGAGGTCCGGCGAGCCCGTGCCGACGCCCTCGCGGCCCGACCGCAGCGCCAGCACCGCCGCGACCGCGAGCAGCGAGCACACCGTCGAGACGGCGTAGACGAGCTCCGGCTGGATCGCGAAGAGCAGGCCGCCGAGCGCCGGGCCGCCGATCACGGAGAGCTGGAGCGCGACGGAGCGCTGGGCCAGCGCGCGCACGAGCATCGACTCCGGGACGAGCGACGGCGTGAGCGCGCGCCCGGCGGGCGCCCCGAGCGCCGAGGCGACGCCCGTGCCGAAGGCGAGCGCGAAGAACGGCCACGTCGCGTCCGCGCCCGACCGCGTCACGGCCAGCAGGCCGACCGCCACCACCGCGTCGAGGCCGACCGAGAGGGCGAGGATCGTCCGTCGCGGGTACCGGTCGGCGAGGTGGCCGGCCGGGAGCGCGAGCAGCGGCAGGGGGAGGAACATCGCGAGCCCGACGATCCCGAGGTCGAGCGGGTCGCCGTGGATCTCGTAGACCTGCCACCCGATCGCGACGAACGCCATCTCCACGGCGACGGCGGTGGCCACCGCGGCCGCGACGTAGAGCGCGAAGTCGCGGTGACGGAGGGGTGAGCTCGGAGCCTGCCGCAGGGAGGCGGGTCCCTACGCGGCTTCGAACGTGTCGTCGGCCCCGATGCGCGGCGCGGGCAGGAACTCGACCTCGAGCCGCTGGATCCGCGTGCCGCTCGTCTCGAGCACGCGGAAGGCGAGGGTGCGCTCGGACACCTCGTCGCCGACCTGGGCGGCACGGCCGAGGTGCCCGAACACGTAGCCGGCGACGGTGTGGAAGTCGTCCGTCTCCAGCTCCGTGCCGAACTGCTCGTTGAAGTCGTCGATCGTGAACGAGCCGTCGATCCGGATCGTCGTCTCGCTCACCCGCTCGACCGACTCGTCGGGGAGGTCGAACTCGTCCTCGATGTCGCCGACGATCTCCTCCAGCACGTCCTCGAGCGTGACGATGCCCGCCATCGCGCCGTACTCGTCGACGACGACCGCCATGTGCTGGTTCGTCTTCCGGAACTCCGCGAGGAGGGCGCCGAGGTCCTTCGTCTCCGGCACCACGTACGCCGGCCGGAGCAGCTCCTCGATCGCGACCTCGGCGAGCGTGTGGTCGTTCAGCGCGGCGACGAGCGCCCGGATGTGGAGGATCCCGAGCACGTCGTCGAGCGACTCCCGGTAGACCGGGTAGCGGGTGTACGGCGAGTCGAGGACGAGCCGGAGCGCCTCCTCGGGGCCGAGCTCGATCGGGAGCGCGACGACGTCGGGTCGCGGGACCATGACGTCCGCCGCCTCCTTCTGGGCAAAGTCGAAGACCTTGTAGAGCATCTCCTCCTCGGCGGTCTCGATCTCGCCGACGTCCTCCGCGGCGGCGACCGAGTGGCGGATGTCGTCGCGCGTGAACGCGATCATCCCGGCCGGCGCGGGCTTGACCCCGAGCAGGCGGAGGACGCCGTTCGCGGAGTGCTGGAGCACCCACACGACGGGGCTGAACACGCGCGAGAGCACGTCGATCGGCACCGCCAGCGCGACCGCGAGCACCTCCGCCCGCTGCAGCGCGACCGCCTTGGGGACGAGCTCGCCGAGCACGACGCTGAGGTACGTGAGGACGGCGAACGAGATCACGAAGGCGACGCCGCGCGGGAGGAAGTCGAAGTAGCGGGAGATGAGCGGCTCGCCGATCGAACCGAGGGCGATCCCGACGACGGTGATCCCGACCTGGACGGTCGAGATGAACCGGACGGGCTCGTCCATCGTCTCGAGCGCGGTGCGCGCGGCGCGGTTCCCGTCGGCGGCGCGCTCCTCGAGCCGGGCGCGCCGCGCGGTGACGAGCGCGTACTCGGCCGCGACGAAGATCGCGTTGAGGAGCACGAGCGCGAGCACCACGAGGATGCGCGTCACGTCACTCATCGCGCGCCTCTACGGAAGGTGGTGGCCCCGCTGCCCGGGGCGCGGGTACTGGGCGGTAGCTCGCCGTCCACTCAGGCGGAAGTATAGGTCACGCCTCCGTCGGACTCGCGGCGGCCCGCGCCGCCCTGGAGGACGAGGTGCTCGAGGTGGGAGAGCGTCTCGGCGACGGCGAACCGCCTGGCGGCGGGCTTCAGGTCGTCGCCGAAGAGCGCGAACGAGACCGCGTAGGCGGTGGACGGATCGTCGCCGAGCGCGGCCGCCGTCCGCGCGAGCCGCTCGCGGTGGTGGTCGAGGAGGGCGTGGGCCCTCCCGACCGGGTCCTCGATCGGCTCGCCGTGGCCCGGGAGCGCGAGCGTCGGCTCGAGCGCGATCGTCGCCTCGAGCGCGGCGAGGTAGTCCGCGAGGGGGTCGGGCCGGCTCTCGGGCCAGAGCCCGACCGTCGGCGTGATCGGGTCGAGCAGGTGGTCGCCCGCCGCGAGCACGCCGTCCCGGAGGAGCATCAGCTGCCCGTCCGCGTGCCCCGGCGCGGCCACGGTGCGCCAGCCGCCGACGTCGTCACCGGCCTCGAGCGGCACCGGGTCGGGCTGGAAGCGGATGAAGGGCTTGTACAGCGCCCCCTGCCCGATCAGCTCGTCGGTCACGTCCGCGGGAACGCCGTGACGGCCGAACCACTCGGCGAGGACGTCCGACCACTCCTCCCCGCCCCAGACGAGGCGGCACTGCTCGTAGTCGAGCGCGCCCTGCAGCACGGGCGCGTCCGTGAGCGCGGCGACATCGGCCGCCGCCCCGACGTGGTCGGGGTGGAAGTGCGTGACGAAGATCCGCGCGACGGCGCCGGGCAGCCCGTCGAGCTCCGCGGCCCAGCGCTCGCGCGCGTCCGGGAGCCCGAGGCCCGTGTCGACCACCGTCCAGCCGTCGTCGCCGGGCAGGACGTAGGCGTGCACGTGCCCGGGGCGCTGCGGGAGCGGCAGCGTGACGCGGCGGATGCCTCCGGCGAGCTCGTCCACGGCGGCAGCCTACGCGCGGCGACGGGGACGGAACCGTGCCACCTCGTGCCCAGACTAATTCCAGGGATAAGCATTGCTCATGAGTGGTACCGTTGCGCGCGTGGAACGGGACGTCGCGGAGCTCGTCGGCACGGCCGACGTCGAGACCCTGTCGGCGGAGCAGGTCGTCGAGGCGACGCTCGAGGCGCTCCACCCGGAGGTGGCGCTCGCGTGCTCGTTCCAGAAGGAGGAGACGGTCATCCTCGACATGCTTCTCGAGCGGCAGCCGAAGGCGCGGGTGTTCGCCCTCGACACGCATGTCCTCTTCGCCGAGACGTACGCGCTCTGGCGGGAGCTGGAGCAGCGGTACGGGATCAAGATCGAGGTCTACGAAGGCCCCTCGCTCGGCCGCCAGGCCGCCGTCCACGGCGACGCCCTCTGGGAGCGGAACCCCGACCTCTGCTGCTCGATCCGCAAGCTCGGCCCTCTCGGCGAGGCGCTCTCGGGGCTGAGCGGCTGGATCACGGGCGTCCGGCGCGACCAGGCGCCGAGCCGCGCGGCGACGGCCAAGCTCGGCTGGGACGAGCGCCACGAGCTCTGGAAGGCGAGCCCGCTCGCCGACTGGACGGACGACGACGTCTGGGCCTACGTCCGCGCCCGCGACCTCCCCGTCAACCCGCTGCACGAGCGCGGTTACGCTTCGATCGGCTGCACGCACTGCACCCGGCCGGGGCAGGGCCGCGATGGCCGGTGGGCGGCCACCGGCAAGACCGAATGCGGCCTCCACGCCTGACTGCCCGACCCGACGCCGACGTGAGCACGACCGACCCCATCGTCCGCCTCTCCCATCTCGACGCGCTCGAGTCCGAGGCGATCCACATCATGCGCGAGGTCGCCGCCGAGCTCGAGCGCCCGGTGCTGCTCTTCTCCGGTGGCAAGGACTCGATCGTGCTGCTCCGCCTCGCCGAGAAGGCGTTCCGGCCGGGGCGGTTCCCCTTCCCGCTCATGCACATCGACACGGGCCACAACTTCCCCGAGGCGATCGAGTTCCGCGACCGGCGGGTCGGCGAGCTCGGCGAGCGGCTCGTCGTCGCGTCCGTGCAGGAGTCGATCGACAACGGCCGCGTCGTCGAGCAGACAGGCCCGCGCGCCTCGCGCAACCAGCTCCAGACGACGACGCTGCTCGACGCGATGACCGAGCACGGGTTCGACGCGGCGATCGGCGGCGCGCGGCGGGACGAGGAGCGGTCGCGCGCGAAGGAGCGGATCTTCTCGTTCCGCGACGACTTCGGCCAGTGGGACCCGCGCGCCCAGCGCCCCGAGCTGTGGAACCTCTACAACGGCCGGATCCGGAAGGGCGAGCAGGTGCGCGTCTTCCCGATCTCCAACTGGACGGAGCTCGACGTGTGGCAGTACGTCGCGCGCGAGCAACTGGAGCTTCCTGCGATCTACTTCGCGCACGAGCGCGAGGTCTTCGAGCGCGACGGGATGCTCTACGCCGCCTCGGAGTTCATCGAGCGCTACCCGCACGAGGCGCCGTTCTCCGAGTGGGTCCGGTTCCGGACCGTCGGCGACATGTCGTGCACGGGCGGCGTCCGCTCCCACGCGGCGACGATCGAGGAGGTCGTGGCCGAGATCGCCGCGACGCGGATCACGGAGCGCGGCGAGACGCGCGCCGACGACAAGGTCTCGGAGGCCGCCATGGAGGATCGCAAGCGGCTGGGGTACTTCTGATGGTCGAGCTCGGTGAGCTGCTGACCGGCGAGGCCGCGTCGAGCGAGCTCCTGCGCCTCGTCACCTGCGGCTCGGTCGACGACGGCAAGTCGACGCTGATCGGCCGACTCCTCTACGACACGAAGCAGGTGATGGCCGACCAGCTCGAGCACGTCGAGGAGACGAGCGAGCGCCGCGGCGACGGCTACGTCAACCTCGCGCTCCTGACCGACGGCCTCCGCGCCGAGCGCGAGCAGGGGATCACGATCGACGTCGCGTACCGGTCGTTCGTCACCGCGTCGCGCCGCTTCCAGCTCGCGGACGCGCCGGGGCACGTCCAGTACACGCGCAACATGGTCACGGGCGCCTCGACCGCCGACGTCGCCGTCGTCCTGCTCGACGCGCGGAAGGGCGTGATCGAGCAGACCCGCCGCCACACGTTCATCGCCGCGACGCTCGGCATCCCCCACATCGTCTTCGCGGTGAACAAGATGGACCTCGTCGAGTTCGACGAGGAGCCGTTCCGCGGGATCGAGCGCGCGCTCGACGGACTCTGCGAGCAGCTCGGCGTGCAGGACGCGCTCGCGATCCCGATCGCGGCGCTCCCCGGGGACAACGTCGTCGAGCCCTCGGAGCGGCTGCCGTGGTGGGACGGCGGGACGTTCCTCGAGCGGCTCGAGACGATCGAGATCGCCGGCGACCGCGACGCCGCGCACCGGCGCTTCCCGGTGCAGTGGGTCATCCGGCCGATGAGCGACGAGCACCACGACTACCGCGGCTACGCGGGCGAGGTCGCGGGCGGCGAGTGGCGCGCCGGCGACGACGTCGTCGTCCTCCCCTCCGGCCTCCGCACCACCGTCGCCGCGGTCGAGACGCACGACGGCACCCTCGACGTGGCCGTCCAGGGGCAGTCGGTCGTCGTGCGGCTCGCGGACGACGTCGACGTCTCGCGCGGGGACATGCTCTGCGACCCCGCGGACCCGCCCGTGGCCGCGCGGGAGCTCGAGGCGATCGTCTGCTGGCTCAGCGAACGCCCGGTCGCGACGGGCGCGCGGCTCGCCGTGAAGCACACGACGCGCTGGACGCGCGCGATCCTCGAGGAGGTGCTCTCGACGCTCGACGTCGGCACGCTCGAGCAGGTGCCGGGCGAGGGCCTCGCGCTCAACGACCTTGCCCGGGTGCGGCTCCGCCTCGCAGGGCCGCTGCTCGTCGACCCCTACGCGACGAACCGGCAGACCGGCGCGTTCGTGCTGGTCGACGAGTCGACGAACGAGACGGTCGGCGCCGGCATGGTGCTCGCCGCCATCGCCTGACGCGCGCCGCCTCGACAGAGGCGAACACATGTTCTATCCTGTGGCATGCGGGTCGCCTACCGCGAGGAGCCCTGCCGCACCGCGCTGAACCGCGTCAAGGGGATGCCCTTCGCGTGGTCGCTGAACCCGTACACGGGCTGCGCGCACCGCTGCACGTTCTGTTACGTCCGGGCGTTCGAGGCCCGGGCCGACCGGCCGTCGGACGACCGCTACGGCCGGTCGATCCGCGTCAAGGTCAACGTCGCCGAGGTCCTGCGCGGAGAGCTCGCTCGCCCCTCCTGGAAGCAGGAGAGCGTCGCGATCGGCGCGGCGACCGACCCGTACCAGCCCGCCGAGGCGCGCTACCGGCTCACGCGCGCCTGCATCCGCGAGCTCGGCCGCGCCCGCACCCCGTTCTCGCTGATCACCCGTGGGCCGATGGCGCGGCGCGACGCCGACGTCCTCGCCGAGGCGGCCGTCCGCGCGAAGGTGCACGTCACCTTCTCGGTGCCGACGCTCGACGAGCGGATCTGGCGCACCACCGAGCCCGGCACGGCGCCGCCGCGACGACGGCTCGAGACGGTGCGCATCCTCGCCGACGCGGGAATCGACACGGGGGTCGCGCTCGCGCCGCTCCTGCCGGGGCTCTCCGACGACCCGGAGCTCCTCGCCGAGGTCGTCCGGGAGGCGCGGGCGGCGGGCGCGAGCGGCGTCTGGGCGAACGTGCTCTACCTGCGTCCCGGCACCCGCGAGCACTTCCTCGAGGCGCTCGCGCGCGACTGGCCCGAGCTGCTCCCGTCGTACGAGCGCCTGTACGACGGGCGGGCGTACCTGCCGTCGACCGAGACCGACGAGACCCGGTCGCTCGTGCGCCGGCTGGCCCGCGAGAGCTGGGTTCCGCGACGCCCGACGCTCCGTCCAGAGCCGGCGCCCGAGCAGCTCTCGCTGGCCCTCCAGTAGGCACCGTCTTCCGGCGATCGTAGAATCGAGGCCCGTGACCGAGAACGGCGACACCGACGGCGACAAGAACGGCGAGATCACCGTCCTGATCGCGGACGACCACGAGGTCGTGCGCGAGGGCCTGCGCCTGGCGCTCCTCCGCTCGACGCACATCCGCGTCGTCGGCGAGGCGCCCGACGGCGAGACCGCGGTGGCGCTGGCCGAGCGCCGTCGCCCCGACGTCGTCGTGATGGACCTGCGCATGCCACAGATGGACGGCATCGAGGCAACCGAGGAGATCGTGCAGCGCGTCCCGGACGCGCGCGTGCTCGTCTTCACCGCCTACAGCGAGCGGGCGCTCCTCCAGCGCGGGCTCGAGTCGGGCGCCACGGGCTACGTGCTCAAGGAGGCGTCGCACGAGACGCTGCTCAAGGCGATCGAGAAGGTCGCCGCCGGCGAGACGTTCGTCGACCCGGCGCTGATCCCGTCGCTCGCGACCGGGCGCGACGGCCAGGAGATCCTCACCCAGCGCGAGCGCGAGATCCTGCAACTGCTCGCCGACGGGATGTCCAACGCCGATGTCGCGCAGCGCCTCTACATCTCACCCGAGACGGTGAAGAGCCACGTGCGCCACATCCTCGCGAAGCTCGAGGCGGAGACCCGCACCCAGGCGGTCGCCATCGCGCTCCGCGAGGCGATGATCGATTGAGCGACGAGCACCTGCTCGGCGAGCGCCTGCTCGCGGAGCGGGCCGAACGGCGCCGGATCGCAGAGCGGCTCCACGACGGGCCGGTGCAGCACGTGGCCGCGCTCTCGCAGATGCTCGACGCGGTGCTCCAGGCGCTCGAGGCGGGCGACGCGACGGCCGGCGAGCGCCTCGCGACGCGGGCGCTCCAGGTCGCCCGGGACGCCTCGGAGGAGCTGCGTGGGATCGTCTCGGGGCTCGAGCCGGTCGCGCTCGAGGAGCACGGGCTCGCCGCGGCCGTGCGGGAGCTGGCCGCGCGCACCGCGGGGCGCCTGGGCGCCGAGCTCGCGGTCGACGTCGACGACGCCGAGCTCGGCGACGGCGCGCAGTCGAGCCTCTTCCAGGTGATCCGGGAGGCGCTCGACCAGGCCGTCCGCCGCGGGCCTCCGAGGCGCCTCGAGATCGTCGTGCGCCGGACGCCGAAGGGCGGCGTCGAGCTCGTCGTCACGGACGACGGCGCGCCCGAGCGCCGCCAGGCGGTGCTCGACGGCCTCGCCGAGCGTGCCGCGGAGCTCAATGGCACGTTCGAGGCGACCCGGGCCGACGACCGGACGACGATCCGCGTCGTCCTCCCCCCGTCCGCGGCCCGCCTGCTAACCGCCTCACTATGGCAAAGAGGCAGTTGCGACCGCGAAGCGGGCGCCTTCAGGGATCTGCCCCGCCGCAGGCGGGGATCAAGCCGCAGGATTCCGCGACTGCGGAATCCTGCTTGGCGAACTAGCTAATCGGCTCGTTCTGGACGTTGTTCTCGTCGGCGTACTGCTGGACGAGAGGGTCGATGACGGCAGCGCCCTGCGGGAACGCGTAGTTGATCTTCACGAAGGGCTCCCACTTGTCCGGGAGGGCGTCCTCCGGGAAGATCGCCTCGACGGGGCACTCGGGCTCGCAGGCGCCGCAGTCGATGCACTCCTCCGGATCGATGATCAGCATCCGCTCGAACTCGTGGATGCAGTCGACCGGGCAGACGTCGACGCAGGAGCGATCCTTGATGTCGATGCAGGGCTCGCTGATGATGTACGTCATCGGGGCGAGCCTAGCAACGCGCTCAGCTGTGCCGCAGCGCTACGCATCCGCGCCGACGAGCTCGTCGACGACCTGCCGCGCCCGCTCCACGAGCGCGGACTTGACGATCACCTGATCGAAGCCCGCGGTGTGCGCGCGCTGGAGCCCGATGGTGTCGGTGTGGTTCGTGAAGCCGAGGATCGGAGTCTCCGGCCACGCGTCGGAGACCTCCTCCGCGTCGATCCGCGCGATGTCGCAGATCACGAGGTCCGGCGGGTCGGCGCTGTCGCTCGTGACGAGTCGGTGCCCCGCAAGAGGCCCCTCGAGCTTCGAGCGGAACATGAGGTCGACCCCGACGAGCAGGATCGTCGCCATGCGCGGGTTCTAGCACAGCGGCACCCCGGAGCCGTGCAGCGCAGCGTCGCGGGCTCAGAAGAGCGGCTCGAGACCGACCCACTCGAGGGCGCGGTTCACGTAGATGCGGAGCACGTAGAACTTGCCGAAGAAGAGCAGGAGCCCGAGCGCGACCATCACGAGGCCGCCCGCGAACTGGATCGCGCGGTAGTGGTCGCGGAGCCAGCGGAAGGCGCCCATCATCCGCGTGAACGCGGCTCCGACGAGCACGAAGGGGATCGCGAGGCCGAGCGAGTAGACGGCGAGGAGCGCCGCGCCCTCGAGCGCCGTGTCGGACGAGCCGGCGAGCACGAGGATCGCGGCGAGCACCGGCCCGATGCACGGGGCGGCGCAGATCGCGAACGCGCCGCCGAGCAGGACCCGCGAGCCACGCGAGCGCGCACCCTGGACGAGCCCGGCGCCGACGAGCCGCTCCGGCCAGGGCAGGAGACCCATGAACGCGAGCCCGAAGACGACGAGCACGAAGCCCGAGATCTGCTCGAGCAGGAACTGGTCGCGGAAGAGCCCGTCGCCGAGGAGCGACGCGCCGACGCCGAGCGCGACGAAGATCGCGGTGAAGCCGAGCACGAACGGGATGCTCGAGACGACCACGCGGCGTGCCATCCCCGGCTGGCCGAGCTGGTCGGCCTCGACCGCGGAGACCGCCGACAGGTAGCCCGGGACGAGCGGGAGGACGCACGGCGCGAGGAACGAGAGGAACCCCGCGAGCAGCGCGACGGGGATCTCGCCGGCGCTCACTCGTCGAAGCGCTCGAGCTCGGCGTCGACGCGCCGCGCGAGCGCCGGGTCGAGCTCCTCCTCGCCCGCCGGCTCGGTGTCGCGGCGGCGGCTCCAGCCCCACGCGATCACTCCGACGCCGACCGCTCCGAGGCCGACGAGACCGAGCGGGACGACCCACGCGAGAAGGTCGAGGCCCGACTTCGGCGGCTCCGCGAGCACGCCGGACCCGAACTGGTCGACGAGCTCGGCCTTGATCTGGGCCTCGGTCGCGCCCGCCGCGAGCCGCTCGCGGATGATCTGCTTCATCCGCCGGGCGATCGGGGCGTCGGACTGGTCGAGCGTCGTCTTGCAGGTCGGGCAGACGAGCTCCGCCTCGAGGTCGGAGGGACTCGGGGCCGCCAGGGCCGTGGTGGCGCCTCCCGCGAGCGCGATGACGGTGACGAGCGCGGCGAGCGCGGCCCTCACGGCGTCTCGCCGAGTGCGAGCGCGACGCCGCGCTCGAAGGCGGCGCGGTTGCGCTCGATGTCGACCGCCCCGGCGATCCGCTCGCCGACGAGCTTGCCCGAGCGGTCGACGAAGAACGTCTCGGGGAACGCCCGGACGCCCCATTTGCCCACGGTGGAGCCCTTGCCGTCGTAGACCACGGGGTAGGTCACCCCGTAGCGCTCCATGAATCCGCGCGCGTCCTGCCTGAAGTCGTTCACGTCCACCCCGAGCACCACGAGCCCGCGGTCACGGTAGCGCTCGTAGGTCTGCTGCAGGACGGGGGCCTCGTCGCGGCACGGGACGCACCACGAGGCCCAGAAGTTCACGACCACCGCCTTGCCCTTGAGGCTGTCGAGCGCGAGCGTGCCGTCGCGGTCGAGCCGCTCGAGCGTGAAGGCCGGCGCCGCCACCGGCTGTCCCTTCCCGAGCTGCGCCGCCGCCCCGCCCTCGCGGTCGAACGCGACCTTCCACACGAGGAGCCCGAGCAGGGCCACGACACCGAGGAGCGCGATCGCCTGGCCGACGCGCTGAGCGGTGCCCGTCACGCCCGGACGATGAACACCGGCGTGCCGACCTTCACACGCTCGAACAGCCACTCGACCTGCGGGATCAGCATGCGGACGCAGCCGTGCGAGGCCGAGTAGCCGATGGACGCCGCGTCGGGCGTCCCGTGGATGCCGACGTACGGCGAGGAGATCCCCATCCAGCGCGTCCCCAGCGGGTTGCCCGGGCCGGGCGGCACGGGCTCCGCGCCCTCGGCCCAGGCCGAGCCCTCGGGCGGGTACCACCACGGGTTGCGCTGCAGGTTGATGATCTCGAAGTTGCCGATCGGAGTCGGGTACGAGGACTGGCCGGTCGCGACCCGGAAGACGCGCTTCAGCTTGAGCCCGTTGAAGAAGAGGAGCTGGCGCGAGTCGCGCTTGATCACGATCAGCTGGCCGAGGTCCTTCTCCGTCACCTTCGGCTTCAGCACCTCGTAGGGCAGCATGAAGGTGCGCTCGTGCTTGCGGATCGCGAGCGAGAGCTTCTGGTACGCGACGAGCTGCATCAGGCGGCGGCCGGGCGCAGACTTCTTCGCCACCGGCTTCAGGTTGCGCAGCTTCAGCTCGGCGTCGACCGGCTTGCGGTCGGTCTGCTTCGCGAGCCCGGAGAGGAGCCGCTCGAGCTTCGGCTTCGAGACGTCCACGCGAAGCGGCACCGCGTAGTCCGGCCGCACGACGCGCACGGCGGTCTTCACGGCCTTGCTGACCCAGGGCAGGGCCCCCAGCTCGGACGGTCTGAGCTTCAGCGTCCGGTCGGGCGCGACGAGCGCGACGGGCTCGTCGAACCGCTTCTCGACGACCTTGCGCGCCTCGGCGCCCGTGAGGCCGCCGACGAGCAGCCCGCCGATCGTGACACCGGGCTGGATGAGCCTCGGGCCGGCCGGGAGCGGGACGTCGACGGTCGTCCCGGGCGGGGTCGTCACGGGGGGCGGCGTGGTGGTGGTCGGCGGCGGCGTCGTCTCGTCCGCGGACGCGACGGGCGCGAGCGCGATGAAAAGCAGGACTGAGCAGGGAAGAACGGCGAACGTGAGCAGACGGCGCATCGGCGAAGAGTGTAGCCAGGGCGCTGGTTGTCGAAGGTGAAAGAACTGTTCGGTTTCGCGAGCGGCGTTTCCGCATCCGACGCGATCCCGCTCGCGAGATCCGACGTTGCTCTTCGGCGGCGAAGCCGACCCCTTAAGGCGTCGTGCCCCGCCGCAGGCGGGGATCGAGCCGCGGGAATCCGCTACTGCGGATTCCCGCTTGGCGGGCGAAAGATCCGCGGGTCGTTCGTGATCACGCCGGCGACGCCGGCGGCGACGACGCGCTCGAGGTCGGCGGGCTCGTCGACGGTCCAGGCGAGCACCGGGGCGCCGACCGACCGGGCGGCGGCCACCGCGCGCGGCGTGACGAGCGCGTGGTTCAGCATCAGCGTGGTGGCGCCGGCGCGGCGCAGCAGCCGCGGGATCCGCGACGGGAACGTGGCGCGCAGCCCGTAGAGCCCGACCCGGACGGCCGGCCAGAGGAGCGGCCGGCGAGAGACGCCGAACTTGTCCTCCGGGTACGTGAACCCGATTCGCACCGTCGGCGCCTCGCGCGCGAGCGCCTGGAGGCTCGGCACGTGGAACGAGGAGACGACCGTGCGCCGCTCGAGACCATGCCGTGCGAGGCCGCGCGCCAGCTCGTCGAGTCGCGTCGTGAGCTTGAGGTCGACATGGAGGCCGACCTCCGGCGCCTCCTCGGCGAAGAACGCGAGCGCCTCGTCGAGCGTCGGGAGCTCCGGCGCGACCGCCCGCAGCTCGTCGAGCGTCCGTGACCGGACGGAGCCGGTCGCGGCCCCGTGGCTCACCTCGTCGAGGTGGTCGGAGTGCGCGATGACGAGCGGGCCGCGCGGCAGGTCGAGGACGTCGAACTCGACCAGATCGACACCGTGGTCGACGGCAGCCCGGAACGCGCGGATCGTGTTCTCCGGCGCGATGAGCGCCGCCCCCCGGTGCCCGATCCGGAGGACCTCGCCGTCGACGCGCTCGAGCGCGATCATCCCACGCTCCGACCGGCGCGGCGGCACCACCACCAGGCCAGCGCGGCGAGCACGACCGCCTGGCCGACGGTCAGGACGGCCGCGATCGTCGAGACGTCGCGCCAGAGCTGCTCCGGGTAGATGCGGATGAGCGTGTCGGTCGTCGAGAAGCGCCACGAGTCGCCCTCGAAGAACACCTCGTGGAACCGCGTGAAGAACCGGTCGAAGCCGAGCAGGATGAACGGCACCGCGAGGACGGCGATCCCGAGCGTCGCGAGCGCGCCCGCGAGCAGCCCGCGTGGCACGGTCTGCCGTAGCCGGGTCCGGGCGAGGGCCACGGCGAGCACGGCGATCGCGACGAGCACGAGCAGCTGGACGCGGAGGGCCGCGCCGAAGACCGACGCGCACGTCCTCCATGTGGGCCAGCTCCCGCTGATCGAACGCGGGCGACCCGTCCGGCAGCGTCGCGCGCTCGAGCAGCACGATGCCCTCCGAGCCGGGCTCGATCGCGCGCAGGCCGGTGAGCGCCAGCGCCTCGCGCTGCTGCTCGTCCAGCCCGTAGCGGTCGGGCGGGAACCCGTCGCGGCCGAGCTCCCAGCGCACCCACGTGTCCGTCGAGAGGACACGGAGGGCGTTCACGACGAGCACCCCCGGGACGGTGACGGCGATCAGCACGGCGAGCACGACGGACGCGGCCCGCAGGCCGGCCGACGTGTCCCCGCCTACAGCCCGAACAGCCGCCCGATCTCGCGCCACGTGGTCAACGCGAGCAGCACGAAGGCCGCCACGAGCAGGACGAGGACGACCCAGAAGCGCGCTCCCGCCCGTTTCGTGCGACGCGTGTGCTCCACGCGTGCGCGCCGGCGGGCGCGGTGGTGCTGGTAGGAGCGTCGGACGGCATCCGGGTCGAGCGCAGGCGTCTCTCCCTCGGCCGTCGCGCGCGCGACGCCCGTCGGCCGCACCCCCTCGCGTACGTCTTCGGCCACCGGGGAAGCATACGACCGCACGCGTCGTCAGCGCGTCCGACATACTCTCCCCCGATGGCGATGCGTGAACGACGCCTCGACGCCGGTGTCGTCGGCCTCGGCGACGGGCTCGGCATCGTCGCCGGCCTCGTCCTCGCCATCTCGAGCTTCACCGGCTGGTACAGCGGCGAAGGCGAAGGCGTCACGATCTCGGTGCTCGGCTGGAACACCGGCATCCTCGGGAAGCTCGTCCTCTTCGTCGGCCTCGCCGTCGTGGTCGTGCTCGTCCTGCGCGAGCTGGGGATCGAGGCGCCCGCGGCCCTGCCGCAGAGCCTGCTCACGGTCGCGCTCGGCGCGCTCGGGACGATCTTCGTCCTGATCCGCGTCATCTCCGTCCCGGACGACTTCTTCTTCGCCGGCCGCGGTGTCGGCATCTGGATCGCGCTCGCGGCCGCGATCGGCGTGATCATCGCGGGCCTGCTCCAGGCCTCCGAGGAGCTCTGAGACGAGCCGTCTCGCCGGAGCGCTGTGCCTCGCGCTCCTCGCGCTCGTCTCCTCGGCCGCCGCGGCGACCGACGCCCGCGTCAGGGTCGCCCCGCGCGCCGCGGTGCTGGGAGTGCCGGCTCTCGTCGAGGCGGCCGGCCTTCCCGACGGCCAGAGAGTCGTCATTCGCCTCTCGACGCGCGACCGCACGGGCCGCCGCTGGCAGGCGACGAGGGTCGGTCGCCCCGCCGCGGGCGAGCTGCGCCTCGACGCCTCGACGCTGATCCCGGCCCTGCGGCCGGCGGGCCGCGACCCGCTGACGCCGCTGGACGTCGACCTCCTGCCGCCCCACGGGGGCCTCAGGCTCGACGTCGAGCTGCTCGTCGACGGTCACGTCGTCGCGCGCGCGGACGCACGGCGACTTCTCGCCCGTCCGGGCGTCACCACGCGGATGCTCTCGCGGCGGCGAGACGGTCTGGTCGGCCGGTTCGCGACGACGGAAGGCGCATCCCCACGCCCGGCCGTGCTCGTGCTCGGCGGCTCCGAGGGCGGCCTCAGCCGCAATCCGACCGCCGAGCTCCTCGCCTCGCACGGCTACGACGCACTGCAGCTCGCGTATTTCGGCGAGCGCGGGCTTCCGGCGGAGCTCGAGCGGATCCCGCTGGAGTACTTCGTGCGTGCGCTCCACTGGCTCGCCGCGCGCCCGGGCGTCGACCCGCAGCGTCTCGTCGTCCTTGGCGCCTCGCGCGGCGCCGAGCTCGCGCTCATCCTCGGCTCGCGCTTCCCTGCGCTCGTCCACGGCGTCGCCGCGTACGCGCCGAGCTCCTACGTCGTGCCTGCGCTCGACGGCGTCACGCCCGCCTGGACACACCGTGGGGTGCCGCTCCGGTACGTGGCTCTCTCGGGCGGCTGGGCCGACCCGAACTCGGCCGAGGGTCGAGCGGCGGCGATCCCGGTCGAGCGCATCCGCGGGCCGGTGCTCCTCGTCGGCGGGGACGACGACCTCGTCTGGCCGTCCGGCGACTTCGTACGGGCGATCGCCGACCGTCTTCGCGCGCGCGGCAAGCACAACTTCGCGTCCGTCGTCGGCGCCCACGCGGGCCACGCGGTTGCGGCGAAGCTGCCGCTGCTGCCACTCGCGACGTTCTCGTCGTCCGGCCTGAGCGCAGGAGGCTTCCCCGAGGCGGATGCCGGTGCGCGCACGCGTGCGTGGGCGGTGCTGCTCGGGATGCTCGACCGCGCGACCCGACGCCGCTAGGGCGCCTGCTGGGGCAAAGGCTCGAGCGTGCGCACGAAGGTCTGCGTCCCGCCGGGCACCGGCCGGTCGTCGAGCGCCAGGCCGAGCGCGACCCCGAGCCCGAAGAGGAGCACGGCACCGACGGCGACGAGCGCCGCAGTGCGCCACGGCCGCCGGCGCCTCGGCGCGCGCCGCGCGCGCGGCGGCAGAGGATCGACGCTCATGGCGCAGTCCTGGCCGTCGCCCTCACGGTGCGTAGTCCTGCGCGCCGAGGCTCGAACGTGGGGAACCGCATGGTTCCCCCAGAGCCCCCTCCTTCTCGGCTCCGCACCATCGACGTCGTCTGGCCTCCCGGCCGGACAGCCGGCCTCCGGCCGTCCAGGCGGCTGCTCCGCTGACCAAGGCGCACCGAGAGCTGCCGTCGCCCTCACGGTGCGTAGTCCTGCGCGCCGAGGCTGTAGTCGTAGAACGCTGCGTCGCTCACGAGCGCGACCGTGCGGGCCCAGCCCTGCGAGGGCGCCCGCTCGCCGACGACCTGCTGGAGCCAGCGCTCGGCGCCGTCGTACGCGTCGACGAGCTCCGCCAGCGTGTAGACCCCGCCGACCCGGCGGCGCAGCTCCTCCAGCACCGCGTCGCGTTGCCGATGGAGAGCGTCTGCCGTGCCCCGCCTCCTTCGCCGCGGCGAGGAACCGCGCGCGGCCCTCGGCCCACTGCCGGCGTGCGCTGGAGACCGTCGTCACGAGAGGGAGGCGCTGCAGCAGGTCGTCGAGGGCCAGCGCTCGGGCAGCTCCGCGAGCACACGCTCGCCGAGGGCGTACCCGGGTCGGGCGAGCGCGAATGCGACGTGTGCGTGGAGGCACTTGAGCGCGGTCGGATTCCGCGAGCCCCCGATCCCGAGCGTCAGGGAGGCGCCGTCGTCCGTCCCCGTCTCGCCCGCCGCGAGCGCGCGGCGCACGCGAACCTGCTCCTCGGTCGCGCGCTCGAGCGCCTCCCGCAGGCCCTCCTCCTCCTGCACCGCGGCGCTCCAGCGCTCGACCCCGCCCGCCGCCTCGAGGCGCGACACGGCAGCGACCAGGGAGCGGCAGGTCAGGTAGTAGGTCGTCGGGAACGGCTCGCCGTCGGCGCCGTACGGCTCCTGCTCCGTCACGGCCGGAAAGCCCCAGGGGCAGCGGACGGCCACGCGCCGGAACGTCCTCGGCTCCCGCCCCAGCTGGGCGGCCACGACGGCTCGATCGTCCACGGGTCGAAACGTAGACGGAACCGGAGGCCGTGAAACGGGTCAGCGCCGCGCGGCGTGCTGACGCTTCCACTCCGCGGTGCCCTTGACGATGAAGAGGTGCTCGCCCGGGCGCACGTATCCGATGAGCCGAGCGTCCCGCGCGAGCTCGGCGAGGCTCGTGGCGCGCTCGAGGCGTGCCGCGGCGCGGTCGCGGTCGACCCGCAGCGACGCCACCTCCGCGCGCCGCTCGGCGAGCTGGTCGCGCGTCTCGGCATACGAGCTGATCGGGCGGACGTAGAGCATCGCGACGACGCCGAGGACGACGAGCGGCACGACGAAGCGCGGCACTCTCGGCCGCTTCAGGCGCACGCGCCGCCGTTTCCCGCGCTCGGGCACCCGGCCCACTTCGGCGCCGCTTGCGGTGGCCCTGCGTCAGACGACGTCGACCTTGATCACGTTCGTCGAGCCCGCGATGTTGACCGCCGTGCCCGCCGTCGTCACGACGCGGTCGCCGGGCGCGACGAGGCCCGATGCGCGTGCGGCGTCGAGCGACCGGTCCCAGAGCTCCTCGACGTCGCTCGTCTCCGTGATCGGGATCGGCGTGACGCCCCACTCGAGCGACATGTGACGGAGCGAGTCGGCGTTGTGGGTGAGCGCGAGGATCGACCGCTGCGGCCGGAGCCGCGCGACCGCGGACGCCGTCCGCCCCGAGACGGTCGGCACCAGGATCGCCTTCGCCGAGAGCGCCTCCGCAAGATCGCACGCTGCGTTCGACGTCGCCTGGTCGATCGTCGGCAGGTCGCTCGCCTGCGGCGTCTCGTGCCGGTAGCCAAGATGGGGCTCGACGGCGAGCGCGATGCGGTCCATCACGGCGACCGCCTCGACCGGGTACGCGCCGACGGCCGTCTCTCCCGAGAGCATGATCGCCGAGGTGCCGTCGAGGATCGCGTTCGCGATGTCCGAGGCCTCCGCGCGCGTCGGCTCGGGCGCGTGGATCATCGATTCGAGCATCTGCGTCGCGGTGATCACGGGCTTCGCGTGCTCGAGCGCGCTGTGGATGATCCGCTTCTGCAGGAGGGGCACCTCGGCGGCGCCGATCTCGACCCCCAGGTCGCCGCGAGCGACCATCACCGCGTGGGCCTCCTCGAGGATCCCGTCGAGCGCGGCGACCGCTTCCGCCTTCTCGATCTTCGCGATCACCCAGGCATGCGAGCCGCGCGCCTCGATCAGCGTCCGGAGCGCGAGCACGTCGGCGGCAGAGCGCACGAACGAGAGCGCCACGTAGTCGACGCCGAACCCGAGCGCCGCGTCGAGGTCGTCGAGATCCTTGCGCGTGATCGACGGGATCGGCAGCGGGACGCCCGGCAGGTTGACTCCCTTGTGCGAGCCGACGTCGCCCCCGACCAGAACGGCGCAGCTGACCCGCCCCCGCTCGACCCTCTCGACGCGCAGCCGGATGTGGCCGTCGTCGATCAGCACGTCGTTCCCGGGCTGGAGCACGGAGCCCAGCACGGCGGGACTGACGGGCAGGTCGCCGTCGCGGGCGGCGTCCTCGCCGGCGATCACGACCGTCTCACCGACGGCCAACGGCCGCGGCTCGTCGAGGTCGCCGATCCGGAGCTTCGGGCCCTGGAGGTCGGCGATCAGCGCCACGGGGCGCCCGCAGTCCTTCTCCGCCTCGCGGACGAGCTCCACGCTCCGCGCATGATCGTCGCGCGTCCCGTGCGAGAAGTTGAGGCGCGCGCCGTCCATGCCCGCCTCGATCAGAGCCGAGATCTTGTCGGAGGTCGACGAGGCAGGCCCGATCGTGGCGACGATCTTCGTGCGGCGCGTGTGCCCGGTCATGCCGGTCAGAGTAGACATCGTGCGGCGAGCGTCCTAGCCCGCGTCCGGCGCGGCGCGGGGGAACGCCGACCACCCGGGGTACTCGGCCTCGCCGCCGAGCTCCTGCTCGATCCTGAGCAGCTGGTTGTACTTCGCGACGCGGTCCGAGCGCGCGGTCGCGCCGGTCTTGATCTGCCCTGCGTTCGTCGCGACGGCGAGGTCGGCGATGGTCGCGTCCTCGGTCTCGCCCGACCGGTGCGAGATGATCGCGCGGTAGCCGTGCCGGTGGGCGAGCTCGACCGCGTCGAGCGACTCGGTGAGGGTGCCGATCTGGTTGACCTTGACGAGGATCGCGTTGCCGACGCGCTCCTCGATCCCGCGGCGGAGGAACTCGACGTTCGTCACGAAGAGGTCGTCGCCGACGAGCTGCACGCGCCCGCCGAGCCGGTCGGTGAGCGTCTGCCAGCCCTGCCAGTCCGACTCGCCGAGCCCGTCCTCGATCGAGACGATCGGGAAGCGGTCGCAGAGGTCGGCCCAGAGGTCGATCATCCCGGCGGTGTCGAGCGTCCCGCCCTGCCGCTCGAGCCGGTAGACGCCGTCGTGGTGCAGCTCGCTCGTCGCAGGGTCGAGCGCGAGCGCGACCTTGTCGGTGTGGCCCGCCCGCTCGGCCGCCTCGAGAATCACCTCGCACGCGTCGTACGCCGACGGGAGGTCGGGGGCGAAGCCGCCCTCGTCCCCGACGGCCGTCGAGAGCCCGCGCTCGCCGAGGAGGCGCTTCAGGTGGTGGTACGTCTCGGCGCCGATCCGGATCGCCTCGGAGAAGCTCTCGGCGCCGGCCGGGACGAGCATGAACTCCTGGAAGTCGAGCGAGTTCTGCGCGTGGGCGCCGCCGTTCACGACGTTGAGCAGCGGCACCGGCAGGACGCGCGCGTTCGTGCCGCCGACCCACCTGTAGAGCGGTAGGCCGGCGTCCGCCGCGCCCGCCTTGGCGACCGCGAGCGACGCGCCGAGGATCGCGTTCGCGCCGAGCCGCGCCTTGGTCGGCGTGCCGTCGAGGGCGCACAGGACGTGGTCGACGCCGCGCTGGTCGGTGGCGTCGAGGCCGACGAGCGCGTCCGCGATCTCGCCGTCGACATGGGAGACGGCACGTGAGACGCCCTTCCCGAGCCAGGCGTCTCCGCCGTCGCGGAGCTCGACGGCCTCGTGCTCGCCGGTCGAGGCGCCGGATGGGACCGCAGCGAGCCCGAACGCGCCCGAGTCGAGCCCGACCTCGACCTCGACGGTCGGATTCCCCCGCGAGTCGAGGACCTGGCGCCCGAGGACGTGGACGATCTCGGTCATACCGGTTTCGCCAGGCGTCGCCGTCGGCGTCGCAAATGCCCCGTTGCCATGATCGCCGACTCTAGTCGGTGCCCGGAGTCGGCTCGACGCCTGCCGCGACCAGCTGTGCCTTCGCGCGCTCGTACCACCGCTCCTGGCCGTCGAGCCCGAGCTCGGCCCACGTCTCCCCCGCCTCGGCGGCCAGCCTCTCGGCGAGCTCGACCCGTTCGCGGAAACGCGCCGTCGTCCCCCGGAGCGCCAGCTCGGGGTCGACGTTCACGAAGCGGGCGAGGTTGACGACCGTGAAGAGCAGGTCGCCGACCTCCGCCGCGACGCGGCCGTCCGGCTCCGTCTCGGGCGCGGGCCGGCCCGCGCGCTCGACCTCGGCGAGCAGCTCGTCGAGCTCCTCGCGCACCTTGTCCACCGGCCCGTCGAGGTCGGGCCAGTCGTAGCCGACCGCCGCTGCGCGACGCTGCGCCTTGCGCGCGTGGAGGAGCGCGGGCAGCGTCGCGGGCACGTCGTGGAAGATCCCGCGTCGGCCCTCCTGCTCGGACTTGATCGCCTCCCAGCGCTCGCGGACCCGTCCCGGCGTGCGGGCCTCGGCCTCGCCGAAGACGTGCGGGTGGCGGCGGACGAGCTTCGCGTGGACGTCCGCAGCGACGCTGTCGAGATCGCCGTCTCCCTGCTCCTCGAGGAGGAGGGAGAGGAAGTAGACCTGGAAGAGCAGGTCGCCGAGCTCGTCGTGGAGCTTGGCGGGGTCGTCGGCGAGCGCGGCGTCCGCGACCTCGTAGGCCTCCTCGACCGTGTGCGGGACGATCGTGCGGGCGGTCTGCTCGCGGTCCCAGGGGCACTCGGCGCGCAGGCGCCGTGTCAGCTCGCGGAGCTGCTCGAGAGGCGTGTCGTCGCCGCGCACGCGGCGGAGGCTACTCGCCGTCGGCGGTGGTGTCGGCGGTCGACGTCGCCGGCGGCTCGAAGCCCGCGGCGTACTGGACCTTGCCCTCGTACGACTTCTGCGTTTCCTCGACCCAGTCGTTCACGGCCTTGTTCTTCTGCTCCGACTCGAGCTGCGTCTTGATCTGCGCCTTCACCTGCGCGAACGGGGTGACGGAGCCCTTCTTGATGGCCGCAGTCGGCTGGATCAGGTGGTACCCGAACTCGGTCTTGACGGGCGCCGAGAGCTGGTTCGTCTTCAGCGCGAACGCGGCCTTGTCGAACGGCGCCACCGTCTGGCCGCGCGTGATCGTGAGCTGGCCGCCCTGGTCCTTCGAGCCCGGGTCGAGCGAGTTCTTCTTGGCGAGCGCCGCGAAGTCGGCGCCGCCCTCGAGCTCCGCCTGGAGCTTGTCGGCCTCCGCCTTCGTCTTGACGAGGATGTGGCGCACCGCCCGCGACTCGGCGACGGTGTAGTTCTTCTTGTTCTGGTCGTAGTACTTCCGGATCGCGTCGTCGGTGACCTTGACGTCCTTCGTGACGTCGTCGTAGATCGCCTCGGTCGTGAGCTGCGAGCGGATGTCGTCGCGCAGCGTCGCGACGGTGTACCCCTGCTCTGCGAGCCCGTCCTCGAGCTTCTTCTGGTCGTTCGCGAAGTACTGCTTCTTCACCTCGTCGAGCTTCTTGTCGATCTGCGCGTCCGTGACGTCGATGTCGAGCTTCTCGGCCTCGCGCGCGTACTCCTCACGCTGGACGAGGAACGCGACTGCCTGGGTCTGGAGCGACTGGTACTCGGCCGTCCCGGCCTTCGGGAACTCGCGCTTCTGCGCGGTGTACGACTTCTTCGCGCGGGCGAGGAGGTCGTCGAGCTCCTGGCGGGTGACCGTCGTCCCGTCGACGACTGCGACAGCGTCGGCCGGCACCTCGTCGGAGTCGCCACAACCGGCGGCGACAAGGGTCAGGGCCGCGAGTGCGGCGGCGGCGAGTAGGAGCGAGCGCTTCATCGAGACCCTTTTGTAGACGAGGTGCGGTTACGGACGGGTTACGGCGTGTTCGAGATTCGTTCGGGCCATCGCGCGCTGCGGAGGCACCCCTCAGGCGGCCCGGCGGGCGGCAACGATAGCAGCGGCGAGCCCGAGCGCCCCGTCGAGGCCCTCGGTGCGGAGCGCGACTTCCTGCCGCGCGGAGGTGTAGACGGCCGTCTCGACGAGCCCGCGGAGCACGCGCAGCTCGGACGACGAGAGCCCCACCGGGCCGACCGAGACGCGGCCGCCCCGGAAGACGAGGTAGTCCGCCCCCACGAGCGCGAGCGCGAGCTTCGCCTCCTGGATCCGGAACAGGTTCTCCACGGGCTCGGGGATCGGCCCGTAGCGGTCCTCCGTGGCGGCGCGCAGCTCGCGCAGCTCGTCCTCGTGCTCGGAAAGCGCGATCCGGCGGTGCAGGTCGATCTTGAGCGCCTCGGCCTCGATGTAGGCCGCCGGGACGTACGCGTCGACCCGCGCGTCGACGCGGACCGGCCGCGCGACCACGCGCGCCTGACCGGTCAGCTCGGCGACCGCCTCGTTCAGCATCTCGACGTAGAGCTCGAACCCGAGCGCCGCCACGTGCCCCGACTGCTCGGCGCCGAGCAGGTCGCCGGCACCGCGGATCTCGAGGTCGCGCATCGCGATCTGGAAGCCCGCCCCGAGCTCGGTGTGGTCGGCGAGGGTCGCGAGCCGGGCCCGCGCCTCGGACGTGAGCTCGCTGCGGTCGGGATAGAAGAGGTACGCGTGGGCGGTCACGTCCGAGCGGCCGACACGCCCGCGGATCTGGTAGAGCTGGGCCAGCCCGAGCGTGTCCGCCCGCTCGACGACGAGCGTGTTCGCCTGCGGGATGTCGAGGCCGGACTCGATGATCGTCGTCGAGACGAGCACGTCGGCGTCGCCCGCGAGGAACGCGTGCATGCGCTCCTCGAGCTCCCGCTCCGGCATCTGGCCGTGCGCGACGAGGAAGCGGAGTCCCGGGCAGAGCTGCCGGAGCTTCTCGGCCGCCTCGTCGATCGATTCGACGCGATTGTGGAGGTAGAACGATTGCCCCGCTCGCGCATGCTCGCGCTCGAGTGCGACACGGACTGTCTCGTCGTCGAGCTCCCCGACGACCGTGCGGATCGGCCGCCGCCCCTCCGGTGGCGTCTCGATGATCGAGATGTCGCGCAGCCCCGAGAGCGACATGTGGAGCGTCCGCGGGATCGGGGTCGCCGAGAGCGAGAGCACGTCGACCTCGAGCCGCAGCGCCCGGAGCAGCTCCTTCTGCTGGACCCCGAAGCGCTGCTCCTCGTCGACGACGACGAGGCCGAGCTGCTTCGGGATCACGTCGCGCGAGAGGATCCGGTGGGTGCCGACGAGCACCTCGACCTTGCCCTCGGCGAACTCGCGCAGCACCTGCTTCACCTCTGCCGGCTTCCGGAAGCGTGAGACCATCTCGACCCGGACGGGGAAATCGCGGTAGCGCTCGCGGAAGGTGTTCCAGTGCTGCTCCGCGAGGATCGTCGTCGGGCAGAGGACGAGCACCTGACGGCCCGAGATCGCGACCGCGAAGGCGGCACGGACGGCGACCTCCGTCTTGCCGAAGCCGACGTCGCCGCAGACGAGGCGGTCCATCGGGCGCCCGGACTCGAGATCCTCCTTGACGGCCTCGATCGCGCGCTGCTGGTCGTCGGTCTCCCGGTACGGGAACGACGCCTCGAGCCGCTCGAGCCAGTCGCTCGACAGGTCGTAGGCCGTGCCCTCGGCGCGCTGGCGCTGCGCGTAGAGCTGCAGGAGCTCGCCCGCAAGCTCGCGGACGGAAGCCCGGGCGCGCGCCTTGAGGTTCTGCCACGCCTTGCCACCGAGCTTCGAGAGGGCCGGCGCGCCTGCGTCGGCGCCGATGTACTTCGAGAGCTTGCCGAGCTGCTCGTGGGGGACGTACAGGCGGTCCTCGCCGCGAAACGCGAGGTAGAGATAGTCGCGCGTGACGCCCGCGACCTCCTTCGTCTCGAAGCCGAGCAGCTTCCCGACTCCGTGATCCTCGTGCACGACGAAGTCGCCGACGCGGAGGTCGGCGAAGCTCGCGAGCGCGCGGCCGAGCCTCCGGTCGGCTCGGGGAGGCCGCTTGCGGAAGACCTGCGTGTCCGGCAGCAGGACGAGCCCCAGGTCGCGCCAGACGAAGCCGCGGCGCGCCGGGGCGACGGCGAAGCGAACGGCCGGGTCGGCCGGCAGCGCGTCGCCGGGTGGGAGCAGCGGCGCGTCGACCTTGCGCAGGAGCCCGGCCTGGCGCTCGGCCTCGCCGCGGTGCGCGAACGCGACCACGACGCGGTTCCCGGAGCGGACGAACCCGGCGAGCTCGTTCTCCGCCTCGCTCAGCCCGCGCGCCGCGATCGCCGGCCGCTGGGCCTCGAACGCGAAGGGCTGGCTCCGCGGGAACGCGTCGAGCTCGCCCGCACCGCCGAGGTCGAGCGGCTCGAGCCCCTCCTCCTCCCAGACGCGTCGCACGTCGTCCGGATCCCAGACGAGGTCGGGCCCGCGATCGACGGGCGGCACGAGGTCGCCCGGCCGCGTCGACGGCGCGTCGTCGTCGAGGACGGCGTCGACCAGATCCGCGCGCCGCTCGGCGGCCGGGTAGACGCGCGCCACCTCGACCGCGTGCAGAGCGCGCTGCGTGAACGGCGAGAAGGCGCGCACCTGCTCGACCTCGTCGCCGAAGAGCTCGATGCGGAGCGGCTCGCGGCCCGTGGAGGGGAAGACGTCGACGATCCCGCCGCGAACCGCGAACTGGCCGCGCTCGTCGACGCGCTCGACCCGCTCGTAGCCGGCGAGCGCGAGCTGCTCGGCGAGCCCGTCGACGCCGGGCTCCTCACCCACCCGCAGGTCGAGCGGCGCGGGCCGCGCGTCGAGCGGCGGCAGCCCCTCGGCGAGCGCGGTCGCCGACGCGCAGACGAGGCCGCCCGCGGTGAGCACGTCGAGCGCGCGGTAGCGCTCGCCGACGAGATGCGGCGGCGGCGCGAGCCCCGAGTCGAGCCCGACGCCGCGGCCGGGTAGGAGGGCGACGCTCCCTGCGCCCGTGAACCACCCCGCGCCCTCGGCGGCGTCGCGCGCCTCCCCGTCTCCGGACAGGAGCACGAGCAGCCCGCGGCCCAGCTCCTCGTGGAGCGCCGCGAGCACCAGCGGCAGGACCGGCTCGGAGACCCGGGCGCGCGTCGGCAGGGCTTGCGCGAACGCCTGGAAGCGGTCGTACCGGCGCAGCTCGTCGACGAACGCCGCGAGCGGCGCCCGGACACCGCGCACGGCGGTCGGATCGGTAAGCAGCGTTTGGTCCATGCAGTCGGGCGGGGAACGGCCCGCCGGGGTCATCGTACTGCCGCCCCACGGGCCGGCCTGGCGGCGGCCCCACATGCCCCCAGGGGCACCCCCGGTGCCCTACACGAACGCTAGCCGCCGTCCTGTGTCGGATGGGTCACGAGACTGCGCCGGGTCCGTGTCGGCTCGCCCGAACGCCCGTGGGAGCCATTGCGCGCGGCGGTGCTCAGTTGAACCGCCGCTGCGTCTCCTCGAGGCCCTCCGCGACGAGCGCCTCGACGGCGTCGGCCGCCCGCGTGACGAGCGCCTCGGCGTCGTCCTCGGGCGCGAACGGCGAGAGGACGTAGTCCGCCACCGGGCGCCGGTCGCCGCGGCCCGGCCGTCCCACCCCGATCCGCAGTCGCAGGAAGTCCTGCGACCCCACGCGCGACGCGATCGAGCGGAGGCCGTTGTGCCCCGCGAGGCCGCCGCCCAGGCGTGCCTGGAGTCGCCCGACCTCGAGGTCGACGTCGTCGTGCACGACCACGACGTGCTCCGGCGCCACCTTGTAGAACGCGGCCGCCGCCTGGATGGACGTGCCCGACTCGTTCATGTACGTCTCGGGCTTCAGGAGCGCGAGCCGGGCGTCTCCGAGCCGCACGTCGGCGAGCCGGCCGCTGAACTTCCCCTTGAACGCGCCGCCGTGCCGTCGAGCGAGCTCGTCGACGACCATCCAGCCGACGTTGTGCCGATCCTGCGCGTGCTCGCCCCCGGGGTTCCCGAGGCCGGCGACGAGAAGATCCAGCGACGAGCCGTCCTCTCCCCTACGGAAGAGGCGCACGGCTCACTCCCCGTCGGCCTGCTCGTCCTCGCCGGAGGCCTCGGCGGTCTCCTCGGCCTCGCCTGCGGGCTCGCCCGCAGCAGTGCCCTCGCCCTCGGCCTCCGCGGCGGCCTCGGCGTCGGCCTCCTCGAGCTCGATCGCGGCGCGCGAGATGGCGCAGGTCGCGAGCACGGTCTCCGGGCCGTCGAGGTACGTGACGCCCTCGATCGCAGGCAGCTCTTCGAGCCGCAGCGTGCCACCGACCTCGAGCGACGAGATGTCCGCCTCGATGTGCTCCGGAATCCCGGTCGGCAGGGCCTCGAGGCGCAGCTCGCGCGTGACCTGCTGGACGACGCCGCCCTCCTTCGCCCCGGGCGACTCGCCGACGAGCTGCACCGAGACGCTGGCCTGGATCGGCTGGTCGAGGCGCACCTCGTGGAAGTCGACGTGCGTCAGCGTGCCGCGGATCGGATGCTGCTGGTACTGCTTGAGGACGGCGTGATGCGGCGTCTTCTGCCCCTCGATCACGACGTCGAGGATCGCGTGGAGCCCCGACCGGCCGGTGAGGGCCGTTCGCAGATCGCGCTCCTTGACGAGGATCGCGCGGGTGTGGCCACGGCCGTAGATGACGCCGGGGATCAACCCCTCCTTCCGGAGGCGGCGCACGTGGCGCGAGCCGACCTGGTCGGCATCGCGGGCGGTGACCTCGAGGGTGACGCGGTCGCTCGACATCGGCGCAGAATGGTAGCGGAGGGTCGGCTCTAGGATCAGCGTGTGGGCGACGACGGCTTCGCGTTGACGCTCGGCGACGGGCGGCGCCTGGAGGGCTGGGCGAGCGACGGCTCCGGCACGGGCGCGCTGCTGCTCCACGTCGGCACCCCGATGGCGGGCCTGCCCCACGCGCCGTTCGTGGCCGCGGCGACCGGCCGCGGCCTGCGCTTCGTGACGTACTCCCGCCCGGGCTACGGGACGTCGACGCCGCACGCCGGACGTGTCGTCGCCGACTGCGTCGCGGACGTCACCGCCGTCGCGGCCGAGCTCGGCCTCGAGCGCCTCCACGTGGTCGGCTGGTCGGGCGGCGGCCCGCACGCCCTGGCGACCGCGGCCCTCGCGCCCGAGCTGGTCGCTTCGGCTGCGACGCTCGCGGGCGTGGCTCCGTGGGACGCGCCGGGGCTGGAGTGGCTGGACGGCATGGCCGACGAGAACGTCGAGGAGTTCGACGCCGCCCGCCGAGGCACGGAGGCGCTGACGGCGTTCCTCGAAGACGCCGCGGCCGCGCTCGGCGACCAGACGGGCCGGACGCTGGCCGAGGCGCTCGGCGGGCTCGTCACCGAGGTCGACCGTCGCGCGCTCGCCGGATCCGGCGCAGCTGGCCGACTACCTCGCCGACTCGACGCGCCACGCCGTGAGCCAGGGCATCGCGGGCTGGCGCGACGACGACCTCGCCTTCGCCCGCGACTGGGGCTTCCCGCTCGGCGCGATCCGCGTGCCCGTCACCGTCTGGCAGGGACGACAGGACGCGATGGTGCCCTACGCCCACGGCGACTGGCTCGCACGCCACGTCCCCGGCGCACAGGCCCGGCTCTTCGAGGACGAGGGCCACATCTCGCTCGTCGAGCGGTTCGACGAGGTCGTCGCCGAGCTCGTGGCGAGCGCCGGCTAGCGGCCTGGAGCGAGCTGGCTGGTCAAGCCCGGTCAGGCGCAGGGCACCTCGCCGGTGAACACGATCGTCCCCTTGTAGACGACGCTGAACATGAGGGTGGCGACCACGGCTCCTCGTCGGGCGCCTCGCACCGGCGTGGTCTGCGTCGACACGGAGCCGAACTTGCCGCCGACCTCGAAGTCGCCGACGTCGTGCTCTCGAACCCGCCCGCAGTCCTCCAGAAGAAATCGACCCGGTCAGGGTTGCCCTTGAAGCCGCTGACCACCGACTCGCCACCGATCGTGCAGGTCGCGGTGATCCCGCCCGTGGGCGGAGCTCCCGATCCGACGGCCGTGAACGCGAACATCGCGAGCACGGCCAGCGCCGATGCGAACACAGTCCTCGTCACGAGCCTCGTCCCCCTTCATTCGCGTTCATCGGTTTCGTCTACGCTGTATCGGTCGAGCCTGTGGGTGGCTGCGTCCCCCAACTCAGGGCCATTTGCCGCAGCGGGCGTCTACGCGCCGGAGAGCGGCGCGGCGCGAATGGGAGGGTCGAGGATCAGGTCGACGACGAGCGCCGTCCAGCCCGTCTGGTGCATCGCCCCGAGACCCGCGCCGTTGTCGCCGTGGAAGTACTCGTGGAAGAGCAGGTTGTCGCGCCAGGCCGGGTCGTCCTGGAACCGCTCCGTCCCGCCGTACACGGGGCGGCGCCCGTCCGGTCCACGGAGCCAGATGGAGAGGATCCGGTCGGCGAGATCCTGTGCCACCTCCCCGAACGTCCGCTCCGTCCCGGAGCCCGTGGGGTACTCGAGCGTGAACTCGTCGCCGAAGACGTGGTGGTTCACCGCAAACTGGCGGATCGCGAGGTAGTTCACCGGCAGCCACACGGGGCCGCGCCAGTTGGAGTTGCCGCCGAACATCGTCGTCGTCGACTCCGCGGGCTCGTAGTCGATCGTCGCGCCGGGGATGCCGTCGAGCGTGTACGGCGCGTTCTCGTAGCGCTTCGAGACGGCGCGCAGGCCGTGGGGCGAGAGGAAGGCGTCCTCGTCGAAGAACTCGCGCAGGGTTCGCCGCAGGTCGTCGGGCGAGAGCACCGAGAGGAGCAGGGCCTGCCGGTCGCCGAGCTCCAGCGTGCGGCCGACGAGGCTGCCGCCGGTGTCGAGGAAGCGCTGACGCAGCCGTGCGAACCGCTTGCCGAGCCTGCGCGCCCGCTCCGCCGTCGGGAGGGGCAGGGCGACGGCGGGCAGCAGCGGGATCAGGCCGGCGATCGTCTTCACCCTGACCGAGGTCGTCTCGCCGCCCCGCGTGATGCGGTCGTAGAAGAACGCGTCCTCCTCGTCGAAGAGACCCTGCCGCTCGAGCGCGCGGGCGATCATCACGAACTGCTCGAGGAACTTGACGACCATGTCCTCGTAGACCTCGTTCTCCTGGGCGAGGACGATCGCCAGCAGGAGCATGGACAGCGTGTAGTAGGCCATCCACGCGGTGCCGTCCGCCTGCTCGAGCGTGACGCCGTCGGGCAGCGTCGACCGGTCGATCGGGCTGATGTTGTCGAGGCCGAGGAAGCCGCCGCCGAAGACGTTGTTCCCGTCGGCGTCCTGGCGGTTGACCCACCACGTGTAGTTGACGAGGAGCTTCTGGAAGACCCGCTCGAGGAACTCGCGGTCGCGGCTGCCGTCGATCCGGAACACCCGCAGGGCGGCCATCACGTGGACCGGCGGGTTCACGTCGTCGAAGTTCCACTCGTACGCGGGCAACGCCCCGTTCGGCTGCATGAACCACTCGCGGAGGAGAACGAGCAGCTGGTACTTCGCGAACTCCGGGTCGAGATGCGCCCACGGCACCGCGTGGAAGCCGAGGTCCCAGGCGGCGAACCACGGGTACTCCCACGGGTCGGGCATCGCGAGCACGTCGAACGAGTCGAGATGCCGCCAGTTCCGGTTCCGGCCCCGTTGGCGCGCCTCGGGCGGCGGCGGCAGGCCCGGGTCGCCGTCGAGCCAGCGGCGGACGTCGTAGGGATACATCTGCTTGCTCCACACGAGCCCGGCGCTCGCCTGCCGCAGGACCTGCATCGCCTCGGCGGAGGTGTCGGGAGGCGCGAGCGCGGCGTAGAACTCGTCGGCGTCCGCCTCGCGGTCCGCGACGACCTTCTCGAATGCCTCCCCGGCCCAGCGCTTGCGCGCCTTCTTGGGGCCGGCCTTGCCCTCCCGCCGATGGAGGAGGAGACGCAGCTCGGCCGTCTCGCCCGGGTCGACGGTCACCACGTAGTGGAACGCCGCCTTGGTGCCCACCTCGTCCGGGTTGACCGTGGGCAGGCCCGACACCACGTGGTCGTTGATCCCGTCCTTCGGGTTCGGCGTCAGGGGATCCGTGCCGAAGACGCGCGCGGTGTTGGTGTCGTTCTCGCAGAAGAGCGCGTCGGGACGCGAGCCATCCGGCGCGGCCGCCGCCTCCAGCCGGTAGCCCGCGAGCGCGTGCTCCGCGACGACCAGCCCGTCGCCGTCCCGCTCGATCCGCGGACGCGTCGCCGTCCCTCCCCACTGCCAGGTGTTGCGGAACCAGAGCGTCGGGAGGACGTGGAGCGTCGCTGCCTCGGGGCCGTGGTTCGTCAGCACGATGCGCTGGAGGATCTCCGTGGGCGAAGCCTTCGCGTAGGTCACCTCGACCGACCAGTACC
Organism: uncultured Actinomycetes bacterium; assembly: GCA_963748255.1. Taxonomy (GTDB): domain Bacteria; phylum Actinomycetota; class Thermoleophilia; order Gaiellales; family Gaiellaceae; genus Gaiella. The sequence goes on along the minus strand of CAVVIL010000025.1, from coordinate 104,354 downwards.
GGTCGTCGTCGAAGACGCCCGTGTCGAGGAGCTCGAGCTCCGGATCCTGGAGGCCGCGTCCGTGGTCGACGAGCTGCTCGTAGGGGAAGGCGGCCTGCGGGTAGTGATAGCGCCAGCGGAGCAGGGCGTGGCTCGGCAGTCCCTCGAGATACCACCAGTACTCCTTGACGTCCTCGCCGTGGTTGCCCTGCGGTCCCGTCAGGCCGAACATGCGCTCCTTCAAGATCGGGTCGCGGCCGTTCCAGAGCGCGAGCGCGAGGCACAGCTCGTGACGGATGTCGGAGATCCCGGCCATGCCGTCCTCGTTCCAGCGGTAGGCGCGCGAGCGGGCGTGATCGTGAGGGAAGGAGCTCCAGGCGTCACCGCTCGCCGAGTAGTCCTCCCTGACGGTGCCCCAGGCGCGCTCGCTCAGGTACGGCCCCCACTCGTACCACGGGCTCGCGGTGAACAGGTCGTCCTCCGCCCGACCGGTGGCCTGGGCGAGCCGCGCGTGCTCGGCGGTCGCAGGTCGCTGCGTCATCCCGGCGGCCCGGCGGTTGGAGAGTCGATGCGGGACAGGTCGAAAAGGTGCCAGTTCCAGGGCGGCAGCGCGACGTACATCCCGTCGCGAAGGTCGTCGCCCGCGCGCTCGAGGCGTTGCCCGTCGGCAGCGTCGTCGAGCCGCCAGGTCGCGCCGCGGAGATCGTCCCACGGCAGCGAGACGTGGCCCTCGGCCGGCTCGTCGCCGAGGTTGACGACCACGAGCTTGCGCGGGAGGTCGCCCCGCCAGCCCCAGCCGACGAGCTGCCGCCACGTCTCGTTGCCGTCCCAACCTCCCCGCCCGGCGCGTGCCCACGTGCCCACGCGGACCACCTCGTCTCCCAGGAACGCGAGCAGCAGCTCGTAGAACGCCCGGAGCTCGTCGTCGACCGGCTCGTCGGGCCGTCGGCCGAGAAAGACGGGCAGGTGCACCTTCCGGCCCTCGAGCTGGCCCTCGTGGACGAGCCGCGCCCCGGTCTGGCTCAGCGTCGCGACGGCGGCCGCGCGGGCCTTGGCCGGGGGGAACGTCGCCGCGGCCCGGGGCTCGTCGTGGTTCTCGACGAAGCGGACGAGCCGCCGCTGGTAGTCGAGGTCCGCGGCGAGGTGCCCGAACACGCTGTCGGCTCCCTCGTGCACGAGGCGGTCGTAGAGCCGCTTGTCGTAGCAGTAGTCGAAGCCCTGCTGCTGGAGCGTCCACTCCAGATCCCAGTACGCCTCCGCGACGAACACGAAGTCGGGGCGATCGGCCTTGACCGCGCCGATCAGCGCGGGCCAGTACTCCTCCGGCGGCCGCGGAGACGCACGTCCACCCCACGTCCGCTCGAACACGTCGTTCGTCACGAGCATCGCCATGTCGCACCGCACGCCGTCGCACTGGCTCGCGAGTGAGCGGAGCGTCCCCGCCACGGCGCCGCGCAGGTCAGGCGAGAACGCGTCGAGCTGCACCACGTCGGGCCACGCGGGGAAGTACGGGTCGCGGCCCTTCGCGACGACGAGCTCGCCGACGCGGACGAACGACCCCGGGTCGCGCTCGAGGGCGGCCTCATCGCCGCGGACGAAGTACTCGGGATGCGCCTCGAGCCACGGATGGTCCAGGGCGACGTGGTTCGGGACGAAGTCGAGGATCAGCCCTAACCCGTGCCGGGCGAGCGCCGCGCGCGCGGCGGCGAGCGCGTCCGGGCCGCCGAGGCGGTCGTCCACGACGTAGTCGCGGATGCAGTAGGGCGAGCCGACGACGTCGGCCGGCGCGACGTCGGGCAGGGCACGCTCGAAGCTCTCGAGCAGGGCCGGGGTCGTGCGTGCGATCGCGATGCCCGCCGGGCTGCGCTCCCACACGCCCATGAGCCAGACCGCGTCGAACCCCAGCGACGCGATGCGATCCCATTCGGCCTCCGGCACGTGCGCGAGATCGACCCGGCCGCCTGCCTGCCGGCTCAGCTCGTCGAGCCACACCCACGTGTTGATCTCGTAGACGAAGGGGTTTGCGATCACCGGCGCCGGCCCCTGGGGCTGGTGCCCGCCGTCCTCCCGCCGTCGACGACGTCGTCGGCGCCGTTGACGAAGCTGGAGTCGATGCGCGGGCGTTCCGAGCACCGAACATGCATACACGCCGCGCCGACCGGCTGCCGGGCGGAGCGGTGGCGCCTCGGACTGGCCCCGAGGCACGCGAGCGGCGCCAGTTCGGCCTGGAGGCGCTGGCTCGCCGAAGCACGTCAGGTGAGGTCTGGCCGCATGGAAGCGGCCCGAGGTCGTCCCCGGTCATGTGAGGTGCTGTGAATCAGGTACCAAGTTGTGGCAAGTTCCGGCTAGCTCCGACACAAGGATGCGGCTGCCGCACCGCGAAATCGCCTTGTAACGGATGCGACTACCCGCATCTACCCACGGGAGGAAGCGATGAATTCACGGAGCATGGCCGGATGGATCGGGTTCGCTGGCATCTTGATGGTGCTTCTCGGCGGGCTCAGCATCTTCCAGGGCTTGATCGCGCTCTTGGAGGACGACTACTACGTCCCCACGCAGGCGGGCTACCTGGTCTTCGACATCACCGGCTGGGGCTGGATCATGCTGATCTGGGGCATCGTCCTGGTGCTCGTCGGTCTCGCTCTGATGAACGGCGCGAGCTGGGCGCGGTGGGTGTCGATCCTGCTCGTGGGCGTCAACGTGTTCGGCCAGCTGGGCTTTCTCGGCAACACCAACGACCAGGTGTGGCTGCTGATCACGCTGACGCTCAACATCATCGTTCTCTACGCGTTGGTCGTCCGCTGGCACGAGAGCGAGCGGGACCTCCAGACCCGCTGACGAACACCGAATGCCTTTCCTGTGCGGGGGCGCCCATCCAGCGGCGCCCTCGCACAGGATCCGCGTCGTTGATAGCTCGCGGCGCGCAACCCAGAACAGACTCGTCGCCGCGAGGCTAGCCAGGCCGACGCCGCTCGGCTACGCCCTTCGCGTGCTCGCCGGACGTGTTCCTGAGCGAGGCGGCGAGTGGGTTGTGGGCGATCTGGGACGGCTCGAGAGATGAGCGTCAGGTCTTGTCGTTGGCGACCGTGGCGGAGTGCTGCCGCAGCGCCTGCTGCTTTTCCACCCAGGCGGTGTATTGCCGGTGTGCTTCGCGTCCTCGGCGTGCCGCCGGGGAGTTCTTGTGGCGCCAGCGGCGCAGCCAGATGCTCATGGCCTCAGCTTCTGGATGGTGGGCTGTGCGGTCTCCAGCCGGAAGGAGAGGCCGGCTCGAACTTTCGCCTAGCGATTCCCGAACCTTATGGGGCAAGGGCAAGGCCGAGTCCCGACCGTGTACCCGGACGGTGTCGTTCAGGTGGTTGTCAGACGCCTGACGGCGGTACCGCAACCGGGTCCCCGAGGCGCACAGGAACCGGCCTTGCCGATTTCGAGCATGACAACGACGAAGGACGGCTCAGGCAGGCCGCTTAGGTGAGCTGCACCACGGCGACGGCGAGCACGAGCCAGAACGCGAGACACCAAGTCAGCGCCAGCAACAGGCCGGCAGGGTCCGATGGTTGCATTGCCGCAGGGCCTCCTCGGGGGAAGGGAGGGTCAGTCGCCACGGAGCTTTACATGTTCCTAACCCTTGGGGTCGAGGTCGAAACCGCCCGTACAGCCCCTCGGCCTGACGCCAGACGGCTTCCTGGAGGATCGCAGCACCTCCGGTCAGTCGAGCTCGCGCTCGTCGGGTGACGCACATCGCCGTGGGTGTTCGCGGTGACGGCGAGGTCGCGCTGGCCGGCGTTCTCGACGGAGCCGGCAGACCCCCACACCCCCAAGCCAGCCAGCCCCGTCGTCGCTCGTGGTCGTTGCCCCGACTAGCGGAAGGGGCGACCCGCTTTAGGGTCGCGCCGTCCGGTAGAAGAGGCCGGTAGAGCGACGGCGCAGGCCCTGTGCCGGCGCCGTCTCGGTTAGAAGAGCTGGTTCTCGCCGGCGAAGATCGCGGAGACGGAGTCGTCCGCGAAGACGTTCTGGATCGTCTCCGCGAGGAGGCCGGAGATCGAGAGGACCTCGATGTTGTGGGGCTTCGTGAGGACGTTGACGGGGACCGTGTCGGTCACGATCACGCGCTCGAAGGCGCTCGAGGCGATCCGCTCGAGGGCGGGCTCGTTGAGGAGCGCGTGCGTCGCGCACGCGTAGACCTTCGTCGCCCCCGCCTCCCTCAGCGCCTCGGCGCCCGCGCAGAGCGTGCCGGCCGTGTCGATGATGTCGTCCGTCATCACGGCGACCTTGCCCTCGACCTCGCCGATGACGCCGGTGACGCGCGCCTGGTTGTGCCCCGGCCGCTCCTTGTTGAGGACGACGAGACCGCCGCCGATCATCTCGGCGAACTTGCCGGCGAGCTTCGCGCGACCCGTGTCCGGCGCGACGGCGACGCGCTCGACGTCCGGTCCGAGCAGGTCGCGGACGTACTGCGCGAACATCGGCACCGCGACCATGTGGTCGACGGGGATCCGGAAGAACCCCTGCACCTGGCCGGCGTGCAGGTCCATCGTGATGACGCGGTCGACGCCGACGGTCTCGAGGAGGTCGGCCACCATGCGGGCCGTGATCGGCTCGCGCGGCCGCGACTTCTTGTCCTGGCGGGCGTAGAAGTACCAGGGGATCACCGCGGTGATCCGCTTCGCGGACGCGAGCTTCGCGGCGTTCACCATGATCAGGAGCTCGACCAGGTGCTGGGCGACGGGCCTGGCGGCCGTCTGCACGATGAACATGTCCGCACCGCGCACCGAGTCGTCGTAGCGGCAGTAGGTCTCGCCGTCGGCGAAGGTCTTGAGCTCGCGGGCGCCGAGGTCGACACCCAGGTGGTCGGCGATCCGGCCGGCGAGCTCCGGGTGCGAGCTCCCGGAGACGACGACGAGGCGCTTCCGCGGCTGGAGGCCGAGCGCGCGGCCGACCTGCTGCTGCGGCTGCATCGGCCCCTCCGGCCCCGTCAGGCCCGGCAGCGTCTGCTCAATCGTTCCGCTTTCCACCTCGTCCTTCCTTGATCTCCTGGCGGGGAGGGAAGCCGACGAGGGCGTCCGCAGGGACGTCGTCGGTGACGACCGTCCCGGCAGCAGTCCACGCATCGTCTCCCAGAGTGACCGGCGCAACGAACACAGTGTCCACCCCGACCTTGACGGAGCGCCCGATCCGCGTGCGGCTCTTGCCTCCGGCCGGGTCGTGCGCGAGGTTCGCGGTGATCGAGCCGGCGCCGATGTTCGTCTCGTCGCCGATGTCGGCGTCGCCCATGTACGAGAGGTGCGGCACCTTGGCGCCCACGCCCACCACGGTGTTCTTGAGCTCCACGAACGTGCCTGCCTTCGCCGAGGACTCGAGCACGGTGCCGGGCCGAACGTAACAGAAGGGCCCGACGAGCGCGTTCGTCCCGATCGTGGCGTCGATCACGACGGCGTGCGGGCCGACCTGCGCCCCCGTGCCGACGGTGGTCGAGCCTCGGAGGACGGTGAACGGGTGCACGACGGTGTCCGGCTCGAGCGTCACGGTCGGCTCGATCCAGGTCGAGCGAGGGTCGACGATCGTCACACCGGCGAGCATGTGCGCGCGGTTGATGCGGTCGCGCAGGAGCTCGCCGGAGAGCGCGAGCTCGACCCGCGTGTTGACCCCCTCCGTCTCGTCCGGGTCGGGCGCGACGTGCACGGCGACGCGCTCACCGGCGTCGACGAGCCCGCTGACGGCATCGGTGAGGTAGAGCTCGCCCTGGGCATTGGCCGGCGTCAGGCGCTCGAGCGCCGGCCAGAGGGCGTCCGCCCGGAACACGTAGATGGAGGAGTTCGCCTCGCGCACCTCGAGCTGCTCGGGCGTCGCGTCGCCCGCCTCCACGATCGCGGCGAGGTCGCCGTCGGCGTTCCGGAGCACGCGGCCGTAGCGCAGCATGTCGTCGGGGACGAACGAGAGCACCGTGGCGGCGCCGCCGGCTGCGCGGTGCGCATCCAGAAGCCCGCCGAGCAGCTCGGTCGTGAGCAGCGGCGTGTCGCCCGAGAGGACGAGCACCTCGTCGGCCTCCCCGACGGCCTCGCGCGCCGAGCGGACGGCATCGCCGGTCCCGAGCGGCTCCTCCTGCACGGCGACCTCGAGGCCGGTGAACGCGTCCGCCGTCGCGGGCGACGCGACGACCACGAGCGGGTCGGCACCGAGCGGCCGCGCCGCCTCGACGACCCAGTCGACCATCCGGCGCCCGAGGATCGGGTGCAGGTGCTTCACGAGGGACGACTTCATGCGCGTGCCGAGCCCTCCGGCCATGATCACCGCGGCAAGTCTGGTCGGCATCGTCCGTGTCCTCGTCGATGGCTGGGGCGCCAGGATTCGAACCTGGGATCACGGGACCAAAACCCGTTGCCTTACCGCTTGGCCACGCCCCAGAGCAGGGACGGCAGTCTACCCGGCCGTGCCCGCCCGGCCGGTGCTAGCGCCGGTCGAGCAGGAGCGCGGCCAGCGCGAGCCCCGCGAGCAGCACGACGACCACCACGGCGAGCACGACGAGTGCGCCGGCGGCGAGGGGCACGACCACGACGAGCAGCTGCGAGACCGCAGCCGTCCACGTGACGACGCGCACCTCCGGGCTCCGGTGCTCCCGCCCCCACGCCGCGTACACCGCGAGCGCCCCCAGGGCGAGCAGGACGACGAACCACCACGGGATCGCCCCCGCGAGCACGAGGATCCCCTCGAGCGCCGCGACCACGAGCGCCGCCCTGACCCGGTTCCGACGGAAGCGCCGGACGAGCGTGCTCTCGCCGTGCTCGATCAGGACGTTGCTCATGAGCTGACCGTAGCGGGACCCTGCGACCCGGCGGGCCTCGTCACCCAGGTGCGGGCGGCGTCCTCGAGCGCCTCCGCCGCACGCTCGGCGGCGTCCACCGACGCGAAGAGGCCGTAGACCGCCGGGCCCGCGCCCGAGACGTCGGCGCGGAACGCCCCGAGGGCGGCGAGCTCCGCCGCGAGCGGCGATGACGCGAGGTCGTTCGCCGGCAGGGCGGCGAGGTCCGACGGCGCGCGGACGCCTGCGAGGGCGGCGCGGAGCGCCGCACGCCGCTCGTCGAAGCCCCGCGCGCCCTCCCGGGCGTCGAACGCGCCGTAGACGGCGCGCGTCGAGCTCTTGGTCACGCCGTTCGGCAGCGCCAGGAGCACCGCGTAGTCCCGCGGCAGCGCGATCGGCTCGAGCGTGGTCCCGTCGCCGGTCGCGAGCTGCGGCCCCTCCTGGAGGAAGAACGGCACGTCGGCACCGAGCGCCGCGGCGAGCTCGTGCAGGCGCGCGCCCGAGAGGGGCGCTCCGAGCATGCGGTTCGCGAGCGCCAGCGCGGCGGCCGCGTCGCTCGAGCCGCCGCCGAGGCCCGCGGCGACGGGGATCCGCTTGACGAGCCGCGCGGCGAAGTGGGTGTCCGTGCCGCGCGCGTCGCGCACGGCGTCGAGGGCCGCACGGACGAGCGTGTCGTCGGGGAAGCCGTCCACCGTCGTGGCGTCCGTCTCCCGCAGGCCGAGCGTGTCGGCGAGCGCGACGCGCTCGAGGACGGTCGCCACCTCGTGCTTGCCGTCCGCCCGGGTCGGCCCGACGACGAGGGCCAGGTTGACCTTCGCGGGCGCCGAGACCTCGAGCCAGTCGCTCATGCACCGAGCGCCGACGTGAGCGCGACGAACTCGCCGGGCGCGAGCGCCTCCGCGCGGACGTCCGGCCGGCGGCCGATGGCCTCGAGGGCGGCGACGACCGGCTCGCGCGCCGCGACACCGGCGAGCGCGAGCGAGTTGGCGAGGGTCTTGCGCCGGTGGGCGAACGCGGCGGTCACGACACGACGCACTTTCGCGGCATCGGCGGGCGGCGGAACCCGTTCGAACGCGACGAGCGCCGAGTCGACGTTGGGGGGAGGCCGGAAGACCGTCCGCGCCACGGGGTGGAACCCGGTCCGTCGCGCGTGGAGGCGGACGACCACCGAGACGGCGCCGTACGCCTTCGACCCGGGCTCGGCGAAGAACCGGTCGGCCACCTCGCGCTGCACCATCACGCACCACGAGGCGATCGTCGGCGCGCCCAGGAGCGTCTCGGCGACGAGGGGCGTCGCGACGTTGTACGGGAGGTTTGCGACGAGCTTTCCCGGCGGCGGCACGAGCGCGTTCACGTCCAGCGCGAGCGCGTCCATCAGGTGGAGGTCGACGTTCGTCCGGTCGCCGAGCGCCTCGCGGAGCGGCTGCTCGAGCGAGCGGTCGAGCTCGACGGCGTGCACGTGGCGCACCCGGTCCGCGAGGAACGTCGTGAGAATGCCGAGGCCCGGGCCGATCTCGAGCACGACGTCGTCCGCCGTGGGGTGCGCGAGCCGCTCGATCACGCCGAGGACGTTCCGGTCGACGAGGAAGTGCTGCCCGAGCGACTTCTTCGGGGAGACCCGCGTCATGGGCCGTCGAGGCCGAACGCGCGGGTCGCGTTCTCGTCGATCCTCGCCTCGAGGTCGTCGAGCGACTCCTGCCGGGCGAGCGCGAGCGTCGCGACCGTGTGACGGACGTGCGCCGGCTCGTTCGGCCGGCCGCGGACCGGCTGGGGCGCGAGGTACGGGCTGTCGGTCTCCGCGAGGATGCGGTCTGCGGGCACCTCGGCGGCCGCGCGGCGGAGCTCCTCGGCGCGCGGATACGTGACGTTCCCCGCGAAGGAGACGTAGTACCCGCGCTCGAGCGCCGGCGCCAGCAGCGCGGGCTCCGAGAAGCAGTGCAGGACGACCGTGCCGGGAAAGGAGGCCAGCGCCGCGGCCGTCTCCTCGCTCGCCTCACGGCTGTGGATCACGACCGGCCGACCGAGCTCGTCGGCGAGCGCGAGCTGGGCGTCGAACAGCGCGCGCTGCTCCCGCAGGGTCTCCCGGCCGTGGTAGCCGTCCAGGCCCGTCTCGCCGACTGCGACGGCGCGAGGGTGCTCGAGCAGCTCTCTGAGCTCGCCCACGCGACCGGCGTCGTCGGTCGCCGCCCGGTGGGGGTCGATCCCGAGGACCGCGCTGACGCCCGGGTTGGCCTCCGCGATCGCCAGCGCCCGCCTGCACGAGTCGATCCCGGTGCCGACGGTGACGACCCGCGTGACGCCGGCCGCGGCCGCGCGTGCCAGAAGCTCGCCCGGCTCCTCGTCGCACCCGTCGAGGTGCGCGTGCGTGTCGATCACGCCGCGGGCGCAGGCTCGTCCACGCGCGGGAAGAGCGGTGCCGCAGGCTCGATGCCTTCGACCGCCTCCGTGCGTCCGTACGCGACGCGGTCCCAGGCGAGGTCGCCCGGCTGCCCGAGCGCCTCGAGGATGCGGCTCGACGTCTCGGGAACGTAGGCGGCGAGCGCGACGGCGACGGCGCGGAGGCCGTCGACGAGGTCGTAGAGGACGCGGTCGAGCTCCTCCGCCCGCGCCTCGTCCTTGGCGAGCTGCCACGGCGCGCTCGCCTCGACGTGCCGGTTGAGGGCCCGCACGACCTCCCAGACGCGCTCGAGCGCGCCCGTCAGGTCGAAGCCGTCGAGCCGCGTCGCGACGTCGTCCCCCAGCGGCTCGAGGATCGCGGCGACCGGCGAGTCCTCCACCGGAACGAGGTTGAGGCTCCCGTCCCGGTAGCGGGCGAGCATCGCGGTGACGCGCGAGAGGAGGTTGCCGAGGTCGTTGCCGAGCTCGCGCTCGTAGCGCTCGCGCACGCCCTCGATCGAGGCCGCTCCGTCCTGCCCGAACGACACGGACCGGGCGCACCAGAAGCGCACGGGGTCGGCGCCGTAGAGGTCGACGAGGTCGAGCGGGTCGACGACGTTGCCGCGCGACTTCGAGATCTTGCGATCGTCGAGCAGCAGGTAGCCGTGCACGAAGAGCTGCTCCGGGACGGAGTAGCCCGCCGCGAGCAGCATCGCGGGCCAGTAGACGCAGTGGAAGCGGAGGATGTCCTTCGCGAGCAGGTGGTGAACCGCCGGCCAGTACCGCGGGATGAGGTCCTCGCCCGGCCGCGCGTAGGTCAGCGCGCTCAGGTAGTTGACGAGCGCGTCCGTCCAGACGTAGACGACCTGCTCCGGATCCCATGGGACGGGAATGCCCCATGGCTGACCTGCGCGGCTGATCGAGAAGTCCTGGAGCCCGCCCGCGATGAAGCTCCGGGCCTCGTTCGCGCGGAACCCGGGCAGCACGAAGTCCGGACGCGAGTCGTAGAGCTCGAGCAGCGCGTCCTGGTAGGCGGAGAGCCGGAAGAACCAGTTGCGCTCCTCGATCCACTCGGGCTCGATGTCGTGCTCGGGGCACTTGCCGTCGACGAGCTCCTCCTCCGTCTTGAATGCCTCGCACCCGACGCAGTAGAGCCCTGCGTAGACGTCCTGGTAGATGTCGTCGCGGCCGTTGTCGCGGATGCGCTGCAGGAACTCCTGGACGAACCGCTTGTGCCCGTCGTCGCTCGTCCGGATGAAGAAGTCGTTCGAGACGCCGAGACGGGCGGGGAGCGCCCGCCACGCCTCCACGATCCCGTCGACGTACGCCTGGGGCGTGAGCCCCTGCTCGTCGGCCACCCGCGCGACCTTCGACGCATGCTCGTCGACCCCGGTGAGCAGGAACGTGTCACGGCCGCGCTGCCGCTGATGACGCGCGAACACGTCCGCCGCGACCGTCGTGTAGGCATGGCCGATGTGCGGCGTCGAGTTGACGTAGTAGATCGGGGTTGTCAGGTAGTACGGCTCCATCCCGATCGATTCTACGGGCGAGCCCCAACGCGACCCGGGCCGCGCCGAGCGCCAGGAGGCTCGCGGCGGCGATCAGCTCGGCGAGCCCGATCCCGGTGCCGCGACCGCCGACGACGAGCGGCGACGTGAGGGTGCCGAGGCGCTCCAGCTCGCCGAGCCCTACAGCCCGTGCGCGGCCGGGCCGGACCACCGCGTCGTCACGCCCGGCGGACGGCAACGGCTCGGCGGCCGGACGATCGGATCGCACTGCTCGCCTGACGGCCGTGGTGCCGAGCCCGGCCGCCGGCGCGGTGGGCTCCGCGCCCGCGTGCGCCGCCGGGAGGAACGCTGCGGCCCGCAGCTCGGCCCCGCCGTTCGCGCGGCGTGCGAGCGGCTCGCGTCTGCGCTCCCGCCCGCCCTCGGCGCCCGCACAGAACGCGCCCGCGCAGACGGGGTCGCACCCGCGACGGCGCGTGCCCGGCGGATCCTGCGAGTGCCCGGCGCGGCCTCGAGGACCGCACGGTCGCCTGCGGAGCCGCGCGCCGACGCCTCGTTCGAGCTCGGCGGGCCCGCGACCGTGATGCCGTGCGCGACGCCATCCCCCGCAGTCGCGCCCGATGACCCACCCGGCGACGCGTGCGTCTCGCCGACCGCGGCGGACGGCTGCGCGACGGTCTGAGGTGCTGCCCGGCCCGGCGGCCCGCTGGGCACGGAGGCCGCGACGGGCAGGGGGACCGGTGCCGCCGTCACCGGCGGAGGGCCGGGCGGAGGCGCGACGGGCGGAGGCGCGGGCGCGGGCGCCGCCGCCGGCGCCGGCGCGGTCGCCGCGGGAGGCGGCTGTGGGGCCGGCGCGGCGGGCCGGTCCGGGAGCAGGCCGAGCGGGTCGACGTAGCCCTCCTGCTGGTCCGCCCGGCGGATCCCGAGGTGGACGGCCGGGACGCCGTGCTCCGGGTCGCCGCTCGAGCCGAGGGTGCCGACGACGGCTCCCTCGTCGACCACGTCGCCCTTGGCCACCGCGACCGACTCGAGGTGGAAGAGCGTGACGGCGTAGCCGTCCGCCGTGAGGATCGTGACGCCGCGGCCGTGGATCGGGACGGCGCCCGCGAACGCGACGGTGCCGGCGGCGGGACCGCGGACGGGCGAGCCGGCATCGCCGCCGACGTCGACGCCGCGGTGCTGCCCGGCCGCGTACCCGTCCGGGCCGAGGTGGAACGGGCGAAGAACCGGCCCGTCGGCGGGCCATGACCAGGCTCCCGCCGCGCCGCCGTGGACAAGTGCCGCGGCGAGAACTGCGCCGAGCACGAGGAATCGGTGCACGTGACACCTCCATCGTTCTCTGCGCGGGCAACGCGGGGAACGAAGGGTATCGCCGCGGCCGGACGGCGTCAATCGGGACGCGTGAGCGACCCGCGATAGAGCGCATTGCGCGACGCGCCCGTCAGACGCGCGACGACGTCGGCGGCCACGCGGCGCGCGGCGCCTGCGTCGACGAGCTCTCCCACCGCCGCGGCTGCGTCGTCGTCGTCCTCCCCGCCGGCCGCGGCGGCGGCGACGACGAGCGTCACCTCGCCCTTGGGCGGCTCCCGGAACCGGTCGGCGAGCTCGGCGGCGGTCCCGCGCACGACCTCCTCGAAGCGCTTCGTCAGCTCGCGGCACACGGCGAGACGGCGCTCGGGGTCGACGCGCGCGAGCTCCCGGAGCGCGCGCGGCAGGCGGCGCGGCGATTCGAACGCGACGACGGCGTGGTCCCAGCCGCGCACCTCCTCCCACAGCGCGCGAAGCTCCGCCTCGCGCCGCGGCAGGTAGCCGAGGAAGCGGTACTGCGCAGCGCCGAGCCCGCTGGCGACGAGCGCGGTCTCGACCGCGCTCGGCCCGGGGAGCACCGTGACCTGCACGCCGGCCGCGAGCGCCGCCTCGAGGAGCAGGGCGCCCGGGTCGTTGACGCCCGGCAGGCCCGCGTCGGAGACGAGCGCGAGGGTCTCCCCCGCCGCGAGCCGCGGGAGGAGCTCGTCGGCACGCGCACGCTCGTTGTGGCGATGGAGGCTCACGAGCGCCCGTGCGCGGATCTCGTAGCGGTCGAGCAGGATCCGCGTGCGGCGCGTGTCCTCGCAGAGGACCGCGTCGGCCTCCCGGAGCGCCTGGAGCACGCGGAGCGTCACGTCCTCGAGGTTCCCGATGGGCGTCGCGCAGACGAGGAGCGGCATCAGCGCTCCACCGCGCGCCTAGCGGTCCCCGTCGAGCGCCTCGAACCCGACGAGACCCGCGCCGACGAGCCCGGCCTCGTCGCCGAGGGCCGCCGGCACCACCTGCAGCGTCTCGTCCGCAGGACCGATCGCCTCGCGGCGGGCGGCCGCGAGCGCCGGCTCGCGGAGCACGTCCCACGCTGCGGCGCCGAAGCCGCCCCCGACCACGACGACCTCGGGGACGAAGATGTTCGTCAGCGACCCGATCGCGATCCCGACGTAGTGCCCGATCCGGTCGATTGCGGCCCGCGCGCGCGAATCCCCGGCGCGCGCCGCCCCCACCAGGCGATGGGCGTCACGCTCGCCCCAGATCGCCTCGGCTGCGCTCTCGGCCGCCTCCCCGGACGCGAGCGCCTCGAGGTGGCCGCGGCCGTCGCAATTTCCCTGGCACGGCGGGCCGTCCGCCTCGACCACGATGTGGCCGAGCTCGGCCCACCCGCGGTAGAGGCGCCCGTCCAGCACGAGACCGCCCCCGACGCCGGTTCCCAGCGCGATCGCGATGAGGTCGCGCGCCCCACGCCCCGCTCCGAGCCGCCACTCGGCGAGGGCGGTCGCATTGCCGTCGTTCTCGAGCCCGATCGGCAGGCGGAACCGCTCGCGCAGACGGCGCGTGAAGTCGATCTCGAAGAGCGGCAGGTTGTTCGCGCGGAGCGCAATGCCGGTCACGCGGTCGATCGTCATCGGGACGCCGACGCCGATCGCGACCGGCTCCTCGGGGAGCAGGCTCTCGATCACGCGGTCGAGCTCCAGCAGGAACGAGTCGGCGCTGTCGGTGGGCGACGGGACCTCGATCACGCACCCGGCCGAGCCGTCCCGACCGAGCAGCCCGGCGCGGATCTTCGTCCCGCCGACGTCCACCCCGATGACCCGGTCTGGCGGCACGGCGCGGCTACCATACCCCGGCTCATGCCCGCTCAGGACAAGCCGTACCGGGTGTATCGGGGCGGCCGGGCCAAGGGGCGCGTACCGCTCACGCGACACGATGCGAAAGGCCGCTCGGCTCCCGCCGATCCGGCGCGCCCGCAGGCCCCGCGCAAGCGGCGCAGGGTCGGTCGCTGGATCGTCCTCGCGCTCGTGCTCCTGCTCGTGCTGCTCGTCGCATGGGGCGTCGGCAGCTACCTCTCGGTCGCGAACGGCGTCGAGGCGGCGAACGCCCGCGTGCCGGCGGGCGTGCGCCGCCAGCTGACGAAGACCGACGGGATGCTGCTCTCCACGCCGACGACGATCCTCGTGCTCGGGAGCGACGGCGGGAACCGCGCCGGGCGCGAGGGCGCCAACCGCTCCGACTCGATCATGCTGCTCCGCACGGACCCGGGGAAGGGCCGCCTCGCGTTCCTCTCCATCCCGCGCGACCTCCAGGTCGAGATCCCGGAGGTCGGGACGGCGAAGATCAACGCCGCGAACCAGATCGGCGGCCCGGCGCTCGCCCTCCGCACCGTGAAGGAGCTCACGGGGCTGGACGTCAACCACGTCGCCTTCGTCGACTTCGACCGGTTCGAGGAGCTCATCGACGCCGTCGGAGGGATCGAGGTGAACGTCCCTCGGCCGATCCGCTCGAACAAGTTCGACTGCCCGTACAAGACCGCGGCGCGCTGCAACGCCTGGCCGGGCTGGCGCTTCGCGAAGGGCACGCAGGAGATGGACGGCCGCCGCGCCCTCGTCTACTCGCGGATCCGGCACAACCTGCTGAACCCCCGCGAGACGGATTTCGACCGCGCGCGCCGCCAGCAGCAGGTGATCGCCGCGACGCTCGACAAGATGACGAGCCTCGGAACGGCGCTGAAGCTGCCGTTCGTGGGCGACGAGCTCGTCACCCCGCTTGCAACCGACCTGGGCGCGTCGGACCTGATGCAGCTCGGGTGGACCTACTTCCGGGCCGACAAGAACAAGGCGCTCCACTGCCGCCTCGGTGGCGACGGGGCGACCGTCGGAGGCGAGTCGGTGATCCTGGGGTCGGAGGACAACGTCGCGACGGTCGCGATGTTCACGGGCCGGTCTGCGCCCCAGCCGCCGCCGCGCGGTCTCCCCTACGCGCCAGGCTGCCTGATCGGCGAGCAGCGCGCGTGACGCGCCGTCGGCCGTCGCTACGAGTCCGACTTGGACGAGTCGGAGGACTTCGACTCCGTCGTCGCGGCCGGCTTCTCGGTCTTCCCCGCGCCGTCGCTCGAGGCGCCGCCGGAGTCGCCCTCCTTGCCGCCGCCCTTGCGCGAGCCCCGCCCGTAGTCGGTCGAGTAGAAGCCGGAGCCCTTGAAGTGCACTGCGACGGGGAACAGCACCTTCTCCACGGGGCCGGCGCCGCAGATCTCGCACGCGCTGGCGGGCGGGTCGCTCATGCGCTGGAAGACCTCGAACGTGTGGCCGTTCGGGCACCGGTACTCGTAGATCGGCATGGCGGGCCAATCTACCAGCGAGGATGGCGGAAACCGCGATGACGCAAGGGATCGAGGCCAGGACGGAGACGCAGGCGGTCGACACCGCACGGGTCTCCGTGCGCGCGCTCGCGACCGAGTGGTGGCTCTGGGTCGGCGTGTCGGCGGTCGCCCTCGCGGCCGCGGCCTTCCTCCTCCACCAGCTGATGGCGTGGCCGCCGCACGAGGACGAGACGCTCGCGCTCTTCGTCGGTCGGGACAACTTCCCGGGCGTCATCGAGCACGTGACGCAAGGAGCGCGGCGGCGCGCCACTCCACTTCGTGCTCGCCTGGGGCGTCGCGCACCTCGGGTTCGGGCTCGGCGGCCTGCGCTTCGTCTCCGCGGCCTTCGCGGTCGCGAGCCTGCCGCTCGTCGCGGCGCTCGCGCTCCGGCTGGGGAGCACCCGCGCCGTCGCGCTCCTCGCCACGGCCCTCGTCGCCCCGAGCTGGCTCTTCCTCTTCCACGGGGTCTACGGGCGGATGTACAGCCTCTTCCTCTGCTGCTCGCTCGTCTGCTCGCTCGCCCTCCTCGCCGCGCTCGAGCGCGGGGGCCGCGGACGGTGGGCGCTCTGGGTCGTCGCCGCGCTCGTCACCGTCGCGGCGCACCCGTACGCGGTGCTGCTGCTCGCCGGTCAGGGCGCGTACGTGCTCGTCGCACGTCGCGACCGGCTGAAGGAGGCAGCGGTGGCGGGCGCCGTCGTGCTCGTGGTCGGCATCCCGTTCTGGCTGACGGACCTCGTCCTCGTCGACCGCTTCGAGGTCGGGGTGGGCGGAGGCGGCGAAAAGCTCGGCGGGCCCGGGGCCGTGGCGCGCTACTTCTGGCGCTCGCTCGGCGACGCGACGGCCGGCTGGTGGCCCGTGATGCTCGCCGTGCTGGCCGCGGCGGTCCTCGGCGTCGTCTCGATGCGCGGCCGCGCACGGGCGTTCGTGCTCAGCTCGGTGGGCGTCACGACCGCCGCGTTCGTGCTCGCGCGGCTCGGCGGCTCGGCGGCGCCGGAGTCGCGGCACCTGATCTTCCTCGCCCCCCTGCTCGCGATCGCGGTCGCATCGGGGATCGTCCGCCTCGCGCGCCGGCCTGCCGACCGTCGCCGTGCTGGCGACCGCGCTCCTGCTCGTCCTCGAGGTCGCGTGGGCCTGGGAGCGAACGCCCGCCCTGTTCGAGTGGGAGCCCGACGCGCGCCAGGCGGCGCGGGCGAAAGCCGAGACCTGGCTCGCCGCGACGAGCCGCGAGGACGACGTCCTCTTCGGGTACGAGCCGCTCTACCTCGGCGCCTGGGAGCGGAACCGCTCGCTGCCGACCGCCGTCGTCCCGCGCGCGGACTCGCGGCTCGCGCTCCGGACGCTCGAGCGCCGTACGCCGCTCGGCCGCGGCGTCTGGGTGCTCGACGCGAGCGAGCGGAACAACATCCGGCCGTCGCTCGAGATCGAGCGACGGCTGCCCGACCCTGCCGACGCCTTCGAGGCGCGGGTGTTCGGGCCGTTCCTCGTGCTGCGGACGCGCGAGCCGACGGTGACGCCCGAGGCGTACCTCTACTACGGCGCACGCGCGCTCCTCGTCGGTCAGGCGCTCGGGATCGGCGACGCCGACGTCAACATCCGCACGGTGGTGCTCGCCGCGCGCGAGGAGCGGGGCTACGGGCCTTCCCTGCGCTCCTTCTCGAGCAACTCCCGGTAGCAGGGCGCGCCCTCGAAGGCGCCGAGGCCGGCCTGCACGTGACGGCGCCTGCGACGCCGGGCGCGACGCAGCCCCGCCGCGACGGCCGACGCGCCGACGAGACCGCCGATCACGAACGATCGCATCCGGGCACGGCGACCACGCACGTCGGGCTCGTCGTCGCGCGCCATGCGACGATCGTAGGAGATGCGCGTCGTGTCCCTCGGCGATCTCGTGCTCGATGTCGTCGTGCGCGCGGAGCGCGACCTCGCGCGGGACGCCGACACACCATCACGGGTCTCGCTCTCCGCGGGCGGGCAGGGCGCCAACGTCGCGGCGTGGGTCGCGGCGCTCGGCGGCACGGCCCGCTGGCTCGGCAAGCGCGCCGACGACCCGGCCGGACGGCTCGCGGCAGGTCTCCTCGGCGAGCACGGGGTCGAGCTGGCCGGGCCGGTCGCGCCCGAGCGGAACGGCATCGTCGTCTCCCTCGCCCAGCCGGACGGGGCGCGCTCGATGTTCCCCGACCGCGGCGTCGCGGTCACGCTTCGCCCCGACGAGCTCGAGCCGCGCTGGCTCGAGTGCGACCATCTCCACGTCTCCGGCTACGCGCTCCTCGCCGAGCCGGTGAAGGAGGCCGCCGTCCGCGCCGTCGAGCTCGCCCGCCGGGCGGGCGCGCGCGTCAGCGTCGACCTTTCCTCCTGGAGCACGATCGAGGCCGCCGGCGCGTCGGCGTTCCGCGCACTCGTCGAGTCGCTCGAGCCCGATCGTCGTCTTCGCGAACGAGGACGAGGAGCGCGTCGTCGGCGGCCGGATCGGCGGGGCCGCCCGGGTGCTCAAGCGCGGCGCCGCCGGGTGCTCGTTCGACGGCGACGAGCGCGCGGCGCTGCCCGTCGCGGAGGTCGTCGACACGACCGGCGCAGGCGACGCGCTCGCGGCCGGCTACCTGCTCGGCGGCCCCGACCTGGCGCTGCAGGCTGCCGCCCGCTGCGTCGTGCGCATGGGCTCGATGCCGTGAGCGTCGAGCGGCCGTACGGGGCGTAAGCGGCACGCAATCGGCACGAACCGGGCACACCTGCGTCACGGGTTCGCCGATAGCGTGACGTCAGGGCACCGGGGGTGCCCCTGGGGGTCGTTGTGCGGTTGCTCCCGTCGCGGGCGCGCGCGCCTGCGACGCGCCACCGCGGCCGCCCGCTCCGGCGCGACCGTTCGCACGCTCGGCCGGCCTCAGCGGTCGACGCGGACCTGGCGGCCGGCGAGCTCGTCCTCGAGGATCTGGACGTCCGCCTCGACCATGAGGCGGGCGAGCTCGTCCCACTGGGTCGTCGCCTTCCAGCCGAGCCGCTCCTCGGCGAGCGACGCGTCGCCCAGCAGGTGGTGCACCTCCGAGGGGCGGTAGTACGACGGGTCGATCTCGATGTGCTCGCGATGGTCGAGGCCCGCCGCCTGGAACGCGACCTCGGCGAACTGCTCGACGCTCGCGCCGACGCCCGTCGCGAGCACGACGTCGACGGGCTCGTCGGCCTGGAGCATCCGCCACATCCCCTCGACGAACTCCGGCGCGTACCCCCAGTCGCGAATCGAGTCCATGTTCCCCATGTAGAGCCGCTCCTGCATGCCCGCCTTGATCCGCGCGACGGCGCGCGTGATCTTGCGGGTCACGAACGTCTCGCCGCGCCGCGGGGACTCGTGGTTGAAGAGGATCCCGTTCACCGCGAACATGTCGTACGCCTCGCGGTAGTTGACCGTCGCCCAGTAGGCGTAGAGCTTGGCGACGCCGTACGGCGAGCGGGGATGGAACGGCGTCCCCTCGCTCTGCGGCGGCGGCGAGATACCGAAGAGCTCGGACGTCGACGCCTGGTAGACCCGCGTCTCGAGCTTCGCCGCGCGCACCGCCTCGAGCAGCCGGATCGCACCGAGGCCCGTCACGTCGCCCGTGTACTCGGGCGTCTCGAAGCTGACCTTGACGTGGCTCTGGGCGCCGAGGTTGTAGATCTCCGCCGGCTGGACCTCACGGAGGAGGTTGACGAGCGAGGAGGCGTCGCTCAGGTCGCCGTAGTGCAGGTAGAGCCTCCGGCTCTCGACGTGCGGATCCTGGTAGATGTCGTCGAGGCGCTCGGTGTTGAAGCTCGACGACCGCCGCACGATCCCGTGCACCTCGTAGCCCTTCGCCAGCAGCAGCTCCGCGAGATACGACCCGTCCTGGCCGGTGACGCCGGTGATCAGGGCCGACTTCGTCATGCTGCCTCCTCGGCTCGGGCGGCGATGCGCGACACGACGTCGGCAGGGTAGCCGGTCATCCGGCCGGGGGCCGCTCCAGCGCCCGCGCGAGGATGTCGGCGGCGCGGTCGAGCGTTCGGAGCTCGGCGTCGGTGACCCCGGCGAAGAGCGTCGAGAGCGCCTCGACCCGGCGTCGACGCCCCGCGCGCATGACGCGTGCGCCGCGCGCGGTCGCGCGCACGCGTACGAGGCGGCGATCGCCGGCGACCGGCTCACGGCGCGCGAGCCCCTCCTCCTCGAGGGCGGTCACGATGCGCGTGATCGCGGGCGGCGTCACCTGCTCCGCGGCGGCGAGCTGGGACGCCGTCCGCGGCCCGCCGAAGACGAGCACCGAGAGGAGCGAGGCGCGCTCGGGGGTCAGGCCCATCTCGACGTCGGCCGTGCGCACACGGCGGAGGAGATGGATCGCGATGCTGTGTAGCCGGTCTGCCACCTCGACGCGACCATTACCTTCATGATATGAACTATTCACGAGGTGAATGATATGCACAGAGGAGGTTGACATGGCCGCCACGCTTGCGGACGCGCGGGTCGGGCAGATCCACATCTCCGTGACGGACATCGACCGCTCCGTCGCCTTCTACCGCGACACGCTCGGGCTCCCGTTCCTCTTCCAGGTGCCGGGTCAGTCGATGGCGTTCTTCGACTGCGGCGGCACGCGGCTCTACCTCGCCGTCCCGGAGCCCGGCTTCCACTCCCAGCCGATCCTCTACCTCGCCGTCCGCTCGATCGACGATGCGCACGCCGCGCTCGTCGAGGCGGGCGTCGCGTTTCTCGACGAGCCGCACATCGTCCACCGAGACGACGCCCACGACCTGTGGCTCGCGTTCTTCACCGACCCGGACGGCTGCCGGCTCGCGCTGATGGAGGAGCGTGCCCGGTGAGCCCGCGTCCCCTCGCGGAGACGACCTTCGCGTACCTGCACCACCTCGTGACCGTCCCCGTCCGCGTCGCCGGATCCGATGCCCGCTTCGTCCTCGACACGGGCATCGGGCTGACGCTCGTGACGGACGCGTTCGCCCGGACGATCGGCTGTGAGCCGGGCGCCGCCGCCTTCAGCGGTCGGCGGATGTCCGGCCAGGAGGTGACCGTGCCGCTCGCGGACGGCCCGGAGATCGCCGTCGGCGGGTACACGCGCCGCGAGCCCGCCATCGGCGTACTGGACATGCACGGCTTTCCGCCCGCGCTCGAAGGGATCGACGGCTTCCTCTCCCTTGCGTTCTTCGAGTCGGCGCCGTTCACGGTGGACTACGGCCGGAGCCTCCTGGTCGTCGAGACGCCCTCGTCGCTCGAGGAGCGGGCGCGATCGGGCGCGGCCGTCCCCCTGCGGCTCGAGCGCGACGGCCCGTCACTCTGCGCCTTCCTCGAGCTCGCGCTGCCCGGAGCCGGGGCGATCGAGGTCGAGGTCGACATGGGCAGCGACATGCTGATCCTCGACGAGCGTCTCGCACCGGAGGTCGGGGTCCGGCTCGACGACCCGGGCGTCCGCCGCGTCGAGGGCCGCGACGAGACAGGCAACCCCTTCACGCGCTCCTTCGCCCGCCTCGAGGGGACGATCAGGCTGGCGGACGCGCCCCACGTCGCGCAACAAGACCCCGACGTGATGTTCCAGCGGATCGTCTACGACGGCCTCGTCGGGGATGCGTTCCTCCGGAACTTCGTCGTCACGTACGACCTCGCCGCGTCGCGCGTGCTCGTCGCCTGACGTCGGGCGCGCGACCGCCGTCTACGCTGCGCCCCCGTGGATGACCTGATCCGCGTCGGCGACGAGGTCCGGGCGGCGCTCGCCGACGGGCAGGCCGTCGTCGCGCTGGAGACGACCCTCGTCGCGCACGGCTTCCCGGCGCCGCACGGCGTCGAGGTCGGCCTCGCGAGCGAGGCGGCCGTTCGCGCGGCGGGCGCCGTGCCCGCGACGATCGGCGTCCTCGACGGCCGCCTCGTGGTCGGGCTCGGCGCGGAGGAGCTCGAGCGCTTCACGCCCGAGGCGCGCAAGCTCGGGCCACGCGACCTGGCGCCCTGCCTCGCCCAGGGCGCGGTCGGGGCGACGACCGTCGGCGGGACGCTCACCGCCGCCGCGGCGGTCGGGATCCGCTTCATGGGCACAGGTGGCCTCGGCGGCGTGCACCGCGGCTTCCCCACGCCGCCCGACGTCTCGGCCGACCTCGCGGCCTGCGCCCGCGTCACCGCCGTCGTCGCGTCCTCCGGGGTGAAGTCGCTCCTGGACGTGCCGGCGACGGCCGAGCTGCTCGAGACGCTCGGGATCCCCGTGCTCGGCTACCGCGTCGACACCCTGCCGCTCTTCTACGCGGCCGACGGCGGCCCACCCGTCTCCGCCCGCGTCGACGACCCGGCAGAGGCCGCGCGCGTCGCGGCCGCGCACTGGGCGCTCGGCGGCGCGACGCTGCTCGTCGGCCGGGCGCCGGACGAGAGCCTCGACGTGACCGACCTGATCGAGGAGATCGTCGCCGAGGCGGACGCCGCGGGTATCGTCGGCCAGGCCGTGACGCCGTACGTCCTCGCCACGCTGCACGAGCGCTCCGGCGGCGAGACGCGCCGCGTCAACCGCGACCTCATCGTCGCAAACGCCGGCCTGGCCGCCGAGATCGCCGTCGCGCACGCGGCCCTGTGAGCCTCTACGACGCCGTCCGCGAGCTTCCGCTCGTCGTCGACTCGTACGGGCTGGAAGGGCGCGAGCACGTCGTCTCGCCGCAGTTCACCCGCAAGACGACGACGATCCGCCTCGTCGGCGGCGGCGAAGAGGGCCTCGGCGAGGACGTCACGTACGACGGCCCGGCGCAGGACGCGCAGCTCGCGCGCGGCCCCGTGCTGCCGCTCGCGGGCGCCTGGACGATCGACACGTTCTCGCGGCATCTCGAGACGCAGCCCCTCTTCGCCGAGGGGCCGGAACGGCACGAGTTCGTCGACTACCGCAGATGGGGGTTCGAGAGCGCGGCGCTCGACCTCGCGCTGCGGCAGGCGGGGCGGTCGCTCGGGGACATCGTCGGCCGCGCGCCGCGGCCCGTGACGTTCGTCGCATCGGGCGGGCTCGGTGACCCGCCGTCGACCGGGCGCCTCCGCGCCTTCCTCGCCCGGTACCCCACGCTCCGCTTCAAGCTCGACGCACGGCCGGACTGGACGGACGCGATCTTCGCCGAGCTGCAGGAGCTCGGCTGCGTCGACTCGATCGACCTCAAGGGCCAGTACAGCGGGACGGTCGTCGACAACCCGCCCGACCCGGCGCTCTACCGCGAGGTGATCGAGCGGTTCCCGACGCGTGGCTGGAGGACCCGGCCCTCACGGACGAGACCGTCGAGCTGCTCGACCCGCACGCCGGGCGCGTGACGTGGGACGCGCCGATCCACGCGGTCGCGGACATCGAGGCGCTCCGCTGGCCGCCCCGGACGGTGAACATCAAGCCGTCGCGGTTCGGCTCGGTCGCGCGGCTCTTCGAGGCCTACGACTACTGCGCGGAGCGCGGGATCGGCGCGTACGGCGGCGGGCAGTGGGAGCTCGGCGTCGGCCGCGGGCACATCCAGCTCCTCGCGGCGCTCTTCCACCCCGACACGCCGAACGACGTCGCGCCGGGCGGCTACAACGCGACGGAGCCGCCGGCCGGCCTCCCCGTGAGCCCGCTCACGGTGACGGCGCGCCGGACGGGGTTCCAGGCGGAGACGTAGAGCGCCCGCCCTCCACCTCGAGGTGGGGGAGCCAGTCGAGCCAGCGCGGCAGGTACCACGTGCGCTCGCCGAGGAGCGCGAGCACGGCGGGCAGCAGCACGAGCCGGACGACCGTGGCGTCGATCAGCAGCGACACCGCCACCCCGAAGCCCATCTGCTGGAACTCGACCTGATCGCCCGCGGCGAACCCGACGAAGACCGCGATGATGATCAGGGCCGCGCCGGTGATCAGGCGCGCGGTCGAGCCGACCGCGTAGGCGACCGCCTCCTTCGTGCCCGACCCCTCGGTGGCCCGCTCGCGGATCCGGCTCAGCAGAAAGACGGTGTAGTCCATCGAGAGGCCGAAGAGCACGGCGAACAGGAAGAGCGGCAGCCAGGCGGCGATGACCTCGACCTCGGTGAAGCCGAGCAGGTCGCGACCGACGCCGTCGAGGAAGACGAGGACGATCAGCCCGTATGCCGCCCCGACCGAGAGCAGGTTGAGGGCGATCGCCACGGCCGGGAGCACGACCGAGCGGAACGCCACCGTCAGCAGGCAGAAGCTCAGCGCGAGGACGAAGACGAAGACGATCGGCAGCCAGGTGTCCGCGAGCTGCCGGTAGTCGATCACCTCGGCGGTCTCCCCCGTCACGAGGCCTTCCGCGCCCGCAGGCTCGATCACCCCGGGGACGACGTCGGTGCGCAGCCTCTCCACGGCCGCGAGCGAGCGCTTGTCGCGGCTGTCGCCCGCGACGAGCGCCTCCACGACCGCGAGGCGCCCGTCCTCGCTCGTCGAGACCTCCGGCGTCCGGAAGGCCGGGTCGGACGCGAGCCGGCGCTCGACCGCGCCGATCGCGGCGCGCACCCGGGGCGACCGCACGTCGCCCTCGACGACGACCTCGACGGAGTCGACCGTCCCGACGCCGAACTCGTCCTCGAGGAGCGTGAAGCCCTGCTTGGCCGCGAACCGGTCGGGCATGTCCCGCACGCCCGTGAGCCCCGTCTCGATCCCGAGCACGGGCAGCGCCAGCAGGAGGAGCGCGCCGGCGGAGGTGGCCGCGGCGAGCAGCGGCGCGCGCATGACGGCGCGGACGATCCGCGACCACACGCGTCCCTCGACCCCGGCGCTCTCCTCGACGCGCCGGCCGAGCCAGGGGACGCGGAGGGCGTTCACGCGGTCGCCGAGCAGCGCCAGCACGGCCGGGAGCAGCGTGAGCGCCGCGACCACCGTGACGATCCCGACGAGGACCGCGCCCGCGGCCAGGCTGCGGAGGATGGTGTCCGGGACCAGCACCATGCCCACCATCGCCAGCACGAACGCCGAGCCGCTGAACAGCACGGCGCGGCACGCGGTCGAGCCGACGACGCCGATCGCGTCGAGCTTCTCGTTGCCCCGCCGGCGCTCCTCGCGGTACCGGAAGACGACGAACAGCGAGTAGTCGATCCCGAGGGCGAGGCCCATCCCCGAGATCATGTTCACGACGAAGACCGAGAGATCGAAGGCCTGCCCGAGGAGCGCCGTCAGCCCGAGGGCGACGATGATCGCGACGAGGGCGACGAGCACCGGGAGCAGGCCCGCGACGACGGCGCCGAAGACGAGGAGCAGCACGAGCAGCGCCACCGGCAGCCCGAACTGCAGCTCGCCCTGCTGGAGGTCCTCCTCGGCGAGCGTCGAGAAGTCCTCGTCGGCGGTGAGCTCTCCCGTGATCGCCGTCTCGAAGCCGTCGGTCTCGGCCCGGTCGACGATCGCGATCACCTCGCCGATCCGGTCCTCGCCGGGACCGAGGAAGCCGAGCGGGAGGATCGTCGCGCGGCCGCTCGGAGCGACCAGCGTCCGGTCGCCCGTCGAGTAGGCGGTCGGCACCGGCTGCACGGCGCCCGTCGCCTCGATCTCCCGAGCGAGCGCCTCCACCTTGGCGCGGAACGCGGGCTCGGTGACGCGGAGGGTCGGGGAGCGGATCACGACGACGTCCTGGACGTAGTCGTCGCTCGGCGGGAAGTGCTCGCCGATGAGGTCGTACGCCCGGTACGACTCCGGGTCGTTCGTCATCTCCGCGTCGGTCGTCAGCGTCGAGCCGAGCAGGCCGCCGATCGCGACGACGGAGAGCACGAGGACGACGCCCCACGCGGCGAGCGTCCGGCGCGGATGACGGCTCGAGGCCCGGGCGAGCCTGCCCGTCAGGTCGTGCACGCGACTACGCCTCGAGCGCTCCGAGGAGGTCGTCGACCGCGACGAGCGGGAGCGTCTCGAACCGCACGCTGCCGCGCGCACCGAGCCGCACGGACATGTTCGCGATCGTCAGGTCGTCGGGCGCCTCGACGACGCTGACGAAGTCGTACTCGCCGAGCGAGGCCCACTGATGAAGGATCCGGGCGCCGAGCTCCTCGACGTCGTGGTTCACCTCACGGAGCCTCGCGGGGTTGGCGTTGAGCGTCTGGGTCCCCTTCTCGGTCAGGGACGAGAGCATCAGGTAGGTCGGCACGGCGCGCTCCTCCTCCGGTGGGCCACAGGCCGCGAGGCGCGACCTGCTCGCCGGCCCAGCCTACTTCGCGGCCCGCCCGAAGGCAGCGTCGCGGAGCCGCCGCCGCTCCTTGCGGTCGACCCCGACGCGCGCGACGAGATCGACGTAGACGATCGCGGCGCCGAGGTAGAGGAGCGGCGAGACCACGAGGTCGGCCAGGAAGATCGAGACACGCTGCGTCGCATCCGCCTGGCTCGAGAGGAGGAAGCCCAGGGCGAGGCGCGTCAGTCCGAAGAGCAGCGCGAGCGTCGCGAACGAGCCCGCGGCGTGGACGTAGTCGGCTCGGGCGAGATCAACCGTCCGCCGAAGCGCCCCGGCCGGCCCGAGCCGCTCCGCCATGACGGCCGGCACGGCGTGTCCCGCGAGACCGAGCCAGAGGATGGCGGCGAGCGCGAACCAGGGGAAGAAGACAGCCGCCGGAAGGAACGTGAAGACGCCGACGCCGGTCGCGACCAGCCACGTCCGCAGCGGCGGCCTCTCGCCCTGCTGGATCGCGCACCCGGCCGCGTACGCGACGCTGAGCACGGGTGACGCGGCGAGGAGCACTGCGATCCGGGAGTCGAGGGAGCGATCGGCGGAGAGCTGGTCGACGACCGCAACCGGCAGCCCGAGAACGAGGGCCGGGACGAGGTTCGCCTGGTAGAGCTTGATCGCCTCCGCGACGACCTGTCCGACGGTCCGGGCGACGGGCGGCAGAGGCGGCGGCGTCTCGCCCGACGACGAATACCGAGGCCTCGGCACGGCGCAACCGTACCGCGGTTATCGTCGGCGTCAGTGGACGAGACGCCGCCCTCGGCAGACGCGCCCCCGACCGGACTGGTCGCGGGCTACGACGCCGGCGGCTTCTTCGACGAGATGGTCGACGCCGACGGTCGTCCGCGGCCGCACTACCGCGCGCTCTACGAGCGCCTCGCGGCGTTGACCGACGACGGGCTCGACGAGCGGATCCGCACCGCAAACGCGTTCTTCCTGACCCAGGGGATCGGCTTCACGGTCTACGGCGACGAAGCGGGCACCGACCGCATCTTCCCGTTCGACCTGATCCCTCGGATCGTCCCGGCCGACGAGTGGGCCCACGTCGAGCGCGGCGTCGCGCAGCGCGTGCGCGCGCTCAACCTCTTCCTCGGCGACCTGTACGGGCGCCAGCGGATCCTGACCGAGGGCGTCGTTCCGGCCGAGCTCGTCTTCGCGGGCGCGAACCTCCGCCGCGAGATGATCGGCCTCGAGCCGCCGGGCGGGATCTTCGCCCACATCGCGGGGATCGACCTGATCCGCGACGAGGAGGGCCGGTACCTCGTGCTCGAGGACAACCTCCGCACGCCGTCGGGGGTCAGCTACATGCTCGAGAGCCGGCAGGCGCTGAAGCGGATCTTCGCCGCGCTCTTCGAGCGATCCGGCGCGCGGCCGATCGACCAGTACCCGCGCGAGCTCCACGCCACCCTCCGCTCGGTGGCGCCGAGCGGGGCGCCGAGCGATCCGGCGATCGTCCTCCTGACACCGGGCGCCCACAACTCCGCCTACTACGAGCACTCCTTCCTCGCCCGGCAGATGGGCATCGAGCTCGTCGAGAGCCTCGACCTCGTCGTGCACCGGAACCGTGTCTTCAGGCGGACGACGAACGGGCTCCAGCGCGTCGACGTCATCTACCGCCGCATCGACGACGACTTCCTCGACCCGCTCGCCTTCCGGCCGGACAGCCTCCTGGGCGTCCCGGGTCTCCTCAACTCCTACCGGGCCGGCAACGTGACGCTCGCGAACGCCGTCGGCACCGGGGTCGCCGACGACAAGGCCATCTATCCGTACGTCCCCGAGATGATCCGCTTCTACCTCGGCGAGGAGCCGATCCTCCCGAACGTGCCGACCTACATCGGGGCGAATCCCGACGACCTCGAGCTGATCCTCGACCGGATCGACGAGCTCGTGGTGAAGGCCGTCGACCAGTCGGGCGGGTACGGGATGCTGATCGGCCCGGCGGCAACGCCCCAGGAGCGCGAGGAGTTCCGGCTCCGGGTCTCCGAGGCTCCGCGCGAGTACGTCGCACAGCCGACGATCGCGCTCTCGCGCCACCCGACGTTCGTCCGCGGCGGGCTCCACGGGTGCCACGTCGACTTGCGGCCGTTCGTGCTGAGCGGCGCGGACGGCGTGCGGATCGTCCCCGGCGGGCTGACCCGCACAGCGCTGCGCGAGGGGTCGCTCGTCGTCAACTCGTCGCAGGGCGGCGGCAGCAAGGACACGTGGGTGCTGGGCTGATGCTGAGCCGGGTCGCGGAGTCCCTCTACTGGACGGCGCGCTACGTCGAGCGCGCGGAGGACACGGCGCGGCTGCTCGACGTCGACTACCACGCGCTCCTCGACACGCACGTCTCGGACCACGGCGAGGTGTGGCGGCGCCTGATCGCGACGCTGGGCGACGAGGACGCCTACACCGAGCACTACGCCGACTACACCGCGGCCGAGGTGGCCGACTGGCTCCTCTGGCACGACGGGAACCCGAACGCGGTCGCGGAGTGCATCCGGCTCGCCCGCGAGAACGCGCGCTCCGTCCGCGAGCAGATCTCCGGCGAGATGTGGGAGGCGATCAACTCCCTCTTCCTGCTCGTCGGCCGCACGAACCGCCGTGCCGCCTCGCGCGGCCCGCACGGCTTCTTCGAGGCCCTCCGAAACGGCGCGCACCGCTTCCAGGGGTGCGCCGACGCGACGATGACGCACGGCGATCCCTACGAGTTCATCCAGCTCGGCCTCCACCTCGAGCGCGCCGCGACCACGGCCCGGGTCGTCCGCGCCCGCTATCCGATCGCCGTCCTCCTGGCGGAGGACGACCCCGAGCGCGTCCTCGAGCTGATCTCGCTGCTGAAGTCGTGCAGCGCCTTCGAGGCGTACGTCCGCCGGCGCGGGACGACGTTCGAGCCCTTCCCGATCGCGGAGGAGCTCGTCCGCTCCGCGGCATTCCCCCGCGCCGTCCTCTATTGCCTGCGGTCGTGCGCGACGGCCGTCGAGCGGATCGCCGGCGACCAGGCACCGCCGCACCGCGTGCTCGGCCGCCTCGCGGCGGAGCTCGAGTACGGGGAGCTCGAGGACACGTCCGGAGCGACCGTCACGGCACAGCTCAGCGCGCTGCTCGTAGGCATCCACCGCGCCGGCGACGCGCTCACGAAGACGTTCTTCTCGAGCGGCGCGATGCCCGTCGCCGCGATCGCAACCCAGGAGGCGCAGCAGCAGCAATGTGGCTGACGGTCGAGCACGTGACACGGTTCTCCTACGACGCCCCGATCGCGGACGCGTACACGGAGCTCCGCCTGAAGCCCGCCCACCGCGACGGCCAGCGGTGCTCGTCGTTCACGCTCGAGACCGAGCCGCGCGGGACGACGATCGACGAGTACGTCGACCGCTTCGGCAGCACGGTGCACCACTTCGACGTGCTCGAGGTGCACGAGCGGCTCGTCGTCACCGCGCGGAGCGAGGTCTGGACGAGCGAGGGCTTCACCGATGCGACGCCCCCCTCACCGCTCGACCGGTGGGACTTTCTGGCGCCGTCCCGCTACGTGCCGGAGGACGCCGAGATCGACGAGCTGGGCGCGCTCGAGACGTCGGCCCCCGACCCGGAGGTGGCGGCCCGCGAGCTGATGCGCGTCGTGCGCTCGGCGCTCGTCTACGAGCGGGGGTCGACCGACGTCTACACCACCGCCGCCGAGGCGCTCGTCCACGGCCGGGGCGTCTGCCAGGACTTCGCCCACGTGATGATCGGCGCCTGCCGCGCGCGCGGCATCCCCGCGCGCTACGTCAGCGGCTACCTCCACGACCCCGACAGCGGCGGCGCAGGCGAGTCGCACGCGTGGGTCGACGTCCACGTCGGCGAGGACGGCTGGCTCTCGCTCGACCCCACGCACGACACGGAGCAGACCGACCGCTATGTGCGCGTCGGCGTCGGTCGTGACTACGGCGACGTCCCGCCCTCGCGCGGGGTCTACAGGGGAAGCGCGGACGAGACGCTCGAGGTCGCCGTCACGATCCGCGAGCCCTAGCCCTCGTCGACGGCGGCGACGAGCGCTGGGAGCGCCGCGGCGAGCGCGGTCAGTGCGCCGTCGAGGTCCCAGCGCCCGCGGTCGGGCTCGCCGATCGCGTTCGAGATCGCCCTGACCTCGACCGCGGGGACGCCTGCCCGGGCGGCGGCGCGGAGCACGCCGAACCCTTCCATCGCCTCGACGAGCGGCCCGTGCGGGGCGCTGGCGTCGGCGGCGCCCACGGCGGCCGACGTGTGGATCGGCATCCGCGGCGCGTCGGCGAGCGCCGCGCCGACCCGCTCGCAGAGCCCCGGATCGGCGGCGGCACGATCGACGACGGGCCACTCGGCCTCGAGGTCGCAGTAGACGGCCTCCGTCCCGACCACCAGGCTGCCCGGCCCCACCCCGCGGCCGCCGGCGAGCCCGACGTGGAGCACGGCGGTGATCGGGTGCAGCGCGAGCGCGCGAGCCGTCGCCGCCGCGGCCTCGACGGGGCCGACCCCGCAGACGAGCCCGTCGTGCCCGCAGAGCTCGCGCTCGGTCGCCGCGACGAGGAGGATCACGCCGAGGTCGCGTCGAGCAGCTGGAGCAGGTCGTGGGCCGCGAGCTCGACCTCCTTGTGGCGCCACTCGGAGGCCCGGTAGACGCACGCGATCAGCCCGCTCCGGTGGACGCGGCGGAGATCGCCGTAGACGAAGGCGTACCTCGCCTTCGTCCCGTCGGCCGCGCCCTCGGTCAGCCCGAGGTGCCAGGCGGCGTAGTCGTCCCAGGCGTGGGTCTCGAGGTAGCTGTTCTGGGCCTCGGCGTCCGGCTGCACGTCGCCCCAGTCGCTCGCGAGCACGTACTGCCGGCCCTCGATCAGCCGGCGCGCGTGTGCCACCGCATCGGGGTTCACGGAGTAGGAGGCCACGCCGCCGATCGTAGACGGGCCGCGCACCTCCCCCGGACAGGGCGACGCCCGTGCCCTCCGACACGGGCGTCCGCCTCCCCCCTGCGCGCCTAGCGGCGCGCGTACCGCTTCACCGCGCGCTCGAACGCATCGGGCACCGCGGCGCCGGACTGCAGGCTCGTCTGCGCCCTCCGCTTCGCGGCGCGCTCGGCGGCGTCCGGGATGACGACGATCGCGCGTGACGAGGCCAGCGGCTCGTCCGCCTCGACCGATGGGATCCATGCTCCCGCCGAAGGCCCGAACGAGGCCGCGACCGCTCCCGCGACGACGAGGGCGACGGGAAGACGTCGTAGGTGTCTGCCGTTCATGATCCGCTCCTTCCGCCCGACACTGCTCTCCATGGCATCGAGGCTAGGAGGGAGCGTCCGCCGCGTCGTGCGCGCGGACGACGCCCCGTGTGTCACCCCCGCGACAGAGCCGCTCGGCCGTCGGTCAGGCGGCCGGCGACGCGTGCGCGACGGCGAGGCCCTCGGCGAGGGGCAGCGAGGCGCCCCGCTCCCGGGCCGAGGCGAACGCGTCCGGCCCGCAGAGCGCGCGGGCGCGCTCCTCCGTCGTCTCGTGCAGCTGGCGCTCGAACGGCTTGAACTCCGCGCCCATCTCCACGAGCAGGGCGCCTGCGACGCCGTGCAGCGTCGCGGCCCGCTCCCCGTCCCCCGCGACGGCGGCGACCGAGGCGAGCCCCTCCAGGCACCAGGCGAGGTCCTCCTTGTCCCCCGTCTCCCCCGCGAGCACGAGCGCCTCGCGAAACCGCCGGTCGGCCGCTGCGTGGTCGCCGAGCATCAGATCGACCGCACCGCGGTTGAAGAGCGACCGGGCGATGTTCGCCGTGTCGCCCCGGGCCACGAGCAGCGCGTGGCTCTCCTCGAAGAGCGGCCGGGCGCGCGCGTAGTCCCCCGTCGTCAGCGCCAGGTCGCCGAGGTTGTTGATCGCGAGCGCCGCGATCCTCGTGTCGCCGACCTCGCGGGCGAGCTCGACCGCCTCCTCGAGCACGGCAGCCGCGCGCTCGTGATCGCCCGCCGCGAGGACGATCGCGCCGAGGTTGCTCAGCGCGTTCGCGACGAACCGCCGCTCGCCGTCGCGCCGGGCGGCGTCGAGGGCCGCCTCCGACGAGCGGGTCGCCGCTGCGTAGTCGCCCTGCAGCAGAGCGTGGGCGGCGGAGGCCGTGTGTGCCCTGCGCACGAGCTGCGCCGGGAGGTCGCCCCCGTCGGCGAGCGCGTCGTCGAGACGGCCGCGACCCTCCGCCAGGTACCCGCGGACGTACCAGAAGCGGCTGAGCGCGACCGTGAGGCGCAGCTTCAGCGCTCGGTCGCCGTCCTGCCCGAGGTGATCGAGCGCGGCGCGGAGGTTGTCGTGCTCGGTTTCGAGCGTGGCGAACCACCGCGACTGATCCTTGCCGCTGAGCTCCTGCTCCGCGGTCTCCGCCAGGGCGAGGCACCACTCGGCGTGGCGCCTCGAGGTCTCGGACGCGTCGCCGTCCTGCAGACGGCCGGCGGCGTACTGACGGACGGTCTCGAGCATGCGATACCGCCGCTCGACCGGGCCGTCGTGCACGGCGAGCAGTGACGCGTCGAGGAGGCGCTCCACGAGGTCGAGCGCGCGTCCATCGTCGCCGTCCAGGCACACGCGTCCGACGGCGTCCAGGGTCGCGCCGGCCGGGAAGACGGAGAGCCGTGCCAGGAGCGCGCGCTCGTCCTCGTCGAGGAGGTCGTAGCTCCAGTCGATGGTCTCCCGCAGCGTCTGCTGGCGCGCCGGGAGGTCGCGGGGGCCTCCGGTGAGGAGGGCGAGGCGCTCCTCGAGCCGCTCGCGCAGAACCCCGGTCGGCAGGGTGCGGATCCTGGCGGCCGCGAGCTCGATCGCCAGCGGGAGGCCGTCGACCCGCCGGCAGATCTCGAGCAGGTCGTCCTCGTTCTCCGGCGTGCGGGCGAACGACGGGTCGAGCAGCCGCGCGCGCTCGACGAAGAGGTCGACGGCATCGGCGTCGCCGAGCGGCGCGACCGGGAAGACGTGCTCGCCCGAGACGTGGAGCACGGCCCGGCTGGTGACGAGGATCGTCAGGCGTGGGGCCCGCGCGACGAGCTCGGTGTAGAGCGGCGCCGCCTGCCGCACGTGCTCGGCGTTGTCCACGACGAGCAGCAGGTCCTGGGCCGAGACGGCGCGCACGACGGCCTCGGCCGGGTCCTCGCCCGAGGCGGGGGCCGCGCCGAGGCTCGCGAGGATGGTCTGGGCCACGAGCGCGGGATCGCGGAGCGGCGCGAGCTCGACGAGCGCCACGCCGTTCGCGAACGACGCAGCGGCCTTGCGGGCGGCCTCGAGCGCGAGGCGCGTCTTGCCGCTCCCGCCGGCGCCGGTGAGCACGACGAGGCGTACGTCGTGGCGCTCGAGCAGCCCGACGAGCTGCGTCACCTCGCGCTCGCGGCCCACGAGCGTCGTGGGCGGGACGGGGAGCGGGGCGGCGTCGTCCCCGGGCGCCTCGACCTCGAGCGCCGGATCGTGTCGAAGGATCTGCTGTTGCAGCGAGCGCAGGGCGCGGCCCGGCTCCAGCCCGAGCTCGTCGAGCCTCTCGTGCGCGAGCGTGTAGTGCGCGAGAGCGTCCGACTGCCGGCCGCAGCGGTACAGCGCCAGCATCGCGAGCTCCTGCGCCGGCTCGCGCAGCGGGCTGGCCTCCGCGTGCGCGACGGCCTCGGACACCACCGCGTCGTGACGGCCCAGCGCGAGCTCCGCCCGAAACCGCTCCTCCGTCGCCGCGAGGCGCAGGTCCTCGAGCCGCTCCGCCTCGTCGCGCAACGCCACGTCGTAGGCGAGGTCGCCGAAGGCCCGGCCGCGCCAGAGCGCGAGCGCACGGACCGCGAGCGACCCGGCGCGGGCGGGGTTCCCGGCCCGGCGGGCCGCGACCGACTCCGCGAGGAGCTCCTCGAACCGCTCGCTGTCGACCCGCCCGGGCTCGACGGCGAGCGCGTAGCCCCCCGCGCTCGTCTCGATCCCGAGCGGCGGCGGCAGCACTTTCCGCAGCTGCGAGACGTAGAGCTGGAGCAGCTTCCGGGCCGAGGCCGGAGGCGCGTCGCCCCAGAGCCCGTCGGCGAGCTCGTCCAGGGAGCGCACGCTCCCGTCCGAGACGACGAGCGCGGCGAGCAGCCGCCGCTGCATCGCCGGCAGCGCGATCGGCGCGCCGTCCACGACGACCTCGACCGGCCCGAGCACCCTGAGCTCGTCCACGCGGGCGATTCTGATCGTTCGTCGGCCGTCGCTCTACCGGTTCTCTACCGGCCGGCGCCAGCGTGCGACGCATGTCGTACGCCGTCGTCCAGGACGTCCCGGCCAGCTGGGAGCGCTACGCCGCCTACGCGGCCGCGCTCGAGGACGAGGCCCCGCCGGGTCTCATCGTGCACGCCGCAGGGCCGACGGACGAGGGCTTCCGCACGATCGACGTCTGGGAGAGCCGGGCCGCCTGGCGCTCCTTCCATGCCGACCGGCTCGAGCGCGTGACCCGCGGCCTGCCACGGCCGCTCGTCTCGCGCGAGCTCGAGCTCGCACACCTCGTCGTCGGGGGCCGCACCGGATGAGCCGGCTCGTCACCTCGGCAGGCGCCCGCTTCGAACCACGACGACCCACGGAGGTCACGATGAGCCACGCACGTCCACACCGTCGGCCCGGAGCCCGCATCGCGCTCGGCGCGGCGCTGCTCGTCCTCACCGCACTGCTCGCCACGGCCGCAGCCGCCGCACCCGGCGCGACCTGCGGGGTGTGCGGGAAGAACCTGATCAAGAACCCGGGCGCCGAGGCCGGCGCGGGTATCACCGCCGTCGGCGCCTTCGGGGCGGTCCCCGGCTGGACGAACGAGGCCGGCCAGTTCGGCGCCGCGTCGTACACGTTCCCGAACGGCTGGTTCTCCGCCCGGTCGAAGGGCTCGCCGAAGCGGGGGAAGAACTACTTCTTCGGCGGGACGACCACCGAGGCCGTCTCCGTCAAGGCGACGGTCGGCAAGCAGACGATCAAGCTCCCGACCGCCGCGGCAGGACGCAAGGTGACGCTCGGCGGCTGGCTCGGGAACTACGGCTCCGGCCCGAGCGCGAACATGACGCAGGTGCGGGCGGAGTTCGCCGACGCGAATGGCGCCGTGCTGGCGCGGCTCCGGATCGGGAACGACACCACGATCTCGGGCACGGACATGGCGTTCCGCAGCCGCAAGGGCACCGTGCCGCAGGGCGCCACCCAGGTGACGATCGTCGTGACCTTTGCGAGCGGCAACA
This sequence comes from uncultured Actinomycetes bacterium, assembly GCA_963748255.1. Taxonomy (GTDB): domain Bacteria; phylum Actinomycetota; class Thermoleophilia; order Gaiellales; family Gaiellaceae; genus Gaiella. The sequence continues at coordinate 69,739 of CAVVIL010000025.1, read as the reverse complement.
ACTACAAGCTCGCCGGAGCGGACGACCTCTCGCTCGCCCTCGCCTGAGGCGCGCGCGAGAACAGCCGGGGGGAGCGTGACGCCGGGCCGCGGGCCCGGCGTCACGCCAAGGTCGCCCGGAGGGTGCTTCAGGTGAGGCGGCCCGGGGGGAGCCGCCTCACCCGGCGCATCAGCGCTCGACGCCGACCGGCTCCGCGGGCTCAGGCCGCTCGCCGGGGACGTCGTCCGCGCCCGCAAAGCGGATCTCGCCCAGCTCGGCGTACGCGCGGATCGTGTCTCCCTCGCGGAACTCGCCCTCGAGCAGCCGCAGCGCGAGCGGGTTCTCGAGCAGGCGCTGGATCGCCCGCTTCAGCGGGCGCGCGCCGTACGCGGGATCCCAGCCGGCCTCCGCGATCAGCTCGCGGGCGCCCTCGGTGAGGTCGAGCGCGAGGCCGCGCTCGGTGAGCCGGTCGTTGAGCCGGGCGAGCTGCATCGTCACGATCTCGCCGAGCTGCTCGCGCGTGAGCGCGTCGAAGACGACGATCTCGTCGATCCGGTTGAGGAACTCGGGCCGGAACCGCTCTGCCAGGTCGTCGGCCGAGCGGATGTTCGAGGTCATGATCACGACGGTGTTGCGGAAGTCGACCGTGCGGCCCTGGCCGTCGGTCAGCCTCCCGTCGTCGAGCAGCTGGAGCAGCACGTCGAAGACCTCGGCGTGCGCCTTCTCGATCTCGTCGAGGAGGATCACGGAGTACGGGCGGCGGCGGACCGCCTCGGTCAGCTGGCCGCCCTCCTCGTAGCCGACGTAGCCCGGGGGCGCGCCGACGAGCCGGGAGACGGTGTGCTTCTCCTGGTACTCCGACATGTCGAGCCGGACGATCGCCCGGTCGTCGTCGAACATGAACTCGGCGAGGGCACGCGCAAGCTCCGTCTTGCCGACGCCCGTCGGCCCGAGGAAGACGAACGAGCCGATCGGCCGGTTCGGGTCCTGCAGGCCGGAGCGCGCCCGGCGGAGGGCGTTCGAGACCGCCTCGATCGCGGTGTCCTGGCCGACGACGCGCTCGTGGAGGCGTGTCTCCATGTGGACGAGCTTCTCGACCTCGCCCTCGAGCAGGCGATCGGTCGGGATCCCGGTCCACTGCGCGACGACGGCCGCGATGTCGTCCTCGTCGACCTCCTCCTTGACCATCGGCACGACCTCGGTCGGCTCGGCACGCTCGGAGAGCTCGCGCTCGAGCTCCGGGAGGAGCCCGTAGCGGATCTCGGCGACGCGGGCGAGGTCGCCCGCGCGCTCGGCGCGCTCGGCCTCCATCCGGAGGTCGTCGATCTGCCGGGTGATCTCCTTGACGCGGTCGAGGACGTCCTTCTCGTTCGCCCAGCGACCGGCGAGCTCGTCGCGCCGCGCCTTGGCCTCCGCGAGCTCCTTCTCGAGCGGCTCGCGCGTCGCCGGCGCCTCCTTCGCCATCGCCGCGAGCTCGATCTCGAGCTGCGTCACCCGGCGCTCGGCCTCGTCGAGCTCGACCGGCGAGGAGTCGATCTCCATCCGGAGCCGTGAGGCGGACTCGTCGACGAGGTCGATCGCCTTGTCGGGGAGGAAGCGGTCGGAGATGTAGCGGTCGGAGAGCACCGCCGCCGCGACGAGCGCCGCGTCGCGGATGCGGACGCCGTGATGCGCCTCGTAGCGCTCCTTCAGGCCGCGCAGGATCCCGATCGTGTCGGCGACCGTCGGCTCGCCCACGTAGACGGGCTGGAAGCGGCGCTCGAGCGCCGCGTCCTTCTCGATGTGCGAGCGGTACTCGTCGAGCGTCGTCGCGCCGACCGCGCGCAGCTCGCCGCGCGCGAGCATCGGCTTCAGCAGGTTGCCGGCCGAGACGGCGCCCTCGGCCGCGCCGGCGCCGACGATCGTGTGCAGCTCGTCGATGAAGAGGACGATCTCGCCCTCGCTCGCCGTGATCTCGGCGAGGACGGCCTTGAGCCGCTCCTCGAACTCGCCGCGGTACTTGGCCCCGGCGACGAGCGCGCCGACGTCGAGCGCCCAGACGCGCTTCCCCTCGAGACCCGACGGCACGTCGCCCGCGACGATCCGCTGCGCGAGCCCCTCGGCGATCGCCGTCTTCCCCACGCCCGGCTCGCCGATCAGCACCGGGTTGTTCTTCGTGCGGCGCGAGAGGACCTGGATCGTGCGCCGGATCTCCTCGTCCCGGCCGATCACCGGGTCGAGCTTCCCCTGCTCGGCGAGCGCGGTCAGGTCGCGCCCGTACTTCTCGAGCGCCTGGTAGGAGCCCTCGGGATCCTGCGTCGTGACCCGCTGGCCGCCGCGCACCTGCTGGAGGGCGCCGAGCAGCGCCTCGCGCGGCACGAGGCCGAGCGCGAGGAGCAGGTGCTCGACCGAGACGAACTCGTCGCCGAGGCCTGCCGCCTCGTCGAAGGCGGCGTCGAGCACGCGGCGGAACGCGGCGGACGCCTGCGGCTGCGCCTTCCCGCCCGAGACGGACGGCTGCTGCGCGAGCCGTGCCTCCGCCTCGCCGCGGAGCGAGGCGACGGAGGCGCCGGCGCGCTCGACGAGCGTGCGCGGCAGCTCCTGGTCGAGCAGGGCGATGGTCAGGTGGTCGGGGGTCAGCTCGGGGTTGCCGGCCCGGCGCGCAAGCTCCTGCGCGCTCGCGACCGCCTCCCCGCTCTTGATGGTCAGCTTGTCGAAGTCCATGTGTCTCCTCGGGGTTGGCGGGCGGGGACCTGCGGCTCGCGGTACACCACGATCTCCCGCCGGTACTGCTGGTGGGTCGAGCGGATCTCCTCGCGCAGCTCGCGCTCGAGCTGGCGCATGCGGGCGGTGAGGCGGCGCAGCTCGTCCTCGAGCCGCAGCACGTGCTCGACGCCCGCGAGGTTGAGCCCGAGCTCCGTCGTCAGGCGCTGGATCAGCTTCAGGCGCTCGACGTCGTTCTCGGAGTAGAGCCGGGTGCCGCCCGGCGTCCGGGCGGGCCGCACGAGACCGCGGTTCTCGTACATCCGCATCGTCTGCGGATGGAGGCCGGCGAGCTCGGCGGCGACGGAGATCATGTAGCGCGGGCGGTCGGGCATCACGCGGTCCTCGACAGGTGCTCGCGCGGCTGCTCGCGCGAGGACCGCTGATAGGCCTCGAGCGCCTCGCGCTCGGCCTTCGTGAGCTTCGAGGGGACGGTGACCCTGAGCCGCGCCAGGAGGTCGCCCTTGCCGCCGCCCTTGAGCTTCGGCGCGCCGCGGCCCTTGACGCGCAGCAGCTTCCCGCTCTCGGAGCCGGACGGCACCTTGAGGCCGACCGGCCCCTGCGGCGTCGGGATCTCGACGGTCGCGCCGAGCGCGGCCTCGGGATACGTGACGGGCACCTCGAGCACGAGATCGGCGCCGCGGCGCTCGTAGAGCGCGGAGGGCTCGACCTCGACGCGGACGAAGAGGTCGCCCGGCGGCCCGCCGTTCCGGCCGGCCTCGCCCTTGCCCTTGAGCCGGATCCGCGTGCCGTCCTGCGCGCCCGCGGGAACCTTCACCTGGTAGCGGCGGGTGACGCGCTCGCGGCCGGAGCCGCGGCAGTTCTTGCACGGCGTGTCGACCACGACCCCGTTCCCGCGGCAGCGCGGGCACGGGTGCGACAGGGCGAAGAGGCCCTGGCTGTCGGCGATCACGCCGGAGCCCTGGCAGTCGGGGCACGTCCGCGGCGCCGTCCCCGGCTCGGCGCCGGAGCCGCCGCAGACGTGGCAGGCGGTCTCGACCTCGATCGGGACGCGGACCTGGACGCCCTCGAGGGCGTCCTCGAACGAGATGCGGACGCGCGACTCGTAGTCGACGCCGCGCTCGGGCTGCGGCCGTGCCGAGCGCCCGCCGCGGCCGAAGAAGGAGCCGAAGCTCCCGAAGAGGTCGGAGAGGTCGCCCAGGTCGACGTTCTCGTAGCGGGCGCCGCCGGGGCCGGGGCCACCCTGCGGGCCGGGCCCGTTCGCCCCGAAGCGGTCGTACGCCTGGCGCTTCTCGGCATCCGAGAGGATGTCGTAGGCCGTCTGCACGTCCTTGAACCGCTCCTCGGCCGACGGATCGTCCGGGTTGCGGTCCGGATGGAGCTCGCGGGCGAGCTTCCGGTAGGCCTTCTTGAGCTCGTCGTCGGTGGCCGTCTTCGGCACGCCGAGGACGGCGTACGGGTCGCGGGGGGCCACGGCTACTCCTCGGCCACGACGACGCGGGCGGGCCGCAGCACGGCGTCGCCCATGCGGTAGCCGCGCTGCACGACCTGCACCACCTGACCGGCCTCGACGCCCTCGGCGCGCTGGGTCATCAGCGCCTCGTGGACGTGGGGGTCGAACGGCCCGTCGGTCGCGATCTCCTCGACTCCCTCGGCGGCGAGCAGCCCGGCGAGCGCGTCCTTCGTCATCCGGACGCCCTCGAGGACCTTGGCCTCCTCATGGTGCTCGGCGGCGTCGAGCGCGCGCTCGAGGTCGTCGAGCACGGGCAGGAGCTTCGCGACGACCCGCTCGCCGGCGCGGGCGGAGAGCTGCGCCTGCTCGCGGACGACGCGCTTGCGGTAGTTGTCGAAGTCGGCCGCGACGCGACGCAGGTCGTCGAGGTTCTTGTCCCGCTCGCGCTCCGCGTCCTGGACGCGGGCGAGCAGCTCCTCGGCGTCGAGGGCCTCCGGGACCGCGGTCTCGGACGGGGACGGCGAGCCGTGCCCGCCGTCCCCGTCCAGCGGCTCGACGATCTCGTGACTCTCGTCGGTCACGTCGTCTTCGCCGCCTCGTCCTCGTCGATCACCTCGTAGTCGGCGTCCTCGACCACCTCGTCGGTCTCGCCGGCCGGGCCGTCACCGGACGGGGTCGAGGCGGCCGCCTGCTGGTTGGCCTGCGCGTAGAGCGCCTGCGCGAGCGGCTGCGCCGCCTGCTCGAGCGCCGTCGCCTTCGCCTGGATCTCGGCCGGGTCGTTCGACTCGAGCGCCTGCCGGAGCTCCATCACGCGGCCGTCGATCGTGCCGGCGTCGGACGGGTCGAGCTTGTCCCGGTGCTCGCCGAGCGCCTTCTCGGTCTGGTACGCGAGTTGCTCGGCCTGCGTTACGGGCGTTCGCCAGCTCGTGCAGCTTGCGCGCCTCGTCGGCGTGGGCCTCGGCCTCGCCGACCATCCGGGAGACCTCGTCCTCGGAGAGGCCGGAGCCGCCCTCGATCCGGATCTGCTGCTCGTTCCCGGTGCCGTCGTCCTTCGCGGTCACGTGGATGATCCCGTTCGCGTCGATGTCGAACGACACCTCGATCTGCGGCATGCCGCGCGGTGCGGGTGGGATCCCGACCAGCTGGAACTTGCCGAGCGTCTTGTTGAACGTCGCCATCTCCGACTCGCCCTGGAGGACGTGGATCTCGACCGACGGCTGGTTGTCGTCCGCGGTCGAGAACGTCTCCGACTTGCGGGTCGGGATGGTCGTGTTGCGCTCGATCAGCGTCGTCATGACGCCGCCCTTCGTCTCGATCCCGAGCGAGAGCGGGGTGACGTCGAGCAGGAGCACGTCCTTGACGTCGCCCTTGAGGACGCCGGCCTGGATCGCGGCGCCGACGGCGACGACCTCGTCGGGGTTGACGCCCCGGTGCGGCTCCTTGCCGATCAGCTCCTTGACCTTCTCCTGCACGGCGGGCATGCGGGTCATGCCGCCGACGAGGACGACGTGGTCGATGCCCGAGGCGTCGAGCCCCGCGTCCGTCAGCGCCTGCCGCGTCGGGCCGACGGTCCGCTCGAGCAGGCTCTGCGTCAGCTCCTGGAGCTTCGCGCGGGTCAGCTGCAGGTCGAGGTGCTTCGGCCCTTCCGGCGTCGCGGTGACGAACGGCAGGTTGATCTGCGTCGTCATCGTGGACGACAGCTCGATCTTCGCCTTCTCGGCCGCCTCGTAGAGGCGCTGCAGGGCCATCTTGTCCTGCGAGAGGTCGATCCCCTGGTCCTTCTTGAACTCGGACGCCATCCAGTCGACGATCGCCTTGTCGAAGTTGTCGCCGCCGAGGTGGTTGTCGCCGTTCGTGGACTTCACCTCGAAGACGCCGTCGCCGAGCTCGAGCACGGAGACGTCGAACGTCCCGCCGCCGAGGTCGAAGACCAGGATCGTCTGGTCGGCGCCCTCCTTGTCGAGGCCGTATGCCAGCGCCGCCGCGGTGGGCTCGTTGACGATGCGGAGGACGTTGAGGCCGGCGATCTTGCCGGCGTCCTTCGTCGCCTCGCGCTGGGCGTTGTTGAAGTACGCGGGAACCGTGATCACCGCGTCGGTGACCGGCTCGCCGAGGAACGCCTCGGCGTCCGCGCGCAGCTTCTGGAGGATCATCGCGCTGATCTCGGGCGGCGCGTACTGCTTGCCCTCGACCGCCACGCGGGCGTCGCCGTTCTCGCCCTGCTCGACCTTGTACGGGACGATCGTCATCTCCTCCGAGACCTCGTCCCACTTGCGCCCCACGAACCGCTTGATCGAGAACACGGTGTTCTCGGGGTTCGTCACCTGCTGGCGCCGCGCAGGCGCCCCGACGAGCCGCTGGCCGTCCTTCGCGAACGCGACGACGGACGGCGTCGTGCGGCCGCCCTCGGCGTTCGGGATGACGGTCGGCTCGCCACCCTCGAGGACGGCCATACACGAGTTGGTCGTCCCGAGGTCGATCCCGATGGTCTTGGCCATGTGTGCGTGTTCCTTTCGCTTGAGCGTCGTCGTACCGGTAAATCTGAGTCTGATCGTAGCAGATCAGGACACTCACCCGCGCCGGCCGAGCGGGGACATGCCGGCGACTACGCCAGCCGCAGCTTCGCGAGCGCCGCCGTCCGCGTGTGCACGCCGAGCTTCCCGTACACGTTCTCGAGGTGCCGGCGCACCGTGCCGGGCGCGATGGAGAGCCGCACGGCGATCTCGGCGTTCGTGAGGCCGGCGCGGAGGAGCGCGACGATCTCCCGCTCGCGCGCCGTCAGCGGGTGGAGGCCTGCGGCGAGCGGCTCGACGGCGGGCCGGTGCCGGGCCTCCCACAGCGCGTAGCGAGCACCGAAGTACGGGCGCAGTGCATCGAGGACGGCGCAGTCGCGCTCGGTGAAGTCCCGACCCCCCGTGCGCGAGAGGAGGAAGACCTTCGTGTGCGGCAGCGCGGCGTCGAGCCCGATCGTGAGCCGGCGCTCGACGTGCTGCGGGCGGAACCACTGCGCGCGGACCCTGCTCCGACGCAGCTGCGGCGAGGTCACGACGTCCGGGCGGTGCGCGCTGAGGTCGCCGGTCGGCTCGTGCCGGCCGCGGATGGGGTGCGTCCACGGCGTCAGTTCGTGGTCAAGGTCTCCCCAGACGGGGACGACGTTCCACGCGAGCACGCGTTCGGGCCGGCGGTCGGTCTCGCAGAAGGCGACGTCGTCGCACGGCACGAGGCGGCGGAGCGCGGCGAGGAACGCAGCCGGAAACGGCTCGTCGTCGGACTCGATCTCGGCCGTCTCGACGACGAACCGGCCGACGCGCCGCTCATCGCTCGCGTCGAGTCTGTGCATCGCTCGTGACAGAAGATACGACGAACATCACATAGACGACAAGCGCGGGCGAGGCGGATCGTGTTCCTCCAGACGACCAAGGGAGGCGACATGGAACGCCACATCCGGCGGGGGCTGGTCACGTGTGCGGTTCTCGCAGTCGCTCTCGCGTCCGCGGCGGGCGCGAGTGCAGACGTCCTCAACGACTGGAACGTGATCGCCCAGAACCAGGCGATCACGATCCGACCGACGGCTCATGGGCAGACACGCGGCATGGCCATGGTGCAGGGCGCCGTCTACGACGCGGTCAACGCGCTCGACCCGAAGTACGAGCCGTACCTGCTGAACCTGCGCACGCTCCGGGCGCAGCCCTTCGGCTCGCGCGACGCGGCGATCGCGACCGCGGCGCACAACGTCCTCGTGGCGATCGTCGATCCGGCGCGCGTGGCCGAGCTCGACACCGCCTACGCCGCGACGCTCGCGGCGATCCCGCCCGCGGCGACGAAGGACGAGGGCGTCCGCGTCGGCGCGGCCGCGGCGAAGGCGATGCTCGACGCCCGGGCGACGGACGGGTACATGGCCCCGTACACCTTCGACCTTCGCCCCGACGCGGGCCGATGGCGCCCGATGACGGCGACGGCGCTCGACCCCGACGCGTGGGTCGGGAACCTGAAGCCGTTCACCATCCAGAGCCCGTCGCAGTTCCGCTCGAAGGGACCGAATGCGCTCACGAGCGCGGCGTACGCGAAGGACTTCGACGAGGTGAAGTCGCTCGGCGCGCGGACGAGCACGACACGCACGGCCGACCAGACGACCGCGGCGATCTTCTGGCAGTTCGCGCCGACGGTCCTCTACAACCGACTCGCGCGTGACCTGTCGGCCGCACGACAGCTCGACACCACGCGGGAGGCACGCCTGCTCGCGATGATCAACCTCGCCGCGGCGGACGGCGCGATCTCGTGCTGGAACGACAAGTACCACTGGTACTTCTGGCGGCCGCGGGCGGCGATCCAGGAGGCGGCGACGGACGGCAACGCGGCCACCGTGCCCGACCCGGCGTGGGAGCCGCTCTTCCACGCACTCACGCAGACGACGCCGCCGCTCGCCAACCCGCCGTTCCCGGACCATCCGTCCGGCCACGGCTGTGTCAGCGGGGCGGTGCTGCGGACGTTCCGCGAGGTCCTCGGCGCGAACCGGATCGCGTTCGACATCCACTCCGGACGCTACCCGGGCCAGCCACGGCACTTCACCTCCTTCTCGCAGGCCATGAAGGAGGTCGTCGACGCGCGGGTGTGGGGCGGGATCCACTTCCGCTACGCCGACCAGCAGGGCGCGATGATGGGCAAGAAGGTCGCGTTCTGGCTGCAGAAGCACTACTTCCAGCCGGTGCGCCGCACGAAGTAGGGAGCTACCGGAAGACCGCGATCAGGGCGCCGCCCGTCACGACGAGGGCGGCGCCCAGCACGATCCGCGGGCCGATGCGCTCGGCCCGGCCGAGGAAGAGCGCCGCGAAGGCGACGCCGAAGAGCGCCTCCGTCGCGACGATCGGCGTGACGACCGAGACCGTGCCGCGATAGAAGGCCTCGAAGAGCGCGATGTACGAGATCCCGACGAACGAGCCGGGGAGCAGCCACCGGGCGACGACCCGCGGCGGCCACACGACGCGGTTGCGGCGGCCGGCGACGAACGCCGAGGTGACGACGAGGCTCGCGGCGAGCATCGCCGCGCCCGCCGTCATCGACGGGACGTCGGTGTCGAGCGAGAGCTCGCGCACGAGGTTGTCGCGCAGCGCGAAGAGCGCCGCGCCGGCGAGCGCGTAGGCGATCCCGATCGTGCGGACGTGCCGCGGCCGCTCCGGCTCGAGCGCGAGCGCGACCCCACCGGCGACGATCAGGAGCGCGCCGACGAGCACCGCGGCGGCGGGCCGCTCGCCGAAGACGAGCACGGCGAGGGTGACGGCGAAGAGCGGCGCGACCCCGAAGGCCACCGACGCCCGCGAAGCGCCTGCCTCCCGGATCGCGACGGTGATGAACAGGTTCGAGAGCCCCGGCGCGATCGCGCCGGCGAGCAGGAACGGCGCGAGGCCGTCGAGCGTGACGCCTCCCTGCACCGCCGCCGCGACGCAGAGCACCGCAAACGTCGCGATCTGCATGAGCAGGGCGCCGACGGCCGCCGGCACGAGGGGCGGGACGAGCGCGAAGCGCACGGCGACCGGCATCGCGCCGAAGCACGCGGCCGAGACGAGCGCGAGGGCGACGGCGTCCATTACGCGCGCGCCGGGAGAAGGCGCCTGAGCGCGGAGGCCGCCGCCGGCTCGGCCAGCACGATCCCGGTGAGCATCACGGCGCACCCCGTCCAGCCCGCCCACCCGAGCCGCTCGGAGAGGAGGAGCACGCCGAACAGGGCGGCGAACGGCGCCTCGAGGGTGAAGACGAGCGCGGCCCGCGCGGCGGTCGTGCGCGACTGCACCCAGGTCGCGACGAGGTACCCGAGCGCCCCGGCGAAGACCCCGGTCACGACGAGCGCGTACCAGGTCTTCCCGTCGGCGGGCCACTCCACCTGTCCGGCGAGCAGCGCGATCGCCGCGAAGCCCGTGCACGAGACGGCCATCTGGAGGAACGTCAGCGCACGCGGGTCGTAGCGCGGCGCGAACCGCTCCATCGCGACGATCTGGAGCGACTGCGCGACGGCGTTGCCGAGCACGAGCGCGTTCCCGGCCCACGACCCGCCCGGCGCCCCGCTCAGGAGCAGGAGGCCCGCGAGCGCGAGCACGACGCCGACCCAGACGGCCGCGGGCACGGGCGTGTGGAACGCGGCCAGGGCGAGGAGCGGGGTGAAGACGACGTAGAGCCCGGTGATGAACCCGGTGCTCGTCACGGTCGTCAGCTCGAGACCCGCGGTCTGGAGGCCGTAGGCGGCGGCGAGCAGCGTGCCGGCCCCGAGGCCGGCGGCCCAGCCGGCGCGCGGCAGCGTGCGAAGCGGCCCGAGGGCGAAGGGCGCCAGCGTGGCCGTCGAGATCGCGAACCGCACCGCCAGGAAGGCGAACAGCGGGTAGACGGCGATCGCCTCCTGGACGGGGACGAACGTGTAGCCCCAGATCGCGGTGACCGCGACCAGCGCAGCGAGCGGACCGGCGGTGCGCGGCACCGGGCGAGGCTAGCGCCCGGGGCGCGCGGACGGGCCGCGCTCCGTCGCGCTGCTCTCGGTCTCGACGCGGCGCTGAGAGCCCGTCAGCGCCGGGCCGCGAGCCGGCGCTGCGCGTCGCGGAGCCAGCGTCGCCGGATCAATGCGGAGAACGGCCCGACCACGCGCCAGTACCGGCGGAACGCGCGTCGCGCCGGCTCGTCGACGGCGGCGATCCTCGTCTCGGTCGAGAGCAGGCTGCGACCGTCCCCCGCGGGCACGGCGCGGACGTCGACCGCGACGCGCACCTCCCCCGCCGCCGCAGCGGCGAACGGCCCGATGCCTCCACGGGGGGTCCAGGGCCGGCCCGAGGCGCCGAGCACGACGTCCGCGGGCTCCTCGTGGAGCACCTCGAACCGCAGCGAGCCGAGCAGCTCGGCGACGGTGGCCGGCGCCTGGAGACCGCGTAGGCGGAGGAGAAGCCGAGGCACGAGGCCCGGCGCGGCCGCGCCCGCGAGGAGCGCCGCCACGGCGGCGGCGGGCTCGGCGTCGACCTCGACGGCGTGCACCTCGTTCGCGTCGAACTCCGGCAAGAAGGCGTCGAGCGCGGCCACCCACGCATCATCGCGTCCCGTACGCTTTGAGCGTGCACCCGGTCGACACCATGGGACGTCCGGTTCGCGACCTGCGGATCTCGGTCACCGACCGCTGCAACTTCCGCTGCTCGTACTGCATGCCGAAGTCGGTGTTCGGCCAGGGCTACCGCTTCATGGACCGCAAGGAGCTCCTCTCCTTCGAGGAGATCGAGCGCGTCGCGCGCGCATTCGTCCGCCTGGGCGTCGAGAAGATCCGCCTCACGGGCGGCGAGCCGCTCCTCCGCAGGGAAGTCGAGGGGCTCGTCGCACGGCTTGCCACGATCGACGGCCTCGACCTGACGCTGACGACGAACGCGTCGCTCCTCGCGCGGAAGGCGCGCGTGCTCAAGGACGCGGGCCTGAACCGCGTCAACGTCAGCCTGGACTCGCTCGACGACGCGACGTTCCGGGCGATGAACGACGTCGACTTCCCGGTCGCGCGCGTGCTCGAGGGGATCGAGGCGGCGTCCGAGGCCGGCCTCCCGGTCAAGGTCAACGCCGTCGTCAAGCGCGGCGTCAACGACGACGGGATCGTCGAGCTGGCGCGCCACTTCCGCGGGCTCGCCCCACACCCTGCGCTTCATCGAGTTCATGGACGTCGGCACGACGAACGGCTGGCGGCTCGACGACGTCGTGCCCGCCGCCGAGATCGTCGAGCGGATCGACGCGGTCTTCCCCCTCGAGCCGGTCGAGGCCGCCTACCGCGGCGAGGTCGCGCAGCGCTGGCGCTACCGCGACGGCGCCGGCGAGGTCGGCGTCATCTCCTCGGTCACGCAGCCCTTCTGCGGCGACTGCACGCGGTCCCGCATCTCCGCCGAGGGGAAGCTCTACACCTGTCTCTTCGCGGCGCGCGGCACCGACCTCCGCGCGCTCATCCGCTCGGGGGCCACCGACGACGAGCTCACCGAGGCGATCGGAGCCGTCTGGCTGCGCCGCGCCGACCGGTACTCGGAGATCCGCACGGAGCGCACGCGCGAGCTGCCGCGGATCGAGATGAGCTACATCGGTGGCTGAGCGTCGCTACGCCCAGCCCAGCGGCTCGTAGCCGCTCGTCACGGGCGCCGAGACGATGAGGACGCGCGCCACGGAGGCGCCGTCGTTGCGGACCGTCCGGGTCGGCTCGGGCTCGAGGCGGGCGTACGACCCGGGCCGCAGCGCGTGCTCGGTCCCGTCGGCGACGAGCGTGGGCGTCCCCTCGAGCACGAGGAAGAGCTCCTCGTGCGCCCGCTCGCGCTCGTCGTGCTCGGGAATCGCGTCACCCGGCTGGAGCTCGACGGCGTTGATGCCGAACGAGTGGACGCCGAGCGAGCGCCGCACCAGGACCCACTTGCCGTAGTCCCGCTCGAGCTCGTCGTCGTGCCGAACCGTCACCGCGTCCATCGCATCCTCCTCGCCGTGGGTAGGCGCCGATCCTGACAGACGGTCGTGTGAGTCGGCCGCATCGCCGGGGTAAACTGGCCGGATGACCGGCTACGCGGAGGCACGCCGGCTGCTCCCGCGCGGCTGGAGCCATTTCGCGCTCCAGTTCGCGGTGTGGTTCGGCTTCTACGGCGTCTATCAGGTGGCGCGCGGCGCCGCCGACCACGGCGGCGTGGCCGACGCGTTCTGGAACGGGACGCTCGTGATCGAGGCGGAGAACAAGTTCCACACGCTCTTCGAGCCGGCGATCCAGGACTTCGTCGAGCGCTCGGGGTTCCTGATCACGGCGACCTCGTACACGTACTGGCTCTCCCAGTTCGCCGTCGTCGGCCTCACCCTGCTCTGGGTCTACTTCCGCCACCACGACCGCTTCGCGGACTTCCGCAACTGGCTGATCGCGGCGAACCTCGTCGGCCTCATCGGCTACGTCCTGATGCCCACCGCCCCGCCGCGGATGTTCCCCGAATGGGGCTTCTCGGACACGCTCGCCGAGTACGCGTCCGTGAACCACGACAGCGGCCTCGTCGCCTTCACCGCGAACCCGTTCGCGGCGATGCCGAGCCTCCATGCGATGGACGCGCTGATCGTCGGGATCGTGATGGCGTCCGTCTGCCGCTCGCTCGTCGCGCGCATCCTCTGGCTCGCCTGGCCCGCGTGGGTCTCCTTCGCGGTCATGGGGACCGGCAACCACTACTGGCTCGACTGCGTCGCCGGCTTCCTCATCGCGCTTCTCGTCGCCGTGCTCCTCTTCCGGGGACGGCTGCGCCGCGTCCTCACCCGCGCGGCGTGACCGAGTCGCGCGAGGAACCGCGCGTCAACCAACTCGACCGCGTCAAGCAGGAGTACACCGCCGCCGCGCGCGAGATCCTCCAGCGCTCGATGCGGGGCGTCGCGAAGACGAAGCTGACGCCGGACATGCTGACGCTGACGGGCGTCGTGCTCTGTCTCGCGGGGGCGGTGCTCGTCGGCTTCGAGCAACACAACGAGTACCTCTTCTTCTGGCTGGGCGGCGCGCTCTTCGTCGTCGGCTCGGTCGCCGACATCCTCGACGGCGCGCTCGCCCGGGCGGCGAGCAAGGGGACCGTCTTCGGCGCGTTCCTCGACTCCACCTTCGACCGCGTGGGCGAGGCTGCGATGCTCGCCGCGATCGGGCTCTCGTTCATGCACGACGGGAACGAGGTGGCGCTCATGGCCGCGTTCGCCGCCGTGATCGGGTCCTTCCTCGTCTCGTACACGCGCGCCAAGGCGGAGGCGATCGGCCTGCGCGGCGACGTCGGCTTCGGCTCGCGGGTCGAGCGCGTCGTGCTCGTCTCCGTCGGCCTCGGGCTCGCGCCGTGGGGCCTGCTCCAGTGGCCGATCTACGTCCTCGCGGCGATCGCCTGGCTCACCGTCGCGCAGCGGATCCTCTTCGTGCGACGGCAGCTCCGCGAGCTCTCCGAGCCCGCTGCCTGACCCCCGTCCGGGCCTTGCCCGGACGCCCCGGCGGTGGAACCATGCTCCGGACGGCCGCTCGCCGTCGCCGGAGGGAGGAACGGGAGCGTGAGACGGCATCGCCTGGGCGCCGCCGCAATCGCCTGCACGGCGCTGGCCGCCACGCTCGTGCCCGCGGCGTCCGCCTCGGAGCTCATCGCGCGGAACGCGACGAACGTCCGCGTCCAGGCGGACGCGCAGGGCCGCGCGCTCGTCTCGTTCCGGTCGGAGGGCCAGTCGCGGCAGCTCCTCGCGTGGGGCGCGATCGATGCGCGGCCGCCGAGCACGACTCAGGCTCAGGTGGCGTTCAGGCTCCAGTACGGCGGCACGATCGGGCCGAACGTCTGCGGGGCGTATCGCGGCCCGCCGCTGGCGTGGCGCGTCGCCGCGTGCACGACCTCCGACGGCAGCCACTGGGCGGTGCAGGCGTGGCAGCGGATGCTCCCGAACTACGGCGTCGCACCGACCGGAACCCGCGGGGCCTGGGAGCTCCGCCTCTCCCACTGGTCAGGGCCGATCGCGAAGCTGGAGCTCTGGCCGGACTGGTCGTATCGGCGGTTCCACCATCTCTACGGCCGGCTCACGTACCGCGAAGGAGGGGTCTACGGCTTCCGGTCGACGCGCTTCGGAGTGCCACTCGACACTCATGGTCGCAACGTGTTCGTCGACACGCTCGGAAGCACGTACGGGCCGGGCTGGCAGCGGGAGAACAGCTTCCTCACCCACAAGCCGACCGGCGGCTTCTGTTACGGCTTCTACCCACACGGCGGGCATCCCGTCGGCAACGGCACCCGCTACCGGGCGACGGTGATCGGTCCCGGGGTGACGCCCGACGTGATGTGGGAAGGACCGGCGCCCGGCGCCTACGACCCCGCGCGCGACGCCGAGGCGAATGCGGCGCAGCGCGCCCTGCTCGGTCCCGACCCGCTCTGCAAGGTGAACTAGACCCCGAGCGCGTCCGCGACCGAAGCGAGCCCGAACACGCGGAGCTCCGCGAGGTGGGCGGGGTCGACCGGCGCGCGCGGGGATGCCGCGAGCTGCTCGCGGAACCGTGCCTCCGCCTCGGCCTGCGCCCCGGGTCCGTCCAGGCGGTATCGCGGTGGGAGCATCGGGCCGAAGAGGAGCGGCTCGGCGAGCTCGGGCCGCGCCTCCAGGTCGGGTTCCACGCCTGCCTGTTCCGCCAGCGTCGCCGCGAGCGCGTTGTGCGCCTCGAGCGGCGGGGCGGGCTCGGCGAGCGCACGGCGGAGGGCGGCGTCGTCGGGCGGCGCGACGTCGCCGGACCAGACGCCGACCAGCCATCGCGCCTGGAGCTCGAGGAGCGGGAAGTAGGGGCCCTGGGCCAGGTACTGCCCGAGGACGCCCAGACCGGGGAGGTCGGGGTGGAGCGTTCGGTGCGCAAGGACGAGCTCGGGCCCGAGCACCCGGCGCACCTCGGCGTCGAGGTAGGGAACGTCGAGGTCGTACCCCGTCGCGCAGACGATCGCGTCGAAGCTCCCGCCGCTCCCGTCGGCGAACGTGACGGTGCGCCCGTCGATCGCGGCGATCGCGGGCCGACACGTGATGCTGCCGTCCGCGACCTGCGCGAGGTAGTCCTGGCAGAGCGCAATGCCCGCGACGAAGATGTCCGGGTCGGGTGCGGGCGCGCCGAAGTCGGCCGGCGAGCCCTCGACACGCAGGATCCGGTCGCGCAGCCTCCGCCCGAGCTCGTCCCGGTCGACGCGACGCCGCTCGAGCGCGCCGTAGAGCGAGAACCACCGCCAGTCCGAGAGGACGCCGTCGGCGATCTTCCGGATCACGTACCGCTGCTTGCGGAAGGACGACACGACCGGCGCGACCGGTGCGAGGTCGGACGCGATCTCGAGCCCGCTGATCCCACTGCCGACGACGAGCGTGGCGCGGTCGCGGAGCGCCTCCGCGCCGGGGTAGTCGAACGAGTGCAGGACCTCCCCGGTGAACGTCTCCACACCCGGGGGGAGCGCCGGCCGGCGGAAGCGGCCGGAGGCGACGACGACGGCGTCGAACGGCTCGCCGTCCACGGTCCAGCCTGCCCGGACCTCGCGCACGGGCGAGTCGAGCCGGATCCGTGGGGTCACGTCGAACCGCTCGGCGTAGGCCCGGAGGTACGCGTGCACCTGCGTCGCTGCGGGGTGCACCGGGTGGTCGGGCGGAGCCGGGAAGTCGGAGAACGCGGTCATCGCGCGGCTCGTGTTCGTGTGCATCCCGGGCCAGACGCCGCTGTGCGCCCCCGCGGCGTGCCACTGCCCGCCGAGGTCGTCGCTCGCCTCGAAGACCGTCACCTCGAACCCCGCCTCGAGCGCGTGCTTCGCTGCGACGAGGCCGCTCGGCCCCGCGCCGATCACGGCCACGCGTGCGTCGGCTCGCAACTGCACGCAACGAGGCTACTTCGTCCCCGGCGGGGCGACGAGGACAGGCCGAAGGGTGGCGCGAGTAGCGCAGACTTGCTATGGTGCTAGCAGTTTGGGTGCTAGCAATCGCGACCGCACGGGCATCCTCGTCCGGATGCCCTCGCCGCTCAAGGGCGCGCTCGTCCGCGAGACGGCGCGTCGCGGCTCCAACGTCAACGACGTGGCGACGGGGATCCTCGCCGAGGAGTTCGGGATCCCGTTCACCCCGAGCGGGCGCCACCGCAAGGTGCTGGCCGGCTCGAGCCCCGTCCTCCTGCTCCGGGTCCCCCACGAGCTGAAGGACGAGATCCGTGCCGAGGCGTCGCGGCGCGCGAGCAACGCGAACGACGTCATCCTGGCCGCGCTCACGGATGGGCTCGGCATTCCACGAGTGAGCAACCGAAAGGACACCATGGCCGAGAGCAACGGCTCGAAGAACGGGAGCGCGCGCTCCAAGGACAAGGTCCGCGTCGCGCTGATCGGCGTCGGCAACTGCGCCAACTCGCTCCTCCAGGGCGTCGAGTACTACAAGGACGCGAAGTCGGAGGACCCCGTCCCCGGCCTGATGCACGTCGACCTCGGCGGGTACCACATCTCGGACATCGAGTTCACGGCCGCGTTCGACGTCGTCAAGGGCAAGGTCGGCGAGGACCTCTCCGACGCGATCTGGGCCTACCCGAACGACACGATCAAGTTCTCGGACGTGCCGAAGACCGGCGTCACCGTCTCGCGCGGCATGACGCACGACGGGATCGGGAAGTACCTCGCGCAGGTCGTCGAGAAGGCGCCCGGCGAGACGGCCGACATCGTGAAGATCCTTCGCGAGACCGGCACCGACGTCGTCGTCAACTACCTCCCGGTCGGCTCCGAGGCCGCGACGAAGTGGTACACGGAGAAGATCCTCGAGGCCGGCTGCGCGATGGTGAACTGCATGCCCGTCTTCATCGCCCGCGAGGCCTACTGGCAGAAGCGCTTCGAGGACGCCGGCGTGCCGATCATCGGCGACGACATCAAGTCGCAGGTCGGCGCGACGATCTCGCACCGCGTCCTCACCACGCTCTTCCAGGACCGCGGCGTCCACCTCGACCGGACCATGCAGCTGAACGTCGGCGGCAACTCCGACTTCCGCAACATGCTCGAGCGAGAGCGCCTCGAGTCGAAGAAGATCTCGAAGACGAACGCCGTCACCTCGATGCTCGACTACGAGATCGGCGCCGACAACGTCCACGTCGGCCCCTCGGACTACGTGCCGTGGCTGACCGACCGCAAGTGGGCCTACATCCGCATGGAGGGCTCGTCGTTCGGCGACGTGCCGCTCAACATCGAGCTGAAGCTCGAGGTGTGGGACTCGCCGAACTCCGCCGGCATCGTGATCGACGCCGTCCGGCTCGCGAAGCTCGCCCTGAACAACGGGATCTCGGGTGCCCTCGAGGCGCCGTCGAGCTACCTGATGAAGTCGCCCCCCGTCCAGATCGTGGACAGCGAGGCGCACGAGAACACCGAGCGGTTCATCGCGAAGAACACGCTCAAGGCCGCGAAGACGGCCAAGCCCGCATCCGCTGCCTAGCCGCTCGACGCCACGGGGGCGGCCGACCGGCCGCCCCCGTCCTTCTCTAGGCTCGGTCGGGTGGACGCCGAGCTCCGCCCCGCGACGAGCCTCGCCGAGGACGAGCTCGCGGCGCTCTTCACCGCCGCGTACGAGGGGTACGTGCTGCCGATGACCGTGACGGTCGAGGCGCTCCGCTTCCTCACGACCGCCTACGACCTCGACCGCGCCGCCTCGCTCGTCGCGTTGCGCGACGGCAAGCCCGTCGGGCTCGTCAACGTCGGGCTCCGCGGTCCCGACGCCTGGATCGGCGGGCTCGGCGTCGTCGCCGCAGAGCGGCGCCGCGGGACCGGCCGCCGGCTGATGGAGGCTGCCCAACGGGAGGCCCGCGCGCGCGGGGCCGAGCGGGTCTGGCTCGAGGTGATCTTCGAGAACGTCCAGGCGGTCGCGCTGTACCGGGACCTCGGCTACGAGCAGGTCCGCGACGTGGAGGTCTGGTCGCTCGCCGGCGACGGCGGGGCCGCCGCCGAGTGCCCGCCCGAGGAGGCGCACGCCTGGATCCGGGAGCACCGCACCGAGCGCGAGCCGTGGCAGCGCGCCGATGCCTCTGTCGCCCGCCAGGAGGACGTCCGTGGGCTGGCGGTCGACGGCGCGGCGGCGCTCGTGCGCGTCGTCGGCGGACGCGTGAGCGTCCTCCAGCTCGCGGGCGCGAGCGACCCGCTCCGGGAGCTGCTCGCGGGGGCCCGCTCGCTCGGCGATCCGCTCTCGGTGCTCAACCTCCCCGACGGACACCCTGGCGCGAAGGCCCTCGCTGCCCTGGGCGGACGCGTCGACGTCCGCCAGCACGAGCTGGTGCTGGAG
Organism: uncultured Actinomycetes bacterium; assembly: GCA_963748255.1. Taxonomy (GTDB): domain Bacteria; phylum Actinomycetota; class Thermoleophilia; order Gaiellales; family Gaiellaceae; genus Gaiella. The sequence continues at coordinate 50,826 of CAVVIL010000025.1, read as the reverse complement.
CTCTGAGGCGTCTCAGCCGGGGCGCGGGTCGCCCGCGCGCTCCTCGGCCACGAACCCGACCCGACGGTGCGAGGCGTCGCAGAACGGCTTCGTCCGCGACTGCCCACAGCGGCAGAGCGCGATCGCCTTCCCCTCCGGGATCTCGAACGGCACGCCCTCCGCGTCGACGATCGTGACCGGCCCGACGATCTTGTACGGCCCGCTCGCGCGGACGGTGATCGTGACCTCGTCCACGTGGCGAGCGTACCGCGCGGCCTACAATCCGGCGGCCGTGGCGCTCCGCATCTGCCTCGTGACCCCGCACGCGTGGTCCGTCCCGTACGACACGAACGAGCACGTGGCCGGCGTCGCGGAAGCGCTCCGCGGCCGCGGGCACCGCGTCGTCGTGCTCGCGCCGTCCTCGCGATCGTCCGATCTGATCGCGGGCCGTCGAGCCCTCCAGCGCGGCGAGCTCGACGGCGTCGTCGCCGTCGCGCGCGCGGTGCCGGTCTCGCCACGTGCGGCGGTGGGGATCCCGGTCGGTGTCCGCGCGAACGTCGCGACGGCGCTTCGCCGCGGGGACTTCGACGTCGTCCACGGCTTCGACCCGGCCATGCCGGGGCTCTCGTACGTCGCGCTGCTCGAGTCGGAGACGACCACTGCGGCGACGTTCGTCGACCCGGAGCGGCTCGGGTACCCACCGCGGCGCAACCAGCGCGACCGCCTGCTGGCTCGGATCGACACGCTGCTCGCGACGAGCGAGGACGCGCTCGCCCGGGCACACGAGCGCTTCCCCGGCGCCTTCTCGCTCATCCCTGCGGGCGTCGACCTGACCCTCTTCGCGCCCACTGCGAAGCGCAGGCTGATCGTGGTCGAGAGCTCGGCCGGCAGCCTCCCCGTCGCCCGGGCCGCGGTCCGCGCCCTGCGCGGGATCGCCGGCTGGGAGGCGTTGATCATGCGGACGGGCAGGCTCGCGGCGCGGCCGTCGATCCCGCTCGCCCTCCGCGACCGGGTGCACGTCCGGACGGCGCTGACCTCGGCCGCGCGGGCCGAGATCCTGCGGGAGGCGTCCATCGTCGTCCCGTCGCCCGACGGCCTGGCCCGGCTGCGGAGCGAGGCGGCCGCGGCCGGCTGCGCGGTCGTCGACCCGCCCGGCGTCGCGGCCCAGCCGGAGCTCGCCGCCGCGGCGCTGCTCCGCCTCACGGAGGACGGCGCCGCGCGCGAGCGCGCGGCCGAGGCGGGGCGCGCGGGGGTCGCGGACGACGACTTCCACGTCGTCGCCGAGACGCTCGAACGGCACTACGCCGACGCGCAGCGCCGGCGGCGGCCCGCCCGCCGGCACGAGACCGAGCCCCTCGCCGACCGCGACTGGATCGTCGCCGACCTGCACATGCACACGAACCACTCGCACGACTGCGCGATCGAGCCCGCCGCCCTCGTGGCGCACGCGGAGTCCGAGGAGCTGGGCGCGATCGCGGTGACCGACCACAATGTGTTCTCGGGCGCGCTCGAGACGGTCGAGGCGGCCCGAGGCCGCGAGCTGATCGTGATCCCCGGCGAAGAGGTCAAGACGGACCGTGACGGAGAGGTGATCGGGCTCTTCCTGCGGGAGGAGATCCCCCGGGGGATGTCGTTCGCCGACACGATCGCCGCGATCCGCGAGCAGGAGGGCGTCGTCTACGTCCCGCACCCGTTCGACCGCATGCACTCGATCCCGTCGCCGGCCGTGCTGCACCGTCACCTGCCCGAGATCGACGTCCTCGAGGTCTACAACGCGCGGCTCCTCTTCGACACCTACAACGACGAGGCGCTGCGGTTCGCGCGCAAGTACGGCCTGCTGCAGGGCGCGGGCTCGGACGCGCACGTCCTCCAGGGCGTCGGCACCGGCGCGCTGCGGCTCCGCCGCTTCGACGGGCCGGAGGAGTTCCTGCTCGCCCTCCGCACGGCCACGGTGCTGCGCCGCCCCAAGTCGCTCGCGTACCTGCAGTCGCTGAAGTGGGTTGCGCAGGTACGCGAGAAGGTCGCCGGCGGCGGCTGATGCCCGCGCGTAGAGGAAGCCGACACGACTTCCGCGAATGTGTGCCGTGATGGCGAGCGCTGACGAGCGGCCCGAGACGGCGCCGTCCCGGGGTCGGGTCGCGAGCCGCGTCACCCCGCTCGACGAGATCCAGGAGCGGTATCTCCGCCGCGCGATCTCCGAGGTGAACGAGCTCGGTGACGAGCTGCTCGCCCTCGGGGACGAGCTGCGCGTGCCCGTGCTGGGGAGCGGCCACCCGCTCGGCGACATCATGCTCCTCAAGCACGCGCCGACCCAGAGCGAGATCCACGAGGGCGTCGCCTTCTTCGGCCGCGCCGGCCAGGCGCTCCTGAAGTCGCTCGACCGCCTCTCGGTCGACCCGCTCGCCGTCTACGGCACCAACTGCCTCAAGTTCGGGACGGAGGAGCCGGAGCAGGCGCGGGCCTGGCTGACCCGCGAGCTCCACATCGTGCAGCCGAAGCTGCTCGTCGCGATGGGGCCGGACACGGTCGCGTTCGTGAACGCGCTCGAGTTCCCCCTCGCCGGTGAGCTCGACGCGGACCGCCTGGGCGAGCTGCAGCGCTTCACGCCGACGATCGACGCCCTCGTGACGCCCGACATCGACGCCTCGCTCGACGAGCAGGACGCGAAGACGCGGTTCTGGAACGCCTTCAAGGCGCTCGGTGCCTGGTGGGCGGAGCTGCCGCCGTACTGAGGCCGGACACGGCCGCCACTCCGGGCGCGCGGCTGGCGCTCGCCGGCGCCGTCCTCGCAGCCCTCGCCGCCTGGGACGCGCACGCGAGCCGGCTTCCCCAGCTCGCCGACCGCTGGGACGTCGTCCTCATCGCGACGGTCGTCATCCCGGCGACGTTCCTCGTCGTCTGGCTGCTCGCGCCGTTCGCGGAGGCCCGGAGGGTGCCCCTGGCTCTCGTCGCGGCCGCGGCGGCGGCCGTGCTGCTCGAGCTGGCCGGGCTCGAGTCGCTCTTCAACGCCGCCAAGATCGTCGCCTTCGCGCTCTTCGGCTTCTGGTTCCTCCAGCTCCTGGAGCAGCTCTGGTGGGTCGTGCTCGTGGCGGCGCTGATCCCGCTCGTCGACATCGCGTCGGTCTACCGCGGACCGACGAAGGTCGTGGTCGAGGAGGAGCCTGGCGTGTTCGAGCGCATCGCGATCTCGTTCGCGCTCCCGGGCGAGGAGGCCTCCGCCCGGCTCGGGCCACCCGACGTGATCTTCTTCGCGCTCTTCCTCGCGGCCGCGGGGCGGTTCGGCCTGCGCCGCGGAGCGACGTGGCTCGGGATGACCGCCGCCATCTCGGCGACGCTCGTCCTCACCTACGCGCTCGAGCTGGACGGCCTGCCCGCGCTCCCGGCGGTCTCGCTCGGGTTCCTGCTCCCGAACGCCGACCTGCTCTGGCGGAGCTGGCGCGACCGCTCCGCGACCGAGGCTCCGGGGCGAGGCTGATCCCCCGCCCCGGTCCGCCCCGGATCGGTCAGCAGTTCTCGCGCGCCCAGGCCTCGATGTTCTCGGTCGCCTGCTGCACCTCGGGCGTGTCGAGCTTGCTCGAGAGCTCCTGCAGCTCCGCGAGCGCCTCGGGGCTCGGCGTCTCGCCGGCCGAGAAGTCGATGCCCTTGAGCGCATCGGCGAGCTCCTGGAAGTTGTCGGCGAGCACCTCGTAGTCGTCCCGGATCTCCTCCGGCACCTGGTCGGCGATCTCGTCGAAGACCTCTGCGGCGGAGTCGACGCCGCTGGTGCCGGAGAACGCGCTCGAGAGCTTTGCCGAGAGACCGGCGAAGTTCGCGCACTCGCCCTCGAGCGACGCGGTTCCGTCGTCGGCCGTCGCGTCGTCCTCCGTGGTCATGTCGTCATCCGCATCCGTCGCCTCGGTCTCGACGACAGCCGCGTCGTCACCGGAGGCCGAGCTGTCGCTGTCGTCGCCGCCGCAGCCCGCGGCCAGCAGCGCGAACGCCGCAAGCAGCAGCGCCGCAAGTCGTCGTGCAGTCACGTGGTCACCGCCTCTGTCGTGGTCCCCCCTGCGTCATCATCACTCTCGGCACGGACGGCCGCTCGCGTGAGCAGCGACACGCTCTCGATGTGCGGTGTGTGCGGGAACATGTCCACGGGAGTGCAGCGCTCGAGGTGGTAGCCGTACTCGTCCCGCAGCACTGCGAGGTCCGACGCGAGCGTGGTCGGGTTGCACGAGACGTAGACCAGGCGCGGCGCCTCGAGGGCCCCGGTGCGCCGGAGCGCCTTGCCGGCGAGCCCGGCCCTCGGCGGGTCGACGACGACCACGTCCGGCGGACCTGCCTTCTCGCGCAGCTCCTCGAGCGACTGCCCGACGTTGCCGGCGAAGAACCACGCGTTCGCGATGCCGTTCGCCTCCGCGTTCTCGATCGCACACGCGACCGACTCCTCCGAGATCTCGACGCCCCACACCGACGCCGCCGCACCGGCGAGCGCGAGACCGATCGTGCCCGTGCCGCAGTAGAGGTCGTAGACGACCTCGGAGCCGGCCAGACCGGCCGCGTCGCGCGCGAGCGTGTACAGCGTCTGGGCCATCTCCGTGTTCGTCTGCAGGAAGGCGTTCGGGCGGACGCGGAAGCGGAGTCCGAGGAGCTCCTCCTCGATCCACGGATCGCCCCAGAGCACTCGCGTGGGCAGGTTCGTCACCTCCGCCGGGCGGTCGTTGACGGCCCAGTGGAGGGAGCGCACCTCCGGGAACCGCGTCACCGTCTCGATCAGGAAGTCGGCGTCGAAGCGCTCGCCCGGGGCGGTGACGAGCATGACGAGCACCTGGCCGGTGTTGCGGCCCTCGCGGACGACGAGGTGGCGGAGGTAGCCCGTCTGGGTCTCCTGGTCGTACGGCTCGAGGCCCTCCTCGCGCGCCCACGCCTTGACGGCCTCGCGGATCGCGTTCCCGACGTCGGTCGTGAGGAGGCACTCCTCCACGTCGATCACCTCGTCCCAGCGGCCCGCCCGGTGGAACCCGAGGACGAGCCCGTCCGGCGTGTCCGCGCACGAGTACTCGAGCTTGTTCCGGTAGCCGTAGACCGACCGCGCCGGCACGATCGGCTCGACGGGCGGGCTCTCGAAGCCGCCGAGCCGGATGAGCGCGTCGCGCACCTGCGACTCCTTCGCCGCGAGCTGGGCCTCGTAGGCGAGGTCCTGGAACCGGCAGCCGCCGCAGACGCCGAAGTGCCGGCACGGCGCCTCGACGCGATCCGGGCCGGGCTCGAGCAGCGCGACGCGGGTCGCCTCCGCGAAGCCGCGCTTGACCTTCGTCGCGCGCGCGCGGACGAGGTCGCCGGGCAGGCCGCCGCGCACGAAGACGACGAATCCGTCGAGCCGCCCGACGCCGTTTCCGCCGTAGGCGAGCGAATCGATCCGGACCTCGACCTCCTCTCCCTTGCGCACGGGCGCGGCCATGCGACCGACAGTAGCCCTCGCAGAGTTCGGTTGTCCGCCCTTGTCGCCGCCGAGAGCCGCTCGTACGCTCCGGTCTCGTGTCCAGGTAGCGCACCCATGACGAGCGCCGCCGGCCGTCCTCGACGGCCGGGCGTGCGCGTGCGCGCGGACGTGACGACCGACCCGATCCATCGGTGTCGGGCTTCTCGCGGCCGCATCCCGACCCGAGGGCAGGAGCCCGTGACACGACGACCGCACATCACGAGCAGTGCCAACGACCGGCTGAAGGCCGTCCGTCGGCTCGCGCGCCGGCGGAGCCCGTCGGTGTTCCTCGTCGAGGGTCACCGCCAGGTCGCTCGCGCCCTCGAGGCGCGGATCGATCTGGACGCCGTCTATTTCGCACCCCGCCTCTTCCTCGGCGACCACGACCACGAGCTCGTCGCCCAGGCGGAGGCGCGGGGCGTCCCTGTCGTCGAGCTCGGCGGGGACGCGTTCCGGTCGGTCTCGGCCGCGTCGCGGCCCGACGGGCTGCTCGCGGTGGCCCGCCGGTGGGCGACCTCGCTCTCGGCGCTCGGGCCGGGGCCGGCGCCGCTCGTCCTCGTCGCCGAAGGGTTGGAGCGGCCGGGGAACCTCGGCACGATCGTCCGCTCCGCGTGCTCGGCCGGCGCCACCGGGCTCCTCGCCTGCGACACGCGCACCGACGTCTTCCACCCCGAGGTCGTGCGCGGCTCGGTCGGCACGCTCTTCCACCTGCCCGTCGCGACGTGCACGGCGGGGCAGGCGTTGCCGTGGCTCCGGGAGCACGACGTGCGGATCGTCGTGGCGACGCCCGCGGCGGAGCGGACGTGCTGGGACGCACCGCTCGCCGGGCCGGTCGCGGTCGTCGTGGGGAGCGAGCGCCACGGCGTCTCGGCGCCCTGGCTCACGGCGGCGGACGAGCTCGTCTCGATCCCGATGCCCGGCCCGGCGGACAGCCTCAACGTCGCAGTCGCCGCTGGGATCGTGCTCTTCGAGGCCGTGCGGCAGCGCCGCGCCGGTAGGCCCTAGGCGAGGACGGTGACGTGCACCGAGCGCTCGCGCGGGCCGTCGAACTCGCAGAAGAAGATGCCCTGCCAGGTGCCGAGCGCCAGCGACCCGTCCTCCCGGAGGGGCACGACCACGCTCGCCCCCATGAACGCGGCGCGGATGTGCGTCGGCGCGTTCTCCTCGCCCTCCTCGACGTGCTGCCAGGGCCAGTCGCCCGGGACGATGCGCTCGAGCGCGGCCTCGAAGTCGCGCGCCACCGCCGGGTCGGCGTGCTCGTTGATCGTGACGCCCGCCGTCGTGTGCGGCACGTAGACGAGCGCCGCGGCGCCCGTGGCGCCGGCCAGGGCGTCCTGCACCGCGCGGGTGATGTCGACGAGCTGGCTCTGGCGCTCGGTCCGGACGCTGAGCGTCCGCACGCTAGAGGGCGCCGCCGGCTGCGGGGGGCGCCCCCGCTTCGAGCGGGTTCTCGCCGCCCGACTCCCTTGCAAGGAAGTCCTCGACGTGCATGACGGTGTCCTTCGAGCGCTCGACGACGTCGAGGAGGGCCGACATCGACGAGACCTCCTCGCGCTGCTCCTGGAGGAACCAGTGCATGAACTGCTCCGCGACGAGGTCGCCCTCCTCGCGGGCCGTCAGCGCGAGCTGCTGGATCTGGCCGGTGACCCGCTTCTCCTGGTCGAGCGCGAGCCGCACGGGCTCGACCACGTCCGCGAACGACGTCTGGGGGGCCTCGACGGCGGGGACGACGACCGTCTCGTCGGCGTCGAGGAGGTACTGCACCATCATCATCGCGTGGTTCCGCTCCTCGAGCGCCTGGCGGTAGAAGTGCGCCGCGAGCTGCGGGAGGGTCTGCGCGTCGTAGTGGATGGCGATCGCGACGTACTGCTGCGAGGCCGCGAACTCGTACGCGATCTGCTCGTTGAGCGCGTCGGCGAAGCGGGACATCGGCGTGACTCTAACGGCCTCGGAACGACGGAGGCGGCCGTACCCGCCCCTCGCGACCGCAGTAGCATCGGTGGATGCCGGGAGTCCCCGACACGCTCAAGGGCCGCCACTACACGCGCGTCTCGGACTGGAGCCCGGCGGAGCTCGTGCTCGCCCTCGACCTCGCCGACGAGCTCAAGGTCGAGCGGGCGCGGAGGCGCGAGCTGCGGATCCTGCCGGGGCGGACGGTCGGGCTGATCTTCCGCAAGCCCTCGACGCGGACGCGCATCAGCTCCGAGGTGGGGATCGCCGAGCTCGGCGGAATGGCGCTCTACGTCCCGGCGGCCGACCTGCAGCTCTCCCGTGGCGAGTCGACGCGCGACACGGCGCTCGTCCTCTCCCGGTTCCTGAGCGCGATCGTCATCCGCACGTTCGACCAGGACGAGGTGGACGAGTACGCCCGGCACGCGACGATCCCGATCGTCAACGGCCTCACGGACGCGTCGCACCCGCTGCAGGCGCTCGCCGACGCGATGACGATCCGCGAGCGGTTCGGCACGCTCGAGGGGATCCGCGTCGCCTACCTGGGCGACGGGAACAACGTCTGCCACTCGCTCATGCGGATCGCGGCCCGCACCGGCGTCGAGTTCGTCGCCGCCAGCCCGGACGGCTACCGGCCGGACGAGGCGATCGTGGCGTCCTGCCGCGAGGACGCCGCCGCGAGCGGCGGCACGATCGAGGTCCTCGACCGACCCGCGCGAGGCGGCGGCCGGCGCGCACGTGCTCTACACCGACGTCTGGACGAGCATGGGCCAGGAGGAGGAGCACGAGCGGCGCCTCCGCGACCTCGAGCCGTACCGGATCGACGCGGCCAAGCTCGAGCTGGCCGACCCCGGAGCCGTCGCGCTCCACTGCCTGCCCGCGCACGTCGGCGACGAGATCACGGCCGACGTGCTCTACGGCGAGCGCTCGCTCGTGTGGGACCAGGCCGAGAACCGCCTGCACGTCCTCAAGGCGGTGCTCGCGCTCACGGTGCGCTGAGTGCGGTTCGACGACGTCGTCCAGGAGGCTCTCGACAGCCTTCCCGCCGACCTCGCGGCCGGACTGCGCAACGTCGCGATCGTCGTCGAGGACGAGAACCGCGAGGATCCCGACCTCTATGGCCTCTTCGACGGGATCCCGCTGACGGAGGGCGGCCCCCAGCCCGGCGAGCTGCCGAACCGGATCTCGATCTACCGGCGGCCGCTCGAGGCCGACTTCGCCGACGTCGACGAGCTGCGCGACGAGATCCGGGTCACCGTGCTCCACGAGCTCGGCCACTACTTCGGCCTCGACGAGGACCGCCTCGCGGAGCTCGGCTACGAGTGACCACGTTCCTGCAGATCGTGACCTGGGTCGCGCTCGCCGCCGGTGCGGTCGTCGTCGGGCTCTACCTCTTCGGGCGCCGCCGCTGATCGATTGCATGCAACGCGGAATGTCGGGGTAGGCGTAGTCGTTGTAGGAGACATGAACACGATTGCGCAGATCCATGTCGAGATCGACGAGCTGAGCGAGCGGCGCGTACAGCTGTGGAACTCGCTCTCGCAGGGTCGTGACCCCGAGCTCGTGGAGCAGATCAAGGCGCTCGATGCGCGACTCGATGAGCTCTGGGCGCTGCAGCGTGCAGTCAGGGCGCGAATCCGCTTCGGCGAGCGCGACGACATCGTGCGTCGCGCCCGCGCCGAAGAGCGCCTCGAGCGCGCGGCCTAGACCTCGACCCCGGCGGACGCCGCGTTCCCGGCAGGGAACGCGAGCTGTTCGCCGTACCATGTGATGGTGCTCCAACGGCGCCCTTCCAGCGACGACCCGGTCGCCCAGGAACGCGCGGCACTCGCCGAGCAGCGGGCCGCCCTCGAGAGCCTGAAGCGGCAGCTCGCCGAGCGCGTCGCCGCCGTGAAGGAGCGCGAGGACGAGCTGCGGGCCGCGATCGCCAACGTGGCGGCCGGCAAGCAGGCGGCCATCGCGCTGCCGCCGGTCGTCGATCCCGAGACCGACCGGCTCGCCGCCCGCACGGCGGCGCTCGCGGAGCGCGAGCGCGTCCTCTCGGCGCGCGAGGCGGCGTTGGCGGCCGGCCGGCCCTCCGAGGCCGGGTCGAACGGCGACGCGGGACACGCCGAGCGGCTGGCGGGGCTCGCGGCGCGCGAGCGCGAGCTCGAGGAGCGGCTGCGACAGCTGGACGCGCGCGAGCGCGCGGTCGAGGAGCGCGAGCGGATCCCGCCCGACCCGGATGCGGTCCGGCTCGCCGAGATCGAGGCGCGCCTGGACGAGCTCCGCGAGGCCGAGGAGGCGTTCCTCCGCACGCGGCGGGAGCTCGCCGACCGGAGCGACGCCGTCGATGCGCGCGAGCGACTCATCGCGCAGCGCGAGCGCGAGCTCGACGAGCGTGACGACGGCTGGGGCACGTCCGACCTGCACGAGCTCGAGTCGCGGCTCCGCCGCCTGGAGCAGCAGCGGACGACCTCGGGGCAGACGGGAAGCTTCAGCGGCGGCTTCCGGAAGCTCGAGCAGGAAGGCGCCCGCCGGCCTCCCGCGAAGTAGACGCCCGACGCGAGCCTCTACACTGAGGCCACCCGGGGCGTTAGCTCAGTTGGGAGAGCACCAGCTTTGCAAGTTCGTTCGGGCTGGCCGCCGAGGGGAGAAACCGGGCATCCATGCGGGTCTCGCCTCAGTCGGATTGCCCCTGAGACCCCGTTCAGAGGGGGTTGGTGTAGCCACGGTGTAGCCACGGGATCTCGACGGCGTCGACGCCCGTCTGCGTCTCCGGGCGGAGCATCCTCGGCTCCCCGTCGACGCCCTCCCAGAACGGCCGGGTGATCCTGATCCCGGAGGCGCGGTCGCAGGTCGAGCTGCTCCGGTCTGGGCCTCAGGACTCCGGGTCGTACCCGATCTCGCGTACCTCTTGGGCACATCGGCAGGACTCGGCGATCTTGGCCGCCCAGGCGAGCGCCTCCTCGCGTGAGGCGACTTCGATGATCGAGAAGCCGCCGACCACGGCCTTGGTCTCCGGGAGGGGGCCGTCAGCGACCGACCCGTCGGTCGACACGATGCTCGCCTGCTGACGCAGGACACCGCCGCCGAAGATCCAAGCGCCCGCCTGCTTGATCTCCCGGACCACCGCGTGCGACGCCTCACCGACCGTCGGCCAGTCCTCCTCGGGGATGTGATCCATCGATCCGTCGTCGAACGAGATCAAGTACCGCGGCATGGTCGAGTCTCCTTGTCTGTGTTGCTCGGCTGTGTGAACTCTTCCAGAACGACGAAGGCCCGCACGGGCGGGCCTCGGTGTACGGCACTCGGGGAGCAGGCTACTCCCCTCGCCCGGTCTCGTCACCCAGACGCAGCAGTTCCTCGACAAGCTTCGCGACATTGTCGCTCGATGCCTTCGGCGAAATGTCCGTGAACGGACGGCCGATCAGCGCGTGCCGTGCGGCGGGATCCGCGAGCAGGCTCCGCAAGTCCGATCTGAGGACGCCCTCGGGCGAGTAGAGCGGTGGGAAGCGGAGGTTCGCCTCGGCGTGCGCCGCCTCCTCGGACGACCCCTCGCGCAGAAGCCGGTCGCCGCAGACGAAGTTCGCGAGCGACTGCTCCAGGCGGGCATGCGTCTCCTCGTCGGTGGCCTCCTCGATCTCGGCGCGGAGAAAGCGGCCGACCTCCGAGACGAACCACACCTCCCGGCCCTTCGTGTGCGACCCCTCCGCGCTCACGCGTCGACCCGGTATGCGGATCGTCCAGGGCTGCTCGTCCGCTTCTTTCGTCCCCTCTTCCGGGGAGTGCTTCTACGGGGTCAGCTCGAACCATGCTGCCTCCTCCGCCTCCTCCTCCTCGTCCTCGTCCTCGTCCTCGTCCTCTCGTCCTCGCTGCCGATCTCGGCGTACTCGACTCCCGCGATGTTCATCCCGCCCGCGTACTCCCATTCGAGGTCCTTCGGGCGCACGCCGATCTCGCGGAGGAAGGCGAGGAACTCGCGATAACCCATGTAGCTCTCTCCGCCATCGAGGGTGTACCGCCAGCCGGGGCGACCAGTGTCGACCTCGGCAAGCTCGCCGTCGAAGTAGACGCGCTCGACGTAGTAGTATTCGGTCGCGACCCAATCCTGCCGCTGTCGAGCTCGCGCGCCGATCGACCCGACTGCGTCATCTGCGATCCCGGCGTAGACCGCGAGCCGAGCGCGACTTCTTCGGACTCCCTGGCGGAATCGAGAGGCCCCGAGCGAGCACGGCGCTGGCAACGCAGTAGCCTCCACCTCTCGGCTGAGCAGGGAGCAGGTGATCGAGCGTCTCGAGGAGGAGGCCTCGCCGAGCAGGTCGAGCGGGTCGTCGATGTCGCCGAACGCTTCATGGCCGACCCGCGGACGTCTCCCGACCGAGGTGACCGAGGCGAAGGCGCTCCTCGCGTCGATGCGGCATTACGATCGCGTCCTCTCCCCGACCCGCCGGCTGCGCCTCAACTGGAGCCTCCCGCTCGAGCCGGAGAGCGACATCCCGCCGGCGCGGCGCTCAGCGAGTTCTCGGGACTATCCCTGCGCCGTTACGGCAACGGCTTGAGGTCTCGCGTGTCGACCTTCTCCGCGTGTCCTTCGTCGTCGGTCACCTCGTAGACCGGCGCGACCGTGGTGCTCCGTCCTCCCACGTCCTTCTCCGAGCGCAAGTCGTTCGTCCCGGCGGCCGAAACAACCTCGACCTCCGCCCCTTCGATGATTTCGCCCGCGTCGCGCAATAGCTTCGCCTTCATCAGGGTGACTCTCTCTCGGTTGGTTTCGTGTCGCCTACCCCGCGACTGCCCCGGTCAACCCAGTGGTGGGTCAGGCCGCAAGCACGACGAGGCGCTCCTCGATCCGTGCCCGCAGGGCAAGAAGCTGGCGCTCCTCCTCGCGCAGGAGCTCGTCCTCGGGGCAGAGCCGCGCCGCCTCACGGGCAGCCTCGACGGCCTCCTCGATGAGCGCCAGATGCGCGCTGGCTCCTCTCGACAGTCGCACGTCGCCATGCGGAAGTGTGACCCTGCTCCGGCAACGAGGCGGCGTCACTTTCCCTGGATACGCTCCCGCCGTGGCCAGCGTCGACGACTACCTCGCGGCTCTGACGCCCGCGCAGCGCGAGCAGTTTGAGCGGGTGCGCCGGATCGTCCGGAGCATGGTTCCCGACGCGGAGGAGACCATCAGCTACGGGATTCCGACCTTCAAGCATCGCGGGAAGTACCTCATCTACTTCGCCGCCTTCAAGGATCACTTGAGCGTCTATCCGACGGTGGGTGCGGTCGAGGCGACAGAGGGAACGAAAGGCACGTTCCGCTTCAGCGAGGACGACCCGGTGCCGGAGGACGTCGTGAGGGCGATCGTTGCTCACCGGCTTGAGGTGATCGACGGATCCCGCCGCAGGTGAGGCGGCGCTGGGCAAGAGTGGCCGTCGCGGTTTCGCCTCGGCACAGCGCCCGCGCCAGGCTCGTGTAGCCACGAAGGCCGATTTCGTAGACACGACCCCCTCGGAGGAGAACCGAGCAGGGCCGGGAAGCGGCTAGAATCCTGGCCCCGGGGCGTTAGCTCAGTTGGGAGAGCACCAGCTTTGCAAGCTGGGGGTCGCCGGTTCGAGCCCGGCACGCTCCATCAGTATCCATCGGCGTTTGCGGCCGCACGTCACCGTCCTCGTCCGACCCGCCGAACGTGTCCCCAACACTCGCCGCACGAAGGAACAGGTCGAGCGCCATCGCAGCCTGCGCCGCCGCTCCCGGATACAGGTGGCCGTAGCGCTGCAGTACGAGCCGCGCGTCCGAGTGCCCAAGCTGCTCTGCGACGACCATCGGCTGGACGTTCGCCGCGATCAGGAGCGACGCGTACGTGTGCCGCAGGTCGTGGAAGATCATCTCGCTGACACCCGCCCGCTTCCTCGCCGGGTCAAAGATCCGCGTACGGAAGTTGCTTCCCTCCCACATCGCGCCCTGGGGGAGGGGAAGACGAGATCACCGACGTTGCTGACACGCTTGGCAAGCTGCTCCGCGAGGAGATCCACAGCGCGGCCATCGACGTGAACGCGGCGCACCTTGCCGCCCTTCGGACGGCCCACCTTTCCGCCGTCACCAGTCGCAGCAACCGTGATGGTCGAGCCGGGCAGATCCACGTTCGACGTCGTCAACGCTCCGAAAGTCAGCCCATGTCGAGTGCGACCGGGACACCGTTTCGCCCCATCGTGCGAAGGTGCCTGAAGTGCGACCGGAGGGCTGCACGCAACGAGTGCTGGGTGACGTAACGGACACCGTGACGCTCAGCATTCCGCTGGACGATCTTGGCGATCTGCGGGTAGTGAGTGTGCGGCACCCGCGGGAACAAGTGATGCTCGATCTGGAAGTCGAGACCACCCACCAGCCAGCTGAGGACAGCGTTGCGCGGGCAGAAGTCGACCGTCGTCTCGACCTCGTGAACCGCCCAGATCCGCCGCTCGGAGGCGAGTTGTCGGCGGAGGCGAAGTCGGCCTCCTCGACGCAGTGTGCGAGCTGGAAGGTCACAGCCATGATCAGGCTCACGATCATCGAGTAGACGACATATCCGCCAACAACGGCCCACCACGGATAGACGAGCATCGGCACGATGATCACCCAGCCGACGAAGATCACCTTCCCGCCCAGGAGACCGGCGAGATCCCAACGGCGAGGCAGGCGCAGTGTGCTCGTCCCGATGCTCCCGCGAATGAAGGCGGCGAGATCGCCGACTGTCTGCCAGCGGAGCGCCATCACGCAGTACAGCGCCCAGATGTAGTAGTGCTGCAGCCGGTACCAGGGGCGGGGAAGCTGTCCTGGTACCAGCCGTGCAAGGGGCACCTGCGTGATATCTGCGTCGTAGCCGTCGACGTTCGTATACGTGTGATGGGCGACGTTGTGCTTCACGCGCCAGGCATAGCTCGAGAGCCCAAGCAGCGCATCGGCGGTCCAGCCCATCAGATGGTTCAGACGACGTGACCGAAAGTACGCGCCGTGATTCGCGTCGTGCATCACGCTGAACGCGATCAGCGACGTCCCGAGAATCAGCCCGCCGAAGCAGAGCAGACCGAGCCACAGACTGGGATGGCCGAGAACCAAGATCAGCCACGAGCCGAACAGCACGACGAACGCGACGACTCCTTTGGCATACAGTCCCGCCCGGCCAAGGGCGCGGGTACGAGGATCAGACAGGTACTCGTCGACCTCGCGACGCGTCTGCCGGATGAACTCGCCGCCGGTGTTGAACGAAAGCTTCGGCGCGCCCTTCAGCGTCTCCGTGTCGGTGATACGCAGCTCCTTCCGCTCTCTCGGCGAAAAGACGCCTCGCCGCCACCTGGGTCACGGGGCGGACGCCTATCTCGTCCTCACGCGCGCACCCGCGCCACGCGAGCCACTAACTGGTCCGGAGGGTACCTACCCCTCGCGGTGATCAGGGTGCTGGGCCTGGTCGGGCCGCGCTACGCAGTGGCTCTGCGACGCCGAAGGGCCTGAGCGACCCAAGCAGCCCCAAGCACGACCAGCAGCAGCACGCAGGCGAGAAAGCCGAACCAGGCGATCGAACCAACAACATCTTTCCAATGCTCCTCTGGATGCTGGCCGATCACGCCGGCGACGACGAACAACGCCACGGTGAGCCCAAAGAGCGACAACCAGGCTTTGCGCACATGAGTCACTTCCGGCTCTTCTGTTGAAGAACGAATTGCTACGGGAGTCCGGAGCGGATGCCCGCCCACCGTGTTCGACGGGCGCTCTCCCCACGGCGGCTGTACATCGCACGGGCACCGCACCGGACTCGGCTGGCCACCGTAGGCGTGATCGGCGGTTCCGTCATTGACACGATTGGTCAACTGGCACCGACACCCCACCGACGGTCGAACCGAGTGAACTGCACAGGGTTTGCCCGACGGTGCCGCCCACAAGGGGCGCGGCGTCTAGGCGCTCCGCTTGCGCGGCTTTGGCTTCGCGGGTACCACGGCGCCAGGCCCGGTGTCGAGGATCAGCGGCGCCTGCAGCGCCTCGCCGACGACCTGCTCGAGTGACGCGGACGGGCCGAGGAGGCGAGCGAGCTCGCGCTCGGCGACGATGTCGAGGCTCGAGTCGAGATCCGCGTCGTACTTGAGGCGGCCGCTCTCGTGGTGCGCGAGCATCGCGTCGTACGCGGCGTCGGGGTTCCCGTCGCGGATCGCCTCGTAAAAAGCATGGTGGTACGGCGCGGAGGCAGCGACGACTGCGGGGTCGCTGAGGCTCCGGAGCATGAGCTCGAAGACGAGGGTCGCGATCGACTCGAACGTCGCCTCGACCACGGGGTTGTGCGCCATCCGCGCGACGAGCCGGTGGATCGTGATGTCCCACCGGGCTCGCTCGAGCACGAACTCGGCTGCGTCGTTCTGCTCGACGGCCTCGCGGAGGGCCTCGATCTCGGCCTCGGTCGCGCGTGTGGCCGCGAGCCGCGCGGCGTGCGGCTCGATCATCGTCCGCGCCTCGATCAGGTGGTTGAGCGTGACGTTCTGGCGGCGGTAGTGCGAGCCCAGCGGTCGTGCCGCGTCGGCGGTCGAGGCCGCGCGCACGAACGCACCGCGACCCGGCGAGACCTCGACGAGACCGCGCTCGACGAGGCTGCGCAGCGCCTCACGCACCAGTGGTCGGCTGACGCCCAGGCGCTGGGCGAGCGCCCGCTCGGACGGCAGCTTCGTGCCCGGCTCGAGGTCGCCCGCGAGGACCTCCGCTTCGAGCTGGGCGGCGATGTCGCTCCGCGTCAGCTGCGTGCGCGGCGTGCTCACGACGTCTCCGCCGCCGGTTGCCGGAGCGGCACCCGCGCCGACGCCCCATCGGCGCCCCCGAGCTTCACCTGGCCGCAGAAGACGTGCCCTCCGGGGCGGACGCACACGCTGACGTCGATCCGTGCTGTGACGGTGTTCAAGTCCGCATCGTAGGTCGCACCCGCGGGGGTCACGTCCGCTCCTCACGGCCGAAGAGGAGGAGGACGACGAGGATCGCGACGCCGTAGACGATGCTCCGCCCGTACTCGGGCATGTTCTGCGCCTGGAGCAGGCTGATCAGGCCGACGAGCCCGACCGCGCCGGCGACGGTCCCGAGGTAGTGCCCCCGGCCGCCGAGGATGGAGACGCCCCCGATGACGACCGCGGCGATCGACTGGAACAAGAACGGGTCGCCCATCCCGAGCGTCGGCTGGCCGCTGTAGGCGACGAGGACGATCCCGGCGAGCGCGGCGAACACCCCGCTCAGCATGTAGAGGATCACCGTCACGACCCGCACGCTCACTCCGGCGAGGAAGGCCGCGACGGGGTTGTTGCCGGTCGCATAGACCCTGCGGCCGAACGTCGTGAAGCTGAGAACGAGCGTCACGAGCACGATCACACCGAGCCAGAGGAGGAGGTCGACAGGAATCCCGATGACGTCGGAGTGGATCGCTTCCTGCAGCGACGGGGGCGCGTAGGAGGCGCACGTCTCGCAGGTGAGGCCCTGCGTGCGCCCAAGCGTCAGCCCTTCCATGATCCCGTTCATCGCGAGCGTCATGACGACCGCGGGCACCGCCAGGTACGCAATGAAGACGCCGTTGACGAGCCCGACGACGGCGCCGAGCGCGAGCGCGAGGAGGACGGCGTAAGCCGCACGGGTGTCGCGCCCGAGCGAGGTCGTCGCGAAGAGCACGGCGGCCGCGTTGAGAACCCAGGGCACGGAGAGATCGATGCCGCCCACGAGGATCACGAGCGTCTGGCCGGCGGCGATGATGCCGACGAACGACGCGACGACGAGGATCGCCTTGACGCTGCTTGCGCTTGCGAATCCCTCGTGGAGGAACGCGCCGACGATGAAGACGAGGAGCGCCGCGCCGAAGGTGACGAGCGTCCGACGGCGGTCGGGGGTCAGGGATTCGACCACGCGGACGCCGACGGAGCCCGGTGCTTGCGGCGTGCTCACGCGCTCCCCCGCAAGAGTCGCCCGAGCACGGCGCCCAGCAGGACGGCGACGACGAGGAAGAGGCCCTGGAAGAAGGACTGGTAGAGCGGGTCGATGCCGGCGAAGAACAGGACGTTCGTCAGGATCGTGAGCACGAACGCGCCGGCGATCGCGCCGAGCGCGCTTCCCCGGCCGCCGAAGAAGCTGATTCCCCCGAGCACGACCGCCGCGATCGACGTGAGGATGTAGACGTCGCCCGCCGTGGCGTCCCCGCCGGTCGTCGTCGCCGAGAGGAAGAGCCCGCTCGCCGCGGCCAGAATGCCCGAGAGCGCGTACGCGACGACCTTCACCCGGCGCACCGGGATTCCGTGAGCGCGCGCGGCCTGCTCGTCGTTGCCGATCGCGAAAATCCGCACGCCGATCGTCGCACGCCGCAGGATGAGCCAGCCGATCGCGACCGCGAGCACGAACAGCAGGCTCCACGGCCCGTTCGGGTTCGCGAGCGCGTTCGAGTACGACGAGGGGATCACCCCGCCCGGCTCGGGCAGTGTCCGAAGCGCGAGCCCCTGCAGAATCGCGAGCGTCGCCAGGGTGACGAGGATCGGCTGGAGCCGGCCGTAGGCGACCAGGATCCCATTGACCGCGCCGACCGCGGCGCCGATCGCGAGGATCGCGACCGACCAGCCGACCATGCTCGCGACGCTGTCCTGCATCTGGGTCGCCGCGAGCGTGTTCGAGAGGGCGATCATGCCCCCGACGGAGAGATCGATCCCGCGCGTCAGCACGACGATTGCCTGCCCGACCGCGACGAGTACCGTCGGCATCGCCGTATTGACGATGGACGTCCACTCGAACGAGCCGGGGAACGCGTCGAGCTGACCGTGGAAGAGCCCGACATATACCGTGGTCAAGCCGCCGAGGATCGCGAACGCGAGGAGCAGCGGCATGTTCTGCGCCAGCGAGCTGCGCCACTGCGCGCTCGCAGCGCTCGGCATGGCCGAAGAGGGCACCGTCGTCACGCCGCCTCCTCACGCAGCGCGGCGGCCACCAGCCCCTCGGCGTCGGCCTCCGGGCCGGAGAGCTCCGAGACGACTTTGCCCTCGCGCATGACGAGAACCCGGTGGCAGAGTTGCGCGATCTCCTCCGTCTCGCTCGAGTAGTAGAGGAGGGCCTTGCCCTGTGCCGCGAGCTCGACGACGAGCTTGTAGAGGTCATGCTTCGTCCCGACGTCCACGCCGCGCGTGACGTCGAAGAGGAGCAGGACGTCGGGCTCCGCCAACAGCCAGCGCCCGATCAGCACCTTCTGCTGGTTGCCGCCCGAGAGCGTCCCGACGGGCTGCAGGCCGGGATTCCGCGTCCTAATCTGCAGCCGCTGGATTGCCTGTCGACGAACGACAGCTCCCGGCGCCGGCGGACGACTCCCGCCCGGCTGATGCGGTCGAGAACGGCAAGCGTCAAATTGTCCTTGACGCTCATCGGCAGCATCAGGCCCTCGGTCTTTCGGTCCTCGGGGACGAGCGCGATCGCAAGCCCGCGCCGGATGGCGTCTGCCGGGCTTCTGAGCCGCGCGCGCTTGCCGCCGATCTCGACCCGGCCGCGAGACAGCTTGCGTGCTCCGAATAGCGAGAGGAAGAGCTCGGGCTGCCCCTGGCCCGCGAGCCCGCCGACGCCAAGGATCTCGCCCCGTCGGAGCTCGAACGAGACGCTGTCCAGCCCGTCGCCTCCGAGATCCTGCGCACGAAGCGCGACCGCGGCACCCTCGTCGAGGCCGGCCGGTCGGGGTACATCCGGTCGATCGTTCGCCCCGTCATCAGCGTGACCGCCTCTCCCTCGTCGAAGCGGGCGCGCGTCGCGACGTGCGTCCCGTTCCGGAGGATCGTGATCCGATCCGCGAGGCTCGCGATCTCCCCCCACCGATGCGAGGTGAAGAGGATGCACGCCCCTTCGTCACGAAGTCGGCGGACGAGACCGAAGAGCCATTCGACATCGTGCTCGGCGAGCGCTGACGTCGGCTCGTCGAGGAGCAGGATCCGCGGCTCGCGCATGAACGCCGCGGTGATCTCCACGATCTGCCGCTGTGCGAGGGACAGCGAGCCGGCCAGAGCACGCGGGTCGATGGCGTGCGCGCCGAAATGCGCGAGAACCTCCTCCGCGGCCCGGGCAAGCCGGCGCCTCTGAATGAGCCGAGTCGGACCGCGCGGCTCGCGCCCGACGAACAAGTTCTCCGCGACGGTCATCCAGGGGAAGAGCGTCAGCTCCTGGAACACCGTGCCGACGCCGAGGCGCCGGGCCGCGGAGGGGCCGGAGACGGTGACGTCCTCGCCGGCGATCCGCACCGTGCCGGAGTCGGCCTTGACCGTGCCGCCGAGGATCTTGATCAAGGTGCTCTTGCCGGCGCCGTTCTCGCCGACGAGTGCGTGCACCTCGCCGAACCGCGCCGAGAGCGACGCCTCGGCGAGCGCCGTGACCCCGCCGAAGGATCGCGAGACGCCGACGGCGTCGACCGCGGGGGCTGTCCTGTCCTGGGTCTCGTCGCTCATCGGTCAGCTGGGTCGGTGGCAGGCTGGTGGCCGCCCAGGAGAGCGAGGGCGGCCACCAGTGGGGGAAGGGCTAGGAGGGAAGCCGGATCTTCAGCGATCCGGGGCAGGGCTTGCCCGTCAACGCGGCCTGGACGCAGATGACCAGCGTCGCCTGCGGGCCGGAGTCGGTGAAGTCGGCGAAGAAGCTGTCCGGAAGGTTCGGGAAAGCTGTCAGTCCCTGCTTGACGGTCTTGTGGGTGACGTACGGGAACGGAAGCACGATGTTCCCCTTCGGGCGCTGCTCGGCGAGGACCGCGCGGGCGAGCTCCAGCGACACGAGCGACAGGAACGGTGGCTGGCCGATCGACATCCCCTTGACGGTCTTGCCCTTGTATCCCTGCGGAAGGAGGAACCGGCGGAAGCCGTTCTCGGCCTCGCCGGCGGTCACCGGCAGCGGCTTGCCGGCGTTCATGAACGCCTTGAGCACGCCGTCCGTCCCGCCAGAGACCCAGACGCCGTCGACCTTCGGGAGCGAGGGCAGCTGGGCGGCGGTCGTGCGTTGCGCGGCGGCGGAGTCCCAGTTGCCGCTGTACTTGGCGACGACCTTGATGCCCGGGTTCGCCTTGAAGACTGCCTCGGCGCCCTTGTTCCGCTCGGAGTCGGCGAACGTCCCGGCGACGCCGGTCACCATCACGACGTTGCCCTTGCCCTTCAGCTGGTCGACGAGGAACTGTGCGCCCTGCCTGCCGAACGCGCGCTGATCCGTGTTCACCTTCAGCGCGCACGGCGCCGTGACGACATTGTCGAAGGACACGACGACGATCCCGCGGTCGCAGGCCTGCTTGATGATCCCGTTGAGGCCCGTCGGCGACGCGGCGTTCAGGACGATGGCGTCGACCCGCTGCGAGATGAGGTTCGAGATTTGCTGCGTCTGCTTGCCGACGTCGTTGCCGGAGTTGTAGACCGAGCAGGTCACCGCCTTCGAGTACGGCGGCATCTTGCAGCCCGCCTTGAACAGGTTCGCCATCTCGACGCGCCAGGTGTTGCCGATGAACGAGTTGGCGAGCGCAATCTTGAAGGGGCCCTCGGCGCCGGTGCGACTCGATCCGGCGGACGCCGCCGCGATCGAGACGGAAGCCGCGACGACCGCGACCAGGAGGGCTGTCCAGCGTGGAACCTTCATCGGTTCGTGCTCCTTTCGAATGGGCTTCACCCGCGGAACCACTGGTCTGCGTATGCTCCTTTCAACTGGTTATACTGGTCTTACCGGTCAGTTCGGCACCCTACGACGGCCCGTCGCGAATGTCAATCGCGCCGTTCATCGGGCTCGGAGGCGGGATTGGAGACACGCGAGCCCATCGACGCACCCGTTCCCGCCGCCCTCGGGCGGCACCGCCACGTCGTCCTCGTCGGGCTCATGGGGACCGGCAAGACCGCCGTCGGCCGGCGGCTCGCCCGCGAGCTGGCGGTCCGCTTTCAGGACAACGACCGGCGCCTCGCCGTCGCCTCCGGGCTCACTCCCCGGGAACTGCGGCTACGCGAGGGTGAGGCGGCACTCCACGCGCTCGAGGCCAACGAGCTGCTCGCGGCGCTTCGCGAGCCTCGCGTGTCGGTGATCAGCGCCGCCGCGAGCGTCGTCGAGAGCGAGGGTTGCCGCACTGCGATGCGCGAGCCGGACATCTGCGCCATCTGGCTCCGGGCGCGGACCGCGACCATCGCGACGCGCTTCCACAACGAGCCGCACCGCCCGGTCTACTCGGACGACCTCGACGCCTTCTTCAAGCGCCAGCTCGCCGTACGCGCGCCGTTGTACGAGGCGGTCTCAGTCTCCGCCGTCGACGTCGACGACCTGAGCGTCTCGGACGTCGTCGAGCGGACCCTCGCAATCGTGCGCAGGCACGAAGCCGCACGTGTCCCGGCCACAGGTCGCGACGGCGACGCGCCGTAGCCTCCGGCTCGGGGCCGCTCGCGAACGCCTACCTCCCTCTATCGCGCGCACGTGCATTGCACGCGAGGACTGACCGGCTACCCAACCCCTCGCGGTGGTCACTCATCGGGACGTGCGCCACCGCTTCAGAGCCAGCCCAAACAGACAGGCGAACATAAGAAACGCGAACAGCTGAAGCAGCGTCACACCCGGGTGGGGGCGCATCGTCGCCTTCCGTGTCGGGCTCGATCGCCTCGATGTCAGGATTTGCCAGATTCGAGCATCGAGAACCCCTGAGAAGGCCGCCGTCGGCTTCTCGCATACGCCACCGGCGTGACACCGTTGCGCACCGGTTCGGCTGGCGACTACCGTTCATCGGGTGATCGCCCACAAGCCGTTCGGCTCCACACGACACGAGAGCTCCAGGGTGATCTTCGGCGCAGCAGCGCTAGCACAGGTCTCGCAGCAGGAAGCGGACGCCGCTCTCGCGCTGCTGCTCGAGCATGGTGTGAACCACATCGATACCGCCGCGTCGTACGGCAGCTCTGAGCTGCGTGTTGCGCCGTGGCTGGAGCGCCACCCAGGAGAGTTCTTCGTGGCGACAAAGACCGGCGAGAGGAAATACAGAGAAGCGCGGGAGGAGATACGGCGCTCGCTCGACCGGCTGGGCGTCGACCACGTCGACCTGATCCAGCTCCACAACCTCGTCGACGTGATCGAGTGGGAGCTTGCGCTGCGCGAAGACGGGGCTCTCCAGGCGGCCGTCGAGGCGCGAGACGAGGGCCTTGTCCGGTTCATCGGTGTCACGGGCCACGGCTTGTCGGTGGCGGCGATGCACCGACGCAGCCTCGAGCGCTTCCCATTCGACTCGGTGCTGCTGCCGTTCAACTTCCGGCAGCTTCTGGACGAGCGCTACGCCGCGGAGTTCGAGGCGCTCGCTCTTCTGTGCGCAGAGCGTGAGGTTGCGTTACAGACGATCAAGAGCATCGCTCTCGCACCCTGGGATGGTCGCCCACAGACGTCAGCGACGTGGTACGAGCCGCTCACCGAACCAGCCGACATCGAGCTTGCGGTGCATTGGGTACTCGGGCGTGAGGGCGTGTTCCTGAACTCCGTCGGGGACCTCCAGTTGCTTCCGCACGTCCTCGAGGCAGCCGAGCGGGTCCGTGAACAGCCGGACGACGGGACCATGCAGGCGCTCGTCGAGCGAAGCACGCTGATACCTCTCTTCACCTAATTCCGGCTCGACCGCCTCCGCGTCCCGAAAGCCACCGACATCGATCGCCCGCACTCGCGCGCACGCGAGGCCGAGGGTCGCCCAAGAACCCCACCCCCTCGACGCGATGATCGCGGTGGGGCCTGGCGCGGCCCGGCCCGGGCACGGCCACGATCCGAGCGCTCGACGCGGATCCCTGTCCGCGGGCGAACTCGACTAGCTCTCGCAGCTGCGGCGCTTGACCGCCGACGGCGGCGCGGTGTCGAGGTCTAGGCGAGGAACTCCAGGATCAGGCCGGCGAGCTCGTCGGGAGCGCGCCAGGGTATGACGTGGTCCGCATTCTCGATCACGGCCGCGCGCGCGCCGGCGATCCCGCTGACGAGCAGCTCGCCGACGGCGCTGATCTCGGGAACGTCCTGTGCGCCGGTGATCACGAGCGTCGGCACGGCGATCTCGCCGAGCCGGCCGGCTGCAGGCGGATCGGCCCACGTGCCCGGGTCGTCGCTCCACGAGAACTCGACGTTCTCGACGACCATCGTCGTGAGCTCCTCGTCCACGCCGAGGGGTGCCCAGATCTGCAGGTCGAAGCCGGCCATCGCGTCGAGGTCGTGCTCCGCCTCGGCCCGCTCCGCCGCGCGCTCGAGCTCGTCGGGGAAGGTCAGGCCGAGCGAGTGGCCCGACATCGCCGCTGCGACCGGAACGAGCGAGCTCACCCGGTCGGGGTGCTCGAGCGTGAAGTCGATCGCGATCCGGCCGCCGCGCGACGTGCCGACGAGCGCGGTCCGATCGAGCCCGGCGGCGCCGAGCACCCAGGCGAGGTCGTCGACCAGGGAGTACGGCCCGTCGGGGCGGGGTGAGCGGCCGTAGCCCCGCTGGTCGTAGGTGACGACGGTGTGGTGCGGCGCGAGCAGGGGCACGACCTTCGACCAGCTGCGTGAGTCGACGATTCCCTCGTGGAGCAGGACGACGGGTGAGCCGTCGCCGGTGATCTCGTAATGGAGCACGGCGGGACGTTAGCCACCGGGCGCAGGAGATAGTCCTCTCGCCTGCGCGAGCGTGCGGGAATGTCCCCCGAGTACCGGGTCCGACCCGCTCCGCCACGGCTCTTCGTCGTCGAGCTGGTTCGCCAGCGTGCGCGACGCCCAGCTACCCGTGTCGCCGCGCCGTTTCGACCTGTCGTGCGAAGCGGGGCTCGAGCAACCGACGCCCACGTTCGATGAGGCGCCTGCTCGTGTTGACCAGCGATACGACGAGCACCGTCGTCACGACTGCACCGATGAGGAGGCTCAGCTCGGATCCTGTGCCCGCAGCGTTTGCGACGAGCCCCACGACGACCCCGGCGAGCGCTGCGTTGATCACCGCGACGAGCGTGGAAGTCTCGCCGATCAGGCGGTAGAACCGGCTCCCCGTGCCTGGGCCGTACGTCTCGTACAGACCCTGCTCGTCGTCGTGGTGGCCCGTCACGAAATACGGCTCGAGCCCCGGCGCGATCTCGAGATAGGCGTGACGGAGGCGATTCATGCCGGACAGGAGCCAGAAGTCGTCGATCCGGGCTTCGATGAGGCGGATGTATGTCGCCACCCCGACGAAGAGAGCGACCGGCAGAACGAGGAGTGCAAACGCGGTGAAACCGTCGCCGAACTCGGTCGCCCGAGCGACCAGGGCCAACGCCACGACGGCCGCGGACACGACCGTCAGAAAGATGCTGGCCCGGCTGAAGACCGCGCGGTAGGTGACGTCCCTCGCCGCGAGCAGGCTCCAATGCTCGGTCGCGAGGATCTGGGCACGCACGCTCTGGGGCACGTCGGCGCGCGGAGAGGACGGTGGCTCCTGCTGTTCGTGCATGCGTCCGGCTTCCGCCGATCGGGCAAAGCGGGGTTCGAGCCTGCGACGCCCGCGCGCAATGATGCGCCTGTCGGCCTGGACCAGCAGCGCGACGACGAATGAAGTCACCACTGCGCCGATCAGCAGGCTCAGCTCGGATCCTGCCCCCACGACCTTTGCGACGAGGCCACCGACGACCCCCGCGAGAACGGCGTCGATCACCCCGACCACCGTGGACGTGCTGGCAACCAGGCGGAGGACCCGGTTCTCCGTGCCTGGGCCGTACGTCTCGGACAGGCCTCGCTCGTCGTCGTGATGGCCCGTCACGAAATACGGCTCGAGCCCCGGCGCGATCTCGAGATAGGCGTGACGGAGACGATTCAGGCCCGACAGGAGCCAGAAGTCCTCGATCCGGGCGTCGACGAGGCGGATGTATGTCCCCACCCCGATAAAGAACGCAACCGGCAGAACGAGGAGTGCGAACACGTAGAAACGGTCGCCGAACTCGGTCGCCTCGGCAGCAAGGGCCAACGCCACGACGGCCGCGGACACGACAGTCAGAAAGATGGTGGCCCGGCTGTAGATCGCACCGTAGGTGATGCTCCTCGTCGCGAGCAGGCTCCAATGCTCGGTCGCGAGGATCTGTACGCGCACGGCCTCAGACACGTCGAGGTGCGGGTCGGTGGGCATCGCGCCTCCTCCATGTCGAGGGCCGATCCGTCACCGGACCCGGTTCGCGAGATCGTACGCCCGAACGCCCGCCTCGATGATGTCCGTCCCTGGGACTACCAGAGAAACTGCTAGGCCTGACAGTCGCCAACGCGGCGACTTAGTCCTCGATCTGCGCTGTTCCGTTCCGCTGCAATGCATCGAGTGCGGCTCGCATCGCCTCGAGCTTCTCGGGCGCATGACCGACCCACTCGACAAGCTCGCCAACAACGCGCAACGGCTCGCGACTACGGAAGGACTGCGTTGGATTCCCCGGGAACTTCTTGTCGGTCAAGTTCGGGTCGTCCTCGAACTCCCCGGTTGGCTCGACGATGTAGATGCGCCCGCGGCCCTCACCACTGGCGAGCTCAGCGCCCCAGACCGCGGCATCGAGAGTTGCGCTGAAGTAGACGTAGTTCATCGCCCGGCCGGCCTCGAAGTTCGATTCGCGTCCCGAGATCAGCCGCTCGCCGACAGCGAGGTCCGCCTTCGTACCGTGCAGATACACGCCCGCCTTGTACACCTCGAACGGCACCGGCTCACTCAAGGCGCGCACGCGACGATGCTACGTCACACGAGAGCGGCGACTGCACGAGCCGCGCACCGTCCTCGTCTTGACGTCCGGGCGGCAGCGGGTCGCCTGGGCGAGAGTACGAGAATGATCCTGGTCGGTGGGGCCACAACAACGTTACGCCCACACCTCTATGGCCATGGGGCCGGGTTCCGGGAACCGGCCGCTCCCGTGTTGGTCGTCGATCCCGCGGCAAAGTGGGCCAGCTTGTCGGGATTGAGGACCGTTCGCACCGCGACGACGACGTCATCGGCGATCTCGAGCTCCTGAACTCCGGCTACGCGCCCGTCGGGCCAGTAGTAGACGATGCCAGGCGCGCCGTTGACGGCGGCGACTCGGTAGGTGACGCCGTGATCGAGGGTCATCGGGCGCCAGCCGATGAGCGCCCTTGCGACGCGCAGTGCGCCGACCAGCGGCGCGCGGATGGCCGGGGCCTTCCCACCGCCGTCGCCGTACAGCGTCGCGTCGGGCGCGAGCACCGCGACGAGCGCCTCCGTATCGCCCGTCTCCCAGGCTTCGATGAAGCGTCGCGCGACCTCCTCCCGCTCCGCGCGCGAGACCTCGAACCGCCTCCGGCCCTCGTCGATGTGCGCGTGCGCGCGGGCGAGGATCTGGCGCGAGTTCGCCGGGGACTTGCCGACGATCCGGGCCACGTCCTCGTACGGGTAGTCGAAGACCTCGCGCAGGAGGAACACCGCCCGCTCGACCGGCGAGAGCTTTTCGAGCAGGTGCAGGAATGCGAGAGAGAGCGAGTCGGCCATCTCGGCGTGCTGAGGGGCGTCGTCTTCGGCCAGCGGCTCCGGCAGCCACTCGCCGGGGTACACCTCCCGCTGCGCCCGGGCGGAACGCAGTTGGTCGATCGCGAGCCGTGTGGTGATCGTCGCGAGGTACGCCTTCGGCGACTCCGGGGCGACGCCCGCAGCCTGGTAGCGGAGGAACGCCTCCTGCACGACGTCCTCGGCGTCCGCCACCGACCCGAGCATTCGGTACGCGATCGCGAACAGGTACGGCCGCAGCTCCTCGTGCGCCTCCATGCCCTATAGACGAGATAGCAGCCCGCGGCGTGACAGCGTCGGGGTGGGGTGTCACATTCGCGCCACCTCCTCCGTCTTCGGTGGTGATGAGACGAAAGGAGGAGGAGATGAAGGTTCTGGTCATTGGAGCAACGGGAGCGATCGGCGCGCCGCTCGTTTCCCAGCTGGTCGAGCGAGGACACGAGGTCGTGGGCACGTCGCGGACACTCGAGCGAGCCGAGACACTGCGCGAGCTCGGCGCACAGCCGGCCGTGCTCGACCTGCTCGACCGCGTTGCCGTCCGGCGGCTCGTGCTCGACACGAAACCGGATGCGATCGCCCACCAAGCGACCGCGCTCGCTGGCGACGTCGACTTCAAGCGCTTCGCGGAGTCGTTGGCCCCGACGAACCGGCTGCGGACGGAGGGGACGGACAACCTGCTTGCCGCGGCGGAGGAGGCCGGCGTCGAGCAGTTCGTCGCCCAGAGCTTCCAACCCTGGCGGTACGCGCGCGTGGGTGGCCCGGTGAAGACCGAGGACGACCCGACCGACAACGACCCGCCGGAGGTCGTGCGCGAAACGCTCGAGGCGATCAAGTACCTCGAGAGGGCCGTGCTCGACGCCGGCGGCATCGCGCTTCGATACGGCTCGTTCTACGGCGCGCCCATCGACCCGCTGCGGGACGCCGTGCGCGAGCGGAAGGTGCCGATCGTCGGGGACGGCGGCGGCGTCTGGTCGCTCGTCCACGTCGACGACGCCGCGGCGGCGACCGTGCTCGCGCTCGAGCGAGGCAGGACGGGCGCCTACAACGTCGCGGACGACGACCCCGCGCCGGTCCGGGAGGTGCTCCCCGCGCTCGCGAAAGCGCTCGACGCCCCGCCGCCGAGGAAGGTGCCGGCCTGGCTCGCGAAGCTGTTCGCCGGCGAGGTCGGCGTCGTCATGATGACGCAACTCCGCGGCGCGTCCAACGCCAAGGCAAAGCGCGAGCTCGGCTGGACGCTCCGCTACCCGAGCTGGCGACAGGGGTTCGACGCGGTCTACGAGCGCCACCTGATGCGGCGCGATGTACACGCCGCAGAGGCGGCGTAACACGGAGCACGGCATCGCACCTGCCGCAAGAGGCAACCCAGGGCAGCGCGAAGCTGCGTCCGCGCCGCCCTGGGGAGGCGCGGCTACGTCTCGGCTGTGTGGTCTGCCTTGTCGGCTTTCGCCGCCTGCTCTTCCCGTCGTACCTGGACGTAGGCAAAGCCGAGCTGTCGAGCGAGTTCGACCAGGATGCCGATGCCGACCAAGATGTAGAAGACGGTGAAGATCTTGATCGGCGCCCCCGTGATCGTGAGTTCCGGGTCGGCGATGCTCGATGTCGTCAGCGTCGCGACTGCAAAAGCCGTCTACGAGACTCCAGTCCTGGGCTCGTGGTGTAGGTGATGGTGCCCACCGCGACGAGAAGGAGTCCTGCCCCGAGGATCTGCACAAAGCCTTCTTCGCGGACGGCGACCCGGAGCGCTTTGACGAACCTGTCGAACATGAGCAACGCAGACAGCACACGGGCTGTTTCGGCCCGGCGACAGCCGATCCTCCGCCGAGATACGGCCGCCGCCGGGCCAGGAGTTGAGCCAGCGACTGCAGAGGCTTCGATCCCCGACGGTCCGGAACCGGGGATGCGCCGCACGGAGGCGTCGGACCCTTCGCTTGCGGCGTAGTCTCCCGGATGTGTTCCGTCCTCGTGTGGACGTGAGCTGCCGGCCTGGGGTGGGCGCGTGTTTCGGCGAGGTCGCCGGTTCGCGCCTGGACCGTTCCGACTCGGAGGAGGCGCGTTGACTGACTACCCACACCTGTTCAGCCCGCTGCAGATGGGCGGAGTCTCGGTGCGAAACAGGATCATGCAGACGGCCCACGTCAAGCTCTGGGCCTATAACGCAGTCGACTCGGAACGGAACGTTGCCTACCAGGCAGCTCGCGCGAAGGGTGGTGCCGGGCTGCTGATCACCGGGAACCGCGTCGTCCACCCGACCTCGACCACCGGTTTCCCGCGCGTGGCCTGGGCGTATCGGCCGGAGGCGCTCGAGTCCGACCGTCGGCTGACGTCGGCGGTCCAGGAGCACGGCGCTCTGATCTTCGCCCAGTTGAACCACTTCGGCCTCAATGCGACGAGCGACTCCGCGGACGACTTCAGGGTTCTTTGGGGCCCGTCCGCGGTGAAGTCGCCGGCCTATGGGGAGACGCCGAAGGCGATGGAGCACGAGGACATCCGCGAAGTGGTCGAGTGGTGGGGCCGCTCCGCCGAGCTCACCCGCGAGGGAGGCTTCGACGGCGCGGAGGTGCACATCTCGCACAGCTACCTCCTGCATCAGTTCCTGTCGCCGCTGTACAACAAGCGTGAGGACGAGTACGGCGGGTCGTTCGAGAACCGGCTCCGGTTCGCGCGCGAGGTGATCGAGGAAGTGCGGGCGCGTGCCGGCAACGACTGGGTCGTCGGCGTCCGGATCAGCCTGACCGATTTCATCCCCGGCGCGCTCGACATCGGGGACGCGATCCGAGACGGTCAGGCTGCTCCAGGCCGACGGCCGGATCGACTACGTGAACGTCACCGCGGCCGGATACCACAACATCTACAAGGCGATCGAGCCCGCGGATGTCCCCGACGGCTATCTCGTCGACCTCACAGCACAGGTGAAGAGCGCGGTGCCGGAATTGCCGGTCTTCACCGTCGGCGGCATCAAGGA
Source organism: uncultured Actinomycetes bacterium (assembly GCA_963748255.1). Classification (GTDB taxonomy): domain Bacteria; phylum Actinomycetota; class Thermoleophilia; order Gaiellales; family Gaiellaceae; genus Gaiella. The sequence continues at coordinate 21,051 of CAVVIL010000025.1, read as the reverse complement.
TCCGGCAATGGCCGAGGAGATCCTCGCAAGCGGCAAGGCAGACATGGTCGCGATGACCCGCGCGCAGATCGCCGACCCCGAGTTTGCGAACAAGGTGCGCGAGGGACGCGAGAGCGAGCTCGTTCACTGCATCCGCGGCAACCAGGGGTGCATCGGTCGCGTGTTCAAGGGGCTGCCGATCACGTGCACCGTCAATCCGGGTGCCGGGCGGGAGCGGCGATTTGGCCCGGGAACGGTGTCCCCGACCGACGAGCCAGCGCGCTGGCTCGTCGCCGGCGGTGGGCCGGCAGGGATGAAGGCCGCCGCCGTCCTGGCGGAGCGGGGCCACCGGGTGACACTCGTCGAGCGCGAGGACGAGCTCGGGGGCCAGATCAACCTGATCCTGCGGACGCCCGGCCGCGACGAGTTCGGCTGGATCACACGCGACCTCGAAGGACAGCTCCACCGGCACGGAGTCGACGTTCGGCTCGGCACCGAGGCGACGGCCGAGCTCGTCCGCGAGCTCGCGCCGGACGCCGTGATCGTCGCGACGGGAGCCGTCCCCTCGCGGACCGGCTTCTCCAGTGTGAACCCGCTCGTCGATCGGCTGCCGGGCACCGAACAAGACAATGTCCTCACCGTCTGGGACGTTCTGCTCGAAAGCCGCCCGATCGGACGTCGGGTCGTCGTGCTCGACGACGACGGCACCCGGTACGCCGCCGGCGTCACCGAGGTGCTCCTCGATCGCGGCTGCGACGTCGAGCTCGTCAGCCGCTGGCCGACGCTCTTTCCGACGACACTGACGACGCTGGACATGGCACATCTCTACAGCCGCTTGCTCGGAAAAGGGCTCCGGTACCGCCTGAACGAATGGGCGGCGAGCGTCGATGGCAACCGTGTGACGCTCTTCAACCTGTACACCGGCGCGCAGGACACCATCGACGATGTGGACACGGTCGTGCTGGCGACCGGCCCGATCGCCGACGACGAGCTGTACCTCAGCCTCAAGGGCCAACTCCCCAACGTCCGCCGAATCGGCGACTGCGTCGCACCACGCAAGCTCGACCACGCCTTCTACGAAGGAGAGCTCGCCGGCCGCGAGCTCTGGTCGCCGGACGAGCGCTACATCTACGAAGGCGAGCTCGAGCGCCTCGAAGCGGCGACCACGGTCACCGCGTGACCGTCGTTCCGTAGCGCGGCGGGTGAGACTGGCCGGTTGGGCCGGTCTGCGGGAATGTGCTCGACGCGGCCGACGCGCGGTCGAGCAGCTCTAGGCTCCCCCGCATGGATTTCGTCGAGCGTCTTTCTGGCGCGTGCGTCGCGACGCTTCCGGATGCCACCGTGGTTCTCCATGGCTCGCTCGCACTTGGCGATTTCCGTCCCGGAAGGAGCGACGTCGACCTCCTTGTGATCAGCGACAAGCCCACAGACGGGCTCGTCGCGGTGGTCGAACAGGAATGGAAGGAAGATCCGACGAACCTCGATCTCCGCGTCGTCACATACGCAGTTGCTGCCAAGCCGACCCGTGCACCGCACATGACGCTCCACGTCTCACTCACCGCCGAGCACGGCCTCCACGTCGAATGCGAGCGGGACGAGCCAGACCTCGTGGTCGAGTTCTCCGTGTGTCGCCAGCTTGGTCACACCGGCGTGATTGGCGCGGTTCCCGACGAGTGGGTCGACGAGGTAGGCGTCAAGGCTTGTGGAGCGCTGGAAGAGGATCGGCTACGACCCCCCGCACCAGGAACTGATGGCGCTCACCGCCTGCCGCATCTGGCGATTCCGCGAGGAACGTCTCCATTGCTCCAAGCCCTCCGCTGCTGCCTGGGCGCGTGCGCGCGGTGCCGAGGTTGCCTTCGACGAGGAGAGTGTGCGAGCGCTTCTTGAGCAAGCGAGCCCACCGCCGCGGGGTCCGAACTGAGGAGTGTCGCCTGGGCCAGTGTTCGGGAATGTCCCCGAGGCTCCGGATCGTTTGCGTCCTGCGACAGTCGGGGTAGACGATCCGAATGGGGACAACCGGGGAGCCCCTCGCTCGTCCGCCTGTCGTCGGTCAGACCGAGTGGGACGCGGCGCTGGCGGCCCTACTCGAGCGCGAGCAGACCGTCGCCGCCGCGATGCACGAGCTCGCCGCCGCACGGAAGCGCATGCCGATGGTGCAGGTGGAGCACGACTACGCGTTCGAGGGCCCTGACGGGCGGCGGTCACTGCTCGAGCTGTTCGACGGGCGCAGCCAGCTGATCCTCTACCGGTTCTTCTTCGAGGAGGGTGTCGCCGGTTGGCCCGACGCCGGGTGCGTCGGCTGCTCGTCCGTCGCCGACGGCATCCCGAACCTCGGCCTACTGCACTCTCGCGACATCACCTTCGCGATGGCATCGCCGGCCCCTCAGGCGAGCTTGCGCCGCTATGCCGAGCGCATGGGCTGGACGGACGTGCCCTGGTACACGATCCGCAGCGAGCGCTTCTCGGCTGACTTCGGGGTCGACGAGTGGTTCGGCTTCAACGTCTTCCTGCGCGACGGCGACAACGTCTACCGCACCTACTTCCTCCAGCACGGATCGATGGTCCAATGGATCGGCAGCCTCTGGAGCCTGTGGTCCTTGACGCCCTATGGCGGGCAGTCCGACGACGAGGACTTGCCCGACGGGTGGCCGCGGGCGCCGTGGTCGTTCTGGTTCCGCCGTCACGACGAGTTCGACGAGCCGCCGCCGTCGGCCCGCCTGCGCGTCGACGGCGGATGATCGGCCCTAGCGGCTGGAGAGCTCCAGGTGTACGTGCTGGTGGTGCCGGAGGCTCGGCGAGAGCCGTGGGCTTTCTGGAAGCGCTGGTTCACGACGCGCCACCAACCGGTCAGCTCGCACTCCGGCCTGCCATCGTGGTTCTGAGAACCGACCCGGTCAGCGAAGGAGGACTCGGCAATGTCACTCGCCCGCATCCACAACTTCTCCATCTCGCTCGACGGCTTCGCCACCGGCGAAGGCCAGACGCGCGACGCACCGTTCGGGCACGCCGGCGAACGGCTGCACCAATGGATGTTCGCGACCCAGTGGTGGCACGCGATGGTCGGCCGGCCCGGCGGCAGCGGCGGCATCGACGACGCCTTCTCGCAGCAGTTCACACCAGGGATCGGCGCCGAGGTCATGGGTGCGAACAAGTTCGGCCATCCCGGATGGCACGAGGACCCGGAGTGGAAGGGCGCGTGGGGTCCCAACCCGCCGTTCCACACGCCGACCTTCATCCTCACCCACCAGCCGCGCCCGTCGCTCGAGATGGAGGGCGGCACGACGTTCCACTTCATCGACGCTTCGCCCGCCGAGGCGCTCGAGACGGCTCGCGAGGCCGCGGACGGCCAGGACGTCCGCATCGGCGGAGGCCCCACCATCGTCCGCGACTTCCTTGCCGCCGGGCTCATCGACCACATGCACATCGTGGTCGTGCCGATCCTGCTCGGACGAGGCGTACGCCTCTGGGACGGACTGGAGGGCCTCGAGGAGGACTACGAGATCGAGGCCACCTCCTCGCCAAGTGGAGTCACGCATGTGACATTCACCCGTGCGGGTGTCTGACCACGACAGCTGCCGAGCTGTCGACGGCTCAGTTCTTGGCTGCGCGAGCGTTCGGGGAAGGTCCCCCCGGACAGCCTTAGTAGTGCGCCCAAAGCGCGATGATCAGGCCGTGGAGCTTGTCGAACGCCTTCCGACGGCCGACGAGTACGTCGAACTACTGCGCCGCGTCGGCTGGACGGCGCCCCCGGTCGAGGACTGCCATCGTGCCCTCGGTGGGAGCCTCACGGCGATCTGCGCGGTGGACGAGCGCAAGGCGGTCGTGGGCATGGGACGGCTTGTCGGCGACGGCCGGATGTACTGCTTCGCGGTCGACGTCGTTGTCGATCCGGATGCCCAAGGACAGGGGATCGGCCAGGGAATCATGGACGCCCTGGAGGCACTCGTGACGCGACGACAGTTCGGTACCCGGCTCGACCTCGTGGCGGCGCCTGACGTGGTGCCTTTCTACCGGCGACTTGGGTACAGCCGGCTTCCCAGCGACTTGATGAGAAAGCCTCTCTAGCCTGGGCCAGCGTGCGGGAATGTCACCCGAGCTAGACGAGCCTGGAGAATGGCAGCGGATGGCAACTGTGCAGGAGTACCTCGACGCGTACGACCGACAGCTTCGTACGGACGCCGAAACGCCGAGTGCGGTGGCCGTGACGCGCCTCGGCCCGCTGAGGCTCGTGACGTTCGCGGGCGGTAGGGGTTTCGTCACGTACCGGGATCTCGGAGGTGCGGATGGCGCGGTGATCGCCCGGTGGGTGGAGGGCGCTCTTGCGCACTACCGTGAGGATCCCGGGATAACCCGCGTCGAGTGGAAGTCGCGCGCGCACGATCGCGCGCCGGCGCTTCACGACGCGCTCGTGCGAAACGGGTTCGTGGCCGAGGAGCCGGAGTCGATCATGATCGGCGAAGCCGCTCTCCTGGCGGTTGACGTTCCATTGCCGACAGGGATCCAACTCCGGCGGGTCACGAGCGAGACAGACGTCCGCGCGCTCAGTGAGATGCAGGAAGAGGTCTTCGGGGGCGGGTTCGCCCAGGAGATGGCGGATGCGTTGCTCCGAAGACTGGGATTCGGGGATGGGATGGAACTCTGGGTGGCAGAGGCCGACGGAGAGATCGTCAGCTCCGGCCGCCTGGAGCCGGTGCCCGGAACGGAGTTCGCCGGGATCTGGGGCGGCGCCACGCGACCGGAATGGCGTGGTCGCGGGCTCTACCGAGCGCTCACGGCGGCCCGTGCACGATCAGCGCTTGTGCTTGGCAAGAGGCTGATCCACAGCGACTCGACCGAAGCCTCGCGTCCGATCCTCGAACGAGCGGGACTGGTCAAGGTCTCGACGACGACGCCCTATCTGTGGGTCGCCGGCCGGTAGCCGGTCGGGCGACGCGCCTGCCGCGTCGCATGCGCCAGCGTTCGGGAATGTCCCCTGAGGCGTGACGCCGGGTCTTTCCGGGGTCGATGACTTTCGGTGGGTCTGCCAGTCTCTACCGCACACGGTCTAGAGAGGTCTCGCCTGCGGCAATGACTTCAGGAGGCGCGATGAAGTTTCTTCTCACATCGAGCGGCATCAGGAATGCGAGCATCCATGATGCGCTGGTCGAGTTGCTGGGCAAGCCGATTGCCGAGTCCAGTGCGCTCTGCATTCCCACTGGGGTGCAACCTTTCCCCGGCGGACCGTCACACGTCTATGGGTTCATCAACGGATCGGTCGGCGGCCCCATGTGCGGTTTGGGGTGGAAGTCGTTGGGGGTGCTGGAGCTGACCGCGCTGCCCAGCATCAAAGAGGAGTACTGGGTTCCGGCCGTTCAGGAAGTCGACGCTCTGCTGGTTTGGGGCGGCAGTCCTTTGTATCTCTGTTACTGGATGCGGCAGTCCGGGCTCGCCGACCTTTTGCCGTCACTGCGGCCCGACATGGTCTACGTCGGCACGAGCGGCGGTGCGATGGTCGCGACTCCCGACTTCGGAGGAGAAACCTACGACGACAGTGATCCACTCACAGGCAGCGACAGAGCGCTGGGGCTTGTTGGTTTCTCCGTGTTTCCACACCTCTCTCGTGAGGATGGCCTTCCGGCTACCCCTCTGGCCGAGATCGAAGCATGGGCCGCGGGGTTGTCAGTTCCTGCGTACGCGATTGACGATCAAACCGCCATCAAGGTGGTTGACGGCGCCCTCGAGGTCGTCTCCGAGGGACACTGGAAGCTGTTCACCCCCACCCCGGTAGCAAGCGAACCGGGCTAGGAGACAGCGCGCTCGCCTGGGCCAGCGTTCGGGAATGTCACCCGAAGCGACCGATGCGAAGTCTGTTACCCCGTAGTCGGCTCGCCTGCGTTGCCCTGAACCAACTCCTTGAAAGCGGTCTCGGCGCGGATCGGGTCGAAGTCGCTGTCCTCGGCAGCAAGCGAACGGAACGATTCTTTGCGGTCGATCGCGAGCCGGAGATGCCTGATCGCGTCGTCTGTCCGATCGGCGAGGCTCTCGCAGCACGCGAGGTTGTAGAGCGGCCCCGCGCACTCAGGATGAGCTTCGATCAGCTCGCGTCCCTGATCTGCGGCCTCGGCGTATTGGCCTGACTCGTAGAGATGGTTGAGCGGCATCCAGATGTCGCCGCCCTGGTACTCGTACGCCTTCCCCGGAGTTCCGCCGAGCGCGACGAGCGTCGTCCCCGGCTCCTCAGCGAACGCTGTCCGCTTCACGGCGGGGCGAACGAAGACGAGTGTGCCCGCGGGTGCGTCCACCCGCTCGCCGTCAAGCTCGAACGTCGCGCGCCCGCGCTGGACGAGGTACAGCTCCTCCTGCAAGTCATGCTCCTGTGACTCGTCGTGCTCGTTGATGAGCCGATCGCCCACCTGATGAGCTGTAAACGCGTTGACGCCGAAGGACGTGATACCGAAGTTGAACCCGACAGGCCGCCAAGGACAGCGGCCGTCACTGATCTCGTCGATCCCGTCGATCTGGGCCACCGCGTAACCGCTCATTCGGCCGTCCTCCTTCGGGTTGCGGGAAAACCAGGCGACCCAGCCTAACGAGCGCCCCGGCACGGATCGACCACCTCGCCGCGGCGACACCGTAGATGCTCGCCTGCGCGAGCGTGCTCTCGCCAGGTCATCGCCGGACGAGGACATCGCCGGGCTCCATGTCTCGGAGGCGCTGAGCCTCACCTGAGGCGAAGTTCCTTCGAGTCGACCTCGATCGCGGTCCGCCAACGCCACCCCCGTGCTCGTCCGGGTCGGGCTACCGCGCCGACCGGGACCTGCGCCACCGCTTCAGAGCGAGCCCGACCAGAAACGCGAACGCAAGGAACGCGAACAGCTGAAGCAGCGTTGCACCCGAGTCCGAGTGGTTGAAATCTGTCCAATCGGGGGCAGGGCTCAGCGAAGAGCGTCCTCGAACCGCGGGTCGTCGCGTACGGTGGAGAAGTCGTCGTCTCTGCGCGCGTCCTCGCGGAACCGCGGGAGCAGCTCGACGGACCGTCGGAGGTGCGCGAAGGTGTCGTCGCCGGTGGCGCCCGCGAGCGTCGCGAAGCACGCGTAGTTGTAATGCAAGCCCGCGTGGTCCGGCATGTGCTCGAGGCCACTGCGGACCGCTTCGAGCGCGTCGGCATACCGCTGCTCGCCGTAGGCCGTCATGGACTCGCTGTGAAACGGCCACGCGTCACCCCAGTCGACCCCCTCATACGCCTCGCCGGGTGTGGCCCCGACAGCGAGGACGGTTCCGTCCCCGGTCGCCCTCCGGCGCGACTCCGGCGCGACGAACACGAACGTTCCTGCGGGTGCGTCGACCGTCTGGCCGTCGATCTCGAAGGTCGCCTTCCCGTCGAGCACGATGTACAGCTCCTCCTGGCCCGACCCGGTCTCGTCGTGCTCGCCGATCAGGGTGCCCTCTTCGCCGGGCGTGTACGCGTTGACTCCGAATGCGTGAATCCCGAAGTGCTCGCGCACCGGGATATCTCTGTCGCGCCGCTCGATGTCGTCGAGGCGCGCGACCTGCCATGTCTGCTTGTCGTTCATCCGCGTTCACCTCCGGGTTGCGCCCAGGGCAGACGAGCCCAGTTCGGCGGCCGCTCTCGCCGGAACCGCTCGACCGTCGCGTACGCCTGTCTCCAGTCGGACGTCTCCTCCGCCACGCTCGCGCCGTAGCGCGCCGCGAGCTCCGACACCGGATAACGCACTCCCGTCCCCGAGCGTGAACCGACCATCAGGATCACACACGGCCCGTCGCCCGCACCCACGAAGGCGTGCTCGGTCCACGGGGACGAGTGGAAGAAGTCCCAGGGCCGCAGGCGTCGCTCCTCGTCTTCGACGAGCAGCACGCACTCCCCTGAAAGGACGAGGAACGCCTCCTGGTTCGACTCGGCGTGGTAGAGACCCGTCTGCCCGGGCTCCAGGACGCTGACGTTGATCCCCAACTGGGCGAACTCGACCGGCGGGTCACCGTACTCGTTCTCGAAGGCGCACCTCGCGCCCCGCCTCTCCGAGAACCACCACTCGGCATCGCGGACATTGACGACGAACGGGCCTTGAGTGACGGGCGCGAGCCCCGATCCGACGTCCTCGAGCTGCGCTCCGGGCACGGACGCGATTCTCGCACCTCGGGACGGCTCTCCGTGTGGCCCGTGACCGGGAACGTCACGAATGTCACCCGACCCGAATCGAGCTGCATGGCTGCTTGGGGCGCCTAGGCGCGCGGCGCGTACTCGACGCTGCCGAACGGCCAGTCCGACGCGAGCCACTCACTCACGACGCGCCAGAGCGGCGTGTCCAGCTGCGCGTGGCTCGCGCGTACCCAGGAGTGCGCACGAGCGTCATGGTCGCTGTCGGGCAGCGGGTAGATGTAGACGCACCCGATCACGTCGCGGCTCGCCGGATCGAGCACCGTGTACGTGAACCCCGTCCGGTTGCGGAAGTCGTCGGCATGGCGCTGCAGATCTGCCCGGTTCTCGTCCGGCGACATCTCCCGCGGCCAGCTGCTGTCCTCCCACCCGGGCGTCGCGTGGATGTGCTGCTTCGACGAGGTCCACGCGTCGTAGTCCTGGTCGTTGTGCTCGGGGTCGAGCGGCTCGAGCACGAACTGCGGCGTCTCGAGCCGCCGAGGGACGTCGAAGTCGCGCGGGACGAACTCCTCCATTCGACCGATCGTAGAGCGTTGGCTCACGTGGAGTCGGGCGTGCGAATCGTCACCTGCGCGGGCGTGCGGCAGTGTCGCTCGAGCCTCACGCAGGGTCGGCCCAGTCGCTACTGCCGCGCCCGCGACGGGCGGCGAGGCCGATCTATCCGGGAGGACTTTGCGGGATGGCGCCGAGCTGCTGCATCATCGCCAGTGCATCGAAGACGCCCCAGTGCTCGTGGGCAAGGCCATCGTCACCGAACCGGGTGATGTCGATCAGCTGGACGTCGACGCTCTTGCCGGTGGCGGCCATGCCCAGGAACTCGCCTCGGTGCGTTCCCGTCGCCCGAACGCGCGCGACCGCCTTGTCACCGCTCACGAGGACGTCCTGCACCTCCATGCGCAGATCGGGAAACGCGGTCCTGTACATGTGGAAGAGCTGCTGTACGCCTTCCTTGCTCGGCTCGAGTCCTGGCATTTCCTCGTGCTCGACGAAGTCTCCTGCGAGGAGCTCGCCGAACCCGTCGATATCTCCAGCGTTGATCAGGTCGTACAGGCGCTTCATCGCGGCCGCATGATCCATCGGGTCCTCCGTTCGCGGTGACGGGGTGGGGATGTCCTCCGAGCGACGCCGACCTTTCGCCCTTGCCGAGCCGGCGCGCGTCGGTCAGGCCTCGACGAGGATCACGAGCGTCTCCGGGACGACTCCGTCGTGCGCCATCGCCTCGGCGGCCGCCTCCGTCTCCATCGCAGCCATGACGGCGTCCATATCCGGGACGTCCATCAGCAAGCCGACGCGTGTCGGGTTCTCTGGATCGACGAACGTCCGGATGTCTGTCACGCCGAGAGGCCCGAAGAACTCCTCACGCTTGGGCGAGGCGAGCCAGTGGTCCTTGTCCTTCACGTCGTGGTAGCCAATGACGGTGGGCATTGCGCCTCCTTCGGGTCAGCTCGCTGTGCGTCTGCGCACAGGCACAGAGAACCTATGCCCTCGCGACGCGGCGTGCCCACGAACGGGAGGATGGTCTTCTGCGCGAGGGTGCGGGAATGTCCCCGAGCCATGGCCGTGCGTCTCGTACGATGGCGGACGAGGATGCTACGTGGCGACGTCTGATCCGATCGCCGAGATCATCGGGGACTACCGAGCCTTCGCGGCGATGCAGCGCGACCGTCTTCTTGCCCGCGGCATCGACATCTCGCCGTACGCGCTCAGCCACCTGGCTGTCCGCGTCGCCGATTGGGATCTCTACGTCCATCAACGGACGCTGCTCGAGCGCCATGCGAGAGCGAACCGCGAGAAGGTCTGGAACGGGCGTCCGATCTCCTTGATCGTGCTCGTCGAGCCGCTCGAGGTCCTCGACGGGACTCCGGTCTCGCGCATCGAGCTGATCCCGCCCGTGCACCAGCGTGTCTACCGGATGGGCCTCGAGCACCTCGGCGTCGTCGTCGGTGAGGAGATCGACGAGTTCTCGCGCGTGCATCGGGCGGTGCTGACCGGCCAGCAGTTCCAGAGTGCCGACGTCGACCCGGTCTACGTCCTCTTCGAGGACTTCACCCACGTGAAGTTCTACCGGCGCTCCTTCTTCGACGTCGTCGAGGACGAGGAAGGGCGCTTCGAGGGCTTCAAACATGTGGACGACTGGGTGCCGCAGCGGCTGGTCACCGCCACCGGCCCGAACCCGCTGCCGCGGTGACGTAAGGCTCCTGCCGGGCTGCAAGACCGCCCGCTGGGCCAGCGTTCGGGAATGTCACCTGAGTCTGCGGCGGTTAGCCTTAACGGCCGTGCGGGAGGGCTTGGGACAGCTTGTCCTTCGCGAGATCGAAGATCGTGATCTCGGCGTGCTGTTCGAGCACTGGACGGATCGCGACGCGATACGGATGGCCGCGTTCACGTCGCCGGATCAGATGATCGAACGGGCTTCGAGCGACGGTGGGCGCGGCTGAGGAACGACGACTCTACGACGAACAGGGTCGTCGAGCTCGACGGCCGAGTTGTGGGTCACATTGCGAGCTTCGACCTGGAGGGTCACCGCGAGGTCACCTATTGGATCGGCCGTGAAGATTGGGGCCGCGGCATTGCCACGCGTGCCCTACAAGAGTTCTTGCAGTTGGAGGCAACCCGGCCGCTTTACGCTCAGGCTGCGAGCGACAACGCCGCATCGATTCGGGTGTTGACGAAGTGCGGTTTCCGTATCGTGGGCGAGGGGCGCGGGTTCGCTCATGGGCGCAACGAGGAGACGGACGAGGTCGTCCTCCGACTCGATCCATGACCCCAACTGCCCTCGGCTGTGCGAGCGTCCTCTCGCTCGACTGACCGATCGTGTGGGTGAGAGTCGGCGTCGCGGACTCCACGGACAGTCCTAGGGGGTGAACAGCTTCCAGTGCCGTGTGCAGGGGCGAGTCACTGGATCCCGCCATCATGGAACCATCCTCGGGGCGAGACTCAGTCGTCCTGCCCGGTACCTAGATCCCTCACGGCTTGACGCCGTCGTCGAGGCCTCCTAGCGTCGCGGGCGTGACTTGCCGAGTCGTCTGCATCTCGCACGCAACGGGCGCGGCCGGCGACGACGTCGGCCGGCTCGTCGCGAAACGGCTCGGCTTCCTCTACGTCGACGACGAGATCGTGGCCGGCGCGGCGGCGAGAGGAGGCATCAGCCCCGCTGAGGTAGCGGACGCGGAGCGTCGGAAGCCGCTGGTCAGCCGCCTTCTCGAGGCGTTGGCCGAAGGCAGCGAAGCGGGGTCGAGCGCCCTCGCGCACGGGGTGAGGAGCGACGACGTGCAGGCCTTGATCCGCGAGACGATCGAGCGCACGGCTGCCCGCGGAAACGCAGTCATCGTCGCGCACGGTGCGTCATACGTCGTCGAGCCCGGAGACGCGGCACTCCGCGTCCTCGTCACCGCCTCGCCGTCGACACGCGCGAGTCGCCTCGGCGCCGCGGAGACGCTCGATGCGGCGAAGGCTGCCAGGGCCGTGAAGGATTCGGACGCTGGGCGCCGCGACTACCTCAAGCGCTTCTACGGGGTGGACGAGGAGCTACCCACCCACTACGACCTCGTGATCAACACCGACGCTCTCTCCATCGAGCTCGCTGCCGACCTCGTGACCCGAGCAGCGTCGAGCTAGCGGCGCGCAGCACCGCGCTGTGCGCGGCTCCGAGCAGCCTGGAGCCCGCTGAGGATCTCGTGTCGGGCGATGGCGAGCGGCGATCGCCGGCTGCGACGACGCTGACGTCGACGCGTGATCGTCGAGGCTGGTCCGGCCTCGCTCGTCGCGGCCAGAAGTCGGAGGCGAAACGCACCGACTACGATGCCGTTCCGTCGTCGCTGAGGGACACACAACGAGAGGACACGCATATGGCGCGATCGAAATCCCAGCTCACTCAGGCCAAGCGTGCTCGCGAGACGGCCCGACTCGAGAAGCGGGCCCGAAAGCTGGAGAAGAAGGAGGCGCGCAAGCTGGCCGCTCTCGACCCATCGACGGACACGGATACAGACATGGACATGGACATGGACATGGACACGGACACGGACACGGACACGGAGACGGTTGTCGCGGCGGACGACGCCGTCGCGCAGTAGCAGGCCCCCTGCCACGGGGGCCCAGCAACCCACCACCCGACCCGGTCGGAGGCCCTGCGACGGAACGCGAGGCGACCGGCTGCCGTCCAGGGGCCTGACGTGCTGCCGAGCCCCTGGCGGCTGTGTGCCGGTGTGGCTTGGCTACGAGCCGATCAGCGGAGTGACCAGCTGCCCGACCGCGCAAGTTTCGCGGCTCCCGCGCATCTAGCTCGGTAGAGCCGGGGGTCGGGCCTGGTGTGCTGCGTGGGGGCACTACGCCGCCCGCCTCCCGGCTCGGAGCCGCCCTGGGCGGCGCGACCGCCTCAGCGAGCCCGAGTGACGCGTTCGAGCACAGCACCGGCGAAGGGCACGTGCTGGGAGCGCCAGACGTGGCGCTCCTCGAACGGCCAGGCGTAGATCGGGTTGCCGTCTCGGACGAGCTCGAGCAGACGCGGTTCGTCGAGCTCCTCCGCGGACCACGCGTAGAGGCCCTGCAGCCGCGGTGCGATGACTCCGTAGTCGAGCCATCGGCCAAGTCGCTGCTCGTCGGCGATGTACCACTCGACCTCGCGCACGAGCGGATAGTCGTCCGGGATCACGCGGCGGAGCGAGAGGAAGGCGCCGGCCATGCCGAGCCGGGGATCGCCGAGCACGCGGCCAACCAGGGAGAGCCGCCCCAGCGCCAGGCGCGGAGCGGCGACGAGGGCATGCGCGTAGAGGACCCGCGCCAGCGCGACATTGATGAAGAAGCGCTCCGGTGCGTTCTCCTCGGCGGCGAGCGCCTCGTGCTCCAGGTAGCCGGCCACGATGCTGGCGTTGTGAGCCCGGTACCAACAGGACGGTGTCGGCGTGGCGATGAACTCGAGCCACTGGCGCACTGCCCGCGACGATGGTGCGCCACGGAGCCCTCCGACCAGTGCGAGCGCCTCACATCCGTCCCGGAGGAGGCGTTCGTTGATCGTCCGCCACCAGACGCTGCCCGGCGGCGTCGACTCGAGGGGATCGAGGAGACCACGCTGAGCCTGCCAGCGCATGAACGACAGCGCCGCCCGGCGAAACGGCAGGTGTCGCGGCGCGCGGCCGGTCGGGCCGTGATACGTCCGTGCGAGCAGCGCGAGCCGCGCGGCCGGGTCGTCGCGCGCCGCCGCGACCTGCGCCTCGCCCCAGGCGAGCGCGTCGCGCTGATCCGCCTGCGCACCTAGCACCGGGCCAAGCCTTCCAGACCGGTGTCACAACGTCGTGGTCTGGCGGTCGTCGGCGGCGGAACGGGCCTTGCGGTGGGACAGCTTGAGCTACGGCTCGATCCCGAGCTTGCGCAGCTCGACGATCGCGGCTCTTCGCCAGCGGGTCGTGTCGGGAGAGAACGGGAGCATGAACGGCATGCCGTTCGCCTTCCGGAGGGGCTTTCCGTCACGCAGGACCCGGTAGTGCCCCGGCGTCGGCTCGACGGTCAGGCCCGCCGCTTCAAGCCGGCGGATGAACTCGCGCACGTCCTTCCGCATCTCGCACCTCGTCCGGTCTGTCGCGAGAAGTATGCGATGCGGACGGCTCGCTCCGGTTCGTGGCCGAGCTCGGTCGACCCGACGCGCTTCTCATCGCGCCACGATCACCTATCCTCAGACGAGGACGACGCGCGGGCGACCTCACGGGAGGGCACCGGCCTCCAGCCGGTGAAAGGCGGTTCGACTCCGACCCGCCCGCTTCGGGGTCGACATCGATTGACGCGGTAGATCCCGCTGGACGAGGATCGGTTTCCGATGGCGGGCGGAACAACCGGTGATCGCAGACACCTCTGGTCCGTCGTCCTCGGTGCAGCGGTCGGCGTGGCTGTCGGCATCGTCGTCAGCGTGACGACCGACGTTCCGTTGGCGCCGGAGGCGGGGTTGTTGCTCGGAGGGTTGATCGGCTGGTTCTCGGCGCGCCGACGACGTCGCTAGGTCAGGACCAGGGGTACTCGTCGTGCTGTGGAAGGTCGTCGAGGATCTCGTGCCACGGAGCCTTCGAGCCGACGAACATGTGAGCAGTCGGCTTGAGGGCCGGCTCGTCGATGAGTGATCCGTACGGAACGCGGACAGATGTGCCGTCGCGCGCAGTCCAGTAGAGCAGCGACCCGCACTCCCGGCAGCGCATCGCGTGGTGTGCGTCGGCCTCGCCGACCACCACCAACGAACCCGCACCCCTGGTCACCCTCAGCTTCTCGCGCTCGATCTCGCCCCAGGGCAGGAACGCGGAGCCGGTCAACGCACGGCAGTTCGAGCAGTGGCAGTTGAACGCCGCGACGAACTCGTCCGACACCTCGAACCCGACGGCAGTGCACGCGCAGCGGCCTCTCAGCACGAGTGGCTGCCGACCGCTTCCGCGATCGGCCGCTCCTCCGTGACGTCGAGATTCTCCCCGCGCGCGCCAAGGCGTGCCGGCTGCGACGCCGAGAGGACGGGCGGGACAACCACCGGCACGGAGCGTACTGCCGCCGTACTCCGGCTGGGCTGCGCCGGGAGATCGCCGTGACACCCGGAGCGGACGGCTGCGTCGTACGAAGCGGGCGTCATCATGCGGGCGGCGTGAGCGCATGACGATGTCCTCGACGGCCGAACGGTCAGCGACTGCTCGTGGTGCGGACGAGCTAGTCCAGCACGGGGGCGAGATGTTGCAGCTGCGCGTCTACGGAGCCTCCGAGGCCATGGCCGCCGTCGCGGACCGGATCGACGCGCTTGCGGGAGCGCACCACGTCAGCCTGATCGAAGGCGCACGTGGCCGGTCGACGCTCGTGACGGCCGACCTCCGGAGCGACGCGGCCGATCGCGCGCTTTCCAGCCTGCAGGAGCTCGGCGTGCCGTCCGAGGACGTCGCGCTCGTTCGCCTCGACACGATCGGGCTCCCGACGGAGTCGTCGGCCCTCGTGCTCGTCTGGGCGGACGTGCTCGGCCAGGCGAGCGCCCGCGCGCAGGCCCCGTTTCGGTACCTCGTCCTCATGGCCGTGGCCGGGGTGATCGCAGCGTTCGGCGTGATGAACGGGAGCTCCATTCTCATCGTCGGCGCGATGGCGATCAGCCCCGACCTGCTGCCGATCACCGCAGCGTGCACCGGCCTCGTCCTGCGCCGGCCGTCGCTCGCCGTGCGTGGCCTCGGAACCCTCCTGGTCGGCCTCTCCGTCACGTGCATGCTCGCCGCGGCGCTGACCGTGTTTCTCCGCGCCTTCGAGCTCTTGCCCGCTGGCTTCAATCTCGGTGAGGTCCCGGCGGGCCAGACGGAGGTCAACGCAACGACGGTGATCGTCGCGTTCGCTGCCGGAGTCGCCGGCATGCTCGCAGTGGAGACGCGAGCCGGTGCGGCCGTGGGCGTCGCCATCTCAGTGACGACGATCCCGGCCGCCGCCTACCTCGGAGTGGCGGCCGGCATCGGCGAGCTCGCGACGTCATGGGCGGCGCTCGGCGTCCTGGCGACGAATATCGCGATGATGCTCGTCGGCGGCTCGCTCGTCCTCGCCGTGCAGCGATTGGCCTCGACCGAGCACCGCGGAGTGAGATAGCCGGCGGTTGCCCTCCGGCAGCGTGCCCGCCGGATCAGACCCGAGGACGGAACGCCAGAAGCTCGGGCCCGTGGACCCGCAGCCAATCGCGCTGCCGGCGCCAGTGCGGGCGATGTCGCTCGACGAGCTCCCAGAACCGTCCCGAGTGGTTCGGGACGCGCAGGTGACAGAGCTCGTGCACGACCACGTAGTCGAGCACCTCGGGCGGCGCGAGCGCGAGCCGCCAGTTGAAGGAGAGCGTGCCGCGTGGAGAGCACGAGCCCCAGAGCGTGCGTTGCCCTGCGATTCGGATCCGGCGGTACTCGACGCCGATGAGCCCGGCCTCCTCCTGGGCCACCGTCGAGACGAGCCCTCGCGCGGTCCTCCGCGCCTGCGACTCGCTGACCGCGGACGGGTCGAGGCACAGTCGCGGCACCTGGCGACGCCGCTGAGCCTCGATCCACGGACGCGTCTCCTCGAGCACGCGTTGGACGCCGGCATGACTCGTTCCCTGTGGCACGGTGAGTCGCGGCGCCTCACCCCATGGCACCTCCAGTCGCCATCGCCGCGCCCGCGACGACCACCGCACGTCGACCGCCTCCAAGCGAACGAGGTTAGCGTGCGAGTCGGGCGGCTTCGGCAGAGTCCGCCTCGCGTCGAGTCATGAGCGGAGCGCTCCGCTCCGCCTCCGCGACCGCCTAGGGAGCGTGCTCCTGCACCTCGCCGATCTCCAGGCTCATGGGGCTCACCATGGGCGGCGGGTTCGCCTCGAACCGCTCCTTCGCCGTGCGCGCCGCCTCCTCGGTCTCGAAGATGACCATCGAGGCGCCGCCCGTCTCACCGAGCCGCACCCAGTGACCGCTGACGAACCCCGGCGTCTGCGAGAGCCGCGGAATGGCCTCCTCCCGCAGGAACTTCCGTGCCTGGTCGAAGTCCTGAATCGTGCTTCTGCCGACCACCGCGTACATACGTGCCTCCCTGATCGTGGGCGGTGTGGCCTTCGAATCCGATCTAGACGATGCCACGGAAGCTGCCGGTTGACCAGCGGAACGCGGTCGGTCTGGAGCTCGATCCTCGAAGTGGCTGACGAACCCGTCGTCCGACGGACGACGTGCACAAGTCCGAGGCTCCTTGCCTCGTTTGGTCCGCGCCGCCGTGGGGAACGACCCGGCCGGGTGGCCTTGGGCAGATTGCGGCCCATCGGGTCTTCAGGGGGACGACGCGAGCGACTGACGGCAATCACGCTCGCGGCACCGTCCTCAGCGTCCCGGGCCACCCATCCGCTTCCCTCGACCGGCGCCCGGCGCCTACGACCGAAACAGCCCTCTCAGCCGCTCGAGCCAGCTGACGTGACCTCGTCGCTGGTCCGGAGCGAGCGACCGAGCAGGTACCTGCTGCCGGGTGAGCGCGAGGCTCTCTTCGATGCCCTTCCTCTCCTCGGCGGGCGTCTCACTCCAGTCGAGGAGCGCGCGCATCTGGTTGGGCGCCAGCCGGCCCCCGGGGAGTCGCCAGCACTCGAGGTACTCGCGCAGCTCCTCCGGGCCGTGCTCTTCCTGCGTCACCGACCGGCGGTTCTCGTCACTGGCTGCTCCAGCCACAGGTCCACGGCGTACCCCGTCGCGACGGGTTCTATCCGTGGGTGGGCCTGAGCGGGCCATCCAGGAGTCTCGACGCCGGCCGCATGTCTACGGCACCAGGGCGGCGCCGGGACGGGTCTACGAGCGCGAGATCCTGCCGAGGTTCGTCTGAGTAGGCGCGCCACGGCCCAGCGCGCGCGACGAAGGCCGCAGCAGCACGACCACCGCCCGTACCCGGCGTTGACCCGTCTCACCCGCTCGACGCGTTTCGCGCTCGGCCGCAATGGTCAGACAGATGGCACGAGTCGTTCGAGCGAGGCCAGGCATCGGCCGTCCTCGCATCGGTTTCCTGACCACGACCGAGCCTGATCGACCAACAACCCGAAGGAGCGACAATGTCCGAGATCACGTCCCCTCGCGAGCTCTTCCTCCACGAGCTGGGCGACATCCTCTACGTCGAGCGGCAGCTCGCCGACGAGACGCTGCCCAAGCTCATCGACGAGGTGCGCGACGACGAGCTCCGCCAGGCGCTCGAGGGCCACCTCGAGGAGACGCGTGACCACGTGAAGAACGTCGAGCAGGTGTTCGAGAAGCTCGGCGAGGAGCCGACGTCCGAGAAGTGCCTCGGCTTCGAAGGGCTACGCGCCGAGCACGACAAGATGCTCGAGGAATCCTCCCCCGAGCTCGTCGACTCGATCGACCTCGGCGCAGCCGCGCGCACGGAGAGCTACGAGATCGCCGCGTACGAAGGGCTCCGCCGCATGGCGAAGGCGCTCGGGGAGGACGACGCCGTCGAGCTCCTGGACGAGAACCTCAGGCAGGAGAAGGACGCACTCCGTCTCGTCGAGAAGATCGCCACCCGCGTCAGCAACGAGAGCGCCAAGGCCGCCGCGTAGGCGATGAGACCCAGGGCGGGGTGGCCTGACCACCCCGCCCTGGAGCGCCGCGGCCGTCCGCGCAGAGCTCGGAGACCTCCTGCGCGTGCTCACGGACTGCCCGGAGGACTTGGCAGACCTGCGCGCCACGCTCCTCGCCGATCACATCGGCCGCGGGCGCAGCCTGGTCGCGTAAGGGTCGCTTCGGTACTGCCCGCCGTCTGGTCGCTCGCCGCCTCGGTCGGCAGACCAGCGGGTTGTGGTGCGACCCCGAGGGGGTTGGGGCCGCACCGGCATGAATTGTGGCGACGAACGAGACCGGCCGGACTAGCCGACCCGCCACAAGAACCTGGCCACGAGGCCAGCGTTAGGTCTGTGGTCGACGCTGACGATGGGAGGTGCCCAGGCGGCGGGCGCGGGTTGGCGCGAGGGCATCCGAGGGGCGTTCTCGCGCCAGCCCATAGCTATTCACCGCCCGCACCCCGATGAGACTCAACGGCGTTCCCATCACGACACTCTCGCTCGGACACCTCTCCGTCCGTCTCCGGAACGCAGGGCAGCAAGAGCTTGCGCAACGGCTCTCCACCGCGATCGGCTTCGGGGAGGTCGAGGTGACGGTGAACGACGAGGAGCGGGCCGCGATCCTCGCCGTGCTCGAGACTCCCCATCCATCGCTCGTGGCCTTCAAGGACACGCTGAGCGAGGAGCGCTGAGCCGAGCGGCGAGGAATCCGGGCGCGACTCGCTGACGGTCGCACTAGGATCCGCGGATTCGCCCGCCACTCCGGCGACCGGGCGGGCTCCCGCCGGCATGGTGCTCACGATCCTCGAAGGCTCGACATTCGCGATCAGCGACGACCTCGGCGACATGGTCGGCGGGGTGCACGGCCTCTACACAGACGACACCCGCCTTCTCTCGTGCAGCAGGCTGACGGTCGACGGTGCCTCGCCGCTCCTGCTCACCTCGGAGGTCGTCGAGTACTTCGACTCCGCCCACTACCTCCGCAACGCGCCGACGGACGGCGTCCCGGTCGACGCGATCTCGATCGCCCGCGAGCGGTTCGTCGGCGAGACGCTGACCGAGCGCTTCGTGCTCCGCAACGAGACCCCGGTGCCACGGTCGGTGACGGTCGGCCTGGATCTCGCCTCGGACTTCGCCGACATCATCTCCGTCAAGGAGCACGACTTCGCCCTCGGCGATCCGTCCCGCGCCGAGCCGCTCCCGTCCCGCGTGCATCCGACCCAGCCCGCTCCGGCGACCCTGGAGCTCCGTGACCCCACGAGCTCCTGGGCGACCCGGATCACGTTCTCGCGCCCGGTCGCGCTCGCCGGAAGCCGCGCCTCGTTCCTCGTGCACCTCGAGCCGAGGGGAACCTGGGAGCTCGTCGTCCAAACCGCGCGCGGCGACCGGCTGCCGGGGCGCCGCGTCGCCAAGCACGCGCTTTGACAGCGAGCGCGAGCACCTCCGCAGGTCGCTCGGCGTCTGGCGGATCCACGTCCCGCGGCTCGGCGCGGAGTGGACGGAGCTCGAGCGGTGCTACGAGCGATCGCTCGCCGACCTCGCGTCGCTCCGCCTGAAGGGGCCGGAGTGGTCGCACGAGCTGCCGGCGGCCGGCATGCCGTGGTTCATGACCCTCTTCGGTCGCGACGCGCTGATCACCTCGCTCCAGACGATGCTGCTCGGCCCGGAGCCCGCGACGGCCGCATTGCGCGCCCTCGCCGCCCTGCAGGCGACCGAGGACGACCCGGCGATCGACGCCGAGCCCGGCAAGATCCTCCACGAGCTGCGGCGCGGGAAGGCCGCGGAGTCCTGGTTCCCGGTCTACTACGGCACGGTCGACGCCACGCCGCTCTTCCTCGTGCTCCTCTCCGAGGTCTGGCGCTGGACGGGCGACGACGCGCTCGTTCGCGAGCTGGAGCCGGCGGCCCGGGCTGCGCTCGCCTGGATCGACCAC
Source organism: uncultured Actinomycetes bacterium (assembly GCA_963748255.1). Taxonomy (GTDB): domain Bacteria; phylum Actinomycetota; class Thermoleophilia; order Gaiellales; family Gaiellaceae; genus Gaiella. Next base: position 951 of record CAVVIL010000025.1, on the reverse strand, counting down.
TACGGCGACCTCGACGGCGACGGGTTCGTGGAGTACGCACGACGGGCGCCGAACGGGCTCGCAAACCAGTCCTGGAAGGACTCGGGCGACTCGCAGCAGTTCCGGGACGGCCGGCTCGCGAACGGGCCGATCGCTCCCGCCGAGGTGCAGGGCTACGTCTACGACGCGCGGCTCCGGCTGGCGGAGCTGGCGCGGGAGGTCTGGCGCGACACCGCGCTGGCGATCGAGCTCGAGCAACGGGCCACCGAGCTTCGCGACCGCTTCGATCGTGACTTCTGGCTCGAGGAGCGGGCCGCCTATGCACTGGCCCTCGACGGCGAGAAGCGTCCCCTCGACGTGCTCTCCTCGAACAACGGGCACCTGCTGTGGTCGGGGATCGTCCCCGACGGACGCGTCGCGGATGTGACGGCCGCGCTCTGCTCGGACGAGCTGTGGTCTGGTTGGGGCGTCCGCACGATGGGCGCCGCGGAGTCCGGCTACAACCCGCTCGGGTACCACACCGGCACCGTCTGGCCGCACGACACGCGCGCTCGCCGCGTGGGGTCTCGACCGGGTCGGCGCGCGGGAGCACGCCTGGCAGCTCGGCCGCAGCCTGCTCGAGGCGGCGCGCTTCTTCGACCACTCGCTGCCCGAGGTGTTCGCGGGCTACCCGCGCGCGGAGACGGCCTTTCCCGTCGCCTACCCGACGGCGGCCCGCCCCCAGGCCTGGGCGGCCGGCTCCCCGATCCTCTGCCTGCGCCTGCTGCTGGGCCTGCATCCGGACCCGTCGACCCGGAGCCTTGCGACCCGCGCCGACGGCGAGGCGCCGGACTGGCTCGGGAGCCTGACGCTCCAGGGGGTGGCGGCGTTCGGCAAGCGCTTCGACGTGAGGGTCGTCGATCGGAGGATCGAGGTAGCCCCCGCCGCTGTGAGGGTCGCGCCGCGTCGCTCAGCGCGTCGCGCGGCGTCGCT
>CAVVIL010000024.1:0-35414 GCA_963748255.1 uncultured Actinomycetes bacterium | reverse complement strand
TAACGTCTCGCCGTGCGGCTCGGGAGCATCGGCGTCTGGCTCGGCGCCTTCACCGTCGCGCCCGCGGCCGAGGCCCGTCCCGCCGCACGCGAGATCGAAGAGCTCGGCTACGACACGCTCTGGTACCCGGAGGGGCTCGGCACACGCGAGTCGTTCTCGAACGGCGCCGTCCTCCTAGGGGCGACCGAGCGCCTTCGGGTCGCGTCGGGGATCGCGAACATCTGGGCGCGCGACGCCGTCTCGGCCGCGAACGCGGCCCGCGTGCTCGCGGACGCGTTCGACGACCGCTTCCTGCTCGGGCTCGGCGTGAGCCACCCCGTGCAGGTCGACCCGCGCGGACACCGCTACGCGCGACCGGTCGCGACCATGCGCGCGTACCTCGACGCCCTCGACGAGGACCCGTTCGTCAGCCCGGACGGCGCGGGGGTCGCGCGGCCGCCCGTGCCGCGCGTGATCGCCGCCCTCCGGCCCCCGATGCTCCGGCTGGCGGCGGAGAAGGCGCTCGGGGCGCACACGTTCCTCGTCCCCGTCGAGCACACGCGGCGCGCGCGTGAGCTCCTCGGCCCCGACGCGCTGCTCGTCGTCGAGCAGAAGGTCGTGCTGGCCGACGACGAGTCGCTGGGCCGCTCACAGGCCCGGGCGGCGCTCGCCTGGTACCTCGACACTCCGAACTACCTCGACAACCTCCGGTGGCTCGGCTTCGCCGACGGCGACTTCGAGGACGGCGGCTCCGACGCGCTGGTCGACGCCCTCGTGGCAGTGGGCGACGAGCGCGCGATCCGCGCGCGCGTGCAGGCGCATCTCGACGCGGGCGCGACGCAGGTCGCGATCCACCCGCTCGAGGAGGGCGACCCGTTCGGCCGCGCGACGCTGCGGCGGCTTGCCCCGTCGCTGACGGGCTGAGGCCCGCCCGGGCTCAGCGCAGCACGGGCAGCGACTTGAGGCGCGCGAACTGCATGACCCCGGGCCGAGTGCTCGCGACCCCACTCCTCGTCGGCGGTCGCGAGCACTCGCCGGGCGGGGCTACGCCCGGCTCGGCGTCCGGGCACGAACCGCGAGCATCGCCCCGCCGAGTGCCGCGACCGCCGCGACGGCGGCTCCGGCGCCGAGGAACGCGTCGGGCCAGTCGAATCCGTCACGGGCGACGACGACGATCCGCGGCGCCGAAGGGAGCGGCACCACCTGCGTCGCGCGCCTGATCCCTAGGGCGGGATCGTTCCGTCGGGCCTTCTCCTGGCGGACGAGCCGCTCGATCGCGGTGGGCTGGGCCGGGCCGTCGGTGGTACCCCCCGAGGCCGCCGCCCAGCCTGCGGCGGGCACGCCGAACGCGAGGACACCAAGAGCCAGGATCGTTGCGAGAGCCTTCATCGTGCCGACCTCCTTTTCGCCGTCGCGCCCTGCGCCGGCGGTCGATGCGTCGACGATGCGCGTTGCCGTCCACGGGGCGGCCAGAGACGGCCACCGGCCATCCACCGGTCGGCCGGATCGGCCTAGGAATGCTGGCTTCGGCCGGTGTAGCCTCCCCGTGATCGTCGTGTACGGCATCCGTTCACGTGCGGCGCGATCGCGGCTCGTCGTCCTCGGGGCTGCCGCTCTTGGCGCGTGCGCGGCCCTCTCCGTCTCGTCGGCCGCGCACCCCGGAGCGGCGAGTGCGCAAGAGGGCGGGATCGTCCGCGTCGTGCTCCGGGGAGAGGACGTCGACTCGCTGGATCCGGCGATCGCCTACGGCGTCGGCGCCTGGGCGCTGATCGACGCGATGTGCGCGCCGCTCCTGCGCCCCGCGGGGTCCGCCGGGTCGGCGACCGATTCGCCACTCGTGCCCGAGGTGGCCGCGGCGCAGCCTCGCGTCTCGGCGGGCGGGACGGTGTACACGTTCACGCTCCGCCCCGGCTTCCGCTTCAGCGACGGGACGCCCGTGCGCGCGAGCGCATTCGCCCGGGCGATCCACCGGACGCTCGCGCCCGGCGTCCCGTCGCCGTGGCGCACCTACACGGGCGACATCGTCGGCGCAGGTGACGTCGTCGCGGGACGGGCGCGAACCGCACGTGGCGTCGTCGCCCGGGGACCACGCTCGTCGTCCGGCTGAAGCGACCGATCCCGGAGTTTCCGTATCGCACGACCGCCCTCTGTGCGGTGCCTCCGGACCTGCCGGCAGACCGCGGAGGGGATCGGCGCGTTCCCGGCGGCCGGCCCGTACTACGTCGCCGAATACCGGCCTGGCGACACGGCCGTGCTCAGGCGCAACCCGTTCTACGGCGGGCGCGCGCCCCCAACACGTCGACGGCTTCGCTGCCGACCTGCGCGCAACGTCACCCGACGAGGTGCTCGACCGTGTCGAGCGGGGCGAGTCCGACTGGGGCTTTGCGCTGCCCGAGGAGTACTTCGACCCCGGGCGGCGGCTCGCCGCCCGCTACGGCGTCAACCGCTCGCGGTTCTTCGTCACGCCGGGCACGACGACGTTCGGATTCGTCCTCAACACCGCCCGCCCCCTCTTCCGCGACAACCCACAGCTGCGGCAGGCGGTCAACTTCGCCGTCGACCGGGCGGCCGTCCGGCGCGCGAGCGGTAGCGAGCTCCAGAGCGCGTTGACCGACCAGTACCTCCCGCCCGGGTTCCCCGGCTTCCGGGACGCGCACGTCTACCCGTTGACGAGGCCGGACCTCCGCGGGCGCGGAGGCTTGCGCTGGGAAACACTCGGAGCGGCAAGGCGGTCCTCTTCACCGTCGACTCTCCGCCGCGTCTCGCCGCCGCGCAGAGTCTGCGGCGCGACCTCGCGAAGATCGGCCTGGACGTCGAGATCGTCGGCATCCCTCGCCCCGCGTACTTCGGCCGCCTCGGCGCGACGGGCGCCTACGACATCGGATTCCGGCCGTGGGTTCCTGACTACGCCGACCCGTTCTCCGTCCTGAACGTCAACTTCGACGGCGGTTTCGTCGGGTCCATGAACTGGGGGCGCTTCGACGATCGCGCCGTCAATCGCGCTCTGCGGGAGGCAGCGGCTCTCCGAGGCGCGGCGAGGCTCAACGCCTACGCGGCGCTGGACGAACGGCTCGCCCGCGACGCTGCGCCGATGATCGCCGTCGAGGCGCTCAACGACGCGACGCTCGTCTCCGGGCGCGTGGGGTGCGTGACGCAGCCGTTCGTGCTCGCCGCCGTCTGCCTGCGGCGCTAGTCAGGCCGTTCGCACGGACACCCAGACGCGCCCGTCCGCGATCGCGAGGCCGGCCGGGCTGTTGCCGACGTCGATCGTCTGGGTGACGTCGTTGGTCGCAGGGTCGATGCGCGTCACCGTGCCGTCTCCCGCGTTAGCGACCCAGATCGAGCCGCCTCCGACGGCGACGGCCACGGGCCGGTCGCCGACGGGGATCGTGAAGATGCTCGCATTCGTGCTCGGGTCGATGCGGGCGACGGTGTCGTCGGCCCGGTTCGCGACCCAGACGGCGCCGTGGCCGTAGGCGAGCGCGACCGGCTGGCGGCCGACGCCGATTTCGCGGACGGGCCCCTCGCCGAAGGTCGACGGGTTGAACCGCTGCACGGTCGCGTCGCCCGCATTCGCCACCCAGACCGCGCCGTCGCCCAGGGCCACGGCCGACGAGCTGGCTCCGGCGAGCGTCGAACCGTCGACGCGGCTCCCGTCGAGCGGGATCCGGGCGAGCGTCGAGTCGCCGAACACGGCCCAGGCTGCGTCGTCGCCGACCGCGACCGAGCCGCTCGGGGCCGCGTACGGGGGTGCGGTCACCTCGATGGTGGTGATCTGCGCGAAGCGAGGCGCCACGCGTGAGACGTCCCCCGCTCGCCCGTGCGCGACCCATACGTCGGAGCCGATCGCCAGCCCCGTCGGGGTGCTGCCGCCCAGCGAGACCGTCGCGACGGCCTCTCCACGTCGCGGGTCGATCCGCGTCAGGTTCCGGTCCTCCTGGTTCCCGACCCAGACCGAGCCGCCGCCCGCCGCGACCGGGCCCGGCCCGATGCCGACGGGCACCGCGCCGGTCACGTCGCCGCTCTGCGCATCGACGATCCCGACGTAGTTGGGCGGCACGCTCCGGCTCTCCAGTGTCCCGGGCGAGCGCGATGACGGCCGCGATCACGACGAGCAGCGCGGCGCCTGTCGCCCCAGCCACGCCGATCGTGCGCCGTCCCGGCCGACGGTCGCCCCCGCCGCGACGGAGCTCGCGGGGGCGCCGAGCGTCGGATCCTGGTTGAGGATCCGACGCTCCAGCTCGCGCAGATCTGGCCCGGGCTCGATCCCCAGCTGCTCGTCGAGCGCACGGCGTGCGCGCCGGTACGCCTCGAGCGCGTCGCTCTGACGGCCCGACCGGTAGAGCGCGAGGATCAGCTGTCCCTGCAGCCGCTCCCGGAGCGGGTACTGCTGGACGAGCGCCTCGAGCTCGGGCACGAGGGCCGCATGACGCCCGCGCGCGAGCTCTGCCTCGATCCGCTCCTCGGTGGCCGCGAGCCGGAGCTCCTCGAGCCGCGCGATCTCCGCCTGGGCGAAGCCCTCGTACGCGAACTCCTCGAGCGGCGGTCCACGCCAGAGCGCAGCGCGGCCTCGATCTCCTCGGGCCTGCCGCCTGCCAGAGCCGAGCCGAGGCGGTCGGCGTCGAGCTCGCCGGGCTCCACGCGCAACAGGTAGCCGGGCGGCCGCGTGACGAGGCGGTCGCCGAGCTCCTTGCGGAGCAGCGACACGTTGTTGCGGACGATCTTCGCGGCGGTCGGCGGCGGGTCGCCGTCCCACAGCTCGTCCACGAGCCGGTCGACCGAGACGACCTCGTTGCGATGGAGCAGGAGCGCGGCGACGAGTGCGCGCTGTCGTCCGCTGCCGAGCGGGACGGAGCGGCCGTCGTGCTCGACCTCCAGCGGCCCGAGGATGCGGAACTCCATGCGGCGGGATGATCGCAGCGGACTCCGCCGAAGGTGAGGCGCCGCCCGACCGAGACGGGCCCGCTCGACCTCGTGCCCGTCTCGGTCTGCCCCAGGCGGCGCGCGGAACGGGTCAGGCGCCCGCGGCCGCCATGTTCTTCTCCACGACCTCCATCGTCTGCTGCAGCTCGCCGGCTCGGGCTGAACTCGACGACCTGCGAGCCTGCGTACAGCTTCGGGGTGTGGCCGGGCGGCGCGTAGTAGGCGTCGCCCGCCTCGTACGTCTCCTCGTGCCCGTCGGCGAACGTGAACGTCAGCTTCCCCTCGAGCACGTACCCCATGTGCGGGCACTGGCACCGGTCGTCGGGGAGCCCCGCGAAGAGCGGAGCGAGATCGGCGTCCGCGGTGTACCGCTCGAACCCGACCGTGTAGGGGCCGAAGTCCTCGAAGTGGCCTTCGTACCCCTCGACCTCGAACGCCTCGGATGCACTCGCCTTCGATGCCTTGGGCATCGGCTGCTCCTTTCGGACGGGATCTCGGGCAGCGGCCGCCGCGAGCACGGGCGGGACGAGCCGACGGCCCGAGCCGTCACCGCAGTCGCCGCAACCACGACCACATCGTGGCACTTCGATCGCCGCAGTTCCATGCCGCCGTGCGCGTCGTGTGCACCCCGAGCCTCGTGACGTGATAGACGCGCACCCGTGAAGGAGCGCATCCTCGCGACGGTCGGCAGGTGGCCCCTGGGTCGGGCCGCCTTCGGTGCCATCGGCGGCTACACGCGCCACGCGACGTCGCAGTTCGCGGCGGCGATCTCGTATCGCGTGCTGTTCTCGCTCGTGCCGCTCGTCTCGTTCGTGACCGCCGTCGCGGACGCGCTGCTCCCGGACGAGCAGCGGGACGCGATCGCCCGGTGGCTCGCGTCCGTCGTCCCGGGACAGGCGCTCGACGTGAGCGTGCGCGAGGCGCTCACCGGCTCCCGCGTTCCGCCGACCGTCGCGGGCCTCGTCGCCGCTCGCCGTGCTGCTGTGGGCCGCCAGCGGGATGATGGGCGCGATCAGGATCGCCTTCCGGGTCATCTGGGAGAACGACCTGCGGCGCACCTTCGTCCAGAGCAAGGTGCTGGACTTCCTCCTCGTGCTCGGCGTGGGCGTGGTGGCGGTGGCGGCGCTCGGCGGGACGCTGATCGTGCACGTCCTGGCCGAGCTCGGTCGCGACCTGAGCGACGCGTTGGGCTACGGAACGAACGGCCGGATTGCGACGGCCCTGGGCGAGGTGCTGGCCTCGGGCGCCCTCACGTTCGGGATCCTCGTCGTCCTCTATCGCTTCGTGCCGCCGGTTCGGCCACCGGTGCGGGCGATCTGGCTGCCCGCGCTGCTCGCGACGGCGGGCTTCCACCTTGCGACGGCCGTCTACGCGCTCTACCTCGGTCAGTTCGCCGACATCACGTCCGTCTACGGGCCGCTCGGCGCCGTCCTCGGCTTTCTCCTCGTCGTGTACGTCGGCGCGATCGTGATCCTCCTCGGTGCCGAGCTGGTGGCCGCCTGGCCGGCGCAGCGGCTCGGACGAGCCGCCGGCCCCGCCGCGACCGAGCCCGGCCGACGCCGGCTGAGCTCGGCGCGTCGCGTCAGCCGTCGATCTCTGCCCTGCGGAGCTCGACGACCGTCGTCACGACCGCCTCCGGGAGCGGGTGCGCGCCGGTGAACCGGATCGTGCCCTTCGAGAGGTCGTAGCCCTCGAGCTCCGAGGCGACGCCGTCGACGACCGCGGCGCTGAACGGGAAGAGCGAGAGGTGGCTCTTCGTGGCGATCGCGCTGACGAGCGGCTTGCCGCGGTACCGCAGCGCGGGCATGCCGTAGCCCGTGCCCTGCTCGGCCTCCGGCACGAGCTCGAGCGCCCGCGCGTAGACGGCGCCGAGGACGGCGGCCGTCTCGGGCTCGAGCCCGGCCAGGTAGTCGTCGACCTCGCCCACGGCTTCATCGTGCCACCGCACCGCGAGACAGCGGGTCGGCTCGGCGTGTATTGATGTCCAGACGTGCTCGACGCGCCCGCGATCGACGTGACCCGACCCGTCGACTGGACGGCCTGGGCGGACGATCCGTACCCGCTCTACCGGCGGCTGCGGGACGAGGCGCCGGTCTACTGGGACGAGCCGAACCAGACGTACGTCCTCACGCGTCACGACGACGTCTACGCGGTGCTCATGGACCACAAGCGCTACTCGAGCGTCCCCCTCGACATCCTCGAGGGGCGGCAGCCGCCGACGAGCGAGATCCGCCAGCAGGACGAGCCGCGCCACAGGTTCATCCGCAACACCGTCGGGCCGCTCTTCAACCCGCCCGCGATGCGCCGTCGCGAGGACGTGATCCGCGCGATCGTCCGCGACCTCGTCGACCGGTCGGAGGAGCACGAGGTCGTGGAGGTGTCGACGATGCTCGCGACGCCGCTCCCGGCCGCCGTCGTGCTCGGGCTGATCGGCCTGCCGCTCGAGCAGCACGACGCCTTCCACCGGCTGATGGAGGAGCGGCTCGCGTTCCTGCTCACGCGCGGGAGCAGGGCCGAGAGCTCGCCGGAGTCGCTGGAGCGCTTCGCGGCGATCCGCGCGGAGATGTGGGAGATCGTCGTACCGCTGATCGAGGCGCGCCGGCGCGACCCGCAGCCGGACGCGATCACGCGGATCCTCGAGACGCAGGACGAGGTCGGCAAGGGCGAGCTCTCCGACGACGTCTTCCTCAACATGCTGCTCGAGCTCGTCACGGGCGGGTTCGAGACGACCCAGCACCTGATCGAGTCGCTCCTCGACCACGTCTGCGACCGCCCCGAGCTGTGGGCGCGGCTGCGCGCCGAGCGGGAGCTCGTGCCGAAGGCGATCGAGGAGATGCTGCGCTTCCGCAGCCCGACGCAGGCGCTCGGTCGGCGGCCGGTCGAGGGGGTCGAGCTCCACGGGACGCGGATCCCGGCCGACAGCTGGGTCACCGTCGTCTACGGCTCGGCGAACCGCGACGAGCGCGAGTTCCCCGATCCGGACACGTTCGACGTCGACCGCGAGCTGCGGCGGCACGTCGCCTTCAGCGTCGGCGTCCACTACTGCCCGGGCGCGCCCGTCTCGCGGGCGGAGACCCGGATCCTGCTCGACGAGCTGCTCGACCGCTATGCCTCTGTCGAGCGCGTCGGCCCCTCCGTGCCGAACGCGAACCCGATGCCGGGGAAGGTCGGCAAGATCCTCGGCTGGGGGCGTGTCCCCGTGCGGTTCGTGCGGTAACCCGATCCGGGAGGTCAACGTGGGAAAGCTCGACGGCAAGTCCGTGATCGTCACCGGCGCCGCGCGCGGCATCGGCACCGCCATCGCCCGCGCCTGTGTCGAGGAAGGCGCGCAGGTCGTCACGGTCGACGTCGACCCGACGGTCGAGGAGGTCGCGGCGTCGGTGGGCGCGGTGGGGGTCGTCGGCGACCTGACCGAGGACGGTCTCGCGGAACGGGTCGTCGCGGAGGCCGTCGAGCGGCACGGCAGGCTGGACGGGCTCGTCAACAACGCCGCGCTCGTGCTCGAGGGCGACCTGCTCGGCACCGACATGGACAACTGGCGGCGCACGATGGCGCTGAACGTCGAGGCGCCGTTCGCGTGGAGCAAGGCGGCCGTGCCCGCCATGCTCGAGGGCGGCGGCGGCTCGATCGTGAACGTGTCGTCGACCGAGGGCATCGTCGCCCGGCCGAACCACTTCTCCTACGTGACCTCGAAGGCCGCGCTCGGCGGGCTCACGCGCAGCATCGCGATCGACTTCGGCCGCCGCGAGGTGCGCTGCAACTCCGTCTCGCCCGGCTCGATCGAGACGGAGCGGTTCCGTGAGTACGTGGCCGAGTTCCCGGGCATGGAGGAGGAGCTGATCTCGTACAACTACCGCGGCCGCATCGGCAGGCCGAACGAGGTGGCCGCGTGCGTCGTCTATCTCCTCTCCGACGACTCCGGCTTCGTCAACGGCGCCGACTACATCATCGACGGCGGGAGGACGGCCGGGAGCTGAGGCGGTGGCGCGCTAGGGGTACGGGCTCCAGCGGATCGACGCCGCGACAGCCGCTGCGGCGAGGAGCGCGCCGACTGCCGCGAGCAGCCACGTGATCTCCGTTTCCTGCCGCTGCGTCGCGACGTCCTTCGGGAGGTCTGCGAAGACCTGGCGCAGCTGGTCGGCGTCCTCGGCGTTGTGGTAGGTGCCTCCGGTCTGCTCCGCGACGGCCATCAGGGTGGGCGTGTCCGCGACGAGGAAGCCGCCGAACCCGCCGGGGCCGCCGCCGCCGAATCCACGGCCCCCGAAGATGCGGCCGCCGAGCTGCGCGCGCGTGCAGGCCGGCTCCGAGGGCTCGGTCGTCCCGAAGCCGATCGTGTAGACGCGCACCCGGCGCTCGATCGCGTGGGGCACGGCGTCCAGCGGCTCGATCCCGCGCGTGTTCCGACCGTCGGTCAGGAGCACGATGATGTCCGGCACGTAGTCGTCCGGGCCGGCGGCCGGCCCGTCGGGCGACTGGCCGGGCGTCGTCTCGTCCTCGAGCGCGTAGATGTCGCCGACGGGTTGGACGGCAGGGTTCACCTCGGCGATTGCATCGAGCCCCTTCAGCACCGCCGCGCCGATCGCGGTTCCGCGGCCGGTCGTGACCGTGTCGATCGTCTCCACGAGCGCCGAGCGGTCGGTCGTCGGCGGGACCGCGAGCTCGGCGAATCCCGAGAAGACGACGAGACCCATCCGCACCTCGTCCGGCTGGTCCTCGACGAAGGCGCGGCTCGCCTGTTGGGCGACGACGAGCCGGTTGGGCTTGACGTCCGTCGAGCACATCGACCCCGAGACGTCGAGCGCCAGGATGATCGAGGTTCGGGCGTACGGCACGTCACGCTCGACGTGCGGACGGCCGGCGGCCAGGCCGAGCGCCGCGAGGCTCGCCAGCAGCAGGGCGATCGGGACGTGGCGCTGCCAGCGCTTGCGCCGCGGCAGCACCGAGCGCAGCAGCGCGACGCTCGAGTAGGTGACCGCCTGGCGGCGACGTCTGTCGGAGCAGCCACCAGTAGACGACCCAGGAGCAGCGGCACGACGAGGAGGGAGAGGAGTGCGAGCGGCCACGCGAACGACATTCAGATCACCCGTCCGAACCACGCGATCGAGAGCATCGACCCGAGCGCGAGCACGAGCCCTCCGGCCGCCGCGAACAGCGCAGTCACCTCGCGCTCTCGCTCGACGCGGGCGAACTCGAGGTCGACGGACTCGTAGATCCGGTCGAGCGTCGCGGCATCGCCTGCGCGGTTGTACGTCCCGTCGGTCACCTCGGCGATCTCGGTCAGCTGCGCCTCGTCGAGCGCGGTCGCCACGCTGAACCCGTCGATCTCCACCACCGCTCCTTCCGGCGTCCCGATCCCGATGGCGTGGATGCGGACGCCCGCCGAGGACGCGACCTCGGCGAGCTGCAGGGGATCGGGCTCCGAGGTGTTCTCCCCGTCCGAGAGCAGGACGATCGCCGAGGAGCCGAAGAACCCGATGTCCACCTCGCCGGCTTCGCTCTCGACGGCGGACGGGTCGATCTGCAGGGGCTTCCCGGCGATCGTGCTGAGCGAGGTGAAGATGCCTTGCCCGAGGGAGGTGGCGCCGCTCGGCGAGAGGCGCCGGATCGCCGCAACCACCTCCTCCGTCACGGACGTCGGGCGGAGCACGGTGAGGGCGCTGTCGCCGAACGCCACGATGCCGATCCGGATGGTGCTCGGTTGTCGCTCCGCAAAGGCCGTGGCCGCGGCCTTCGCCGCCGCCATCCGGGTCGGCTCGAGGTCGTCGGCCCGCATGCTGTTCGACACGTCGAAGGCCAGGATCACCGTGCCCTCCCGTTGCGGGAGCGCGAAGCTCATGGTCGGCCGGGCGAGCCCGACGCAGACGAGGACGAGCGCGACCGCGAACAGCGCGAACGGGACGTGCCGCCGCCACCGCAGACCACGCCGGGACGCCGAGGTCGGCACGAGCCCCTCGGCTGCGAGACGGTCGGCGCGCCGCGACCGTCGTCGCACGAGCCTCACGTACGCGAGCACGAGGACGGGGACGAGCGCCAGACAGAGCAGCATCCAGGGGGAGTCGAGCGACATCAGCCGCGACGCCGCTTCCGCGACTCGACGATGCGGACGAAGGCGGTGACGAGGTCGTCGCCGGTCGAGACCTCGCAGATGCCCACGCCGGCGCGGGCGGTTGCGGCCTTCAGCTCCGCTTCGCGGTGCTCGCCGGCCTCCCGCAAGCGGTGCCGGAAGTCGTCGTCGCTCGAGTCGACCACGAGCTGCTCACCGGTCTCGGCGTCCTGGACGACGATCAGACCCGCGTCGGGAAGCTCGTACTCGCGGGGGTCGACGAGCCGGATCGCGACGACCTCGTGCCGCTCGCTGAGTCGCACGAGCGGCTGCTCCCAGCCCGGGGCCGTGATGAAGTCGGAGACGAGGACGACGAGGGATCGCCGGCGCATCGTCCTGTTCGCGGTCTCGAGCAGCCCGGTCAGGTCGGTGACGGCGCCGTTCGTCTCCGCCGGCGGCCGCATGAGGCTCCGCGCGAGCGCGAGCACCTGGTTCCGGCTGCTGCGCGGCGGCAGCGTCTCCTCGACCTCGTTGTCGAACAGGATCGCTCCGACCCGGTTGCCGCTCCTCGTGAGGAGCCGCGCGAAGGTCGTCGCGAGCTCGCACAGGACGAGCTCCTTCGGCCGGTCGACCGGCCCGAACGCCATCGAGCGCGACCGGTCGAGCAGCAGCCATGCGGTGAGCTCGCGGTCCTCCGCGTACTGGCGGACGAACGGCGTGTCCATGCGCGCCGTCACGTTCCAGTCGATGTGCCGGACGTCGTCCCCGGCCTCGTACTCGCGGAGGTCGAGGAAGTCGGTTCCCGCACCGCGAAACACGGTGCGGTAGTTCCCCTGCAGGATGCCGTCGAGGCGCCGGATGACCTGCCACTCCAGCCGGTGCAGGAGCTGCTCCGGCGTCGGGGCGCCGAGAGGGCGAGTGGCGTCCGCGGGCGGCATCGGTCAGGAGCGTCCCGTGGCCATGCGCTCCCGGAGCGCGAGCTCGGGAACCGGGACGGCCGCGAGGACGCGGTCGATCACGGCATCCGGGCTGATCCCGTCGCCGAGGGCCTGGTACGAGAGCACGAGGCGGTGCCGGAGGACGTCGTGCGCGATCTCCTGGAGGTCCTGCGGCAGTGCGTACTCCCGTCCGCGGACGAGCGCCAGCGCACGGCCGCCGAGGATCATGTTGATCGACGCACGCGGGCTCGCCCCGTACGTGACGTACGGAGCCATCTCGCCCAGTCCCACCGAGGAGAGGTCGCGGGTGGCGTTCGAGAGCTTGACGGCGTACTCGACGAGCGCGGGGTCGACGAAGACCGCGTCCGCGGCCCGCTGCAGCGCGGCGAGCTGCTCCCCGTCGAGGGCGCGCCCAGCCTGGTCGTAGGCGGCCGTCATGCGCTCGACGATCACGAACTCCTCCGTCGGGGTCGGATAGTCGATCAGGACCTTGAGCATGAAGCGGTCGACCTGCGCCTCCGGGAGCGGGTAGGTGCCCTCCGACTCGATCGGGTTCTGCGTCGCCATCACGAGGAAGGGGTCGGGGAGCCGGTGCGTCTCCCGCCCGATGGTGACCTGCCGCTCCTGCATCGCCTCGAGCAACGCGCTCTGCACCTTCGCGGGCGCCCGGTTGATCTCGTCCGCCAGGACGAGGTTCGCGAACACGGGACCGAGCGAGACCTGGAACTCGCCGAGCTTCTGGTTGAAGACCCGTGTCCCGACGATGTCCGCGGGGACGAGATCCGGAGTGAACTGGACGCGCTGGAACTCGCCGCCGATCGCCTGCGCGAGCGTCTTCACCGCCATCGTCTTCGCGAGCCCGGGAACGCCCTCGACGAGGAGATGCCCCCGTGCGAGGAGGGCGACCATCATCCGCTCCAGCAGCGCGTCCTGGCCGACGATCACGCGCTTGACCTCGTACAGGATCTGTTCGAGGGACGCATCGAGTGTTGGCTGTGAGTCCATGGCTCCTCTCGTCACTTTGGTGGGGCGTCCACGGCGCCTCCCGCGGCGCCGATCGGCACCGCGAAGCCGATGCCGGTGAAGTAGCCGTCACGCGACGGGTTGGCGAGGCCGGTGACGATCCCGACCACCTGCCCGCCGCGGTTGAGCAGAGGTCCTCCCGAGCTCCCGCGGTTGACGGCCGCGTCGAACTGGATGAGCCCCCTGAGCAGCCTCCCGCCCGGTGCCTCGACCGTGCGGTCGAGCCCCGAGATGACCCCGGACGTCAGGGAGCCGACGAACCCGAGGGGGTGACCCACGGCGAACGCCTCGTCCCCGATCTGGCCTGCACCGCCGAGCACCGCCGGAACGATGGGCCTCGGGGGGCGGTCCGGGAGGAGCACCGCGATGTCGTTGGCCGGGTCGGTCGAGACGATGCGGCCGGTCGATCGCGTGCCGTCGACGAAGGCGAGCCGGATCGTCGTCGCGCCGTCGACGACGTGGTGGGCGGTGAGGATCGCTCCCATCGCGTTGACGATCACCCCGGTGCCGAACCCGGAGCCGTCCCCGCTCGCCGCAGGGCCGCGCGTCTCGATCTGGACGAGCGACGGCAGGATCTGCTGGTAGACGACCGCCGAGGTCGCCGGCGCCGAGCGCAGGTCCTCGATCGCCTTGTCGACGACGCCCGATGCGATCGCCCCGACGTCACCACTCCGGAGCGGGGGCTCCGACGGGCCGCGGGTCGCGAGGCCGACGACGACTCCCAACGCGACGGCCGCGGCCACGATCGTCCCGACGACCCGTGCTCGCCGACTCGAGACCCAGCGCCGGCCTGGAGGCTGGTCGGGTGCTGAGGGCGTCGCCTCGCCCGGCTGTGCGCTCGGCGGCACGCTTGCCATCCTAGAGAGCCGAATCCGCGCCGATTGCGGCTGATTCGGGCCTTAATCCGCGCTGAACGAGCACCTGCGCGGCCCCGCCTGCGCCGTGCGCGCCGGGGTAAGGCGTAGCGTTGGTGATGTGAACGAGACACGCCCCCGCGGCTCGTCCAGCCGGTGCGGCCGGGTCGCAGCGACGCGAGCCGCCGGTCGACGACTGGCTCGGCGACATCTCGGACGACGACTGGGGCGCGCCCGACCTCGCGACCGGTGGGAGCCGATCCGCCCCACCGGCCACCCGGGACGTGCTCGTCCCCGAGGACGATCGTCCCGCTGACCGGCCGGCCCCGGCTCGAGCGGCGCCCACCGGCCGGGCCGACTTCGGGCGGCGGCGCGCCGTCGCGGGGCTCGTGCTCGTGGCTCTCGTCGGGGTCGCCGCCGCGGTCGCGGTGGTGCTCCTCCGCGGGGGCGACGAGGAGACGACGCCGCCCGTCACCCAGCCCGTCACGACGCCCGCGCCGTCGGAGACCGAGCCGTCGCCGACGACCACCACGCCCTCGACCACGACGCCGGATCCACGACCGAGCCGAGACCACCGAGCCGACGACCACCGAGCCGTCGACGGGCGGCGGTGACGCCTTCACGCTGCCCGAGGGCACGAAGCTCCAGCTCGGCGGTGAGAACGACCCCGCCGTGGTCACCGACCTCCAGGAAGCGCTGACCGCCGCTGGGTACAACCCCGGCGCGGCGGACGGGACGTTCGGCGAGCAGACCGAGGCGGCCGTCGTCGCCTTCCAGGAGGCGAACGGTCTCGCCGTCGACGGCAGGGTCGGCCCCGAGACCGCAGCGGCGCTGAACGCTGCCCTCGCCGAGGGCTGACGCCCGCGGCACGGCGCTGAGCTCGAAACAGCGCCATGCTCTCAGCGAGGGGGAGGGACTCGAACCTCGAAGAGCTTGCACCCCTAACGGTTTTCGAGATCGTCAAGTGGTGAGAACGGTCACGCCTCGGCGGGGCGACGAACTCGCAACGATTGACACGACCCTCGGACAGGCGTACGTTCGGAGTGCGGCTCGGGCCGCATGCTGGGGGAGGCCTTTGGGGGGCCAAGAACGGGGGCGACGTCCGAGCCGCCCAACCTGCATCCAGACCTGCCATGGGATTGGATATCCCATAAGTTCGATTCTTGGCGGGGGCATCGAGCCGCAACGTCCGCTCGGGACTCAACGAGCCTGAGCGAAGCGAGCGAGTCGCGTACGCCGAGATCCCGCTCGTCATGCGGGATCCGGCTTGTGTACTGACGGAGGGGGAGGGATTTGAACCCTCGAAGAGCTTGCACCCTTAACGGTTTTCGAGACCGCCCCGTTCGACCGCTCCGGCACCCCTCCGAGCGGCCCCAAGCCTAGCGATGCGTTCGCGCGGGCGAGAACGGAGAAGGAGGGATTCGAACCCTCGAGGCAGGGTTTTCCCCACCTAACGCCTTAGCAGGGCGCCGCCTTCAGCCACTCGGCCACTTCTCCGGGCTCCTCGCAGGATAACGACCGTATCGACGGCGCTCGTCCCGTTCGGCGAGTCACCGCCGGTCGCGGCCGGAGGCCGGGTCCCCCGACGTCTCAGTCGTGGATGCGGGCGATGAGCTCGTCGCGCTTGACGACCTTGACCTCGATCCCGCCGAGGCGCACCTCGTAGCCCGCGTCACGCGGGTAGAGCACCTTGTCGCCGGGCTCGACGCCCGTGACGTCGGATCCGACCGCGGTCACGATTCCCGTGCGGCACATGGCGGCCGCGGCGGCGGAGGCGGGGAGGATGAGGCCGGCGCGCGTCTCGGTCTCGTCGGAGGTGGGCTGGATCACGAGGTACTCGTCGAGCGGCTCGAGCGTGACGTCGACGCGTGACGGGTCCTGCACCACGCCTCACACGATATCCGGCCGGTTCACGGTTGCGACCGGTCGCGGCTACATCCGGCCCGCAGCGACGATCCGCTGCAGGAACTGGCGCGTGCGCTCCTCGCGGGGCTCGGAGAAGAGCCGCTCGGGCGGCCCCTCCTCGAGGATGCGCCCCTCGTGGAGGAAGCAGACGCGGTTCGCGACGTCGCGGGCGAAGCCCATCTCGTGCGTCGCGATCAACATCGTCATCCCGCCGGCCGCGAGCTCGCGGATCACGTCGAGCACCTCGGCGACGAGCTCGGGGTCGAGGGCGCTCGTCACCTCGTCGAGCAGGAGGAGACGCGGCTGCATCGCGAGCGCCCGCACGATCGCGACGCGCTGCTGCTGGCCGCCGGAGAGCCGGTCGGGGTAGTCGTCGCGCTTCTCGACGAGGCCGAACCGCTCGAGCAGCGTGGCCGCCTCGCGGGCGGCCTCGGCGCGCGAGAGGCCGCGCGCCTTCCGCGGCGCGAGCGTGACGTTGTCGAGGACGGTCTTGTGCGGGAAGAGGTTGAACGCCTGGAAGACGATCCCGATCCCCCGGCGCACCTCGTTGACGTCGACGCCGCGCTCGGTGATCTCCCGGCCGGCAACGACGATCCGCCCGGCGTCGATCGGCTCGAGCAGGTTGACGCAGCGGAGGAGCGTGGACTTGCCCGAGCCGGAGGCGCCGATCAGGCAGACGACCTCGTGCTCGGCGAGCGCGAGGTCGATCCCCCGCAGCACCTCGAGGTCGCCGAACGACTTGTGGATCCCCTCGAGCTCGAGCGCAGGGGCGGCGCTCACGCGAGCCTCCCCGCCTGCTGGCGGCGCCGGTCGCGCGCGACGAGCCAGTCGGTGAACCGCGCGAGGGGGATCGTGACGAGGACGAAGAGCGTCGCCGCGACGAGGTAGTACGTCCCGTTGAAGGTGGCCGACTGGTCGATCTGCGTCTGCCGCAGGACCTCGACGATGCCGAGGACGCTGACGAGGGCGGTGTCCTTCTGGAGCCCGATGAAGTCGTTCAGGAGCGGCGGGATCACCCGGCGGACGGCCTGCGGCACGACGACGTGGCGGAGCGACTGGGTGCGGGTCAGTCCGAGCGACCGCGCGGCCGCCTCCTGGCTCGGGTGAACCGACTCGATGCCCGCGCGGTACACCTCGGAGACGTACGCGGTGTAGACGAGCACGAGCGCGACGCTCGCCCAGAAGATCTGGTCGGTCGGGAGCCAGGAGAGCTGGAGGGCGGGGATGCCCTGGCCGAGCATCAGGATCACGAGGATCGTCGGCACCCCGCGGAAGAAGTCGACGTAGACCACCGCGAGCGCGCGGACGGGGAAGAAGACGGGGCCGGGGAGGCTGCGGAGGATCGCCAGCAGCAGCGCCGTCACCAGGACGATCGCCTCGACGGTGACGAAGATCCGGACGTTGACGAGGAACGCGCGGGCGATCTCCCCGAACGAGTCGCGGTAGTACCCCCAGTTGAGGAAGTACTCCTCGAACGCGTCCCAGCCGGGCGACTGGGTGGCGACGAGGACGATCGTCCCGACGACGACGAGCGTCGAGACCACGGCGATCGCGACCGCCCGCGCCTCGCTCGAGCCGCGGGCGGTCAGACCGCCGAGGATCCGGGAGTTCCGGCCCAGTTACCTGATGTCAGGCGCGCCGGCGCGCGCCAGGTACGTCGTCTGCAGCTTCTTGATCGTGCCGTTGAGCCACAGCCGGTTGATCGCCCGGTTGACGCAGCGGCGCAGCGTGTTGCCCTTCTCGAAGACCATCCCGAAGCGCTCCTTGGTGCCGCGCGTCGGGAGCTTGCCGACGATCACGCCGTCGTCCACCTGCACCGCCGTCACGTAGAACGCCGTCGGCAGGTCGACGACGATGCCGTCGATCTGGCCGTTCTTGAGCGCCTGGACGGCGGCGTCGTTCGTGTCGTAGACGAGCGGGCTCGACGAGGGGCGGATGAACCGCTTGATGTAGTTGTAGGACGTCGTCCCGACCTGCGCGCCGAGCTTGAACGGCCGCAGGCCCGCGATGGACTTGACCTTCGCGATCGGCTGGCCCTTGCGGCCGACGACCGACTGGTTGACGAAGTAGTACGAGTTCGAGAAGTCCACCGCCTTCGCCCGCTCGGGCGTGAACGAGACCTGGGTCAGGTAGAAGTCGAACGGCTTGTCGCCGGGTCGGAACGAGTTCGTGAACGGCACGACCGTCCACTTGACCTTGGACTTCGGGATGCCGAGCTGCTGCGCGACCGCGTAGGCGACGGCCGACTCGTAGCCCTTGCCGCTGTACGGGTCGGAGACCTTCCACGGCTTCGTCTTCTCCGCACCGCCGAACCAGGGCGGGAACGCCGGGTTGTCGGCGCCGATCGTCAGGGTGCCGTCGCTGACGAGGTTGAGGCTGTCGACGGCGCAGCCGGGGATCGCGGCCTTCGCGGCGGCGGTCGAGGACGCCCCCGTCGCCGTGGCGGCGACCGCGAGCGCCGCGGCCGCGGCGAGGACGAGACAGGGGATGACAAGCTTCCGCATCGTTCGACTCCTCGAGGAGGTGGGCGAGACTCGGGCGCGAGGCTACCACAGGCATCGCGCAATGCTTCATTTCGGAAAGTGATGAGCTTCAGTAGGGTCGGGCCATGGCCTCGCCCTTCGTCGAGCTCGAGGTCGGCGAGCGCGTCGTCAAGGTGACGAACCCCGACAAGGTGCTCTTCCCCGACGCGGGGCACACGAAGCGCGACCTCGTCGACTACTACCTGTCGGTGGGGGACGGCATCGTCCGTGCCCTCCGCGAGCGGCCGACCCAGCTCCGCCGCTTTCCCGACGGGATCGCGGGCGAGCAGATCTACCAGAAGCGCGTCCCCGAGAAGCGGCCGGAGTGGGTCGAGGTGGCGCGCGTCACGTTCCCGTCCGGCCGGCACGCGGACGAGCTCTGCGTGACCGAGGTCGCGCAGGTCGTCTGGGGCGCGAACCTCGCGGTGATCGACTACCACCCGTGGCCCTCGCGACGCGCGGACGTCGACCGGCCCGACGAGCTGCGGATCGACGTCGACCCCCAGCCCGGGACGACGTTCGCGGACGGCAAGCGCGTCGCGGCCATCGTCCGCGAGGTGCTCGACGAGATCGGCTACACGGGGTGGCCGAAGACCTCGGGGAACCGGGGGATCCACATCGCGGTGCGGATCGAGCCGCGCTGGGAGTTCCCCGTCGTGCGCCGCTGCGCGCTCGCCTTCGCCCGCGAGATCGAGCGGCGCGCGCCCGACCTCGTGACGACCGCGTGGTGGAAGGAAGAGCGGGGCGAGCGGGTCTTCATCGACTACAACCAGAACGCGCGCGATCGCACGATCGCCTCCGCCTACTCCGTGCGGCCGCGGCCGGACGCGACCGTCTCCGCGCCGGTCGCCTGGGACGAGCTGCCCGACGTCGAGACCGAGGACTTCACGCTCGTCACCATGCAGGAGCGCTTCGCGCGCCTCGGAGACGTCCAGGCGGGGATCGACGACACCGTGAGCGACCTCGAGGTCCTCCTCGAGTGGGTCGCGCGGGAGGAGTCGGAGGGCGTCGGCGAGGCGCCGTACCCGCCGAACTTCCCGAAGATGCCGGGCGAGCCGGCGCGCGTGCAGCCCTCCCGGGCGAAGAAGCCCGCCGCGGGCTGACCGTGTGACGTCTTGCCGCCCCGGCGGCGTAGGAGCACCATGCAGACAGTGAGCGCGCGCGTCGGGGTCGCGGGGATCGTCGCGGCAGTCGCCGTCCTCGTCGCGGGCGCGACGAGCGGGGGCGCCGCGGGACCGGCCGAGCGGCTGCGGACGTTCTCCGGCTGTCCCGCGTTCCTCGACCACGTTCGCGCACGGGCCCTGCCGCTCGTCGGCCCCTGGGGGCTCGGCGGGGGCGGGTTCGTCGTCGCGATGCCGAGCGCCGCCCGCGCCGGCGACCTCGGCGGCGCGACGGGCGCCGGTGTCGAGTTCTCGGGCACGAACGTCCAGGAGGAGGGCGTCGACGAGCCGGACCTGACGAAGACGGACGGTCGCACGCTCTTCGTCGCGGCGAACGGGCGGCTGAGCGCCGTCGACGTGCGGCAGCGGAGCCCGCGGCTCCTCGACACCCTCCGGCTCGCGCAGGGCTGGTCGCACGAGCTGCTGCTCCACGGCACGCGGGTCCTCGTCCTCTCGCAGGGCTCGCCGGGCGCGGTGCCCGGCGGCCGCATGGGCCTCATCGCCCCGTGGCCGTACCCGTCCCGGACGACGGTCACCGAGGTCGACGCGCGCGATCCGGCGCGGCTGCGCCTCGTGCGGACGCTCGAGCTCGAGGGCGGCTACCTGACCGCGCGGCTCGTCGGCCGGGCGGTGCGCCTCGTCCTCTCGTCCCCCCTCGGGACCGACCTCCCCTTCGTCCGGCCCGACGCCACCGGAGGGAACGAGGCGCAGGCGGCGGAGCGGAACCGCGAGGTCGTGCGTGCGGCGACCGCCCGGCGGTGGCTCCCCGGGTACACCGTGAGGCGGGGCGGCAAGGCGGTCGCGAGCGGCACGCTCGTCGGCTGCCGTGCGGTCTCGCGCCCCGCGCGCTACTCCGGCCTCGGCCTGGTCACGGTGCTGACGATCGACGCCGACCGCGGCCTCGACCCCGTCGACGCGGACGCGATCGTCTCGGACGGCCGCACCGTCTACGCCTCGCCCACGAGCCTCTATGTCGCCTCCGAGCGGTGGGACCTGCGTGCGGACGGCTCGGGGACGCCGACGGACACGTCGACCGCGATCCACCGCTTCGACATCGCGAGCCCGACCCAGACCCACTACCGGGGGACGGGCTCGGTGCCGGGCGTGCTCCTGAACCAGTGGTCGCTCTCCGAGCGCGACGGCGTCCTCCGCGTCGCGAGCACCGAGCGCCCGACGTGGTGGGGTGGGCCGCGCAGCGAGAGCGAGACGGTGGTCACGACGCTCGCCGCCCGCGGCGGCGCGCTCGTCCCGCTCGGCCGCGTCGGCGGCCTCGGGAAGGGCGAGCGGGTGTACGCCGTCCGCTTCGTCGGCGACACGGGCTACGTCGTCACCTTCCGCCAGGTCGACCCCCTCTACACCCTCGACCTCTCCGCGCCCGCGCGGCCCGTGGTGCGCGGGGAGCTCAAGATCCGCGGCTACTCGGCCTACCTGCACCCCGTCGGCGACGGCCTCCTGCTCGGGATCGGGCAGGACGCGACCGACGACGGCAGGGTGCTCGGGACCCAGGCCTCGCTCTTCGACGTCTCCGACCTGCGCCGCCCGCGCCGGCTCGACGCGCTCGCGCTCGGCAAGGCGTGGTCGGAGGCGGAGCAGGATCACCGCGCGTTCCTCTGGTGGCCCCGCACGCGGCTCGCGGCGATCCCGCTGAGCGGCGGCGATCGGCCGTTCGCGGGCGCGATCGGCCTGCGCATCGGGCGGACGACGATCACGGAGGCAGGTCGGGTGTCGCATCCGGCCGGCGCGGCGGACGCGCCGATCCGGCGCACCGTCGTCGTCGGCGACGTCCTCTACACCGTCTCCGACGCCGGTGTGAAGGCGTCGTCGCTCGCGACCTTCGCCGGGCTCGGGTTCGTCGCGCTCCCGGCGGGCGACGTCCGCCCCGCGCCGGTTCCCTAGGCGAGACCCCAGTCGACGAGCGGCGTGGCGGCCGCGTCGAGCGGCGGCCGGAGCTCGCGCCACGTGCACTGCGCCGGGTTCTTGTCGGGCCGCACGCGGAGAAGCTTCGTGCCGTGCCGGAAGCGGTGTCCCTGCACCTTGTCGTAGCGCACCTCGACCACGAGCTCGGGCCGCACCGCGGCCTCCTCCAGCTCGCCGCCGCCCCAGCGGTTCGGCTCCGAGAAGCGGCGCTCGGGCGCGTCGCGGAGCAGCGGGAGCACGAGCTCCGCGAGCTCGTCGTGACGCGTGGGGGCGACCGCGGCCGAGCCGACGTAGTCGAGCTCGCCCTCGTCGTCGTAGAGGCCGAGCAGCAGGGTCGCGAGCCGGCGCTGGCCGTCGCCCTTCCAGCGGACCCCCGCGACGACGCAGTCGGCGGTCTTCTCGGGCTTGACCTTGACCACGGCGCTGCGGTCGCCGGCGCGATACGCGGCATCGCGGCGCTTCGCGATGACCCCGTCGAGGCCGATCGCCTCGAACGACGAGAGCCACTCGAGCGCCTCGTCGCGGTCGGCCGACGCGGGGGAGAGGACGAACGCGGAGGCGAGCTTCTCGAGCGCGGCCCGGCGCTCGGCGAGCGGGGCGGACCACTGCTCGACCCCGTCCCAGACGAGGACGTCGAAGGCGACGAACGTCGCGGGGATCTCGCCGGCGAGGCGGTTGACGCGGCTCTCGGCGGGATGGAGGCGCGTCTGCATGGCGTCGAAGTCGAGCACCCCGTCGCGCACGATCACGATCTCGCCGTCGAGCGCCGAGCGTGGCGGCAGCAGCTCGCCGAGCGGGCGCAGCTCGGGGAAGTAGCGGAGGAGCGGTCGCGCGTTGCGCGACCAGAGGCGGAGCTCGCCGGTGCCGTTCTCGAGGAGGCCGCGGAACCCGTCCCACTTCGGCTCGTACTGCCACTCGTCGCCCGCCGGGAGCTCCCGCACGAGCTCCGCCTCCATCGGCGGGAACGGGATCGCGGCGTCGAGGTCGGCGGGCCGCTCGACCGGCTCGCTGCTCCGGCTGCGCGAACGGGGCACATGGCAACGCTAGACGACACCGGCGGGTTAGGCTCTTTCACCCATGCGGAGAGTGGCGATCACGGGCATCGGCGCGGTCAGCCCGCTCGGGCTGGACGCCCCGTCCAGTTGGGACGCGGCCGTCTCCGGGCGGAGCGGGGTCGGGTTCATCGAGGCGTTCGACGCCTCCGAGTACCCCGTGCGGATCGCCGCGGAGGTCACCGGCTTCGAGCTCGACGGGCTCCTGCCGCCGAAAGAGGCCCGTCGCATGGACCGGAACGTCCTGCTCGCCGTCGCCGCGGCCCACGAGGCCTGGGCGGATGCGGGCCTCGAGCACGTCGACGCGGCGCGCGCCGGCATCCTGGTCGGCTCGGCGATCGGCGGCGTCACGACGATCGCGCGGGAGCAGATGGTGCTCGCCGAGCGCGGCTTCGATCGCGTCTCGCCGTTCTTCATCCCGTCGGCGCTCGTCGACACGGCGAGCGGTCAGATCGCGATCCAGCTCGGGCTCCGCGGGACGAACTTCGCGCCGGTCTCCGCATGCGCGACCGGCTCGACCGCGATCGGGGAGGCAGCGGCCTCGATCCGCCGAGGCCAGGCGGACGTCGTCCTCGCGGGCGGCACCGAGTCCGCGATCACGCCGCTCATCCTCGCCGGCTTCTGCGCGATGCGCGGGCTCGTCGCCGAGGAGGTCGACCCGACCCTCGCCTCGCGTCCGTTCGACGCCACGCGCGCGGGCTTCGTGATGGGGGAGGGCGCGTGCATCCTCGTCCTCGAGGAGCTCGAGGCGGCGAAGGCCCGCGGCGCGTCGGTCTACGCGGAGGTCGTCGGCTACGGCGCCTCGAACGACGCGCACCACCTGGCGCAGCCCGAGCCCGAGGCGCTCGGGGTCGCGGCCATGATCACGGCGGCGCTCGCGTCGGCGGGGATCGCGCCGGAGCGCGTCGGGTACGTCAACGCGCACGGGACCTCGACTCCGCTCGGCGACCTCGCCGAGACACGGGCGTTGAAGCGGGTCTTCGGCGACCACGCCTACCGGCTCGCCGTCTCGTCGACGAAGTCGGTCACGGGCCACTGCTTCGGCGCGGCCGGGGCGCTCGAGGCGATGTTCTGCGCGCTCGCGCTGCGCGACGGCGTCCTCCCGCCGACGATCAACTACCGGAACCCGGACCCCGAGTGCGACCTCGACTACGTCCCGAACGAGGCGCGCCGGGTCGAGGTCGACGTGACGCTCTCGAACGCGATGGGCCTCGGCGGCCACAACGCCTGCATCCTGCTGGGCCGCGTGTAGCCGGCGATGCGTCCTGGCCGCTCACCGCTTTCGCGGAGCCGGTCTCTGACGATCAGTCGACGACGGGCAGCACCGATCCGCGCGCTCGTCCTGAGATCGCACGTCCGACCCATGACCGTCGTTGTTCTCGCTCGTTCGTCCTCGCGGAACCAGTTGTTCGGATCTGCCGTCGCGATCAGTCGATAGCGGCCGTCCGGCAGGCCCGGTGATGTCGAGCCGCTGATCCGGCAGTAGAACCACGTAGTACGGATCCAACCAACCCGACGGACAGGCCCATGTTCAGAACGCGTCGTCGACCTGCGGCCGCTCGCATCCCTTCTTGTCGAAGACCCCCTGCTGGGAGACGCCCGCGGTCGGTCAGCGGGATCGTCCAGGCTTACCTGGTCGAAGAAGCAGTAGCCCTGACCTTCTAGCGAGCCGTACCTTGCTCCGATGGATCGCTCGACTTCGTAGAGCACGTACGCACGCACCGAGCTTGAGTATGCCAGTGGTTGTGTCCGTGCCCGCCCCAGATCGATCGTCCGCCGGGCGTCACCCGCTCCGTCTCCGCCCCGTCCGATTCCTCGAAGCGCTGCGAGACACGCCACCCATCCGCGCTCATCGGCCTCGGACGGCGTTGATCATGCAGCGGCCTTCGCCCACGGTTCGCGATAGCTCGCCGTGAACGACAGGAACGCGCTGTCCGTGTTCATCTTCCTCGGTGCACGCTGTCGACGAGATCACGAGCGGCGCCATCGCTAGGTCCGGCAGCACCTGGCTCGCGCGGCGGCCGCAAGTGGCGGCGGCGAGTCGACCCAGCCAGTACTCGTATGTCGCGGCATCCGGCAAGACCAGCAGGGAGCTGCCGCGACCAGTCCGATCAGCAGGCTCCTCGCATCAGCAGAACAACGTTTCGTATCGCGCAACAGCGGCCACTGCTCATGACTCACGAAACGACGAACGCGCCCCGGGTATGACCGGGGCGCGTTCGTACGTACACACGCGAACTGAGCCTGTGACCTAGTTGTTGCCGTCACCCTTCGGGTCGTAGGCAGATCTGGAGCGCGTTGCTCACCCCGAAGTCCCCGACCGCTCTTGGCCGTGTTCAGCGGTGCCGATCAGGTCCTCGTCGCTAGTCGTCGTACGACCGGTCCACCGTCGTAGTCGTAGATGTACTACTCGCGGTCGTTGGGGCCACCCTTCGACGATGCACGATCCGCCATGTCGTACTGTGTCGTTGCGCGTCGTCCGTCGAAGCGCCCAGTCGAACGTCTTACCGTCGTAGCCCGTAGATCGTCGATGTACTGGCCGTCGTAGGTGCCGTTCGCAATGCTCCCCATCGATCTTGGCCGACTATCCTGAGTTGGCCGGACAGAAGTCGCGCACGCCCGGGTTGTTCTTGGGCCCTTACTCGATCACCACCAGCCGAATGTCGCGCCAGCCCGTGTACTCATGGTTCGCCGAGCGAGATCGCGCGCCACCACGAGGGCCGCCACGATCACCGAGCGAGCACCAGCATTAAGAGCTTCCGCATAGACGGTCCCCCACTCCTCCTCTCCAATTCCGTCGCCGGAAGTTCCCAGCCTGCACGCGATTGCATCTGAAGCGTACCCGGCGAGGGTGACGACCCGGCAACCCCTTGTCCACTCGATCGAGCGACAGATCCATCCACCCTATCTCCGAGGGCGGGGGTTCGTCGATCCATGCTCGTTCAGTCCCAGCCGCCAGGCGCCGTGCCCGTTCGGATCGCGCATGTGCGGACTAGCCAATCGAGGCGGGCAACGCGTCGAGCGCTATCGGCATTTCTCACCAGGGAGGGACTGCCATGACGTCCCCCGGTCGGGGCTGGTTGCAGACCTGGCGGGCCCGCGACAAGTCGCGGCAGTCCAGGTAGGCATATGGGAATGGCGGAGCCGGTCAGAGGCACGACGTCCCCGGCCGTGCCGGGCGCGACGGCGTGTCGTCATTGCGGCGCCCCGCTCGAGCTGACCATGGTCGATCTCGGCAAGTCACCGCTCTGCCAGACGGTCTTGACGACCGAGGAGCTCGAGCGGGGCGAGGTCTTCTATCCCGCTCCACGTGCGCGTCTGCGAACAGCTGCTGGCTCGCCCAGATCCCGGAGCTCGTCGGGCCTGACGAGATCTTCACGTGAGTACGCCTACTTCTCGGCGTACTCCGACTCGTGGGTCGAGCACGCGCGCCGGTACGCCGACCAGATGGTCGAGCGTCTCGCGCTCGGCCCCGAGAGCCTCGTCGTCGAGCTCGCGTCGAACGACGGCTATCTCCTGCAGCACTTCCTCCCGCACGGCATCCCGGTGCTCGGCATCGAGCCGGCACGCAACGTCGCCGAGGCCGCGATCGCCCGCGGCATCCCGACGCTGACCGAGTTCTTCGGCGCAGAGCTCGGGCACCGGCTGGTCGCCGAGCGCGGGCACGCCGACCTCGTGCTCGGGCAACAACGTGCTCGCGCAGGTTCCCGACATCAACGACTTCGTCGCGGGTGTCAAGGCGCTGCTTGCGCCGAGGGGCACGGCGACGTTCGAGTTCCCGCACCTCGCGACGCTGCTCGAGCATCTCGAGTACGACACGATCTACCACGAGCACTACTCGTACTTCTCGCTCACTCGATCCGCCGATCTTCGGCGCGCACGGGCTCGCGCTCGTCGACGTCGAGGAGCTGCCGACCCACGGAGGCTCGCTGCGCGTCTTTCTCGCGCCACGCCGACGACGCGCGTCCGACTCGCCGGCCGTCGCTGCGCTCCTCGCGCGGGAGGACGCCGCGGGCCTCCGCGACCCGGAGACGTACCGCGCGGTTCGCGCGCGGTGTCGCGAGTCGAAGCGCGCGCTGCTCGACATTCCTGATCGAGCTCGCAGCGACGGGAAGCACGTCGTCGGCTACGGCGCTCCGGGCAAGGGAAACACGCTGCTCAACTACTGCGGCATCCGGACGGACCTTCTCGACTACACGGTCGACCGAAACCCGTACAAGCAGGGGAAGTACCTGCCCGGGACGCAGATCCCGATCCATCCGCCCGAGAAGATCGCGGAGACGCGGCCGATCCGATCCTCATCCTCCCGTGGAACCTCGCGGCCGAGATCAGCGAGCAGCTCGCGTACACGGCGGCTGGGGTGCGCAGCTGGTCGTGCCGATCCCGTCGGCGACGGTCTTCGCACCGGAGACGCTGCTCGCCGACCCCGGAGTCGGCACGTGAAGGTCGTCATCTTCTGCGGTGGCCTCGGCGTGCGCATGGGCGAGGAGACGCAGCGCATCCCGAAGCCGATGATCACCGATCGGCAGCCGGCCGATCCTCTGGCACATCATGAAGTGGTACGCGTCCTGGG
Organism: uncultured Actinomycetes bacterium; assembly: GCA_963748255.1. Taxonomy (GTDB): domain Bacteria; phylum Actinomycetota; class Thermoleophilia; order Gaiellales; family Gaiellaceae; genus Gaiella. The sequence goes on along the minus strand of CAVVIL010000024.1, from coordinate 8,525 downwards.
GGCACGACGAGTTCGTCCTCTGCCTCGGCTACAAGGGCGAAGTCATCAAGGAGTACTTCCTGAACTACAACGAGGCGCTGTCTCAACGACTTCGTGCTCGACGGCCACGGCGGCAAGGCACGTGTGCAGCTTGCTGGGCGACGACGTCTCGGACTGGCGGATCACCTTCGTCGACACCGGGATGCAGTCGACGATCGGCGAGCGGCTCAAGGCCGTCGAGCAATACCTGGACGACGACGAGACTTCCTCGCAACGTACGGCGACGGGCTCACGGACGCTCCGCTCGACGAGATGATCGACGCGTTCCAGCGCTCCGGCAGGCTGGTCCAGTTCCTCTCCGTGCGGCCGCAGTTCAACGCGCACCACGTCGTCGACCGACGAGCACGGGGTCGTCCAGTCGGTCGTCGACATCAGCGAGTCGGACGTTCGGATCAACGGCGGGTTCTTCGTCTGCCGCCGCGACCTGCTCGACGAGATCGAGCCCGGCGACGAGCTCGTCGACGAGACGTTCGAGCGGCTGATCGAGCGCGGCGAGCTGGTCGCGTACCCCTACGAGGGATTCTTGGCGCCGATGGACACGATCAAGGATCAAGCAGCGGCTCGAGGCCTGCTCGAGAGCGGCAGCGCTCCGTGGCGCACGTCGGCTCGGCCGACCGAGCCCGAGCACCCGGCGTCCTGATGCATTCTCTCACTCTCGGCTGCTCGCCGCCGATCCGTCGCGTGCTCGCCATCGGCTGTCACGCGGACGACATCGAGATCGGCTGCGGCGCGACGTTGCTCGCGCTGACCGCGAGGCGCAGCCGGACTCGAGGTGACGTGGGTCGTGCTCGGCGGCGGAGGGCGAGCGCGCGCGAGGAGGCGCGAGCGAGTGCGGACGCCTTCCTCGCGAGCGCGGCTCGACGCCGAGATCGTCGTCCATGGGTTCCGGGACGGCTTCTTTCCGTACCGCGGCGAAGAGGTCAAGGAGGTGTTCGAGGAGCTGAAGGCGGATCGAGCCCGATCTCGTTCTCACGCACACGCGGGACGACCTCCACCAGGATCACCGCCTCGCGTGCGAGCTCACGTGGAACACGTTCCGCGACCACCTCGTGCTCGAGTACGAGATCCCGAAGTACGACGGCGACCTCGGGACGCCGAACGTCTATCGTCCCGGTGTGCGCGGACGACGCGCGGACGCAAGGTCGACCTGCTCCTCGCGGCGTTTCCGACCCAGACCGGCGAAGCACTGGTTCGACCGTGAGGTCTTCATTGGCCTGATGCGCCTCCGCGGGATGGAATGCCGCGTCGAGAGCGGCTACGCCGAGGCGTTCTGTCGGACGCGAAGCTGCCACTCGGACGGCTGCGATGAAGGTTCTCGTCACCGGGCATCACGGGTACATCGGCTCGGTGCTCGCGCCCCTCGTCGCGTCTGCGGGCCACGACGTGGCTGGGCTCGACTCGTTCCTCTACCGCGGCTGCGACTTCGGGCCGCCGACCGAGCATCTGCCCGCGCTCGACCTCGATATCCGCGACGTTCGTGCGGCCGATCTCGCGGGCTTCGACGCGGTCGTGCATCTCGCTGCGCTCTCGAACGACCCGATCGGCGACCTGAACGCCGACTGGACGTACGAGATCAACCTCGACGGGACGTCTGCGCTCGCACGCGCAGCCAAGGCCGCGGGCGTCGGGCGCTTCGTCTTCGCGTCCTCGTGCTCGATGTACGGCGCGGCGCCGGACGACGAGCTGGTCGACGAGACCGCGGCGCTCCGGCCCTCTGACGCCGTACGCGGAGTCGAAGGTCGCGGCGGAGGAGGCGCTCGCGCGAGCTCGCGGACGATGGCTTCGCGCCCGTCTCGATGCGGAACGCGACCGTGTACGGCGCGTCGCCGCGGCTGCGGCTCGACATCGTGCTCAACAACCTCGTCGGCTGGGCGCACACGACGGGGGCGATCCAGCTGCTGAGCGACGGCACGCCCTGGCGGCCGCTCGTCCACGTTCGCGACATCGCGCGCGCACACGTTCGCGTTGCTCGACGCGCCCGCCGAGCTCGTTGCGGGCGAGGCGTTCAACATCGGCTCCGCCGAGCAGAACTACCGGGTTCGCGACCTGGCGGAGATCGTTCGCAGCGCCTTGCCGACGTGCGAGGTGACGTTCGCGGAAGGCGCGTCGCCCGACCCGCGCAGCTACCGCGTCGACTTCTCGAAGCTCGACCGGTGTTCCCCGACGTTCGGTGCACGTGGACGGCAGCATGGGCGTCGACGAGCTCGCCCGGGCCTACGAGGCCGCCGGTCTCGATCGGGACGCCTTCGAAGGGGATCGATACGTCCGCCTTCGCAGGTTGCGGCACCTTCTCGACGAGGGGCGCTTGGTGGACGGCCTCCGTCGTCCGCAGCGCTGAGGCGCGCGACGCCTGGGACCGGTGGCGGCGACCCGGATCGACGGAGCTTCCGTTTGCCGCAACCTGCCCACCGGCAGGTCAGGCTCATGCGGCAAGCAGCTCCTGTGCGGTATGGAGTGTCGCGTCGAGACGGAGGAGGTGAGCTCTGCTGCGACCTCCTCGACGTACGCCTCGTTCATGAGCACGACGTGAGCTGGGGCGATCCGGGGGAGCTCCGTTGGCGCCACGATCGGGTGTCCGGATCCGGCGAGGTAGAGCCCGTACTTGTCGGGGTTGGCGTCCGTAAGGGCGGTGACGAATCGCCCGCTGTCTGTTGCGCTGAGCAGCCCGACCGCCTTCGACCCCGCCTGCCAGATGACGACCGGCCCGTCGCCAGCGAGTCGCGCCAGCGCGGTCGAGAACGATGCGGTTGCAGACGCGGTCGCCCGGCCGAAGGCGCGGGCCCTCGACACCGCGCTATCGGCACCGATGCGCGGCGGACGGCGATCGTTCGTCGCGACGGCCTCGAGGACGATGAACTCGTCGTGGAAGACTCTGTCGCACCGCTCGATCGCGAAGCCGACGCGATCGAAGAGCGCCGTGAGCGTCTCGATCGTGAAGTACGTGACGTGCTCGTAATAGACGTCCCAGAACGCCACGTCGCGCAGGATTCGCGCGGCGTCGGGCACCTCGAAGAGGACCACCGCGCGACCGTTTTCGGACGACCACTCGTGGACGAGGTCGAGAAACGCGCGCGCATCGGAGATGTGCTCGAGCGTGTGACGACAGACCAGTGCCGTCCGGGGATCTGCACGTGCTGCGGACCAAGAGCTCCGGAACGAATCGCACGTGTCGTCGTCGGTGGAGCGCGAGGCCGACGGTCCGATCCCGACGCCCGTTCCGCCGGAGAAGTCGCAGAAGAGATGGAGAAACGGCGCCTCGTGGCCGCACCCGACCTCGACCACGTCTGCATCGCGAGGCCGTGCCGGTCGATCCATCGCTGCGCCAAGTCTCTCTGAAAGGCGAGATGGTGCCCCGACGTCGACTGCGTCTCGATGTAGCGGGCGTAGTCGGGAGCCCGGCGTCGAACGTCGCGTTGTACAGCTGACCGCACACGACGCAGCAGACGAGGAGGAGGTTGCCGCGCGGGCGTGCGAGCGCGTCCGACTCCGAGGCGAGAACACCGAAGAGTTCGTCGGGACGCCCGCCCACTCGATGATCCGCTCGTTGTCGTCGGCGCCGCACGACGGGCAGGGCATCGCATGGCCGACTGGCGTGTTCACGGGCTGATTGTACGAACGCGTGCGGATCCGTCGGCATCGGCGTTGGGCCTGGTCAGTCCTCGACCGGTGAGGCGCCGGCGGGGCCGCGCCGTACGACCTCCACACGCGGCGGGACCTGCGCCATCGAGAGTCGGAGATCGACCCACGTCAGGTTGTTCGCCTCGTTCGACTCTATGAACGCGTCGCCCGGGTCCGCGTCCGCCCAGAGCCGGTAGACCCCATCCGGAAGACCGTTGACGAGCAGGCGCTGGTCGGGCAGCGTCCACGGGTACGGGTCGCCGAAGCCGGGGAGAGACCCATCTCCAGTTCGAGGGTTCCCTCGCCGTCGCATGCGTCCTTGCCGAAAGTGGGAACGGCGGGAGCATCAGGCGGCTGGCGGATCAGCCGAGCCTGATCGAAGAAGCAGTACCCAACCTTGCGGTACCGGCGGAGGATCGTGCTGTCTCCCGGCCGGGTGAGCCAATACGAAGCGCCGAGCGCGACGTGCCAGTGGTCGTGACCGTGGCCGCCGTAGACGAGGGTGCCGGAGGTACGCCGCTCGCTCGTCGGCCCGTTTCGCTCCCGGAAGCGCTGCGACACGCGCCAATCGCCTCGCTCGTCGCCACGCACTGCGTGCACGATGAACGGCCCTCGACCGACGTTGCCGATCGAGGCGGTAAAGCGGAGGGACCGGTCGCCGTCCGCCGCGACGCCGGCAACGAACGACGACAAAGGTGAGAGGGCCAGGTCGGGCAGAACCGGATCTTCCGGCGAGGGCAACGGCTCTGGCAGCGCTCCGGGGACCAGGCCACCGCTGCCCCGACGGCGAGCACGACGAGCGGCACCCCCAGAAGCGTGAAGAGGAGCAGGCGGCGATGCACGGCGTCCACCGTAACGCGGTGCTCGGAGCACCCCCCGCTTGGGTGGCGACGCCTACCCGAACGGGGGAGTGCTCATCCCCCTTCTGCGCATACAGTCCGATTCGGAGTGTCGGGAGTGCGGCAAAAGACGGCGTTCCCGGCTTGGGTCCAACTGGGAAAGGGGTAGGGACATGGGAACGTGGTCGAAGAGAAGGGGGACACTTGCGCTCGGCCTTGTAGCGGCGCTCGTGGCTGCCCTCGCAGTCGCCGGCGCGGCAAGCGCCGATCACACGCCTTCGTACAACGGCGCGGCCGATCGGCACGAATTCGTCGACGGCAATCCGCCGCTTTGTCCGGCGGTCGAGGGCGGCAAGTCCTTCCGCATCGATGCTTCCGATCTGACCGAGGGAGGCGAGTATCCGAGCCACGACCGGGTCATCCGGATCACCGCCGTCGACGTCGAGGGAGGCACGCTGAGCTGGGAGCTGATCGACGTCCATGAGTACGACATGGCCGCCGTGGTGATGAAGGCTAGCTCGGGTGCGATGGTCTACTACTACGACGCCTCGGCCGATGGGCTCGACGACTGGACACCGGGCTGACGACGCCGATCAACACCAACGGCGAGGCCGATCCGCGGCCGTTCGGATCAGCCGATGTGGACGTCTGCCTGGACCCGAAGGCAGTTAGTGGCGTCGACGATCTCGTGGTGACGAAGACCGCCGAGACGAGCTGGGAGAAGGTCTATACCTGGGAGGTCGAGAAGTCGGTCGATCGCCGCAGCTCCAGCTGCCGTCCGGTGGGAACGGGACCGTGAAGTGGACCGTCGACGTCACCCAGAGCGGCTCGTTTCCGCGCGACGCAGTCGTCACGGGGACGATCAGCGTCGAGAACCCCAACGACGAGGCAGTCACCGACGTGAGCGTGAGTGACGCGCTCGCCGGCGCAGTCGCGACTGCGATGCCGGCGCGGCCGGCGCGCAGAGCACGGGCCTCACGGTCCCGGGAACGGCAGCCTGAGCTGCACGTACTCGGCGGCACGCGACACGATCGACGGTGGAACGGACTCGGCGAGCGCAACCGGGTCGCTGGACGGTGCCGACGTGTCGGATACCGGCACGGCAGACTTCACGTTCGGTACGCCGTCCGTGAGATGAACAAGACGTTCTCGGCCGTGGACGACGAGAAGACGTGGAACGGGATCGGTGCTACGAGCTCGTTCGCATACGACGAGACGTTCCGCTGCCCCGGCCAGGGTCGGACGAACGTCGTCGACGTGCTCGGAGACAATCCACGGCGACGCCGCAGGTCGAGACGGACTTCGTGCTGGACACGGACTCCGCGACCGTGACAGTGACGTGCGGCACGACGCCGCCGCCGATGGTCCAGAAGACGACCGTCGTGCCGCCGACCGACGAGTTCATGGATGTCCAGGTGGTCAAGGACGGGACATCGCAGGTGCAGCTCGTCAACGGTCAGGCGGACATCGCGTACACGGTTCGCGTCCGGAACAACGGCCCGAACGGTGCGAACAACGTCGTGCTCACGGACGCGGCGCCGAGCGGGGTGACGTTCCTCGCGGTGACGCAGCAGCCTGTGGGTGGGAGCTGCACGGTGACGGCGGCGCTGCTCAGCTGCAGCCTCGGCTCGCTCGGCCCCGGCGTCGAGCGGACGATCGGTTCTCGGCCCGCGTCACGCAGACGGGGACGTACGTCAACTGCGCGACCGGCATCGGGAGCGGTAAGGACACGAACGGCGCCAACAACTCGGAATGCGCGTCGACGCTCGTCACGGCTCCCGTGACGCCGCCGACGACCACCCCGACAGCCGACGACCAAGCCGAAGCCGAAGCCGCAGCCGAAGCCGCAGGCTGACATCTGCCGCGTCCTCAAGGTGACGCCGACCCTGGTCAAGGCGACGGGGCAGACCCAGCTTGTGATCGCCAAGGTGACGCGTTCCAAGACCCCGGTTGCGGGTGTTGCGGTGCGGTTTGCCGGGGCGGGGATGAGCAAGGTCGTCCGGACGAACGGCCAGGGCGTCGCGCGGTTGCGGCAAAGCCCGCGAAGGCCGGGATCATGCTCGTGACGATCACGAGCGCCAAGGCGTGCAACACCGCACGGATCGGCGTCGTCGGCGTCTTCGAGCCGCCAGTGACGGGCTGAACGATTCCCTGGGCCGGCACTCGGTCGGTGCTCCCCGGGCTCAGCCCGGGGAGCCAACGCCGGGGGGTAGCGGGGCCGGGGGCCACCGGCGCCGGGGGGGGGGAGGGGGGGGGGGGGGGAGGGGGTATTGGCCCGGGCCCGGCCTCGGGGCTGTCCCCCGACGGGCCGGGGGGGGTCTGGACCCAGGTGGGGGTCACCAACCCCTCGGCGGAGGCCGGTCGGGGGGGCGATTCGCCGGATGGGGGCTGCAGTTTGTTCGTGGGGCAGGCAGGGGGATTCTCGCGCGGTCTTGGGGCGCTCGCGGCGCCCTGCCGGCGGCGAGTGCCGCGGCACAATCCGGGTGTCGCCGCTCGCGGCGGTCGATGTGGTGGGTTCCGGGCCGCTGGTCTGGGGCAGGTCGCCGTGCGGCGCACCGACCGGTCGGCGCAGGTGATGACGACGCTCACCCAGTCCGCCCGGACTTCCACCCGCGGTCGGTGCTGGCCCTCTCGGCGCGGCTCGATCCTCGTCGGCACCGCCTGGTACCGCATCTCGGTCCCCCGGCCGGCCCGACGGCCACCGGGCTGATCCCCGCGGGGCAGCAGACGTCTCGCCTGTCGATCGCTGGCCGGCGTCTACCGGGGCGCGCGGAAGTTCGAGCTCTACGTGCGCGGAAGCTGAGCCGCACCGGCCCCGATCGCCGTCGGCGCCCGGGGGATGGAGACGCCGACAGGACTCTTTCTACGTCCAGTCGCGGTTCGTGCCGCGCCGCTATCCGATTCTCGGCGCGTTCGCGTTCGAGACGAGCGGCTACTCGAAGCTCTCCGACTGGCCCGGCGGCGGCGTGGTCGGTGTCCACGGCACCGACGCCCCGTGCTGATGGGCCAAGCTGTCTCACATGGTTGTGTGCGGCTTCGCAACGCCGACATCCTCGCGTTGCAAAAGGTCGTCCGCACCGGGACGCCCGTCAAGATCGTGGCGGCCTAATATTGCCCGGATACCGGTTGGCTCGCGCCGACGCGAGCCTCTACGAAGAGAGCGCGTCGAAGGCGTACGCCTCGATGGGATCCGACGTGAGCGTCCGCTGGCCGGAGGCGGGGCGCAGCTGACGGACGACGAGCCGCGGTCGAGGAACGTGAAGCCCGGTTCGAACGGTCGCCATGAGCCCCCGAGCGACCGGGCGACGCCGACTCGCTCGAAGCGGAACCCGAAGCGGTTGCACGTCTGAATGCCACCGTTCCACGTCTCGGCAGTGACGATCGGCTTCCAGAGCCTGTGCGAGCCCTCCAGGACGATCGGGTCGGTGGCAGGCTCACCGTCGAGCCAGACACGCCAGACACCGGGTCGCTGGTTCATCTCGAGGATGGCCAGGCGGTGGGCTTTGCCGACCGGGACGTTTTCCGCGAGCGGGGAGAAAACCGGGGCGTGGCCCGCGCGTGCGATCTCGACGTAGAGCATCCGGGGTCTTCGGCAGGCCGCGAGGCCCGCCTGGAGCCACATCGTCTCGCCCTTGGGACCTGCGCCCGGCCCGCCGACGCCGATCCACGCTGCTGCGTGGCCTGCGGCGACGCTCGGTGCCCGAAGTTGCGGTGATCGTCGCGCGGACGCCGCTGGAGGTCCCGGGTCGTTGGTGCCCGGCGTAGGCGTATCCGCTCGACCCGTGGGCTTCCCGAGCCGCAGGTCGGTGGCGCTCGCGTTCCCGACGGGCACGAGGAGCATGGCGGTCGTTGCCGCCGCCACCGCGATGCACGTGATCAATACCCCCCGTCGCGCCACGACTCCTCGATCGGCGTCACTCGTTCGGAGGACGATCCCCTGGACGAGGGATGAGGCTCCGCTATCCGAGGTGTGAGCACGAACCCGCCGACGGGCGGGGAGGTCCGCGCGGCGACCCGGGGTCGTACTAG
>CAVVIL010000023.1:0-322278 GCA_963748255.1 uncultured Actinomycetes bacterium | reverse complement strand
CACGTCGTGGCCTTACCGGGTACCGACCCCTTCGTCGTGACGATGGCGACGGGCCCTCATCGCGTGGCCGCCCGGGCCGCCTGCCCGTCCCGAACGCCTACCTTTCTCCTCGCGCACGCGGCGCACGCGAGAAGAACCTTCAGCCCATCCCCCCTCAAGCGTCCCGTGATCTGACAAGCGTCTGACACGCCGTCGCGACGCGTCTATCCATCAGCGATCCCGGCGCGACCCCCGCTCGGCTGGTTCGGTGCTCGGGGTGTGTCTCGGGACTTGCCGCCGCCTTAGGGGAGTTCTGTCATCGCGCTGCCGCCGCCTCGGCGCACCGGTTCCGCGGCGGCGAGCACCCGGCCGTCGGCGAGGAACTCGATCCCGACCGCCGCGCCGATCTCACCCGCGTTGACGAAGTGGTGGCCTCGAGCCTCGAGTGCGGTCCGCTCCGGAGTCGCGAGGAATGCCGGCTCCGCGCCCGTGTTCACGGCGTTCCGTTGGCTTGCTCGCGGATCGGCGATCGCCTCCGGAAGGCTCATGCCGAGGTCGATTCGATCGAGCAGGATCTGCAGCACGGTGGTGATGATCGTCGCGCCGCCCGGAGAGCCGAGCGCGAGAAACGGTTTGCCTGCCTTGGTCGACGATCGTGGGCGCCATCGAGCTGCGTGGGCGCTTGCCTCCCTCGACGCGGTTGGGATGGGTCGCCGAGTCGAAGTTGAAGTCCGTCAGCTCGTTGTTGAGCAGGAACCCGAAACCGGGGACCACGAGGCCCGAGCCGCCCGTCGACTCGATCGTGAACGTGTACGAGACGACATTCCCGGACGTGTCCGAGGTCGTCAGGTGCGTCGTTGTCTCCGCGCCCTCGTACGGGTGCGGGTCTCCGGGCGGAACCGCGCCGGGTGCCGCCGTGTCGGTGATCAGCGCGCGGCGCGTCGCGGCGTACTCGTCGGAGAGCAGACCAGTCAGCGGAACGTCGACGTAGGCAGGATCCGCGAGGTAGGCGTTGCGGTCCGCGAAGGAGTAACGCGACGCCTCGAGGTAGTAATGCAGCGCTTCCTCGCGGCTCATCGACGAGAGGTCGTAACCCTCGAGGATGTTCAGGGCTTCACCCACCGTTGAGCCGCCGCTCGACGGGGGGCCCATCGAGTACACGTCCAGCCCTCGATAGTTCACGTGGGTCGGCGCCCGCTCCACGGCGGCGTACGAATGCAGGTCGCGCATCGTCATCACCCCGGGGCGCCAGACGTGATTCGCCGACGGGCCGACGGCCGGATGCTGGACGGCCTCGACGATCGCGTCCGCAACCGCACCACGGTAGAAACCCTTGGCGCCCAGATGAGCGATCCGCTCGTACGTCTCGGCGAGCGCGGGGTTCGCGAACACCGTGCCCACGTCGCGCGGCGTTCCGTCTGCGTCGAGGAACAGCGCGGCGCTGGCAGGAATATCGTCGAACCAGTCGCGGTTCGCGTTCGCTTGGTCGAACCACACCTGGTCGATGACATAGCCGTGACGCGCGACGTGAATCGCCGGCGCGAAGACCTCCGCCAGCGACATCGTCCCGAACTTCTCGAGCGCGTCAACCCATGTCTCGACCGTGCCGGGAACGCCGACGGAGAGCCCGCTGTACCGCGCATCGTTGAACGGCAGGGGCACACCGTTCTCCCAGAACGACATCGGATGCATGGCCGCCGCTGCGGTCTCACGACCATCGATCGTCGTCACGGCGCCGTCTGCGGTACGGAGGACCAGGAACCCGCCCCCGCCGATTCCACACGAGAACGGCTCGGTAACGCCAAGCACCGCTGCCGCCGCCACGGCGGCATCGACCGCGTTGCCGCCACGACGCAAGACGTCGATCCCCACCTGCGTCGCGAGCCTCTCCACGGACGCGGCCGCGCCACCGTGTGCCGATCGAGGTGGGCGGCCCCGAGCCGCTTCCCACGTCCGCAGCGGCAGAGACCCCGAATGCGAGCGCGACCGCCGTCGCGAGCGCGACGAACAGCTGCAGGCCCTTGAGGCGCATGTACTTCCTCCTCCGGCGGCGTTAGCGGGACCCTACGCCCTGGCCGCGAACGCGACAACCAACCGGGTTCAGCACGGCCCTCCCGCACCTGTTGTCATAATTAGAAACGTGGGGAAGCTCCACAGGCGCACGGCGCCCCGGCACGGCCCGGCCGGCCGGATCATCTCCGCCCGCTGAACTGGCCGTGAGCGACCGGCGCTACAGCACAAGCGCCTGGCAGAAAACCCGCAAAGCCATCCTCGCGCGAGACGGCTACGTCTGCCAGATCCGCGGGCCACGCTGCACCGGCCACGCCACCAGCGCCCACCACATCATCCCCTCGAGCCAACGGCCGACCTCTTCTTCGTAAGCGACAACCTCGCCGCCGCCTGCAAAGCCTGCAACTCAGGAGGAGGCAGACGAGTCCAGCTCGAGAACCAGCAGACCAACCTGTTGCAGATAGCCGGCGCGTTCGAGCAGATCAGCCAGAGAGTCGAGGCGCTCTGCGAGCGGGTCACCGAGCTCGAGCGGGTCACCGGCCACACGCAGAGCAACGGCCAGGCGCTTCCCACTTCGGTAGAAGAGGCCGCGCGGGTGACATTCCCGAACACTGGCCGACAGTGCCGTCGTTACCTTCGCCAAGAGGAGGTCTACCTCGTCGTCGAGGGCACGGCGCGGTTCCGGGTCGCGGACTCCGACCTCGAGGCGCCGAGCGGCACGTTCGTCTTCGTACCGCCCGGCGTCCACCGCGAAGCGACGGCCGGTGCAGCTCCGACCACGGTAGTCGTCGTCGGGGGTCGCCCCGGCGCCGCTCTACCCGTGTCACCGTTCGAGTACTGGTACGCGGCAGAGCCGGCCTACCAGGCAGGTGACTTCGACGAGGCGGTCGCCATCGCCCGGGAGGGCCTGGCGGACTACCCCGACCACCCACATCTGAACTACCAACTGGCCTGCTACGAAGCTCGCGCGGGAAATACCGACGCCGCCCTGGCTCACCTGGAGATCGCTAGCCGTGACGAGCGAGTGCCTCGCTGGGCGGCGGGCGACGATGACTTTACGAGCCTTTGGGACGACGAGCGTTTCACCCGGCTACTGCAGTCCGGCACGTCGAGCCCCGCAGCGTAAAGTCGATCGCCTGCGCGAGCGTCCTCTCGCCTGATCAGCGCCGAGCGTGCGACCACTCCGGATTAGTGCCGATTCGTAGCCCGGCAACAGGCCCCCGTCCCCTTTTGAGGAAAATCGCGGTCCACTTCTCGAGCGTGGATCCCGCCAGCAGCCGTCGCGCTCGTGCGAAATGGGTTCGTGCCCGGGGAGCCGGAGTCGATCATGATCGGTGATGCCGCTCTCCTCGCGGTTGATGTTCCATTGCCGATGGGGATCCATCTCCGGCGGGTCACGAGCGAGCCGGACGTCCGCGCGCTCAGTGCGATGCAGGAAGACGTCTTCGGGGCGAGTTCGCCCAGGAGATGGCAGAAGCGCTGCTCCGAAGACTGGGCTTCGGGGATGGGATGGAACTCTGGGTGGCAGCGGCCGACGGAGAGATCGTCAGCTCCGGCCGCCTGGAGCCGGTGCCCGGAACGGAGTTCGCCGGGATCTGGGGCGGCGCCACGCGACCGGAATGGCGTGGGCGCGGGCTCTACCGAGCGCTCACGGCGGCCCGTGCACGATCAGCGCTTGTGCTGGGCAAGAGGCTGATCCACAGCGACTCGACCGAAGCCTCGCGTCCGATCCTCGAACGAGCGGGACTGGTCAAGGTCTCGACGACGACGCCCTATCTGTGGGTCGCCGGCCGGTAGCCGGTCGGGCGACGCGCCTGCCGCGTCGCAAGGGCGAGCGTTTGTCGCTCGAGCGCTCGACATACGACGCCAACCGGGTGCGCAAGGCCGAACACGCCGTTTCTGGGGAGAGCCCTATGAACACGTCTCTATCGGGGAGAGAACTGCTGAGGGCGGCGTCACCCTGAGGGTCGCCCTCAAAAGACGGCGCTCTTTCGGAATAGGGCCGATTACACGGAGAAGTCCGCGGCGGAGGCTTCATCGCTGGCTGCGTAGAGTTGCCAGGTCCCTGGGATGCCTTTGAGCGGTCGCTCGCCGCGGTCTTCGAACCCGAGGCCAGAGCCCGCTACGAGATCCCGGACGGTGCGCGATACCAACACCTCGCCCTCGTTCGCCGCGGCGGCGATCCGCGCGCCGATGTTGACCGCGATTCCCGACAGCTTCCCCTCGTGGAGCTCGCATTCTCCGACGTGAACCCCGATCCGCGCTTCGAGGCCTAGCCCGGCGAGCCCCTCGATGATCGCCTGAGCGGCGCGGATCGCGCGCGCGGGACCGTCGAAGGTCGCGAAGAAGCCATCGCCTGCCGTGTCGCGCTCCTCACCGCGGAAGCGGCCCAGCTCCCGTCGCACGAGCGCATGATGCTGGACGAGCAGGTCGCGCCAAGCTCTGTCACCCAGCTCGGCCGTGCGTTCCGTGGACGCCGACGAGATCGGTGAACATCACCGTCGCCAAGACACTCTCGGGGACGAAAAGCACGTCCTCGCCCGCAACGAACCGCTCGAGCTCGTCGACGACATCGAGCGAGTGGAAGAACCCAAAGTAGTCGATTGCCGGAAACACGCCTCACGCGGGCCGACGGAATCTGCGCGGCGACGTCCAGCGCCTCCCCGCTCCGCCTCAGGAATCGAGCCGGTGGAGGACGAGCGTCGGCACGCGCACCGCTCGAAGGACGTCACTGAGATCTGTCTCCTGAAATGCGCGGTTGAGCGCATAGGCGACCGTCGGGGTTGCGCGGCGAGCGCGAGCGACATTCCGAGCGCCGCCCATGTCTTGCCCTTCTTGGGCGGGGCGGCGAGGAACGCGAGCGCGCCCTCCGGAAGCCAACCCTTGACCAGCCAGCGAGGCTCGTCGGACGCAGCGTCACGGAACTCGGCCCACGACTCGGAGCACCACGGCCTCCGCACCTCGAGCTCCTCGAGTGGCGTCGTCACGGCGCGGCTCCCGGTGGATAGCGGTTAGCAATGTCAGCGGCGAGCTCCAGCACGAGCCGCTCGTCCTTCGGCGGCGTGCAGCGGTCACGGTTCTCGACGACGAGCGCGACGGCGATGGTCGCCTCGCCCGCGCCACGGCGGCGCATCGCGCAACCGAGCCGCAAGAGGTGGTCGTGTCGCCCGCCAGCCGTAATCGGCCCGACGGTGACGGCGCGCCGCTCACGCTCGCCACGAGCCGCACGCTCGAACCTCTCGAGCAGCCGGAGCGGTAACACCGCGAGTTCGAGCTCCACGGCGCTCGGCCCTCGGCAAACCGATACACCCGCCCGGACGGGTGAACGCTCGGCGGCGCAACGAGATACTGGTTCGCCTTTGCGGTGACACCCTCCGGGCCGAACTCGACGAACGCGGAGCGCGCGCCATCCGGCGCGACGAACCGCGAGTGGTAGCCGGCGTCCTTGCCTGTCTCCACCGCAACCGTGCGTGGAAGGCCCTCGGGCACGAGGCGACGCAGGAACTCGACGCCCTCTGGGCCGTCCACGTCCACGCCGACAAGTCCCGAGGGCCGGAGCACGATGGCCGGGTTTCGCCACTCGCCCCGCGTCCGCAGAATGGCAGCGGCCTGCGCGGGGTCGGCGAGCCGATGGGTCCCGTCCCAGCCGCGAGCGGTGACGCGCTTGGCGTCGTCGCCCTCGAGCCCGGCGGTGAATGCAACCGCGAGGCGGAGCTCACCGTAGGCGCGGCCGTGGCGCTCGAGGAGCTCGCCGCGGTTCACTGTGCTTCGTCGCCCCGCGCGGTACGGAGCGCCTCTCCGAGCGTCGTACGGGCGAGCTCGTGCGTGAGTCGAGCCTCAACGGTCATCAGGAACGCTCAGTAGGCGTCGGTGTCGAGCGTCCTTCTCGCGGTGTCGAATGCGGCGAGGACGGCGTTCTGCGAGTGCTGTAGGGCTGTCACGCCGCGGGCTTCCGTCGGGCGCGCGCCTCACGCGAACGGGTTGCCTCACACGTCCGACACCACGAACGCGCCGGAGGGAACTCGTCCGGCGTGAGGTCGCGGCGACAGCGGCAACATGCACGGCGGTTCTCGAGCCGGTGCCGGGCGTGCTCATCAATGAGCCGGAGCACTGTGCGCCGCTCAGTGCCGGTCATCGCGCACCCCGAAGCCGGGGTACGGCTAGTTCAGGTTCGGCAGGCTCGCATTCTCGGCCGGGCGAGCGAGCACGAGCGCGACGAACAACGCGGCTCGTCCGCGGGCGGTGCCGTGCGGTCGGCCTCGCAACGGGCGTCGGCCGCCGTCGGAAGACGCGTTGAGCCAGTGGGCGGCCTCGCATCCATCGCCGCTCATGTCGGCTCTGGGGTCTCGCGCGCCTGATGGCCGCATCGCGGGCGATGGTTTCCGCCATGTCAAGCGGCTCGCCTCGCTCGGCCTTCTCCTCGAGTTGGTTCACCTTCTCCGGCGTGAGGCTGGCTCCGTCAAAGCCGTACCGGGAGCCGATGACGCGATACTCCGTCTCCTCGTCGTCCGTCCGCTCGCACCCGAGCGCACAGAGTCGGAGGTAGCTCTCTAGCACCCCAATCGTCATGTCCGGATGCCCGTACTTGCGGCACAACTCGACAAACTGGGCGTCCTCGTCGGGCGTGCGGTCGGTACCGCGCCAGTCAAGGGCTGCGCGCATGGCTCGGTCGTGCGCCTCGCCCGTCGGCCAGACGAGGACGACCTCGCGGCCTACGCCTGAATCACTGCTGTCCACGTTCCGACCATTCCGTTGCTATCTCCTGAGTGGAAGTCTGCTTCGCGCCCCGGATGTCGTTTGGCCTTGGCCCCGGAGCGGGGCTCCGGGGCCGCAGCGGCAACGTCGGTCGGGACGTACCCCGACGCTAGTACCGAACCGTGGAATTGGTGTACGCGCGCTCGGACTCGAGCGGCGAGCGGTCGACGCCGTGTTCCGTGCGCTCCCGGTGATCGTGCTGCCGGGGTACAGCCGGCCGCTGGTTCGCGTGTCGGACTACCTGGGGCTGCTGGAGCACTCGACGTACCGGGTGCGCTAGGGGCGCCCTCTCGCGAGAGCGCCCCCGGCTGCCGTCAGCGTGTCTTCGGTCTAGGCGTGGAGCTTCGCGTACGTGGCGGCTGCGCCCCAGCCGTACTGCGCAAGGATCTGCTTTTCCGTCCGGGCCGCGGTAGTGCGTGTCTGCTGCGTCGCGAACGTCCCGATCGCCTGCTGGTTCGCGAACGCCCCGATCGCTTCGTCGGTAGCAGCCAAACCGACGTAGTGCGCCATGGCGCCGTCAGCCTCGTCGACGGGTTGCGAGTAGGCGCCGGCCGGTGCTGCGACGACGAGTGCGGCCGCGGCTGCCAGACCGAGACGGAAAATCTTGTTCGAGGACACGGGGTTCATGATTTGCTCCTTCCGAGTCACCTCTATTGCGTTCGAGGCTAGGAGGGCGCGGCCTCGGTGTCGTTCACGGCCGCCACGCGCGGTGTGTACATGCCGTTACAGAACGTGCGCCGTCAGGGACACGTCCGGTCAGGCCTCTTGCGCCGAGGCCGCGAACCCTCAAAGATCCCCACCGGGATGCCGGGGGACGTGCTGTTGATCTGCGGCGAATGCCACTGCGCCAGCGACGAGCACGCAAGGGGCTGGGCGGCTTTCACGGGCGAAGACCCCGACGGGCTCGAGCCCACCAGCGTCGTGATCGTCTGTCCGATCTGCGCGGCCCGCGAGTTCGAGTGGCGACCCGAAGCAGCAGCGGGCTACAAGTGAAAGTGGCTTCCCGTCCAGCCGTGAGCTGAGACAGGGCACGACGGCCGGCCCGCGCACAAAGCTGCGGGCGACGCTCCTGCAGGAGCACGTCTGGCGGAAACGCGAAAGGGCTGTAGTCGTGACTAACCGGGGATCGCGGCGTTCGGCTAGCCGCCCGGCCCCAAAAGGCGCTAGCGTCCAGACGCACCCACGAAAGGGGAGGGCATGATGCGTCGTTCACACGCCGCTACGACCTTCGCAATGCTCGTGGCAACGCTCGCCGTCCTGCTTGTGGCAGGCCCGGCGGGAGCCGTTCTCAACGGCACCGCCGACACTGCGAACCGGTTCTCGAATGTCGGCTCGCTGCAGATCAAGGTCGGGACCGAGTGGTTCCAGTTCTGCTCCGGCACCCTCGTCGAACCCGACGTCGTCCTGACGGCCGCGCACTGCACGGACTTCCTGGTCGACGTCGGCCCTGACGGCTTCGGCCCGGACGACGTCCGGATCACGTTCGACCCTGAGCAGGATGGGCCCTACTCGACGGTCGACCACATCGTCGTTCACCCCGACTGGTTCACCCAGCCAGGTGGAAGCGGCAACTCGAAGCACGGGTTCCTCGCGCCGCCCGCCGAAGACATCGCGCTCGTGTTCCTCGATGCTCCGGTAGACGCCACTCCCGCGCCGATCGCAGGCCCGGGCTACCTCGCTGCGCTCGACCTGAAGAAGGCGACGTTCACAGCGGTCGGCTACGGGCTGGACGGGTTCATCACCGGCAGCCTGTTGTCCAACCACCCGTTCACCCTTGACGATGGCATTCGCAGTTACCGAGACGTCAGCGTCATCACCGAGCACGACGCCTTCCCGGATCGATTCTTGAAGATCACGGCAAGCGTCTGCTTCGGCGACTCCGGCGGGCCGCTCTTCCACAACGGCACGGTCGTGGCGCTCAACACCTGGACGTTCAGCACACGCTGCACCGGCCCTAACCTCGAGTATCGGACCGACTCTGCCGCGGCGCAGAGTTTCCTTACCGCGAACCTGTAGCCACACACGAAGAGCAGGCCCCATCGGGCCTGCTCTTCGTCTTCCCCCGCTTAGGCCGTAGCTCGCCGATTGCCGCCGGTCACGACTCTCGGCATTGCGGGGAGAGAAACGCTGAGGGCGCGGTCAAGCGTAGCCCGCATCTGAAAAAGATGGGCCGTGCTGTCCCTAGTCTTGACATCACTGAACGACGGTGGAACCATCGCTGCTTCCCAGGGGAGTAGGCGTGGTGAGCTGCGGTGTTCGCTCGGTGGGCAGGTTCGAGGCTGCTGCTTCTTGGTTTCCGTTGCCGAAACGGGCAGCGGATTGACTTGGTTGCGTCCTCCATCCGTACTCCCAAACACGGATCGAAAGGGAGAAACCTGATGCCTAAGCGGCTCCTGGCGCTTGTTGTGATCGTTCTGCCGCTTGCGTTCGTTGCGGCGGCCATCGCGGCTCCGCCCACGAACGAGGTTACGGTGGTTGTGGACGCCGTCACTGACGACGCGGAGATCTGCGCGGACTTCGGCTTGACGATCAGGTTCGTCGAGAACGGCAGCTTCAAGATCAGGACGTTTTATGACCGCGAAGGGAACGTCGTCAAGACGATCCTCGGCAACTCCAGCGTGAGATTCACCTCGACCGCATCCGCAAACGGCAAGACGCTGAGCACCAACTATCCACTCGTCTTCATCACGGACGAGGAGGACGCGGACATCCGGGTTGGACTCCGCAACGCGTACCACGTTCCAGGGGCGGGAGTAGTGCTGCTCGACGCCGGACGCCTCATCTTCGACGCAACCGGCGACGTCGTCTTCGAGGCCGGTGAGCACCAGCTGCTCAATGGGTCGGTCGACGCATTCTGCGGGTACTTCGACTCATAGACCCCACAACGCCTACCGGTTGATGAGAGGGGGCCAAGGAGCCCCCTCTCTTTCTTTCACTCAAGCGGCTGCCATTCGCCGTTGCCGAGGTAGATGACGCGCTCGTTGCCGTAGACGACGGTGCCGATTGGGGGGTCGTCGCGCCAGCGTCGTGACCAGCGGTAGGGCCGCTCGACCAAAGAATCAGGCCGGCGACGCCCGTTGGTCTTGTTCGCTCCATCGCGGAGGTTGCAGGTGGCGTGGCTGACGCCGAGGTAGCCGTCGCGGGTGTCGGTGTGGTCGAGGTGCCAGGGGTCGCCCGCGTGGATCGGCTGGTCGCAGCGGGCGCACGTGGCGTTGCCTGCGTTGACGAGCGGTACGAGGGCTGCTCGACGGCGTTGGTGGTCGTGGCCCCAGCCGCCGCGGGTCGTTGCGCCGGGTGGTTTGCGTCGGCGGGCTGTCACGTGTTAGCCGCCGCTGTTGCGGTTGCGTTCCGGAGAGCTTCCGCCGGAAGCAGGCGGGGTACGGACGTACATGCGCGGCCCGCCGGGCTTTGGCGTAGGGGGCAGTCCTTCGGGGCTGACCTCGCCCGGCGGGCCACCCTCAGCCGGCGGGGGCATCGTGGGCCTCCGGTCGTGGTGTCGCTCCGACGTCGACGGGTAGGTCAGCCACGGCGGGCTCATCTGCGTCACTCCGCCGGTGCGCTAGAGCCCGCCGCTTCCCTGCGGTTTCGCGACGGGCCTTCGTGGGCATCACTCGGGCGGCTCGGAGTTTCATTGATGCCATACCGCACGGGGCCGAGGGGGATCGGTTTCCTGGAACGGGCAAGCGGTGGCGGCTCCTGGAACTCCGAGCCTTCTGTTCCCTTCAACGGGACTCGGCGCTCCTGTTCCGACGCCTCGTAAGGCATCCTCAGCGGCGTGCGGGCGAGAGGCAGCCGACCCAGGAGACGGAGTCTGTTCGGTCCCCCGTCGAGCGGAGGAGAAACCTCTGCGGCGATCTGAGTTCTGGGCGGGGTCGGCCATCACCGCACGGAACTCGTGCAGAGCAGCCGCCGCCCGGCCGAACGTCCCGGAGGAGGCATTACCGTCATCTGCTGCATCCTAGACCAGAATCAGGACAGACTCTTTACAGAATATGGGCTCGGACGCCTCGATGCGGCGATCATTCTGCCGCGAGCCTGACACATAGAGCGCCGCGACGGCGCACGACGCACGACTGGCTCGCTCCTAGCGTTACTGGGCACGGAGACGAGCGAGCCGTGAGCTCGCTTGACGACCGGCGACTGGAAGCGCCTTTGCGTGCCAGCCGTCGGAAAGGGTTGTGGTGGGGCGATCCGGGAACGTCGCCCCATCACGCCCTTACTGCGCCGGAGTCGACTCGCCCTCGGTAATCGCGGGTCGTAGGGCTGCTGCCCGGTCACGACGTATCTCTCATGTGATCGCTGACTCGTATTCGCTGCTGTCCGGATGTAGGGTCGCCGCACTTACTCCTCTGGAGGAGGCGATGAGCGGGGCGCCGCGGTCAATGCCTCTCGTTGCCGCTGCGCTCGAGAGGTCTTCAGATCTCGCCATCGTGCTCGGAGTCTCTTGGCTTGCGCGAGTGACGTTCGTCATCGCGATCGGCGATGCCCATGCCGTGGACGTCGACTTCTGGCAGCGTGCCGTCGACGCCGGACACGATGGACAAAACCCCTACGAGACGGGCGTCCTGAACTGGCCGCCGTTCTGGCTCCAGATCATCACGCTGCTCGACGCGGTCGCCAGCCAGGTCGATACCTCCTTCTGGACGGCACTCCGGATCTACCTGATCTTGGTCGAGTCTGCGATCGTCGTCGCGCTGTACCTGACGCTCGTCTCGGTCGGAGCGCGAGGCGATGCCGTCCGTAGAGCGCTGCTCGTCGGGATAGCCCTCAACCCCGTGGCGATACTCCTCGTCTGCCAGCACGGGAACAGCGACGTCAACGTTGGCCTTCTGGTCGTGCTGGCCATCGCCGCGCTCATAGCGCACCAGCGATCGCGCGACGTCGTCTTTTGGCTTTACAGCTGCCTTCTGCTCGGAGTTGGCGTGCTGGCGAAGACCGTGCCGCTCGTTCTCCTACCAATACTCGCCCCCGGCGCGAAGCTCGCTGGAAAGGCTGGGACTCTGCTAGGGGCCGCACTCTTCGTCGGCCCGGCTGCGCTCGGCCTGAGCGTGATCGCGGCTCTAGCTCCGGATGCGACTCGGAATCATGTGATCGAATATCGAGCCTTCCCTGGCTTCTTCGGGGTGCATGGGCTGCTTTACGACGTGACGACCCATCGCACCTGGATCGCCCCGGTCATGAGTGTCGCGCTCATCGTTTCCGCGGCGGTCGTTTGGCGCTGGGGCCTGCGCTCGCGGCAAAGTCCGTTGTCACCGAGCCGCGTGTTCCTGGTCGGAGCGCTTCTCTTCATGGCGGTCGTTTTCGGGGTCGCGACGCTGTTCGATCGACTGTCGACTCTCGATGTTCGTCCGCACTACGACACGCTTTTCACGCTCCTGACGATCGCGGTGGTCGGCTGGCTCTCACGCCGTATGTGGCAGGAACCGCCGTTAGAACCGGCGAAGCTCTTCCTGTTCGTCGCGATGGTATTCATGTCCGTCGTGGCCTTCGGTTCCGGCTACGGACCGCAGTACGCCTACTGGTTCATGCCAGCGCTCGTAGCCACCTACGTGCTTCTCGACGACGCATGGCGGAGGCTGTTGCGCATCGGCTACTTCGTCGCCGGTCTGACGTACCTATTCGAGTACGGCTTCATTCCGTGGCTTGGGGCCTGGGTGCCTACGCTGTTCGGGACATCGGATTGGATCACCGACGTCTCGGAGCTGCTCATCCCCTACCGACTTGTACTCGTCAACCTACCTCTGTTCGCCATCTATCTCCTCGTTCTCGCCGGGGGCATCGAGCGGTTGGTCGCGGTGCGTACCGACGAGTAGCAAGCCGGCGCCCCACGGGCGAGCGAGGGACGCCGGCCCATCGCGCTGACCCAGGTAGTGCTTCGCGCAGCCGCAGACGCGGACGGGCGAAGTCCCAGCGAATGGAGGCACGATGTCCAGCCAACGCTAGTGACAAAGGCAACGTACGCCTCTCGGGCAGCCGCGGCAATGGGTCGTTACTTGAAAATGGTTGCGACGAGTCGTCGCCGGGTGGGTCGAACCTCCTACACGCCCACACTCGACTCGGCTCCCGCGGCTGGACGAACATTGAGGCGCTGATGCCCTGACGCTCGCGTGGGGCCGCCGAAGGCGACGGCAGGCGATGCGCCAGTGGTGGCTCGACCGCTACACACTCGATGAGATCCGCGAACTCGCCGGCGGGCTCCTGCTCGACAAGCGCCGCTAGCTGTGCGTTACGTGACGGCGGCGCGGGTGGTGGGCGGTTACAGAGGCGGCACGCGCCCGCGGCCGCGGGTGGTTGTCAGGCGGTGAACGGTGCGGGATGATGCCGCCGCAGGGGAGCCGCGGTCTTCCGACCCCATCTGACGGCCGCTACCCCAGGATGCTCTTGTCTGGGCCCCCTGGGAGGGCCGGGAAGCCGCGGAGGCCAGCCCGGTGGCTCCCCGGCTTACCTCACCGGCGGGCGTTTTCGAGGTCGAGCGTTGCCATCTTGTTGCCACGCCGCTCGGCGTGTTCACTCATGAGACGACGAAACCCCCGCGCTAGCAGGGGCTTCGTGAGGAGCGGATGAAGGGACTCGAACCCTCGACCTTCTGCATGGCAAGCAGACGCTCTAGCCAACTGAGCTACATCCGCGAGGGAGGGAACTATAGCGGCGGTCCCGCCCCGGACACGCGAACGCCGCCTTCCGGCGGCGCTCGCGTTCGACGGCTGGACGGCCGTGCTAGTGCTCGACGGGCTCCCGGGCCGGCTCGACGAGCTCCTCGAAGACGACGCGGAAGTCCACCATCGCCTTGCGCAGGTTCTCGGTCCGCTCCTCGGGCGACTGGCCGTTGGAGTGCACCATGTCGTGCCCGTGGCGGTAGCGCTGCACCGCGCTCGGATGCTCCACCGACATCGCCGCGGTCTGCGCGTCGAGGTCGTCGTTGGGGTAGCCGCGGTCGTCGAGGACGCCCCGCACGATCCGGTCCGCCTCGCGGGCGGCGAGCTCCGGGTCGTCGACGAAGAGCCGCTCGGCGCGCTCCCAGTCCTCGGTGTAGCGCTCACGCGCCGCGTCCGAGAGCGGGCGGATGTCCATCGACTCGTAGCGCTGCTCGCGCTCGTGCAGGTCGCGCTCGGCCGTACGGCGGGAGCCTGCGGACTCCACGGTCCTGTCGTACTCCGGCCCGAACCGGTCGCGGAGCCCGGCCGACCGCCTCGAGCGCGACGCCATCATCGCGAGCGCAGCGATCACCACCACGCCGACGACGATCGCGAGAATCACCCATCCGGTCGTGCTCATGCGAAAACCTCCTCGGTGTTCCTACAGCACATGATGGGTACCCGGCTGCGAACCCGGCAAACGCTCAGCCCTCGAAGGCGGCGATCACCTCCTCGCCGGCGGCGCGGAGCGCCTGTGCCCGGTTGACGGCGTTGACGACGGCGCGGAGCGAGGCCGTGACGATCGACGGGTGGATCCCGACGCCCCAGACGAGCTCCTCGTCGACGTCGACCTCGACGTAGGCGGCCGCCGTCGCGTCCTCGCCGGCGGACATCGCGTGCTCGTGGTAGTCCCGCACGTCGACCTCGACGCCGAGCCGCTGCTCCAACCCGTGGACGAGCGCCGCGATCGGGCCGTTCCCCTCACCGACGATCTCGTCCTCGTCGCCGTCGACGACCACCCTTGCGGTGAGTCGGTCGCCGTCCTCCGCGCTCTCGTGCGTGTACGAGACGATCGCGTACGGCGCCGTCACGTCGAGGTAGTGCTCGCGGAACGCCTCCATCAGCTCCGAGCCCGTCAGCTCGCCGCCGCGCACGTCGGTGATCGCCTGCACCTTCCGGGCGAAGTCGACCTGGAGCCCGCGGGGCAGGTCGAGGTGGTGCTCGGCCTTCATCAGGTAGGCGACGCCGCCCTTGCCCGACTGCGAGTTGACCCGGATGATCGCCTCGTAGTCCCGGCCCACGTCCTGCGGGTCGATGGGCAGGTACGGCACGTCCCACACGGCCGCGCCGGCGCGCTCCTGGGCGTCCATCCCCTTCTTGATCGCGTCCTGGTGCGAGCCGGAGAACGCGGTGTAGACGAGCTCGCCGACGTACGGATGGCGCGGGTGGACGGGAAGCTCGTTGCAGAGCTCCACGATCGCCCGCGCCTCGTCGAGCTCGCTCAGGTCGAGCGCGGGGTCGACACCCTGCGTGAACAGGTTCAGCGCGAGCGTGATCAGATCGACGTTCCCCGTCCGCTCGCCGTTGCCGAAGAGGCACCCCTCGACGCGCTCGGCGCCGGCCATCAGCCCCAGCTCCGCGGTCGCGACCGCGGTGCCGCGGTCGTTGTGCGGATGGACGGAGAGGATCGCGCTGTCCCGACGCGTGAAGGTGCGGGCGAACCACTCCATCCGGTCGGCGTACACGTTCGGGGGGAACGCCTCGACGGTCGTCGGCAGGTTGACGATCATCTTCGCATCGGGGGTCGGCCCCCACTCCGCGGCCACCGCCTCGCAGATCTCGAGCGCGTAGTCGAGCTCCGTGTGGTGAAAGCTCTCGGGCGAGTACTGGAAGACGATCGCCGCGTCCGTCTGCGCCGCGAGCTCCTTGCACAGCGCCGTCCCGCGCACCGCGAGCTCCGTGATCCCGTCGCGGTCGAGCCGGAAGACGACCCGCCGCTGCGTCGTCGACGTCGAGTTGTAGAGGTGGACGATCGCGCGGGGAGCGCCCTCGATCGCCTCGTAGGTGCGCTCGATCAGCTCCGGCCGAGCCTGTGTCAGCACGGCGATGGTCGTGTCCGCGGGAATCAGTCCCTCTTCGACGAGCTCCCGGCAGAAGTCGAAGTCCGTCTTCGAGGCAGACGGGAAGCCGACCTCGATCTCCTTCACCCCGAGCCGGACGAGCAGCTCGAAGAAGCGCCGCTTCCGCGGGCCGTCCATCGGGTTGACGAGGGCCTGGTTCCCGTCACGGAGATCGGTCGAGCACCAGATCGGCGCACGGTCGAGCACGACGTCCGGCCACGTCCGGTCCTGGAGCTCGACGGTGTCGTACGGGCGGTACTTACGGGGATCCATGGGTGGCGTTCTCCTTCGCGAGGGCAGACCTCTCCCGGTGAGTGCGGGAGCACGGCGTGGGTATGTGCGGTCCGCTCTTCCCCTAGCGGGGAAGGAGGAGCAGGCCGAGCGCGAGCAGACCGAGGTCGGTCTGCGTCAAGAGGGTGCGCCCGTGCGCCATCGACGAGACCATACAGGCTCCGCTCGCATACCGTGACACGGTGCTCGACGCCTCGGCCTTCAAGTCCGCCGCGACCGCGCTCTGCGACGCCGACTCGGGCCTCGCCGCGATCGTCGAGCGCCACGGGCTGCCCGAGTTCTGGGCACGGGAACCGGGCCTCGAGACGCTCGTCCTCCTGATCCTCGAGCAGCAGGTCTCGCTCGCCTCTGCGCGCGCGGCCTACGACCGGCTGGAGCAGCGCCTCGGCGGGCTCACGACCGCGGGCATCCTCACCTCCGGCGACGCGGAGCTCCGGGCCGACGGCTTCAGCCGCCAGAAGGCGCGGTACGTTCGCGCGCTCGCGACGGCGGTCGAGGACGGTTCGCTGGACCTCTCCGGGCTGGCGGCGCTCGACGACGACGGAGCACGGACCGTGCTCGTCGCGCTGCCCGGCATCGGGCCGTGGACGGCCGACGTCTACCTCCTGACGGCCCTCCGCCGCCCGGACGTCTGGCCGGTCGGGGACATCGCGCTCCAGGAGGCCGCGCGTCGCGTGCGCGGCCTCGAGCTGCGCCCGACACCTCCCGAGCTGGAGGCGCTCGGCGAGGCGTGGCGGCCCCATCGCGCGAGCGCCGCCCGCCTCCTCTGGCACCTGTACCTCAGCGAGCCGAGGCGCTAGTCTCGACTGTCACGAAAGGGCGGTGAGAGATGGCCTTCGAGCAGCTCAAGGAACGACACGCCGCGATGTGGGGCTCCGCCCCGTTCGAGCGGATCGCGACGACGCTCGCGGACATGCACCGGGCGATCGTCGACGCAGTGCAGGGCGGGCCGGGCGACCGGTGGCTCGACGTGGGCTGCGGGACGGGCGAGCTCTCGTTCATGGCGGTCGAGACGGGCGCGGAGGTGACCGGCTCCGACCTCGCTCCCGTCCTGGTCGAGACCGCGCGGCGCCAGGCGGCCGAGCGCGGCCTCGACGTGACGTTCGACGTGGCCGACGTCGAGGCGCTGCCCTACGAGGACAGCAGCTTCGACATCGTGACGTCGACGGTCGGCGCGATCTTCGCGCCGGACCATCGAGCGGCGGCGTCCGAGCTGGCGCGGGTCTGCCGTCCCGGCGGACGCCTGGGGATGACCGCCTGGATGACGGGCGGCGAGGTCGACGAGTTCTTCCGGATCATCGGCTCCTACGCTCCACCGCCCCCCGAGGGCGCCGGCGTCGCCGCGTCGTGGGGCGAGCCGGGCTACGCGGAGTCGCTGCTCGGCGAGTCGTTCGACCTGACGGTCACCGAGCTGGACACGCCGTGGGAAGCCGAGTCGGCGGACGAGATGTGGGCCGAGATGTCGGAGGCGTTCGGGCCGATCAAGACGCTGCTCGGCGCCCTGCCGCCGGAGCGGGCCGAGGCGTTCAAGACCGAGCTCGTCGACTTCTTCCGTCGGGAGGAGACGGACGCGGGGATGACGATGTCGCGGCCGTACCTGCTCGTGCTCGGCGTGCGGAAGGGCTAGCGGGCGCTCAGGGCGCGGCGGCGTCGAGCGCCTCGTTGACGAGGCGGTCGGCGAGCTCGTTGTGCTCGCGGCGGACGTGCGTGTACGTGACGTCCCCGACGGCGCGCGCCGCACGCGACGCGTCGAGGAAGAGCCCCTGCAGGTCCCTGTTCTTGACGCGGTACTCGCCTCGCATCTGCTTGACCATCAGCTCGGAGTCGGACCGCAGCTCGAGCGCGGTCACGCCGAGCTCGGCCGCGCGCCGAAGGCCCGCCACGAGCGCCGAGTACTCGGCGACGTTGTTGGTCGCGTGACCGATCGCCTCGCCGCGCGCGTCGAGCACGGTCCCGTCCCCCGTCTCGAGGACGTACGCGTAGGCCGCCGGGCCGGGGTTGCCACGAGCGCCGCCGTCCGTCCAGAGGATCGCGTTCACGCCCCGACCCGTTCGTAGACGTCGAAGGCCGGCTCCTCGTAGGGGTGCGCCCGCCGGAGCGCCTCGACGACCGCGTCGAGCCTCTCCGCCGGGACGACCACCTCGACCCGGTACTCGGCGACCGTCTCGTCGCGGCCCGCCTCGCCGACCGCGGGTGACGTCCCCTCCCCTCCCCGGAACGTGCCCTCGCCGAGGGTCGCCCACGAGCAGCGCGAGTAGCCGCCGACCCACCCGGCGCCCGCGGCGAACACGGCCTCGCGCGTCGCGTGGAGGTGTGCCGGCGGGACGAACCAGACGAGCTTGAAGGAGCCGGTCACGCGGCGGTCAGGCGGGAACGTCGAACTCGATGCCCTGGGCGAGCGGGAGGTCGCTCGTGAAGTTGACCGTCGCGGTCTGCCGCCGCATGTACGCCCGCCAGGCGTCCGAGCCCGACTCGCGTCCGCCACCCGTCTCCTTCTCGCCGCCGAAGGCGCCGCCGATCTCCGCCCCGCTCGGGCCGATGTTGACGTTCGCGATCCCGCAGTCCGAGCCGGCTGCGGCGAGGAACCGCTCCGCCTCGCGCAGGTCGGTGGTGAAGATCGACGAGGCGAGGCCCTGCGGCACGTCGTTCTGCAGCCCGATCGCCTCGTCGAGCTGGCGATACGTCAGGACGTAGAGGAGCGGGGCGAAGGTCTCGCGCCGCACGACGTCCGTCTGGGACGGCATGCGGACGATCGTCGGCTCCGCGTACCAGGCCTCGGGCCAGCGGTCGGCGTGGGCGCGGCCGCCGCCGACGAGGATCTCGCCGCCGTCCGCGACCGCCTCGCCGAGCGCCGCCTCGAGGCGACCGAACGCCTCGCCGGTGACCAGCGGGCCGACGAGCGTCCCCTCCTCGCGGGGGTCGCCGATCGGGACGCTGCGGTACGCGTCGGCCAACCGCTCGAGCAGCGGCCCCGCGACGTCCTCGTGCACGATCAGCCGGCGCAGGCTCGTGCAGCGCTGGCCCGCCGTGCCGACGGCAGCGAAGAGCACCGCGCGCACGACGAGGTCCAGATCCGCGCTCGGCGCCACGATCGCCGCGTTGTTCCCGCCGAGCTCGAGGAGCGACCGTCCGACGCGGGCGGCCACGCGCGGCGCGAGCTCCTTGCCCATCGCGGTCGAGCCGGTCGCGGAGACGAGCGGGATCCGGTCGTCCTCGGCGAGCTGGACGGCGCGGTCGGCGCCTCCGAGCACGAGCTCGAACAGCCCGTCGGGGACGTCGCCGAACCGCTCCGCGGCCCGCGCGAGCAGCCGCGTCGTCGCGATCGCGGTGAGCGGCGTCCGCTCCGACGGCTTCCAGAGCACGGGGTCGCCGCAGACGAGCGCCAGCGCGGCGTTCCAGCTCCACACGGCGACGGGGAAGTTGAAGGCGCTGATCACCGCGACCGGGCCGAGCGGGTGCCATGTCTCGGTGAGGCGGTGGCCCGGGCGCTCGGAGGCGATCGAGCGGCCGTAGAGCTGGCGCGAGAGGCCGACCGCGAAGTCGCAGATGTCGATCATCTCCTGCACCTCGCCGAGGCCTTCCTGCTCGATCTTCCCGACCTCGAGCGTGACGAGCGCGCCGAGCGCCTCCTTCTCGCGGCGCAGCTCCTCGCCGAGCAGCCGCACGAGCTCGCCGCGCCGCGGGCCCGGCACGTCGCGCCACGCCTCGAACGCGGTCGCGGCGCGCGCGACGGCGGCGGCCGTCTCGTTCGCGTCGGTGCGGCGGACGCGACCGAGCTCCTCGCCCGTGATCGGCGTGCGGACGACGAGGTCGCCGTCGGCGGCGAGCTGCTCGTCGACGCCGAGGCGCGCGAGGAGCGGCGCCGCGGCGCCCTGCGTGTCGAGCGTGGTCACGGCGCGATTGTACGGCCGTGGCGGCGCTAGACCGTCGCGAGCTCCGGCACGAGGCGGCCCGTCTCGTCGAAGCGGGCGTTCCAGCGCGAGTAGGTCGCCTCGACCTCGTCGAGGTCGTGCCCGCGGTCGGCGATCCGGACCGGCTGGGCCGCGTCCGGCGTGACGCGGTACTGGTACCAGGTGATGTCCCAGGCGAAGGTCAGAACGGTCTCCTCGTTGACGCCGGCCAGCGGCACGATCGAGACCTTCGGCTCCCCCAGGCTCTTCGCGACCCCAGCCACCGTGCGGCGGAACGTCGACTGGTTGAAGAGGTCGGCCGCCTCGACCAGGGTCAGCTCGTCGTCGGAGAGACGGCGCAGGATCGGCTCCGAGACGACGGGCTGCGTCTCCTCGTCGCGCGCGCCGAGCAGCGTCTGCCAGAGCGTCTTCTGTCGCTTGCGGCGCGGGTTCTGCTGCAGCGCCGCCGAGACGGCGTGACCTTCGCGGACCCAGCCGCTGTCCAGCGCGACCTCACTGCAGAGCGGGCACACGTCGACGTACTCGTGGCCGTCCGGCGAGAACCGGAGCGTGTGCTCGCCCATCAGGAGCGTGCGCTCGCAGATCGCGCAGCTCCGGGTGACGTTGGACTTCGTGACCCTCATCGAGGCGCCCACTATAGACCGTCCGCGGAGTCGTCCACAGGCTGTGGACAAGTACGGCCGGATCTAGGTCGCGTCGGCCTCCCGTGCCTTCCGGGTCTCGTCGACGATCTTCTGGGCGACGTGGGCCGGCACATGGTCGTAGCGGAGCAGGTGCATGGCGTAGTCGCCGCGACCACCGGTCATCGACGTCAGCGACTGGGAGTACGTCAGCAGCTCCGCCATCGGCACCTCGGCCTTGATCGTCGTCATCCCGCCCGCAGGCTCCATCCCGTTGAGCCGCCCGCGCCGCGAGTTGAGGTCGCCGTTGACCGCGCCGACCGCCTCGTCGGGCACCGTCACCTCGACCTCCATGATCGGCTCGAGCAGCACGGGGTCCGCGTTCGCGTAGGCCTCCTTGAAGGCCATCGAGCCCGCGATCTTGAACGCCATCTCCGACGAGTCGACGTTGTGGTACTGGCCGTCGACCAGCTCGACGCGGATGCCCTGCACGGGCGCCCCTGCGAGCTCGCCGTGCTGCATCGCCTCCTGGATCCCCTTGTCCACGGCGGGCCGGTAGCTCTGCGGGATGACGCCGCCGACGATCTTGTCGACGAACTCGTACCCCTCGTGGCCGTCGATCGGCTGGAGCACGATCTCGCAGTCGCCGAACTGGCCCCGGCCGCCGGTCTGCTTCTTGTACCGATGGCGCGCTCGCGACGCGGAGCGAATGGTCTCGAGGTACGGCACGCGCGGCTGGTGCAGGTCGACGTCGACGCCGAACCGCCGCCTCGCCCGCTCCAGGGCGACCTCGACGTGCATCTGGCTCATCCCGGCGAGGATCTCCTCGCCCGTCTGCGGGTCACGACGAAGGCGCAGGGTCGGGTCCTCCTCGGCGAGTCGCTTGATCGCGGTGGCGACCTTCTCCTCCTCGCCCTTGATCTTCGGGGTCACGGCGAAGCTCATCACGGGCTCGGGGAAGCCGAAGCCCGGGGGCTCGACCTCGACCTCGCGGTCGGTCAGGAGGTCGCCCGTCTGGACGTTCTTCAGCTTCGCGACGCCGCCGATGTCCCCCTCGCCGTACTCCTTGGCCGGCGCCGTCGTCTTGCCCTGGAGGTCGAGCAGCGAGCCCATCCGCTCCTTCGACCGCTCGCGGTGGTCGAGGAGCGTCGTGTCGGTCGTCACCTCGCCCTTCAGCACGCGGAAGAGGTTGATCTTCCCGGCGAACGGGTCTGCGACCGTCTTGAAGACGAATGCTGCGGTCGACGCTCCGTCGACGTCGAACGGCGCGCCGCGCTTGGCCGGCGACGGGACGCCCTCGATCAGCAGGTCGAGGAGCGCGTGCGTCCCGAGGTTCTTCGAGGCGACCGAGCAGCCGACGGGGAAGATCTCGCCGCGCGTCACCCCGAGCTTGAGCGCGGCCGCGACCTCGTGCGGGTCGAGCTCCTCGCCCTCGAGGTAGCGCTCCATCAGCGCCTCGTCGATCTGCACGACCTCGTCGAGGAGCTTCTCGCGGTACTCCTGCGCCAGCTCCTGCATCGCGCCGGGGATCGCGACCGGATCGCCCTCCTTCTGCCCGTTCGGGTTGAGGTACGCGCACATGTGCAGCACGTCGACGATCCCCTCGAGCTCGTGCTCCACTCCGATCGGGATGTGGACGGCGACGCACCGGGAGGAGAACTGCTCCTGGATCTGCCCGAGCGTCCGGAAGAAGTCCGCGCGCTCGCGGTCGAGCATGTTCACGACCAGCACGCGGGCGAGGCCGAGCTCCTCGGCGAGCTTCTTCACGCGCGCGGTCCCGACCTCGAAGCCCATGACGCCCGAGACGACGACCAGGGCCCCCTCGACGACGCGGAGGGCGCAGCGCGCCTCGCCCTGGAAGGACGGATCGCCGGGACAGTCGAGCAGGTTGACCTTGCGGCCCTGCCACTCCGTGTGGGAGAGCGAGAGCGAGATCGAGAGCTTGCGGTGCTGCTCGTCCTCGTCCGAGTCGGAGACCGTGGTGCCGGCATCGACCGTCCCCAGCCGGTTCACCTGACCCGTCTGGAAGAGGAGCGCCTCCACGAGCGACGTCTTGCCCGTCCCCCGGTGGCCGACGACGGCGACGTTGCGGATCTTGCCTGGCTCGGTTGCAGCCATCTGTGCGCGTTCCTCCTCGTCTCTGGGTGCCACGGAATGCTAATCCCCACGGTCATGCGCCGAGAGCGGCGCCGTCGGAGCCGTTCCGGTGCGGGGCGTGGCGGAGAGGAGCGCCGCGGCCCGGGCAGAACCCGAAGGGTGCGGACGCTCGCGTCCGCACGCCGCAGACGACCACGAAGGCGAGTCCATGTCCGAGGAGCGTCGGCTACCCTTGACCGGCTGCCGTGGAGGGCCCGCGGAGCCACCGGGGTCTATGGACGAGCACGTCATTTCAGGGCGCTATCGCCCATTGGAGCAGCTCGGCAGGGGCGGGATGGGCGTCGTCTGGCGCGCCCGCGACCTGCGTCTCGGCCGCGTCGTCGCGATCAAGGTCCTCCACCCCTGGGTCGCCGACGATCCCGAGCTCCGTGAGCGGTTCGAGCGCGAGGCGGCGGCGCTGGCGCGGCTCGAGCACCCGAACGTCGTGCGCCTCTACGACGTCCTCGAGGACCGCGGCCAGACGGTGCTCGTCATGGAGCTCGTCGAGGGAGAGGCGCTCGACACGTGTCTCGCCGGCGGGCCGCGGACGTGGGACGACGCCCGGAAGCTCTGCGCCCCCGTCGCGGCGGCCCTCGCGCACGCGCACGCCCGCGGCGTCGTCCATCGCGACCTGACGCCCGCGAACGTCCTCGTCGAGCGCGGTAGCGGCCGCCTCGTCGTCACCGACTTCGGCCTCGCACGGCTCGCACGCTCGTCGCGCAGTGCGCCCGTCTCCGGCGTGCTCGCGGGGACGCCCGAGTACTGGGCGCCCGAGCAGGCGTCCGGCGAAGCGACAGGCCCCGCGACGGATCTCTACGCACTCGGCTGCATCCTCTATCGAGCGATGAGCGGTCGCCTGCCCTTCGAGGGCGAGGACAGGCTCGCGACGGGCCTCCGCCGCGCCCACGAGGCAGCCCCCTCGCTTGCGACCGCGGCGCCCGGTGCGCCGCCGGAAGCCGTCGAGCTCGTCGACCGGTTACTGGCGCGCGACCCCGCCCGCCGCGGCACCGCGACCGAGGCGGCCCTGTCGCTCGGCGCTTCGCGCGCGACGCTCCCGGCCGAGCCGGACGACGTCGCGACGGTGATCGCGCCTCGCGCGGCCGAGACCCTCGTCACCCGCATCCTCCACGAGTCTGCGACCGTCGTGCGACGGCCCCGGCGTCCTCACAGGGCGTCCCGGCCTCGCGGCCGGATCGGCGCCGCGCTCCTCGTCGTGACGGCCGTGATCGCGCTCGCGGGGGGCGGCGTCTATGCCGTCGCGAGCCAGGACCCGCCCGGGATCGACGCCCCGGACGTCGTCGGCCTGGGCGTCACCGCCGCGCGCAAGGAAGTCCGCTCGCGAACCGGCGGCGACACGCCGGTGCCCAAGGTCAAGGTCGTCGACCGCTCGTACTCCGAGTCCGCCCCGGTCGGCGTGATCATCGCCCAGGACCCGCCCGAGGGCGAGCGGATCCGCGAGGGCGGCGTCCTGCTCGTCTCGGTCAGCCGGGGGAGCGCCTACGCGGACGTGCCGTCGGTCGCCGGGCTCGAGGGCGCCGAGGCCTTCGCGCTGCTCGAGCGCAGCGGCTTCACCCCGACGCGCCGCTACGCGCCGTCGACGGAGATCCAGCCGTGGCACGCCGTCGCGACCGACCCGCAGGAGGGCACGAGCGTCAAGCGCCCGGCGCGCGTCGCGCTCGTCGTCTCGACAGGCCCGCCGAAGCGACCCGTGCCCTCGCTCGAGCGCATGAGCGTCGACGACGCCTCGCAGGCACTCCAGGACGCGGGCTTCACGCCCGTCGTCGAGGAGCGTGCCGACACCGGCGTCGACGAGGGCACCGTCCTCGGCACGCGGCCCGCGCCGGGCGCCCGGGCGCCCATCGGCTCGAACGTGACGATCGTGGTCGCGCGCGCGCCGCGCTGGGAGCCGATCTCGTCGATCGACAGCACCGAGGACGCCACGCCGCAGCCGATCGTCGTCCCGGCGGGCGCCCGCCTCGCGCTGACGACGACCGACACCTCACCGCTCGGCCTGTGGGGCGGCCACGTCGACGTCCGGCTCGACGGCGACGCGGACGGCGAGGCGCGGGTCGACGCGGGTGACACGCTCGTCCTCGCAGACGTGTCGGACGCGGAGCGGACGGTCCAGGTCTCGCTCGACGTCGACGGCTCCGTCCACTGGACCCTCGCAGTCGAGGTCGCGCGCTAGCGCTACGTGTCGACCGTGGCGCGGACGCCGCCGGCGAGCCGCGCCTTGAGCCGCAGCACGGCCTTCGTGTGGAGCTGCGAGACGCGCGACTCCGTCACCCCGAGCACCTCGCCGATCTCCCGCAGCGTCAGCTCCTCGTAGTAGTAGAGGGTGACGACGAGCTTCTCGCGCTCCGGCAGGCGCGCGATCGCCTCGGCGAGTGCGTCGTTCAGCTCGGTCTGCTCGAGCGAGAACTCGGGATCCGGTCCCGAGGTGTCCTCGATCGTGTCGATCAGGGCGACCTGGTCGCTCGCGCCCTGCGGCGACCACAGCTCGTCGAGCGCCGCCATCGACGATCGCGAGATGTCGGAGAGGCTCTTCTCGAGCTCGTCCTCGGAGATCCCGATCTTCCCCGCGATCTCGGCGTCGGTCGGCGCGCGCATGAGCACCCGCTCCAGGTCGACGATCGCCCGCTCGATCTCCCGCGCCCGCGCCCGGACGGAGCGCGGGACCCAGTCGAGTGAGCGCAGCTCGTCGATGATCGCGCCCTTGATCCGGGCTGATCGCGTACGTCTCGAACTTGATCTCGCGATCCGGGTCGAAGCGCTCGATCGCGCCGATGAGGCCGAGGAGCCCGTACGAGACGAGATCCTGCTCGTCGACGTGTGACGGCAGGTTCGAGCCCAGGCGGCCCGCGACGAACTTCACGAGCGGCGCGTACGTCAGGATGAGGCGGTCGCGGAGCGCGCGATCACGCGTCGCGCGGTACTCCTGCCAGAGCGCCTGTGTCTCTCCCCCGGGAGCCGTGCCTGTCATGCGCCGCACGGGCCCCCTGGACGGGTCTCGTCCAAGTTGGCCACGAAGGGAGAATACGACGTCCGTCGGCCGTTCCTCCTGGCCGGTAGTGCAGTTCGTGCTATCGGCGAGGCCAGGCTCGCCGGGCCAGATCGCCCATCCAGAGCGCCAGCGCGGCCGCCGCGACCGCGATTACCCATGCCCGGCCGCCCTCGAGCGCCGACCAGGCCGCCACGAGCGCCAGGGAGACCGCGATCGCCGAGAAGAGCAGCGCGAGCCCGACCCGTTGCACGGCCGCACGCTACTCCCTGGCCGCAGGGTGCCGCTCGGGCGACCGGCTACACTCGTCACGCAGCCCAGGGGCGTGGCGCAATTGGTAGCGCACCGGTCTCCAAAACCGGGGGTTGCAGGTTCGAGTCCTGTCGCCCCTGCTACGACGAAACCCCCGTCTTTGCGGGGGTTTCGAGTCTCTCAGGTGGGGTGTCGCGGGCGGCTCGCTACTCGTCGTGCGCCCCAACTTGCGATCCATTCCCGCCGAAGATGCGCCGCTCCGCCAACTCGGCCTCGGATTTGAAGCTCACGCCCGCGAGGTCGACATAGATGGTCGCCGGCTCCCCGACGTGGGAACGGGCATGTCCCTGCCGAACTCGGTCGCGCGTTCTTCTATTCCGGTGGGGAGTGACCGCGGCGAAAGATCGGCTGGTCGTAGTGAGTCACTTCGTCGAGGCCGTCGTACTCGTCCCAAAGGGTTATGTCCAGGACGTTTCGGCCCTCGTATTCCTCATGTTCCAGGCTCACCACCTCAAGCGGCTCTCGTTGCGTCCTCAAACGCTTGAAGAGCGCCCGAAGACTCCCGGTGCCACCTTCCTTTGTACCGTCCGCGTCCTTGGGTTTCCGCAAACCCATCGCAACTCCCCGGCCACACGACCGCACGCCTACCGCATGATCCACGGCTCCGAACACCACGCCCACACTCCCGGCTCTACCGAGATCGATGCGCACGAGCGGCAAAACTTGCGCGTTCGCGCGTGCCGTCTCTAGAGACGAGCCAGGAGACGTGGTGCCCCCACTCACCACCTCCCGCCGCCGCCAAACCTGCTCCTGCCGTCGATCGGCTACAGGGCTAGCGCAACCTACGCCCACAGGCGCAAGAAGAACAGACTCCAATAAAGGGAGAATCCGGCAAC
Organism: uncultured Actinomycetes bacterium; assembly: GCA_963748255.1. Taxonomy (GTDB): domain Bacteria; phylum Actinomycetota; class Thermoleophilia; order Gaiellales; family Gaiellaceae; genus Gaiella. The sequence continues at coordinate 295,672 of CAVVIL010000023.1, read as the reverse complement.
GAGCGCGATATCGAGCCGGCGATGCCTGGTCGAGCGCGTCCGCGCAAGTTTTGCCACTCCCGCGCATCTATCTCACTAGAGCCGGGAGTCGGGCGCGGTGGGCTGTGCGGCGGCTCTTCACCGCCGCCTCTCCCGGCTCGTCTCCGCCTGGTGCCCTGACGGCACGACCACTGCTGGGTGCAGGGCCGTGTGCTTCGCCTAGATCATGCGCTGCGCCATGAGCGGCATGGGACCAGAGCTGTCCATCCCGTGCAGTTCGGCGACATTCGTGACGAACCACTGATCGAACTCATGGTCGGATGCCATGACGGCGGAAAGAAAGGTGTCCGCCCCTGGCCCCTCATAGATGACGAGCACGGCAGAGCTCCCGTCGGGCATCGGCTGCAGGTATGCCCGGTGCTCGGTGAGCTCGTGCCGGGAGTTCATATCCTCGAACCCGGCCTTGCGCGGGCCGTTCAGCTCGGCGACCCAACTCCGCCAGTCATCGACCTTTCCGTCAGCAAGTGGCGCGAACATGCCAGCCATCCCAGTCCTCCCATCGCACGTGCGTGAGCACTACGTCGGGCATCGTCTCTGCCTCGGGGCGAGGCGTCAACAGCTGGCTGGGTCGGCTGCACGCGCCCCAGCGGGTAGCCGGTCAGGCCAGCTCTACGGCGTGAGGTGGATCTCGAGTCTCCTCGCGCTCTGTCCCACGTTGCGGAAGTTCATGTACCCCCCGGCGTTCGCGTAGATGCCGGTCCCCCCGATCACGGGGAACGTGATCCTCGAAGGACCGTCAGGGCTGACCTGCCCGTATCCCTCGAGGAGGAGCGTTCCCCCCGGGAGATACAGCTGCGCGACGAAGAGCACGGTCGCCTTGTGGGAGAAGTCCCGACCGAAGCCGGTCACGAAGGTGTGCATCACCTGGGCTCGGCCAACCCGTGCGCCGCGCGTTGCACCGTTCAGTCTGTAGAGGGCGTTCGTCGTGGCGAAGCGGTCGCCCGGCGCGGGCGGCCGATCGAACGAGAAGTCCCCCAGAGGCCGATCGTTCTTGGGCAGGCTGACCTCGAGCAGCGTGAACGTCTGCGGGGAATCGATGGCGCTGGCGGTCGTGGCGAAGACCGTGACGGCGACGATCGCCACCACGAGTGTGACCCGGCTCTGCCGCATGGCTCTCCTCCGTCGGTGAGGCGCCGCGTCTTGCCGCCCAGGCGCAGGAGACCCGCGCAACGCTGAGATTGTGCGGAATCTAACGTGTGACCGGAGGAAGTCAAAGCTCCGGCGCGGCACGCTTCCGGTCAGCCTCGCCATCGCCGCCGGAGTGCCGTCGGTCGTTACGGCGCGGTAACGGATTGGCCAGCTGACACCAGGGTGCGTGGCGATCTGTCAGCATCGGGGCCGTTTCTTCCCCGACGCACGAAGAAGGAGCCACAATGGCCGACCAGGCCTCCGATTCTCCCATCCTCGATCTCCTCGCGACCATGAACCGGGCGGGGATCGAGGCGTCGAAGCTCGATCCCCAGTCGCTCATGCTGGTACGCCTGGCCGCGCTGGTGGCGGTCGACGCACCGCCCGTCTCCTACATGCTGAACCTGGAGATGGCCGGCGAGGTCGATCTGGACTCGGAGCAGGTCGAGGGCATGCTCGCCGCGATCGCACCGATCGTGGGCTCTGCCCGCGTCGCGTCCGCGGCGGGGAAGATGGTCCGAGCGCTCGGGCTCGAGATCAGCCTCGCGGAGCTCGACGAGGCCTGAACCGCGCGCGTTGCCTGGCTGCCCCTCCGATGGAGGGGCAGCCGCTCTCGGAGGTGCCGAGGGAGGCTCGCTAGAACCCGTCGCGCGGGTGCAGTGATCGCGGGCGCCAAGCGGCGCTGGACTCCTCAGAGCGGCAGCGGCGACAGCGAGCGCTCCTCGGCGCAGTCGAGCGCCCAGTCCTCGCAGATGTCGCGCACCGCGTCCGCCCGGTCGGCGGATGCGTCGGCCTCGACGACGACCTGGTGCACGATCGTCTCGCGGTCGGGGCCCATGTCGTGTGTCCGGACGGCATGGACGCGTACGTCGCGTGCGACCGTCAGGAGTCGTCGTGCAAGACGGTCGACCTCGGCCTGCGTCGCCTCGCGACCGGAGAGCGGGCCGAAGTTCACGACGACGTCCACCGTGCCGTCGGCGGTCGAGCGCACGAACGCCGTGGTGAGGTCCATGTCGGCTGCGTACCCGGGACGCCCGCGAGCCCAACCGCCTCGAACGGGGGATCTCGCGTGCGTCGGCGCCGCGGGATCGCCGTCTAGCCCAGCAACGCCAGCGCGGCCGCCTCGATCTCGAGCTCGGAGAGCAGGACGTGCCTCGCCGCATCGCCGAGCGGGACGAAGGAGTCCTTGCTCGCGACGCGCGCGAGGCGCCCCCTGTAGCCGGCGGCCAGCAGCTCGGCGACGATGCCCTCCCCCACGCCGCCCGTCCGGCGGGTCTCGTCGACGACGAGCGTCCTGCCGGTCGCGCTCGCCTCGCGGAGGACCTCCTCGAGCGGCAGCGGCGCGAGCCACCGCAGGTCGACGACGTTCGCGGCGATTCCCTGCTTGAGGAGCAGCCGGGCGACGCGGAGGGACATGTGGAGCCCGTTCCCCCACGTCACGACGGTGAGGTCGCCGCCGCCGCTGCGGTGCGTGAACGCGGCGCCGACCGGGACGTGGTCGCCGCTCACGGGACCGAGCCAGAGCTCGTCGCCCTCCTCGTGCAGGTCGCGGGTGTGGTACAGCGCGATCGGCTCGAGGAAGACGCAGACGCTGCCGTCCGCCTTCGCCGCGGCGACGCACGTGCGGAGCATCGCGGCCGCGTCGACGGGACGGGCGGGCGACGCGATCACGAGCCCCGGGACGTCGCGCAGGACGCCGAGCGCGTTGTCGTTGTGGAAGTGACCCCCGAAGCCCTTCTGGTAGCCGTAGCCCTGGATCCGCACCACCATTCCGTTGCGGTACGCGCCCCGCGAGAAGAACTGCAGCGTCGCCGCCTCGCCGCGCAGCTGGTCCTCGGCGTTGTGGAGGTACGCGAGGTACTGGATCTCGGGGATCGGGACGAAGCCCGAGACGGAGGTCCCGAGCGCGAGCCCGAGGATCGACGTCTCGTCGAGCAGCGTGTCGAAGACCCGCCCGAGCCCGAAGCGTGACTGCAGCCCGCGCGTGATGCCGTAGACGCCCCCTTTCACGCCCACGTCCTCGCCGAAGACGAGCGCCTCCGGGTATCGGTCGAGCGTCTCGGCCAGCGTGGCGTTGACCGCCTGGGCCAGGGTCAGGCGCTCGTCGCCGGTGACGCGGGCCGCCGTCGCCAGCGCCTCGACACGCTCCGGGTCGCGTGGGGCGAGCGGCGACATCACCTCCTGCGCGGTGGCGAGCTGAGGTCGCTCCGTGGCCTGCAGCGCGCGTTCGCGGATGCGGTTCCGGGTGGCCAGGTACTCGTCGGCCAGCTCGGCGCCCGTCCGCGCGCCGCCCTCGACGAGCCACGCGCCCAGCGCGAGCAGCGGGTCGCGCTCGTAGTCCGCACGGATCGCCGCCGCCGTGCGGTAGGCCGTCTCGAGGTCGGCACCCGCGTGGCTGAGGAAGCGCACGGTGCGGAGGTGCAGGACTGCGGGGTGGCGGTGCTCCCGCACCCAGGTCGCAAGCTCGCTCGCGGCGGCGAAGGTCGCGGCCGCGTCGTCGCCGTCGGCCCGCTCGACGGCGAGCTCGGGGCGGCCGAAGAGCGACTGCTCGACCCAGCCCTCGGGCGTCGGGACGCTGATCCCGAGCGCGTTGTCCTCGCAGACGAAGAGGATCGGGAGGCGGTGCCCTCCGTACGCGATGAACGCCGCGGTGTTGAGCGCGGACTGCGCGGTCGCGTGGTTCAGCGAGGCGTCGCCGAACGAGCACACGACGATCGCGTCCTCCGGCCAGGCGGAGGCGACGCCGAGCTCCCGCGCGCGCTCGATCGCGAACGCGATCCCGACGGCGCGCGGCAGGTGCGAGGCGATCGTGGAGGTCTGCGGAAGGATGGCGAGGTCGGGGTGGCCGAAGACCTTGTGACGGCCGCCCGCAATCGGCTCCTCCTCGGCGGCCGCCATCCCGAGCAGCACGTCCCAGACGCCGTCTCTGCCGGCCTGCGCCGCCCGCGCGAGGTAGAAGCCGCCCGAGCGGTAGTGGAGCAGCGCAGGGTCGGTTGCCCGGAGCGCCAGCGCGACGAGGGCGTTCGACTCGTGGCCGGCGGAGCCGATGGTGTAGAAGCCGAGCTTCCGGGTCTGGAGCCACCGTGCCGCGTGGTCGACCGCCCGGCTCTCGACGCCCGCCGTCCAGGCGCGCTCCGCGTCAGGCGGCAACTCGACGTCGTCGCGCCGCCGTTCGAGCTCCCGCAGCCCCGCGAGCAGGTGCTGCTCGAGCGGGTCGAGGTCGTCGCTCACGGGGCCGCTGTCAGCCGCGCAGGTACGCGTCGTCGCCGCGGAGCCAGTCCTCCCTGCGCGGCGCGAAGACGTCGAGCACGACCGAGTCGTCGAGCGCCTCGATGCGGTGCGGCACGCCGCCGGGGATGAGGACGCTCTCGCCCGCCATCACCTCGCGCTCCTCGTCGCCGATCACGAACCGCAGTCGCCCGGAGAGGACGTTCGCGATCTGCTCGTTGTCGTGGTGGTGCTCGGGGACGACCGCGCCCGTCGCGAGGAGGACCCGCGCGAGCGTCATCGCGTCACCGTTCAGCATCTGCCGTCCGATGCCCGCGCTCAGCTGCTCGACCTCGGTCTCGTCCCAGCTCATGACGTCCACGCAGGCGAGTCTAGGGCGTCGTACGATCAGGCGCGACAGCCTGGACTCGGGAGGAACGATGGGATACGCGCTCGTCGACGTCGAGGACGTCCCGTATCGCTGGGGGACGTTCAAGTTCGTCCGGCAGCACCTGGGGGCGACCGCCTTCGGCTTCACGCAGATCGACTTCCCGCCGGACAAGGTCGGGGCGGAGCACGACGAGACCGCCTCGGGGCAGGAGGAGGTCTATCTCACGCTCCAGGGCGGCGGGACACTCGAGGTCGACGGCGAGACGCTCGAGATGCGACCGGGCCGCTACGTGCTCGTCCCACCGACGTCGCGTCGGCGACCGGCGGCAGGGTCGAGGGGGATGTCGTTCCTCGTGATCGGAGGCGTCCCAGGCGGCGTCTACGAGCCGACCGAGCTGCCCGACGAGTGATCGTCAGGATCCTCCTCTGGCGGCTCGACGAGGCAGGCCCGAGCTTCGAAGCGCTCCGGGAGCGTCTCGACCAGCTCGAGCCGCTCGAAGCGCCGAGCGTCCTCCTCGTCAACGAGGCGGCCGAGCGCGTCGGCGCGGTCCTCCACGCCGAGGAGGACGAGCCGCCGCCGCCCCAGCTCGACCACCTCCGCGCGCTCATCGGGCGCGAGCCGGACCTCTACGAGGAGTTCGACCTCCTCTAGAGGATCGCGGTCTCGGGGAACACGGCCCCGTCGGTGAAGCGCGCCGGCCGGTAGGGCGCGAGGTCGAACCCCGGGTCGCGGCCGAGCAGCTCGTCGGCGACGATCCGGCCGACCGCGGGAGACTGCATGAAGCCGTGCCCCGAGAAGCCGCAGGCCGCGTAGACGCCGTCGGCGAGCTCGCCGAGGATCGGGTGCGCGTCGGGCGTCATGTCGTAGAGGCCCGCCCAGGCGCGCGCGACCGGCACGCCCGCGGCGGCCGGGAACCTCCGCGCCGCCCGTGCGAGCCAGTCGCCCGTGAGCGAGTCGTCCACGGTCTCGTCGCTGCTCCAGCGCGGGCGCTCCTCCGGCATGGCGAGGACGAGCCCGGCGCCCCGCCGCCGGAAATGGAACCCGCTCTCGGCCTCGACGACGAGGGGCAGGTCGGCGGGCAGCCCCGGGACCGGCTCCGTCTCGACGAGCTGCCGCACGAGCGGCCGGACCGGAAGCTCGAGCCCGAGCTTCGCCGCGAGCGCCGCCGAAGCCGCTCCCGTCGCCAGCACGAGGACGTCGGCCTCGAGCTCGAGCGCATCCGTCTGCTCCCGGACCTCGACGCCGAGGTTCACGGCGCGCCGGACGAGCTCGCGCGTGACACCGGCCGGGTCCGCCGTCCCGTCCTCGCCGCAGAAGACCGCGGACAGCACGTCGCCGACCTCGAGTCCCGCGACACGTCCGGCGTCGACGCGCTCGACCGGGACGCCCAGCCCGGCCTGCACCTCGCGCCGCCGCTCGAGCTCCTCCACCCCGTCGGGCGTGGTCGCGAGGAAGAGGTAGCCCACCGGGGTGAACAGGTCGGCGTCGAGCGAGCGGAAGAATGCGACGCTCTCGCGCGCGAGCTTCACCTCGGGCGCCGAGGAGAACTGCTGCCGGACGCCGCCGAGCGCCTTGCCGCTCGCGCCCGACGCAACCGTCCCGACGTCGGCCAGCACGACCTCGTCGGCTCCGGCAGCAGCGAGGTGGTAGGCGATCGACGCCCCCACCACCCCCGCCCCGGCTACGACGTGCCGTCTGCCAGCCATGCCTCGAGGCGCGCGCGCTCGTCTGTGTCGAGATCGCGCAGCGGTGGACGGACGTCCGCCCGGAGCGGCACGCCCTTCCATCCGACGATCCGCTTCAGCGCCGCATGCCGGGGGAACGACTCGACGTGCGCGCGGAGCTCGGCGAGTTGCGCCGCGCCCTCCTCGCTCGGGTCGCGGACGACGGCGGCGACCTCGGCCGGGAACGCGGAGGCGAGCGCGGAGACCGCGCCGACGGCGCCCGCCTCGCGACCCCGGTGGATCAGCGCCTCCGGGCCGACGAAGATGTCGAAGCCGTCGAGCACGTACCGCTCGAACGCGTCCCACGGCGTGTCGGAGACCTTCATCCCGACGACGTTCTCCGCCTCCTCGCGAAGGCGCGCCAGCATCGCCGGGTCGAACGCGTACCCGGCGGTCGCCGCGAACTCGTAGACGTAGAACGGCAGCGGGGCGCACGCCGCCGCGGCGGCGAGCAGGTGCGTGCGCTGCGCGGGCGGGTCGAGCTTGAAGTACGGCGGCCCGATCACGGCGACCGCGTCGGCCCCCGCCTCGGCCGCATGTGCGGCGAGCGCGACCGTGTCCGCCGTCGTCTGCGCGCCGCAGTGCGCGGCGACGAGCATCCGGCCCGCGACCGCCTCGAGCCAGAGCTCGAGGCCTCTGCGGCGCTCCTCGGTCGAGAGCAGGACGGCCTCGCCGTTCGTCCCGAACGCGAGCACGCCGTCCAGCCCGGCACCCGCGAGGAAGTCGGCGTACGGCAGGAACGCCGCCTCGTCGAGCGCCGCCCCGCCGCGTGCGAGTGGCGTCGAGGCGGCGGCGATCGCGCCGCGGAGGCGGGCCATCAGCGGAGCGCGCGGCCCTCGCGCACGCGCTCGACCGTCCCGTGGATGCGCCGCTCCCGCGTCTCGGGCCGCTTCGCCTCGTCGACCCACTGCACGTACTCGCGCTGGTGGCTGTACGAGAGCCGCGCGAAGGCGTCGCCGGCGTCGGGCGCGGCCGTCAGCGCCTTCCGCAGGTCGCGCGGTACGACGATCGCGCGCGGCTCGGTGTCGAGCTCCATCGCGACCTGTACGCGGTCCGGTGCGTCGACCCCGGTGGCCGCCTTGACGGCGCGATTGACGACGACGTACCCGACGCCGTCGTAGACGCCGGGCGTCGTCCGCCAGGTGTGGCCGCGGATCGTGACCTTGACGGGCGGCCGGGCCCGGCCGAAGGCGTCCTTCAGGTCGAACGGGATCCGGAACGACGTCCCCGTCGTCCCCACGCGCTGGAGGTCGACCGTGAACCGCTTCGCGGCCATCCGCGACACCATAGGCTCTCGCGCGTGGGAGCGCTCCGGATCGAACGCGACGGAGACGTCCTCCGCGTCACGCTCGCGCGTCCCGAGACGCGGAACGCGTTCGACGCGGCGCTGATCGCCGAGCTCGCCGAGGCGTTCGTCGACGTCGGCACGGCGCGGGCCGTCGTGCTGGCGGGCGAGGGCGCGAGCTTCTGCGCGGGGGCGGACGTCGAGTGGATGCGCGCCTCCGCCGACCTCGACGTCGAGGCCAACGTCGCGGACGCGAACGCGATGCGTCGCATGTTCGAGGCGATCGACGGCTGTCGCGCGCCCGTCGTCGCGGCCGTGCACGGTCACGCGCTCGGGGGCGGCATCGGGCTCGTCGCCTGCAGCGACATCGCGATCGCCAGACACGGGACGGTCTTCGCGTTCTCGGAGGTGAAGCTCGGGATCGTGCCCGCCGTCATCTCGCCGTTCGCGCTCCGCCGGATCGGCGAGAGCGCGGCGCGACGCTACTTCGTGACGGGCGAGCGGTTCGACGCCGCGACGGCGCTCCGGATCGGGCTCGTCCACGAGGTCACCGACGACCTCGACGGCGCGCTGCGACACGTGCTCGACGAGCTCGCGACCGCCGGGCCCCGCGCCGCGCGGCACGCCAAGCGCCTGGTGCTCGACCGTCCGGACGGCCCCGAGACCGCCCGCCTGATCGCGGAGCGCCGCACGAGCGACGAGGGCCAGGAGGGGTTGCGCGCGTTCCTCGACCGGCGCCGGCCGTCGTGGGCCCCGGACGCCTGACCGGCGCGTCAGCGCTCAGGCGACGACGAGAACAGCGCCGGACGTCTGCGTCGCCGGATCCCAGAGGCGGAGGCGCGTCCCCGCATCCGCCCGCACGGTTCGCGTGAAGTAGCCGCGGCTCGACGTCGTGCCGCCGCCGAGCGCACGCCAGGTCGTGCCGACGCGCCGCTGGAGCACGTAGCGCCTGGCGCCCGTGCCGGGGCGCACCTGGCCCCAGAGCCGCGTGGCCCCAGCGTCGCGCGAGACCTGCACGAGCGGGAGCGTGAACGCGGCGAGGGACGGCTTCGCACGCCCTGCCGTGGTCTCGAGGCCGCTCTGCCAGGCGGCGGTGCGGGGCTCGTCGCGGACGAGGTACTGGATCAGGAGGTCGACGCGGCTCGCCGCGTACGCCCGGTACTGCGCCTCCGCGACCGACCGCGCCTGCCGCGCCCAGCTGACCCCCAGGATGCGGTCGGGCGGGTTGGTCTGGAAGCCGAGCTCGGTGAGCCAGATGCGCGTCCGCGGGCCGAACGCCTTGCGCGTCTCGTCGAGGAGCCGCTCCAGGGTCGCCAGCGAGATCGTGGTGCACCGCTCGCAGCCGCCCGTCGACGGAGTCTCCGACGGCGAGAGCGGGTGGGGATGGTGGGCGTACGCGTCCAGCCGCGCTCCCGCGCGCCCCATGGCGCGGATGAAGTCGACCGGCGAGACGCCGCCGCGGCTGCCGCGCGGCGCCGTCGAGCCGCCGGCGATCGCCGCGTTCGGGATCACGGCCTTGATCGCGAGCGCGGCCGGGTTGAGGAGGCGCGTGACGTAGGTCACGGGCGACGGAGGGTTCAGCCAGCGACGCTGGTTGGGCTCGTTCCAGACGATCCACCGGCGCACCCACGGGTACCGCTCCGCCGCGGCACGCGCGAACGTCGCGAAGAGGGCGCCCGTGCGCGGGGCGATGTTGGGGCCGCCGCCGCCGTTCGCCCAGGCGGGCGTCCCCCAGATCGCGACGACGGGCACGATCCCCGCGCCGCGGAGCGCTTCGAGGAGCGCGTCGGTCTGCTCCCAGGCGAACGTCGTGCGCGACGTCTGCACCGCCCGCCAGTCGATCGTCACCCGAGCGATCTCGACCCCCATCGCCTGGAGGCGCGCCGCCCGCTCGTCGATCTCACCCGGCCCGAAGGCGAGCCAGGCATCGTCGGCGACCCCGACGCGCAGGTTGGGAGAGGCGTGTGTGGGCGTCGTGCCGAGCGCGAGGACTGCGAGCGCCGCGGCTGCCGTGAGGAGGAGGACGCGGCTCACCGCGTCGAGGCTACCCCCCTGCGGGAGCGCCCATGCCCGTCTTCAGAGCTTCCTTACGAGCTAGTCGTCGTCGAGCGCGGCCACGATGGCGAGCGAGCCGAGCCAGTTGACGAGCCAGATCACGATCGTGGCCCCGACGTACGTCCAGAAGCCGTCGATCGAGAAGTCGGGCGTCACCCACTCCGTGAAGAGCAGCATCACGACGTTCACGAAGAAGTACGCGACGCCGAAGGTCAGCAGGATCAGCGGCAGCGCGATGAACGTCACGAGCGGCTTCAGGAACACGTTCGCGAGGCCGAGCACGGCGCCCGCGAGCAGCACCGGCCCCCAGCGCTCGATCGAGAAGCCGTCGAAGATCCAGTCCGCGACGAGCAGCGCGAGGACGTTCAGGGCCCAGTGGATCAGCGCATAGACGAACAGCGGCACGCGCGCGAGCCTATCCAACCGGGCGGATTGCGCGACGCACGTACGCGCCGGTGGTCGCGCGGGCCAGCCTGAGATGCAGTTGCGCCCGCGAAGCGGGCGCCTTCAGGGATCTGCCCTCGCCGCAGGCGAGGGATCGAGCCGCAGGATTCCGCGTCTGCGGAATCCTGCCTGGCGAACAAGGCTAGAACAGCTTCTGCAGCTTGAGCGCGGCGCCCATGTCCCCCTGGATCTTGAGCTTGCCGGTCATGTACGCGGTCGTCGGGTTCGCCTCGCCCTTCGCGATCTTGACCAGGGTCTCCTCGCTCGCGCTGATGGTGCAATCGGCCTCGCCGACGCCCTCGGTGACCGAGACCGTGCCGTCCTCCACCGAGACGGTCCACTGCCCGACGTCCTGGACGTCGAACACGAACGTGTTCTGCATGCCGGCGATCTTCGACGCGTCGGCCCGCTCGGGCAAGGACGCGAAGAACTCCTGTGCGGTCATACGTGCCTCCTCGTTGACTGACGGTTCAATCGAATGCTAGACGGTCGGAGCGGCGACCGCGCCGCGCGGCCAGGCGGCGGGACGCGGGAGCAGGAGACAGAGGAGGCAGCCGAACGCGGGTGCCACGGCACCGGCGTAGAGCGCCGTCTCGAGGTCGATCACGTCCGCGAGGGCGCCGAGCGCCACGGCGGCCACGCCGCCGAGCCCCATCGCGAGCCCCACCGAGAGGCCGCTCGCCATGCCGACGTGCCGCGGGAGGTAGAGCTGGCTCAGGACCATCGTGATCCCGAAGGTCCCGACGACGCACAGCCCGACGAGCATCAACGCGACCGTCCCCGGGACACCACCCACCTGGACGTAGGTGACGATGAGCAGCGGGAGCGCCGCCTGGGTGACGACGAGCGTCCGTCGCAGCCCGATCCTGTCCGCGACCGGCCCGAGCACGAGCGTGCCGACGGCGCCTGCGACGAGCATCAGCGAGAGCTCGCGGTTCCCCTCGCCCTCGGTGCCCCCGTTCGAGACGACCCAGAGCGGGACGAATGTCAGCAGCCCGAACCAGGCGACGCTGCGGAGCGCGATCACCCCGGCCAGCAGGGTCATCGCCCGAACGTCGTCCTCTCCCGCCCCCTCGTAGCGCTCGACGTGCTGCGGGACGCGCCGCCGGAGCGCCGGGAGCCCGCGCAGGAGCACCACCGCGACGAGCACGACCGGGAGCATCGCCACCAGCCCGCCGGTGAGGCCGAGCCAGAGCACGAGCGGCGTCACGACGATCGGGCCGAGCGCGTACCCGGTGTTGCCGCCGATGTTGAAGTACGACATGCCCGAGGCGCGCTTCCGGCCGCTCGCGTACGCGGCGAACTTGGCTCCCTCCGGGTGGTAGGCGGCGATCCCGATCCCCGCGAGGAACACGAGCACGAGCACGAGGACGTACGTCGGTGCGACCGCGGCGAGCCCGGTCGCGACGCCCGCCAGCGCGATGCCGCCCGGTAGCAGCCAGGCCGCGCCGCGTCGATCCGACCAGAGACCGAAGAGCGGCTGCACGAAGGAGGACGACGCGAGCACCGCGAGCATCAGTGCCGCCGTGGCCGTGTAGCTCAGGTCGAACTCGAGCACGAAGAACGGCAGGAGCGCCGGAACGGCGCCCGACGCGAAGTCGACCGCCAGATGGCCGCCCGAGAGCGTCGCCATCGCCTTGCGGTCGAGCTCGTCGCGCACACCGGCGAGGCTACTGCCCCGAGAGCGCCCCGCGTCGCGCTCCGCTACAACCTGTCCCGTGGATCTCCGGCGCCTCGACCACGTCTCGATCAACGTCCGCGACCGCACGGCAGCGATCGCGTGGTACCGCGACACGCTCGGGCTCGAGCAGCGGAACGAGCCGACGGAGGCCTCCGAGCCCGTCTTCATGGGCGCGTTCGGCGCCTGCATCGCGCTCTTCCAGTCCGAGGTCGACTCGCCGCCGCGGGCGCCGGAGTCGTCCGGCGTCCGTCACGTCGCGTTCGCGCTCTCGGCCGCGGGCCTCGAGGAAGCGCGTAGCCATCTGACGGCCACGGGCGTCTCGTTCCGGCCGGAGGACCACGGGAGCGCGCTCTCGATCTACCTCCCCGACCCCGACGGGAACATGATCGAGCTGACGACGTACGAGCGCTGAGGCGCCGCGGGTTCCTCCGGCGGGCGACGCCGACGGATCACTAGCCTGGCCCGATGGCCGCGATCGAGGCGGAGGGGCTGGTCAAGGTCTACCGATCGCGGACGCACGAGGTCCGCGCGCTCGACGGCGTCGACCTGGAGGTGCAGGAGGGCACCGTGCTCGGCCTCCTCGGCCCGAACGGCGCCGGGAAGACCACGACCGTCCGGATCCTCGCGACCCTGCTGAAGGCGGACGCCGGTCGTGCGAGCGTCGGAGGCCTCGACGTCGCGCGCGACGCACAGGCGGTGCGCAAGCTGATCGGGCTCTCGGGCCAGTACGCAGCGGTCGACGAGAACCTCACGGGGCGCGAGAACCTCTGGATGTTCGGCCGCCTCTACCAGCTGCCGAGCGCGGAGGCCCGCCGGCGCACCGACGAGCTGCTGGTGCAGTTCGCGCTCGACGACGCGGGCGACCGCGTCGCGAAGACCTACTCGGGCGGCATGCGGCGGCGGCTCGACCTGGCGGCGGCCCTCGTCGGGCGACCGCGCCTGCTCTTCCTCGACGAGCCCACGACCGGCCTCGATCCGCGAAGCCGCCTCGGCCTCTGGGACGTGATCCGCAGCCAGGTCCGCGAGGGCAACACGCTGCTGCTGACGACCCAGTACCTCGAGGAGGCAGACGAGCTCGCGGACGAGATCGCCGTCGTCGACCACGGTCGGATCATCGCCCGCGGCACCGCCGACGAGCTCAAGTCGCAGGTCGGCGGCGAGCGGATCGAGGTCGTCGTCCACGACCGCGCGCGCATCGCCGAGGCGGCGGGGCTGATCGCGGCGGACGGCGCGGCCTCACTCGACGAGCACACGAGGCGCGTCACGATCGCGGCGGAGGGCGGCGCGCGCCAACTCGTCGACGTCGTCCGCGCCCTCGGCGACGCGGGCGTCGCGATCGACGACGTCGCGCTCCGTCGCCCGACCCTCGACGACGTCTTCCTCACCCTCACCGGCCGCGCCGCCGAGGAGCTGCCCGACGAGGAGGACGGATGAGCACGCTCCCAGCACCCGCCGCCGACGGCCTGGTGATCGCCTGGCGGGCGCTCAAGCGCGTCCCGCGGATCCCGGAGCTCGCGATCTTCGCGATCCTCCAGTCGATCATGTTCGTGGTGCTCTTCGCGTTCGTCTTCGGCGGCGCGATCCCGCTCCCCGGCGGCGGCAGCTACCGCGAGTACCTGATGCCGGGGATCTACATCCAGACGCTCACGTTCGCCTCGATCACGACCGCGATCGCGTTCGCGGACGACATGACGAAGGGGATCATCGACCGGTTCCGTTCGCTGCCCATGGCGCGGTCGGCGGTCCTGAGCGGACGGACGTTCGCGGACGTCGTCTACACGACCGGGATCCTCGTCGTGCTGATGCTCTCGGGCCTCGTCGTCGGCTGGCGCGTCCACTCGAGCGTCGGAGACTTCCTGCTCGCCGTCCTGCTGATGATCTTCTTCACGTACGCGATGGCGTGGGTCGGCGTGCTGCTCGGGCTCGTCGCCCCGACGGTCGAGACCGTCCAGCAGCTCGGCTTCCTGATCCTCTTTCCGCTGACCTTCCTCTCGAACGCCTTCGTCCCGACCGCCACGCTGCCGTCCGTCCTGCAGCCGATCGCGGAGTGGAACCCGGTCAGCTGCCTGACGCAGGCGACGCGAGAGCTCTTCGGCAACCCGAGCCCCTACCCCACGGGCTCGTTCCCGAGCGAGCACCCGTTCCTGCTCTCGATCCTCTGGACGGTCGGGATCCTCGTCGTGTTCGCGCCCCTGGCGGTCCGGCGCTACCGCGCGATCGACCGGTAGCGGTTCACGCGTCTACCATGCCCGCCGGCATGGACCTCGACCTGACGCCCGAGCACGAGTTGATCCGCGACACCGTCCGCACGTTCGCCCGCGAGCGCGTCGCGCCGGTCGCCGAGGAGCTCGACCGCGAGAGCCGGTTCCCCGTCGAGCTCGTCCGCGAGATGGCGGAGCTGGGGCTCATGGGGATCCCCCTCCCCGAGGAGCACGGCGGCGCGGGCGGTGACACGGTCGGCTACGCGCTCGCGATCGAGGAGCTGACGCGCGTCGACTCGTCGGTCGCGATCACGGTCGCGGCGCACACCTCGCTGGGGACGATGCCGATCCACCTCTTCGGCACGGACGAGCAGAAGGCGCGCTGGCTGCCCGACCTCGCCTCCGGCCGCCGGCTCGCCGCCTTCGGGCTCACCGAGCCCGACGCCGGCTCCGATGCAGGCGCCGCACGAACGACCGCCGAGCTGCGCGACGACTCCTGGGTCGTGAACGGCTCGAAGATGTTCATCACGAACGCAGGCACCGAGCTGACCTGGGGCGTGACGATCACCGCCCGGACGGGCGAGGACGAGATCTCGAACCTCGTCGTCGAGAACGGCACGCCCGGCTACGAGATCTCGGCGCCGCTGCACAAGCTCGGCTGGAAGGCGTCCGACACCCGGGCGCTGACGTTCGCCGACTGCGCCGTGCCCGAGGGGAACCTGCTGGGCGCACGCGGCCAGGGCTTCCACCAGTTCCTCGAGATCCTCGACGGCGGCCGCATCTCCGTCGCGGCCATGGGAGTCGGCCTCGCGCAGGGCGCGTACGACCTCGCCACCGCCTACGCGAAGGAGCGGCGGCAGTTCGGCCGGCCGATCGCGTCGTTCCAGGCAGTCGCCTTCAAGCTCGCGGACATGGCCGTCGAGATCGAGGCGGGCCGCCAGCTCGTGCTGCGCGCCGCATGGCTCAAGGATCAGGGCCGGCCGTTCGCGCTCGAGGCGGCGATGGCCAAGCTGTACACGGGTGAGCTCTCGCACCGCGTCGTCAACCACGCCCTCCAGATCCACGGGGGCTACGGGTTCATGGAGGAGTTCGCGATCGCGCGCCTGTACCGCGACCAGAAGATCCTCGAGATCGGCGAGGGCACCAACGAGGTGCAGCGGCTCGTGATCGCCCGTCTCCTCGGCCTCTAGCGTCTCGTTCGGACCGCCCGGCGGCACGGCCTCGCGCCGATATCCTCGACGACATCGTCCCTCCGTCGAGCCGCCCCGGCCAGCGCCGCGCGCGCCTCGTCGTCCCCCTCGTCGCCGCGCTCGTCGTCGGCGTCGCGCTGGCGCCGACGGCGGGTGCCCACGTGACGATCTCACCGTCCTTCGTCGCGACCGGGGAGTCGACGCAGGTGCTCTTCGAGACCCCGAACGAGCGCCCGCCTCGGGCGACCACGTCGCTCGAGCTCGTCGCGCCGCCCGGGATCGACCTCGCGGCGGCCGAGGCGCCGGACGGATGGACGCTCGATCTCTCGGGCTCGACGGCCCGTTGGAGCGGGGGCCGGATCGAGGACGAGGACGTGGTCTCGTTCCCACTGCGCATCACGGCGCGACGCTCGCCCGGCAACGCCGTCTTCCAGGCACGGCAGCGATACGACGACGGCGCCGTCGTCCGCTGGGAGGCGACGCTGACCGTCGTCCCGGCGGCCGAGGCAGGGCCGGACCAGCACCTCGGCCGCGCCTTCGTGGCCGGCGCCGTCGGGCTCGCCGTCCTCGCCGGAAGCTTCTTCGCGCTGCGGCTCCTGCGTCGCTGACACTTCAACCTCGATAGCGGAAACCGGTGCTACCGTCGGGCGCCGTGCTGTTCTCGCAGCTGCTGAACGACGACCTGGGCTGCGCGTCGTACCTCATCGGGTGCGAGGAGTCTGGCGAAGCGCTCGTCGTCGACCCGCCGCTCGCGATCGAGCGGACGCTCGCGGAGGCCGAGCGGCTCGACGTCCGAATCGTGCGCACGCTCGAGACGCACACCCACGCCGACCACGTCTCGGGGCACGGGCGCCTCGCCCTCGAGCTCGATGTCCCGGTGAGCATCCACGCCACGGCGGGTGCCGAGTACCCACACGACGTGTTCGAAGACGGCGACGAGCTCACGGTCGGCACGGTCACGGTGCGCGTGATCCACACGCCGGGTCATCGGCCCGAGCACTGCTGCTTCGCCGTCGTCGACACGACGCGGGCCGACGAGCCGTGGCTCGTCCTCACGGGCGACTCGCTCTTCGTCGGCGACGCGGCCCGGCCCGACCTCGCCGTCGGCGCCGTCGAAGGCGCCGAGGGGCTCTTCCACTCCCTGCGGCGGCTGCTCGAGCTGCCGGACGGCGTCGAGGTGTTCCCCGGCCATGTCGCGGGCTCGCTCTGCGGCAGGGCCATGAGCTCGCGCGGGTCGACCACGATCGGCTTCGAGCGCCGCTTCAACCCGATGGCGTCGATCCAGGAGCTCGACGCGTTCGTCGCCGAGTCGGCGAGCGGCGCGGGCGCGAAGCCGCCGAACCTCACGCGGATCGTCGAGCTGAACCGCGGGCCGTTCCGGCCGGGCGAGCCGGCCCCGGAGGAGCTTCCCGTCCCGCCCGAGGGCTCTCAGCTGCTCGACGTGCGGTCCGTCGAGGCGCACCTCGAAGGCCATCGGCCCGGCGCCGTGAACGTACCGGTCGACGGCTCGAGCTTCTCGACGAGATCGGCCTTCGCCCTCGACGTCGAGGGCCCCGTCACCGTGCTCGCAACCACGTCGGACGAGGCACGTCGCGCCGTCGATGGGCTGCGGTCGGTCGCGATCGACCGGATCGAGGGCTACGTGCTCGGGGACGGCCCGGAGCGGACGCGCTCGGCGGCGCTGGACGAGCTCGACGAGCTCGTCGCGAGCGGCGCGACCGTGATCGACGTCCGCGAGAAGGACGAGCGCGACGAGGGATACATCCCGGGGAGCCGCAACGTGCCGTACCGCCTGATGCGCCTCTGCTGCCCCGACCTGCCGCGCGACCGCCCCGTGATCACGATCTGCGGCTCGGGCCCCCGCGCGGCGATCGCCGCGAGCCTGCTGCGCGCCAAGGGGATCGACGCGCGTCCGGTGGTCGACGGTGGCATGAACGACTGGCTCGCCCGCGGGCAGACGTCCGTCACGTTCCGCCGCTGCGGCTGACGGGCGCTCAGCGGAGCCGTCGGACGGTGTAGCCCGCCTCGGCGAGCGTGCGGATCACGATCTGCGAGTGCTCCTCGCCACGGGTCTCGAGCGTCAGCTCGGCCTCGGTCTCGAGCACCCCGATCCGCCGCCCCTCCCGGTGGTGGTCGATCGCGAGGATGTTCGCGCGCTCGGACGCCAGCAGCCCGACGATGCGCGCGAGCTGGCCGGGCCGGTCGGGGATCAGGAGCGAGACCACGAGGTGCCGTCCCGACGCCGTCAGGCCGTGACGGATGACGGAGTTGAGCGTCGTCGCGTCGACGTTGCCGCCCGCGAGCAGCGCGCAGGCGGGGCCGTTCCCGGGGATCCGGCCCGCGACGAGCGCCGCCACCGGCGCCGCGCCCGCTCCCTCGACGACGAGCTTCGCGCGCTCGAGGATGAGGACGAGCGCCTGGGAGATCTCCTCGTCGTCGACCACGACGAGCTCGTCCACGAGCTCCTCGACGATCGCACCGGTGAGCGTCCCCGGCTGCTTGACGGCGATCCCGTCGGCGATCGTCGCGCCCGTCGGCGTGTGACCCGCGAGCGGCGCGCAGGCGGCCGCCTGGACGCCGACGACCCGCAGCTCCGGTCGCAGCGCGGCGAGCGCGATCGCGATCCCCGAGACGAGCCCGCCGCCGCCCACGGGGACGACCACGGTGCCCGGCCCCTCGGGGAGCTGGTCGGCCAGCTCGAGCCCCAGCGTGCCCTGCCCCGCGATCACGCGCGCGTCCTCGAAGGCGTGCACGAACGTCGCCCCGGTCTCGCGCTCGACGGCGCGTGCCGTCGCGAGCGACTCGTCGTAGTCCTCGCCCGCCAGCTCGACGCGCGCGCCGTACGCTCGAGCGGCCTCGACCTTCGCCATCGGCGCGCCCTCGGGGACGACGATCGTCGCGGGGATGCCTCCCTCGCGCGCCGCCCAGGCGACTGCCTGGCCGTGGTTGCCCGCGCTGGCGGTGACGACGCCCGCCGCGCGCTCGCGCTCCGAGAGCTGCGCGACCGTGTTGTAGGCACCGCGGATCTTGAAGGCGCCCGTCCGCTGCAGGTTCTCGGCCTTGAGGGACACCGGGCGGCCGGCGAGGCGCGAGATCGACTCCGACGCGTAGAGGGGCGTCACGCGCGCGACCCCGTCGAGCCGGACGCGCGCGGCCTGCACGTCGTCGATCGAGGGCGCGCCCGGGACGCTCACCGCACGGCTCCCTCCGTGACGGCGTCGACGACCTTCGCGACGGCCGTGAGAGGGTCGACCTCCCGTCGCTGTACGTCCTCCACCAGCTCGCGCACGCCGTCGTCCTCGGTCATGGCGCGCTGCACGAGCGCGCGGAGCCGCGCCACGGCGAGCTCCTCCACCTCGCCCTCCAGGTTGCGCGCGCGGCGCCGGTCCAGCTCGCCGCGCTCGGCGAGCGCGCTCCGCCTCGCCTCGAGAGCCTCCCAGAGCTCCGGAACGCCCTCGCCGCGCACGGCCTCGGTGAGGAGGATCGCCGGACGGCGGTCGCGGTCGGGCTCGAGCGCGACGATCGAGCGCACCTCCTGCACCATCGTGCGCGACGCCGGGTGATCCATCTTGTTGACCGCGATCACGTCCGGGATCTCCATGATCCCCGCCTTGAGCGCCTGCACGGAGTCCCCGGAGCCGGGCATCAGGACGAGCAGCACGACGTCCGCGCTCCCGACGACCTCGACCTCGCTCTGGCCCGTGCCGACCGTCTCGAGGAAGACGACGTCCTTCCCGGACGCGTCGACGAGGAGCAGCGTCTCGAGGGTCGCCTCGGCGAGGCCGCCGAGATGGCCCCGCGTCCCCATCGAGCGGATGTAGACACCCGGGTCGAGGAAGTGGTCGGTGAGCCTGATCCGGTCGCCGAGGAGGGCGCCGCGCGTGAACGGGCTCGACGGGTCGACCGAGACGACGCCGCAGCTCAGGTCGAGCGAGCGAGCGTGGGAGACGAGCGCGCCCATGAGGGTCGACTTGCCGACGCCCGGCGGGCCGGTGACGCCGATCGAGGCGGCGCGGCCCGTTTGCGGATAGACGTCGCGGACGATCGCCTCGCCCTCGGGCGCACGCGACTCGACGAGCGAGATCGCACGCGCGAGGGCACGACGGTCACCGTCGAGGAGACCCGAGACGAGCTCCTCGTGCGTCCAGGCACGGCCGGCCACGACGGGACTCTACGGGCTCGTGGCGGACGGTCCCGCTGCGGGCGCTACGGGCTCGGCCTGCCCTCGGCCTCGCGTGCAGGCCTGACCGGCCGCTCGGCCGCGGCGGCGCGCTCGCGCCGCCGGGTCTCCTCGATCTCGTCCATGAGCGACCTGATCCGCTCGAGGCCGCTCGGCTCCTCGTCGGGTACCGAGGCATCGCGGAGCCGCGAGGTGAGGACGACCGCGAGGACCGCGGCGCCGAGGTAGATGCAGCCCGCGGCGCCCCAGGCGACCCGCGCGCCTGCGGCGTCGACGAGCAGGCCGCCGCCCGCCATCGCGAGCCCGAGGATCGCGTAGTAGCTCGACATGAGCACCGCGAGCGCCCTGCCCCGCATCGCGTCGGGGGCGCCTCGCTGGACGAGCACCTGGTTGTAGACGATCGCGGCGCCGTTGCCGATCGTCGCGATCCCGGCGAGCACCGCGACGATCGCGATCGTGGGCGAGAGCGACGCGAGCCCGAAGCCCGCGCCCATCAGCGCGATCGCGCCGGCGTAGACACGGGTCATCCCGAGCGCCCCGAGCGCGGTCGCGGCGAAGAAGCTCCCGATCAGGAGCCCCACGCCGGTCGCGCTGACCAGCAGGCCGAGGCCGATGTTGCCGGAGCCGAGGTCGTCCTTCGCGAAGACCACCTCCGCGACGTTGACGAAGCCGGTCGCAACCCCAGCCGTCCCCCACACGACGAGGACGGTCACGAGGTGCCGGGACGTGAGGACGAGCCCGAGGCCGTCCCGCAGGTCCGCCCAGTGCCCGCGGGTGATGGGCTCGTCCGAGCGGAACGACGCAGCCGGGATCCGGGAGACGAGGAGCGCGGAGACGACGAACGTGGCCGCGTTGACCCAGTAGGCCGTGCTCGGCCCCCAGGCCGCGAGCAGCAGGCCCGCCGTCGCCGGGCCGACCGTCCAGGCGATGTGCTCGACGGTGGCGAGGAGCGAGGTCGCCTGCTCGCGCTCGTCGCCCGAGACGAGGTTCGGGAGCCCCGCCCAGACCGCGGGGCGGAAGAAGCCCGTGGCGACCCCGTTCACCGCCGCGAGGGCGACGATCAGGCCCGGCTCGTCGACGAACGGGAGCGCGACGAACGTGCCGGCGCGGACGAGGTCGGAGACGATCAGCAGGCGTCGGCGCGAGAGCCGGTCGACCAGCGGGCCGAGCGTGATGCCGATCACGACGATCGGCAGGAAGTCCGCGATCAGGAGGACGGCGAGCCAGCGGCCCGACCCCGTGCGGTCGAAGATGTCGACGGAGAGCGCGAGAGCCGCGAGGTACGTCCCGACCGACGACGCGGCGGTCGCCCAGAAGAGGAGCGCGAACCCCGGGTTTCGTCTGAGCGGCGCCAGGCGGCCTGTCGCTCCGTCAGGCACGGTCCGACGCTACCACCCTCGGCCGGACGGGAACAGTGGCCGAAACGGACTCGTCCTAGGCGACGAGCTCGCGGGCCGGAAGGTCGTAGCGGGCGGTGCTCCCGAGCCCGTGGCGACGCGCGCGCTCGAGCGCCCGGTCGGCCAGCGCGTAGAGCGAGAGCCCGTCGCCCGCCGTCGCGAGATCGCAGACGCCCGCCGTCAGCGTGACGCCGTCGAGGGACGCCAGCTCGGCCCGCAGCCGTGCCACCGCCTCGACCGCTCCGTCGGCGTCCGTCTCGGGGAGGATCCAGGCGAGCTCGCCGTCGCGCGTGCGCGCGAGGTCGTCGCCCGTCCGGCCCGCGCGGGCGAGCCGCTCGACCGCGATGAGCGCCTCGGGGCGGCGGAAGACCCCCTCGCCGCTGCGGCCGCACACCTCGAGCTCGGCGAGCACGACGCTGAGGCTCGTGCCGGCGAGCGTCGCGCGGCGGACGGCCTCGCCGAGCCGCGCCTCGAACTCGTGGCGGTCGAAGAGCCCGGTCTCGGGGTCGCGCACCGACAGGTCGGCGAGCCGCCGCTCGCGACGGTGGCTCTCGGTCACGTCGCGCACCGTGACGAGGTACCGCGGCCGGCCCTCGTCGAGAGAGACGACCCGGCCCGCGACGAGCACGCGCACGCGGCCGCCGTTCCGATGCCTGAACGTCAGCTCTCCGACGTGCTCGCCCGTGCGATCGAGCTCGTGGTGCCAGGCGTCGAGCTCGTGCCGGTGCTCCGGGGGCCAGAAGGGGAAGGGCGCCTCGGCGCCGAGGAGCTCGTCACGGTCGAACCCGAGCTGGTCGCAGAGGCCGCGGTTGACGGAGCGGATGCGTCCGTCCGCGACCACGAAGAGCCCGTCGGGGAGGGCCGAGAGGAGCGCCCGAGCGGTGTCCCAGTCGCCGTGGAGCGAGTCCTCGACCGCGCGCCGGGCCGCACCGCCGAGGACGAGGACGAAGGTCGCGGTGAGCGACAGCGCGAGCGCTGCGGCGGTGGCGAGCCAGAGGACCGGCTCGGTGGGCTCGGCCTGCACGACCCCGAGCGCGGCGACGGCCGCGGCGGCAGCCGCGACCAGCAGGAGCAGGAGATCCTCGATGCCGCGGCCGCGCAGGCTCATGCCGTCCTCACCCGCGCGTTGCGCTCGAACTTGTGCCAGCCCTGGTCACCGCGGAGGAAGCGCCACGTCCCCTTGATCCGCGCCCACGCCATGATCGGCCGGTAGAGGACGAGCTCGAGCGGCATCAGCGCGACGAGCCGGACGAGCCGGGACGTCCGGTACGTCCGCTCGTGGAGGTCGAGCATGAGCAGGGCACCCGTCGTCAGCGCGCTGTTCGCGATCGTCAGCAGCAGCGTCAGCACGGCGAACTCGCGCCAGTCGACGAGCCCGGTCACGGCACCCACCACCAGCGTCGCGACCGCGAGCAGCTCGAACACCGGCGCGACGATCTCGGAGAGCAGGTAGTACGGCACGCCCAGCATCCCGACCTTGCCGTAGCGCGGGTTGAAGCACATGCTGCGGTTGTCCCAGCACGTCTCGAGGATCACGCGCTGCCAGCGCTCCCGCTGCGAGATGAGCTTGCGGTACGTGTCCGGGCCTTCGGTCACGCCCACGCAGTCCGGGAGGCACGCGATCCGATAGTCGCTGCCCCGGGCGCGGAGCTCCCGATGGATCCGGAAGGTGAGCTCGATGTCCTCGCACGTGAACTTCCGCGACCAGCCGCCGAGCTCCTCGACGAGATCCCGGCGCCAGACCTGGAAGGCGCCGGCGGCGCACAGCATGAAGTTGTGACGCGCCCAGGGGATGCGGTTGTTGAAGAACGCCCGGAGGTAGTCGAACGTCTGAAAGGCGAAGAGCGGCCGGGTCTCGGGACCGATGAAGTGCGCTCCGTCCTTCAGCGCTCGCGCGGGCTCCCGCGCCAGCTCGAAGAAGCTCGTCAGCCCGACGACGTGCGCCGGATCGCGGACGAACTCGCGCATCGCCCGCGAGAGGGCCGTGCGGGCGAACGCCATGTCCGCGTCGACGGCACAGATGTAGCGATGACGACTGTGGTTGAGCGCGGCGTTGAGCGCGTCTGCCTTGCCGCCGTTCGGCTTGTCGATCACGAGGAGGCGGGGCTCCGATGGCTTGCGGTAGTACCCGGTGACGGGCGTGCTCTCGACGACCTCGCGCGACGCTGCTGCGACCGGTACGAGGCCGAGCTCGTCGACGAGGACCTCGAGCGTGTCGTCGGTCGAGCCGTCGTTGACGACGATCACCTCGAACGCGGGGTAGTCGATCGCGAGCAGCGAGCGGACGGCGTCCGGCATGCCGGCGCTCTCGTTGTACGCAGGGATGAGGATGCTGACGCCGGGGGCGAACCGCGCGCTCGCGAGCGCGTCGAGGTCGTCCCCCGCGCGCTCGCGCCTACGGCGCCGTGTCTCGACGAGTCCCACGACCAGGAGCCACGTGTACGTCCCGTAGACGAGCAGGACGTACGCAACGCAGATGAGGAGGGAGTCCCGGAGGAGGCCCTCGAGCGTCACGCGGTCTCCGCCCCGAGCACCGGGTGGCCGAGCGCGACGCCCTTCCGGGCGCGGCCCGAGGCAGCCTGGCGCAGCCTGTCGCCGCCCGCGTCGAGGATGCGCTCGAGGTGACCGTGGCGGTCGCCGTGCGCCAGGTGGTCGACCACCCCGACGTCCTGGAGGACCAGGGCCGCGCCGGACCGGATCTCCTCGTTCGGGTCGTCGAGCGCTGCGAGCATCGTGTCGGCGACGCCGCGGCCGGCCCCGACGAGCGCGTCCCGGGTCGCGTCCCGCACGGCCCACGACTCGTCTCCGAGGA
Organism: uncultured Actinomycetes bacterium; assembly: GCA_963748255.1. GTDB lineage: Bacteria > Actinomycetota > Thermoleophilia > Gaiellales > Gaiellaceae > Gaiella. The sequence goes on along the minus strand of CAVVIL010000023.1, from coordinate 271,938 downwards.
GTGGGACGAGCAGCGTCGCGCTCGGGCCTCCGGTGACGGCGGCGGCCGTCGCCGCGGCCTGGGCGCGCACGAGCGGATGGGGATCGTCGAGCAGCGCCGTCGCGCACCGGACGGCCTCGGCCGTCGCCGTCCCGCGAAGGGTCTCGAGCGCGGCCGCGCGCACCTGGTGCGACGGGTCGCGGGTCAGGTCCGCGACGTATCGCCGGGACAGATCGGGGTACCGGGCGAGCAGGCGGACCACCGAGAAGCGGACGACGACGCTCGGGTGCCGGAGCAGCGGCACGAGCCGGACGCCGGGGCGCGGCGCGAGGTCGTCGAGCGCCGACGCGACGCGGATCGGCGAGTCGCGGTCGTCCGCGAGCGCCTCGATGAGCCCGTCGACGGCCCACTCGTACCGGTGCCCGAGGGAGGCGAGGGCCGTGACGCTGGCCATCCGGACGTCCAGCTCGGCGCTGCGAAGCCCGCGGAGGAGCAGGACGCGCGCCTCGTCGTCGTCGCTGGGCGCGCTCTCGAGCGCGGCACGCCTCGCCGCGGCGACGGGGGTGGACGTGTCGGTCGGCAGCTCACTGCGACCTCGACGAAGCCGCCCGACCGCGATCGCCGCGAGCAGGACGAGCCAGCCGCCCGCAACGAGCGCGGCGACCGTCAAGAGGCTCCCCCAAGCATCCACGCTTGAGTTGTCGGCGGCGGGGAGGCCACCGAACCCACCCGTTCGGGGGGTTGTCCCTCGTCCGGGGGGTTAGCTCAGGCGACCGGCCCGCCGGGGCCGGCGGCGCGGGCCATCCGGGCCGCCAGGATCGCGGCGAGAGCCGCTCGCTCGGCCGTCGCGACCGGCCTGCCGAGCGACGTGACGAGCAGGACGGACTGCACCTTCCCCCGCTGCAGCACGACGGCGTCGACGTACGCGCGGATCCGCTGCGAGCTGCCCGACGGCGCGATCGTCACGACGACGCGGTACGCGCTCGTCTTGGGCGCCACCGTCGGGAACGAGAGCCGCTTCGACGAGACGACCGTGATCTTCTGCCCCTGCGCGGCGGAGAGCCGCACGATGTCCCCGAGGCAGTTCAGCACCTGCCGGGACGTGCCGCGCTGCCACGACGCGTTCGCGTCGCGGAGCGTCCGGTAGACGTGCGCGCTCGAGCCGACCGTGACGTAGACGCCCGTCTGGGCGAGGCGGAAGTCGGGCGAGTTCGCGTCGCCCGTCACGGTCAGGTCGCCCTCGTCGAGGGCGTCGCAGCGCGCGCCCTTCGGGAGCGGCTCGTTGTCGGGCCGCATCGTGGCGGTGAACCCGGCGCCGAGGTCGGCGCGCTTGAGCACGATCGACCGGGCCGCGGCCTGGCCGCTCTTCGTGAGCGCCTTCTTCGGCTCGCCGTCGGCCGCCACCGCGTCGGCCACGACCGCGGGCACCGCGGCGACGAGCGCGAGCAGGCAGACGAGGTACCGCATGGAGAAATGGTACTGGCGGCTGCAAACGAGCCACGATCGCCGCGATGGGCAGCGCATCCGCGTGCGAGCCGGGCAGGGTGGCCCCGTCGCATGGCAAAGAGGCAGTGCGACCGCGAAGCGGGCGCCTTCAGGGGTGTGCCCTCGCCGCAGGCGAGGGATCAAGCGGCGGGAATCCGCTCGGCGGATTCCCGCTCGCGCAACTAATCAGGATCGTAGGCGAGGTTCTGCCGCAGCCAGCGCTCGACGGTGCCGAGCGGCTCGCGCTTGCGGGCGGCGTAGTCCTCGACCTGGTCGCGCCCGAGGCGGCCGATCGAGAAGTACCGCGCGGACGGGTGCCCGAAGTAGAGCCCGCTCACGCTCGCGGCCGGAAGCGACGGCGTACGACTCCGTCAGCGTGACGCCGACCCGGTCGGCGCCGAGGAGCGTGAAGAGTCGCCCCTTCTCCGAGTGGTCGGGGCACGCGGGATAGCCGAAGGCCGGCCGGATGCCGCGGTAGCGCTCCTCGGCGAGCGCGGCCACGCCGAGCTGCTCGTCCGGCGCGTACCAGGCTCGACGCGACTGCTCGTGCAGCCACTCGGCGAACGCCTCGGCGAGCCGGTCGGCCAGCGCCTTGACCATGATCGCGCCGTAGTCGTCCCCGTCGGCCTCGTAGGACGCGGAGAGCTCCTCGCCGCCGTGGATCCCGACGGCGAACCCGCCGACGTGGTCTGCAGAGCCCCGTGTCGGCGGGGGCGACGAAGTCCGCGAGCGACCGGTTCGGCCGCGAGTCGTCGTGGGCGCCCTGCTGGCGCAGCATCGGGAACCGCAGCTCGCCGTTCCCCGCCCCGAGGACGACGTCGTCCCCCTCCGCGACCGCGCCCCAGAAGCCGTGGACGCCGCGCGCGACGAGCAGCCCGTCCGCGACGATGCGGTCGAGCAGCTCGGTCGCCGCGTCGTAGAGCTCGCGCGCGGCGGCGCCCTTCTCGGGATGGTCCAGGATCGCCGGGAAGCGGCCCTTCAGCTCCCAGACGTGGAAGAAGAACGTCCAGTCGATGTACGGGCGCAGCTCGGCGAGCGACGGCTCGACGACGCGTGTGCCGGTGAAGGTGGGCACGGCGAGGTCCTCCGCGTGCCAGGCGATCGGCGTGCGCCGCTCCCGCGCGGCGCGGAGCGGCAGGAGCGGGCGCCGCTCGCGCTCGGCATGCAGCTGGCGGAGGCGCTCCTGCTCGACCCGGTTCTCCTGGTCGAAGGTCTCCCGCCGCGAGGGCTCGAGGAGCGGCCCGACGACGCCGATCACGCGCGAGGCGTCGAGCACGTGCGCCGTCGGCGGCGTGTACTCGGGCGCGATGCGCACCGCCGTGTGCTGCCGGGAGGTCGTGGCCCCGCCGATCAGGAGGGGCAGGTCGAGCCCTCGGCGCTCCATCTCCTTCGCGACCACGACCATCTCGTCGAGCGACGGCGTGATCAGGCCCGAGAGGCCGACCACGTCGCAGTCCTGCTCGACCGCGGTGTCGAGGATCGTGTCCGCGGACACCATGACGCCGAGGTCGACGACCTCGTAGCCGTTGCACCCGAGGACGACCCCGACGATGTTCTTGCCGATGTCGTGGACGTCGCCCTTGACGGTCGCGAGCACGACGCGCCCCGCGCTGCGGGCAACGCCGTCCCGCTCGGCCTCCATGTAGGGCTCGAGGTAGGCGACCGCGCGCTTCATCGCGCGCGCGCTCTTGACCACCTGCGGCAGGAACATCCGCCCGGAGCCGAAGAGGTCGCCGACGACGCGCATGCCGTCCATCAGCGGCCCCTCGATCACGTCCAGCGGGCGCGCCGACGCCTGGCGCGCCTCCTCGACGTCGACCTCGATGTGGTCGACGATGCCGTGGACGAGCGCGTGCTCGAGCCGCTTGCCCACGGGCGCATCGCGCCACGAGAGATCCTCCTCCCGCTCCACCGCCGTGCCCGAGAACCGTCCCGCCAGCGCGACGAGCCGCTCGGTCGCGTCGGGCCGGCGGTTCCAGATCACGTCCTCGACGTGCTCGAGCAGCTCGGGCTCGATGTCCTCGTAGACCATCAGGAGACCCGCGTTGACGATCCCCATGTCGAGGCCCGCGCGGATCGCGTGGTACAGGAACGCGGCGTGCATCGCCTCCCGCACGTGCTGGTTTCCGCGGAAGGCGAACGAGAGGTTCGAGATCCCGCCGCTCGTCCGCGCGCCGGGGCAGCGCTCCTTGATCCGCGGGATCGCCTCGATGAACGCCCTCGCGAACTCGGCGTGCTCCTCGATCCCCGTCGCGACGGCGAGGACGTTCGGGTCGAAGACGATGTCCTCCGGCGCGAAGCCCGCCTCGTCGACGAGCAGGCGGTACGCGCGCTCGCAGATCTCGACCTTCCGCTCGACGGTCTCCGCCTGCCCCCGCTCGTCGAAGGCCATCACGACGACCCCGGCGCCGAAGCGGCGGATCGTCCTCGCGTGCTCGAGGAAGGGCTCCTCGCCCTCCTTGAGCGAGATCGAGTTGACGATCCCCTTGCCCTGGAGGCACTCGAGCCCCGCCGCGAGGACGGAGAAGCGGGAGCTGTCGACCATGATCGGCAGCCGCGCGGCCTCGGGCTCGGTCGCGAGGAGGTTGAGGAACGTCCGCATCGCCGCCTCGCCGTCGAGCAGGTCGGCGTCCATGTTCACGTCGAGCGCGTTCGCGCCGTTCCGCACCTGCTCGAGGGCGACGGCGACCGCCGCCTCGAAGTCGCCGGCCTCGACCAGCGAGCGGAAGCGGGCCGAGCCGGTGACGTTCGTCCGCTCGCCGATCATCACGAACCCGGTGTCGGGGCCGATCTCGAACGGCTCGAGCCCGCTCCAGCGCGTGCGGGGCCGGTGGGCGGGGACCTTCCGCGGCGGGATGCCCTCCACGGCGGCGGCGATCTGGCGGACGTGCTCGGGCGTCGTCCCGCAGCAGCCGCCGACGACGTTGACGAGGCCGTCCTCGGCGAACGACGCGCAGGAAGCGGCTCGTGTCGCCCGGGCTGCTCGTCGTGCTCGCCCATGGCGTTGGGCAGGCCCGCGTTCGGATAGCACCCGACGTACGTGTCCGCGGCACGCGCAAGGTCCTCGAGGAACGGCCGCATCTCCGTCGCTCCGAGCGCGCAGTTGACCCCGACGATCAGCGGGGCGGCGTGCTCGACCGAGACCCAGAACGCCTCCGAGGTCTGCCCGGAGAGGTTCCGCCCGCTCTTGTCGATCGCCGTGAACGAGAGCCAGAGCGGCAGCTCCGGCGCGACGTCAGCCGCCGCGACGATCGCCGCCTTCGCGTTGAGCGTGTCGAAGATCGTCTCGACCAGCAGGACGTCCACCCCGCCCTCTGCGAGGGCGGCGATCTGCTCGGCGTAGGTCTCGCGCACCTGCGCGAACGTGACGGAGCGGTACGACGCGTCCTCGACCTTCGGCGAGACCGAGAGCGAGACGTTGAGCGGGCCGATCGCGCCGGCCACGAAGCGCGGCCGCTCCGGCGTCCTGCGCGTCCACGCGTCGGCGGCGGCCCGCGCGAGGCGCGCCCCCTCGCGGCTCATCTCGGCCGCGAGCCCCTCGAGCGCGTAGTCGGCCTGGCCGATCGACGTCGCCGTGAAGGTGTTCGTCGTCGCGAGATCCGCGCCCGCGTCGAAGTACGCGTCGTGGATCTCCGTGACGATGTCCGGGCGCGTCAGGTTCAGCAGGTCCGGGTTCCCCTTGACGTCGCGGCCGTGGTCGCGGAGCCGCTCGCCCCGGTACTCGGCCTCCGAGAGCCCGCGACGGTGGATCAGGACGCCCCACGACCCGTCGTGGATTGCGATCCGCCGATCGAGGATCTCGCGTAGCTGGTCGATCGCGCTCACCGGTCTCCTTCGGGCCTCCGTGCCTCCGTGAAAGGACCCGCTGGTGCGCGGGGGCTCTTTAGGCGTTTGGTGACCCGGTCGCCAAGCTGCCTTTCAAAGCTCTCCGGGACGACCAACGATAGCGCGTCTGGCAAACGGCGCCGCATGGGCGCACGGCGTGTCAGCCGGTCGTGCGGCCCGAGACGGAGAGCTGGTTCTCGGCGTGCCGGATGCGCTGCTCGAGCTGCCAGCGGTCGGCGGTCGAGTCGCCCGCCTCGACCTTCTCGAGCTCGGCCTTCGCGGCCTCGAGCTGCGTCTGCGCCCGGGCGTCGTCGATCTCCTTGACGTTCACCGCGTCGTCGACGAGCGCGAGCGCGCGGTCGAGCTCGACCTTGAAGAAGCCGGGCCCCGTGGCGAACTCGAGGACGTCGTTCCCGCCGACGTGCACGCGCGTCGACCCCGCCTTGAGGGTTGCGACGAGCGGCGCGTGCCGCGCGAGCACCCCGATCTCCCCGGCCGCGCCCGGGACGATCAGCATGTGCGCCTCGCCCTGGAAGACCGCTCCGTCGGGGGTGACGACCTCGACGTCGAAGCGCGGGTGGTCGGTGACGTCCGCCATCGTCGCGAGCGGCGGCGGCTAGGCCGCGGCCTTCTCGAGCTGGGCGGCCTTCTCGTGCACGTCCTCGATCGGCCCGACCATGTAGAACGCAGCCTCCGGGAGGTCGTCGACCTCGCCCGCGATGATCGCGTCGAAGCCGGCGATCGTGTCCTCGAGCTTGACGTACTTGCCGGGCGTGCCCGTGAACTGCTCGGCGACGAAGTTCGGCTGCGAGAGGAACCGCTCGACCTTGCGCGCCCGCGAGACGACGAGCTTGTCCTCGTCGGTGAGCTCGTCCATCCCGAGGATCGCGATGATGTCCTGCAGGTCCTTGTAGCGCTGGAGGATCTGCTGGACGCTCGTCGCGACGCGGTAGTGGTCGTCGGAGACGATCCCGGGCTGGAGCGCGCGGGACGTCGAGTCGAGCGGGTCCATCGCCGGGTAGATGCCCTTCTCGACGATCGCGCGCGAGAGCGTGGTCGTCGAGTCGAGGTGGGCGAACGTGTTCGCGGGGGCCGGGTCGGTGAGGTCGTCGGCGGGGACGTAGATCGCCTGCACCGACGTGACCGAGCCGGTCGTGGTCGAGGTGATGCGCTCCTGGAGCTGGCCCATCTCGGTCGCGAGCGTCGGCTGGTAGCCGACGGCGCTCGGCATGCGGCCGAGCAGCGCCGAGACCTCGGAGCCCGCCTGGACGAAGCGGAAGATGTTGTCGATGAAGAGGAGGACGTCCTGGCCCTCGTCGCGGAAGTACTCGGCCATCGTGAGCCCGGAGAGGCCCACCCGGAGCCTCGCGCCGGGCGGCTCGTTCATCTGCCCGTAGACGAGCGCGACCTTGTCGATCACGCCCGACTCGGTCATCTCCATCATCAGGTCGGTGCCCTCGCGCGTGCGCTCGCCGACGCCCGCGAAGACCGAGACGCCGCCGTGCTGCTGCGCGAGGTTGTGGATCAGCTCCTGGATGAGCACCGTCTTGCCCACCCCGGCGCCGCCGAACAGGCCGACCTTGCCGCCCTTGATGTAGGGCGCGATCAGGTCGACGCACTTGAGGCCGGTCTCGAAGATCTCGATCTTCGGCGAGAGGTCGCGGAAGGCGGGGGGATCGCGGTGGATCGGCCAGCGCTCCGCGTCCGAGGCCACGTCGTCCTTGCCGTCGATGGGCTGGCCGATCACGTTCCAGAGGCGGCCGAGCGTCGGCGCGCCCACGGGCACCGAGATCGGAGCACCGGTGTCGACGGATGGCGACACCCCGCGCGAGGCCGTCGGTGGAGTCCATCGCGACCGCGCGGACGCGGTCGTCACCCAGGTGCTGCTGCACCTCGGCGACCAGCGTGCCGGTCGGCAGCTCGACCTCGAGGGCGCTGAGGATCTCGGGGAGGTTGTCGGGGAAGACGGCGTCGAGCACGACGCCCTTGATCTCGATGATCTTCCCGACGTTCTGCTGCTCAGGCATGGGTCTCCTGGAGGGGTTCGCGTGATGTGGGTCGCGCGGCGCGGAGGCGCCGCAAGAGCGTGCGCATCGTACCCGAGCGCTGCCCGGCCTCGTCCCGTTGACGGCGCTCGTCGCTGCGCCTCAGCGCCGACGCCACACGGGCGTCGTGATCCAGCCGTCAGACGTAGGAGGAGACGAAGTCGGAGCCGGTGACGATGGCGCCGCGCCTAGCTGCCTTCGGGCGTCGCGGGCACCTGGATGCCGACCTTCGCGTTCCAGTAGCTGACGAGCCACGCCTTCTTGGCACCGTTCCCGACCGCCTTGAGGCCGATGTCGAACGCCTGCGGCTTCACGCCCGAGGTCTCCTTCGGGAGGAGCAGGACGCGCAGCCAGATCTCGCGCGGCGTCACCTCGTCCACCTCGTAGGCGGCCGTCTTGATGTCGCGCGAGGGGTAGTACTGGATGGGGATGTTCCCTGTCAGCCACTCCTTGTAGGTGCAGCCGCACTGGGCCCGCAGCTCGGGGTGCGTCAGCTTCCACGCCTTCGCGAGGTCCTCACGCCCGGCCGCGGCCAGGATGAACTGGCCCGCGATCTGCTGGACGCCCTTCGGAAGGTCGGCCGCCGTCAGCTTCGTCGTCGTCTCGGGCACCTCGTAGTCGCGGCCGTAGGTCTCCGTGTTCGTCGCCGGCGACGGGTCGGGCCGCGACTTGACGTACGCCGCGATCCCGATCACGAGGACGGCTGCGCCGACGAGCGTCAAGCCCGTCGTGAACACGCGAGACGTGAGGATTCGCTTCACGGGAACCCTCAGAGTAGACGAGGGTTTTGCCTAGAAGTTGCGTCGCAACAGAACCAACGCAACCGCTAACACAGCCGCAACAGCGGCGTACGGCGCCAGCGAGACGGCCTGGAGCTCCCGGCCGCGCGTCGCTGTCGGACCGGCGCCGAGACGGGCCTTCGCCGCGCTCACGGCGCCCTCGACCTCCTGCTCCGAGACGACGCCGCCGCCGATCTCCCGGACGACGCGATCGAGCACGGAGCGGCTCGCCGCGCTCGGCCGGTAGCTCTCCTGCCGGCCCCGCTGGTCGTAGACGCGCTCCTCGGCGTCCCAGAGGTGGACGAAGTAGAGCGAGACCCGTCCCGCGAGGAGCGGCCCCCGCATCTCCCCCAGGTTGAACGGGATGCTCTCGCCGTCGGTGAGGACGAACGCGACGCGGTTTCGCGCCTGCGCGTCGAAGAAGTTCTGGCGGCCGAGGTCGGCCAGCGCGCCGAACGCCGTCGCGCGCGCGGCGCGGCGCTCGGGCGGCGGGCGCTCGATCTCGATCGAGCGGTCGACCGTCGACGTGAACGCGGTCGCGCTCATCGTCGGGAAGAGGTGCGGGAGCAGCCGGTCGGTGAGCGACGAGACGCCGACCGGCACCTCGGGCAGGCCCGCCCGGATGCGCTTCGCGACGTCGCGCGCCCGCTCGAGGCGCGTCGGGGCAGACGTTCCCTGCTGCGCGAGCATCGACCGCGAGATGTCGAAGACGACGATCGCCTCGGCGTCGGAGCGGCCGGAGGTCGGCCGCACCTGCGAGAAGACGGGCTGCGCCGCCGCGAGCCCGAGCAGGAGCCCGACGGCCGCGAGGGCCGCGACGTCGATCGCGACCGAGCGGGCGGGACGCGGCTCCAGCCCGAGCACGGCGCAGAGCCGCCGCGAGCGGCGCTCGGAGTGGACGAGGACGCCGACGCCGAGCAGCGCCAGCAGGCCGACCGCGAAGGCCCACGGCGAGAGGAAGGTGATGTCGGGCATGCGCTAGTAGCCGCGTCCGGCGGTGCCGGCGCCCGCCCCGGAGGCCGGCGTCGCGGCGCGCTCGCCGCTCCCGCCCGAGGTGTCGCCGCTCCGGGCGAGCAGGCGGAGCGCCAGCTCGAGGTCGTACTGCGCGTCGACGTTCGTCGGGTCGAGCTCGACGGCCAGCCGGAACTGCGTCACGGCGCGCCGGATCGGAGGGCCGGAGTCGGCGCCGAGCCGTGACTCCTCGAGCGCGAGCCCGCCGCGCAGGAGGTGGAGCGCCGCCCGCCGCTGCGGGTCGTCCTCCTCGCGGATCGCGGCGGCCAGCCGCCGGTCGGCGCCGGCGCGCACCGTGAGCTGCGAGAACTGCTGGACGGGCTGGCGCGGCTGGGCGAGTCGGAAGCGCTGCACCGCAGTGCGGTAGGCGACGTCGTCGTCGACTCCGAGCACCCGCTCGGCGACGCCGGCCGGAAGCGTCGTGTCCGCCTCCCACATCCCCACCCGGCCCGCGACCGGGCCGAAGCGCGAGTCGCCGTGCTCGAGCGCCCGCTGGACGCGGAGCACGTCCGCCGCCAGCAGCACGAGGACGAGCGAGAGGGCGAGGAGGCCGACGCCCGCGACGAGACCCGCGATCCGGCGACCGCTCACGCGCGCCTCCACGCGACGCGGGCGCACACGTGCTCGTTGAGGGCGAGGAGCAGGAGCAGCGCCGCCGAGGCGGCGACGAGCACGACCGGGAACGAGCCGACGAGCGACTGGTGCTCCTCGATCTGCGAGTTCCGGAGGAGCTCGTCGTTCTGGACGAAGGCCTGCTCGCCGACCAGGCGCTCGAAGAGGTCGCGGTCCTCGTTGAACGCGAAGAGGGGCACGACCCGGAGGTCGATGCCCGCGGCCTCGTAGCGGATCAGCTCCTGCGTCAGCAGCTCGGTGTCGAGCGACGAGTCGTCGAGGTCGCTGACGAGCATCACGGTCGGCCGGGACCCGTCGCGCTCGATCACGCGCCGTGCCTCGGCCAGCCCCGCCGAGATCCGCGTCCCGCCCCGGAACGTCGCGTTCCAGGGGCTCGCGAGCCCGAACGTGCGCGGCAGTTCGATCCGCTGGCCGAACCGCCGGCGGCGCGTCGTGTCGAAGACCGGCTGCGGCCCCGGCTCGAAGAACGGCAGCAGCGCTTCCAGCTCGTTCCCGCGGGTCCCCGAGGGGAACATCTCGTAGGCGACGTCGGAGAAGACGACGAGCCCGAGCCGGGTCGACGACTGGGAGAGCGACCGCAGGACGCGCTGGATGCGCTGGTACTTGCGCGGCTCGACGCTCGTCGAGAGGTCGAGGACGACCACGCCGCCGCCCCCGGAGGCGAAGTAGCTCGTCGGGCGGGCGCCGAGGCGCCCCGACGCGAGCACGGCGACCGCGACGAGCGCGAGCGCTCCGACGACGAAGGCGAGCCGGACGAGCGACGTCCGCCGCGAGGCGCCCGCGAGCTCGCGCGCGGCGGTCGTGGGCAGCCCGGCACGGCGGTGCGCGCCGATCACGCGCGGCTCCCGTTCGTCGCGGCGAGCGCCTCACGCTCGAGCTCGTCGACCACGACGGCACTCGGCGTCCCGGACGACCACGCGAGCGCCCGCGCGCGGTCGGCGAGGTCGCCGAGGCCGCGGGCGCCGAGCTCGCGGGCGACGCGCTCGAAGGCCTTGCGGCGCTCGGGCGAGTCGCCGTCGAGCGAGGCCTCGCGGGCGAGCTGGAGCGCCCGCTCGAGCGGCGTCGCCCGCGCCTCCGGCGCCTCGTCCTCGTCGACCGCCTCGACCTCCTCCTGGCGCAGCAGCCGCCAGATCAGCCAGACCCCGAGCAGGGCGAGCAGCGCGCTCGCGACGACGAGCCCCGCGGCGAGCGTGCCCGGCGAGCGCGAGAAGGAGACGGCGGGAAGCGTCGCCGCGTCGGCGCGCCAGCGCTCGGGCGCGAGCGACTCCACCGGCACGCGGGCCGTCACCTCGAACGCCGGCCAGTCGACGATCGCGGTGCCCTGGCCCTGCGCCGACCGGAATCGGTAGAAGACCCCCGCCCCCGGCAGCTCGATCACCTTGCGGTCGGTCTCGGGCGCGCACTCCTGGTCGAGGCAACGGAGCGTGAAGCGGTACCGGAAGCGGACGGTGGAGGCGTTCTCGGTCCGCTCGACCTGGCGCTGGCCCGTCGGCGCGTACGGCGCGAAGTCGGCACGGACGCGCACCGTGTCGGGGTCGACGAGGGCCTTGTTCGCCACGACGGTGAGGTCGGCGACGACGGGCTCGCCGAAGTGCGCGACGGACGGACGGATCGCGGCGTTGACGACGGCGACCGAGGCCCGCGGCTGCGGCACGGCGGCGCTGCCGTCCCCGTCCCGCGCCTGCAGCACGAGCCCGATGCCCGCCCCGACGATCGCGAGCGCCGCGACGACCGCGAGAGCGACGAGCGCCCGCCTCACCGCCAGCCTCTCCCGTGCTCGAACTCGCGGTTCGCCGCCCACTCCATCAGCGCGGCCAGGACGTGCTCGTGGTCGGCCGACGAGAGCAGCACGGGCTCGATCCCGAGACCCGGCGAACTCGTCGAGCAGCGCGTCGCGCCGCTGGACGTGCGCGCGGCGGCGCTCCTCCGACTCGCCGCCCTTCAGGCGCACGAGCCGCACCCGCCCGTCCGCCCCGGCGAGCGGGACGACGATGCCGTCGACCGGCGGGAAGCTCTGCTCCCAGATCGGGTCCTGCACGATGACCGGGACGACGTCCCACCGGTGCTCGACGACGCGTTCCCAGACGTCCCGCGGGGGGCTGACGAGGAAGTCGGAGAGGACGAAGAGGAAGCTGCCGCCCGGGATCGAGCGGCGGTGCCCCTCGAGGAACTCGAGCGCGAGCGTGAGGTTGTCCTCCGGCGCCCGGTATGCGGGGTGCTGCAGGTGGCGCTCCCTGATCGACCAGGGCTCCCTGCTCGAGGCGGGCGGCCGCCAGAACGGCGCGTCCGCGCCCTCCGCGAAGTCGAGGTACCCGACGAGCCCACGTGCCTCGGCGACGCTCGAGGCGACCATCGTCGCCGCCGCGCGAAGCGCCTCGTCCTTCCGCAGCCAGGGGACGTCCGGCGACGTGAGCGCCATCTCCGGACGCCGGTCGACGACCATCACGACGCGGGGCGCGTCGTCGGCGAAGTGCTCGCGGACGATGAACTCGTCGGTGCCCCGCGCCGCGGACGCACGGGCGGAGGCCGACCAGTCGATCGCGTCCATGCTGTCCCCGCGGACGTACGGGCGCGAGCCGGCGACGTCGCTGCCCACGCCCCGGCGGCCACCCGGCGTCGTGCCGAAGGCCAGCCCCATCAGCCGACGGCGCGGGACGAGGGGAAAGACCTCGTCGCGGACGCTCATCCGGCCGCGGGCTCCTGGTGATCCGACTCGAAGACGCTCGACGGCGGCGGGATCGCCGCCAGGGTCGACGCTCTGAACTCGGCCAGCGCGACGTCCCAGCCGGTGCGCCGGGCGTCCGCCAGCGTCTTCGGCGTGAAGACGACCCGGTGACCGAGGACCGGCAGGAAGAGGTGCTCGACGTCGACCGGGGTGACGTACGCGCGGTCGTGGAGGAGCGCCCAGCCGCGCGCGGCGCGCTCGAGCGCGAGGCTCCCGCGGACGGACGCGCCGACCGCCACCGCGGGCGAGTCGCGGGTCGCGCGCACGAGCTCGACGATCCAGCGCGCGAGCAGCGGGTCGAGGTAGACGTCGCGCACCGCGGCCGAGAGCTGCTCGACCTCCTCGACCGTCACGACCGGCCCGAGCGTGGCGAGCGGATGGTGCTCCCGCTGGTCGTCGATGATCAGCAGCTCGTCGTCGAGCGACGGGTACCCCAGCGAGGTCTTGAGGAAGAAGCGGTCGAGCTGCGCCTCGGGGAGCGGGAAGGTGCCCTCGTACTCGATCGGGTTCTCCGTCGCGAGGAGCAGGAACGGGCTCGGCAGCCGTCGGGTCACGCCGTCCGTGGTCACCTGCTGCTCGGCCATCGCCTCGAGCAGCGCGGCCTGCGTCTTCGGCATCGCGCGGTTGATCTCGTCGACGAGCACGACGTTCGCGAAGATCGGCCCGGGCTGGAACTCGAACTCCCGGACCTTCTGGTTGTAGATCGAGAGGCCGGTGACGTCGTTCGGCTGCAGGTCGGGCGTGCACTGGATCCGGGACGGGATCGCACCCTCGACCGACTGGGCGATCGCCCGGGCGAGCACGGTCTTCGCGGTGCCCGGCACGTCCTCGAAGAGCACGTGGCCACCGCACGCGAGCGCGCTGAGGACGAGCCGGATCTCCTCGGTCTTGCCGTGGACGACGGTCTCGATGTTCTCGCGGAGCCGCGCGGCGATCGCGGCGGCGCGCGCGACCCGCCCCTCCGCGTCCACCTCGGCCGAGGCGCTCACAACCGGAGCGTAGCGAGCCTCGCCGGAGGACGACCGCATCGCCGCCGGCGCTTAGACGCCCGGCTGCAAGAGCGGCTTGACCGCTCCGAGACCGCCGGTGCCGGCCGCGACCGCCTGCGCCCCGCCCGCAGCCAGCGCCGGGCGCACGATGTCGATCAGGAGGTCGTTCGTGCCGGCGGGCTGGTCGAGCGCAGCGGCGATCAGCGCGTGGTCGTCCTGCCAGGCCGAGCGGTCGGGCGACGCGGCGAAGCCGAGGAACGCGACGATCGCGACCGAGGCGGCCGCGGCGACGCTCGTCGCCCGCGCGACCGACCGCCACGCGACCCTCTCCCGCTCGGGCAGCTGCACGGGAACGGGGACCCGCTCGAGGGGCGTGGAGCGAATCGCCGCGGTGACGTCGCCGATGCGCGCGTCGTAGACGCGACACGCGTCGCAGCCGGCGAGGTGGGCGTCGACGAGGAGCCGCTCGAAGTGCGAGAGCGCGTCGTCGAGGCGCACCGAGAGGAACTGCCGGGTGCGTTCGCATTCCAGGGGCCGGACGTCGTGCATCACTGGGTCAGACGATACGCGGACGCCCGGAGTTAGCGGCGGATGTCAGACGATCGAGACAGAGCCGTCGATCACGACCCCGAGCAGGATCAGCCAGAGGGCCGTCGCGATGAAGAGCCCGGCCGTCGCGACCGAGTCCTGCCGCTCGTCCGTCGTCGCCTTCCGTGCGCCCCGCATCGAGACGCCGACGCCGAAGATGCCCGTCACGGCGTTCGACTCGTCCGCCCCGCGCGGGCGGAGCGGCCCTCGCACGCCGGCGAAGAACCCGAGCACGAGCAGGAAGGCTCCGACGATGTAGTACGCGAGCGCGACGGCGCGGCCCACGTCCGCGCCGACGAGCACCCCGACCAGCGCCGCGACCGCGCCCAGGGCGACCGCGCTGCCCACGAGGAGCAGGAGGAGGCGTCGCAGCCCTGCGAGCAAGGGTCAGGCGAGTTCTGCTTGGAGATGCTCGGCCTGGGGCGTGCCGCTCGCGCCCTGGCGCATCTCCGCGGCCGTCATCGGCCACTTCTCGAGCGGGTAGTGGCACGCGGCCTTGTGGCCGGCGCCGGCGACGACCCGGAGCTCGGGGTCCTCGACGTCGCAGTGGCCCTGGCGGAACCGCGGGCAACGAGGATGGAAGTTGCAGGCGCTCGGTGGGTTGATCGGGTTCGGCACGTCTCCCTCGAGCACGAACGTCTCGCGCCGGCGGCCGAGGTCCGGGTCGGGGATCGGCACGGCGGAGAGCAGCGCGCCCGTGTACGGGTGCTTCGGCGCGGCGTAGAGGTCGCGCCGCTCCGCGACCTCGACGGCCTTCCCGAGGTACATCACCATCACGCGGTCCGAGATGTGGCGGACGACGTTGAGGTCGTGCGCGATGAAGACGTACGTGAGCCCGAACTCCTTCTGCAGGTCCTTCAGGAGATTGAGGATCTGCGCCTGCACCGAGACGTCGAGCGCCGAGACGGGCTCGTCGCAGACGATCAGGCTCGGGTTGATCGCGAGCGCCCGGGCGATGCCGATCCGCTGGCGTTGGCCGCCGGAGAACTCGTGCGGGAAGCGGTTGTAGTGCTCCGGGTTGAGGCCGACGACCTCGAGCAGCTCGCGCACACGGCGCTTTCGCTCGGCCGGCGTGCCGACCCCGTGGACGTCGAGACCCTCGGCGACGATGAAGCCGACCCGCTTCCGGGCGTTGAGCGACGCGTACGGGTCCTGGAAGACCATCATCATCTCGCGCCGGAGCGGGCGCATCTCGTTCCGCGAGAGGTTCGTGATGTCGCGGCCCTTGAAGATGACCTTGCCGCCCGTCGGGTCGAGCAGCTTCATGATGCAGCGCGCCATCGTGGACTTGCCGCAGCCGGACTCTCCCACGACGCCGAGCGTCTCGCCCTCCTTCAGCGTGAAGCTGACGCCGTCGACGGCCTTCACGGCGCCGACCTGCTTCTTGAAGAGGACCCCCCGCGTCACGGGGAAGTACTTCTGCACCTCCTCGACGACGAGCAGATCGTCGGCCATCAGGCGGTCTCCGCCATCACGGTCTCCTTGAGCCGCGCGACCTCGCGCGCCTTCGTCTCCTCGTCGAGGAAGCAGCGCTGCGTGTGCCCGGGCTCGTAGGAGACCGGGAGGAGCTCGGGTGCCTTCTGCTTGCAGACGTCCATCACGTACGGGCAGCGCGGGTTGAAGCGGCAGCCCTGCGGCGGGTTGAGCAGCGACGGCGGCTGGCCCGGGATCTGGGTCAGGCGGTCGACGTCCGTGTCGAGCCGGGGCAGCGAGCCGAGCAGGCCCCACGTGTACGGGTGCTGCGGATTCTTGAAGATCGTGTCGACCGAGCCGTGCTCGACGACCTTCGCGGCGTACATGACGACGACGTCGTCCGCCGACTCCGCGACGACGCCGAGGTCGTGGGTGATCATCACGATCGCCGTCCCGTGGTCGGCCTGGAGCTTCTGCATGACCGTGAGGATCTGGGCCTGCGTCGTGACGTCGAGCGCGGTGGTCGGCTCGTCGGCGATCAGGAGCTTCGGGTCGTTGATCATCGCCATCGCGATCATCACGCGCTGGCGCATGCCGCCCGAGAACTGGTGCGGGTAGTCGTAGATCCGCGTCTCCGCGCGCGGGATGCCGACCTCCTTGAGCGACTCGATGGCGCGGTTCTTCGCCTCCTTGCGGGAGACGTCGTGGTGGAGGAGGACGGTCTCGACGAGCTGCCGGCCGATCGAGTGGACCGGGTTCAGCGACGTCATCGGGTCCTGGAAGATCATCGCGATCTCGCTGCCGCGGAGCTTGCGGAGCTGGTTCTGCGAGATCGTGAGCAGGTTCCGCCCCTCGAACAGCACCTCGCCCGTCGAGGTGGTGTTGCGCGCCTCGTTGAGCCCCATGATCGAGAGGCACGTGACGCTCTTGCCGCAGCCCGACTCGCCGACGATGCCCACGGTCTGACCCGGCTCGACCCGGAAGTCGACGCCGTCGACGGCCTTGACGATGCCGTCGTCGGTGCTGAAGTGGGTGTGGAGGTCGCGGACGTCGAGTAGCGCGGTCACTGGCCGTTCCTCATCGTCATCTGCTGCCGCCGGAATGTTACGTGAGGCGGATTCGCGGATCGATCCACGCGTACAGGAGGTCGACGATCAGTGTGAAGATGATGATCGCGAGGGCGCCGAAGATGACGACGCCCTGCAGCGTCGGCAGGTCGAACTGGCCGATCGAGCGGATCGCGGTGGCGCCGAGTCCGTTCAGGCCGAAGACGGTCTCGATGAAGATCGCGCCGCCGAGGAGGATGCCGATGTCCATGCCGAGGATCGTCACGACCGGCAGGAGGGCGTTCCGCAGGATGTGGTCCTTCATCACCGTGCGCTCGGGCGCGCCCTTGGCGCGGGCGGTGCGCACGTAGTCCTGCGTCATCGTCTCCATCACCTCGGCGCGGACGAAGCGCACGTAGACGCCGGCCGTGACGATCGCGAGCGCAGTCCAGGGCAGGACCATGTGGTAGGCCCAGTCGACCACGCCGCCGCAGTTCGAGGCCTCCGGCACGCTGAACACCTCGCAGTAGCCCGGCGATCGGCGTCCAGCCGAGCTTGTAGCCGACGATGTAGGAGAGCACGAGCGCGATCCAGAACGACGGCAGGGAGATGCCGATGAGCACGTACGTCATCGCCGCGCGGTCGAGCAGCGATCGCGGCTTGAGCGCCGAGAGGACGCCGATCGGGATCGCGACGACGAGCACGAGCAGCATCGCGCCGAAGACGAGCGAGGCCGTGATCGGCGCGGCGCGGAAGATCTCGTCGTTGACCTCCGAGCGGTCGACGAACGAGTGCCCCAGCGAGCCCTCGAGGACCAGGCGCTTGAGGAAGCGGTAGTACTGGACGTAGACGGGCTGGTCCAGGCCGAGGAACGCCTCGACCTCGGCGACCTTCTCGGGCGATGCCGACTGGCCGGCCGCGAGCCGCGCGGGGTTGGCGGGGACGAGGAAGAAGAGGACGTAGGTGACGAGCGTGACCGCCAGGAAGAGCACGAGCGACCACAGCAGCCGTCGGATCAGATAGCGGAACATCGGGCGGAGCCTACTCCTCTTGGAACCGGTGACCAAGGGTGGAGCGGGAGGCCCGTGGGCCTCCCGCTCCGGTGCTACAGGGTGTTACTTCTTGCAGATCGTGGTGAGCACGACGCCCACCTGAGCGTTCGCGACGTAGCACCCGGTATCGGCGCTGAAGAAGCGGCGCGTCGTGCCGGAGATGTACGTCCCTGTCGGCGCACCGTTCGAGCATGATGTCGCGGTCGAGCGCGGCATACAGGTCGATGCGCTTCTGGCCCGCTGCCGCGAAGGCGGCGTCGAGCTTCTGGTTGTAGTTCGCGACGCCGTTGCCCGTGAAGTACGACGAGTTGACGTTGTTCTCCGCCTGGATCCGGCGGCCGTCGAGCAGCACGTTGATGAAGTTCGACGGATCCGGATAGTCGGCGTGCCAACCCTCGTGCGTGATGTCGAAGGGCTCGCCCTTGGTGGCGGCCTTCGTGTTCTGCACGACGCGGTCGTAGAGCTTGATCTCGACGTCGAGACCGATCTGCTTCAGGTTGAACTGCACCGACTGGGCGACGGGCGGCCCCTGCGCGCGGTTGAACGCGTAGAAGACGGCCTTGCCCGTGCGGGTGTTGCCCTGCGCGAGCGTCTTCGCCTTGGCGTAGTTCGGCCCCTTGAGCGAGTAGATGTTCTGCTCCTTGAAGCCCTGCATCCCGTACGGGATGAACTGGTCGGTCCGCTTGCCGGCGAGGTAGCCGTGCTGGGCGGTCATGAAGCGCCGGTCGAGGGCGTTGAGCACGGCCTGCCGGAGCTTCGGGTTGTCCTTGAACAGCGGCTGGTCGTTGTTCAGGTCGACACGCCAGACCAGGAGGTCCTGGTCGACCATGAAGCGACCCTTGTTGACGCCGTACTTGTCCGCGAGCTCCTTCGCCTGGGCGGTCGGGAACCCACAGAAGTCGGCCTCGTTGTTCTCGCACTGGAGACGATGCGTCGCCAGGTCGCCGCCGATGCCGGCGAAGGTGATCCGGTCGACGTTGTTCTGGAGCCCGAGCGACTTCCACGGCTCCTGGTTGTTCTTCCACTGCGGGTTCCGCACGGCGAGAGCGGACGTCTTCTTGTTCCACTCCTGCACGACGTACGGGCCGGCCGAGACGAAGCCCTTGTCGACCTCGGCGTCGAGCGGGTAGCTCGTCGGCACGGCCGAGAAGAACGGCATCGAGATCCGCGGCACGAAGTCGGGCGCGACCTTCTTGAGCGTGATCACGAGAGTCCGGTTGTTCGGGGCGCGGACGCTCGCGACGTCGTCGAGGAAGGACGAGGCCGGCGACTGCAGCTTCGGGTTCACGGCCCGATCGAACGCCCGCTTGAAGCTGGCGGACGTCACTGCCTGACCGTTCGAGAACTTGAAGCCCTGCTTGATGGCGATCGTGTACGTCTTGCCGTTGTTGGAGACGCGGGGCATCCCCTGCGCGGCCATCGGGGCGAGCCGCTCGCTGGCGGCACCTGCGACGTACGGATACCAGTACATCCGCAGCTGCGTCGCACCCATCCAGTTCCAGGAGTGCGTGAAGTAGGCAAGCGCCGGATCGAGGTGATCGAAGTCACTCGTGTTGAGGATCCGGAACGTGCCTCCCTTCTGTGCGGTCGACTGGCTGGCCGCCGACGACGCCGTGGTGCCACCCGACGCCGAAGCGGCGACGAGCAGGCTGGCTCCCACGATGGCCATCAGGGCCGAAAACCAGATACGTCCCTTCATGTTGCTCCTTTCCGTCTCTCCGGCCGTGTCCTGGCGCAGACGCGGCCCTTGCTCCGCTCGCTATGACGCACGCGAGCGCAGATGGTTAGCTCGGGATCAAAGAGAAGTCGTTCGAGAGGAACTGATTTGCCGTTTAGAGCTTCGAGCGCGGGTCGAAGGCGTCGCGGAGCCCGTCGCCGAGCAGGTTGAACGCCAGCGTCGTGAAGACGACGGCGAGACCCGGCCAGAGCATCAGCCACGGCTGCGAGGTGTAGAACTCGGGTGCGGAGGAGAGCAGGTTGCCCCAGCTCGCGGTGGGCAGCTTGATCCCCACGCCGAGGAACGAGAGCGCCGCCTCGGCCAGGATGTACGACGCGACCACGAGCGTCGAGTAGACGATGATCGGGGCCGCGAGGTGCGGCATCAGGTGGGAGCGGATGATCCGCCAGTCGCTCGCGCCGGTCATCAGCGCGGCCTCGACGAACTCCTTCTCGCGCAGCGAGAGCACCTTCGCCCGCATGATCCGCGCCGGGTAGAACCAGCCGAAGACCCAGAAGACGAGGACGAGGGTCAGGACGCCCTTGCCAAGCACGCCGCCGAAGGTGATGTTGTCGAGGCGGCTGCCGACCGTCGAGGCCATCGCGATGATGAAGAGGAGCGCCGGGAACGCCATCGTGATCTCGGTCAGCCGCGACACGATCGTGTCGATCCAGCCCCGGTAGTAGCCAGCGGCGGCGCCGAGCACCGTGCCGATGAACATCGCCCCGATCGTCGCGAGCACCGCCACCTGGAGCGAGACGCGGCCGCCGTAGAGGAGCCGGAGGAACTCGTCGCGTCCCAGCGTGTCCGACGCGCCGAGGACGAGCATGTCCTGCTGGCCCGTGAAGGGGTTGTAGACCTCGTGCCACGGCCCGACGGGGATGAGGCCGTCGTCGATCCCGTCCGGGAACGGGTCGTCGGGGCTGTGGCCGATGATCTTCTCGGCGATCGTCGCCCCGGGGTAGCAGATCAGGACGACGAAGACGAGGAAGAAGATGCTCGCGAGCGCGACGCGGTCCCGGCGGAACCGCCGCCACACCTGCTCCCAGTAGCCGCGGGCGCGTACCTCGCCGGTCGTCTCGTCGATGACCCCCTCGGCGAGGGAGCCGTCGGACTCGCCGATCTCGCGTGCGACGGCGGCGTCTTCTCTCGCGGTGGTGCTCACGGGATGAGAGGCTCCCTGGTCGGCATGCGCGTGGGAGCATACCCCCTGTTCGACACCCTCATCCCAATCTGAGACGGTTTCTTTACGGCGAGGTTAGTGGCCTCTTTGCAGCGTCTTCCGGCTGCCTCGCGGGAGGGCGATCCGCGATCCGGCGACGAGCGTGGCAACGAGTTGGTGCGGCCCGCGAAGCGGGACGCCTTCAGGGGTCTGCCCCGCCGCAGGCGGGGATCAAGCGGCGGGATTCCGCTCCTGCGGAATTCCGCTTCGCGCAACTAAGACAGCGCGTCGGCGCCGGCGACGACCTCGAGGATCTCCTGCGTGATCTCCGCCTGGCGCGCCCGGTTCATCTGGAGCGTCAGGCTGTCGATGAGCTCGCCCGCGTTCTTCGACGCGTTCCGCATCGCGGTCATCCGCGCGCCCTGCTCGGAGGCGGTGGACTCGAGCAGCGCCCGGTAGATCTGCGTCTCGACGTAGACCGGCAGGAGCCGCTCGAGGATCTCCTCGGGCTCCGGCTCGAAGATGAAGTCGCCGCGGAGCGCGTCGTCGCGCCGCTCCTCGTCGTCCGTCTCGAGCACGTCCGCGGAGATCGGGAGGATCTCCTGCTCGGTGACGGTCTGGGTCAGCGCCGAGACGAACGTGTTGTAGACGAGCACGACCCGGTCGACCTCGCCCTCGATGAAGAGCTCCGAGGCGCGGTGCGCGATCGCCTGGGCGTCCGCGTAGGCGGGTGCGTCCGTGAAGCCGGTGAACTCGCCCGAGAGCTCCCGGCGGCGGAACGTCAGCGTCGAGCGGCCCCGCTTGCCGACGCCGAGCCAGCGCACGGTCTGGCCGGCCTCCGTCAGCTCGCGCTCGACGGCGAACGCGCGCCGCGTCACCTGGGCGTTGAACGCGCCTGCGAGCCCGCGGTCACCCGTGAGCGGGATGACGAGCGTCGCGGCCGGCTCGTCGCGCTGCTGCAGGAGCGGCAGCCGGACGGAGCCCGAGCCGGCGGCCCGCCCCACGCCCGCGATCAGCTCGCGCATCGTGTCGGCGTACGGCCGCATCGCCTCGATCCGCGCCTGCGCGCGGCGGAGCTTCGCCGCCGCGACGAGCTCCATCGCACGCGTGATCTTGCGCGTGTTCCGGACCGAGCGGATCCGACGCTTGTAGTCCTGGACGGAGGCCATGGCTCAGCCGACGAGGCCCTTCTCCTCCTCGACGTTGAAGCCCTGGACGAACTTCGTCAGGGCGGCGTCGAGCTTCTCGGTGGTCTCGTCGGAGAGGTCGCCGCTCTCGCCGATCGTCTGGTAGATCGCGCCCTCCGATCGCAGCGTCTCGCGGAGCTCCGCCTGGAAGCGCGGCACCTGGGGGACCGGCACGCCGTCGAGGTAGCCGTTGATCCCCGCGTAGATCGCGACGACCTGCTCCTCGACGCGCCACGGCTGGTACTGCGGCTGGTTGAGGGTCGCGACCATCCGCTCGCCGCGCGAGAGCGACTGCTGGGTCGACGCGTCGAGCTCGGAGCCGAACTGCGCGAACGCCTCCAGCTCGCGGTACTGGGCGAGGTCGAGCCGCAGCCGGCCGGCGACCTTCTTCATCGCCTTCGTCTGGGCGTTGCCGCCGACGCGCGAGACGGAGATGCCGACGTTGATCGCCGGCCGGATCCCCGAGTAGAAGAGGCTCGACTCGAGGAAGATCTGCCCGTCCGTGATCGAGATCACGTTCGTCGGGATGTAGGCCGCGACGTCGCCGGCCTGGGTCTCGATCACCGGGAGCGCGGTCAGCGAGCCGCCGCCCTCCTCGTCGGAGAGCTTGCAGGCGCGCTCGAGCAGGCGCGAGTGGAGGTAGAACACGTCGCCCGGGAACGCCTCGCGGCCGGGCGGCCGGCGGAGGAGCAGGGAGAGCTGCCGGTACGCGTCGGCGTGCTTCGTGAGGTCGTCGTAGATGACGAGCGCGTGCTTTCCGTTGAAGAGGAAGTGCTCGCCCATCGCGGCGCCGGCGAACGGCGCCATCCACTTGATCGGGGCCGCCTCCTGCGCGGGCGCCTGGACGATGATCGTGTAGTCCATCGCGCCCGCGTCGCGGAGCCGCTCGACGACCTGGGCCACGGTGGAGGCCTTCTGGCCGACCGCGACGTAGATGCAGATCACGTCGCCGCCGCGCTGGTTGATGATCGCGTCGACGCCGATCGCCGTCTTCCCGGTGCCGCGGTCGCCGATGATCAGCTCGCGCTGGCCGCGGCCGATGGGGATCATCGAGTCGATCGCCTTGAGGCCGGTCTGGAGGGGCTCGCTCACCGGCTGCCGCGCGATCACGCCCGGCGCCTTGAACTCGAGCGGCCGCCGCTCCCCGCCCTCGATCGCGCCCTGGCCGTCGAGCGGGTTGCCGAGCGGGTCGACGACGCGGCCGAGGAGGCCCTCCCCGACGGGCACGCTCATGACCTCGCCGGTCCGCCGGACGGGCTGGCCCTCCTTGACGTGCTGCCACTCGCCGAAGAGCGCGACGCCGACGTTGTCCTCCTCGAGGTTGAACGCGATGCCCGTGACGCCGTGCTCGAACTCGAGCCGCTCGAGCGCCACGCAGTTCTCGAGCCCGTAGACGCGGGCGATGCCGTCGCCGACCTGGAGGACGGTGCCGACCTCGGAGAGATCGGTCTCGACGTCGTACTGCTCGATCCTCTGCTTCAGGATCGAGGTGATCTCTTCGGGGCGGAGCTTCACGGAAAGTCTCTCCTTCGGTTCAGGTTCGGGTCACGAGGTCGTGACGGAGCCGTTCGAGGCGGCCGCGGACACTGGCGTCCACGCGGAGCGAGCCGGCCTGGAGGATCATCCCGCCGATCAGGCCGGGATCGACCGCGCGCGTCGCCTCGACGGTGCGGCCGGAGGACTGCTCGATCTTCGCGACGATCGCGCGCGCCTCGTCCTCGGCGAGCGCGTAGGCGGTCGTCAGCTCGACCTTGAGTCGTCCCTGCTCGGCGTCGACGATGGCCTCGAACTCGTCGGCGATCGCCCGGAGCTGGCCCGCGCGGCCCTTCTCCGCGACGACGCGGACGAAGTTGCGCACGACGGGGTCGGCGCCGCTCATGACCTCTTCGAGCACGTCTGCCTTCGCATCGGGGCTGAGCTGCGGGTTGGCGAGGAACGCCTCGAGCTCGGGCGTCGCCTCGAGCGCGTCGGCGACCTGCGCGACCTCGTCGCGCGCGACGTCGACGCGGCCCTGTGCCTGCGCGGCCTCGTAGAGCGCGCGCGCGTACATGCGGTGTGCGACGGCCATGGTGGGCTAGCGCTTCTGCCCTTCGAGGGCGGAGAAGTCGAGGCCCTCGACGGCCTCCTCGACGAGCCGCTTCTGGTCGGCCGTGTCGAGCACCTTGCCGACGACGCGCGCGGTCGCCTCGAGCGTCAGGTCGGCGACCTCGGAGCGGATCTGGCCGATCGCGCGGGTCGTCTCCGCTTCGATCTGCTTGCGGGTGTCCTCGAGCCTGCGCTGACGCTCGCTCTCGGCCTCCTGCTTCGCGCGGTCGATCTGCGCGTCGCCGATCTTGCGCGCCTCGGCGAGGATGTCCGCCGCCTCGGAGCGGGCCTGCGCGAGGATCGCGCGGTTCTGCTCGAGCAGCTCGCGCGCCTCGGTGCGGGCGTTGTCGGCCTCGTCCACGGCCTGGCGGATCCGTTCCCGCCGCTCGTCGATCGTCCGCTGGATCGGCCCGAACGCGTACTTCCGGAGCACGAAGAACGCGATCCCGAAGCAGACCAGCGTCCAGATCATGAGGCCGGGGACGACCTCGATCAGGCCGCTACCGCCTTCTTCGCCGTTCTCGGCCGTCTGAAGGAGCAGGTTGAGCATCGATTCAGATGAGGACGAAGGCGAGCAGGCCGCCGATGAGGCCGTAGAAGACGACCGCCTCGACGAGTGCGAAGCCGAGCCACTGGATGCCGGTCAGCTCCGCCCGGAGCTCGGGCTGGCGGGCGACGGCCTGGATCATCGAGCCGAAGATGTTGCCTAGACCGACACCGGCGCCGAGGGCCCCGAGGCCGATGCCGAGGGCCAGCGCGATCGCCTTGCCGGCGTCTGCTCCGTCTTCGGCGGCGGCGATGAACAGTGAGGACAGCATGGACGTGCTCCTTTCAGTGCTCCGGCTCGATCGCCGAGCCGATGTAGATGGCTGACAGGGCGGCGAAGATGTACGCCTGGATCGAGACGACGATCACGACCTCGAAGAGGTAGAACGCCGTCCCGGCGACCACCGAGAGCGGGAACACCGCCCAGTGGGTGAGGAAGATCAGGCCGATGAACGTGAGGATCAGCAGGTGGCCCGCGAGCATGTTCGCGTAGAGCCGGACGGAGAGGCTGATCAGCCGCATGAACTGGCCGAGGATCTCGAGCGGGATGATCATCGGGAGCAGCGCCTTCGGCACCTCGGGGATCCAGCTCTTGAAGTAGCCGACCGTGCCGTTCGCGCGGATCCCCTCGTAGTGGGTGAAGACCCAGGTCATCAGGGCGAGCGCGAGGGTCACCGAGAGCGTCGAGGTCGCGGCGAAGATCGCGAGCGTCGGGACGCCGTGCCAGGTCTCGTCCGAGAGCGGCAGCGGGATGAAGCCCAGCATGTTGATCGTCCAGATGAAGAGCATCAGCGAGGCGACGTAGGGGAACCAGCGGGAGATCGCCTTCGTCGGCAGTCCCTGCTCGGCGACCTGCACCTGCGCGATCTCGTAGATCATCTCGCCGACCGCCTGGCGCTTGGTCGGCTCCTTCCCCACCTTGACGCGCATCAGCACGATGCCGAGCACGCAGCTGACGATCGTGCCGAGCATCAGGTACGCGACGGCCTTGTTGATGTCGAGCCCGAGCGGCAGGTCGACCCAGGTCTTGAACTCCCACTCGTGCGCCGGGTCGAACTCCTCCTCCCCGGTCTCGCTCGCGGCGAGGGCCACCGACGGCAGCACGAGGAAGAGCGCCGTCGCGAGGGCGAGGAGGCGCGTCATGCCTGTGCCTCCGTGCCGAAGTAGCTCAGGAGCGAGACGGCGAGCTCGACCGTGTACGCGAGCGCGTAGACGATCGCGGCGGCGATGCCGACCTCCTCGTTCGAAACCGTCGCGACGACGAGCGGAATCCCGATCGCGATCGCCCTGAAGCTCGTGCCGATGCCCCGCATGCCTGCGGCGGCGAGGTTACCCGTGCCGAGCGGCAGCCGCGTCAGCAGCCAGGCGAAGGCCTCGGCGGCGACCCAGAGCGTCGCCGCGAGGAGCCAGCCGTCGAGCGGCCAGCCGGCGGCGACGAAGACGGGGAGGGCGAGCCCGACGACGATCGTCCCCGCGAGCGCGGGCACGAGGCGCCCCGGGACCGGGCGCGGCGTCTCGAAGACGCGGGCGCTCACGTACCCGGGCGGTTGTAGACGTAGTAGACGACGAAGACGCCGAGCGGGATGCCGACGATCGCCCCGATCAGCAGCCCGATCGCCGCCGAGCCGAACGCCCAGCCGATCAGCGCGCCGACGATCATCGCGAAGCCGAGCGAGCCGAGGAGGAGGCCGGACGCGGTCGCAAGCGAGTGCGGCGTGGTGGGCGCGGCCATCGGGCCGGAGCATATCAGCGAGCTTGTGACACGGATTTCGTAGATGCGAAGCCAAAATCGGCTAGGTTCGTCACATGGTCGCGGAGGCACCTCCCAGGCTCGTGCTCGTGCACGGCAGCGTCGTCGGCGGCCGCGCGACCTGGCGCGAGCAGCGGCGCACGATCGACCCCGCGACGGCCGAGCTCGTCGTCCTCGAGCGGCCGGGGTTCGGCG
Organism: uncultured Actinomycetes bacterium; assembly: GCA_963748255.1. Classification (GTDB taxonomy): domain Bacteria; phylum Actinomycetota; class Thermoleophilia; order Gaiellales; family Gaiellaceae; genus Gaiella. The sequence goes on along the minus strand of CAVVIL010000023.1, from coordinate 245,726 downwards.
ACGAGGAGGACGACGCGATCGACTTCGAGCGCCATGCCGCCTGGGTCGCGGCGCGGCTGGAGGCCGGCGACCACCTGGTCGGCCACTCCTACGGGGGCGTGATCGCGCTCCTGGCAGCGGCGCAGCGCGGGCCCGAGCTCGCGTCGCTGACGGTGGTCGAGCCGCCGTGCACGAGCGTCGCGCTCGACGACCCGGCGGTGGCCGCGTTCGCGGAGGGAGGCGCCCGCCTCTGGCGCGACGGGCCGCGCGGCGACCCCGAGGCGTTCCTGCGCGCGTTCCTCGTCTCGGTGGGATCGGACTTCGAGCCGCCCTCGCCGCTCCCGCCGGCGCTCGAGCGCGGCGCGCGGGCGCTGCTGCACGAGCGCGGGCCGTGGGAGGCCGAGATCCCGCTGGAGCGCCTCGCCGCGCTGGACCTCCCCACGCTCGTCGTCTCGGGCGCGCACCATCCGGCCTTCGACGCGATCTGCGACGCGCTCGAGGAGGCGCTCGGCGCCGAGCGCCTCGTCGTCCCCGGGCACGGCCACAACCCCCAGCTCGACCCGGCGTTCACGCGGGCGCTCCTCGCGTTCGTCGCGCGCTAGAGCAGCAGCAGGACGACCAGCAGCACGAGGCCGACGGCGGCGGCGACGACGAGCACGAGGAGCAGCAGCCCGATCCCGGCGAGCTTCGCGAGCTTCGTCGTGCTGTCCCGGGCCTCGGGGCCGCTGCCCGTGAGGCTCGCCTCGAGCTGCCGCTCGACGTCCGCCTGGATCCTCTGCGCGAGGCGCTCGCCGAAGTCGAGCGGCTCCTCCGCCTCGACGCGGAGGGGCGGGAACGAGCCGCGCAGGCCGTCGATCTCGAGCTGGACGACCCGCTCGGGCTCGCCGAGGTCCTTGAGCCGCACGTCGCCGAGCGGGACCTGCGAGACGCCGTCGGGCATCGCCCCCGAGACGAGTGCCGCGGTCGTCGCCGAGAGCAGCACCTGGCCGCCGTGCCCGGCCGCGCAGATCCGCGCCGCCCGGTGGACGTCGATCCCGACGTAGCCCTCCTCCCCCACGACGGGCTCGCCGGTGTGGACGCTCATCCGGACGCGGAGCTCCTCGCCGTCCGGCCAGCCGTGCGACGCGAGCGCCCGCTGGGCGGCGACGGTCCCGGCGACCGCGTCGCGGGCGCGCTCGAACGCGTAGAAGAAGGCGTCGCCCTGCGTGTCGAGCTCGCGGCCGCCTCGCGTGCCGAAGGCGTCCCGGACGATCCGCCGGTGCTCGGCCAGCGCCTCGGCGTAGCGGTCGCCGAGCCGCTCGAGCAGGCGGGTCGACCCCTCGATGTCGGTGAAGACGAAGGTGACGGTGCCGCCGTGGAGCTCGCTCACGCCGACAGCCGCTCGGTGTCCTCGGCCTCCGCGCGCCGGCGGCGGATGCGCGGGTTCGCGAGCTTGACGATCTCGAGCAGGTAGACGACGTAGACCGAGAACGCGAGCGCTCCCAGCGCGATCGCCGCGACGGCCAGCGTCTCCCACACGTGCCAGTCCCCGCCCTCGCGGAAGGGGATGAAGCGGGTCGCGAGCGCGGCCGCCCCGAGGCTCGCGGTCCAGGCCCACATGGTCAGCGCGGCGCGGCGCTGGCCGAAGCCGATGTTCATGAAGCGGTGGTGGAGGTGGAAGCGGTCGGGCGAGGAGATCGGCCGGCCGTACTTCAGCCGCTTCGCGACGACGAACGACGTGTCGATGATCGGCACCGCGAGCACGAGCAGCGGCAGGAACAGCACGACGGTCGAGGCCGTCTTCAGGAGCCCCGCGACCGAGATCGACGCCAGCGTGAAGCCGAGGACGAGCGCGCCCGAGTCGCCCATGAAGATGCGCGCCGGGAAGAAGTTGTGGCGCAGGAAGCCGATGCACGCGCCGGCGACGATCGCGGAGAGGATCGCCGCGTCGATCTTCCCGAGCGAGAGCGCCAGCGTCATGAACGTCAGGCCGGCGATCGCGCAGACGCCCGACGCGAGCCCGTCCATCCCGTCGAGGAAGTTGACCATGTTCATCACCGCGACGATCCAGAGGACGGTGAGCGGCATCCCGACGTAGGCGGGCAGGTCGACGACGCCGAGGAACGGGAACGTGAAGTGGTCGATCCAGGTGCCGAACGCGCACGGGATGGCGGCGGCGGCGATCTGGCCGCCGAGCTTCGGGATCGGGTCGAGCCCGCGGAAGTCGTCGATCGCGCCGACGACGCAGGCGACCGCGGCGCCGAGCACGATCCCGCGCATCTCGCCGTCGAGGGAGAGGAACGCGAGCGACGGCACGAGGATCCCGAGGAAGATCGCGAGGCCGCCGAGCCGCGGGATCGGACGCTTGTGGATGTGCCGCCCGCCGGGCGCGGAGACGACGCCGAGGAGCCGCGCCATCCCGCCGACCGCCGGGGTGAGGAGCACGACGATCACGAACGCGATCAGCGCCCCCCAGAGGACCTCGGGGTTCGAGCGGAGCTCCTCGAACACCATCGCGGCCTACTTCGTGCCGTAGAGCCGGTCGCCTGCGTCGCCGAGGCCGGGCACGATGTATCCCTTCTCGTTCAGCTGGCGGTCGACGGACGCCACGACGACCGAGACGTCCGGGTGGTCGCGGTGGATCCGCTCGATGCCCTCCGGCGCCGCGATCAGCGCGATCAGGCGCACGGACGTCGCGCCGGCGCGCTTGACGGTCTCCACCGCGGCGGCGGTCGAGTTGCCCGTCGCGAGCATCGGGTCGAGCAGGATGACGTCGCGGTCGGCGATGTCGCCGGGCAGCTTGACGTAGTACTCGACCGGCTGGAGCGTCTCCTCGTTCCGGTAGAGGCCGATGAAGCCGACGCGGGCACCGGGGACGAGCGAGAGGACGCCGTCGAGCATCCCGACGCCCGCCCGGAGGATCGGGCAGACGGCGACCTTCTTGCCGGAGATCCGCCGGGCGCTCGTGTGCTCGAGCGGCGTCTCGATCTCGACCTCCTCGTCCGCGAGGTCCTTCGTCGCCTCGTACGTGAGGAGCAGCGTCAGCTCGTTGACGAGCTGACGGAACATCTGGGTCGTCGTCGTGACGTCGCGGAGCAACCCGAGCTTGTGCTGCACGAGCGGGTGCGTGACCTCCGTCACGCGGGCCCCGGAGCCGACCGTGGCCTCCGCCTGGCTCATCTCAGCTCTCCGCGACGTAGGTGGGGTAGCCGCGGAAGCCCGGGTACAGCGGTCGCGCCTCGCAGAGCGCCGCGGTGCGCGCGCGCAGGCCCTCGAGGTCGGCGTCCGCCGCGAGCGCGTCGACGATGATCCCGCCGACCTCGCGGAAGTCGTCCTCGTCGAACCCGCGCATCGTCGCCGCCTGGCTCCCGACGCGGACGCCCGACGCGATCGTGGGCGGCCGCTCGTCGAACGGGACGGTGTTGCGGTTCGTCGTGACGCCGACGGCGTGCAGCCGCTCCTCCGCGTCCTTGCCCGACCACTCCGTCTCGCGGAGGTCGAGCTGGAGCAGGTGCGTGTCGGTGCCGCCGGTGACGAGGTCCAGCCCGCCGGCGAGCAGGGTCTCGCCGAGGACGTCGGCGTTCGCGCGCACCTGCTGCTGGTAGCTCCGGAACCCCTCGCTGGCCGCGATCAGGAAGCACGTCGCCTTCGCGGCGATCACGTGCTCGAGCGGGCCGCCCTGGAGCCCCGGGAAGATGGCGCGGTCGATCGCCGTCGCGTGCTCCTCGCGGCACAGGACGAGCCCGGCGCGGGGGCCGGCCAGCGTCTTGTGCGTCGTCGAGGTGACGACGTCGCAGTCCTCGACCGGGTTCGGGTGCAGCCCGGCGGCGACGAGCCCGGCGAAGTGCGCCATGTCGCACCAGAGGAGCGCGCCGACCTCGTCGGCGATCCTCCGGAACATCGGCGTGTCGACGGTGCGGGGGTACGCCGAGCCGCCGCAGAGGATGAGCTTCGGCCGGTGCTCGTGCGCGAGCGAGCGCACCTCGTCCTCCTCGACGACGCCCGTCTCGCGCGAGACGCCGTAGTGGACGATCGTGTAGAGCCGGCCCGAGAAGTTGACCTTGAGCCCGTGCGTGAGGTGCCCGCCGTGGTCGAGGCGGAGCGACAGCACGGTGTCGCCCGGCTGGAGGAGCCCGAGGTAGACGGCCATGTTCGCCTGGGCGCCCGCGTGCGGCTGGACATTCGCGTGGTCGGCGCCGAAGAGCGACTTCGCCCGGTCGATCGCGAGCTGCTCGAGCTCGTCGACGACCTCGCAGCCGCCGTAGTAGCGGCGACCGGGATAGCCCTCCGCGTACTTGTTCGTCGGGACCGAGCCGACGGCCTCGAGCACGGCCGGCCACGTGAAGTTCTCGGAGGCGATGAGCTCGATCTGCTCGCGCTGGCGCTCGAGCTCGCGCCCCAGGAGGGCGGCGACGTCCGGGTCGTGCTCGGCGAGCCCGCCCGTCCGCAGGCTGTCGAGCTGGTCGGCTGCAACTGCCACGGGCGGATGGTAACGCCCTCGTGGGTCGAACCCCGCCGCCGTCAGGCGAGGCGGTTGGCCGAGAGCCAGAAGTCGAGGCGGCGGTCGGGTCGCACGCGGTCGAAGCCGAGGCCGCCGAGCACGATGTCCGCGCGGCCGTCGCGGGCGAGCACGAGGTCGTTCCCGAGCCCGCCGAGGACGCGGTCGTGCCCCGCGCCGGGGACGAGGTAGTCGGAGCCCGGGCCGCCGACGAGGACGTCGTCACCGCCGAGCCCGACGACGACGTCGTTGCCGCCGAGGCCGCAGATCACGTCGCGGCGGCGCGTCCCCACGAGGCGGTCCGGCCCGTTCGTGCCGGCGATCGTGCAGCGGAGCAGGCGCCCTCGCTCGTCCCGCGGGCGCGCGGCGGTGCCGAACGTCGCGTTCCCGCCGGTGGTCGTCCCGACGGCGTTCGTCGCGACGACGTGGAACGTGTACCGGGCGCCGGGCCGGAGCCCTCCGAGGCGGAGCGCGACGCGGCTCGGGGTCGCCGCCGGCGGGAGCACGACGACGCCCGAGCGGCGGCCGAGCGACCCGCCTCGGCCGAGCTCGACCCAGACGCGGGTCTCGAGCCCGCTCGTCTGGACGTCCACGCGGATCGTCCCCCGCGTCAGCGAGAGACCGGACGCGCGCGCGGCGCCGACGACGGGCGCGCCCGCGGTGCGGAACACCACGTCGGCGCCCCGCGTCGTCCCCGCCGAGCTCCGCGCGACGAGGCGCGCGTGGTACTCGGCGCCCGCCGCGAGCCCCGCGATCGTCTCGGAGACGGCGACGGCACCGCGCCCCGAGCCCGCCCCGTGCACGACGGTCGACGTCCCGTACGCGGTGGTCGCGCCGAGCTCGAACCACCACTCGGTCGTGCGGCCGACGGGGTCGACGCTCCCGGTCAGCACGACCGATGCGCCGGAGACCTGCGGCGTCCCCGTCGTCGCGAGCGGGCCTGCGCTCGTCGAGAACGTGCGCGTCGCCCCGGCGGTCGTGCCGGCGTCGCTCCGGGCGACGACGCGGTAGTGGTAGCGCGTACCCGGCTGCAGTCCCGCGAGCGGGCCGTAGACGCGCGTCCGCGTCACGAGCGCCTGCTCCGGCGTGCGGCTCCCGAGCGCCGCGCTCGTGCCGTACTCGAACCACGCGGCGCTGCCGCGGTTCCGCGGGTCGACGATCCCGCTCAGCCGCGCGGAGGAGATCGTGACGGCGTCGACGCCGCCCGTCGAGACGGACGGGGCCGGATCCGTGCGGAAGGACCGGTCGGCGCCGCGCACGGTGCCGAGGTCGTTCGCGGCCACGACCCGGAAGTGGTACTCGACCCCTGCGCGGAGCCGCTCGAGGCGCAGCGACACGCCGACCGCGCTGGCTCCCGCTCCGGCGGAGCGGGTGTCCGTGCGCGAGCCGTACTTCGTCGAGGTGCCGTACTCGATCCACCAGCCGGTCGACCGCCCGTTGGGGTCGACCGTCCCGCCGACGGAGGCCGACGACGGCCCGATCGCGAACGCGGGCGCCGTCGCGACCTCCGGCGGCCCCTGCGTCTGGAAGCTTGCGTCCGCGCCGCGGGTCGTCCCGGACGCGTTCGACGCGACCAGGCGGTAGTGGTACGCGACGCCCGTCTCGAGGCTGCGGAGCTGCTCGGTCACGTCGACGGCCGTCGTGCCGTTGCCCGCGCTCCGCGCCCCCGTACGCGAGCCGTAGGCCGTGGTCGCGCCGTACTCGACGTACCAGCTGGTGCTCTCGCCGCCGGGATCGACGCGCCCGGTGACGACGGCGCTCCGCGCCCCGACCGAGGTCGCGGCCCCCGTCGCGACTCCCGGGGCCTTGGCGAGCGCCACCGGGGCGGCGAGCAGGAAAAGCGACCCGGCTGCTGCGGCTGCGGCGGCGACCCGACGGCGGCTCATGCGGCGAGTCTCTCGCCGTGAGGTTAGGTGGTCGTCGCGATCCGGTTAGCGATCCGTAAGAACCGCGTCGCGGATCCGGGCGACGACCTCGGCCGCCGCCACCGCGCCCTCGCGCAGCACCGACGGCTCGCCGCCGGTCACGTCCACGACGGTGGACGGCACGCCTGGCAGCTCGCCCCCGTCGAGTCGCGCCGCGGCGGCGCCCGTGAGCTCCGCGGGTACGTCGGCGAGGCGGCGCGGATCGGGGCCGCCCGGGAGGTTCGCGCTCGTCGCGACGAGGACGCCGACGGCCGCGAGCACGTCGCCGCCCGGTCCGGCGAGCGCCGGGACGCGCACACCGATCGCCTCGGGCCGCTCGGCATTCAGCCACAGCGAAGCGACGCGCGGGATTCGGCAAGACGAGCGTGAGCGGCCCGGGCAGCAGCGCGCGGGCGACGGCGACGCTCGATTCGTCGAGCTCCGGCACCTCCGCCACGAGCAGCTCGACGCTGGCGAAGAGCAGCGCCGTCGGCCGGACGCTCGCCCGGCCCTTGGCGGCGTAGAGGGCGGTCGCGGCGGCCTCGCTGCGACCGTCGGCCGCCAACCCGTACACCGTGTCCGTCGGCAGGACGACGAGCCGGCCCGCACGGATCGCCGCGACCACCGCGTCGACCTCGGTCACGGGACCCTGCCCTCGACGACGCGGTCGCGGCCCGCGAGGTCGCGGGTCGCGGCGACGTCGCGGTACCCGAGGCGCCCGAGGAGCGCGCCGACCTCCCCCGCCTGTCCGTCGCCGACCTCGAGCACGAGCGACCCCCCGGCCGCGAGCACCGGCAGCGCCCCCCGGGCCACGGACCCGGTCGCCTCGCGCCCGAAGAGCGCGGTCGCGGGCTCCCAGTCGCGCACCTCGGGCGCGAGGGACGCGCGCTCGTCGGGGTCGACGTACGGCGGGTTGGAGACGACGAGCTCCCACGGGCCGTCCGGGAGGCCCGCGAAGGCGTCGTGCTCGACGAGCTCCAGCCGAAGACCGGTCCGCTCGGCGTTCTCCCGGGCGAGCGCGAGCGCCTCGACCGAGACGTCGAGCCCCGTGACGCGCGCCCCGGTGTGCTCGTCCGCGATCGCGAGCGCGATCGCGCCGGAGCCCGTCCCCACGTCGAGCACGCGTGGCCGGTCGAGGCCCGCGAGGAGCGCCAGGCAGCGCTCGACCACGATCTCGGTCTCGGGTCGCGGGATGAGCGCCCGCCGGTCGACGGTCAGCGTCAGACGGCGGAAGCCCCACTCGCCGAGGACGTACTGGAGAGGCTCGCCCGCCGTCCGGCGGGCGGCGAGCACGGCCAGCCGCTCCTGCTCGGCGGCCGCGACGGGCTCGCGCGCGCGGAGGGCGAGCTCGCTGCGCGAGGTGCCGAGGACGTGCGCGACCAACCACTCGGCGTCGACCGGGTCGACGGACCTCCCGAGCCGGGCGAGAACGCCGCCGACGGTCGCCTCGGTCGCCGCGCCGGGTCTCAGACCGGGCACGGTCGGGCGGCGCACGGTCTCAGACCGCGGCCTCGAGCGCCTGCCGGCGCTCCTCGGACTGGAGCGCGTCGGTGAACTCCTCGAGGTCGCCGTCGAGGATCTGGTCCAGCCGGTGCACCGTGTGCTTGATCCGGTGGTCCGTCAGCCGGCTCTCGGGGAAGTTGTACGTGCGGATCTTCTCGGCGCGCTCGCCGGTGCCGACCTGCAAGCGGCGGGCCGCTGCGACCTCCGCCTGCTGGCGCTCGCGCTCCGCCTCGTAGAGGCGCGCGCGGAGCACGCGCATCGCCTTCTGCTTGTTCTGGAGCTGCGACTTCTCGTCCTGCATCGAGACGACGATCCCGGTCGGCACGTGGGTGATGCGGACGGCGGAGTCGGTCGTGTTGACCGACTGGCCGCCCGGGCCGGTCGAGCGGTAGACGTCGATCTTGAGGTCCTTGTCCTCGATCTCGATCTCGACGTCCTCGGCCTCCGGCATCACGGCAACGGTCGCCGTCGAGGTGTGGATCCGGCCCTGCGACTCGGTCGCGGGGACGCGCTGGACGCGGTGCGTCCCGCCCTCCCACTTGAAGACGGAGTACGCGCCGTCGCCCTTGACGGCGAAGACCGTCTCCTTCATCCCGCCGCCCTCGTTCTCGTTCGCGGAGAGGACCTCGGTGCGGTAGCCCCGCCGCTCGGCATAGCGCTGGAGCATGCGCGCGACCTCCGCGGCCCACAGCGCGGCCTCGTCGCCGCCGACGCCCTGCCGAACCTCGACGATCACGTCCTTGCCGTCGGCCGGGTCGCGCTCCACGAGCGCGAGCTTGAGCTCGTCCTCGAGCCGTCCGACGTCCGCGGCGAGCTCGTCGGTGATCGACGCGAGCTCGGGGTCCTGCCGCGCGTCGGCGAGGTCGGTGGACGCCTGCTGCCACTCGCGCGCGACGCGGACCGCCGGCTCGAGCTCCTTCAGCCTGCGGCCGAGGTCCGCCGCCTCGCGGTGGTCGGCGTAGACGGACGGGTCCGCCATGCGCTGCTGGAGCTCGCCGTAGGACCGCTCGAGCTCCTCGACGAGGGCATCGAGGGTCGCCATGGCTGTCGATTGTACGGCCCGGCCGGACCGCTCCCGGGCCGCGCGGGCTACGCCGTCGCCAGCGTCGCGTCGAGCGTCACCTCGGGGATCCCGGTGAGCGCCTTCGAGACGGGGCAGTTCACCTTCGCGCCCTCGGCGTGCTCGAGGAACGTCGGGTGGTCGACGCCCGGGACCGTGCCGACGACGGTGATCGCGCCCTTGAGGATCCCCTCACCCGGCTGGAAGGTGACGGTCGCGGAGGTCTCGAGCCGCTCGGGCGGCGTGCCGGCACCGGCGAGCGCGTGGGAGAGCGCCATCGAGAAGCAGGAGGCCCACGCGGCCGCGATCAGCTCCTCCGGGCTCGTCCGCCCGTCGGGCGTGTCCGCGCGCGAGACCCAGGTCACGTCGAGCGGCCCGAACGCGCCGCTGCCGACCCCCTCGATCCTGCCGCTGCCGTCCATCAGCGAGCCCCTCCACGTCACCTTCGCCGTCCGGTCCGTCGCCATTCAGTCGCCTCCCTCGAGCGTTGTCGTGATCTCGATCTCCACACCAGCGTCGCGCAGGAGCGACGAGAAGGAGCAGCCCTCGTGCGCCGCGTCGACCGCCTGCGCGAGCCCGGCCTCGTCCAGCCCGGCCGCGCGTGCGTGGACGTCGAGCGCCGAGTGGACGATCAGGTGCCCGCGCCCCTCGATCTCGTCCATCGTGATGCGGCAGTGGACGTCGAGCCGCCCCGGCGGCGTGCCCGCGCCGGTGAGCTCGCCCGCGAGCGACATCGTGAAGCAGCCGCCGTGCGCCGCCGCCAGCAGCTCCTCTGGGCTCGTCTTGCCCTCGGGCGCGGCGATCCGGGTCGGCAGCGAGTAGCCGAGCGCCTCGAACGCACCGGAGGAGGCTGCGGTGATCGCGCCCGTCCCGCGGGCGAGGTTCCCTTCCCACGAGACGTCGGCGTCGCGGACGATCCGCGGCATCGCTAGGCCATCACCTCGACCTTGCGGTCGTCGGCGTGCTCGGCGGGCGTCTCGAACGACTCACGGCGGCGGACCTCCTCGATCGCGCGGATCGAGACCTCGATCTGGTCGAGCGACGGCTCGCGCGTCGTCAGGCGCTGGAGCCAGAGCCCCGGCGCGAGCAGCGTCATCAGGACGCGGTTGTCCTGGTGCTTGCCGGCGTACCGGATCAGCTCGTAGGCGAGACCGGCGATCACGGGCAGGAGCAGGATCCGGCTCGCGATCAGCCAGTACCAGACGGGCCGTCCGACGAAGGCGAAGACGAAGATGCCGATCACCATGACCCAGAGCAAAAACGCCGTTCCGCAACGCGGATGGATCAAGCTGAACTTCTGCACCGTCGTCGGCGTGAGGTCTGCGCCGGCCTCGAGCGCGTTGATCGTCTTGTGCTCCGCGCCGTGATACTGGAACACGCGCTTCAGGTCGGGCAGGAGGCCGATCAGCCCGATGTACGCGATGAAGACGGCGACGCGGATGCACGCCCTCGACGATCACGAACCACTTGGTGTCCTCGACCGGCAGCCAGCTCGTGACGAGCGCCGGGCCGACCTTGAAGAGCATCAACGCGAAGCCGATCGCGATCGCGAACGAGAAGATGATCTGCCCGCGGCTGATCTCGGTGACGACGTTCCCCTCGTCGTCCTCCTCGCGGGCCGCGACGTTCGCCGAGATCGCGAGGGCGCGGAAGCCGATCGCGAGCGACTCGCCGAGCGCGATGACCCCGCGGATGACCGGCAGGCGCCAGATGCGGTGCCGCTTCATCGGGGAGGTGACGTCCTTGACGACCTCCTCGATGCCGCCCTCCGGCGTGCGGATCGCGACGGCCCAGCACGACGGGCCGCGCATCATCACGCCCTCGAGGACCGCCTGGCCGCCGTACGAGACGCTCATCTCCGCACCGTACCTTCCCCGCGAAACGCGATTCCGCAAGAGCGGAGTGGCGTCGCTCGGTCCGTCGCCTGCGGCGACGGCAGACCCCTGAAGGCGTCCGCTGTCGCGGTCGCGCGCGGGGACTCCCCCACCGGGGTCTCTAGCTGCTCTGGGCGGCGGCGGCCTTCTCGAGCCGGCGCTGGAAGCGCTCGACGCGACCGCCCGAATCCATCAGCTTCTGCTTGCCCGTGTAGAACGGGTGGCAGGCGGAGCACACCTCGACGTGGAGCTCTGCCTTCGTCGAGCGAGTGGTGAACTCGTTGCCGCAGGAGCACGTGACGTGCGCCTCGACGTACTCCGGATGGATGTCGGCCTTCATGGCTTGGCCAGGATAGCAGAGGCGATTTTGGGCCCCACGTTGCCTCCTGAGACGACGGCGACCATGGACTTGGCGTCCACGCGGCCCGAGAGGACGGCTGCCACGGCGGCCGCGCCGGCGGGCTCGCAGGCGAGCTTCACGTCGGCGTAGAGCCGGCGCATCGCGGCCTCGATCTCGTCGTCCGAGACGGTGACCACGTCGATGCCGTGCGCCTGGCAGAGCTCGAGCGCCCCGAGCCCGGCGAACGGCGCGTCGAGCCCGCTCGCGATCGTCCGCGGCGCCACGCCGACGGGCTTGCCGGCGGCGAGCGCGCGGGCGAGCGCCGCCGAGCCGTCGGGCTCGACCCCGACCACGCGCACGCCCCGCGGCACGGCCGCGGCGACGATCCCCGCGATCAGCCCCCCGCCGCCGACGGGCACGGCGATCACGTCCGCCTCCGGCGTGTCCTCGAGGATCTCGAGGCCGACCGTGCCCTGACCGGCCATCACGAGAGGGTCGTCGAAGGGGTGTACGAGCGTCGCGCCCGTCGTCCGCAGGTGCTCCTCGAGGCGGACGAACGCGCCGGACGGGTCGTCGGCCTCGGCGTCGATCGTGGCGCCGAGCGCCCGGGCGCGCTCCAGCTTGAACTGGCTCGCGTCCTTCCACGTGAAGACGACGCAGTCGAGCCCCTCCGCGGCCGCCCCCCAGGCGAGCGCGATGGCGTGGTTGCCGGCCGACGCGCCCGCGACCCCGCGCGTCCGTTCCTCGGCGCCGAGCGCCGCGAGCCGGTTGACGACGCCGCGGGCCTTGAACGACCCCGTGTGCTGGAGCAGCTCGGCCTTGAGCACGAGCCCCGGGACGAGCGCCGAGCCGTCGAGCGTCGGCGTCCGGCGGACGCGGCCGCGGATCGTCTCGGCGGCCCGGACGACGTCCTCGCGCGTCACCGGAGCCTCGGTCACCAGCGCGATCCTAGTGCGCGGGAGGGACGCCGCCGCGCGGGTGCCGCGCCCTCTCGCGCGATCCGCAACCCGTGCGCAGAATGCGTCGGTGACGACGCTGCCGACCCAGCCTCGTCGCCACCCGATCCGGCTCGTCGTGGCGGACGATCTCGAGCGGTCGCGGCTGACGGTCTTCTTCCGTCTCCTCCTGGCGCTGCCGCACCTCGTGTGGGTGACGCTCTTCGGGATCGCCGCGAGCTTCGTCGCGCTGGCCGCGTGGCTGGCCGTGCTGATCGAGCGCCGGGTCCCGACGAGCCTGCACGACTTCCTCGCGCGGTACGTCCGCTACACGACGCACCTCGCCGCGTACCTCTGCTTCGCCGCGTCGCCGTATCCCAGCTTCGGCGGCCGCAGCCCCTACCCCGTCGACGTCGAGGTCGACCCGCCCGACGCCCAGGGGCGGCTCGGCGCGCTCTTCCGGCTCGTCCTCGTCGTGCCCGCCTCGTTCGTCGCGTGGTCGCTCGGCGGGTCGGCGGTGCTCGGGCTCTGGTTCGGCTTCGCCGCGCTGACGATCCTCGGCGGCCTGACGTCGACGGTCGCCGTGCTCGCCTGGTTCGCCTGCCTCGCCCGCGGGCGGATGCCGCGCGGGATGCGGGACGCGGCGGCGTACGGCTGCGGCTACGGGGCGCAGGTCACCGCGTACGCGCTGATGGTGACGGCCCGGTACCCCGACTCCGCCCCCGACCGGCTGACCGACGAGGCCGAGCTGCCACCGCACCCGGTCGCGGTCGATCTCCGTGACGATCTCGGCCGCCCGCGGCTCCTCGTCCTCTTCCGGCTCCCCCTCGTCGTCCCCCACCTCCTCTGGCTGACGCTGTGGAGCGTGTTCGTGACGGCCGCCGTGCTCCTCGGCTGGCTGGCCGCGCTCGCCCTCGGGCGCCTCCCGCGGGCACTCCACCGCTTCATGGCGGCCTTCGTCCGCACGACGGCCCACGTCATCGCGTTCCTCTACGTCGTGGGACGCCCGTTCCCGGGCTTCCTCGGCCGCGAGGGCAGCTACCCCGTCGACGTGACGATCGCGCCGCCGGAGCGGCAGCGGCGGCTCGGGGTCCTCCTCCGGCTCGTCCTCGCGATCCCGGCACTCCTCCTCTCGTCCGCATACGGCTCGATCCTGTTCGTCGTCGCCGTCCTCGCCTGGCTCATGGCGCTCGTGCTCGGCCGGGTCCCCGACGGCCTCCGCGACCTCGGCGTCTCCGCGCTCCGCTACCAGACGCAGATCACCGCGTACCTCCTCCTCCTCACGTCCCGGTACCCGGACTCGTCGCCCGTCCTCGTCGGCCGTCCCGAGGCGCCGCCGCCCGAGCCGGAGGCGGTCGCGTGACCCCTGTCCGCGTCGGCGGCGTCGCCGCGGTCGCCGTCGCCTGGATCGCGATCGCCTGGGTCGTCGCCGGGACGGTCGTCCCGGACGACCTCACGCTCCCGAGAGTCGACGTCGACGCCGTCTTCGGCCGCGAGCTCGTCGAGCGCTCCGAGCGATACGAGCGCTTCCTCTACGCCGACTGGATCCTCGCCCAGGTCGCGCTGCTCGCCGCACTCGGGGTCTACGCGCGCTACGGCGTCCGCTACGCGCGTGAGTCGGCGGCTGGGCCGATCGGCACGGGGATGCTGCTCGGGATGCTCGGGCTCGCGATCGGCTGGCTGACCCAGCTCCCGTTCGGGCTCGCCGCGCTCTGGTGGGACCGCCGCCACGGGGTCTCGGAGGTCGGGTACCTCGAGGCGATCTTCGGCGGCTGGCTCGGGCTCGGCGGGACCTTCGTCGCGGTCTGCATCGCGCTCCTCGTCGTCATGGCGCTCGCGCGCCGGCTCGGCTGGTGGTGGTGGCTCCCCGGCTCGGCGGTGCTGACCCTGATCGCCCTGCTGCTCGTCTTCGTCGGGCCGTACCTCACCACCGGGCTCGACCACCCGGATCCCGAGCTGCAGGCGACGTACGACCGGTACGAGCGCGACCAGGGCGTCGACGACGTGCCGCTGCGCGTCGAGGAGGTGAGCGGCGACACGAGCCAGGCGAACGCCTACGCGTTCGGCATCGGGCCCTCCGCGCGGACGGTCCTCTGGGACACGCTGCTGGACGGGCGCTTCAGCGAGGGGGAGGTCGACGTCGTGCTCGCGCACGAGCTCGCCCACCACTCGAGCCACCACATCCCCGAGGCGGTGGCGTGGTTCGGCCTCTTCGCCCTGCCCGGCGCCCTGATCCTCACGATCGCGACGCGGCGCAGGGGCGGGATGGGCCAGCCCGCGGCGATCCCGCTCGCGCTGCTCGTCACGGCGATCGTCCAGCTCGCGCTCGCACCGGCGCAGGGCGTCGTCAGCCGGCGGGCCGAGAGCGAGGCGGACTGGAAGGCCCTCCAGACGACCCGAAACCCGCAGGCGGCGCGTGGGCTCTTCCGGGAGTTCGCGGACACCTCGCTCGGTGACCCGAGCCCGCCCACGTGGGCGTACGTCCTGCTCCAGAGCCATCCCACGCTGGCCCAGCGCGTCGCGATGGCGGACGCGTGGGCGCGCCGGCAGGGCGCGCGCTGAGGCTCAGGCCGCCGCGTCCGAGCGGTCGACGACGACCCGCGCGATCGCGAGCGCCGAGGTGGCGCCGGGCGAGGGCGCGTTCCGGACGTGGAGCACGCCGTCCGCCTCGTGGAAGACGAAGTCGTCGAGCAGGGTCCCGTCCGGGGCGAGCGCCTGCGCCCGGATCCCGCTCGGCCCGGGCAGGACGTCGGCCGACGCCGAGCTCCGGCAGGAGCCGCTGCGCCGCGGCGACGAAGCGGCGCGTGGAGACGTCGCGCGCGACCTCTGCGAGACCCGTCCGCCAGTGCCGGCGCGCGAGCCGCCGGAAGCCCGCGCGAGCGGACCGCGTCGCGGACGTCGCGGAACGAGACGTCCCTGCGCCGGTACCCCTCGCGCGCGAGCGCGAGGACGGCGTTCGGGCCGAGCCAGACCTCGCCGTCGGGACGCGTCGTCGTGTGGATCCCGAGGAACGGGAACGCCGGGTCGGGGACCGGGTAGACGAGCCCGCGGACGAGGTGCCGCCGCTCGGGCCGGAGCGCGAGGTAGTCGCCCCGGAACGGGACGATCCGCGGCTCGGCCGGCGCCCCGCTCAGCAGCGGCGAGGCGATCCGCGTGCACGCCTGCGCAGACGACCACCCGTGGCCGCCTCGAGCGTGCCGCCCGTCGTCTCGACGACGGTCGCGCCGCCGCGGCGCGCGAGCCCGACGACCCGTCGTGCCGAGCAGGAGCTCGCCTCCCTCGGCGACGACGTCCGCCGCGAGGGCGTCGGCGACCCGGGCGAAGTCGACGACGGCGGTGCCGGGCGAGTGGAGCGCCTCGACGCCGGCGACGCGCGGCTCGAGCTCACGGAGCCGCTCGGCCCCGATCAGCTCGACGCCGGGCACGCCGTTCGCGACGGCCCGGCGGTGCAGCTCGGCGAGCCGCGGCCGCTCGGCCTCGTCGGCCGCGACGACCACCTTCCCGCAGCGGAGGACCGGGATCCCCCGCTCGTCGCAGTACCCGAGCAGGCGCTCCGCGCCCTCGACGCACAGCCGCGCCTTGAGCGATCCGGGCGCGTAGTAGACGCCGCGGTGCACGACGCCGCTCGAGCGCCCGGTCTGGTGGCGGGCGACGCCGTCCTCCTTCTCGACGAGCGCGAGCCGGAGGCCCGGGCGGCGCGCCTGCAGCTCCCGCGCGACCGCGAGCCCGAGGATCCCGCCTCCGACGACGACCGCGTCGTGGCGCGTCATCGTCGGCCGGCGGCGGGCGCACCTACGTCAGCGTGTACTCGGGGCCGGAGCCGCCCTCGGGCGGGGTGAGCCGGCCGCCCTTGGCGCTGATCGCTCCGCACTGGACGCAGTTCGACGGCGTCAGCTTGACCTCGACCGTCCCCTCACCGTCCGCGTCGCCGACCTCGTACACGTGGGCAGGGCACATCCACTCCCACATCTCGGCGAGCTCGCGCGGAACCTGCGTCTGGATCCGGACGTGGTTCGGCTGGTCGTCGCGCGTCCGGTTGCCGGACGCGAAGACGGACGAGAGCTTGTCGAAGGTGAGCTTCCCGTCCGGGGCCGGATAGCGCGCCGCGCGGTTCGTCCGGCGCAGCGGCGCCTCCGCGTTCGGGTGGGTCGCGTAGTTCTTCGGCGGAAGCTTCCCCTTCGAGATGGTCATCGCGCTCGCGAGGGCGCCGCCCATGAAGAAGCCCTTGTCGAAGACCTGGCGCATGTTCCGGACCTCGTCGAGCTCCTTCCACATGTAGCTCGCGCGGACGGCCTCGTCGTAGCCGTCGAGCGCCCCGCGCCGGCCCGCGACCTCGCCCCGCGAGAGCGCGGCGAAGGCGGACTCCGCGGCGAGGCGTCCCGACTCGATCGCGTAGTGGACGCCCTTGAGGCGCGGCACGTTGACGAGCCCGGCGCTCTCGCCGACGAGCAGGAAGCCCGGCCCGTTCAGCCGGGACGGCATCGACTGCAGGCCGCCCTCCGTGATCGTCTTCGCGCCCCAGGCGACGCGCTCGCCGCCGTCGAGGATCTTGCGCACGAGCTTGTGGGTCTTGAACTCCTGCAGGACGTCGTGCGCCGACATCTCGACGTCGGTGTACTCGAGCCCGAGCACGAACCCGAGCGAGACGTGCTCCTCGCCCATGGGGTAGATCCACGAGCCGCCGAACTCGCCGTACTTCTTGCTCTTCCGGAGCGGCCAGCCGAGCGTGTGGACGATCTTGTGCAGCGGCTTCGCGACCTTCCAGACCTCCTTGACGCCGAGTGCCCAGATCTGCGGGTTGGCGCCGTGGAGGGCGAACTGGTCGATCGCGGCGAGGCTCAGGTGGCCCGCCGTCCCCTCTGCCAGAACGGTGATCCGTGCGGTGATGTCGACGCCCGGCTCGAAGTTGCCGAGCTGCTCGCCCTCTCGGCCGCGTCCCTTGTCGCCCGTGCGCACGCCGACGACGCGGCCGTGGTCGACGAGCAGCTTCTCGCCCGCGGTCTCCGGCAGGATCATCGCGCCGCCGGCCTCGGCCTGCTCCGCGAGGAAGCGCCCGAGCTCGGAGACCGAGACGATCCAGTTGCCGTGGTTCATCATCGTCGGCGGCGGCGGGATCCGCAGCGCCGCGCCCTTCGTGAGCATGTAGACGGCCTCGCCGTGCACCTTCCCGTAGGTCGGCATCTCCTCCATCGTCAGCCGGCCGGCGAAGAGCTTGCGGAGCGCGCGTGGGTTCATCACGGCGCCCGAGAGCAGGTGCGAGCCGGGCTGCTTGCCCTTCTCCAGCACCGCGACCGGCACCTCGCCGAGCTTCTCGCGCATCTCGGGGTGCTCCTCGAGGAGCTGGCCGAGCCGGATCGCGCAGGCGAGCCCGCCGGGGCCGCCGCCGACGATCAGGATGCCGACGTCGATGCGCTCGTCGACCGGGTCGGTCGGCGGCGCGATCGCGTCGGAGCTCGAGAAGGGCGGCGGGTGGTCGGCCGGGCGGACGCCGCTCACGGGACGCCTAGCTGCGCGCCTTGAGGAGCTCGGTGAGCTTCGGCGCGATCTGCGTCAGGTCGCCGACGACGCCGAGGTCGGCGAAGTCGAAGATGGGCGCGTTCGGGTCCTTGTTGATCGCGACGATCGTCCCCGAGTTCTGCATCCCGACCTTGTGCTGGATCGCCCCGGAGATCCCCAGCGCGATGTAGAGCTTCGGCGAGACGGTCTTGCCCGTCTGCCCGACCTGCGCGGAGTAGGGGTACCAGCCGGCGTCCACGACCGCGCGCGTCGCGGCGACCGCGCCGCCGAGCGCGCCCGCGAGCTCCTCGCAGTACGAGAAGCCCTCCGGGCCGCCGAGCCCCCGGCCGCCGGCGACGATCACGTCGGCGTCCTCGATCGACGGGCCGCTCGACTGCTCCTCGAGGTGGTCGACCATCGACGCCTTCGTCGAGAAGTCCTGGAAGGTCGCGGCGACGTCCTTCACCTCGGCCGAACCGCCCGTCTCGTTCGGGTCGAACGTGCCGGAGCGGATCAGCGCGAGCCGCGGCGTCGACGTCCAGCCGACCTCGACGACGACCGTGTCGCCGAGCGCCGGGCGCACGCCGACGAGCTCGTCGCCCTCGAGCCGGAGGTCGGTGAGGTCCCAGTTGAGCCCCGCGTCGAGCCGCGCGGCCAGGCCGGCTGCGACGTCGGCCGCCAGGACGGAGGCGGGGAAGAGCACGTTGGTGGCGCCGCTCTCGCGCACGACCGCCTCGAGCGCGTCGACGCGCGGCTGCGGCAGCGGGGCCGCGAGCGTCTCGTCGTCGACGACGTAGACCGTCTGCGCGCCGAACGGGCCTGCCTTCGCGGCGGCGTCGCGGACGCCGCTCCCGAGCACGACGCCGGCGACGTCGCCGCCGAGCGCGGCCGCCTTGGCGAGCACGCCGAGGCCGCCCTTCGTGAGCGAGCCGTCGTGCGCCTCGAGGAAGACGAGCGTGCTCATACGAGCCGCTTCTCCGCGAGGTACTCGACGATCTTCTCCGCCGCGCTGCCGTCGTCCTCGAGCTTCACCTGGCCGCTCTTCGGGGGCGGCGGCGACGACGAGCGGACGAGCGTCCGCGACCCCGCCTCGCCGACGTGGCTCGCCTCGGCGCCGATGTCGGCGAGCGAGAGGACCTCCTGCGGCTTCGACTTCGCGCCCATGATCCCCTTGAGCGACGGGTAGCGCGGCTCGTTGATCGCGTCGGAGACGGCGACCACGGCCGGGAGCGGGACGGCGATCACGTCGTAGCCGAACTCCGTCTGCCGCTTGCCGGTCACGGTGCCGTCGGCGAGCGTCAGCTCGGCGACCTGCGAGACCATCGGGCGGCGGAGCCGGTCCGCGACCGCGGCCCAGAGGACGGCGCCGTCGGCGTCGCTCGACTGCTGGCCGAAGAGGACGAGATCGGGCTCCTCCCGCTCGAGCGCCTTCGTGAGGGCGTAGCTCGTCGCGACGAGATCGGAGCCGGCCGCGGCCTCGTCGGCGACCAGGACGGCGCGGTCCGCGCCCATCGCGAGCGCCTTGCGCAGCGACTCCATCGCCTTCTCGGGGCCGAGCGAGACGACCACGACCTCCCCCTCCTGCGCCTCCTTGAGGCGCAGCGCCTCCTCGACGGCGTTGACGTCCGTGGCGTTGAGCGCGCTCTCGCCCGACCGGTCGAGGCGCCCGCTCCCCGCGTCCAGCCGCTTGTGGACGGCGGCGTCCGGGACCTGCTTGACGCACACGGCGATCTTCACGGCCGTGACTCTATCCACGCCCCGGCGTCGGCCGTCCCGCCAACCGCTCCCCTGCGTGGAGCGGTCTGCGCCCGCGAGGCGGGCGCCTTCAGGGTCTGCCGCCCCGCAGGGCGGGCATCGAGGCGCAGGAGTCGGCGCCTGCCGACTGCTGCCTGCCGAACCAGGTGGTAGTGTCCCGCCCTTCGTCGCGCCGCACCGGAGCCATGACTCGCCACCGGACGACAGCACGAGGGGGCCTTCTCCTCTTCCTGACCGCTCTCCTCGGAGCGGCCGTCGTCGCGTCCCCGGGCGCGGCTCCGAAACCCGGCCTCGTCGACGGCAAGCCGATCGTCTTCCCGCTGATCGGCGACTACGCGTACTCGATGAACTACGGCGACCCCCGCGTCAACGGCAGTCACGCCGGCATCGACATCGAGAACGTCCCGTGGCGCACGCCCGTCGTCGCGGCGGAGGCGGGCCGGGTGCGGTGGCACACGACCTCGGCGCGTGCCGGCTGCATGCTCTACCTCTACGGCCGCAGCGGCACGACGTACCTCTACATCCACCTCAACAACGACCTGACCGAGCGCTCCGAGGATCGCGGCGGCTGCAAGCTCGGCACGTCGTACGCGGTCGAGGACGGCGCGAAGGTGACGGCGGGCGAGCAGATCGCCTGGAACGGCGACTCCGGCGACGCGGAGGGGAACCACCACCTCCACTTCGAGGTGCATCCAGGGGACGGCGCCGACGTGAACCCGTACCCGTACCTCAACGCCGCCGAGCGCCTCCTCTTCCCCGGCCGCCTCGGCGAGACGTTCTCGCTCGGGATCCGCGGCGTGCCCGTCGCCGCCGGCGCCGGCACGCTCGAGCTTCGCGCGAGCGCGGTCCGCTGGTGGCCCGGCGGGCAGTGGACGTCGGTCGTCGGCGAGCGCCCCGTGACGGTCGCGATCGGCCAGGGCGCCGTCGTCGACACGTCGCTCGCGGCCGCGCTCGCGAGCCCGTCGCGGCGCGTCCTCCAGGCGCGCACCTCACAGGTGGTGACGGCGTACACCGCGAAGGGGAAGGTCACGGCGGAGGCGCTGCGGGGCGAGCCCGGCGTCCTCGTCGCGGCGCGCGTGACCCGGCCGGGCGGCACGACCACCGTGGCCGACGGGTCGGATCCGGACCCGGCGTCCCAGGGCATCGGCATGGACGACGAGGCCGAGCTCGACCCGCCGCCTCCCGTCACCGGCACGCGCCGCTCGGGCGTCTAGGCGTCGTGCGAGGGGGCTACGCGGTGGCCAGCGCGCCGCGCAGGAAGTCCACGATCGCGCTCGTCGGCGCGCCGGGCGTGAACACCTCGGCGATGCCGAGGCGCTTCAGCTCCTCGGCGTCCTCGGGCGGGATCGTGCCGCCCACGACGACGAGGACGTCATCGGCGTCGTTCGCGCGGAGACCCTCTACGATCCGCGGCACCAGCGTCATGTGTGCCCCGGAGAGAATCGAGATCCCCACCGCGTCCGCGTCCTCCTGGATCGCCGTCTCGACGATCTGCTCGGGCGTCTGGTGGAGGCCGGTGTAGATGACCTCCATCCCCGCGTCGCGGAGAGAGCGCGCGATGATCTTCGCTCCACGGTCGTGCCCGTCCAGCCCGGGCTTCGCGATGACGACACGGATCGTGCGGTCCACGCGCTCAGTATAGGAACGTGCGACTCCACGTCATCGGCTCCTCGCCCGCCTGGCCCAACGCGGGCGGCGCCCACTCCGGCTACGTCGTCGAGTCGGAGGGTCGCCGGCTGCTCCTCGACTGCGGGCCGGGCGTGCTCGCACGGCTCCGGGAGGACGAGCCCTGGCCCGCCGTCGACGCGATCGCGATCACGCACTTCCATCTCGACCACTGGGGCGATCTCGTCCCCTGGGTCTGGGGCAGCTTCTACCGCCGCGGCCACGACGACCGCCGCCCGGAGCTCTGGGTCTACCGCGGCGGGCGGGCGTTCCTCGAGGACCTGGGGTCGCGGATCGGGTTCCCGGACATGTTCGAGCGCACGTTCGTCCTCGCGGAGTACGAGCCCGAGACGACGTTCTCGACGGCGGCGGGGCTCGACGTGCATCCCGTGCGGCTGCCCCACTACAAGCTCGAGACGTACGGCTTCCGGGTCACGAACGGCGTCGCGACGCTCGCGTACACCGGTGACACCGGTCCGAGCGAGCGGATCACCGAGCTCGCCCGCGACGCCGACCTGCTCGTCTGCGAGGCGACCCTCGAGACGGGTGCCGCCGACGGGGAGCCACGCGGGCACCTGAGCGCCGAGGAGGCGCTCGACGCCTTCGCGGCCTCCGGCGCGCGCACCCTGCTCCTGACGCACCGCCCGTCGGAGCTGCCGGTGCCGGACGGCGTCGAGCTCGCCTACGACGGCATGCAGGTCGAGGTCGTCCCCCGCGAGGAGCAGGTCTCCTCCGGCTGACCCGGTCGGCGCGGCCCTAGAAGACGGGCTGCTCGCGCCAGGTGCCCCAGACCGAGCGCCAGGCGTCGCAGATCTCGCCCAGCGTGACGCCGTCGCGCACGGCGTCGACGATGAAGGGCATCAGGTTGCGGTCGGGCAGGGAGGCCGCCTCCGACAGTGCCGCGAGCCGCTGCTCGACGGCAGCCGAGTCGCGCCGCGCCTTGAACGCCCGGAGCCGCTCGATCTGCTTGCGCTCGAGGTCGGGGTCGATCCGCAGGATGTGGACGTCCTCGTCGTCCTCGGTCTGGTACCGGTTGACGCCGACGACGATCCGCTCGTTCGCCTCGACCTCCTGCTGGTAGCGGTACGCCGCCTCGGCGATCTCCCGCTGGGGCATGTTCTCCTCGATCGCCGCGACCATCCCGCCGAGCTCGTCGATCTGGTGGAAGTAGTCGTACGCCTCGCGCTCGAGCCGGTTGGTCAGCGCCTCGACGTGGTACGCGCCGCCGAGCGGGTCGACGGTGTTGATCACGCCCGTCTCGTGCGCGATCACCTGCTGCGTGCGGAGGGCGAGCCGGACGGCGCTCTCCGTCGGCAGCGCGAGCGCCTCGTCGTAGGAGTTCGTGTGAAGGGACTGGGTGCCGCCGAGCACCGCGGCGAGCGCCTCGATCGCCGTCCGGGCGACGTTGACGAGCGGCTGCTGCCACGTGAGCGAGACCCCGGCCGTCTGGGTGTGGAAGCGCATCAGGAGCGAGCGCTCGTCCCGCGCGCCGTACCGGTCGCGGAGCTCGCGCGCCCAGATGCGGCGTGCCGCGCGGTACTTGGCGATCTCCTCGAAGAAGTCGAGGTGCGCGTTGAAGAAGAAGGAGAGGCGCGGCGCGAACGCGTCGACGTCGAGCCCGCGCTCGAGGGCCCACTCGACGTAGGTGAAGCCGTTCTTGAGGGTGAAGGCGAGCTCCTGCGCGGCCGTCGAGCCGGCCTCGCGGATGTGGTAGCCGGAGATCGAGATCGGGTGCCAGAGGGGCATCTCCGCCGCGCAGAACTCGACCATGTCGGTGACGAGCCGCATCGACGGCCCGGGCGGGAAGATGAACTCCTTCTGGGCGATGTACTCCTTGAGGATGTCCGTCTGGATCGTCCCGCGGAGCTTCGCGCGCGGGACGCCCTGCTCCTCGCCGACGACGGCGTACATCGCGAGCGCGATCGCCGCCGAGGAGTTGATCGTCATCGACGTCGAGACCTCGCCGAGCGGGATCTCCGAGAAGAGGACGCGCATGTCCTCGAGCGACGCCATCGCGACGCCCTCGCGGCCGACCTCGCCCTCGGCGCGCGGTGAGTCGGAGTCGACCCCCATCAGCGCCGGCATGTCGAACGCGCACGAGAGGCCCGTCTGCCCGTGGTCGAGCAGGTACCGGAACCGCTCGTTCGTCTCCTGGGCCGTGCCGAACCCGGCGAACTGCCGCATCGTCCAGAGCCGGCCGCGGTACATCGACGGGTACACGCCGCGCGTGAAGGGGAACGCGCCGGGGTAGCCGAGGTCGCGCTCGTAGTCGAGCTCGACCGACCCGGGCGTCGCGAGCGGGTCGACCTCCAGGCCCGAGATCGTCGTGAAGAGCTCGCCCTCGCGCAGCGGCGAGGAGTCGTAGCGGGACCGCCACCGGTCGAGCCCCGTGAGGTGCCGTTCCTCGACCTGCGCCATGGGCGAGATGCTACCGCGGCGGCACGGCGGCCTCTCGGAATCGCCCGTCCGAGGGATCACCCCTCGGGGGAGTGACGCCGATCGAGGGAGACGTGAGGACTCGGGGGGCATTGCTCGCGACCGTCGTGGCGGCCGTCGCGGCCGCTTGGCTGGCAGTGCCCCGGGACGTCGCCGTCGCGAGCGCCGCGGCGTGCTCCTCGGGCACGCACGGGCCGAAGGGCTACGCGTACGCGGGCGTCGAGTCGGTCCGGGTCGCGAGCGGGGTCCGCGCGACGATCACGCCGCTCCGGGCGGCGAGCGTCGGCGCGGGCCACGCCGCGGCGTGGATCGGCGTCGGCGGTCCCGGCGAAGGCCCGAAGGGCGAGACCGTGTGGCTCCAGGCGGGCGTCGCCGCGCTGCCGAACGCGCCCGCGATGCTCTACGCCGAGATCACGCGCCCGGCCAGAGCCCGGTCTTCCTCCCGCTCGCGCGGGAGGTCCCGGTCGGTGAGAGCCACCGCCTGGCCGTCCTCGAGATGGCCGGCCGGCCCGGCGTCTGGCGGATCTGGGTCGACGGGCAGCCCGTCACGGACCCGATCGCGCTCGAGGGGTCGCACGGGCTCTGGAAGCCCATCGCCACGGCCGAGACCTGGAACGGCGGGACGGGCTCCTGCAACCGGTTCGCGTTCCGCTTCGGCGGCGTCGCGGTCGCGCTCTCGCCGGGCGGCTCGTGGCGGATGCTCGAGCCGGGCTTCACCTTTCGCGACCGCGGCCACGTCGTGAAGCAGCTTCGCCCGACGCCCGGCCCGCGGTCGCTGGCCGGCGAGCCGATCGAGCCGTACGCGTTCGACGCGCTCTCGGCCTAGCCGCGGCAGCGGTAGTGGCCGGTGCCCCCGGGGAGACCGGGGAGCACCGGCGTCCGTGCCGTAGAGGGGGCCTCAGCGTCACAACCCCGTAGCGGTGGTGCGGACGACGGGTGGGGCCGCCGCCTCCTGCCTTCGCACCGCCGTCCCCCGGTCGCTGAGTCCCCCTCTCGGCTGCCCTTGCCCCCCGCGTCACCGAGAGGCTTGTAGGAGCCGCACGCTATGCCCCCTCCGAGGCACTTCCACCCCTCGAAGGAGGGGTGTCGTCCCCCACCTGGGTCTAGGTCGCAGGCGCCCTCCGCCGGCCTCACCGGAGGCGTCGTCGGCGCCGCGTGCGACACTGCCGCCATGAAGGTCCTGATCGCCGACGACCACCGGCTGATGCTGGATGGCGTCAAGCGCGCCCTCGAGGAGGACGGCGGCTTCGAGATCGTCGGCGAGACGCAGAACGGCGCGCAGGTCCTCCCTCTCGTCGGCCAGACGAGCCCCGACCTCGTCGTGCTCGACGTGCGGATGCCCAACATGGACGGCCTCCAGTGCCTCGAGGAGATCCGCCGCCGCTACCCCAAGGTGAAGGTCGTGATGCTGTCGGCCTCCACGGCGCCGGATCTGATCGAGGACGCGCTCCGGCGCGGGGCGAGCGCCTACGTGCTGAAGACGGTCGACCCGACCGATCTCCCGTCCACCCTGCGCCAGGTCGCCGGCGGCACCGTGTTCTCGACGATCGGCGCGACGGAGTCGTCCACGTCGAGCGGCGCCAAGGCCGCCGGCCTGACGGAGCGCGAGGTCGCGATCCTGACCGAGCTCGCGAGCGGGAAGTCGAACGACGAGATCGCGAAGGAGCTGTGGGTGACCCAGCAGACGGTCAAGTTCCACCTGACCAACGTGTACCGCAAGCTCGGCGCGAAGAACCGCGCGGACGCCGTGCGCCAGGCGTACCAGCTCGGGCTGATCCAGCGCCCGCTGGGCGACGAGTAGCGTCCGCGCTAGCGGCGGGCGTACGCGGCCATCGGCGCGACCGCGCCGTCCCAGCCGCGCCGCGCGTGGCGCACGAGCAGCCCCGCACCGACGAGCGTCGTCGGCACGTACCAGACGGCCTGCATGACGATCGCGAACGCGAGCCCCGCCTCGACCCCGAAGCCGAAGACGCCGAGGGCGGCGACGCCGAGCCACTGGTAGGTGCCGACGAAGCCGGGCGACGACGGGATCGCGACGCCGAGGTTGAGCGCGGCGGTGACGAAGACCGCCTCGACGGCAGTCAGCTCGATGCCGACGGAGCGCGCCGCGAGCATCGCCGCGAGCGCCCAGGCCGACCACGCGGCCAGGCTGAGCGCGGTGCAGCCGACCGCACGCGCGGGCGAGAGGAGCTCCGAGAGCCCCTCCAGGGTGTCCCGGAGGAACCGCCGCGGCAGCCCCCGGTGCCGCCTCCGTCCCCGTGGTCGCCGCCGCGTGTAGGCACGAGCCGCCACGACCGCCGCGACGAGGACCACGAGGACGAGGAGCGTGCCGAGCACGATGCGGTCGACCCAGCCGGCGTCGGTGACGAACGGCAGGCTCGCGAGCAGGAACACCGCGAGCGCGAGGATGTCGAAACCGCGATCGAGCACGACCGTCGCGAGGCCTCTCCCCCCGGAGTACGTTCCGCGCGAGACCCAGCGCGCCCGGAGCAGGTCGCCGACCCGTCCCGGAAGCACGTTGTTCACCGCCACGCCCGCCACGACCATCTCGACGAACGCCACCTGCGCGAGGCGGGTGTCCGCGATCTTCCTCCACCTCGCCGCCTGCAGCCAGTAGACGACTGCGATACAGGCCACCGCCCCCACGAGCGGAGCGAGCCGGACGTCCTGCAGCGTGCGCCAGACGGCGCTCAGGTCGGCCCCGCGGATCGCGAGGAAGAGGAAGACCGCGGACGCCGGAATGCCGACGATCGCCGCGACCGCAAGAGAGCGGCTGCGTCGGCTGCCCGGCGCGTCGGACAGAAGCGGCCCGACGGCCGTGTCGGGAACGACGGTCACGGGCGAAGGATGCTGAGCAACCCCCGCTGCGGCCAGCGGCAACGGTCGCGGCGCACCCTAGCCGTTCGTCCAGACCGCTCCCGCGCCGCAGGGCCGATCATTCACGCACGCCGGGGGAGTGTGCACCCGGGGTCGGTCTGCGGCGACCGGCCCCGGCGCGCCACCGGAGCCGGCGCCCGCCCCGCCGATGTCGACCACCGCAGAAGGCACCGTTCCGGACGTGAAGCCGAGGCGTGAGCCGGCGGACATACGGCGTCGCCGCCCCCTCCGCGGCATCGACCGGGCTCCGTGGCGTGCTCGAGTCGAGCCCGTTCCCCATCCTTCTCGTCTCCGCTCGTCGGCGTCCTTCTGCTCACCGTCTTCGGTCCGGCACTCGTCGTCGGTGACACCTGGCTGACGCTGATGGCCGGGCGCGAGGTCGTCGAGCACGGGCTCCCGACGACCGAGACCCTCACGCTGCTCGGCGCGGGCGCCACGTGGACCGACCAGCAGTGGCTGGCGCAGGTGCTGGTCTACGGCGTCCACGAGCTCGCCGGGCTGCGGGCGGTCGTCGTGCTCGACGTCCTGCTCGTCGTCGCCGCGCTCGGCCTCGCACTGGGCGCAGCACGCTCCACCGGCGCCACGTCGCGCTCGACGTTCCTCGTCGGCGTCCTCGCCGTGCTCGCCGGGCCGTGGGGCTGGACGATCCGTGCCCAGACCGCCGCGCTCCCGCTGTTCGCCGGCGTGCTGTGGCTGCTGCTCGACGGCGCCCGCCGCGGCGCCCGCGGCCGTACCCTGCTCGTCCTCCCGGCGCTCGTCGTCTGGGCGAACCTCCATGGCTCGGTGGTGCTCGGAGCCTCGCTGACGATGCTCTTCGGCGCGTACGAGCTCGTCCGTACGCGTCGCCTCGGCGGGCTTCCGCTCACGCTCTTCGTCCTCGCACCGCTGTGTGTCCTGGCGACGCCGTACGGCTGGGACATCGTCGCGTACTACGACCTGATGCTCGTCGACGCGCCGTTCGCGGAGATCCTCCGCGAGTGGCAGTGGTCGAGCCCGGCAGCGACGACGGCTCTCTTCTACGTCCTTGCAGCAGTCAGCATCGCGCTCGTTGCGATCGGCCGGTGCCGCCGCAGGCTCGGGGTGTTCGAGCTCGCTCGTACTCGGAGTGACGCTCCTCGGCGCCGTCCAGGCCGTGCGCGGCGTGATCTGGTTCGCGCTCGCCGCCGCCGCGATCCTTCCCCGCGCCGCTCGATGGCCTCCTGGCGCGACCCGACCGGGACGCGCCGCGGGTGAACCGCGTGATCTCGGTCGTCGCGCTCCTCGCGCTCACCGTCGCTGCTCGTCGTGACGCTCGTCCGGCCCGCCTCATGGTTCAGCTCGGAATGGCCGGAACGCCAAGTCGAGGCCGTCCGAGCGGCGACACGTGCTCCCGACACTCGGCTCTGGGCCACCGACGGGACAGCGGACTGGCTGCTCTGGCGGATCCCCGACCTCCGCGGCCGCCTCGCATTCGACGTCCGCTTCGAGCTCTACGACGAGGGCGCGCTCGACGACCTCGTGGCCTACGGGAAGCGAACCCCCGGCTGGGAGCGGATCGTGGACGACTACGACGTCGTCGTCGTCGACGACCGCGACCACCTTCGCGGGCTGACCGCTCGAGGGCTCGAGCCCGTCGTTCCGCGATCCGACGATCGTCGTCCTCGAGCGACCGCGCGCTGACCGGACTACGGCTCGCGCCGCCGGCACCCGGGGTCGCCGGTGAGCCGCAGCGGGCCGTCGAGGCGGACGAGCCGGAGCGCGCCGCGCGGCGCCTGCGCGACCTCCGTCCCGGCGACCGGGGTGCGGCACGTGACGAGCGCGTAGTCCGCGCGCACGGGCGTCCCGCCGGCGAGCGAGGGTCCCGTCGGCGGCGAGGCGCGAGGGCACCGTCGGGAGGAAGTCCTCGTACCGCGTCACGGGCCCGAGGCGGTAGACGTCCCCGACCCGGTCGTTGAAGAACTCGGTGACCATCAGCCAGAAGTAGAAGGAGTCCGGGCAGGTCCTTCCGCGCCCGCGTCTCGTCCCAGAGCACCGCCGACGCGGCTCCCGGACGGCACCGCGTCGTCGACCCAGGTCGCCGCGCGGCCGTCGAAGGCGGCCGCGGTGCGCCCGGCCGATGCCCGGTTCGAGTCGACCACGAAGACCCCGAGCACCGCGAGCCAGATCGCGAGCAGCGCCCAGAGCCGGGCGGTGGCGCCCGGCCGCGCGGTCAGCCAGAGGGCGCCGGCGCCGATCGTCACCAGCCCGACGAGCAGGGCCGTCCCGGCCGCGTTCAGCGAGAGCGCGTCCCAGGGGACGAGCGCGAGCGCCTGCAGGCCGGCGTTGTAGTCGAGCCGGTCGATCGGGAGGAGGACGGGCGCGAGGCACGCGACCCCCAGGACGAGCCACGACCACGGGCGCGGGCGGGGAAGCCCTCGCTCGATCCAGAGCGCGAGGCCGACGAAGAGCAGCGGGACGACGTGGAACACGTACCGCTCGTTGAGGTTGCCGATCCCGTCCACGTCGAACGACGCGCTGACGAAGGCGACGCTCAGCAGCATCGCGACGACCGTCGGGAGGACGACGGCGGCGTAGAGCCGGAGGCCGTCGTCGGCACCGCCCCGGAGCCCGGCGACGACCATGATCGTGGTCGCGACGGCCGGGGCGACGGCGACGTAGAGGACGAGCCCGACGGCGAGGAGGAGGAACCAGTACGGCACCTCGTGGAGGTGGAACTCGTCGAAGGTGCCCGAGCGCTGGCCGAGCCAGCCGAAGACGCCCTCCCCACGCGCGACGGACGCGACCACGGGAGCGAGCGCCACCGGGATCGCGACGATCAGGGTGGGCAGGAACCTCCGGGCGTACGGGAGCCGCTCGCGGCGCGGCTGGGTGAGGCAGTAGAGGAGCGCGGCGCCCGCGTACGCGGCGAGCAGGGCGACGCCCTGGATCCGCGTGAAGATCACGAGCCCGACCGCCACGAGCGCGGCCGCCTGGGTCGCGAGCGAGGGCCGGCGGACGGCGTGCGCGATCGCGAGGACGGCCGTGAGGAAGAGCGGATAGAAGGCGTTCTCGGTCAGCACGGCGTCGGTGTACGAGAGCGACGGCACGACCACGGTCATCGTCGCGACGAGGAGCGACGAGCCCCGCGAGACGACGAGCCTCGCGAGGAAGTACGCGGGGATCGCGGCGAGCGACATCAGGACGGCGTTGAGCGCGAGCGTCACGTGGTAGGCGACGTAGCGATCCTCGACGAGCGCCCACACCGGCGAGATCACGGCCGGGTAGACCTCGCCCCAGCCGAAGACGGGCACGTCGCGGACGGCGGGGCGGCCGCCCTCGGCGATGCTCCGCGCGAGGTCCGAGTAGACGAGCTCGTCGGGGAGGACCCAGGTGCTCGGCATCCCGAGCCCGACGAGCAGCCTGACGACCGCCGAGGTCGACGACGACGAGCGTCAGCGAGACCGCGACGGCGAGCGACGGCCGCGCGACCGCGAGACGCGCGAGGCCGGAGCCTCGCGCGGTCGCGCTCGGTCCGCGGGCGGGCAGACGCGATCGGCGGAAGCTCGCGCCGGGACTCCATGCGGAAGAGTGTGTCGAATCGCCAGGTCGGCGGACCGCGACGGACGGGGAAGTCTCGCCTGGCCGTTGCGCCAGATCCGCGATGCCCCGACGCCACGGACAGCAGGCCGTCGGTCAAGACGTGGACCGACGGCGGCCGATGCGACAGCAATGCTTGGCGCGCATGGCGAGCGCGCGGGAAGACGTCGGCGTCGCCGGCTGCGGGCGGCCCCGATCGCCACGGTCGCCGCGGGCGCTCGTCGCTGCAGGCGGCGACGGTGCTCGTCTGCGGCGTGCTGCCCGTGCTGACGCTCGTCTCGATGTTCGTCGTCGGGCATGGCGACGGCTCGTTCGCCGACGACTTCCATCACGAGATCTACCCGCAGGCGGAGGTCATGCTCGATGGGCGCAACCCGTACCCGTCGCCCGACTGGGATCCGACGGTCGCGCCGAACTTCATCTGGCCGCCGACGGTGGCGTTCTCCCACGCGCCGCTGACGCTGCTGCCGCTCGGCGCGGCGGACGTCGTGATGGTCGTCCTCGGCCTCGTCGTGTTCGCCGCTCGCGCTCTGGCTCGTCGGTGTCCGCGACTGGCGCGTCTACGGCGTCATCGGCCTCTGGCCGCAGGTCGCCGGAGAGATGCGCGTCTCGCACCTGACCCCGCTCCTCTGCGTCCTCGCGGCGCTCGCGTGGCGCACGCGGCACGAGCGGCTCGCGCCCGGGCTCGCGGTCGGCGTCGCGGTAGCGATGAAGTTCTTCGCCTGGCCGCTCGGGCTCTGGCTCGCCGCCAGGCGGTCGTACGCGGCGACGCTGCTCGCCGTCGCGATCGGCGGCGCGTCGCTGCTCCTCGTGCTGCCCTTCACGCCGCTGGACGACTACGTCCGCGTCCTCCTCCAGCTCGGACGGGGGTTCGACCAGGACGCGTACACGATCTTCGGGCTCGTCGTCCAGGCCGGCGGCTCGGAGACGGCCGGCCGGATCGCGACCTTCGCGGTCGGTGCTGGCGCTCCTCGCCGGCACGTGGCGCTACCGCAGCTTCACGCTCGCCCTCGCGGCCGCGCTCGTCCTGTCGCCGATCGTGTGGCTCGACTACTTCGCGGTCGCCCTCGTGCCGCTGGCCATCGTCCGGCCGCGGCTCTCGCTCGTCTGGTTCCTGCCGCTCGCGACGTGGGGCGTCGAGGGCGCCGGGATCGGGATCGGCGACGCGGCAGGCTCCGCAAGGGTGCTGCTCGTCTTCCTGGTCGTCTTCGGCCTCGCGTTCGTCGACGAGCGGCGGCAGCAGGACACGCTCGACGACGCTCCTCGGTCTGCTGCGCCGGCGTCGCGTGAGGTTGCCTCAGCCGCGGGCACGCGACCGACGGAGCGACCGGGCGCGCGCGGGAGGCGGTCGTGGCGGCCGTCGTCGCCGGCGCGTCGCTCCTCCTGCATCCTCCCGTTCACGAGCCTCTCCGCGTACCTCGAGACGCTGGTCGACCTCGGGCGCGCCTTCGATCACCTCAGCTACTCCCCGTTCGGCCTGCTCGTGCAGTCGGGGGCGCCGGACTGGCTGGCCCGCGCGGCGACCCTGCTCCTCGGCGCCGTGCTCCTCGTGCTGTGCTGGCGGCGGGCGAGCCTCACGCTCGCCGTCGCCGCCGCGCTCGTGCTCTCGCCGATCGTCTGGATCGACTACTTCGCGCTCGCGGCCGTGCCGCTCGCCGTCGTCCGGCCGAGGCTCTCGCCCGATCTGGCTCGTCCCGCTCGTCACCTGGGGCGCTGACGAGCGACGCCGAGTCGCGTCGCCGGGAGCGGTGCGTGTGCCTCGCGGCGTTCGCGGTCGTGCTCGCGGCGGCCGCGCTCTGGGAGCCGAACGGGCGCGCTACGCGACCAGCGACTCGAAGCTCGGCGCCGGGCCGGAACTGCTTCGCGAGCCGCTCGGGATCCTCGCCCCGCTGCGCGATGAGCTCCGAGCGCGCCTGACCGAGGAAGCGGCCCGCCTCCATCAGGTACGGCACCTTCTCGGGCTCCATCCCCATGAGGCGCACGCCGGTGACGTCCGCGGCCACGAGGTCGCGCGGAGACGACGACGACGCCCGACGGCGACGGGATCGCCCATGATCGGGCCGTCCCCCTCCATGCCGACGATGCCGTCGATGATCGTGAGGGACGGGCGCACCGCGGCGACGATGTCGAGGATCGACTCCGGGATCCCGCGGACGTGGAAGACGTCCTTCGGCCAGCCGTAGACGCGGCCCGGCATGCAGCCGAAGCAGTTCTTCAGCGACATCGTGACGCCGACCCAGTGGTGCGTCTTGAGCTTCGGCATCGAGACGACGACCTCCGTCTCGCGGAGGACGCGCGGGACCCAGAGCTCGCGCAGCCCCGTGTACGAGGTGCGCAGCGGCGTCCGGACGAGCGGGGCGTCGTTCAGGTCGACGAACGGGACGCGCGCGTCGGCGAGCGCCTCGTGCATCCCCGACGCGAGCATCACGGCCTCCGTGTCGCGCCGGTGCCCCGGGCCCTCGGCGACCACGACCGAGGACGCGCCGAGGCGCCGCAAGCGTGTTCGCGGCGGCGACGACGAGGCGCGGGTCGGTGTTGATCGAGGAGCCGGCGGCGTACTCGACGAGGTTCGGCTTGAGGAGCACCGAGCGGCCGCGGACGTCGGGCTTCACGATCCGCATGGCGTCGAGCAGCAGGCGCTCGAGGTCGCCGTCGTAGCTCTGCGCCCGGAGCACGGCCACGGCCGACTGCCCCGGCTCGGGGAACTCCGAGCGGTCGAACGGCGGCGGCGGGTCGAACACGCCGAGCCGCTCGGCGGCGATCGCGCCGCCGGCGCCGAGCCAGGCGGCCGCGAGCCCGTCGCGGACGATCACTCTTCGGCGGGTCATGCTCACGCGCGCGACCTCAGCGGCTCGAGGAGCGCGTCCGGCCCGGTCGCGAGGGCGGCCCACGCCAGGGCGAGCGGACGGCTGCGTGAACGCACGGTCTGCGTCACGAGCCGCCGGAGGCCTCGAGCGGGCCGGCGAGCGAGGCCTGCGCGCCGTGGAGGCGCAAGGCGAGCACGGTCTGCGCGAGCGTCAGCCCGCCGGGCTCGAGCCGCCACGCGCGCTCGAGGTAGCGCAGCGCCGGCCGCACGAGCCCCTGCGCGGCGCCCTGGAGGGCGATCAGCGCGATCGCGGTGGTCTGCGGGTAGCTCTTCAGGTCGACGTCGTAGACCGACGCGTTGCCGAAGTTCCAGCCGCCGTCCGCGCACTGGCGGTCGGCGAGCAGGCCGACCGCCTCGTCCCGCGTCGCGCGGTCGTTCGACGGCGTGCGCGCGTTGACGGCGAGGAGGACGCGCGCGGTCGGCTCGCGTCAGCGAGCGGGTGTCGGACGTCCAGCCCCAGGCGACCCGACGCTCCGGGTCGTCGCGTTGGGCAGCGGCAGCCCCCGCCCGGCGATCGCGTAGTGCGAGCGCCCGGCGCGCCCGAGGCTCGTCGAGGGCGAGCGCCGCGAGCGCGCTGGTCGTCGGCCCGTTCGACCCGCCCGTCGAGCTCGGCGAAGCCGCCGTCGGGACGCTGCCGCGGGACGAGCCATGCGCGGGCGCGCGCGTCACGGAGGGCCAGGGCGGCGACGACGGTCGGCTCGACCTCCGAGGCCCCGGCCACACTGACCGGGAAGCCTCCGTCGGCGCCGCGCAGACCGTCGAGCTCAGCGAGGAGGAACGCGTGGAGTCGGTCGGGTCTCACTCGCTCCAATGGTGCCTCTCACACACGGCTATCCATCGTCCGGACCGCGCGTCGAGCGCATTGCGCCCGAGGTCTAGCCCGGACTAGACCCTCTGGGAGTACCAGCATCGGTCGGCTGCGAGCACCATCCGTGAGCCTCCCGCACCGGGGGGAACGTAGAGAGGCATCACGCCCGGGGGGGCGTTCCCCCTTCAGTCACAAGGAGGATCCATCAACATGACGGCACTCGTCGTGTATCTCCAGAACACCGTCGCCCGCCTCCGGGACCGCGAGGGCCAGACCATGGCCGAGTACGCGCTCATCATCGGCGGCATCGCGATCGTCGTGATCGCCGGCATCCTGATCCTTGGCCCGGCCATCCGGAACCTGTTCCAGTCGACGGGCAGCTCGGTTCAACACCTTCCCGTCCTCGTAGTTCGAGGCAGGTGATCGGCGGCGGTCCGCCCGGGGCTCCAGCCCCGACGGGCCGCCGCTTCTTCGTTCGAGGCGGCACCCGGCGATCTACAGAAGCGACGACCAGGTGCCGATGATGGAAATCCGACCAGAGACGAAATCCGAACCTTGCGGCATCATGTGGCAGTCACCTCAGGAGGGGGAACGGCGGTGAGACGAATGAATCTGAAGCGAGAGGACGGCGTCGCGATGACCGAGTTCGCGCTCATCGTCCCTGTCTTCCTGCTGATCGTTGCGGGCCTGCTCGCGTTCGGGCGCGTCTTCTTCTACTGGATCGAGGCGAACCACATGGCGAGCGAGACCGCGCGCTGGGCCGTCGTCGATCGCAACCCGTACGGCCCGGTCAGACGCTGCAGCAGCACGCCGCGCAGAACGTCCACCGTCGAGTTCGCGAACGACGTGAAGGTCTGCATCGACTTCCCGGAGTCCGGCGACGCCGACCTCGGCGAGCCCGTGCGCGTCCGGATCCAGAAGCCGTTCAACTTCCTCCCCATCCTCGGCATGGGGCAGATCACGATCCGCGGCTCCTCGACGATGCGCATCGAGCGCCTCGCGAACAACGGCGACCCCGGCAGCTACGCCACGACCACCGGCGGACAACATCGGGACGTGCACGTGACGACTGCCGCTGCGCGACGAGCGCGGCGGCATGCTCGTCGATGGCGGCCGTGATGATCCCCGTGTTCCTGCTGCTGACGGCGCTCGTCGTCGACGTCGGGAACTGGTACACGCACAAGCGCCAGCTCCAGAACCGCGCCGACGCCGCCGCGTTCGCCGCGGGCGTCGAGTACGCGAGGAACTGGAAGGCCTGCGTCCAGACCGGCGACGCCGCGCTGCGCGCGTCGACCGGCGCGGCGATCGCGGACGCGGCGCGCCAGTACGCCGGCGACCCCGAGGCCTCCGACTACAGCACCGGCGACGCTCCCGGCGACGCTCCGGAACACCGAGATCGCGAACCAGGCGAACCTCGACGTCGTCATCAACTCGAACGACCCGGACTACACCGACGACACCGACTACACCGACGGCGGCGGCTCGCCGCCGCAGGGGAACCCGTGCTACCTGCACCCGACCGGCGACGACATCTCCGCGGCCGGGCCACTGGACGGACGTCCGCGTCAAGGAGCGCGACCTGCCGTCGCTCTTCGGCTCGGTCGGCCTCCCGCTCTCGCGCAACGGCGCCCGCGCGCGGATCGAGATCCGCCCGGCGATCAGCGGCCACCAGTTCCTGCCGCTCGCCGTGCCGAACAACGTGATCACGAAGGTGCAGGTGCGGTACTACGACGAGTGCACGAGCGCCCCGACGCTCGCGCAAGCACGATCTCGCGCCGCTCGCCGACCGCGTACCAGGGCAGCGTCCCGGGCGTCGGGCACGCTCTGGGGCCTCCCGGACGGCGAGCGGCGTCGGCGACCCGGCGCCAGGGTCTCACGCATCACGCTGCCCGACGCTACGGCGGCTGCGGCCAGGCGTACCTGCCCGATCGGCGTCGAGGTGCGGATCGCGAGCCGCGACGAGATCGACTTCGACACCAACACGTGCGCGCAGCTCCTCGCGATGCAGTACGCCGACTGCTTCCACCGCCTCTCGCAGATCCGCATCTGGAACGACGGCGACGCCGACAACCAGGTGCGGATCGGCGACGTCCACCTGACCGGCGGCTGCGGAACAACGGCAGCCCCGACGCGTACTTCGGCACCCTGCCCGTCGCGGCGACCAACTGCCGCTACGGCGCCGACGTCTACGTCAACTGGGGCGGCCGCGACGACGGCAACCAAGAACGTCCCCGCCAACTTCACCGTCAGGGTCAACGGCATCGTGGCGCCGCTCGCCGGGCAGCCATCGGCGACCAGGCCGGCGGAGAGCCAGTACAGCGTTCCCGCGGGAACGCTCACCGCGAGCCCCGGCGCCAACACCGTCACCGTCGTCGGTCGACTGGGTGGACGACGACACGACACCTCAGCACAGCTACCGGGGCAGCGACTGCCGAACGGCGGCAGCAACCCGTGCGAGTACAGCGACAGCCGAGCCGGTCCACCGGACGTTCGTCGGCACGCCAGGGCACGGCCGGCGCGGTCGCGTTCGTGCGCACCTCGACGTCGTCCGTGGAACGGCTCGCCGACCCAGCCGGGCGACGCCTACGCGACACCAGCGCACCGGCGGCAACCCGGTCACGCTCTTCCCGACGATCGGGATCCGCACCGTGCTGAGGACGGGCGTCTACACGACGCTCCGCCTCGACGACCCCCAGGCGAACCAGACGCTCCGCTGCGACCCCAACTACGCCCAGGGGCAGGAGTTCTCGGCCTTCCGCTACGGCTGCGAGCCCTGGTACGGGGAGAACCACTTCAACGGCGACGTCGCTCGGCTCGCCCGAACAACACGGCCTCGTGGTGGAACACGTCGACGAGAACGTGCCCCCGTGACGGCCAGTGGTTCTCGTACGGCGACCAGGGCGCGGGCTTCGGCGTCAACTCGAGCAACAACCCCTGGCGCTGCGTGCTGACCGCGCCCGGCCTGTCGACCGGCCAGGTCGGCGACGACATCGCCGTGGCGACCGACAACTGCGACAACATCAACACCAACTCGTGCCAGAACTTCGACTGCAACTACGACGGCGACTACGACGAACTGGGTGGCGACCGGCGGCGTCGGCGACGCCACCGGGGGAAACCCGATGCAGCTCGGCTCGGCGTACCCGCGCGTCGTCAACCTGTTCATCGTCCCGTA
Source organism: uncultured Actinomycetes bacterium (assembly GCA_963748255.1). GTDB lineage: Bacteria > Actinomycetota > Thermoleophilia > Gaiellales > Gaiellaceae > Gaiella. The sequence goes on along the minus strand of CAVVIL010000023.1, from coordinate 209,021 downwards.
CCAGGCGAGCAAGGGCCTGACCGGGGCCGGCGACGAGATCCCCGTGCTCGGCTTCGCGTCCTTCTACGTCATGGACTGGGGCGGCGCCAACTCGAACCAGGACGACCCCTGCCCGGACACGACGTACGACCCCGACGGGCCGACGGACCGGCGCCCGCGGTCACCATGCCGCGCGCACCGCGCGGTGCGATCACCGGCGTCTTCGTCGAGAAGGTCGAGTACGAGCCGGGGCCCGTCGACGCGACCGCGGTCTGCGTCGAGGGCCAGCTCACGCCGTGCAGGGTCACGCTCGTCCGCTGATCTGCCGATAAGCGAAGCTCTGAAGAGGAACCCAGGAGGAACTCACCCCGTGTCGAACACTTCACTCACAAGCAAGGTCTCGCAGTCGCGAGGCTGGACGCTCGCACTCGGCATCGGTGCGGCGGCGCTGGCGGCGATCCTGCTGATCGCGTACCTCGTCCAGTACCGCTCGAGCGTCAACGACTCGACGGCGCCGACGCCGGTGCTCGTCGCGAAGAACCTGATCCCGAAGGGCACCTCGGGCATCGTCATCGCCGAGAAGCAGCTCTTCCAGGCGGCGACGCTCGCGAAGGACGACCTCAAGGTCGGCGCGATCTCCGATCCCGCGTACCTGAACGGGCGCGTCGCGGTGGCCGACATCTTCCCCGGCCAGCAGATCACGACCGCCGACCTCAGCGCAGGCCTGACCGACGCGATCCCGACGCAGCTCACGGGCAAGCAGCGGGCCGTCGCGATCCCGGTCTCGGGCGCCCGCGGCCTCGTCGGCTACGTCGGCGAGCGGCGACCGGGTCGACATCTACTACGAGACGCGGCGGCAACGACGGCACCGTCCTCGGGCTCCTCGCCCCGAACATCCTGTGATGCGCGCGCCGGCGGCCGAGGGGCAGCCCGCGATCCTGCGGGCGGACGCAGGGCATGGCGCAGAAGCTCGCGCTGGCCGCCGACACCGGCACACTGTGGTTCCTCCTCCGCCCCGCGGGGGACGCCAAGAACGCGCCGAAGAAGTCCATCACGAGCGCCCAGCTCCTGGCGGAGATCAACGGGCGAAGGTAGGAGTAGACCGCGTGGAGCGCACGATCAGAGCACTGGTCGCCGTCGAGGGCCTCGACACGTTCGAGGTCCAGCGGGCGATGCCGGACGACCCGACCTTCCAGCTGCTCGGGCTGACCGACGGCGTCGACGAGACCGTCCGCACGCTGCAGACGCGTGACGTCGACGTCCTCGTGGTGGCCTGCGAGGGCCGCGAGGACGACCGGTCGCTCCAGATCATCGACAGCGCGAACCGGACCGCACCGTCCGTGCCGATCGTCGTCCTCTCGACCGCCTCGCCGAACGGGTTCCTCCGCCGCGCCTTCGAGGCCGGCGCCGCCGACATGGGGCTGTATCCGCAGTCGAAGGACCAGCTGCGGTTCATGCTGAGCAAGGCGATCGCGCGGACGACGCGCACGAGCGACATGAACGGCCACCGCGGCGAGGGCAAGCTGATCTGCGTCCTCGGCCCGAAGGGCGGCACCGGGAAGACGCTCACCTCGACCAACCTCGCCGTCGCTCTCGCGCTCGCCAACCAGCGCGTCCTGATCATCGACCTCGACCTGCAGTTCGGGGACGTCGCGCTCGCGCTCGGCGTCCCGCCGGAGAAGACGATGTACGACCTCGCGATCTCCGGAGGCTCGCTCGACCAGGACAAGCTCTCCGACTACGTGATGCAGCACCAGACCGGCGTCGACGTGCTGCTCGCGCCGGCCCGGCCCGACCAGGCGAGCGCGATCACGATCGAGCTCCTGCGCGACGTGCTCGTCATCGCGCGGGCGCACTACGACTTCGTCATCGCCGACACGCCCCCGGGCTTCACGGCGGAGGTCATCTCGACGATCGACGCGAGCGATGCGCTCGTGATGGTCGGGACGCTCGACTCGCTCTCGCTCAAGAACACGAAGCTCGGCCTCGAGACGCTGCAGCTGATGGACTACGACGAGGCGAAGATCCAGCTGGTGCTCAACCGCGCCGACACGCGGGTCGGGATCAGCCACCACGACGTCGTCGCCGTCCTCGGGAGCCAGCCCGACATCTTCATCCCGTCCGATCGCGAGATCCCGCGCGCCGTCAACGAGGGCGTGCCGATCACGCTCTCACGGCCCCAGTCGTACGCCGCGGCCGCGTTCCACGAGCTCGCGGCGCTGTTCACCGGCGGCGCCGAGCAGGCAGCCGAGCCGGTGGCCGCCGCGGCAGCGTCGCAGGGCGGCGGTCGTCGCTCACTGTTCCGCCTCAGGAGGAAATAGCACTCATGGAGCTCCACGAGCGTCTCGTCACCACGAAGCCGGCGGTCGCGCCTCCGACCAAGGAGCCGTTCGCCGACCTCAAGAACTCGATCCACATGCTCGTGATCAGCGAGCTCGGCCCGCAGCTCACGGGCCAGGCGATCGACCCGGTCGGCATGCGCGACCGCGTCATCGCCGACATCCGCCGGCACCTCTCGGGCGAGACGGGGATCTCCCGCGACGACCGCGAGCGCCTCACCTCCGAGATCGCCGACGACATCCTCGGCTACGGGCCGCTCGAGCGCCTCCTCTCCGACGACTCGATCACGGAGATCATGGTCAACGGCCCGAGCGAGATCTGGATCGAGCGCCAGGGCCGGCTCTACGAGACGACGGTGCGCTTCTCCGACGACTCGCACCTGCGCCGGATCATCAACCGGATGGTCGCCCAGATCGGCCGCCGGATCGACGAGTCGTCCCCGATGGTCGACGCCCGCCTCCCCGACGGGTCGCGCGTCAACGCGATCATCTCGCCGCTCTCGCTCTCGGGCCCGCTCCTGACGATCCGGAAGTTCGCGCGCAAGCGCCTCGGCCTGCAGGACATGGTCAACATCGGCTCGATGTCCGAGGAGGCCGTCGACTTCCTCCGGCGGTGCATCCAGGCGCAGCTCAACGTCCTCATCTCGGGCGGTACCGGCTCGGGCAAGACGACGCTGCTGAACGCGCTCTCCTCGGCGATCCCGGACAACGAGCGGATCGTGACGATCGAGGACGCGGCCGAGCTCCAGCTCAACCAGCGGCACGTGCTCCGGCTCGAGGCGCGCCCGCCGAACATCGAGGGCGAGGGCGCCATCCCGATCCGCGACCTCGTGCGGAACTCGCTGCGCATGCGCCCCGACCGGATCATCGTCGGCGAGTGCCGTGGCCCGGAGGCCCTGGACATGCTCCAGGCGATGAACACGGGCCACGACGGCTCGCTCTCGACGGTGCACGCCAACGCGCCGCGCGACGCGCTCGCCCGCGTCGAGACCATGGTGCTGATGGCGGGCTACGACCTCCCGGTCCGCGCGATCCGGCAGCAGGTCTCCTCGGCCCTCGACATGATCGTCCACATCGAGCGCATGGAGGACGGCTCGCGCCGCTGCACGGCGATCACGGAGGTCCAGCGGATGGAGTCCGACGTGATCACGATGCAGGACATCTTCGAGTTCAAGATCGAGTCGTTCGCCCCCGACGGGACGATCAACGGCCGGCTCAACCCGACCGGCCTGCGCCCGATCTTCCTCGACAAGTTCGCGAAGCGCGGCGTCGACCTGCCTGCCGGGATCTTCACGCAGCGGCCGGTCGCGACGAACGTGGCGGACCTGCGCCGATGACGCGCCTGCTCCGGCTTCTTCCGCTCGCGCTGGTCGCGGCGGTCGCGGCGCTCGCCGCCTTCCCGGCGTTCGCGGCCGACGACGACGGAGGCGTCCAGGTCGTCGAGGCCGGCACGGCCCTCTTCCCCGACCGCGCGTACGTGCTCACCCTGCGCGGCGCCGCGGGAGTCCGTGCTGACCACGGAGGACGTGAAGGTCACCGAGGACGGCAAGCCCGGTCAGGACCTGAGCGTCCTCTCGGCGGCGTCGCGCCGAGGGCATCGGCACGGTGCTCCTGATCGACTCCTCGAACAGCATGAAGGGCTCGATCGAGTCGGCGATCGAGGCGGCCACGCGTTCGTCGCGCGCAACCCCGGTCAGCCCATCTCGATCGTCTTCTTCAACTCCGAAGCCGACCGTCGCGCTCCCGCTCACGACCGATCCGAGCGAAGGTGCAGGCGGCGCTCGCAAAGGCGCCGCCGCTGGCCGAGGGCACGCACATCTACGACGCGCTAACCGCCGCGGTCGCCCAGGTGCGGGGCTCCGCGCTCGGCGGCGCCCGCGTCGTCCTCCTCTCCGACGGCGACGACGTCGGCAGCGCCGCGACGCTCGACTCCGCCCTCGAGCAGCTCAAGGGCCAGGGCATCCGCGTCTACACGGTCGGCATCGAGTCGCCCGACTTCAAGTCGGACGACCTCGAGACGATCGCGGAGCCAGACCGGTGGCACGTACGCGGCCGCGAGCTCGCCCGAGGCGCTCACGACAGATCTACGACGAGCTCGGCTTCAAGCTCGGCAACGAGTACCTCCTCCGGTACCGCTCGCAGGCGGCAGCCCGACCAGGACGTCGACGTCGCCGTCGCCGTCGTCGGCGCCGAGCCGGTCTCGTTCTCCTACACGTCCCCGAGCACCGGGACGGCCGCGCCGTTCGAGCCGGCGTTCCGCGACCAGCCTGCTGCAGTCGGCCGCTCCTGATCCCGCTCGTCGTCGCGCTGGTCGATCCTGCTCGCCTTCTTCACGATCCGGGCGCTTCTCAGCCTCCGGCAGAACAAGCAGCTGGTCTCCCGCCTCGGCGACTTCGTCACCCTTCCCGGCCGAGGAGCGGGCCGCGGAGCGGCGCAAGGAGGTCGACCAGCTCCTCGCCGCGGTCGGCTCCGAGAAGCAGCGCAAGCGGAACTTCCGTTGGATGGAGGGATTCACCGAGGACGTCGACGTCGCGCAGATCAAGCGCTCAGCCGACGCACATGATCTGGGCCTCGGTGCATCGCTCGGGCTCGTGCTCGGGCTCGTGCTCGGCGTGCTCGTGGCGCCGATCTGGTTCTTCACCGCCCTCGCGCCGCCCGTCGCGCTCAACCTCTACGTCCGGAACCGCGCGCGGAAGGTGCGCAAGCTCTTCGCCGAGCAGCTCCCCGAGAACCTCGACGTGCTCGCGTCCGCGCTCCGCGCCGGCCACAGCCTCGCCGGCGCGATGGGCGTCGTCGCCGACGAGGCGCCCGAGCCCTCGAAGCGCGAGTACACGCGCGTCGTGACGGACGAGCAGCTCGGCATCCCGCTCGACGAGGCACTCGAGGTCACGGCGAAGCGGATGCAGAACCCCGACCTCGACCAGGTCGCCGTCCTCGCACTGGTGCAGCGCGAGGCGGGCGGCAACACGGCCGAGGTGCTCGACCAGGTGATCGCGAACATCCGCGCTCGCATGGACGTCCGCCGGCTCGTCGACGTCCTCACCGCCCAGGGCAAGTTCTCGAGCTGGATCATCGCGGCCGTGCCCGTCGGCATCTTCATCTTCCTCATCTTCGTCAACCCCAGTCACCTCGACCCGCTCTTCCACGATCCGATCGGCCAGGTCGCCGGCATCTCGTCCATCGTGATGGTGCTGACCGGCTTCTGGATGATCCGGAAGATCGTGTCGATCGAGCTCTGATCCCATGATGATCCATTTCGTACTTCATCGTCGGCCTCTTCCTCCTCGCCGTCGCGGTGATCATGCTCGTGCGGGCCGTGACGACCCGGACGGCGAGCACCGAGACCATCGACCAGATCGGCGCCTACGGCTTCGCCGGCAGCCTCCCGGCGTCCGATACGACGACGGCCCCGGCGTACGCGGCCGGTTCGAGGACCTCACGGGCGCGCTGGACCGCGGCCTCCTGAGGCGCTTCGAGCGGCTCCGCGGGAACGACTACCGCTCGCGGCTGATCGCCGCGGGCATGTACACGACGACGCCCGAGCGGCTGCTCGGCATCCAGTGCGTCGCGGCGATCCTGCTGCCGCTCGTCTGGCTGGTGCTCGCGAAGCTCGCCGGGCTGCCCGGCTGGTTCGTCCTCGTCACCGACGATCGGCGCCGCGGTCCTCGGCTGGTTCATCCCCTCGATGCTCGTCAACGCGCGGATCCGCAAGCGCCAGGAGCGAGATCGAGAAGGGCCTTCCCGACCTGATCGACCTCATCGTCGTGACGCTCGAGGCCGGCCTCAGCTTCCCGCAGTCGCTCCGTCTCGCCTCGACGAAGGTGAAGGAGCCGCTGGCGGGCGAGGTCCGGCTGACGCTGCAGGAGCAGAACATGGGCCTGACGCTCGTCGAGGCGCTCGAGAACTTCCTCGCCCGCATCGACACCGTCGGTGTCCGCATGTTCGCGCGCTCGATCGCCCAGGGCGAGACGCTGGGCGTCTCGACCGGCCAGATCATGCGGAACCTCGCGATCGAGCTCCGCAAGCGGCGCCGCGCCTACGCCGAGGAGCGGGCGCAGAAGGCGCCGGTCAAGGTGCTCTTCCCGATGCTCTTCCTGATCATGCCGGCGCTCTTCGTGGTGCTGCTCGTACCGGTGATGATCCGGATCATGGAAGTCTTCTAGACCCCGGCACGCGTGCGTCCCGTCCCGAACCTGACGCTGCGCCGCGAGGACGGGCGAGTCGTCGCCGAGTCGGTCACGGTCGCGGACTCGACGATGCGGCGGCTGCGCGGCCTCCTCGGGAAGCGCGACCTGCCGTCGGGCTACGGCGTGCTCCTCCGCCCCGCGTGGTCGATCCACACGGCGTTCATGCGGTTCCCGATCGACGTCGTGTTCCTCGACCCGGACCAGGTCGTGATCAAGATCGTCCCGAACCTGACGCCGTTCAAGACGGCGTCGTGTCGGGGCGCCCGGGAGATCGTCGAGCTCCGCGCCGGCGAGTGCGAGCGTCGCGGCCTCGCGCTCGGCGACCGCGTCGCCTGGGCGGCGCGCGCGGCCGACGAGGAGCTCCAGCGGGCCGTCGGGGCCTCCGACGTCGAGCCGGAGCGGCGTGGCGCGGTCGTGCTCGCGAGCAGCGATCAGCGCTACCTCAAGCTCGTCCGCTTCCTGCTCGACGGAAAGGGCATCGAGGTGGTCGCGACCGTGCCGGTCAACGGCGTCGCCGACGCGGTCGGCGGCGAGAACGCGGATGTCGCGGTGATCGACACGGACGCGCTCGGCGAAGGCCTGCGCCTCGCCAACATCACGCGCGCGCGGCGACCGGAGACCGCGGTCGTGCTCGTCGGCGACAACCCGCCCGAGCACCCGCCGGACGGGCTCCGGATGTACCGGAAATGGGACGACACGGACCGTGTCGTCGCCGCGATCGAGGACGCTCTCGCGGAGAGGATCGGCTAAGGACCACGTACCGGACGCAGGGATCGTGACGAAGAGGGGGAATCGAGGGACGTCGCGGCGGCAGGGCTGTGGCTCCTGCATGATGAGAGGCCTCATGACACGACCGGCGATCCAGGGCTGATGCCGTCCCTCGTCAGGACCGAGGACGGGACTGCGCGGACGACGTCGACCGACCGTTCGGCGCTCTCGGCACCGTCGAACGGTGCCGCGCGGCTCGAGACCGCGCACCATCTGCTGCTGAGCGAGGCGGATCCGCGCGTCCACCTGTTCCTGCGCACGGCCCACCGGTGGGCGCTCGTCGCGTTCGAGGGCGCGGGCAAGACCGAGGCGGCCGACCGGCTCGCCGCCGGCACCTACGTCGGGAGCGTCATCGTCTCGCTCGCCGCCGAGGGCGAGCTCGACACCGCCGACGTCAAGGTCGCGGTCGAGACGCTGGCGGAGGTCCGCGGCGAGCCCCTCGACGCCGCGCGCTTCGACCTCCACCGGACGATCTGCTCCAGCCCGGTCCTGCACGAGCTCCCGCCGCTCGTCGCGTCCGAGATCCAGCTCCGGCTCCTGCTCCAGCTCGGGATCGCCACGGAGGCCTCCCTCTGGCGGCAGGACGGCGGCAACATCGAGCCGCTCCTGACGCTGGGGAACGGCGCGGGCAGCCGACGCGCGCGTGCGACCGCGAAGGCGGCGCTCCGGCGCGGCTCGACCCTGAGCCTGCTCGGGCCGCGGACGCTGCGCGCCGGGCTCGTCCGCCGCTTCCGGACGCCCGTCGCCGCGGTCGTCGCCCGCGTCCTCGAGCCCGTCGGCCGGGCCGACGCCTACCTCGCCGCGACCGGCGCCGCGCTCTCGACGATCTTCGAGCGCGAGCTCCTGCTCGAGCGCTCCTCGGAGCGCGAGCAGATGCTCGTCCGCTCGAGCGAGCAGCGCCTCATGCGGGTCGGCTTCGACCTCCACGACGGCCCCATCCAGGACGTCCTCGCCCTCGGCGCGGAGATCACGCTGCTGCGCGACCAGGTCTACCCCTTCATCCTCGACAGCCACCGCGAGCGCGCCGCCGGCCGCTTCGACGACATGCTCGCGCGCGTCACGGAGCTCGACCGGCACCTCCGCGAGCTCTCCCGCTCCCTCGAGTCGCGCAGCATCGTCACGCGCCCGCTGGGCGAGATCCTCCACCGCGAGGCGGACTCGTTCGCCGAGCGCACGGGGATCACGACGCGGCTCGAGATCCGCGGCGACCCGGAGGCGATCACGTCCGCCCAGCGGATCGCCGTCTACCGCGCCATCCAGGAGTCGCTCTCGAACATCCGCGAGCACTCGGGCGCCTCCAACGTCGACATCCGGATCCGGATGCGCCGCTCCGCGATCGAGGTCCGCGTCACGGACGACGGGCACGGCTTCGAGGTCGGGCGGGCGCTCGCGCGGGCCGCGCAGCGCGGCCGGCTCGGCATCGTCGGGATCGGGGAGCGCGTGCGGATGCTCGGCGGCACGTTCGAGCTCGACAGCGCGCCCGGCGGCCCCACGGTCCTCACCTTCGCCCTCCCGCGCGTCGCGCCGGACGAGCGCCTCTCCTTCCTCTAGAGCCCAGCGCCCCATCGCGCGGCCCGAGACGCCGCGCATGCTCTTGGCGCTCCGCCGCACCCGCTCTTGGCAATGAGGGGTTGCGACCGCGACAGCGGGCGCCTTCAGGGGTGTGCCGCGCCCGCAGGGCGCGGATCGAGCCGTTGGGATTCCGCTCCTGCGGAATCCCAACTGGCGAAAATGAAAGAGGGAGCCGCCCGCCAGCGACTCCCCCTTCGATCCGCTCCCCCACCCCCCACTGTGGGGTGAGCGCATCCGTGCAGGACCCCTAGGGCCGGATCGACCGTCCCCCGTCCGACACGCATCTTCCGACGCTCGAGTACGCGGAGCCTCCACGGGCGATGTCCGCCTTGCACCGGGAGGACGTAGAGATCTCGCCGGCGACTGCCGCCTTGGCCGCCGCGAGCTTCGTCGCGGTCAGGGACACGCACCTGCCGAAGAGATTCTTCTTGGCGAGCCCGTTGCCCCGCTTCTGCTCGAACGTCTTGGCATAGCCGAGACCGCCCGGATAGAGGACCGCGAACTGGCCGAGGTCCGTGCCGTTCTTCCACGCCGTGCACCACTGTGCTGCGTTCTTCGGGGTCGCCGACTCGGCCGCAAGAGCCGTCGGTACGGCGAGAAGGACGAGCAGGAGTGTGATGGCGAGGGGAGTACGCATCCGTGGGGTCTCGATCCAAAGACGCGCCGGGAGCCCAAAACTTGCGCGCTCGCCTGTAAGGAAACTGTTAGGGGGGTGCGGGCGCAGCGAGAATCGACGATCGTAGGAAGCACGAGATGGCGGTGACCGAACAGAGCACGCGCGCGAAGGCCGCGCTGGACGACCTGTACCGCCGACACGTCGGCGACGTCTACCGCTACACCTACGCGGTCCTCGGCAACCACGCCGACGCCGAGGACGTCACGCAGACGACCTTCGTGAACGCCCTGCGGGCGCTCGAGCGCGGGGAGCATCCGCGGAACCCGTCGAGCTGGCTCCTCGCGATCGCCCACAACCTCGTCCGCCAGCGATGGCGCCAGGCGGCCGCCCGCCCGACGGAGATCGAGCTCGTCGGCGACGTCCCGGCCGGGGTGCCGGACGAGGAGATCGAGCTCGACGGCCTCGTGAAGGCTCTGCAGAAGATCCCGCCCGCGCAGCGCGAGGCGCTCGTGATGCGCGAGCTCGAGGGCCGCTCGTACCAGGAGATCGCGGAGCTGCTCGGGATCACCACCTCGGCGCTCGAGACGCTGCTCTTCCGCGCCCGGCGCTCCCTCGCGGACGAGCTCGAGAACATCGTCACCTGTCAGAGCGCCGAGCTCGCGATGTCGCAGCAGCTCGACGGCCGCCTCTCGCGGAAGGACCGCCGGCGCCTCAAGGAGCATCTCGACGAGTGCGCCGCCTGCGCGCGCCTCGCGGAGATGCAGGGCAAGCAGCGGCGCGCGTTCAAGGGCCTCGCCCTCCTCCCCGTCCCCATCGGTCTCACGCTCTTCAAGGGCGCGCCCGCGGCGAGCGCGGCGATCGGCCTCCCCTCGATCGGCGTCCCGTCGATCGGGGTCGGCGCGACCGGGCTCGGCGGCGCAGGAGCCGGAGCAGGCACTGCGACGACCGCGGCCGGGACGGGCGCAGCCGTCGGCGCCGGCGCAGGCGTCGGTGCCGGCACGACGGGCGTGACGACCGCGGGCGGTGCCGCAGGCGCGGGCGGAGCAGCCGTCGGGGGCTCGTTCGTCGGCGGGGCCGCCGCCAAGATCGCAGCCGTCGTCGTCGCGGCGACGGTCGCCACCGGCGCCGGCTACGAGGGCATCAAGGCGGTCACGCACTCGCAGTCTCAGAGCACGCCCACCGCGAGCCAGACGGGCCAGGGCGGCGCCGCCACGTCTGCGGGCAAGGCGGCCGGGCCGCCGGGGCCGCCGGCACGACGGGCGCGAACGGAGCACAGCCGACCCCTCCGGTCGTGGCAGGCGGTGTCGAGGGCGCACCGGGCCAGATCGCACAGGACGGTCTCCCCGGCGAGCGCACCGGCTGGACGGACGAGCACGTCGACAACGGCGTCCGCGGCGAGCCGGAGAGCCAGCCCGGGCACGGGGGCGCGGCGGGAGCCGGGGCACAGGGGAACGACGGCGCCGCGGCCGACAAGCCCGTCAAGGACGAGCCGCAGGGCGGCCAGTCGACGACGGGCGCGACCGCGAACGACGACCGCCAAGGGCGGCGTCGTCGAGCGCACCACGGGCCCCAGGCCGCGCGACTTCGAGATCGGGAAGCCCGCGACCGCCCCCGGACAGCCGACGACCCCCCAGACGGGCGGGAACGGCCAGGAGCAGGGCGGCCAGGGCCAGGGCGGCCAGGGCCAGGGCGGCGGCAACCCGCAGCCCAACGGCGGGAGCACGACGGATCCGAAGGGGCAGGGCGGCGCAGACGGGACGACAGGCCCGTCGTCGCTCGAGCCAGGCCCGTCCACGCCGCCGCAGGCCGGCCAGGGCAAGGGCGGCAAGGACACCGAGACCGGGTAGCGCCGGACCGCAGTTCCCTCGTTCGGGGGCTGCGACATTCGTCCGAAGAGGTCGATATGGTGCGGAATGCTCCGCGCTCGCACGACCGCCGTCGTCCTGACGCTCGCCCTGGCGCTCGTCGCCGTGGGCTCGCTCGCCGCCGGCGCAGGCGCCCGCACGAACGGCGCCGCGACGCGCGTCCTCCCGCTCGAGGATCTCCTTCTCCAGCAGGTGAACGCCGTGCGCACCGCGAACGGCGTCGGCTCGCTCTCGCGCTCGAACGCCCTCACGCGCGCCGCGGCGTTCCACTCGCTGTCGATGGCGACGCTCGGCTTCTTCACGCACGAGTCGCGGAACGGCAGCTCGTTCGCGACGCGGGTCGAGCGGTACTACCGCCCGCGCCCCGCGCGCGGCTTCCAGCTCGGCGAGAACCTCGCGACGTTCGGCGGCGGCGCACCGACCGCGGAGGCGATCGTCGCCGCCTGGATGGCCTCACCGGGCCACCGGGCGATCCTCCTGCGCGCGGGGTTCCGCGACGCCGGCATCGGGATCGTCCATCACCCGCAGGCAGGCGGCGTCTACGGCGGCACGCCGACCTGGGTGATCACGCTCGACGTCGGCCGGCGCTAGCCGCACCGGCCACCGCCCGAGCGGCCCTCGAGCTTCCGCCGTGCCCGCCCGGCCGTGCGGGCACGGGAGTCGCGCCGCCGGACGAACGTGTGTCGACGCGGGCAGTGCCCGCGTCGACGTCAGCGAAGGGAAGGCCTCTCGAGGCGTTCAGGCGGGGAGAGCGCGGTAGGTCGTGAAGCGGGGGTCGATCGCGCGGCAGAAGCCGCGCTCCCACTCCACATCGACCTCGCCACCCGGGCTGATCCCGCGAACGACGCCGCGATCTCCGGGCTCCAGCTCGGCGTCCGAGTCGGAAGTGAGCTCGATCACGCTCCCGATCCGCACGCCGGCCGCGATCCTTGCTGCGAGTAGCCGGGCACCGAATGCATCCATACCCAAGTGATAGGCAAAACGGGCGTTCTGGCCCTCCCCCTTCCGGTGGAGCTTGTCCTATCCCTTGGGGCAGGAACCGCCTGCAAACCCGCGAAATAGCGTCAACGCGCCGGCGGCCGTTCCGAATTCGACGGCTGAGGAGGGCCGCCGGCGCAATGACCACGGGAGGAACGGGATGCAGCGAGAGGCGCGCACCGAGCGGGAATGGGGCCAGTGGCCGGGACGGCGGACCGCCGACCAGGGAGGCCGCGACCGCCTGAAGGCGCTCTTCACGCCTTCCGGCGGCACCGAGGCTCCCCCGCCGTCCACCGGCGACGACGGGGACTACGCCGCGCTGAGCCGGGCCTACGTGGAGCTGGACGAGCGCGAGCGCCGCGTCCGCGCGCTCCAGGAGGAGCTCCATGCGCTCCTGCGCGAGGACGCCGCCGAGCTCGACCGCCGCCAGGCGGAGCTCGACGGCCGGGCCGCCGAGCTCGAGGATCGCCGTCGGGCGATCGAGGCGGCCGAGACGACCCTCGCCGACCGCCGCCGCGAGCTCGGCGCCGTGGAGCTGCGCCGGGCCGCCGTCGAACGGCGCGAGGAGGTTGCCCGGACGCGCGAGATCGCGCTGGAGCAGCGCGCGGAGGAGCTCGCCGCGCTCGCGCGCAGGCTCACCGACATCGGCGGCTCGCTGGTCGGCGTGCCCGAGGCGCAGCAGGAGGCTCCCGAGGACGAGCACGTCGTGCTCGAGGCCGCGGACGGCTACCGGCTCCACGTCCGCTCCGGCCCACACCCGCGCATCGGCGCGATCGTCGAGCTCGACGACGGCGCGCGGCTCTGCACCGCCGTCACACGGTCGCCGTTCCCTCTGGATGCCCGCCGGTGCGCGGTCGTGGAGCGCGTCGCGGCGGCGACTCAGCCGAGCCAGGCGTCCAGCAGCGCCTCGCCGAAGAACAGCGCGATCACCGCGCCGGTGGCAAGTGCGGGAACGTAGGGCAGTGTGGCCTTGCGGCCCTCTGCACCCTGACGGGCGAGAATGACGAGCGCGTAGACCGCTCCCAGCAGCGATCCCGCGAACAGCGCCACCGCGACGTCCACGCCGAGCCACGCTCCGAGGAACGCGGCGAGCTTCACGTCGCCCATCCCGAGGCCGGCGGGATAGATGAGCGCCAGCAGCAGGAAGAACCCGCCCGCCGCGAGCGCCGAGAGCAGCCACTCGAAGCCCGGGTCGCGGATCGTCTGCACGACGAGCGCGACGACGAGCGCCGGCACGACGATCCGGTTCGGGACGATGCGCCGCTCGATGTCCGTCACCGTGATGGCGACGACGACCGCGCAGCCCAGGGCGTTGACGACGGCCTCGACCGTCAGGCCGAAGACGGCGAGACACGCGATCGCGAGTCCGACCCAGGTCAGGGCTGCCGCGAGTCGGAGACGCACGCAGCGGGATTCACCGCAATCGGGACGGATCCTCTCCCCCGGACGGGGGAGGGGGATTCCCTCATGTGGGTGGAGCACCCGACGGGCTTCTCCACGACGATCAGTGAACTGCGGAGCCGCGCCCGCTCCTGGCGTCCGGGCGCACCAACGACATGCGCGATCCCATTACCTGGCACGCGGTCCGCCGCTGGTTGATCTGGCCGATGGCGGCCGCGCTCGTCGTCGCCCTCGGGGCCCTGCTGGGCGTGAAGCTCGCCGAGGAGGGCCGACCGCTCGCCGCCGCGATGATCGTCGCCGCATTCGCCTTCCTCGGAGCCACCGTCGCGAACCTCCTGGTCTCACGGCTGGTGACCGCGCAGCGGCTCGCCCTCCGCGACGCGCTCACCGGCCTGCCGAACCGCGCGCTGCTCGACGACCGGATCGAGCAGGCGCTCGCGCGCTCGCAGCGGACGGCCGAGCCGTTCGCGCTGCTCGTCGTCGACATCGACGGGTTCAAGGGCGTCAACGACGTGCGCGGCCACGAGGCCGGCAACACCGTCCTGCGCGTGATCGCCAAGCGGCTGCAGGCCGTCGTCCGGGGCATCGACACGGTCGCGCGGGTCGGGGGCGACGAGTTCGTCGTGCTCTCGCTCGGCACGTCGAGCGACGACGAGGCTGCGGCGCTCGTCGGCCGCCTGCGCAACGACCTGCGGCGGCCGTACCGGATCGACGGGGGCCTCGTGGAGATCGACGCGTCGATCGGCTGGGCGCTCTTCCCGCAGGACGGGCTGACGCCCGGCGAGCTCCTGGCCCGCGCCGACGGCCAGATGTACGCGACGAAGCGGGACACGAGCGACGAGAACGTCCTCCGCCCCCCGCTCGACGGCGGCGTCGTGCGCGACCTCGAGGAGGCGCTCGAGCAGGACGAGATCGTCGTCCACTACCAGCCGATCGTCCGGATGCACACCGGCGAGATCCAGGCCGTCGAGGCGCTCGTCCGGCGGCTGCGAAGCGACCGGCTCGTCGGCCCGTCGGAGTTCGTCCCCCATCTCGAGCGCACGCCTCTCGTCCGCACGCTGACCATCGCCGTCGCCAAGGATGCGCTCGCGCGCCTCGTCGAGTGGGACCGCGACGGCCACCGGCTCGACGCCGCGGTGAACGTCCCCTATCGGCTGATCGACGACCCCGACCTCGTCGCCGGGCTCGATCGGCTCCTCAGCGACTCGCCGATCGAGCCGCGCCGGCTCACGCTCGAGATCGTCCCGTCCGGCCCGGGCGCGGGCTCGGAGCTCGACGAGGCCGTCGTCGCCAGGCTCCGCGCACTCGGCGTGAAGCTCTCGCTCGACGATCTCGGCCGTGCGTCGTCGGTCGCCGCGATCCGGATGCTGCAGCTCGACCAGGTCAAGATCGACGCGATGTTCCTCCACGACGCGGGCCGCGGCGGCCGCGCGGACGCGATCGTCCGCTCGCTCGTCGAGCTCGCCCACGGGCTCGGCCTCGAGACCGTCGCGGAGGGCGTCGAGAGCCGGATGGCGTGGGACGCTGCGGCCGCGCTCGGCTGCGACCTCGCGCAGGGCTTCTACTTCGGCCATCCGATGTCGGCCCCGAAGCTCTCCGAGTGGCTCGCCGGCAGCTGGCCCGCCGTCGCGCTGACGACCTGAGCCCGCGCTAGAGCAGGAGCGCGCCGAGCGCGGCCGCGAGCGGGACGACCGCCCAGATCGGCAGGAGCCGCACGAGGACGAGGAGCCCGAGCGCGAAGGCGGCGTCGCCGACACCGTCGATCGAGGCCGTCAGCACCGGGTCCCAGAACGCGGCGGCGAGGAGCCCGACGACCGCGGCGCCTACGCCGACGATCGCTCCCTGGACGATCGGGGCCGTGCGGACGAGCGACCACCCCGGCAGAAGACCGGCGAGCAGGAGGAACGACGGCAGGAAGATCGCGACGAGCGCGAGGGAGGCGCCCGCGAGTCCGTTCGGCTCGGGCCCCTGGATCGCCCCGAGGTAGGCCGAGAACGTGAAGAGCGGCCCGGGCATCGCCTGCACGAGCCCGTAGCCGGCGAGGAACTCCTGCTGCCCGACCCAACCGGGCTCGACGACGGCCTGGTCGAGGAGCGGCAGCACGACGTGCCCGCCGCCGAACACGAGCGATCCCGACCGCACCATGGCGTCGACGAGCGCCACTGCCTGCGAGCCCGTCGCGTCGCGCAGCGCCGGCAACCCGAGCAGGAGGGCGACGAGCGTCCCGACGCACGCGAGCGCCACCACGCCGCGCCGTCCGGGACGGGGCAGCCCCAGCCCGGCTCCCGACGGAGCCGTGAAGGCGAGCACCCCCACGATCGCGCCCGCGGCGAGCGCGACGGCCTGGCCGGCGAAGCCGCCGCCGCCGAGGACGACGAGCGCCGCGAACGCCGCGAGCGCGAACCTCCCCACATCGGGCGCCAGCGTCCGGCGCATCGCCAGCACGGCGAGCCCGACGACGGGGACGGCGACGAGCTGGAGGCCGTCGATCCAGCCGGCGCCGGCGACGTCCGCCTCGCCGACGACGAGCGCGAGCGCCGTCATCGCGAGCGCGGACGGCACCGTGAAGCCGAGCCAGGCCGCGAGCCCGCCGAGATGGCCCGCGCGCCGCGCTCCGATCGCGATCCCGAGCTGGCTCGAGGAGGGACCCGGCAGGAGGCTCGTGAGGGCGACGAGCTCCGCGAACTCGTGCTCGTCGAGCCACTCGCGGCGCTCGACGTACTCCGTCCGGAAGTGGCCGATGTGCGCGACGGGGCCGCCGAACGACGTCAGCCCGAGGCGCCACGCCACCCCGAGCACCTCGAGGGCCGACCCCGGCGGCCCGGGTCGGGCTAGCGGCGAGTCGCGCCCGGCTTCCAGAGCGGCTCGTCCCGGTCCGCGAGATGGTTCGCCGCGCGCGCGAGGATGAAGAGCAGGTCGGAGAGCCGGTTGAGGTAGACGGCGACGAGCGCGCCGAGCCGGTGGTCCTGGGCGGCGCGGAGGGTCTCGCGCTCGGCGCGGCGGCAGATCGTCCGGGCGACGTGGAGGCCGGCGGCGGCCGCGGTGCCTCCCGGGAGGACGAAGCTCTTGAGCTCCGGGAGGTCGGCGTTGAGCCGGTCGCAGTCCTCCTCGAGCCGGTCGACGAGCGGCTGCTCGATCCGCAGGCGGCCATCGACCTCGCCGGGGACGGAGAGGTCGGCGCCGAGGTCGAAGAGCTCGTTCTGGATCCGCTCGAGCGTCGGGCGGAGCTCGTCCGGCACCTCGCCCGCGAGGACGACGCCGAGCGCCGCGTTGAGCTCGTCCACCGTGCCGAAGGCGACGATCCGGCCGTCGAGCTTCGAGGTGCGCGACCCGTCCCCGAGCGACGTCTCCCCGCCGTCACCGCCGCGCGTGTAGATCCGCGTGAGGCGCACCGGCTCGTCCTGGGCGCGGCTCATGCGCTGAGCCTACCCGGCCCCTTCGCCGGCGTCAGCCGTCCCGGCTCGAGGCGGCGGCGGCGCCGACCGCGAGCCGTCGATCGGCCCCGCGGAGGAGCTCACGCGCGATCACGATCCTCTGGATCTCGCTCGTCCCCTCGTAGATCTCGGTGATCTTGGCGTCGCGGTAGTAGCGCTCGGCCGGGAACTCGCGCGTGTAGCCGTACCCGCCGAGCACCTGGATCGCGTCCTGGCTCGCGGTGACCGCGACCCGCGACGCGAAGAGCTTCGCCATCGCGCCCTCGGCCCCGTGCGGATGGCCCGCCTGCTTCAGCCAGGCGGCGCGCAGGGTCAGCTGCCGGGCCGCGGCGATCTCGGTGGCCATGTCCGCCAGCCGGAACTGGATGGCCTGGAACTCCGAGATCCTGCGGCCGAACTGCTCCCGTTCGAGCGCGTAGTCGCGGGCCGTGTCGAGCGCGGCCTGGGCGATGCCGACCGCCTGCGCGGCGATCCCGATCCGTCCCCCGTCGAGCGTCGACATCGCGACGGCGAACCCCTTCCGCTCCTCGTGCAGGAGCCGGTCGCCGTCGACCCGCACGTCGTCGAGCCGGAGGTCGGCCGTCGACGACGAGTGGAGCCCGAGCTTCTCCTCCTCGCGCGTCACCTCGACGTGCTCGGCGTCGAGCAGGAAGGCGGAGACGCCCCGCGCGCCGTCGGTCGCGGGGTCGGTGCGGGCGAAGACGAGGAACGTCGAGGCGTGGCTGCCGTTCGTGCACCACTGCTTCGTCCCCGAGAGCCGCCAGGCGTCCCCGTCGGGCACCGCCGTGGTGCGGAGCGAGCCCGCGTCGGAGCCGGAGCCGGGCTCGGTCAGGGCGAAGGCGCCGAGCACCTCGCCGCGGGCGAGCGGCGGGACGAAGCGCGCCTTCTGCTCGTCGGTCCCGAACGACACGATCGGCAGCGTCGCCGCGCTCGTGTGCACCGCGACCGTGACCCCGACGCCCGCGTCCGCGCGGGAGAGCTCCTCGAGGACGAGCACGTAGGCGATGAAGTCCGCGCCCGCGCCGCCGAGCTCCTCGGGCACGCAGACCCCCATCAGGCCGAGGCCGCCCAGCTTCGCGAAGAGCTCGCGCGGGAACCGGTGCTCGCGGTCCCAGTCCGAGGCGTGCGGGGCGATCTCGGTCTCCGCGACCTCGCGGGCGAGAGCCTGGATCTCCCGCTGCTCGTCGGTGAGGGCGAAGTCCACGGCTGCAGTCTAGGAGCGGTGGCGGAGCGGGCGGAGGCGGCGCTTGAGCGCCCGGCTCATGCCGTCCGGTGTCGCGAGGCGCCGCAGGCGGCCGGCCGAGAGCTCCGTGCAGAGGACGGCGGAGGCGGCAGGCCCGCGGTCTCCGTACCCGACACCGGAGGCGCGGAAGGCGGGCGCCGCGCGCCAGCCGTCCTCGCCGAGCTCGTACGCCTCCTGCTCCTCGACGAAGAGGCCTGCTGCGGCGAAGAGGCGGTTCCAGCCGTCGAGGTCGTCGAGGCGGAACCAGCCGTGGTCGCCCGGCTCGCCGAGCGGGACGGTGACGAGCAGCCGTCCTCGCGCGCCGACGACGCGGCCGAGCTCGCGGAGCGCGTCGACGCGCGAGCCCGGATCGTCCTCGGCCGCGAGCCCGTACGCCGTGTTGTCGGCGCCGACGTGCTCGAGCGTCGAGACGAGGAGCGCCTGGTCGAAGGAGCCGTCCTCGAACGGCAGCGACCGGACGTCGGCCGTGACGCGCTCCATCCCGGGCACGTCCCGCTCCGCGAGGTCGGCCCCCGTGAGGTCGACGCCGGCGCGCAGGAGCCCGGCCAGGTAGGCCGGCTCGGCGAAGGCGTAGCCGACCTCGAGGACGCGGCCCTCCGCCACGAGCCGCGAGAGCACCCACGGGACCTCGACCACGCGCTCGTCCGAGCCGGGCGGGGCCTGCAGCCACGAGAGCCGCTCGCCGCGCGCGCGGGCGCCGAGGCCGAGCGCGACGGCGTCGTCGAGCGCGCGGACGCGGGCCGCCTCCTCGGCGGTCACGAGCTCGTGGAGGAAGGTCGCGCGCGAGAGAGTCCCCTCCGCGAGCTTCGCGACGGCGCGCTCGCGCGCCTCGGGCTCGGGCGGCCGTCGCAGCACCTCGCGGAATGCGCGGACGACGAACACGTCGTCGGCCTCGCGCTGCGCGTCGAGCTCGGCGTCGACGAGTGGGTCCACCGCGCTCAGGCGTACTCGTAGAAGCCGCGACCGGACTTCCGGCCCAGCCGCCCGGCGGCGACGTATCGCCGGAGGAGCGGGCACGGCGCGTACTTCGGGTCGCCGAGCCCCTCGTGCAGCACCTCCATGATCGCCACGCACGTGTCGAGCCCGATCAGGTCGGCGAGCGCCAGCGGCCCCATCGGGTGCGCGAAGCCGAGCTTGGCGACGGTGTCGATCGCCTCCGCCTCCGCGACGCCCTCCATCAGCGCGTAGGCGGCCTCGTTGACGAACGGCATCAGGATCCTGTTCGAGACGAACCCGGGAAAGTCGTTCGCCTCGGCCGGCGTCTTCCCGAGGTCCCGGGCGAGGGCGACGATCGCCTCGGCGGTCTCGTCCGTGGTCTGCTCGGCGCGGATCACCTCGACCAGCGGGAGCATCGGCACGGGGTTGAAGAAGTGCATGCCGATCACCTGCCCGGGCCGCGCCGTGGCGGCGGCCAGCTCGGTGATGGGGATCGACGACGTGTTCGAGGCGAGGACGGCGTGCGCGGGCAGCGCCTCGTCGGCGGCCCGGAAGACTGCGCGCTTCGCGTCGGCGTCCTCGACGATCGCCTCGATCAGCAGGTCCGCCTCGGCGAGCCCGTCGACCGGCGTCACGCGTCCGAGCACCTCGCCCGGCTCGGGGCCGCCCTTCTCGTGCAGCCGCTCGAGGCTCCGCCGGATGCCCTCGAGCCCTCGCTCGACCGCCCCGGGCTGGCTGTCGTGCAGGGAGACCTCGCGTCCCGAGGCCGCCACCACCTGCGCGATCCCGGCGCCCATCTGGCCGGCGCCGACGACGAGCACGCGGGCGAAGCTCATCGGTCGAGGCTACTGCGCGCCGCGAGCTGCCGCTGGCGCACCCGCAGCCGGTGGATCGAGAACGCGAGCACGGCGGCGAGGATGACGAGCCCGATCACCACCTTGATCCAGTTCCCCCGGACCTCGTCGCTGACGGAGAGCAGGGCGCCCGGATCGGTCAGGAGGCACGACTCGGTCGTGAGGCGTGCGCCCTCGAACAGCGCCATGACGCCGAGCGCCTCGTCGAAGACGATCGGCTCGTCGGCCGCGTCGACGAGCGGCTGCCGCGAGGTGACCTCCACCTCCCGGCCCACCGGGCCTTTGACCCTCTGGTCGACGAGCATCCGGTAGACGACGCCGGCATCGGTCGTGCGGCGCTCGGTGACACGGCCGACGAACGCGGCGTCGGAGGCCGCGAGCCGCTCCTCGAGTGGGATGTTCGGGCAGTCGAGCGCATGCCCCGCGGGCGCGAGGACGAGCGCCGCGACGACCGCGGCGAGCAGGCGCCGCGCCACGGCGTCAGACCTCGACGAGGACCGCGTCGCCCTGGCCGCCGCCGGAGCAGATCGCGGCGAGGCCGAGCCCGCCGCCGGAGCGCCGGAGCTCGTGGACGAGCGTCGTGAGGATGCGCCCGCCCGACGCGCCGATCGGGTGACCGAGCGCGACGGCGCCGCCGTTCACGTTGACCTGCGCCTCGTCGACGCCGAGGAGCCGCGTCGAGTTCCGCGCGACCGACGCGAACGCCTCGTTGATCTCGACACGCGAGACGTCGCCGATCGTGCGGCCCGTGGCCGTGAGCACGCGGTCCGCGGCGGCCGCCGGGGTGCGCGCGAGGTACGCGAACTCGTCCGCGACGTAGGCGTGGCCGAGGATGCGGGCGAGCGGCTCGATGCCGCGCTCGGCCGCCCACTCCTCCGAGCAGACGACCACGCAGGACGCGCCGTCGTTGACCCCCGGCGCGTTCCCGGCGGTCGTCGTCCCGTCGGGGTCGAAGACCGGCTTCAACGACGCGAGCCGCTCGAGCGTCGTGTCGCGCCGCACGCCCTCGTCGGCGGCGACGCCTCCCACGGGGACGATCTCGTCGTCGAAGCGGCCCGCGTCCTGCGCGGCAGCCGCCCGCTCGTGGGAGCGGAGCGCCCACGCGTCCTGCTCCTCCCGGCTGATCCCGAGCTCGCGGGCGACCGCGGACGCCTGCTGGACCATGTGCAGGCCGTCGAAGGTCGACGTGAGCCCGTCGAAGACCGTGTGGTCGAGCACCTCGCCGTTGCCCAGGCGGTAGCCGAACCGCGCCTTCGGCAGCAGGTACGGCGCCTGTGACATCGACTCCATCCCACCGGCGACGACGACGTCGTGGCGGCCCGCGGCGATCATCAGCTCGGCGATCTCGACCGCGCGGATCGACGACGCGCAGACCTTGTTGATCGTGTCGGCGGGAACCTCCTTCGGGATCCCTGCCGCGATCGCCGCCTGCCGGGCCGGGGCCTGGCCGACGCCCGCCTGCAGCACCTGTCCCATCGCGACGTAGCCGACGTCCTCGGGCGCGACGCCGGCACGCTCGAGCGCCGCCCGGATCGCGATGCCTCCGAGCTCGACCGAGGAGCGGTCGGCGAGCCCGCCGCCGAGCCGGCCGAACGGCGTGCGAACCGCGGAGACGATGACTGCCGCTGGCACGGCGCCAGCGTAGCCGCGGGGCGCCGGTCGGCCGCCCGCCTCCCCTCCACCGGCCCGGCCTCCGTCGATTGCGCGGGCGACGCGGCCCCGCTAGGCTCGACGCGATGACCGGCACGCGCACCCGAGGCACCTGGCCGTGGCGCACTGGGCGAGGCGGGAGCGTGCGGTAGCAGTCGACCACACCCGTTTCGCCCGAGACCTCCGCAGGAGGTCTCTTTCGTCTTGGAGGACATGAACCCGACGGCGACCATCACGACCGACCTCCTCACCCCGCTCGGGGCGTATCTCCGGCTGCGGGCGATGGGGCGCGCCAGCTTCCTGCTCGAGTCGGTCGAGCGCGGCCGGCTCGGCCGGAGCTCGTGGATGGGCGCCGGCTCGCGGCTCGTCACGTTCGAGGAGGCCGAGGACCTCGGTCAGCCCGTGGTCGGCTACGTCGCGTACGACGAGATCGCGAAGCTCGAGCCGACCGTGCCCCTCCCGACGGACGGCCACGGGCTCCCCGAGAGCCGCTTCGTCGTCGCCGAGACGCTCGTGCGCTTCGACCACGGCGCCGGCACGGCCGAGGTGCTCGCGGGAGACGCGGACGAGGTCGCGGGGCGGCTCGAGGCCGGGATCCCGTGGCACCGCGAGCCGACGGGCGCGAGCGAGCCGATCCGCCGCTTCCCCGACCGGCGGCGCTACGAGGAGATGGTCGGGATCGTGAAGGAGCACATCGTCGCCGGGGACGTGTTCCAGTGCGTCCCCTCGCAGCGCGCCGAGCGGCCGACCTCCGCCACGCCGCTCGAGGTCTACCGCGCCCTCCGTCGCGTCAACCCCTCCCCGTACCTCTTCCTCCTCGACCTCGACGGGCTCTCGCTCGTCGGCTCGTCCCCCGAGCGCCTCGTGGCGTGCGAGGACGGCCGCGCGAGCCTCTGCCCGATCGCGGGGACGACGGAGCCGACCGAGGGCGACGTCGAGCGGCTGCTCTCGTCGGAGAAGGACCGCGCCGAGCACGTGATGCTCGTCGACCTCGGCCGAAACGACCTCTCGCGCGTCTGCCGCGCGGGCACCGTGCACGTCGCGCGCAGCATGGAGGTCGAGCGCTTCTCGCACGTCTCGCACCTCGTCTCCGAGGTCGTGGGCGAGCTGCGCGACGGCGTGCGCCCCTTCGACGTGCTGCGCGCCTGCTTCCCGGCCGGGACCGTCAGCGGCGCGCCGAAGATCCGGGCGATGCAGCTCATCACCGAGCTCGAGCGCTTCCGGCGCGGGCCGTACGGGGGCGCCGTCCTCTACGCCCTCCCGGACGGCACGATGGACGCATGCATCGCGCTCCGGACGATGGTGATGCGCGACGGCGTCGCCTACCTCCAGGCGGGCGCGGGGATCGTCGCGGACTCGGACCCCGCCGCGGAGCACGAGGAGTGCCTCCGCAAGCTCGCCGCGCTCGAGGCGGCGATCGACCTGGCCGAGCGTGAGGCATCCTCGTAGCGCATGAAGCTCCTGATGATCGACAACTACGACTCGTTCACCTACAACCTCGTCCACCTCTTCGAGGAGCTCGGGGCCGAGGTCGTGACCGTCCGGAACGACGCGATCACCGTCGACGAAGCCGCCGCCCTGGCCCCCGACCGGCTCGTCGTCTCCCCCGGCCCGGGACGGCCGGCGGACGCAGGCGTCTCGATCGAGGTGATCAGGCGGCTCGGCGAGACGACGCCGACGCTCGGCGTCTGCCTCGGCCACCAGGCGATCGTGGAGGCCTACGGCGGCACGGTCGGCCAGGCGCGCGCGCTGCTGCACGGCAAGGCGAGCGTCGTCACGCACGACGGGCGCGGGGTCTACGAGGGCCTGCCCGACGAGCTGGAGGTCGGGCGGTACCACTCGCTCGCTGCGACCGAGGTGCCGGACGAGCTGACGGTCACCGCGCAGACGGCCGACGGGGAGGTGATGGGCGTGCGCCATGCACGACTCCCGATCGAGGGCGTGCAGTTCCACCCGGAGAGCGTCCTGACCCCGCTCGGCCCGGAGCTCGCGAGGAACTTCCTCCGATGATCACGGACGCCCTCGCGCGGATCGCCGACGGCCGCGACCTGACGCGAGACGAGGCCCGCGCGGTCATGGACGCGGTGATGCGGGGCGAGGCGACGCCGGCGCAGATCGGCGGGCTCCTCGTCGGCCTGCGCGCCAAGGGCGAGACCGTCGACGAGATCACGGGCTTCGCCGAGGCGATGCGCGAGCACGTCGTCCCGGTCAGCCCGTCTCGGACCCCGCTCGTCGACGTCGTCGGGACGGGTGGCGACGGCGCGCACACGATCAACATCTCCACCGCGGCCGCGATCGTCGCGGCCTCCGCCGGGGCGGGCGTCGCCAAGCACGGCAACCGGGCGGCGAGCTCGGCCTGCGGCTCCGCCGACGTGCTCGAGGCGCTCGGGCTCACGCTCGAGCTCGCGCCCGAGCGCATCGCAGCGTCGATCGACGAGCTCGGCTTCGGCTTCATGTTCGCCCGCGCGCACCACCCGGCGATGCGCCACGCGGCGCCCGTGCGGCAGGAGCTCGGGACGCGCACGGTGTTCAACGTCCTCGGCCCGCTCGCGAACCCCGCAGGCGCCCGAGACGGCGTCTTCGGCGTCTACGCGCCCGAGCTGGCCCGCACGTACGCCGAGGCCCTGGCCGGGCTGGGCGCGCGGCGCGCGCTCGTCGTGCACGGCGCCGGGGGCGTGGACGAGCTGACCCCCTCGGGGCCGTCGCTCGTGGTCGAGGTGCGCGACGGGCGGATCTCGGAGTGGCAGCTCGACCCGGTCACGGTCGGCCTCGGCCCCTCCGACCCGGCGGAGCTGCGCGGCGGCGACGCGGCCGAGAACGCCGCGGCGATCAGGCGCGTCCTGGACGGTGAGCGCGGCGGTCGCCGCGACGCGGTCGTCCTGAACGCCGGCGCCGCGCTCGTCACCGCCGGCGTCAGCGAGACGCTGCACGACGGCGTCGCCGCCGCGTCCGCCGCGATCGACGACGGCGCCGCCGGCGTGGCGCTCGTACGGCTGGTGGAGTTCTCGAACGCGGTGCCCGCCTGATGGGACGCTTCGAGGCGGCCCTGCGCGCGCCCGGTCTCGGCGTGATCGCCGAGATCAAGCGCCGGTCGCCGTCGGCCGGCGACCTGCGCCCGGACGCCGACCCCGCCCGGATCGCCCCGTCGTACGCGACCGCGGGCGCGGCCGCGATCTCCGTGCTCGTCGACGAGCGCTTCGCCGGGACCTGGGACGACCTCCGGGCCGCGCGGGCAGCCACGGACGCCCCGCTCCTCGCCAAGGGCTTCTTCTCGACGGCCGACGAGCTCCGCACCGCCAGGGAGGCCGGCGCGGACGCCGCCCTGCTGCTCCTCCGCGACCTCGACGACGACCTCGCACGATCGCTGCTCGCCGAGGCGGGCCGGCTCGGGCTCGACGCGCTCGTCGAGGCGCACGACGCCGAGGAGGTCGCACGGGCGGTCGCGCTCGGGGCGCCGGTCGTCGGCGTCAACGCCCGCGACCTCTCGACGTTCGCGATCGACCGGCGGGCGCAGCTCGCGCTCCTCGCGGCGATCCCGGCCGACCGCGTGGTGATCGCCGAGTCGGGCATCGAGTCCCGCGCGCAGGGCGCGGCCGCCGAGCTCGCCGGCGCCGACGCGATCCTCGTCGGCTCGGCCCTCATGCGCGCGCCCGACCCGGCCGCGAAGCTCGCCGAGCTGGCCTCCCGCCCCCTCGTCAAGGTGTGCGGCCTGACGCGCGACGAGGACGTCGCGGCGGCGGCCGAGGCGGGCGCCGACCTGCTCGGCTTCGTGCTCGCGCGTGAGAGCCCGCGCGCCGCACCGGGCGTCCTGCCCGTCCCCGAGACCACCCTCGCGGTCGCGGTCTGGGTCGGGACCGCCGGCTCCAGCGACGCCGACCTCGACCAGGTGCACGACGTCGAGGCGGGCAAGGTCCGCGGTCGCGACGCGACCCTCTTCGCCGGCGCGGCACCGGTCGCGCGGGTGCTCGACCTCCCCTGGGGCGAGGACGACCCCGGGCACTGGGCGCGTGCCGCCACGGCGGAGGGCCGCGTCGTCCTCGCCGGCGGGCTCGGCCCCGAGAACGTTGCGGCCGCGATCGACGCCGTCCGGCCGTGGGCCGTCGATGCGTCCTCCTCGCTCGAGCGCTCGCCCGGGATCAAGGACCACGAGCGCGTCCGGGCATACGTCGAGGCGGCCCGGGGATGACGGCGATCGAAGAGACCTTCGGCCCGTACGGCGGCAGGTACGTCCCGGAGACGCTGATCCCGGCGCTCGACGAGCTCGCGGAGGCGTGGGAGGCGGCGAAGCGCGACCCGGCGTTCCGCGCGGAGCTCGACGAGCTCGGGCGCACGTACGTCGGGCGGCCCTCGCCGATCACCCGCGCCGACCGCTTCGCCCCGGGACGGCGCGTGTACCTGAAGCGCGAGGACCTGAACCACACCGGCGCGCACAAGATCAACAATGCGCTCGGCCAGGTCGTCCTCGCGAACCGCCTCGGGAAGCGGAGGATCATCGCGGAGACGGGTGCGGGCCAGCACGGCGTCGCGACCGCGACCGCCTGCGCCCGGTTCGGGCTCGAGTGCGTCGTCTACATGGGGGCCGTCGACATGCGGCGCCAGGCGCCGAACGTCGAGCGGATGCGGCTCCTCGGCGCGACCGTCGAGCCCGTCGAGTACGGGACGCGGACGCTGAAGGAGGCGACGAGCGCCGCCATCCGCGACTGGATCACGAACGTCGACACGACCCACTACGTGATCGGCTCCTGCGTCGGGCCGGCCCCGTACCCGGAGCTCGTCGCCGAGCTGCAGGCGGTGATCGGACTGGAGGCGCGCGCCCAGCTGCTCGAGGCGGAGGGCGCGCTCCCCGACGTCGTCGTCGCCTGTGTCGGCGGAGGGTCGAACGCGATCGGGATGTTCGCCGCGTTCCTCGACGACGCGGCGGTGCGACTGGTCGGCGTCGAGGCGGCGGGCGCCGCGTCGCTCGGCACGGGCCGCGCCGCGGTGCTCCACGGCGCCCGCTCGTCCGTGCTCGCCGACGAGGACGGCCAGATCGCCGACGCGCACTCGATCTCGGCCGGGCTCGACTACCCCGGCGTCG
This sequence comes from uncultured Actinomycetes bacterium, assembly GCA_963748255.1. Classification (GTDB taxonomy): domain Bacteria; phylum Actinomycetota; class Thermoleophilia; order Gaiellales; family Gaiellaceae; genus Gaiella. The sequence continues at coordinate 182,122 of CAVVIL010000023.1, read as the reverse complement.
GGCCGGAGCACGCGTGGCTCCGGGACACCGGGCGGGCGGAGTACGTGCCCTGCACCGACGACGAGGCGCTCGACGCCTTCGCGCGCCTCACGCGCCTCGAGGGGATCATCCCCGCGCTCGAGTCCGCCCACGCCCTCGCGGTCGTCGACCGGCTCGACGCCGAGTACGTCGCCGTCTGCCTCTCCGGTCGCGGGGACAAGGACCTGGCGGAGGCGCTGGCCGCGCTCCAGAGCCGCCCATGAGGAAGGCGCTCGTCGTCTACCTCGTCTGCGAGCCGGAGACGCCGGAGCTCGCACGAGCGGCCGTCGAGGCGGGTGCGGACATGATCGAGCTCGGCTTCCCGTTCTCCGACCCGCTGGCCGACGGGCCGGTGATCCAGCGCGCGACCGAGCGTGCGCTCGCCCGCGGCATGCGCACCGCGCAGTGCCTCGACTGCCTCGCCGAGACGCGTGCGCTGGTCGGCGACGTCCCGCTCGTCCCGATGACGTACGCCGCCCTTCTCGAGGCGTACGGGTGGGAGCGGTTCGCCGCCGACGCCGAGGCGCGCGGTGCGACGAGCCTCATCGTCTCCGACGTCCCGGCCGGGCTCCGCCCCGGGCTACGGCGCATCCACCTCGTCGCGCCGACGTCGACCGACGAGCGGCTCCGGCTCGCGGCGTCGACGACCGACGGCTGGCTCTACCTCGTCACCCTGACCGGCACGACCGGTGAGCGCAGCGTGCTCTCGTCCGCCCTCGAGGGCCTCGTCGAGCGCGTCCGACCGGTCGCGGACGGGATCCCGCTGTACGCCGGCTTCGGCATCTCGACGCCCGAGCAGGCTGCGGCGGCCGCCTCACTCGCCGACGGCGTCGCCGTCGGCTCGCGCCCCGTCCAGGTCGCAGAGGACGGGCCGGACGCGCTCGCGGCGTACGTCGCGAGCCTCCGGGCAGCGCTCGACTCCGTCGCGCCCTGACCGGCTCAGCGCGCGATGCGCACGCGTTTCGCGCAGCGCGTGCACCGCGCGCGCTTCTGGGTGAGGAGGAATCGCTTGCTCGCCGGCACCCGGTGGCCGAAGACGCGGCAGAGGAACCGCTTCACGCCCCGAGCTCCGGCCCGACGCGGACGAGCATCTTCCCGACGTTCGCGCCCGACAGGAGGCCGATGAAGGCCTCCGGGGCACGCTCGATCCCGTCCACGATCGTCTCGCGGTGCCGGATCGCGCCGTCGGCCACGAGCGGCGCGACCTCGTCGAGGAACGCGGCGGTCCGCTCGGCGTGCTCGAAGACGAGGAACCCCTCGAGGCGCAGCCGCTTCGTGACGAGCATGAAGAGGTTGCGGGGGCCGGGCTGCGCCTCGGTCGCGTTGTAGCGCGAGATGGCGCCGCAGGCGACGACGCGACCGTGCAGGCGGAGCGCCCCGATCGCCGCCTCCAGCGTCTCGCCGCCGACGTTGTCGAAGTACACGTCGATCCCGTCCGGCGCATGCGCGCGGAGCGCCTCGGCGGTCGAGACCTGCGTGTAGTCGAAGACGCCCTCCAGGCCGAGCTCCTCGAGCCAGGCGACCTTCTCCGCCGTGCCCGCGCTCCCGACGACCCGCGCGCCGCGGGCCCGCGCCAGCTGGGCCGCGATGCTCCCGACCGCGCCGGCCGCGCCCGAGACGAACACCGTCTCGCCCGCCTCCACCCGACCGATGTCGACGATCCCGACGTACGCGGTGAGCCCCGGCATGCCGAGCACGCCGAGCGCGGTCGAGACGGGCGACTGGCGTGGGTCGACGCGCCGCACGCGGCGACCCTCGACGAGGGCGAGCTCGCGCCAGCCCAGGTCGTGGACGACCCAGTCGCCCGCCTGCCACCGCTCGTCGCCCGACGCGACGATCTCTCCGACAGCGCCTCCCGTGAGCGGCTCGCCGAGGGCGAACGGCGGCACGTAGGAGCGGACGTCGTTCATCCGCCCGCGCATGTACGGATCGACCGAGACGAACGCGTTCCGGACGAGCACCTCCCCCTCGCCCGGCTCGGGCAGGTCGACCTCGGCGAGCTCGAAGTCGGTGAGGACCGGTGCGCCCCTGGGCCGCGCCGCGAGGCGGATCTCCCTGGAGCGCGCCACGGGCCGCATCGTACGCCGATCCGGCCGCTACCCTGCCAGCTGCGGCCGTGCGCGGCCCTAACGGAATCTTTCAAGACCGCTGTTACCGTGCCGCGCGGCTCGTCGTCGTGTGGGCACCGGCGAGCGACTCGGATACCCAAAGAGGACGCTCGCCGTCGTCGCCGAAGGGAGCTCAATGCACCGTATCTCGAAGATCCTGACACTCGTCGTCCTCGTCTCGGCCCTTGGTCTCATCCACGCCACAGGGGCGGCTGCGGGCGACTTCGCCGACGAGCCGTGCATCGGCGAGCCGGCGACACGTACCTCTGCCCGACCGCGACCGCCGGGCCAGTCGTACGCCGTCGACATTCAAGCTCAAGGAGCCGTGGCCGAACTGCACGGACGTTCCGCGGTCAGCTCGGGCAGCTTCCCCCGGGCCTCTCGATCGCACCGACGAGGGCGTGTCCGCGGCACGCCGACACAGGCCGGGAGCCACACCTTCTATCGTCACGGTCTCTACGTGCGGCGGTGGCGGCAAGCTGCTACCAGAGCGCCCTCCGACCGGAAGTTCACGATCAACGTCAACCCGCAGGTGCTCCGCGCCTTCGTGGCGACGAACTCGCTCCCCGATGCGAACATCGGCCAGGCCTACACGGCGCCTGCCTTGACCGCCCAGAACGCGACGTCCATCAGCTCGTGGACGCTCGCCGGCGGCACGCTGCCTCCGGGCCTGACCCTGAATCCGAACGGCCAGATCTCGGGCACGCCGACGGCCAGCGGCCAGTACGCCTTCACGGTCCAGGCCAACGCGTCGCCGAACAACGACACGAAGTCGCTCTCGATCTTCGTGCTCGCGCCGCTCGAGCTCCAGGCGCTCGACGGCAAGAAGGCGCCGACGACCGGCTTCGCCGCCAAGAGCCTCGTGAACGCGGCGCTCACGACCGGCGTCAAGGCGGTCGGCGGACGCGGCGGCTACACGTTCGCGAGCGCCGGCGCGCTGCCGCCCGGCGTGACGCTCGACCCGTCGACCGGGGCCATCACGGGCACCGGCACGCGGGCGGGGACGTTCGCCTCGACGATCACGGTGACCGACCAGGCGGGGGCGAAGCTGTCGCTCCCGTTCCGGATCACGATCCTGCCGCTGCTCGACTTCGTCGTCGGCAAGACGCTGCCGACCGGCCGCGTCGACCGCTTCTACTCGGCGAAGCTCCCCGTCAAGGGCAAGGATTCGACCAAGGCGTTCGTCGCGCTGGCCGGCAAGATCCCGCCGGGGCTCGAGTACAACGAGCTGACGCGACGCCTCGAGGGGACGCTGCTGAAGGCGGGCACCTACCGCCTCCGCGTCTACGCGTTCTCGGCCAACGGCGCTCCGGTCAGCAAGCTCTTCACGTTCAAGGTTCGTCCGTAGCACTGCGCGTCTCGCCCGCCCGGGGTCGTCCCGGGCGGGCGAGAATGCGCTCGTGGACTCCCTGCGCGGCCATCTCCTCGTCGCCGGCCCGTCGCTCCAGGATCCGAGCTTCCGGCACACGGTCGTGCTCGTCGCCGACCACGGGGACGACGGCGCCATGGGCGTCGTCCTCAACCGCAGCTCACCGGTCACCGTCCGCGACGCGGTGCCGCCGATGGCCCCGCTCGTCGATCCGGGTGCGACCGTCTACCTCGGCGGCCCCGTGCAGCCGCAGGCGGTCGTCGTCCTCGCCGACTTCGCCGAGCCCGAGCGGGCCGGAGGGCTCGTGCTGGAGACCGTCGGGTTCCTCCCGGGGACCGTGGAGGACCCGGACGAGCTGGGCGGGCTGAACGCGGTTCGGGTCTTTGCGGGCTACGCCGGCTGGGCGCCCGGACAGCTCGAGGAGGAGCTCGACGAGGGGTCGTGGCTCGTCTTCCCCGCACGTGCGGCGGACGTCTTCTCGATCCGCCCCGAGGAGCTCTGGGCCGACGTCCTGCGCCGCGAAGGCGGCAAATACGCCGTTCTCGCGCTCCTCCCGCCCGATCCGACGGTCAACTAGGCCCCTGTAGCACTCGAAACGTAAACAATTCGTTTGGAGTCGCCCTTTGGGAATGACACGGGGCCACCGGCCGTTCACACTTGTACGGGCGCGCGCCGCGGCGCAACTCGCTGCGTGGCGCCGGACCTCAGGACACACCACCACTGCGCGGGCACGTCCGTGCCGCGCCGCCGAAAGCGAAACGAGGAAACGTTGGAGACAAGCATCATCGAAATTCCTGCACTGGACGCGTTCGCCGCCGAGGCGGAGGAGCGCGGCAAGGTCGCGGCCGCCGAGCTCGATCAGCTCGTGCTCGAGCACGACCTCGACGAGGAGGCCGTGACGGCCTTCAAGACGCTCCTCGCGGAGCGCGGCGTCGAGCTGCCCGCGGCCGAGGAGGAGGACGACTTCGAGCTCGACCTCACCCCCGGCTCCGGCCCTGCGACCACCGACTCTCTCGGCATGTTCCTCTCCGAGATCGGTCGCTACCAGCTCCTCACCGCCGCCGACGAGATCGCGCTCGCCAAGCGGGTCGAGCGCGGCGACCTCGCCGCCAAGGAGCGGATGATCAACTCGAACCTGCGACTCGTGGTCTCGATCGCGAAGCGCTACCGCGGGCACGGCGTGCCGTTCCTCGATCTGATCCAGGACGGCGTGATCGGCCTCAACCGCGCTGTCGAGAAGTTCGACTACCGCAAGGGGTTCAAGTTCTCGACGTACGCCACCTGGTGGATCCGCCAGGCCTGCCAGCGGTCGGTCGCGAACCAGTCCGCCACGATCCGCGTGCCGGTGCACGTGCAGGAGCGGCAGCAGAAGCTCAACCGGGCGCGCCAGCGCCTCGAGGTGAGCCTCGGCCGCCAGCCCACCGTGGAGGAGCTGGCCAAGGCGACGGGCCTCAAGCTGCACCACGTCGTGGAGGCGCTCGACGCCGTCGAGGCGTCGGTCTCGCTCAACCAGGCCGTCGGCTCGGACGGCGACGGCGAGCTCGGCGACCTGTTCGCCGACCGCACGGCCGTCGACCCGGTCGACGAGGCGGACGAGTCGTTCCAGCGCGAGCGCGTTCGCTCGGCGCTCTCGGGCCTGCCCGAGCGCGAGCGCCGCGTCCTCGAGCTCCGGTTCGGCTTTGCCGGCCAGGAGAGCCTCACGCTGGAGGAGATCGGCCGTGAGCTCGAGCTCACCCGCGAGCGGGTGCGCCAGCTCGAGAAGTCGGCGCTGACCCGGCTTCAGCACGCCCTCGACCACGACGCCCGGCCGCTCCGCAGCCGGCGCGACCTGGCCGAGTCGGCCTAGCCACCGAAAGGGGCGGCCCGGCACCTGCCGGGCCGCCCCTTTTTCGTGCCCCGGCGGCCGTCGGCACACCCTGCGAAGGCCCCCTCTCGGCCCCAAGAACGCCAACGAGTTTCTCTCTCTCGAATCTCGTTCGGGACGGTCGAATCAGTGCTACGGTGCCGACGTTCAACCAGAGCGTGGTATCGGTCGTTGCGGTTTCTGCACCTTCCTGCCCGTTCGTGAACCAAGGCAAGGAGGTGTTTCAGCGACATGGCAACCGGAACCGTGAAGTGGTTCGACGACGCCAAGGGGTACGGCTTCATCACCCCTGACGACGGCGGCAAGGACCTCTTCGTCCATTTCAGTGGGATCACGGGCGACGGCTTCAAGTCCCTCCCCGAGGGCGCGAAGGTCGAGTTCGTGGCCGAGCAGGGCCAGAAGGGCCCGCAGGCGACGAACGTCACCCTCGCCGGCTGAGGCGCTGAACCAGGGCGCGCCCTTCACAGGGCGCGCCCTGCACTCTCTCGAAGTCGAGAAAGGACGACGACGGGTTGGCAGACGACGGCAAGGTCGAGTTGCAGGGCGAGGTGATCGAGGCGTTCCGCGGCGGGATGTACCGCATCGCCCTCGACAACGACCACGAGACGCTCGGCTACGTCTCCGGAAAGATGCGGCGCTACCGGATCCGCATCAACCCGGGCGACCGCGTGACGGTCGAGCTGTCGCCGTACGACCTCTCGCGCGGCCGGATCACCTACCGGCAGCGCTGAACTGCTCGTTCCGCCAAGCAGGATTCGGCAGGAGCCGAATCCTGCGGCTCGATCCCCGCCTTCGGCGGGGCACACCCCTGAAGGCGCCCGCTTCGCGGTCGCACCCATTGCGCTGCGGACGTCAACGCTCGCCTGACGGTGCATAGGCTCTCGCCGTGAGGCGCGCGCCGCCGATCCTGTGGGCTCCCGACGAGGCGCGCATCGAGCGCGCCGCGATCACGCGCTACGCGCGCTGGCTCGCCGACCGCCACGGCGTGGAGTCGACCGGGTACCACGACCTCTGGCGGTGGTCGGTGACCGAGCTCGAGACCTTCTGGGGCTCGATCTGGGAGTTCTTCGACGTGCGGTCGTCGGCGCCGTACGAGCGCGTCCTCGGCAGCCGCACGATGCCCGGCGCCGAGTGGTTCCCCGGCGCGCGGCTCAACTACGCCGAGCACGTCTTCCGCGACCGGGAGCCCGAGACGGTCGCCGTCCGTCACGCGTCCGAGCTGCGGCCGCTGCGCGAGACGACGTGGGGTGAGCTCGAGAGGCTGACGCGCCGCTTCGCCTCAGCGCTCTCCCACGCTGGGATCGGCCCCGGCGACCGCGTCGTCGCGTACGTCCCCAACGTCCTCGAGGCCGCCGTCGCCTTCCACGCGTGCGCGAGCCTCGGCGCGGTCTGGTCGAGCTGCTCCCCGGACTTCGGCGCGCGCAGCGTCGTCGACCGCTTCGCGCAGATCGAGCCGCGCCTCCTGCTCGCGGTCGACGGCTACCGCTACGGCGGGCGCGACCACGACCGGCTCGACGTCGTCCGGACGCTGCAGGACGCGATGCCCAGCCTCGAGCGGACGATCGTCCTGCCCTACCTCGACGCGGATCCCGCGCTCGGGACGCTCCGGGCGGCGACGGCCTGGGAGGCGTTCGCGGCCGAGGGGGACGACGAGGCGCTCCCCTTCGCACAGGTCGCCTTCGACCACCCGCTCTGGGTGCTCTACAGCTCCGGCACGACCGGGCTCCCGAAGGCGATCGTCCACGGGCACGGCGGCATCCTCCTCGAGCTCCTCAAGAAGCTGCACCTCCACGTCGACCTGCAGGAGGACGGTCGCCTCTTCTGGTTCACGACGACCGGCTGGATGATGTGGAACTTCGTGATGGGCGGGCTGCTGACGCGCGGGTCGGTCGTCCTCTACGACGGCAACCCCGGGCATCCCGACCTCGGCACGCTCTGGGACCTCGTCGAGTCGGCGGGGATCACGTGCTTCGGCACCTCGGCGAGCTACGTGGCGTCGTGCGTCAAGGCCGGCGTCGAGCCCGGGGCCGGCCGCGACCTCTCGCGTCTCGCAGCGGTCGGCTCGACGGGGTCGCCGCTCGCGCCCGAGGGCTTCGACTGGCTCTACGAGCACCTCGGCCCCGACCTGTGGCTCTTCTCGACCTCGGGCGGCACCGATGTCTGCACGGCGTTCGTCGGCGGCGTGCCGACGCTCCCCGTCTACCGCGGCGAGCTCCAGGCACGCGCGCTCGGCGCCAAGGTCGAGGCGTGGTCGCCGGAGGGCACGCCGCTCGTCGGCGAGGTCGGCGAGCTCGTGATCACCGAGCCGATGCCGTCCATGCCGCTCCGCTTCTGGGGCGACGAGGACGGGGAGCGCTACCGCGCGAGCTACTTCGACGTCTTCCCCGGCGTCTGGCGCCACGGGGACTGGATCGAGCTCACCGAGCGCGGCACGGCGGTCATCACCGGGCGCTCGGACGCGACGATCAACCGCGGCGGGATCCGCATGGGAACGGCGGAGATCTACCGGGCGGTGCTCTCGCTCGACGAGGTCGTCGACGCCCTCGTCGTCGACCTGCCGCGCGAGGGCACGCAGGGCTGGATGCCGCTCTTCGTCGTGCTCCGCGACGAGGCGACGCTCGACGATGCGCTCGTCGGCCGGCTCCGGGACGTCATCCGCCGCGACTGCTCGCCGCGTCACGTGCCCGACGCGGTGTTCGCGGTCCCGGCCGTGCCGCGGACGCTCTCCGGCAAGGTCCTCGAGGTGCCGGTCAAGCGCATCCTCTCCGGCGAGCCCGCCGACCGGGCCCTGAGCCGCGACTCGCTCGCCGATCCGGCGGCCCTCCGACCGTTCGAGGAGCTCGCCGCGACCCTCACCGACGCCGACAGGAGGACGGGATGACCTACGTCGCCGACGACGACCGCTACGGGCGGATGCCCTACCGTCGCACCGGGCACAGCGGACTGAAGCTCCCGGCGATCTCCCTCGGGCTCTGGAACAACTTCGGCGCCGATCGGCCCTTCGAGACGAGCCGGGCGATCGTCCGCCGCGCGTTCGATCTCGGCGTCACGCACTTCGACCTCGCGAACAACTACGGGCCGCCCTACGGCTCGGCCGAGGAGACGTTCGGGCGGCTTCTGGCGACCGACCTCGCCCCGTACCGCGACGAGCTCCTCGTCGCGACGAAGGCCGGCTACGACATGTGGCCCGGGCCGTACGGCGAGTGGGGCTCGCGGAAGTACGTCCTCGCGAGCCTCGACCAGAGCCTCCGTCGCCTGGGTCTCGACTACGTCGACATCTTCTACTCGCACCGGTTCGACCCCGAGACGCCGCTCGAGGAGACGATGGGCGCGCTCGACACGGCCGTCCGGCAGGGCAAGGCGCTCTACGCGGGCATCTCGTCCTACTCCCCCAGCCGCACGCGCGAGGCGGCCGAGATCCTCGACCGCCTCGGCACGCCGCTCCTCATCCACCAGCCGTCGTACTCGCTGCTCAACCGGTGGATCGAGGGCGGCCTGCTCGACACGCTCGGCGAGCTCGGCGTCGGCTGCATCGGCTTCTCGCCGCTCGCCCAGGGGCTTCTCACCGACCGCTACGCGAGCGGCATCCCCGAGGACTCGCGGATCGCCCGCGGGCTGTCCCTCGCGGAGGACCAGCTGACCGACCAGACGCGGGCGAAGGTGCGCGCCCTCGCGGAGATCGCCGCCGCCCGCGGCCAGCCGCTCCCGGCGATGGCGCTCGCGTGGACCCTGCGCGACCCGCGCATGACCTCGACCCTCGTCGGCGCGTCGAGCGTCGAGCAGCTCGAGGCGAACCTGCGCGCGCTCGAGCGGCTCACGTTCTCCGACGACGAGCTGGCGGAGATCGACCGCTACGCGACGGAGAGCGACATCAACATCTGGTCGACGTCGAGCGAGGGCTGAGGCCCGGCGGGGCTCACGCCCAGCCGAGGTCGCGCCCGAGCAGCGCCTCGAGCCGCCGATTCGGCTCTGCGAAGCGCGCGGCGAGCGCGAGCCGGGTCTCAGGCGGCATGTCGGCGTACTCGCGGCCGAAGATGCGCGGGTACTCCTGCAGGGCGTGGGGCGCGGCGCCGAGGAACGCGAGGATCTCGGCGTAGGTCTCGGCCGGTCGCTCGCCGAGGTCCTCGCTGCGGACGACGAGCAGCTGCTCGCGAGGGAAGACCGCAAGCCAGCGCTCGAGCTGGTCGGCGTAGAGCCCGCGCGCAACGTAGGTGTGATCCCACCAGGCGCGGCTGAAGGCCTTGGGGTCGGCGACGAGCCTCGCCTCCTCCCCCCTCGTCCGCTCGGGCTCAGCCGCGAGCGCGTCCTCGAACGAGAGCGGCTCGCGGCCGAGGGCGACCTCGTGCTGGTAGTGCGAGTACGCGCGTGCGACGGGATCGCGCACGAGGGCGACGAGTCGCGCGTCGGGCACGAGCGCACGGACGCGCTCCGGCGCGAGCGGGTGGAAGAGGTAGCTCGGGCTCGCCTCACCGACCAGCCGTGTGCCGCTCCGCAGGGGGAACTGCCCGCGGTACCACGCCGGCCCGCGCCACCAGTGCCGGTCGAAGAAGCTCACCTCCTTCCACGACGGCCCGGTGATCCCGGGATGCCACCGGAGGTACGCGTAGAGCGCCGTCGTGCCCGCCTTCTGGGCGCCGAGCACGAGGAAGTCGGGGAGCGGCCGCCAGCGCGACGTCGCCCGGCCGAAGCCCCAGATCGCGGTGCGCGCGACCTTGCGGACCGGCTCCGGGACGCGCGGGACGACCTCGGCGGGGAGACGGCGCATCGTGGAACCCTACGGTCAGCCGTGGTCAGTCGCCGTCGAGGCGCACCGGCCGCCCCGGGACGGTCATGCTCCCGGCGGGGCACCACCAGGTCATGGCCTCCACGGCGAGCCGTCCCGCCACGACGGCGGGGTCTCGCTCGGCGAGCGCACGCGCCTCCTCGACCGAGCCCACGCAGTAGAAGACGAGCCCACGCAGCGACTCGTCCTGCTGATCGAGGACCGGCCCATTCGTGACGATCCGACCCGCGGCACGCAGAGCGCCGAGGTAGTCGAGGTGCTCGGCCTGGATCCGGTCGAGCGTCTCCTCGTCCAGATCGGGCGCCGTCGGCGGGCGCCGCAGGATCACGAGCTGGTACGCCTCGAGCTCCACGCGGCGAGTCTGCCAGCGCGAGGCCGACGGGGCGCCCGGCCGTCGGCCGGACGCCCCGCGCGTGGATCAGCGGTCGACCTTGACGACCTCGTACGGCGTGTCCGGCGTCGGCACGGTGTTGAACTTCGCGTTCACGGCGTACAGGTGGCTCCCGAACTTGCCGATGGTGGTCGGCACGTCGAAGTCGTCGTCCGTGATCGTGCCGGTCACGGTCCCCGAGCCGAGATCCGGGGCGAGAGACACGACCGCGATCTGATTGGAGCGGTTCTGGACGACGTAGAGCGTCCGACCGTGTAGGAGGATGCCGTCCCCGTTCTCGAGCGTCGCGCCTCCGAGGCCGATCTCCGTCGTCTCGGCCGTGGCCGCGTCGATCCGGAAGAGCTTCCCCGTGACGGTCTGCACGACGACGAGCGTCTTCCCGTCCGGCGTGGCATCGATCCCGTTCAGGTTGTTCGCGGGGGGAGGCACGTGCGTGTAGCCACCGCCGGCGACCGTGACGACCGTCGCGACGGGGCCGGGCGCACCGTCGTTCGCGAGTGGCAGCCGGTAGAGCGCCGGCCGCCGCGAGTCGGTGAAGTACGCGGCGTCCCTGGTGACGACAACGTCGTTGATGAAAGTCGGATCGGTGCCTGCCGCGAGCTGCACCTCGAGCTCGAGCGTCCCCGTCTCGGTGTCGTAGACGAACCCCTTGCCCGTGCCGCCGCCTGCGACGTACAGCAGGCCGCGGTCGAACTTCATGCCGATCGACGCCCGCCCGGGCTCGGCCGGGACGAGCACGGCGCCTTCTCCCGTCCGGAGGTCGCCGCGATACACGGCTCCCGTCGGGATCGAGCCAACGTAGAAGGTCGCGCCGTTGCCGATCGCGATGCCCTCGGGTCGGAACCCGTTGGGCAGCGAAATCTCCTCGGGAAACGTCGCCTGCGCTGCCGCGGCGGTCGCGAAGACCACGAGCGCGCCTGCCAGTGCCAGGAACATGCGTGCCAATCGGCTCACCTCTCCTCTCTCGGCTTTGAGGTCTTCTCCAGCCTCTACCCCCTCCCTCCCCGTGCTACGCAGGTCGGCCGCAGGCGGTTTCATGTGCCCATGACCGAGGTGCGCGTCGACCGGTGGCTGTGGGCCGCGCGGCTCTTCAAGACCCGTGGGGCCGCGACCGAGGCTGTCCTGGGTGGGCGTGTGCACGTCAACGGCGTGCGCGTGAAGCCCGCCAAGGCCGTGCGGGCCGGCGACCGACTGGAGGTCACGGTCGCACGAGCGCGACGCGAGCTCGTCGTGCTCGACGTGGCGGAGAAGCGCGGCCCCGCCGCCGTCGCGGCGACGCTCTACGAGGAGACGGCCGCCTCGGTCGCCCGGCGCGAGGAGCTCGCGCTCGAGCGGCGGCAGGCGCGTCCGCTCGGCGCCGACCTCGGCGCCCGCCCCACGAAGCGCGACCGGCGGCGCCTGGACGCACTCCGGCGCGCGCAGCAGCGGCGCGGGCAGCCGCCTCGTTGAAACCGGAGCGCGCTGCTCTAGGCGAGGATCACGGCGGCGTCGAGCTCCTTCCGGACCTCGGCCGCGACGTCCGCGCCGAAGAGGCCCGCGAGGAACCCGTGGTGGTGCTCGCCGAGGACGACCGCCTCCGCCTTCGCGTCGCGCGCGGCGTCGACGATCGCCCGGCCCGGCTCGCCGGCGGCCCACATGAAGTCCGCGTGGAGACCAGCAGCCTCCACCTGGTCGCGCGCCTCGCCCAGCAGCCCGACCAGCTCCGGCGGGGGCGCGATCGGCTTGCCCTCCCAGTCCGCGATGTCGTCGAGCGTCCCGAAGAACCGGTCGACCTGCGGATCGAGCGGCATCTCGAAGACCGAGAGCACGACGAGCCTGGCGTTCCGCTCGCGCGCCTCCGCGATGCCGCGGTCGAGCGCACGGCGGGCCGCGTCCGAGTCGTCGAAGCCGACGAGGATCCTTCGCACGGCCGCAGTCTACGCACGGCCGCGACGCCGGCCCGCCGTGGCCGCGTCCGCGGTTAGGGTGACGGCGTGATCCCCTGGATCATCCTCGCCCTCATCGCAGTCCCGCTCGTCGTGATCGCGTTCGCGACGCTGCGCCGGCGGACGACGGCGTTCGAGCATCCCGCCGGCGAGGATGCCGCCACGCGAGCGCGCACCGAGCAGGAGTTCGCCGACGCCGAGGCGTACGAGGCGCAGTGGCGCGAGGAGCACAAGGACGATCCCCGCGCGCGCCTGCCGTAGCGACTCCCGGGACGGCGCGCGGCGCCGCCGGAGCCGCGCACCTCAGCCGTAGTACCCGTCGTCCGGTGGGTCCTGGGTGGGCGGAGGCGTCGACACGGGCGGGGCCGACGGCCCCGGCATCCGGGTGACGATCCGTCCGGTCGGCGCGATCGCATACCACTCGCGCTCGAGCCCCTGGCCCTTGACGTCGCCCGCCCGCCGATCGGGCGCGTACCGGTAGAGCGCGAGGCCGTTGTAGGTCACCTGCAGGCCGCCGTCGGGTCGCCGGATCGTCCCGAGCTTCGAGGCGGTGACGCCCGGCCCGGCCGTCGGCTTCGCCGTTCCCTTCACGAGGAGCGGCGGCCAGAGACGGGCGCAGGCCCCCTTGCAGTCGATCTTGCCCCGATGCTCGTCGGTGTAGTGGTAGAGGGTCAGGCCACCGGAGGTGGTCAGCACGGTGCCCATGCCCGAGATCCGGGCCGCCTTCACCGTCTGAGGCGCGGCCGCGACCGCGGTCGTCGCCAGGATCGCACCGGCGAGCGCCAGCGGCACGAGAGCCACCCAACCTCGTCCGAGACTTCTCCGCATGTCAACGCTCCTTCGAGAGACTCCTGCAGAGGTCTACGGATTCGAGCGTCGGGCGGTTTCGGCGGAGGTTCGCCGGTCGCCCCCGATGCGCGTGAAGGTGTCGAGCCGACTGAGCCAGGCGGTTGCCGGATCCGGGGGGTGTGAGATGCTCGCTGAGCCGCGCGCAGTGGCGCGGAGGTGGTGCACACCACGATCGAGGTTCCGATGTCGGACGCCAGGGCACGAACTCGCGAAGAGAACGGGTCTCCGAGCCCGCTCAAGGCCGTGGTGCAAGTCGGGCCGACCGAGGCGGTGCGACAGCAACTCGAAGCGGCACTTCGACGACGGCGCATACGCGCCAGGTGAGAAGCTGCCGTCCGAGCGGGAGCTCGCCGAGACCTTCGGCGTGAGCCGCGTGAGCGTGAGGGAAGCCGTGCGCGCGCTCGTCGCGATCGGCCTCATCCGCGTCCACCACGGCCGCGGCGCCTTCGTTTCGGACCGCCGGTCTGGACTCGGCGAGCCGATGGCGCGCTGGCTCGCACTGCATCGCGACGAGGTGCTGGAGCTGCACGACGTCAGACGCGCGCTCGACCAGTTGGCCGCCTCCGAGGCGGCCGAGCGCGCCGATCCGGTTCGGATCCAGGCGATCGTCGACGCGCACGAGGCGTTCATCGCTGGCCGTGGAGAGCGAATCGCCGACCGACGACGTCGCGATGCGCGACATCGACTTCCACCTGGCGATCGCCGACGCCAGCGGGAACCGGTTGCTCTACGACCTTCTCTTTGATCTGAACGCGTACGTCCAGCAGACGCGCAAGCTCGTGCTCACGCGTGGCCTCGTACCGCAACACCGACCACAGCGCCATCGTGGATGCGATCCGCGCCAGGAAACGCCGATCGTGCGCCGCCGCGCCGCGGCAACTCACATGAAACACGTGCGGGCGGCGATCATCGAAGGGATCTCGGCGCAGACCGACGAACCCGCCGCTTAGGCCGAAACCTGCCCGTTAGCGCGCGGCGGCAGCCTGTCGTGACCGCGCGAAGCCCCGGCGTTGACGTCCGCAGAGTGGCCGCGACGCCATCCTTCGCGTTCGGTAGGATGTCCTCACCAGTGCAGCTCGGGACCACCCTGACCAGCTTCGGCGCCTCGTCAGCACGACGCGCACGGCGCTCTGCATGCGACAGGGCCTCACGTACGACCAGTGGGAACAGGTCGGGCACTCGGTCCAGCGAGTCAACGAGTCCTCCGCGTGGTGGGTCGGCGACTCGCTGGTCTACGGCAAGGATGCGTTCGGCGACCGCTATCGCCGGGCCGTCGACGCGACCGGCTACGACTACCAGACCTTGCGCAACTACGCCTGGGTCGCGACTCGATTCCCCATGTCCCGCCGGCGGGACAGCCTCTCCTTCGGCCACCACGCCGAGGTCGCCGCCCTCGAGAACGACGCACAGGACGACTGGCTCCACCGTGCGGCGGTCCACAACTGGTCGCGCAACGAGCTCCGTCGTCGCATCAAGACGGCAACGGAGGGATCCCGCTCCCAGGGCGCGGTGACCGTCGTGCTGGCGGTCCCGGCAGCGGCGCATCGTCGCTGGGCGGAAGCAGCATCCGTCGAGGGCCGCGCGTTCGCCGAGTGGGTGCAGGCGGCGCTCGACGTGGCAGCCGAATCGGCGCTCTCCCCGTCGGAGCAGAAGCACGACGTCGCTGCCTGACCGGGCGACAGGCCCCATCGAGCTCTGCGCAGGGACGATGAAGCGCTCGGCCCTGCGCGTACGCGACCAGGACACAGACGGCCTCGATCTCGACGGCCATCCCCCATGGCATCGAGTCCATCCCACAGTGCGACCGCGCGTGGAGGCCACGCTCCTCGCCGAACACGTCGACGATGAGCTCGGAGAACCCGTTGACGACCGCTGCGTGATCGACGAACGCCGGATCCGAGTTCACCATTCCCAACGCCTTCACCCAGCGGACGGCGTCAAGATCGATGCCGGAGTCGACGAGCACCCGGACATGGTTCAGGGCCGTCAGCGAGCTGCCTCGACACCTTGCTCGAGGGTCAGATCACGGCCCAGCTTGCCGCCGTACACGAGGTCGGCTCCCCGAAACGGCCCGTTGCCCGATAGGTAGATGGTTCGGCCGTCCTGAGCGAGCCGACGCATCCGCGACCTCGGCGGCGGAAGCGATGGTGGGAGCTCGTGTCCGAGCTCCCGCAGTCGTTCGAGAACGATGGACGTCACGTGCGCGATTATCCCGGCCATGGCGGAGCCCATCGTCGTCCTCGTCCGGATACCGGCCGATCGCGAGGCCGTCGAGGCCGGCAATGCACGAGCTCCCGGCGTCTACGAGCAGGTCCTCGCGCTCGCGCAACGGCACGGGCTCGTCCGGCACTGCCGCGTCCACCGCGACGGCGAGACCCTCGACATCGACGAGTGGCCGAGCGAGGAAGCCCGTGACCGGTTCGTCGACGAAGCAGGCCCCCTGCTGCATCGGCTACAGGCCGCCCGCGGGAGCGAACCCGCGACCGTCGAGGTATGGCGAAGATCACCAGAGCCCGCGCGCGCGACTGTGCGGTCGCCGTCGACGACCTCCCGAGCGCCTACGCGCGAAGCGCGGGCAGGACCTCGCGTCCGAGCAGCTCGATCGCGCGCATGTTGGCCTCGTGCGTCATCCCCTCGATGCCCAGCATCAGCTCGTTGTACCCGAGCGACACGGTCCGCTTCAGCTGGCGGATCAGGAAGTCGGGCGTCCCGATCATCACGTAGGGCGTGCGCTCCATGATGTAGTCGAGGTCGTCGAGGTGTTCCTGCATCTCGCGGATGTTGCCGAGGTACGAATAGTCCGGTGACGTCGGAGCGAGCTGGTCGTATCGACCGCCCGGCCCAATGTTGATGTCGATGAACGCGAGAGCCGTAGCGGCCGCGTCGGCGAACGCCTCCTCGCGGGTCGGGGCGCAATGAACCCGTGTCGCAAAGAAGCCGAGCGAGTTGTTGACGACAGTCCCAGGAAGAGGAACCGGTCTGTGATGTTCGCCAGGTATGCAGCTGCCGCTTCCTCGACGTACTGCCAGCCCACGATGCTGCCGCCCGTCATCGCCCCGATACCGAGCTTGCCTGCATCGCCGTGGCTCGTGCTGCTCGAGCACGAGACGTAGATGCGCGGATGTGGCTGCTGCACCGGCTTCGGCGTGAGCGCCACGGGTTCCGGGAACTGCCAGTACGGCCCTTCGTGCGTGAAGTCGTCCTCGGTGAACGCCTTCACGATCACGTCGAGCGAGTCGCGCCACATCGCCTTGGTCTCGCGAGGGTCGACGCCGAACGTCTTCAGCGTCGAGAGGTTGTTCGAGCGCGCGGTGCCGAGCTCCGCCCTCCGCCCGTCAGCACGTCGAGGGTGGCGACGCGCTCTGCGACCCGCACGGGGTTGTTGAACGGCAGCAGTACCGTGGAGGTTGTCCGCAGCGACATCCGCTCCGTGAGGGCGCCGATGTAGGGCAGGAAGACCTCCGGCGCGGACACCGCGCCGCTCTTCTGCGCGTGATGCTTGTCGCGCCGAGCCGCGGCAGTGGCAGGCCCATACCCGAAGTGCTGTTCCGAGAGGCAGTAGAAGTCGAATCCCGCCCGCTCGATCGCGACTGCCTCGCGGACCATCGCCTCGTATCGCTCCGGCAGGGTCGATCCCGGCGGGAAGTACGCCTCCTGCACAACACCGATACGCATGCAAACCTCGCTTCGTCGGGGACTGCGGCCGGCGGAGTCTACGGCGTCGCGGCGAGAACTCGGTCTCGTCACCGGCGCGGAGCGCATGACGATGTGCGCCCGTCCGAAGGACGTGACCCGGGTTCCACGTGGTGCTCGACGCAGCCTGCGAACATGGGCTGTTGACAACGTCGGCTGGTAAGTCAGACTTTCGCCGTCGTGCATCGCGCGCGTATCACTACAAGGAGGTAGTCATGGGGCACGTCGAGCATCGGAAGTGGTCGGCTCGCGTCCGTCCACCCGTCGTCGCGCTGGTGGTTGCCGTCGTTGCCGCCATGCTCTGCACCGCGGGCGCCGCCGCCGCGCCGTCGGCAGCGGGCCAGAGGACGCTCACGAAGGTCACCATCAGAACGGACTGGTTTGCGAACGGCTCGCACGCCGGCTTCTACGCCGCGAAGGCTCTCGGGTACTACGAGAAGGCCGGGCTCGACGTCGAGATCCAGGAGGGCCAGGGGTCGGCCTCCACGGTGCAGCTCGTCGGCTCGGGTCGCGCGATGTTCGGCTTCGTGGCGCCGGTCGCGATGATCCCTGCCGTCCAGCAGGGCGCCAACGTCTTGATGGTCGCCAACATCATCCAGAAGAGCCCGGCCGGGATCCTCGTGCGAGCCGACTCCGGCATCACGCAGCCGCGTGACCTGGAGGGCAAGACGTGCGCGATCAGCCCGTTCGGCTTCATCCACAAGCTCGTGCCGGCGTTCGCGACGAAGACCGGGGATCTCGGAGAACCGGCTGCGGCAGGTCTCCGTGGCTCCCGATGCGCTCGTCCCGGGCATGGCCCAGAAGCGATTCGACGCGATGTGCGACATGCTCTTCGAGGACATCTATCTGCGGGGCCTGAACGTCCCGACGAAGGTGTTCCGGTTCAGCGACTTCGGGATCAACGTCCTCGCGCACGGGATCGTGGTCAACCGGAGCACGGTGTCGGCCTCGCCGAACGTCGTCAAGAGCTTCGTCGCGGCGTCCCTGAAGAGGTTCAACTACGCCTTCGACAACCCGAACAAGGCCGTCGGACTGATCCAGCAGCAGGTCGCGAACCAGACGGCGACGCCAGTGGCGAACGTCGCGATCCTCAAGTCGGTGCGCACGGCGTCCCACACTCCCAACACCAAGGGCAAGCCCCTCGGGTGGATGTCGCGGAAGGACTCGGTGCAGACGCAGAACCTGATGTTCCAGTACCTCGATCTGAGCCGGTCGAACGCGACGGCCGTCGACCAGTTGTTCACCAACCAGTACGTCCCCGCAGCAGCCCCGACGAAGGCGGCGAAGAAGAAGACGTAGTCGTCGAGACGTAGAGACTCGAACCCGGTACACCTCGAACGGGCGGCGGAGATGCGGCCGGTACGGCGCGTCTCCGCCGCTGCTCTTGCGGGAACATGGGAAAGAACATGGCTCTGGACAGCGCAACGAACAGCGTCACCGTGAAACCGCGCCGGTCGCCGAAGTCGCGCTTCGTGCGCGTGATTCGCGGCGACCGCTTCACGAGCATCGCCTATCCGCTCATCACCATCGGCGTCCTCGTCGGGATCTGGGAGCTCTGGGTCCGGCTCCGCGACGTGCCGCCGTACCTGATGCCCAAGTTCTCGAGCGTCGTCGGGTCGATGTTCACCGAGTTCGTCCCGCTCCTGCCCGATACCTGGCAGACCCTGCAGGAGATCGCGCTGGGCTTCGGGCTCAGCGTGATCGTGGGCATCCCGCTGGCGATTCTGATCGTCTCGTCGCGACCGTTCGAGAAGAGCGTCTACCCGGTGCTCGTCACCTCGCAGGTCGTCCCCAAGGTGGCGATCGCGCCGCTGATCGTCGTCTGGCTGGGCTTCGGCATGACCGGCAAGGTGCTGATCGTGTTCACGATCGCCTTCTTCCCCATCGTGATCGACACGGTGGTCGGGCTCAGGTCCGTCAGCTCGAGAAGTTCTACCTCGGACGCTCGATGGGAATGAGCCGAATCCAGCTCTTCCGGATGATTCGGCTCCCGCAGGCGCTGCCGATGATCTTCAGCGGGCTGAAGCTCGCGGCGACGTTTGCCGTCATCGGAGCCGTGGTCGGGGAGTTCGTGGCGGCCGACCGCGGACTCGGACGCGTGATCATGGCCGCCTCGAGCTCGTTCGACACCACGCTCCTGTTCACGGGCGTCGCATACCTCACGATCATCGGCCTCATCGCCTTCTTCTCGGTGGAGGTCGTCGAGCGACTGGTCCTCCCCTGGCACGTCTCGCGTCGCGTCGAGCGGATGGGGGGATCGTGACGGCCACAGAACACGGAACCGCGATGTTCTCCGAGGACGGCGAGCGCACGGCGGCCGTCGTCGTCGATCGCGTGACGAAGACCTACGAGACCCGTGACGGGGAGATCGAGGCTCTCGCAGAGACGACACTCGAGTTCCGCGAGCACGAGTTCGTCTCGATCGTCGGCCCGTCCGGATGCGGCAAGAGCACGCTCATGCTCATGATCGCGGGTCTCATCCCGGTGACCTCCGGCGAGGTCCGGATCAACGGAACAGTAGTCCGCAAGCCGTACACGGATCTCGGGATCGTGTTCCAGGACCCAGTCCTGCTCGACTGGCGCAAGGTGCTGTCGAACCTGATGATCCAGGTCGAGGCTCGCGGTCTCGAGAAGAAGCGGTACGAACCACGCGCGCGCGAGCTCCTGGAGCTCACGGGCCTCGCCGGCCGCGAGCAGGCCTACCCGTTCGAGCTCTCCGGCGGCATGCGCCAGCGCGTGTCGATCTGCCGAGCGCTGCTCCACGACCCGCCGCTGCTCCTGATGGATGAGCCCTTCGGGGCGCTCGACGCACTGACCCGCGACCAGATGAACCTCGATGTCCAGGCTCTGTGGATGCGGTCGCCGAAGACGGTCTTCTTCGTCACGCACAGCATCACCGAGGCCGTCTTCATGTCGGATCGCGTCGTCGTGATGTCGCCGTCGCCCGGACGGGTGGTCGAGATCATCGACATCGAGATCGAGCGGCCCCGGCGGCTCGAGGTCCGGACGCGGCCGGAGTTCGGCATCTACACCGATCGCATCAGGGAGCTGTTCTCGTCGCTCGGCGTTCTGCGCGAAGACGTCTGACCGTCGCCGTTTCTGCACACGAACCCAAGGAGCGTGCCTGATGTCGGGCGTCTCGAGTACGCAAGCAACCGAGCTTCACCGCCGTGCCACCGTGGTCAACGCTCTCGTCGGCTCGACGGCCATGCCGTCATCGTTCGACGCGTCGTTCGAGCTGCCCGCGCCGATCCTCCAGGGTGGGATCACGGCGGCCAGCCTCACGTTGTCGCTCAGCGGCGGGCTTGCCGAGAACGTCCGTCGGATCGCCTACGTCCGCGCGGCGATCGACCGCCATCCGCAGGCGACGCTCGCGACGTCGCTCGATGAGATCCGCGCCGCCAAGCGCGACGGTCTCGCCGCGATCCTGCTCAACTTCCAGAACGGGACGCCCATCGAGGACGATCTCGGCAACATCGACCTGTTCCACCAGCTCGGTGTCCGGATCTTCCAGCTGACGTACCAGCGGCGGAACCTGATCGCCGACGGTTGCGGCGAGCCGGCAGACGCGGGGCTGAGCATCTTCGGCCGACAGGTCGTCGAGCGGCTCAACGACGTCGGCCTGACCATCGACCTCTCGCACGTCGGCTACCGCGCGACGATGGAGACGATCGAGGCGTCAACGCGGCCCGTGGCGTTCACGCACGTGAACATGCACGCGTTCAACCCGATTCCCCGGAACAAGACCGACGAGCAGATCCGGGCGGTGGCGGCACGAGGCGGTGTGGTCGGCATCAACGCCATCGCGCGTCTCATCACCGCGGACGGTCCCGCCAAGGGCGCCACGCTCGAGCAGTACCTGGACCAGATCGACCACGTCGTCGAGCTGACGGGCGACGCGGATCACGTCGGCATCGGCCTCGACATCAACGAGGGGCTGACACCGGAGAGCTTCGCCGAGCGCCGCAAGGGGTTCCTCCGCCAGTACCCGGAGATCGGCGGCGACTTCCCGTTGGAGCACTACTACGTCCGGGAGCTCTTCAGCATGGCGAGCATGCCGCGGATCACCGAGGGCTTGCTGAGTCGCCGCTACACCGACGCGGACGTCGAGAAGATCCTCGGCGGCAATTTTCTCCGCCTCTTCGGCGAGACGTGGGTCACTGCGGCGTGAAGACCGACCTGGACGTCATGGTCGCGATGCGGGACGGGGTTCGGCTCGCCGCCGACGTCCATCGACCCGATCTCGACGGCCGGTATCCGGCGCTGCTCGCGTACTCGCCCTATGGCAAGACGAAGCAGGTGCTGCAGGAGGTGCCACAGCCGCCCGCGTCGCCCCTGTGGGACGGAGGTGTCGAGGCTGGCGACCCGCGGTTCCTCACGAGCAACGGCTACGTCCACGTCATCGCGGACGTGCGCGGGATCGGGCACTCCGAAGGCGAGTATCGAGGGTGGATGTCGAAGCAGGAGGCCGAGGACGGACACGACCTCGTGCAGTGGATCGCGGAGCAGGACTGGTGCGACGGCAACGTCGGCATGGTCGGAATCTCGTACTTCGGCACGGTGCAGCTGCACGTCGCGGCGGAGCAACCGCCGGCTCTCAAGGCGATCATGCCCTGGAATGCCCCGGCGGACTTCTACCGGGAGTGCACCCACCACGGCGGCATCCTCCAGCTCTTCTTCTTCGAGCTCTACACACGCTCGGTCCGCGGCCGCAACGTCTCGGTGACGCACGAGCTGCACGAGCCCGCGGACTACGAGGCGCTCGTCAGGGCGGCCTGGGAGGACCCCGGACCTGCGGATGCACTCGACGCAATGGAACATCGTCGACAACCCCGGCTCGAACCCGTCGTTCTTCGACGTGATCGTCAACTCCCTCGACGGGCCGTTCTACTGGGAGCGGTCCGCGTACACGCGGTACGACCAGATCGAGATCCCGTACTACTGCCGCTCGGCGTGGTGGGCCTATGCGCACATGCACCTTCGCGGCTCGTTCGACCACTTCGAGGGGATCGGCGCGCCGGGCAAGGTCGAGATCGACGTGCCGATCGACGAGGAGCGGCCACTCCCTCGCCGGTACAACGACGAGGTTCTCCGCTGGTACGACCACTGGTTGAAAGGCGAGGACACGGGCGTCATGGACGAACCCCCGCTCCACCTCTGGCTCATGGGAGCCGACGAGTGGCGGTGCGAGAGCGAGTGGCCGCTCGCGCGCACGGAGTGGACGCGGTTCTACCTCCGTGCGCGCGGGGGTCTCTCGACAAGTCCCGAGATCGCGCCCGATCGACCCGATGTCTTCGTCCAGCAGCCGCTCGACCAGACGGCGACCGTGGCCAAGCTACGGTACGAGACCGACCCGTTGACCGACGACCTCGAGGTCGTCGGTCCGATCGCGATGACGCTCTTCGCCGCGATCGATCAGCCCGACACGAACTGGATCGTCGCCCTCAAGGACGTCGATGCCGCGTCCGAACGAGAGGTGACCCGCGGGTATCTGAAGGCGTCCCACCGCGCGGTCGACGAGGCACCGGTCGACCCCCTGGGCGCCGTACCATTCGCACACGAGCCGAGACCACGTCATGCCCGGTGAGGTCGTCGAGTACGCGATCAGCCTGTCGCCGACCGCGAACGCCTTCCGCCGCGGCCACAGCATCGCGCTCGAGGTGATGTCGCTCGACCACCGCGGGGATCCCGTGGCGCCACGGCTCGTGGGGCCGGTGCACCATCCGCCACACATATGTTCCAGCCGCACCGTTCGGCACACGATCTTCCACGACGGCGAGCGACCCTCGTCGCTGCTCCTCCCCGTCATCCCGCGCTGAGCTCACCTCGGACGCGCGTACCGTCGACGAGCACCAGGGCGAGCACGAGCAGCATCACCGCGGGCAGCAACCAGAACGCGCCGCCTATGCCGACGACGAGCGTCAGGAGTCCGACGACGATGCCCCCGGCCGCCGAGCCGCAGTCGAGGGCGATGTTCCAGATCGCGATCGGCACCGAGAACGACCGGCCGCGCGCCTGCGCCAGGAGATCGAGCTGAGCGGTCGTCATCAGAGCGCCGCCGCCCGCCCCGAAGCAGACAGCGCTGGCGAGCGCCGCGAGCGGAGTCTGCCACCCGGCCACGAGGACGAGCCCGGCGACCGAGAGTGCCGCGGCGGCAACGGTAGGCGCCCGGGAGCCGATCCGGTCCACCACCCCGCCCACGAGCCAACGCCCGAGGTAGGCCAGCGTGCCGAACACCAGCAGGTAGGCGGATGCTGAAGCGAGACCCCCGTGCGTCGCGAGAAGGATCGGGACGAAGGTGATCAGGCCCCCGCGGCTGACGTTCGCGAGCGTGAACCACACGGTGGGCCGCCGAATGCGAGGCTCGGCGAGCGCTCTCAGGAGCACGCCGATCCGTCCCGCGGGGCTCAACTCCGGACGCGCCAGCAACGGTACGACGCACGCACCTGCGGCCGTGAAGCACGCTGCGATCAGGAAGAGCGTCGTCGAGCGCGCGTCGTGGATCCAGATGCCGAGCGAGGGGGCGAACACGGGCGGGATCCCCGCCGCGAGGCCCGCCCAGCCCATGACCGCGCCGCGCCGCTCGGGCAAGGCGAGGGCCGCGACCATCGTCCCCGCCGCCACGGTCGCGAGACCGAACCCGGCCCCACGAACGAGGGTCGCCAGGGTCAGGCCCGGGATGCTCTGAGGTGCGGCGGCGTAGGCCAGCGAGCCGAGTGCCATCAGAAGCAACGAGACGGCGAGCGACAGCCGGGCGCCGATCGAGTCGAGCAGGAACGGCGCGGGAGCCTGGGTGGCGACGGCACCCAGGAAGAAGCACGCCGACACTGCCCCGGCGCTTCCCGAGCCCGCGGCGTCGTCCGCGATGAGCGGCACGACCGCCAGGAGAAGGCCGAAGTTGACGAAGACCATGACGATCGCGAAGAGCAGGACCGCGAGGTCGCGCCGATAGGTCGGCGGTTGGGCTGCGGCTGCTGTTGCGAGGGAGACGATGGCGATCGATCGAGGCCTGCTGCAGCGCGCGTGTCCGCGGTCTGCGGCAGACGGGACGCCTCACCGAAGGGCCGGGATGACCTCGCGGCCGATCGTCTCGATGGCGCGCATGTTGACGTCGTGGCCCATGCCGTCGATCCGAAGGAGGACCTCGTCCGCACCGCGTTCCTTCAGGTCCCGGAAGCGGGCGATCAGGAACTCCGGCGTCCCGATCGTGATGTACGGCGCGAGGGAGATCAGGAAGTCGAGATCGCGGCGACGCTCCTGGATTGCCTCGATCTGCCCGAGGTACGCGTAGTCGGGAGACGTCTCCGAGAGGCTCGAGTACATCCCCAGGACGATCTCGATGAAGAAGAACGCGACCTCGGCGGCCTCCGCCCGTGCGCGCTCCTCGTCGGGGTCGCAGTGCGCCGTCAGGACGCTGACACCGACCGACGCGTTGTCGAGCGACAAGCCTTCCGCGCGCGCCTCCTCGAGCCCCTCGCGGTACGCGTCGAGGCAGCCCTGCATGTAGTCCCACCCGAGGATGTTGTTGCCGTTCATGACGCCGATCGCGAGCTGCCCGGCCCGGCGATGGGTCTCGACGCTCGTGGCGGAGACGTAGAACGGCGGATGGGGCTCCTGCAGCGGGGCGGGGACGAGTGGGCGCTCGGGGATCTGCCAGAGCTCGCCGTCGTGGGAGAACGTCCGTGCCGTGAGCGCCTTGCGGAGGACGGTGAGGGACTCCTCCCACTGTTGTCGGGTCGTCTTCGGATCGACGCCGAACGCCTGCAGCGTGTTGAGGTTGTTCGACCGGGCCGTGCCGACCTCGATCCGACCGTTGGACAGGAGGTCGAGCGCCGCGACGCGCTCCGCGATCCGGATCGGGTGGTTGAACGTGAGCAGAACCTGCGACGTGAAGCGAAGGCGCAGGGTCGACGTCCGGCCGGCGATCGCGGCGAACAGGATCTCGGGGGTCGAGACGGTGGCGATCTTCTCCAGGAAGTGCTGCTCCGGAAGGCAGTAGAAGTCGAAGCCGGACCGTTCCGCGTGCACGGCCTCTTCGATCATCTCGTGGTAGCGCTGCTGGACGGAGACGCCGTCCGGAGTGTGGCCTTCCTGTAGGAGCCCGAAGCGCATGCGTCCTCCTGATCAGCTGGTGGTGAGGGGAGTGGAGAGGATCCGCTCGACGGGATGGCGCGGATCGCCGACACGGGCGGGTGGCGACGCGACCGTGTCCCGCAGCCATGCGAGAGCGCGTTCCGTCTCCGCCCGCGCGGCCGGAAGCGCGTGCTCCAGTTGCCAGAAGGCGTGGTCCGCGCCGGCGACGACGGACGTTGTCGTCGGGACGTTCGCTGCGGCGAGCGCCTTCGTCATCGAGAGCGTCTGACCGAGCAGCGAGTCCTCGTCGCCGCACGAGAGGTAGCAGGGCGGGAAGGAGGCGAGATTCGATGCGAAGACCGGGCTGACAAGCGGGTTCCGGTGCTTGCCGAGGTAGCCCGGGCCGAGATGAGCCCGGTTGTACATGACCTCGAGTGAGCCGACATTCGACCCAGGCTCCTGGACGAGGAGCGGGAAGTCGAAGACGCCGTAGAGGAGCAGCGCGGCGGAGAAGCCGACCTCGACGCCTGCGAGGTCGCCTTCGTCGAGACGCTCTGACGAGCCGCCGTTCACGTAGACGATCGCGGCCGACGCGAGCTGCGCGCCCGCGGAGTCGCCGCCGATCGCGATGCTCTCGCCAACGCCCCTGAAGCGTGCCGCGTTCTGCCGCAACCAGCGCGCCGCATACACCGTGTCCTCGACGGCGGCCGGGAACGGGTGCTCGGGAGCGAGGCGGTAGTCGAGGTTGCAGACGACGAAGCCGTGCTCGGCGATCCGGTGCCCCACCTTGCGCAGGGCCGCCGCGCCGCCGAGGCACCAGGCGCCTCCGTGCATGTAGAGGAAGACTGGGAACGGGCCGGTGCCCAGAGGTACGTAGATCTCTGCGCTCAGCCCACTGCGCAGCTCGACGTGCTCGTGGGCTCGGCAACCTCGGGCAGATCGGCGTTTGCCGCCGAGAGGTCGAAGAACGCGCGTCGCTCGGCGATCTCGTCGATCGAGCGGAGCCGCTTCGGCACCACGGGATGGCCGAGAAGGAGCGACATCCACCCTGAGTTGTCTGCGTGCGGCACGGCGGTCGTAGGATCTCACGGACGTGATGTCGCCCGAACATCGACCCGGCCTCCCCCACGCGCGCGACGGCATCGTCGCCGTCCCCAAGGCGCCCCGGGTCGGCCCGGAGCCGCGACCGGCTCAGGCTCTTGTCGCGATCGCGACAGGCTCCTCCCACGCGAACGTCGCCCTCGAGGCCGTTGCCCACCGCTGAGCAACCGCTCGACGGACGCGTCGCCGTCGTCACCGGCGCCTCGCGCGGGATCGGCCGTGCGGCCGCGATCGCGCTGGGGGACGCGGGCGCACTCCTGGTGGTCGGGTATCGCTCCGGGGCCGAGGAGACGGCGGCCGTCGCGGACGCGATCGGAGACGCGCGCCCCGCGAGGGTCACGTCTCTGCTCCCGAGGAGGTCGAGGCGCTTCTCTCGAGCCTCGACCGGCTCGACATCCTGTTCGCGAACGCGGGGATCTATCCCGTCGGTCCTCTCGAGGCGGTCAGCGTCGAGGAGTGGGACGAGGTCTTCGCCGTCAATGCGCGCGGCACGTTCCTCTGCTGCCGTGCTGCCGTGCCGCTGATGCGGGCCGCGGGAGGCGGCCGGATCGTCACGATCGCCTCCAACACCGTCGAGCGCGCACCCCGCGGCACCGGCGCCTACGCCGCGTCGAAGGCGGCCATCATCGCGCTGACGCGCGTGCTCGCGAGAGAGCTCGGCCCCGACGGCATCACGGCGAACTGCCTGGTCCCCAGCCTCGTCGAAACGGAGGCGGCCGTCGCGACGTTCGGGGCGGCCATGGACGCGACCGTTGCCGCGCAGGCGATCCCGCGCCGGCAGCAGCCCGAGGACGTCGTCGGCGCGCTGCTCTTCCTCGCGTCCGACGCGAGCGCGTTCGTCACCGGGCAGACGATCAACGCTGACGGCGGTCTCTACTTCCGTTGAAAGGAGCTCCATGAACGTGGTTCGCGCGAAGGACATGCCGACGGCGAGCTGGAGGCCCGGCAAGTTCGGCCGTCTCCATGCAGCTGCCTCGGTGGGCGCGACCGCCGCGCTCTGCATCAACGAGTCGTGGAACGAGCCGGGTATCGGCGCTCCGACGCACCACCATCCGGACGGCTGCGAGGAGATCATCATGGTGCTCGACGGCACCGCGGACGTCTGGGTCGACGGCGTTCACGAGACGCTGGAAGCCGGCGACCTCGTCATCCTCGCGCCGTTCACACGGCACGGGTTCAGCAACGTCGGGGAGGGCACCCTGCACGTGCTCGCCGTGTTCTCGACGCCCGCGCCGGAAGCGGTCTACGACGCGGATCCCGACCACGTCGTCGAGATCGGGGGTACCGACGGCGACACGGTCGACGCGACGCGCACGTCACACCTGCGAACGTAGCGCCAACCGGCTGGCTCGCCGTGCGCACGCGTCGTACGCTTCCACGATGAACCTCGTCGTCGACCACGAGGAGCAGCCCGTCGCCGAGTGGCGGCCGGGCGTGCTGACCCGACTGCATGCCGCCGCCTCCACCGGGGCGACGGGTCTGTGCATCGGCGAGCAATGGTTCCAGCCGGGCACCGGAGCGCCGTTGCACACCCACCCGGGTGTCGAGGAGACGATCACCGTCCTCGAGGGCATCGGCGACTTCACGGTCGGCGAGGAGACCGTCCGCCTGCGGGTAGGTCAGACGATCCTGCTGCCCGTTGACTCGGTGCACGGGTTCGAGAACGCCGGGAGCGGCATCCTGCACGTGCTCCGGATCTACAACTCGCCATCGCCGCCGACGGTCTACGTCGACGCTCCCGAGACGCTGATCGAGATCGGCGGCACGCGCGGCGAGGCGATCGACGCAACGCGGACGTCCTAGAGCATCTAGGTCGCGGGCTCCGCTTCGGCTCGGCGGTACCACACGTGCGTCTCGGCGCGAAGAGCTCCTCGACGCTCACCTGACGCTCGGCCAGCCCCTGTGAGACCGAGTAGCGGACAACGGTCTCGACGACGCTGCGGTTCGCCTCGACGCCGTACGCGAACGGATCACCGCCGAAACGCGTCGAGCTCGTCCACCTCGGCACCGATCCAGGGGTGCGCGACGGCGGGCGTTCGAAATCGCGGAGCCGCACACGAGCCCGCCGCTTGGACTCGTGGAACGCGTCGAGCAGTTGGAGCGCGATCTCGTGGTTCGCCTCGTACACATCGCGCCGCAGACGACGAGATGCATGATCGGGAAGAGCCGCGTCTTCTGCCAGTACGTCTGCTCGACCTCGCGGTAATCCGGGAAGAGTCGTGTGACGCTCGGCGAGCCCTCACGGAAGGGCTTCGGGGCGTGCGCGGTGACGAGCGCGTCGATGCCACCGTCCTCGAGCTCCTGCTCTAGCGTCCGGTCGCCGGGGATCCGATCCATCGTCACGCCGGGCGGCGGATCGTGGCGCAGCCGTTCGTGGAAGTCGGGGCTCCAGAGGCCGCCCGTCTTCCACGCGATCTGCTCCTGGCCGACGCCATACTCGTCCGCGAGGATGCCGCGGATCCAGAGCGCGGCGGTCATCTGTACTCCGGGACGCCGACGTCGCGACCCCGGAGGTCTTCGGGGCGCTCGATCCCGCTCCCCGCGTGGAGGTAGATCTGGCTGTGCCGGAAAGCCCGCGACGGGAACACCGGTATCCCCACGAGCCGGTCGTCACCCCGGCTTCGCATCATCACGTACGTCGAGAGGACATCTCCGGGCATCGAACTCGACGTCCTACGCCATGCGACGGAACAGCTCTGCGACGTCCGTGAACGGGAGATAGCGGAGCTCGGTGTCGCCCGGCTGCACCTCACCGGTCTCGAGTGCCCGCGTTCGATCGAGGTCGAAACACCGGCGTAGGTGATGCTGGCCTGTGACGTCATGCCGTCCTTTCTGTCCGTCCGTGACCTGTCGACCCTAAGGCCGAGGTCGCGCGTTGTCCGCTCCGAAATGGCGCTGTCGCGCGCGACGCGTGGCCGACGCGTGGCGCCCGGAGCACCGTCGTCTGCCGCCGGCCGACTCGGATCCACGCCTCGGAGACCGCGGCTTGGCGCAGCTCGCCGGCGTTCCTCGACTCGCGCCCGATCGGCGACCTTGCCGGCAGCTGGCTCGCGTCAGCCTCCGGTCAACGCCAGTCCACCATGTCCTCGAAGGCCAGCCGGTTGGCTCGCTCGGACCATTCCTCGACCGAGCGTGACTCCGGGGAGCGCGGCCGCGCCGTATAGCCCAGCCAGACGGCGGTGATGAGCTCGCGGTCGGGCGGGACGGCGAGACAAGCGTTTGCCGCATCACGGTCGGTGAACGTGTTCGGACACGAGCCGAGACCCTCGCTCCACGCGGCAAGCAAGAGGTTCTGAACCGCGCGGCCCGCGTCGAACTGCCGTGGCCCGGGGCCTTGGACCCCCACGACGATCGCCATGGGCGCACCTCGGAGATTCGATCCGCGCGACACCGTCTCCGCGAGGGCGTCGAGCAACGCCCGCTCACGGACGACGGTGAATCGGCACGGCTGCCAGTTGCGCGCGCTCCCTGCCAGTCGGCCGGCGTCGAGGAGCGTGCGAATCACCTCGGCCGGCACCGGGTCGGGCAGGTAGTCACGCACCTCCCGCCGACTGGCGATCGTCAGGAGCGTGTCCATCAGCCGATCGGGACGTGCTCGACGATCCGCAGGCCGAATCCCTCGAGTCCGACAATCGGGCGAGGGTTGTCGGTCAGGAGGCGGATGGAGGTCAACCCGAGATCCGCAAGGATCTGCGCGCCGATCCCGTACTCGTCCATCCTCCTCGCAGCGCCGCTCTCCGTGCGATGCCGCTGGAGTCGGTGGTTCGTGTCGTCGGCGCTGCCGATGTAGACGAGGACGCCGCGGTCCTCCGAGCCGAGTCGCTCGAGCGAATGACGAAGCCGCTTGGAGCAGTCGCAGGTGAGGGCATGGAAGACGTCGCCCTCCGTGCACGACGCGTGCACTCGCACGAGCACGTCCTTCGCGTCGACGACGTCGCCGTGGACGAGCGCCACGTGGGTCGCTCCGCCGAACGTCTCACGGAAGGCGATCGCCGTGAACGCCCCGTACGCGGTGGGCAGGCTCGCGGTGGCCACTCGATCGACGAGCTTCTCGCTCAGGCGGCGGAGCCCGACGACGTCGGCGACCGCGACGAGCGGCAGCGTGGCCCTCGGCGAACGCGCTCACGGCGCTTCCGCGGGCCACGGAGCCGTCGTCGTTCATGACGAGCGACATCGCGGCGCCGGGGAACACCCTGCAAGCTGCACGAGATCGAGCGCGGCCTCGGTGCGCCCGGAGCGGCGGAGCACGCCACCGGGCCGCGCGCGCAGCGGAAACACGTGACCGGGCCGGGTGAACGCCTCCAGCCCCTTCGAGACGTCGATCGCGGCCTGGATCGTCCGAGCACGATCGTCGAGCACGCGCCGTTGGACTGGGCGTTGTGGATCGTGATCGACGCCGTCGGTTGCCATTCGTGTCGTCCTCGATCACGGAGCCAGCCTCAGCTCCTCGCACCGCTCGTCGCTCAACGCCAACCGAATCAGCCCGTGGGCCTGCTCTGCGACGAATCGCAGCGTGGAAGCGGTCGCGCTGCGCTGCCAGGACGTCGTTGCCTTCGCTGCCGCGCTGGCCGCCCTGCGAGCAGGACGACCTGCCGTCCGTCCCTCAACACGCCGCCGCTTCGCGCGCGGCGTCCACGTCGAAGCCGGCGGTCATCTACTCCTCGCCGACGTGTGCGAGGGCGCTCGCGTCTGCGGCCGCCGTGCGGGCGCGGGCTAGCGGCCGGCGTCTCGACCGCGGTGGCCAGGGGGCTCGCGCCTCGGCCGGGTGGCCGGCTCGCGCTCCAGCTCGGCGCGATCCGCACGGTGCGCTCGACCAGGCGGGCGTTGTGCTCCACCAGCTCGCCGCGCCGGTAGTAGACATTATCCTCCATGCCCACGCGCACATTCAAGCCCATGCTCAGCGCCATGGTGGTGATCGGCAGCTGGGTGCGGCCCATCGAGCTGACGTTCGCGAGTCGTCGTCGGCGCCGGCAGCTCGCTCAGCGTGCCAGCATGTCCATCAGATTGCGCGGCGTGCCACGCAGCCCACCCTGGGTCGGCGTATGCAGCACGCAGTTGAGGATACGGGCGGTTCGAGCAGGCCGGCCGCGATCAGGTGCTCGGCCTCCTCGATCATCGCCTCGTTGTAGGCCTCCAGCTCGGGCTTGACGCCGCGCGCGCGCATCTCGCGCGCGAAGCGATCAATATCCGAGCGGTGGTTGCTGAAGAACACCTGCTGGCCGCGAATGAAGAAGTTCAGCAGCCCCAGATTCAGCGAGCACATCTCGGGCGCCAGCAGCACCGTGTTCAGCCGCTGCTCGACCGGCAATGTCGGGCTGCCGCCGGTGGTCAGCTGCACGATCGCGTCGGTCTCGGCGCACAGCCGCTGGTGCAGCTCGCCATAGATCGCCGGATCCATCGTGTTGCTGCCATCGGGGTTGCGCGCGTGGACATGCAGGATGGCCGCGCCAGCGCGCCAGGCCGCGATGCCCTGGGCCACGATCTCGTCGGGCTGCTCGGGCAGGTTGGGGTTGGCCTCCTTGCCGTGGATGCCGCCAGTGAGCGCGCAGGTGATGATCACGGGGTCGGTACTCGGGTGCCAGTTCGCATGCCTCACGTGCGTCCTCGGCGAGTGATCATCTCACGCAATCCCGGGAGTGGCCGGCGTCGAGGCGTGCCTCGACAAGAGAGAGACCCACGAGACCGTTGTCCGATCAGAGAACAAGACCGTTCCACTCCCAGTAGCCGCGGACCTGCTCGCTCGCATTGGTCGGGTCCAGGGGTAGACTCTGCATCCTCGGCTTCCGCGATCTCGAACGAGCCGCGCCGAGGGCTGGGTCGCCACGCCGCCTGAGAGCGACCGGCCCCACACACGACGAAAGGCCCGCGTTTGCGGGCCTTTCCAGTAGCGGGGGCGGGATTTGAACCCGCGACCTCCGGGTTATGAGCCCGGCGAGCTACCTGACTGCTCCACCCCGCGTCGCGGCCTCTATGGTAGCACTGGATCGTGGGATTCTGGCTCGCGCTGCTCTTCTACGTCGCCGCGGTCGTGGCCGGGATCGCCTGGGCGGTGATCCGCGGGCTCGCGCTCTGGCGCAGGCTCAAGCGGACGGGTGGGACGCTCGGCGCGGAGGCCGCGCGCGTCACCGACGAGTCGCTGCGGATGGAGGAGCATCTCGGCCGGATGAACGCGTCCGTCGCGCGGCTCGGGGAGGCTAGCCGGCGGCTGACGGTCTCCCAGGCACGCCTCGGCGTGCAGCTCCAGGCGGTGCGCGAGGCGCGCGAGACGGTGCGCCGGCTGCTCTGGTTCATGCCGGGCGCCTGACGGCACCGGTCACCCTGAGTACGGTGTGAGGTGTGCGAGTCGCCGCCGTCGACCTCGGCACGAACACCACCCGCCTGCTCGTCGCCGACGTCGAGCACGGTCTGCTGGACCCGATCGTCCGCCGGGAGGCGATCACGCGGCTCGGCGAGTCCGTCGACCGCCGTCGCATCCTCCTCCCCACTGCGATCGCACGCGTCCGCAACGTGCTCGTGGACTACCGGCGGGAGGCGGAGGCGCTCGGCGCGGAGCGCGTCCTGGCCGTCGGGACGAGCGCCGTCCGCGACGCCGACAACGGCGAGGCGTTCCTGGGCGAGGTCGAGTGGAGCTACGGCTTCGTGACGCGCCTGCTCGACGGCGGCGAGGAGGCGGAGCTGATGCTGCGTGGCGTCGCGTCCGACGTGACCCTCGGCGCGGGCACCCTCGTGATCGACATCGGGGGCGGCTCGACGGAGCTCGTCACGACCGGCTCGACCCGACTCGAGTGGGCGACGAGCACCGAGGCGGGCAGCGTCCGGCTCACCGAGCGGTTCATCGACGGCGATCCGCCCTCCGAGGCCGAGCTCGAAGCGTGCGCGGACCACGTCCGCTCGCTCCTCCCTCCGCTCGACATCAAGCGGGCAATCGGTGTCGCGGGCACCGTCACGACCGCCGCGGCGATCGAGGCAGACGGGGCGCCGACGGTGCACAGGCACCGGCTGCGGACGGACGCGATCGCGGGGATCCTCGAGCGGCTCGCGGCGCTCCCGCTCGCCGAGCGCCAGCACGTCACCGGGCTCGACCCGGCGCGCGCGCCGGTGATCGTCGCCGGCCTCGTCGTGCTGCACACGATCCTCGAGCGCTACGGGCTCGAGTCGATCGAGGTCAGCGAGCGCGATCTGCTGGAGGGGGCTGCGCTCGCGGCGGCCGAGCTGCCCGAGCCCGCCGAAGGCCCGGTGCCGCCGACCGCGTTCACCTGCTGCTAGCCGCCCGAGGCGGCGAGCAGCCCCCTGCACAGAGGTGACGACATTGAGCCCTCCCGGCGTCGGGTGGCCGGCGGCCGGCGTCAGGGAGGCAGCCTGGCGTCGCGGTGATCAGCGGCTGCCTTGCAACTGCCCCGTGGTGACGGTCATGCTGTGCGCCGGATGCCGCGGCCCCGCCCCATCGTCTTCCTCAGCGACTTCGGGCTCGGCAACGAGTGGGTCGGGCTCTGCCACGCGGTCATGAGCGGGATCGCCCCGGAGAGCCCGATCGTCGACCTCTCGCACCTCATCCGCCCTCTGGAGGTCGCCTCGGGCGCCCTGCTGCTCGCCGACTCGACGCCGTATCTCCCGGAGGACGCGGTGATCCTCGGCGTCGTCGAGCCGAACGTCGGCAAGGACCGCGAGATCGCGGTCGAGACCGTGAGCGGCCGCATCCTCGTCGGCCCCGACAACGGGCTGCTGTCGCTCGCCTGGGAGGCCGCGGGCGGCGTGCGCACCGCGGTCGAGATCACGTCGACGTCCGTGCTCCGTCCCATCCACGCCGAGTCGTTCCGGGCACCCGACACGCTGTGCCCGGCAACGGCGCACCTGGCGGCGGGCACGCCGATCGCCGACCTCGGGACGGAGCTCGACCCCGCGTCGCTCGCCGTCGTGACGCTCGCCGCGCCGGAGATCGAGCAGGGCCGGATCAGCTGCGAGGTGATCGACTTCAACCGCTTCGGGAACGTCCAGCTCAACGTGCGCCCCGACGACCTGCTCGCGGCGGGTCTCGACGGCGCCGCCGCCCTGCAGGTCGAGGCGGTCTCCGGCGCCGCGACGGCGCGGTTCGGGCGGACGTACGCGGACTTCGACTCCGGCGAGTACGGCGTGCTCTTCGATCCGCGCGGCTGGCTGACGCTCGTCCGCGGCAATCCTGCGAGCGCCCTCGAGGGGCTCGGGCTCTCCCTCGCCGCGCCGGTCTGGCTCACCCGCCCGGACGTCTGACATTCACTAGCATCCCGGAGGGCGCGCGAACGCCCGATCGCAGCATGTCGACGACCGTCACGCAGACGACGACCGGTGAGCTCGCAGCGCTCGCGGCGATCGAGCGCAGGGTGCTCTGGCTCGCCGTGCGCATCGTCGACTATGCGAACCGCGAGCGGCCGAGCGGCGACCCGCTGAAGGTCGGCGGCCACCAGGCGTCGTCGGCCTCGATGGTGACCCTGATGACCGCGCTGTGGCTTGCGGACATGGACGCGCGCGACCGCGTCAGCGTCAAGCCGCACGCGTCGCCGGTCCTCCAGGCGCTCGAGTACCTCCTCGGACGCCTCGACCGCTCCTACCTGACCCGGCTGCGCGACTTCGGCGGGCTCCAGAGCTACCCCTCGCGCACCAAGGACCCGTACCCGGTCGACTACTCCACCGGCTCGGTCGGCCTCGGGAGCGCCGCCCCGCTGCTCGGAGCGCTCGCCGACCGGTACGTCGCCACCCACTTCGGCGCCTCGACGGGCGGCCGCTACATCTCCCTGCTCGGCGACGCGGAGCTCGACGAGGGCAACCTCTGGGAGGCGGTCGCCGAGCCGCTGACGCGCGGGCTCGGCAACGCGCTCTGGATCGTCGATCTCAACCGCCAGTCGCTCGACCGCG
This sequence comes from uncultured Actinomycetes bacterium, assembly GCA_963748255.1. Classification (GTDB taxonomy): domain Bacteria; phylum Actinomycetota; class Thermoleophilia; order Gaiellales; family Gaiellaceae; genus Gaiella. Next base: position 147,059 of record CAVVIL010000023.1, on the reverse strand, counting down.
TGATCCCCGGGATCCGGGCGGCCGAGCTCGAGTCGCACTTCCGGTCGAGCGGCTGGGACGTGATCGAGCTCAAGTACGGCCGCAAGCTGCGCGAGGCGTACGCGCGCGAGGGAGGCAGCCTCCTCCGCCGCCGGATCGACGAGATGCCGAACCAGGCGTACCAGGCGCTCTTCGGCGCCTCGGCCGAGGACGTTCGCGGCGCCCTGCTCGCGCCGCTCGAGGGCGCCGACCACGACGCCCTCGCGCGCCTCCTCGACCAGACGGACGACGTCGGCGCGCTCGTCCGCGACCTCGGCGGCCACGACCTCGGCGACGTCCTCTCGGCCCTCCGCCGCGCGCGGGAGACGGCCGACCGGCCGACCGTCGTGTTCGCCTACACGATCAAGGGGTACGGACTCGAGATCGCCGGACGACCGCAGAACCACTCCGCCCTCCTCACCGGGGAGCAGATCGACCGCTTCCGCGAGAGCGTCGGGCTCGAGCCCGACACCGAGTGGGACGGATTCGCGCCGGGGACGCCGGAGGGCGAGCTGATCGAGGCCGCGCGCCGGCGCCTCGACCGGGGCGAGCGACCGCCGGCCGCGTCGTTCCCCGTCCCCGCGTCGCTCACCGAGCGCGACCCGCCGGCCCCGATCTCGACGCAGGCGGCGTTCGGCCGCGTCCTGCTCGAGCTGTCGCGCGTCGAGGACGTGGGCGAGCGGCTCGTCACGGTGTCGCCCGACGTCGCGGTCTCGACGAACCTCGGCGGCTTCGTCAACAAGGCCGGGGTCTGGGCGCCTGCCCAGGAGCCCGTCTACGACGCGATGGAGGACTCGCCGCTGAAGTGGCGCGTCGGGCCGACGGGCCAGCACATCGAGATGGGCATCGCCGAGATGAACCTCGTCCTGCTCCTCGGGCAGCTCGGCCTGACCTGGGACTACCAGCGGGAGCGCCTCCTGCCGATCGGCACCGTCTACGACCCGTTCGTGATGCGCGCCCTCGAGGGCATCGTCTACTCGACCTACTCGGGCTCGCGCTTCGTCCTCGTCGGCACGCCGTCCGGGATCTCGCTCTCGCGGGAGGGCGGCGCGCACCAGTCGATCTCGACGCCGGGGATCGGCATCGAGACGCCGGGGCTGACCTACGCCGAGCCGTGCTTCGCCCGCGAGCTCGAGTGGCTCCTGCTCGACGCGCTCGACCGGCTCCAGCAACCGGACGGCGAGTCGCTCTACCTCCGCCTCTCGACGAAGCCGATCGACCAGGCGCCGTTCGCCGGGCTCGTCGAGGAGGCGGGCGCCGACGTCGTGCGCGCCGCGGTCGTCGCGGGCGGGTTCCGCCTGCGCGAGGCGCGACCCGCCGCGGAGGACCGCGTCCTCCTCGCGACGTGCGGCGCGATGGTGCCGGAGGCGCTGGCCGCCGCGGAGGCGCTCGCCGGCGAGGAGGGCGTCGAGGCGACCGTCCTCGTGCTCTCGAGCCCCGACCGTCTCTTCCACGAGTGGCAGCAGGCCCGCACCGCGCCGCTGCGCGGCGCGCCCCGCGGGACCTCGCACCTCGAGCGGCTCGTGCTCGAGCACGAGCGCGAGCTTCCCGTCGTCACCGTCGTGGACGGGTCGAGCCACGCGCTCTCCTGGCTCGGCTCGGCGCTCGGGACGCGCTGCGTGCCGCTCGGCGTCGACCGCTTCGGACAGACGGGCTCGCAGCCGGAGGTCTATGCCGAATACGGCATCGATCCCGACTCGATCGTCACCGCAGCGCTGGTCGCCCTGGAGCCCTAGCGTGTCGGTCGAGGCGCTGCTCGTCCGCGTCGCGCCGTCACGGGTCGATGAGCTGCAGCGCGCTCCCGAGGCGCTCGCCGACGAGGTCGAGGCGCTGCTGCACGGATCCGACCCGCCCGCGGCCGACCGCGGGGTCGTTCGGGGCGAGCGCGTCGTGCGCCTCGACGAGTGGTCGGCGACGCTCGCCGCGCCCGGCAACCTCGACGCCGACCACCCGCTCGCGCGTGCGGTGCGGTTCGGAAGCCACCCCCTGCCGGGCGTGGAGATCGGCTACGGCGAGGTGCTCTACAACGCGCCGGAGGACGTCGAGCGCATCGCGGGCGAGCTGAAGGAGCTCCCGCCGTGGGCCCCGTTCCGGGCGACCGACTGGGGCGTGTTCGAGCCGGACGACTGGATCACGGACGGTGCGGGCGGCTACCCCGCCGACGGGGAAGGCGTCCTCCGCCGGGCGGCCGAGCTGCTCGAGCTGCTCGAGGGCTTCTACCGCGACGCGGCGGCCGCCCACGACGGCGTCATCGTCGCGGCGGTCTAGCGGCGTCGGGACGGGCGGCGGGCGCTCACTCCGCGCCGTCGAGCGAGGCCGCGTCGGGCGCCTCCTCGTCCTCGGCGAGGCGGCGGCGAAGGACCGCGCGTGAGATCACGCCGACGAGGCGGCCGTCGTGGACGACGGGCACGCGCTCGGCGTCGTGCTCCTCGATGAAGCGGAAGGCCTCGTCGAGCGGCGTCTCCGCGTCGATCGTGTAGTACGGCTGCTCGGCGAGCGAGCCCACCGTGGTCTCCCCCGGGTCGCGTCCCTCCGCGACGACGCGGGCGACGAGCGTCTTCCGCGTGATGACGCCGATGAGCTCGCCCTCCGCGCCGACGACGTACACGGCGCGCACGTCCGCGGGCGTCAGCACCTCGCCGGCCTCGCGCGCGGTCGCCGTGACGGGGAGCGCCCGGGGCTCGGTGATCATCGCGTCGCGGACGCGGGACGTCTGCTCGCCGCTCATCCGCTCAGGGGTAGAGGCCGCGAGCCTCGAGGGCGGAGGCGACGTCGCGGATCCCGGCGACGAGCGCCGCCGTCCGCATCGAGATCGCGCGCTCGTTGGAGACCTCCCAGACGCGGTCGAACGCGTCGTTCAGCTTCTCGGCGAGCTTCGCGCGGATCTCGTCGCGTCCCCAGAAGAGCCGGCCGAGGTCCTGCACCCACTCGAAGTACGAGACGGTGACCCCGCCCGCGTTCGTGAGGATGTCGGGCAGGACGAGGATTCCGCGCTCCCGCAGGATCGCGTCCGCCTCGAGCGAGGTCGGGCCGTTGGCGCCCTCGGCGATCATCCGGCAGCGGAGGCGCGGCGCGTTGTCGCCGTGGAGCTGGTCCTCGCGGGCAGCGAGGACGAGGACGTCGCACTCCAGCTCGAGCAGCTCCTCGTTCGTGATCCGCCTGCCGGTCTCCCAGCCCTCGAGCGACCCGTGCTCCAGGACGTACGCGCTCATCGTCGGGATGTCGAGCCCGGCCGGGTCGTGGACGCCGCCCGAGACGTCCGAGACGGCGACGACGGTCGCGCCGCGGTCGACGAGCTCCTGGGCGGCGATCCCGCCGACGTTGCCGAATCCCTGCACGACGCAGCGCTGCTCGGCCAGTCTCCAGCCGAGGCGCTCGCAGGCGCGCGCGACGACCATCACGACCCCCGCCCCCGTCGCCTCGTGGCGGAAGACGGAGCCGCCGATCGAGATCGGCTTGCCCGTCACGATCTCCGGGACCGCATGGCCGCGCTGCATCGAGTAGGTGTCCATCATCCAGGCCATCGTCTGCTCGTTCGTCGCCATGTCCGGCGCCGGGATGTCCTCCTGCGGGCCGATGAACGGGAGCAGCTCCGAGGTGAAGCGGCGCGTGAGGCGCTCGAGCTCCGTCCGGCTGAGCGCGCGCGGGTTGCAGCGGACGCCGCCCTTCGCGCCACCGTAGGGCAGCCGCAGGAGCGCGCACTTCCACGTCATCCAGACGGCGAGCGCCGCGCACTCGCCGAGCGAGACCTCGGGGTCGTACCGGATGCCGCCCTTCGTCGGGCCGAGCACGCTCGAGTGCTGCACGCGGTATCCGGGGAAGACGACGCGGGTTCCGTCGTCGAGCCGGATCGGGCAGGAGACGAGGATCGACCGCTCGGGGTGCCGGAGCCGCTCCGCCACGCCCGGGTCGACATCCGCGTACGGAACGGCCTGGTCGAACTGGGCGATGGCCGTGCGGTAGAGCGGCGTGTCGTACTCGAGCTCGGCGAACGACGGAACGTGCTCGGTGCTCGCCATCGCGGCGTGAGTGTAGCTCTGCATTGGTTCGCCAAGCGGGATTCCGCAGGAGCGGAATCCTGCGGCTTGATCCCCGCCCTCGGCGAGGGCACACCCCTGAAGGCGTCGGCTTCGCCGCCGCAACCCTCGCAGCACGACTCCGGCAGCCGACGAGACGCCCGGCAGGCGTCAGGGCGTCGCCGCCGCCATGCGCTCGACTCCGCAACCGGCGCTCGATCAGTGATGATCGCTCGGTGTTCTACGAGCCGCGCAGCGGGCACGGGCTCCCGCACGACCCGTTCAACGCGATCGTGCTCCCGCGCCCGATCGGCTGGATCTCGACGGTCGCGCCCGGCGGCGCGGTCAACCTCGCCCCCTTCTCGTTCTTCAACGCCGTCGCCTACACCCCGCCCCAGGTGATGTTCGCGACGACCGCCGCCCACCGGGAGGGCGGCCACAAGGACTCTGTGCGAAACGCGCTCGCGACCGGCGAGTTCGTCGTCAACCTCGCGACGCACGCGGTGCGCGAGGCGGTCAACCTGACGAGCGCGCCCGCGCCCCGCGGGATCGACGAGCTCGAGCTCGCCGGCCTGACGCCCGTCCCGTCGCGCCTCGTGGCGCCGCCCCGGGTCGGCGAGAGCCCCGTCCACCTCGAGTGCCGCGTGGTGACGTCGGTCGAGCTGCCGACGCCCGACCCGGCCGACCCCAACACGGTCGTCTTCGGCGAGGTCGTCGGCGTCCACATCGCGGACGAGCTCCTCGTCGACGGCCTGGTCGACGTGCGCCGCCTGCGCCCCATCGGCCGCCTCGGCTATCGCGAGTACGTCGACGTGACCGACAGCTTCACGATGACCCGCCCAGGCTGGCCCGTCTGACGTTGTTCGCCAAGCAGGATTCGGCAGGAGCCGAATCCTGCGGCTCGATCCCCGCCCTGCGGGCGGGGCACACCCCTGAAGGCGGCGGCTTCGCCGCCGCGACTGACTCCTTGCCATCCTGGGATCGACGAACGCCGGGTGCGTCGGCGTCCGAGGGCAGTGCGACCGCGACAGCGGGCGCCTTCAGGGGTGTGCCCTCGCCGAAGGCGAGGGATCAAGCCGCGGGATTCCGCTCCTGCGGATTCCCGCTCGCGAACCAAGAAGCCGATGCCGGGGCTGGGAGTCGAACCCAGATGTCCCGAGGGACGGTCGGTTTTAAGCCGACTGCGTCTGACCAGTTCCGCCACCCCGGCGCGGGACGGCTAGGTCCGCCCGGGTAAGAGCGTGTCGGGCGGGAATCGCTCGGGCCCCCGGAACTGATACGCGTCGAGGAACGCGACGAACGCCGCCTCGTCGAAGCCCGGGCACTTCGCAAGGTACGCGGTGCCCTTCTCCGGCTCCGAGGCGCTCTCGGTCACCCACGCGCCGAGCGCGATCTGGTCGCCGAGGGACGGGTACGGCGCGACCACGGTGCCGCGGGGGTGATCCTGGGCGAACGCCTTGAGCTGCTGGACGGTCGCGGCGGGGACGTCGCTCCCGTACTGGATCGCGACGCCGCCGTGCTCGAGATTGTGGACGAGCTGCGCCTGGTTCACCGGGTCGGTGTACACGCCCCAGACGGCCGGCACCTGGTAGTGGGGGCCGCTCGTGGGCGGGTCGGTGTTCCACTTCGGCGAGGTTCCGTCGGGCGTCGCGATCGAGTGCACGCCCTCGAGGGCCGGCGTCGCGCCGAGCGTGCAGCCTGCGGCCTCGAGCGCGGCGCGTGCATCGCCCGGCGGATCGTCGTCGCCCCCACCGAGCGCGAGGGCCGCGCCGATCCCGATCACGGCGAGGACGACCGCGCCGCCGATGGCGAGCATCGCGAGCAGCCGGTTGTTGTCGCGACCCGAGCCCGACCCCGACTTGGGGACGGCGGCGCGGGGCTTCTTCTTGCCGTGTGGGCGTGGCTTCGGGGGCATTTCGGAGCCGAAACGATACCGGTGGGCCCGGCGCCGCAGGCCGCTCTGGCTCCGTCCGGCCCGGCCGCTACGGTCCCTCGCCCTCATGACGATCGCAGCTGTCCTCATCGGCATCGTCGTCGGCATCGCCATCGGCGGCGCGGCGGTCTCGCTGGCGCTCCGCGGGCGCCTCGTCGGCGCGCACCGTGCGGCCGCCCGCGCCGGCGCGCTCGACCTCGAGGTGCGGGCGCTCGAGCGTCGCGCGATCGAGGCGGAGGCACAGCTCGACGCCGAGCGCGGGACGCTCGACCAGCGCGTCGCGAGCGCCGTGCGGGCTGCCTCGGCCGAGGCGATGAAGGAGAGCTCCGGCGCGTTCCTCGACCTGGCCCAGACCAAGCTCGACGCGTACGTCGCACCGCTGCGCGAGTCCCTCGGGAAGGTGGAGACGCAGGTCAGCGCGCTCGAGAGCGCCCGCAAGCAGGCCTACGGCTCGCTGACGGAGGCCGTGCGCGGGCTCCGCGAGGAGCAGCTCCGCCTCCACGGCGAGACGAGCAACCTCGTCACCGCGCTGCGGGCGCCGCACGTGCGCGGCCGCTGGGGCGAGATCCAGCTGCGCCGCGTCGTCGAGATGGCTGGGATGGTCCAGCACTGCGACTTCGTCGAGCAGCCGACGACCCGCGACGGCGACGGCCGCATCCTGCGCCCCGACGTGATCGTCCGCCTGCCGGGCGGGAAGCGGGTCGTGATCGACTCGAAGGCGCCGCTCTCCGCCTACCTCGACGCGGTCGAGGTGAACGCGACGGACGACGAGCGCCGCGTCCGGCTCGGGGAGCACGCGCGCCACGTGCGGGAGCACATCCTCAAGCTCGGCCAGAAGGGCTACTGGCGGCAGCTCGACGCGACGCCCGAGTTCGTCGTGATGTTCCTCCCGGACGAGTCGTTCCTCCGCGCCGCGCTCGAGCACGACCCCTCGCTCACCGAGCTCGCCGTCGAGAACAACGTGATCCCCGCGTCGCCGACGAACCTGATCGGGCTGCTGCGCGCGGTGCACTACGGCTGGCAGCAGGAGACCATCGCGGAGGACGCGCGGAAGATCTCCGACCTCGGCCGCGAGCTCTACAAGCGAATCTCGACGATGGGCACGCACGTCTCCAAGCTCGGGCGCTCGCTCGACGGCGCCGTACGGGCGTTCAACGACACCGTGGGGTCGCTCGAGCGCCAGGTCCTGCCCCAGGCGCGTCGCTTCGAGCAGCACGGGATCACCGGCGTCACCCCCGACGAGCTCGTCCCGATCGAGCGGCAGACACGCGTGCTCACCGCCGCCGAGCTCGTCCCTGCGGACGAACTGCGGGAGGAGCGCCCGGCGAGGCCAACGCGGCGTGACGGCGGAACACCCGGACGGGCGGATTCGTTTCTACTCTTGCAGGGCAAGATTCGACCCGAGGAGCTCCGAACCAGGTGACTGACGTCAGGAACGTGATCGTGATCGGCGGTGGACCCGCCGGCTACACCGCTGCGCTCTATGCGGCGCGCGCGAACCTCGAGCCGCTCGTGATCGAGGGCTTCAACTGGGGCGGCCAGCTGATGATCACCTCGGACGTCGAGAACTACCCGGGCTACGCCGACGGGATCATGGGGCCCGCGATGATGCAGGACTTCCGCCGCCAGGCCGAGCGGTTCGGCACGACGTTCGTGACCGACGACGTCACCCGCGTCGACTTCTCGCAGCGGCCGTTCCGGGTCTGGGTCGGCGACGACGAATACCGCGCGGACTCCGTGATCGTGGCCACGGGCGCACACGCGCGGCAGCTCGGGCTCGAGTCGGAGCAGCTGCTCCAGGGCCGGGGCGTCTCGTACTGCGCGACGTGCGACGCCGCCTTCTTCCGCGACAAGGTCGTCGTCGTCGTGGGCGGCGGGGACTCCGCGTTCGAGGAGGCGCTCTTCATCTCGCGCTTCGCGAGCAAGGTGTACCTCGTCCACCGCCGCGAGGAGTTCCGCGCCTCGCAGATCATGGTCGACCGAGCGTTGGCGAACGAGAAGATCGAGCTCGTCCTCAACAAGGTCGTCACCGAGGTCGTGGGCGGCGCCAAGGTCGAAGCCCTCCGCCTGGAGGACACGGTGTCCGGCGAGGAGAGCACCCTCGAGGCCGACGGGCTCTTCGTCGCGATCGGCCACGACCCGAACACCGCGCTCTTCCTCGACCAGCTCGACCACGAGCCGGACAGCGGCTACCTCGTGACGCGCCCCGGGTCGACCGCGACGAACGTGCCGGGGGTCTTCGCGGCCGGTGACGTGCAGGATCACGTCTATCGCCAGGCCGTGACCGCCGCCGGCTCGGGCTGCGCCGCCGCGCTCGACGCGGAGCGGTGGCTGAGCGAGCAGCGCCACGCCGCGCTCTCGGTCGCCGCGGCCGGCTGACGTCCGTTCCGACCGGCGCGGGCGCTAGCCTCGGCGCGCCGTGACGGTCCCGTGGACCGACCTGGTCGACCCGACGCGCGAGGAGCTGCTCGGCGCGGTGGCCGTGCGGCTGGACCCGGACGCGATCGAGATGCTGACGGAGCCCTCGCCGGGCGCCCGTGGCGCCCGGCCGCTCCTCGAGACGCATGGGGGCTACGTCCTGGCCGTGCTCTCACGACCCGTGCTCACGCCCGCAGGCGGCGTCGGCTACGTCGAGGTCGACGTGCTGGCGGCACCGAATGCGCTCGTCACCGTCCGGAAGTCGGGCGCGGACGGCGAGCTGGCCCCGATCGACGGCCTGACGGCGCGCGTCGATGAGGGCGGCCGGCCCGGCGAGATCGTCCAGGCGATCGTCGACGACGTCGGCGACGCCTTCCTCGAGCTCCTGGACGCGCTCTACGAGCGCATCGACGCCCTCGAGAGCGAGGTCGAGCGCCTGCCCGGGCCCGAGCTCCGCCGCCGCATCGCGGACCTGCGCCACGAGCTCCTCGTCGCCCGTCGGACCGCGAGCGCGACACGCGGCATCGCGCGTCGCATCCTCGACGGGCGGATCGACGTCGGCCGCTCCGAGCTCTTCCCGGCGGACGTCGAGGCGCTGTTCGTGGAGACGTACGAGACGCTCGTGCGCGCCACCGAGGAGCTCGACGTCGCGCGCGACCTGCTCGCGGGCGTCCGCGACTACTACCAGGCCAAGATCACCGAGCAGCAGAACGACGTCGCGAAGAAGCTCACGGTGATCGCGTCGCTCGTCCTCGTGCCCAGCCTCATCGTCGGCTTCTACGGCCAGAACTTCGACCACGCCTTCGACGACCGGTTCTGGACGCTCGGCACCTCGACGATGCTGATCGTCGGCTCCACCCTCGCCCAGCTCGCGATCTTCCGCTGGCGGCGCTGGATCTAGCCCGGGCGCCACGACCGCCGGTCTCCCGGCTACCCTCGACAGGGGTGAGCGCTCCGGCCCACACCTCGTCTCCGGACGGCTCGTTCACGGTCGCCGCACGGCTCGTTGCGACGCTCGACCGCGTCCTGCCCTACGCAGGACCCGCTGCTCGCACTCGCGCTCGGGGCGATCGCGCTCGGGCGTCGGGCGCTCGACGTCGACGAGGCGGCGGCGGTCGCGGCCGCGACCGGGTCGTTCTCGGACGTCGTCGAGCGCGCGCTCTCCGACGACCCCGCGCGCGCCGGCTACCTCGCGCTCCTCCAGCCCGTGGTCGCGTGGAACGACGACGCCCTCTGGGTGCGCGTCCCGTCCGTGCTCGCCGGCGTCGTCGCCGCGATCGCCGCGTACCGCCTCGGCCGGCGGTTGGCGGGACGTCACGCGGGCGCGGCCGCATCGCTCCTCCTCGCGTCCTCGCTCGGTGTCGTGCTCTTGACGCGCTCTGTGGGGCCGCTGCCGCTCGCCCTGGCGGCGATGCTCGTGTCCAGCGCCCTCTTCGCGCGCGCGGTCGACCGGGGCAACATCGCCTGGTGGGCGGCATACGCCGTCAGCGCCGCGCTCCTGCCTCTCACCCACCCGATCGCCGCGAGCGCCCTCGCGGCCCAGCTCGTGGCGCTCGCCCTCGCGCGCCACCGCGTCGACCTCCGCGTCGCTCTCCCCGCGGCCGGGATCGCGACGGTCGAGTGCGGGCTGTTCCTCGTCGCGGCCGCGCTCGACCGCGCGGACGCCCCGGACGGCGCCGGTCCTCTCGAGCTCGCCGACCTCGGCACGGGTGTCGGACGGGCGTTCGGCTGGAGCCCGGTGCTCGCCGGCCTCGCCGCCTGGGGCCTCGTGTGGCTCTGGCGCCGGGATGCGCGCACCGACGCCTGGCAGGCGGCGCTCGTCACAGGCCTCGTCGCGATGCCGGCGGTCTTCGTGCTCGCAGCCGGCGCGGCGCTGCCCGTCTTCCCGCGCGAGGCGCTGACCACGGCTGCCGGGGGCGCGGCCCTCGCTGCCGGGATCGGCCTCGTGGGGATCGGCGACCGGGCGCTGCGCATCGCCGCAATTGCCTCGGTTGCGGCCGTCGCGGTCGCCGCGATCGTGACGGCGGCCGTCGAGGAGCCGGAGGAGGACTGGGCCGCGGCGGCGAGGATCGCGCGCTCGGAGTCGACCGCGCGCGACACCGTCGTCGTGCTCCCGCCGCGGGCGGCAGCGGCCCTCCGGCACGCGGCACCCGGGTTGCGGACGAGCGGCGTCGGCCGCGGCGAGGCGGTGACGGTCGTGATCGTCGGCGACCCCGCGCAGGCCGTCGCGGCCGCGCGCCAGGTCGTGTCGCCGCCCCGGTACGCGCTGCTCGAGCAGCGATCTGCGGGGACGCGGGTCGTCGTGCAGCGCTGGGTGCGCCCGTAGCGGCCGAGGAGCCGCGGCTCAGGGATCCAGCGACGTGTTCTCGGCCGGAACGCGGGCCGACGGGCAGAGGTCGTTGAGCACGCACGCCTCGCAGAGCGGCCGCCGCGCGTCGCAGACGCGCCGCCCGTGCCAGATCAGCAGGTGCGGGAACCGTCCCCAGTCGGCGCGCGGGACGATCCGCACGAGGTCGCGCTCGATCTTGACCGGATCCTCGTTCCGCGTCAGGCCCAGCCGCTGGGAGAGCCGTCGGACGTGGGTGTCGACGACGATCCCCTGCGGGTGCCCGAGCTCGGCTGCGACGACGTTCGCCGTCTTCCGCGCGACGCCGGGCAGGCGGAGGAGCTCCGGGAGGGTGCGCGGCACGCGGCCGTCGAACTCCTCGAGGAGCACGCGCATCGCCCCGCGGATCGACTTCGTCTTCTGGCGGTAGAAGCCCGTCGCGTAGATGTCGCGCTCGAGCTCCTCCGCGGGCACCGCGAGGTAGTCCTCGGGCGCGCGGTACTTCAGGAAGAGCGTCTCGGTGACCCGGTTGACGTTGGCGTCGGTCGTCTGCGCCGAGAGCATCACGGAGACCAGCAGGTCGAGGTCGGACGAGAACCGCAACGCAATCGTCGCGTCCGCGTGCTCGGCCGCGAGGCGCTCGACGATCGGCCCGATGCGCTCCCGCCGGCGCCCGAGGCCGCGCCGCCGGGCCTCACCGACGTAGCTACGCGCCACGCTGGCTCTCGAAGTGCGCCGTCGCCTCGTCGGCGGTCGTCGTCCCCCGGAGCGCGCCGGGGAAGAGGTCGGCGAACGGTGGGAAGCCGGCGGCCTCCAGCTCCGCCAGCGCCCGGTCGACGTCGTAGGCGGTGCGCCGGTGCTCGACGTCGTCGCCGAGCAGCGCCCAGTGGGCGCCGGGGCGGCCCTCGTAGGGGAGCCCGACGCTCCCCGCGTTCACGAGCCGCGGCGCCCCCGGGGGCGTCCGGTCGAACTGCACGTGCGTGTGCCCGCAGACCACGACGTCCGCATCGACGCCCGCGAGCGCCGCGCGGACGGCCTCGTCCGGGGACACCCGGGTGACGATCCCCTCGTCGTCCGATGGCGTCGCGTGGCAGAAGACGACGGCGCCCAGGCCGTCCAGCTCGCGCGCGACGGTCAGGGGCCAGCCCGCGACGAGCGCGCGCGTCTCGTCGTCGAGGCGCGCGGAGCACCACCGGTCGGTATCGCTCTCGGGACGGAGGACGTTGCGCTCGCAGTTGCCGCGGAGGAAGGTCGCGCCGGCCGCTCGGAGCCGGGCGACGCACTCGACCTGGAACGGGCCCCAGAGAACGTCCCCGCCGACGACGATCTCGTCGACGTCCGCCCCGTCGACGTCCTCGAGCGCCGCCTCGAGCGCGGGCAGGTTCCCGTGCACGTCGTACAGCGCGGCGACCCGCATGGCGCCACGCTACTCGCCCCTGCCGCCCCGACGCGGGCGCTCAGTCGTCGTCGGGCTCGAGCGACGGGTCGTACGCGAACGCGCCGTCCACGGCGCCCGCGAGTGCCGGTCCGGCGCAGACGCGGCCGAGCGCGGGACAGCCTGCGCAGGCGTAGGCGCTCGGCGTCGGGGTGAACTCGCCCTCGCGGATCCGCGCGATCGCGGCGCCGAGCTCGCGCTCGAGGGCCGCGACGTCGCCCTGGGAGAACGACGCGGAGACGACGTCGTCGGGCGCGTCGAGGAACTGGTACAGCACCTCGACCTCCTCGGCGCCGGCCCGGAAGCACGCGAGCGCGTACACGATGCGCTGGGCCTGATACTCGGCAGCGACCACCTCGGCCGGCAGGCGGTCGCCGAGGACGTTCGTCTTGTAGTCGAGGACGAGGGCGCGCGGCCCCTGCCGCCAGAGGACGTCGAGGCGGCCGTTCAGCAGGACGCCGTCGAGCTCGAACGCGAACGGCCGCTCGACCCGCGCGCCCTCGAGCGCCGCGATCCGCCCGGCCAGCGCCGAGGCGCAGTAGCCGCGCACGAGCTCCTCGATCCGGTCGAGCTCGGCGTCGGTGACGGCCGGATACCACCCGCGCACGGTCTCACGGGAGCTCTCGGGCACCGCCGGCGACGCGAGGTCGACGTGCTCGAGGAGGCGGTGCACCGCGTCGCCGACCTCCGTCGGATGCAGGCCGCCGCCACCGTCGCCGTCGCCGTCCGCCCACGGTGCCGGCTTCATGCCGGCGACGCGCTCGGCGTAGTAGCGGTAGGAGCAGCGCTCGAAGAGGGAGAGGGCGCTGTAGGAGAGCCGCGCGAGCCGGTGACGGGGCGGCTCGGGGAGGGCCGGGAGCTCGCGCAAGCGCGGCGCGGGCGGCGGCAGCGCCTCGCCCGAGCCCTCGAAGAGGGCGAGCTGGCCCTGCTCGGTGACGGGAACGGCGGCGGGCTCGCGCTGCGCCGGCTCGGCCGGCGGCTCCGCGCGTCCGCGGTCGAGGCGCAGGACGACCGTGGCCTCCCCGCGGTCGAGCTCGAGCGGCACCGCCGGGTCGCCCGTCCGCGCCTGCTCATCGAGGCCCAGCCGGGCGAGCGCCCAGCCGATCGGCGTCTCGTCGCTGCCGTCGCCGGCCGGCCCGATCGAGCCGGAGACGATGAGACGCTCCATCGCACGGGTCATCGCGACGTAGTAGAGGCGGAGCCGCTCCGCCTGCTCCGCGCGGTCGCGGTGCTCCTTCACGTCGCGGTAGGACTCGGTCCCGACCCGCGTCCCCGTCGCCGGGTGGGCGACCTTGAACCCGAACCGGCCGTCGGAGAGCGCGAGGATGTCCGAGACGGGCGGCCGGCTCCGTCCCGCGTCGGCGACGACGACCACCTTGAACTCGAGCCCCTTGGCGGCATGGATCGTGAGCAGGCGGACCGCGTCGGCACCCTCCTCCTCGGAGACCGCGTCCGACTCCCTGGCGCCCACGTTCTCCTGCCCGGCGACGAACCGCACGAACCCCTCGAGGTCCGCACCGCGCAGCTCCTCGTACGACCGTGCGAGGCGCGCGAGCTTGCGGAGGTTCGCGTAGCGCCGCATGCCGTCGCGGCGGGCGAGCACGGCGAGGTCGTAGTCGTGCTCCGCCACGATCCGCTCGCAGAGGAGCTCGAGCGGCGAGGAGACGGCCGCGTCGAGGAGCCTGTCGTAGCGCTGGCGGAACGCGAGCAGCAGGCGCCGGTCGTCCTCGGCGAGGTCGCCCGGGAGCGGCCGCTCCAGCGCGCGGAAGACGGGCTGGCGCTGCGCCTCCGCCCGGATCAGCACGAGCGCGTCGTTGGAGACGCCGACGAACGGCGAGGTCAGCACCGTGAGGAGCGCCTCGTCGTCGTAGCGGTTGTGCAGGAGCCTCAGGTAGGCGAGGAGGTCGACGACCTGCTGCTGGCCGAAGTAGTTGCGCCCCGCGGCGCGGTACGTGGGCAGCCCCACGGCTCGGAGCTCCTCCTCGAACCACTCGGCGTCCGTGCCCGCCGCGAAGAGGAGGACGATCTCGCCGGGGGTCGCGTCGCCCGCGTCGACCAGCTCGCGCACGCGCTGCGCGACGTGTCGGGCCTCCGAGCGGCGCCAGTGGACGCCCGCCTCGCCCGCGGCCTCCTTGTCCGTGACGAGCAGCTCGAACGCGGTGCGCAGGACGGACGTCCCGCGCCCGTCGGCCGGCTCGAGCCGCTGGAACTCGTCGCCGAACTCCGCGCCGAAGAGCTCGTTCACCGCCGCGAGCACCTCCGGCCGCGAGCGGTAGTTCTGGGTCAGCGGCAGGACGGTCGGTGCGGCCTCCCGGCGCTCCCGGAAGACGGCGACGTCCGCGTGCCGGAACCCGTAGATCGACTGGAACTCGTCGCCGACCAGGAAGAGGTCGCGCTCCTCCTCTCCTCCGCCGAGCAGGTCGAGCAGCTCGGTCTGGAGGCGGTTCGTGTCCTGGAACTCGTCCACCATGATCGAGCGGAACCGCTCGCGCTCCCGCTCGCGGATGACCGGGTCGTCGCGCAGCAGGTCGCGCACGCGGAGCTGGAGATCCTCGAAGTCGAGGGCGGACTCGCGCTCCTTCGCCTCCGCGTACGCCACCGCGAACGACGTCAGGAGCTCCTGGAGGAGCTCGCGGTCGCGCGTGGCGAGCGCCTCGAGCGCCGTGGCGACCGCTGCGTCGCGCGCCTCGGCGAACCCGGCGGCCCGCGGCCCGCGCACCTTCAGGTCGAGGAGCGGCAGGAGACGCTCGGGCAGGGACGTCGCGGCGAGGAGCTCGAGAGCCGCGTTCGCGGCGGTGTGCTGTGCCTCCGTCGCGCGCTCGTCCGCGACGAGGCAGCGCGCCGCCTCGCGCAGCGCGTCGAGCCGCTCGGCGAGCGGCACACCGACCTCGCTCGCCTCGAGGACGAGGTCGCGGCCCGCCGAGCGCAGTGTCGCGTAGACCTCGACGAGCATGCGGCGGAGCCCGGCTGCGCCGTACGTCGCGAGCAGCTGCCAGCGATCGGCCTCCTCGGCGGCGCAGAAGCGCTCCAGCGCGACGGAGAACGCCTCCGCCTGGAGCACGAGGGCCTGAGGCTCGTCGAGCACGCGGAAGGCGGGGTCGACGCCCGCCGCCAGCGGGTGTGCGCCGAGGAGGCGCCGGCAGAAGCCGTGGATCGTGGAGACCCAGGCGCCGTCGAGCTCGAGCGCCAGGTCCGGCCGGCCGCGCTCGAGGAGCCTCGAGCGGATGCGGGCACGAAGCTCGCCCGCCGCGCGCTCGGTGTACGTGATGACGAGGAGCGACTGGACGTCCAGCCCGTCGTCGACCACCGCCGTCACGAACCGTTCGACGAGCACGGCGGTCTTGCCCGTCCCCGCGCCGGCCGCGACGAAGACGGTTCCCCGCGCGTCGATCGCAGCCTGCTGCTGCTCGTTCGTCCTCGTGCTGAGCGCCGTCACGTGCGCTCCTTGCGGCAGATCCGCCACAGGTCGCACCAGTGCGGGCACTCGCCGCCCTGCGGATCGTGCACGACGTCGCCCTGCCGGATGCGCTCGACGAGCCCGACGGCGGTGGCCCGCGCCGCGTCGACGGCGGCGTCGAACTCCTCGGGCTCGAGGTAGTCGCGGCGGCTGAACCCGGGGATGCGGTCGTCCTGCTCGCGGAGGATCCCGCGCGGCCGGCGGCCGCCGCCGACCGGCACGTAGACCCCGCCCATCGGCTCCATCCCGAGCTGGTCGCGGAGCACGAGCATGTAGAGCGGCAGCTGGAGGAGGTCGCGCTCACGGATCTCGGCGGCCGACGAGGCGGCGCCCGACTTGTAGTCGAGGACGATGCCCCTGGCGCCCATGCGGTCGCCGTCGACGCGGTCGATCTTGCCGCTGACGACGACGCCCGGGGCGAGCTCGAAGTCCCGGAACGAGACCTCCACGTGCCGCGGCACGAGCGGCGAGGGCGAGACCGCCTCGTCGCGGACGAGCTGCTCGAGGTCGCGTCGCAGCCCCTGCTCGAGCTCGCGCCGATCGAGATCGCCCGCGTCGATCCGGAGCCCCGTCTCGACGGCGTGCGCGACGCAGTCGTGCATCAGGGCGATCGCGGGCTCGAGGTTCTCCTCGGTGACGCGGTCGGCGCCCGGGATCGCGCTGGGGAGCTGCTGGTAGAAGCGCTGGAGCGCGGCGTGGAGGATCGACCCGCGCATCATGCGGTCGATCTCCTTGTCGATCGTGGCGGGCCGCAGGTACCGCTCGACGAACCACGCGGCCGAGCACGACGCCATGCGCTCGAGCTCCGAGACCGAGTACGAGTCGCGACCGCCGACGAGGCGGAGCGCTCGCTCGTGGGTCAGCCGCGTCCGGCGGTCGAACGCCGTCGTCGCCCGTTCGAGCCGCCTGCCCCAGCCGTTCTCGCGCGCGAGGGCCGTCGCCTCGGAGCGGCGGCGACCGCCGAGCGTGGCGAGCGCGCGCAGGCGCTCCCGCTCCGTCGGCGCCGCCTCGAGCTCGCGCGTGAGAGCGGAGAGCGGGCGGCGGACGGTGGCATGGCGGACGTCGTCCGGGTCGAAGAGCTCCCGCACGCCCTCCCAGAAGGGGCTGGGCTCGCGCGGCGAGCCCTCGTCGCCCACCGCCTGGCGGACGAGCACGAGCCGGCGGCGCGGCCGGGAGCAGACGGTCGCGAAGAGGAAGCGGTCGCGGCTCGCGGCGTCGGGCCGCACCAGGCGCGCGCCGCGGAGCTCGTCGAGCGTGCGCCGCGTCTCGTCGTCGAGGAACGGCTCCGTCCTGGCGCGGCGCGGGAGCACCCCCTGCTCGAGCCCGAGCACGAAGACCGTGTCGAAGCGGCGGTTGCGCGCGCGCAGCAGGTCGAGCACGGCGACCCGTCCCGGAGCGCCGGGCCGCTCGCGACGGACGGTCGTTCGCTCGAGCGCCGCGAGCAGGTCGGCGCGGCCGAGCGCGACGCCCGACGCGCCGATCGCCTCGAGCTCGTCGAGCGTCCGGCCGACCGCGTCGTGCGCCTGCAGGTCGAGCCGCGACCGCTCGTCCAGCGGGGGGCTCGTCGTCCCGTGCGCGTTGCGGAGCATCGCGTCCGCGAGCGAGCGGACCGCGTCGAGCGGGCTCGTCTCGGAGCCCACGAGGTCGAGCAGCGGCAGCGGGCGGCTCTCGCGCAGCTCCACCGTCACGGCGACCGCGCGGTCGCCCCTCATGACGCCACGGCCGCGCAGGCGTCCCTCGACCCAGTCGACGTCCCGGCGCGGGAGGCCCGAGTACGGGGAGCGCAGGTGGGCGTAGAGCTCGGGCCGCTCGCCGTCGAGCCAACCGAACCGGAGGAGGGCAAGCAGCGCGTGCCCGAACGGCGTCGTGCGGAGCGCGACGCGGCTCTCGAGCGCCAGCGGGACGCCGAGCGCGCCGAAGGCCGCCTCGAGCGCGAGCCGCACGCCCTCGACGGACGGGCACACGATCGCGATCTCCTCCGCGGGAACCCCGCTGCGGACGAGACCGAGCACCTCGTCGGCGACGAGCTCCAGCGTGCCGCGCGCCCCGGCGCCCTCGAGGAACCGGAGCGACGAGTCGAGCGGGCTGCGCGACGGCGCGTCCGTGAACAGCTCCCGCTCGACGTGGGCGAGCGCGGGCGGCAGGAACTCGTCCGACCTCGGCCCGAGCTCGGTGACGTTCCCGCCGGCCAGCCGGGCGAGGTCGTCGACCGTACGCCGGAGGGACGCGTACACGGCGCGCCCCGGCTCGTACGGCAGGGAGACGTGGACGTCGCCGCGCGCGGCGAGCGCCTCGAGGAGGCGCCACTCGGCAGCCGTCAGGTCCTCGAAGCCGTGCGCGAAGACGGGCGCGCCGCGCCACGCGTCGAGCTCGCCGGCGAGCCGCTCGATCGCGCGACGGCGGAGCGCGCCACGGTCCCAGGCGCCCAGCCGCTCCAGCTCGTCGCGGTAGGCGCGCAGCAGGCCCTGGAGCGGCTCCGCGAGCTCGTCGGGGTCGACGAGCGCGCCGTCGAGGTCGGCGATCGTCCGGCCGAGCGCGTCGGCGTACCCCGAGAAGCGGCCGACGGACGGGGATCGGCCCTCCGCGACGCGGCGCAGGACGAGCGTCCGCTCGGCGTCGCCCAGCACGCGCCTGCGGGCCGCGTCCGCCTGGGCGAGGTGCTCGAAGAGGCTGTCGAACGTGCCGACGGTGCCGGCGAGCAGCCCGCCGCAGCGCTCGACCAGCTCGCGCTCGAGGCGCTCGACGTCCGCGCGGTTCGGGACGACGAGCCAGGGATCCCGATCGAGCGCGTCGACGAACCGGTCGAGCAGCAGGCGCACCTTCCCGGCGTGCACCGGACCGACGACGAGGGAGAGTCCCACCGGAGCATGGTAGTCGGGCGGTCCGCCGACCCCCGGGCCGCGCCCGGGACGAAACGACGCTCCGAGCGAGGAATCCGGGACGGCTGCGTTCCGATCAGGTGCTCCGGCAGGGGTCGCGCGCACCACGGGCGCGCGCGACCCCTGCCGTGCTCAGCCCGAAATCAGGCCAGCGATTTCGGCTTGCGCCCGCGACGGGCGACCGCCGTGCCGGGCATCGATCCGGCGCACGGATCGCAGAGGTCGGCGGCCTTGGCGCCACGCCGCGCGTCGGTGAACGTGACCCGCATCACCGCGCCCTTTCCCTCCTCCACTTCCGCGCCGCACTTGTCGCAAACCAGAACGGTCTTTCTCGCCACGATTACCTCCCGGAGCCGGGCGCCGCTTCCGCGATTCCCCCTCGATAGATGATCAGAACACCTCGATTGTATTCCATCGAGGGTATTCCCGGAGGATTTGTCCGCGAGTTGCCGCGACGGGCAGCGATTACACTCCGGCCCGTCATGGATGCCCGCACGATCGTCGTCCTCGAGGGCGACCAGACCGGACAGGAGCTGCTCGAGGCGGCGCTCCGCGTCCTCCAGCCGGACGTCCTCGGACTCGAGCTCGACCTCCCCCGCTACGACCTCTCGCTCGGGCGCCGCCGCGAGACGGGGAACGAGATCGTCCGCGAGGCTGCCGCCGCCATCGCCCGCCACGGGCTCGGGCTGAAGGCCGCGACCGTGACGCCGGAGGGCCAGGGCGACATCGGCTCGCCGAATCGGATCCTGCGCGAGGACATCGGCGGCAAGGTGATCGTCCGCACCGGGCGGCGCATCCCCGGCGTCCTCCCCGTCGGCGGCGTCCACTCCCCCATCTCGGTCGTCCGCATGGCCGTCGGCGACGCCTACGGCGCGAAGGAGTGGCGCGAGGGCGAGGGCGACGCCGAGGTCGCCTTCCGCACGGAGCGGATCGAGCGGCGGATCTGCCGCGCCGTCGCAGAGTTCGCGTTCCGCCAGGCGGAGCGCACGGGAGCGAAGGTCTTCGGCGGCCCGAAGTACACCGTCAGCCCGATCTACGAGGGAATGCTGAAGGAGGAGATGGATGCCGCGGCGGCGCGCCACCCCGACGTGCCCTACGAGCCGCAGCTGATCGACGCGACCTTCGCCCTGCTCATCTCGTCGAGCGGCGCGCCGATGGTGATCCCCGCCCTCAACCGCGACGGCGACATCCTCTCCGACCTCGTGCTCCCGCTCTTCGGCTCGATCGCGGGCTCCGAGTCGCTCCTCGTGGCGTTCGGGGACGAGAGATCGACCGCCCGACCGCGCTGATGGCGGAGGCCGCGCACGGCACGGCGCCCGCCCTGGAGGGCAAGGACGTCGCGAACCCGATGGCGATGATCCTCGCGTCGGCCGCGCTCCTCGGCCACAGCGACGACGCAGAGTGCGAGACGGCTGGCCGCGCGATTCGCGAGGCGACGCTCGAGGCCGTCGCGGAGGGCATCCGCACCGCGGACCTCGGAGGTCACCACGGCACGACGGCGTTCACCGACGAGGTGATCCGCCGGACGAGGACGAAGCTCGAGGTCTGGGCCTCGCTCTAGAAGGCCCGCGGCTCAGGCGGCGACGGCCGTCGTGCCGCGCGTGATCTCGCCGGCGTCGAGCGCCGCGAGGAAGGCGTCCACGACGTCGGGATCGAACTGCGTGCCGGCGCACCGCTCGATCTCGGCGATGGCGTCGTCCTGGTGGAGCGGTGCCCGGTACGGGCGACCGGACGTCATCGCGTCGTAGGCGTCCACCACGGCGAGGACGCGTCCCTCGCCGGGGATCGCGGTGCCCGCCCGGCGGGTCGGGTAGCCGCCGCCGTCCCAGCGCTCGTGGTGGAACAGGACGCACGGAAGCGCCGGGACGAGCGCGGGGACGCCCGCGAGGAGCCAGACCCCCTCCACGGGGTGCGCGCGGATCTCCGCGAGCTCCGCCTCGTCCAGGCCGCCCGGCTTCGAGAGCACCTCGGGCCGGACGTTCACCTTGCCGACGTCGTGCAGCACTGCCCCCAACCGCAGCGCGCCGAGCCGCTCCTCGTCCCACCCGAGGCGAGCGGCCACGGCGTCCGCGTTCGCGGCGACGCGGGCAGCGTGCGCGCCGAGGAGCGGGTCGTAGGCGTCGAGCGCGTTCTCGAGATCGGCGAGACGGAGCACGGGCTGTCACGTTCCCTCCCCGCGCCCGGAACCCTTCTCGTTAGATTCAACGCCGGATGCGAGTGTGCGTGCCACGGGAGTCAGCGCCTGGCGAGCAGCGGGTGGCCCTGACCCCGGAGGCGGTCACGAAGCTCATCGCCTCGGGCTTCGAGCTGGCGGTCGAGCGCGGCGCGGGGACGTCGGCGCGGTTCACCGACGAGGCGTACCTCGACGCCGGCGCGGAGCTCGTCGCGCCCGAGGCCGCGGCGGACTGCGCCGGGATCGTCCGCGTCGGCAGGCCCGAGCCGGCCGAGGTCGAGCGCCTGGCCGCCGGCACCGTCCTGATCGGCTTCCTGCAGCCCCTGAGCGACGCGGAGGGCATCGAGCGCCTCCGAGCGCAGGGCGTCGTCGCCTTCGCGATGGAGTCGATCCCGAGGACGACGCGCGCGCAGAGCATGGACGCGCTCTCCTCCCAGGCGACGATCGCGGGGTACAAGGCCGTCCTGCTCGCCGCCGACCGCAGCCCGAAGCTCTTCCCGCTGCTGATGACGGCCGCCGGGACGATCGCGCCCGGCGCGCGTGCTCGTGCTCGGGGCCGGTGTCGCCGGGCTCCAGGCGATCGCCACCGCGAGGCGGCTCGGCGCCGTCGTCTCCGCCTTCGACGTGCGGCCGGCCGTGGCGGAGCAGGTCGCATCGATCGGCGCCGCGTTCCTCGACCTCGGCGTGAAGGGAGAGGAGACCGAGGGCGGCTACGCGCGCGAGCTCACGCCCGAGCAGCAACAGGCGCAGCAGGACGCCCTCTCGGCGAGGATCCCCGACTTCGACGTCGTGATCACGACGGCGGCCGTGCCGGGCCGGCCGGCCCCGACGCTCATCCCCGCCGCGGTCGTCGACGCGATGCACGAGGGCTCGGTGATCGTCGACCTCGCAGCCGAGACCGGCGGCAACTGCGCGCTGACACAGCCCGGCCGGGAGATCGAGCACGGAGGCGTCATGATCGTGGGGCTGACCAACGTGCCGTCTCTGATGCCCGCGGACGCGAGCAGGCTCTACGCGCGCAACGTCTCGGCCCTTCTCGAGCACCTCGCGCCGGGCGGCGAGCTCGCGCTCGACTTCGACGACGAGATCACGGCCGGTGCGTGCGTGACGCGTCCCACGGCCGAGGTGGCCGCGTGACCGACCTCGGCCTCGTCGTCGAGCTGACGATCCTCGTCCTCGCGATCTTCCTCGGCTTCGAGGTGATCTCGAAGGTCCCGACGATGCTGCACACGCCGCTCATGTCCGGGACGAACTTCATCCACGGGATCGTGATCGTCGGCGCGATCATCGTGCTCGGCTACGCCGACGACGGGTTCACGAAGGCGATCGGGTTCGTCGCGATGGTGCTCGCGACCGCGAACGTCGTGGGCGGCTGGTTCGTCACCGACCGGATGCTCGAGATGTTCAAGCGCAGGCCCGACGAGCGGCGCGAGGACTCCCCGTGATCTCCGATCCCGACGTCATCGGGCTCCTCTACCTCGCCGCGATCATCTGCTTCATCGTCGCGCTGCGGCAGCTCTCGTCGCCGAAGCACGCGCGGCAGGGCAACTGGGTCGGCGGGCTCGGCATGGCGATCGCGATCGTCACGACGCTCCTGCTCGACGGGATCGGCAACTGGGCCCTGCTCGTCGTCGCCGCAGCGATCGGGACGGTCGTCGGGGTGGTCGGCGCGCGCACGGTGAAGATGACCGCGATGCCGCAGATGGTGGCCCTGTTCAACGGGGTCGGCGGCGGTGCGGCCGCGCTCGTCGCGCTCGCGGAGTTCCACGTCGGGAGCGGCGACGTGGCCAGCGACGAGATCGTCTCGATCGTCCTCTCGGCGCTGATCGGCTCCATCTCGTTCTCCGGCTCGCTCGTGGCATTCGCCAAGCTCCAGGAGCTCCTCTCGGGACGGCCGATCGTGTTCCCGGCGCAGAACGTCGCCAACGCCGCCGTCTTCCTCGGCGCCGTCGGGCTCGGCATCGCGGTGATCGCGGGCGTCGACGCCGAGTGGGCGTTGCTCGCGCTGATCGGGCTCGCGCTCCTCTTCGGGATCCTCTTCGTGCTGCCGATCGGCGGCGCCGACATGCCCGTCGTGATCTCGCTCCTGAACGCGTTCACGGGCCTGGCGGCCTCCGCGACGGGATTCGTGCTCGACTCGACCGTGCTGATCGTCGCCGGAATGCTCGTCGGAGCCTCGGGCACCCTCCTCACGCTGATGATGGCGAGGGCGATGAACCGCTCGGTCGCGAACGTGCTGTTCGGCGCGTTCGGCCAGGTGCAGGCGACCGGCGGCGGGCCGCGCGTCGACGACGGCCGCACCGTGCGGTCGACCACCCCCGACGACGTCGCCGTCCAGCTCTCGTTCGCGCGACGTGTCGTCGTCGTCCCCGGGTACGGCCTCGCCGTCGCGCAGGCACAGCACGACGTGCGTCAGCTCGCCGAGCTCCTCGAGTCGAAGGGCGTCGACGTCAGCTACGCCATCCATCCCGTCGCGGGCCGCATGCCGGGACACATGAACGTCCTGCTCGCGGAGGCCAACGTGCCCTACGACCAGCTCAAGGAGATGGACGAGATCAACCCCGACTTCCCGCAGACGGACGTCGCGCTCGTGATCGGCGCGAACGACGTCGTCAACCCGGCCGCGCGCAGCGACCCGTCCAGCCCGATCTACGGGATGCCGATCCTCGACGTCGACAAGGCGACGAGCGTCGTCGTGATGAAGCGGTCGATGGCCCCAGGCTTCGCCGGGATCGACAACGAGCTCTTCCTCGACCCGCGCACGACGATGCTGTTCGGGAACGCGAAGGACTCGATCGTGAAGCTGATCGGCGCGGTGAAGACGGTCTGATGGCGGCGATTCGCGAGGAGCCCGAGCTCCGCGCGCTGCTCGGCGAGCCCGCCGCCATCGTCCGCGCCAAGGTCGCCGATCGCCTCAACGACCTCACCCGCCGCTTCGTCGACCTCTCCCCCTTCGTCCTGCTCGCCACCTCGGCGCCCGACGGGACCTGCGACGTGAGTCCCCGCGGCGACCCGCCGGGCTTCGTCCGCGTGCTCGACGAGCGCACGCTGCTGCTTCCGGACCGACCCGGGAACAAGCTGGCCGACTCGCTCCGCAACGTCCTGCGCAACCCGCATGTCGGCCTGCTCTTCCTCGTCCCCGGCGTCGGCGACACGCTCCGGGTCAACGGCCGCGCCACGCTCGTCACCGACGAGGATCTGCTCGCGCCCTGCGCCGTCGAGGGCAAGGTCCCGAAGCTCGGCCTCCGGATCGAGGTCGACGAGGTCTTCACGCACTGCTCCAAGGCCTTCCTCCGCGCCCGGCTCTGGGACCCGGAGACGTTCGTCGACCGCTCCGAGCTCCCCAGCTCCGGCGAGGTGCACCGCAGCCTCAACCCGGACTTCGACGCGGAGCGGTACGACGCCGAGCGCGCGGAGCGGTACGCCCGCCGAGAAGGCTTCTACTAGATCGATGGTCCCCGTCTTCTCGCGCGAGGCGGTTCTCGCGGCCGTCTCTCCCCTGGATGCCTACGACGCCGTCCGCGACGCCTTCGTCGCCCACCACCGCGGCGAGTGGGCGATGCCGCCGAAGGTCTACGTCACGAACTACCCGGCCGGCGACTTCCGCGCGATGCCGGCGCTCGGCGGGGGCCACGCCCTGCTCAAGTGGGTGACCTCGTTCCCGGGCAACCCGGCGCGCGGCCTCCCGACCGTGACCGGGCTCGTCCTGCTCTCGAACGCGGACACGGGGGCGCTCGAGGCGGTGCTCGACGCGGCCGCCGTGACCGCCCTCCGCACCGCCGCCGCCGGGGTTCTCGCCCTCGACACGCTCGCCGGCGAGTCCGCCTCCGTCGCCGTCGTCGGCTGTGGCGTCAACGGGGCCGAGACGGCCCGCATGCTTGCCGCGCGGGGTGTCTCGCCGCTCCTCTGGGACGTGGACGTGATCCGACGGACCACCGTCGCTCAGGAGCTCGGCGCACGGGTCGCGGGGTCGCTCGCGGAGGCACTCGCCTGCGACGCCGTGATCACGGTCACGCCCGGGTCGGAGGTGCTCTACGGCGCGGGCTCGCTGCGGCCGGGCCAGCACGTCTCGCTGATGGGCGCCGACGGCCCCGGCAAGGCGGAAGTGGCCGTCGAGGAGCTCGCGCGCGCACGTCTCTTCTGTGACGACTGGGAGCAGGCGAGCCACGGCGGGGAGCTGACGGCGGCGGTTGCCGCCGGTCGCGTCACCCGTGAGGACGTGACCACGATCGGCGCGGT
This sequence comes from uncultured Actinomycetes bacterium, assembly GCA_963748255.1. Lineage (GTDB taxonomy): Bacteria > Actinomycetota > Thermoleophilia > Gaiellales > Gaiellaceae > Gaiella. The sequence goes on along the minus strand of CAVVIL010000023.1, from coordinate 122,165 downwards.
CCTCGCGGGCGACGCGGAGGGCCGGCGCGACGAGGCCGAGACGACGCTCTTCGACTCGACGGGCCTCGCGATCCAGGATCTGGGGATCGCCCGGCTCGCGTTGCTCAAGTCGGTCGAGATGGACCTGCCGCGGCTCTCGCTCTGACCTCGCCGCCTCTCAGACGCCGAGCAGCCGGGCGGGCTCGAACAGATCGAGGAGCGGGTCGCGATCGTCGAGGAGCGCGCGCGCGACGAGGCGGCCGCAGGCGAACCCGAGCACGTTGCCGTGACCGGAGTATCCGCCCGCGACCCAGGTGTCGGCGAGGCCGGGCACCGGACCGACCACCGGCACGAAGTCGAGGACGAGGCCGAAGATCCCGGCCCAGCGGTAGTCCACGCGGAGCTCGCGACCCACCAGTCCGTCGACGAAGCTCGAGAGCGCCTGCTGGACGTGGTCGGTGACCTCCTCCTCGTCCGTGAACTCGGTGTCCAGAGAGATGTCTCGGAAGCCGCCCGCGACGAGCCGCCCGTCCTCCGCCTGGTGCCAGTAGTCGAAGCCGTGTCGTCCGTAGTGGGGCACCTCGAACAGGCGCTCCGCGAGCGGCTCGGTCGCGATCACCTGCCCCCGCGTCGGCACGATGAGGCCCTCGATCTGGCCGAGGAGGCCGCTCGGATAGCCGTCCGTCGCGACGACGACGCGCTCCGCGCGGAGCTGGGCAGGGTCCTCGACCCGTCGACCCTCCACGATCTCGGCGCCCGCCGCGGCGGCGCGCTCCGCGAGCCCGCGCACGATGCGGGCGGGCTGGAGCGCAGCGTCGGTCGGATGGTGGATCGCGGCCGTGAAGCGTCCTGCGAGTGGCCCGTCGGGCGCGTCGACCCATCCCGCCTCGAGGCCGTCGGCCCAGAGGGCCTCGATCTCGTCCCGGAGGTCCTCCCGCTCCTCGGCGTCCGCCGCGAGCCTGAGGCTGCCGACCGGCCGGAACGACGGACCCGAGAGCGCCCCCAGGGCGCGCAGCTCGGCCTCCGTCCACTGCCAGAGCGCCAACGCCTGGTCGCGGCCGTGGGCTGCGACGACCTCGTCGTAGGGCGACGCCGTCCCCCGGAGCGCGAAGCCGCCGTTGCGACCGCTCGCACCCTCCGCCACGCGCCTGCCGTCGACGAGCCTCACGCGCAGGCCCGCCTCGGCAAGCGCGAGCGCGCAGGCGCAGCCCGTGATCCCGGCGCCGACGATCCCGACGTCGACGGTCTCGGCCGGCTCGACCGGCGGGAACGCGGGACCGAGCTCGTCGAGCCAGTACGGCGTCACCGCGCGATCCTAGCCCGCGCGAGACCGCGTCCTTCCGGCCCTCACGCGCCGCCCGAGCGGCGAACGACGCCGTCGTCGACGACGACGAGCGACTCGAGCTCGAGCAGGGCGAGCGCCCCGGCCAGCCGGCCCGGCTCCAGGGCGCAGCGGCGGCCGAGCTCGTCGAGCGTCGATGCTCCCTCCGCGATCGCGTCGAGGACGGCGGCCGCCGCCGGGTCGTCGGGGACGACGGCGGCAGGTCGCACCTCGACGCCGAGGGCCTCGAGCACGTCGGCCGCCGACGTCGCCGGCGTGGCACCGAGTCGGAGGAGCGCGTTCGTCCCCCGGCTCAGGGCTGATGTGACCTCGCCCGGGACGGCCAGGACCTCCCGCCCGTCCTCGAGCGCGAAGTCCGCCGTGATCAGGGCGCCCGACCGCTCGCGCGCCTCCACGACGACGGTCGCGCGGGCGAGACCCGCGATGATCCGGTTCCTCGCGGGGAACCGCCACGGCGCGGGCTCGATGCCGGGCGCGTACTCGGAGACGACGAGGCCGCCCGCCGCGAGGATCGACCGCGCGAGCTCCGCGTGCGCCGCCGGGTAGTCGCGGTCGACCCCGCAGCCGAGGACGGCGACCGTCGTCCCGCCCACCGCGAGCGCTGCCCGGTGCGCCTCGCCGTCGATCCCGCGCGCGAGCCCGCTGACCACCACGACACCGAGGGCCGCGGCCTCGCCCGCGAGCAGCCGGGCGACGGTGCGCCCGTAGCCGGAGCACGCACGCGCGCCGACGACCGCGAGCGCCGTCCGGTCGAGGATCGAGGGATCCGCGTCGCCCCGGAGCCAGAGCCGCGCCGGGGGGTCCGGGATGTGACGGAGGAGCGCCGGGTACGCCGGGTCGCCGAGCGCGAGCGAGCGAATCGTCACGCGGTCACGAGGCCGCCCGCCGGGCGGTAGCTGAGCGCCTCGGCGACGTGCTCGGGCAGGACGTCGTCCGACTCCGCGAGCGCGGCGACCGTGCGCGCGACACGCGCGACACGCGCACGTCCCCGGCCCGTCAGCGGGAGCCGGTCGACCGCCCGGTCGAGGAGCTCCGACGCGGCGGGCGTGCGACCCGGTCGCGAGGAGGCGAGCCGGCGGCTCGCCTCCTCGACCCGGGCACGGACGCGCTCCGACGGCTCGCCGGGGCCGGCGGCCAGCTCGTCCGCGCGCGGGCGCGGCATCGCGACCACGAGGTCGAAGCGGTCGAGGAGCGCCCGCGAGACCTTGTCGCGGTACGCCGCGATCCGCGCGGGCGGGCACTGGCACTCGAGCCGGGGGTCGCCGCGTGCGCCGCACGGACAGAGGTTCATCGTCGCGACGAGGCGGAAGCGCGCGGGAAAGAGGGCGCGCCCGCCGACCCGCGCGACGGAGACGACGCCGTCCTCGAGCGGCTGACGGAGCGCCTCCAGCACCGGCCGTGGGAACTCGGGCAGCTCGTCCAGGAGGAGCACGCCCCGGTGCGCGAGGCTGACCTCGCCCGGCCGGGGCACCGCGCCGCCGCCGATCACGGCCGCCGTCGAGGCGCCGTGGTGCGGCGCCCTGAACGGCGGCGCGGCGACGAGGCCGGAGCCGGGCGCGAGCGTGCCGGCCACCGAGTGGATCCGCGTCACCTCGAGCGACTCGTCGTGAGGCAGCGGAGGAAGGATCGACGGCAGGCGGCGGGCGAGCATTGTCTTGCCCGTGCCCGGCGGCCCCGCGAGCAGGAGGTTGTGCGTGCCGGCCGCCGCCAGCTCGAGCGCCCGGCGGCCGCGTTCCTGCCCACGGACGTCCCCGAGGTCGGGCAGGGCCGTCGTGGCGGCGCGCGCCTCGTCGGGCGCAGCGGGAGCAATCTCCTCGTCGCCGCGCAGGTAGCCGACCGCCTCGGCGAGGTGCCGCACGCCCACGACCTCGATCCCTGCGAGTGCCGCCTCGCGCGCCGCCTCGTCCGCGCAGAGGACGCGGGCGAGACCCGCGCGGACGGCGCCCTCGGCCGCCGCGATCGTCCCCGCCACCGGCCGGACACGGCCGTCGAGGCCCAGCTCGCCGATGCACGCGTGGGTGGCGAGCCGCTCGCGCGGAAGCTGGGCCGACGCGGCGAGCACGGTCAGGGCGATGGCGAGGTCGAAGCCCGTCCCCTCCTTCCGCAGCGCCGCGGGCGCGAGGTTGACCGTGATCGCCCGTCGCGGCCACTCGAGGAGCGCCGAGTGGACGCCGCTCCGCACGCGGTGCTTCGCCTCCTGGCAGGCGCGGTCTGCGAGGCCGACGATCGCGAACGACGGCTGCTCGCCCGCCCGCAGGTGCGCCTCGACCTCGACGCGCCGCGGCTCGAGCCCCACGAGCGCGAACGTGACGGCGCTGCCGAGCACCCTCCGACCGTACGGCCGGCCGCGTCACGGGTCTGCGCCGGGTTCGTGCCGACTTCGTGCCGGCGGGTGGGACGCGCGAGGCGCCCCACCCGCCGATCAGCTCGGTCGTCTGGCTGGATCAGCCGACGTAGCAGAGGACGTACAGCGTGAACGTGCTCGTGTTGCCGCTGTCGTTGCCGCCCGTGCCGCGGTAGCCGGTCACCGCGTTGTTCGTGACGATCGGCGGTGATGCGCTGCGTCCAGAGCTCGCGGTCGGCCGCGTCGTCGCTCCAGCCCGTACCGGCGGAGATCGCCTTCTCGTTCGCGTTGCAGTTCACCGAGACGGTCTCCGTGTCGTACGCGCCGTTCTGCGCGGCGCCGCCAGGGACGGCGACGCCGGCCGAGCGCACGGTGATCGGGCCGACCGTGCCTGCGGGGCCAGCGGGCCCAGCGGGGCCTGCCGGGCCGACGGGCAACGAGTTGGCCGCGAAGTCGTTCTTCGTCAGCGACCCGTTGCGGACGAGCGCGCCGGTGACGGCGTTCGACGCGATCTTCGCGCCCGTCACGTTGCGGTTCTTCGAGCTTCGGCGTCGTGACCGCCGCGGTGCGGAGCTGCGGGGTGCCCACCGAGTTCGGCGCGAGCGCGGAGACCGCGGCCACGCTCGTCCCCCCGAGTGCGACGAGGAGTGCGATGCACGCCACGACCATGGCGGGCGACGGACGGTGTCTGAGCAACCTCATGTGACCTCCTGGAGTCGTTGTCACCTGCGCCCCAAGCATCGAGGAGCGGTGTGAGGAACCTGCAAAGACGACGTCAGGCGGCCCGGCAGACGAGCACGGACTCGAAGTACTCGCCCGCGCGACGCCCCGTGCGCCGGTTCACGTGGCGCTCGAGGCGGTCCTCGAGGCGCAGCCCCGCCCGGTCGAGGATCGCCGGGTAGAGGTTCCGCCGGTCGTTGACGACGATGCAGACGGGTGCATCGTCCGCCAGATGCCGTCCCATGTTCGCGAGCACGTCCGCGACGCCCTCGACGTATTCCTGGATCGCCGCCCGGCCCACTCCGCGGGCGGGGCGCCCCAGCTCCGCCTCGTGGCGCACGTCGAGCCCCAGGAGCTCGTACGCGTAGCGGTGCTGCTCGTGGTAGTCGATGAGCCCGGGGTAGGGCGGCGACGTGACGACCGCGTCGAACGGGCCGGCGAGGTCGAGCTCGCGGGCGTCGCCGTGCACGACCGACGCGTGGGCGTCGGAGGCGCGCGTCGCCGTGAACGTCTCGATCCGGTCGAGCGTGTCCAGCGTGTACCGGAGCAGGAAGCGCCGCGCCTCCTCGACGGGCTTGCAGGTGCGCTTGTGCTTGTGGCACCAGTAGGGCTCGAGCTGCGGCGCTCGGGGAAAGTCGAGGTCGAAGTGCGTCGTCCGACGCGCCGAGCGCGCGGCGCGTGCGAGCACGACCCGGAGCGCGTCCGCGGACGCGACCTGGTCGACGAGCGAGCGGAAGTGGAGCAGCTCGGCCGCTGCGCGCGGGGCGAACCAGTCGCGGACGTAGCGCGACGTGCCGGCCGGCAGCCGCCCGTCCGGCTCGTACGCCGCAGCCTGGTCGTGCGCCCAGAGGAGGTCGCGGCGGACGGCGTCGAGGTTGTGGCGGCGGGTCTTGACCCGCATCAGCAGGCAGTTGAAGCCCGCGATGTCGATCCCCGTCGCGTTCCGCCCCGATTCGAGTGCCTGGACGAGCGTCGTGCCCGATCCGGCGAAGGGGTCGACGACGTGCCCGCCTGCGACGACGTAGCGGTCGAGCAGCGCCTCGACGAGCTGAGGGACGAACTTCCCGAGGTACGGGTGGAGGCGATGGACGTGCTTCGTCCGCTCGCGCTCCGGGAGGTCCGCCTCGGACCAGGAGAGGGCAAGGTCGAGCCGCCCGTACAGGGCCTCCTGCGTCGCGGCCATGCCCGGTACTTCGCCGCCGGGCGCCGCGGTCCTCGCAGGAGGCCCTGCCGGGCTCGGCTCAGTAGTGGATCCCGCGCTTCGCGTCGAACGCGCGGAGCCTGTCGATCCGCACGGGGATCGGCGGATGCGTCGAGAAGAGGGCCGCCATGCCGCGGCCCCCGCGGTTCCCCAGCGGGTTCGCGATGTAGAGCGAGGCCGTCGCGGGGTTGACCGCCATCGGCCGCGCCTCGACGCCTCGGGCCAGCGTGCCGAGCGCGTCGACCAGCGGCCGACCCTCGCCGAGAAGCTCCGCCGCGGTCTGGTCGGCGAGGTACTCCCGCTGCCGCGAGACGGCCAGCTGGAGCAGCATCGCGGCGATCGGCGCGATGATGATCGCGGCGATCGTGCCGACGAAGCCGAGCGGGCTCTCGTCGTCGTCGCCGCCGCCGAAGAGCCACTGGAACTGGAGGAAGTTCGCGATCGCAGAGATCGCCGCGCCGATCATCGCCGCGATCGTCGTGACGAGCACGTCGCGGTTGCGGACGTGGGCGAGCTCGTGCGCAATGACTCCGCGAACCTGCTCGCGCGGCATGAGCGCGAGCAGCCCCTCGGTGACGGCCACGGCCGCGTGCTTCGGGCTGCGCCCGGTCGCGAACGCGTTCGGCTGCTCCGACGGCATCACGAAGAGGCGCGGGACCGGGATCCCGGCGCGGCCCGAGAGCTCCTCGACGTCCGCGACGAGCTCGGGCGCCTCGCCCGGCTCGAGCGGCCGCGCGCGGCTCATCTTGAGCGCGATCCGGTCCGAGAACCAGTACATCGCGAGGTTGAACGCGACGGCGATCAGGAGGAACGCGACGATCCCGCCCGTGCCCCCGACGACACCGCCGACCGCGATGAAGAGCGCCGAGAGCCCGGCGAGCAGGATCCAGGTGCGCATGCGAGTGGTCATGTGGTGGTTCGTATCCTTTCCGGCTGACGTCCTGTCTCTGTCAGCCGAAGGTTTCTCCCGCCGTCTGTGGCGGCCGACGCATCCGGGCACATCGCAGCGAGCTCCGATGGCCGTGATGACGAATGCGTCCGTTCGGGGATAGTGCCCCCCGGCTCTGTACCCACTGTAACGGAACGTGCGTTCCGCTCATTCCCCCGAGGCGAGATCCAGCCGCTCCAGCCGCCCGTCGGTGATCGCCGCCACCTCGAACCCGATCTCGAGCTCGGCGGTCTCGGGGTGCGCCTGCAGCCACGAGGCAGCCGCCCGTCGCACGCGACGCCGCTTCTCGCGGTCGACGGCGCCCACAGGCCCGCCGTAGCCCTCGCGCGCCCGCTCCTTCACCTCGACGAAGACGAGCCGCCTGCCCCGCCGTACGACGAGGTCGAGCTCGTGCCCGCCGGCGCGCGCGTTCGCCGCCAGGATGCGGTAGCCGCGGAGCCGGTAGTGCCGCGCCGCGAGGCGCTCGCCGCTGTTCACGCGGCGAGGTACGCCCGTGCGTCGAACGAGCGCCGGTGCTGAGGGCAGGGGCCGTGCGCCTGCACGGCCTCGGTGTGCGCGGGCGTGATGTAGCCGACGTGGGACGAGAATCCGTAGCGGGGGTAGAGCGCGTCGAGGCGGCGCATGAGCCGGTCGCGCGTCACCTTGGCGACGATCGAGGCGGCGGCGATCGCAGCGCTCTTGGTGTCGCCGTCGACGACGGCGGTGTGCGGCGGGGCGAGCGGGCCGAGCCGGAACCCGTCGACGAGACACGCCTCGGCGGGCGGATGCAGGTCGGCGAGCACCACCCGGAGGCCCCAGAGGTTCGAGCGGTGCAGTCCCCGCCGGTCGATCTCGCGCGACGGGATGACGCGCACCGCGATCCGCGACGCCGAGGCGAGGACGACGTGGTAGAGCCACTCGCGCTCCTCGGGCTCGACCTGCTTCGAGTCGTTGAGGAGCGCCAGCCGCCTGACCCGGTGACCCCGGAGCGCGGCGTAGTCCAGCAGGACGCCCGCCACGACCAGCGGCCCCGCGAGCGAGCCGCGCCCGGCCTCGTCCGCCCCCGCGACGAACCGGACGTCGAGCCGGCGGTCGAAGCGGAGGAGTCGCTGACCCGAGGAGACCGGCACCGCCCGAGGATAACCCGAGGCACCGGACGGGTCCGTGCCCGATGTGTGCCGGCTCAGGAGGGCAGGACGCAGCCGGCGTCGCGTGCCTCGAGCGTGATCTCGGTCGCCACCCGGAAGGTCTTCGGAACGAGCTTCACGCGATACCAGTCGCACCCCCCCGTGACCCTCCGCGCGGCGCACACGACGACGGTCGTCTGCCGCTCGACGAACCACGGCCTCGGGTTGCCGGTACAGCGCACCTCGTCGGTGTCGTAGTCGGGGTCCTCCGCCAGATACGACTCGGTCGCCTCGCGGGCGTAGCGCTGCGACTCGTCCTCCTCGCCCGCGCAGCCGGCGGCGAGGAGGCCGACCACGACCGCCGCCGCGAGGACCAGGCGCACGCGCCGAATGTAGCCGCGCGCGGCGGAGTGAGGCTAGTTCTGGCGGAGCTCGCGGACGCGCGACCGCTTGCCGACGCGACCGCGGAGGTAGTAGAGCTTCGCGCGGTTGACGTCGCCGATCATCGCGACCTCGAGCTTCTCGATCTTCGGCGAGTGGAGCGGGAACGTCCGCTCGACGCCGACGCCGAACGAGTTCTTCCGCACCGTGAACGTCTCGCGGACGCCCGAGCCCTGGCGCTTGATGCAGATCCCCTCGAAGACCTGCACGCGCTGGCGGTTGCCCTCGATCACCTTGAAGTGGACACGGAGCGTGTCCCCCGCCTTGAAGGCGGGCACGTCACGCAGCTGGCGCTGCTCGAGGCTCTGGATGACGGTGCTCATGCGGAAGGCGGCCGGAGGCCGGCCGGGCATGATAGCGAAGGATCGCAGCCGATCGGTCGAGGTCGCTCATGCGGCGAGATCGAGACCCTCGTGCACGCGATCATGGGACGAGGCCGTGCGACGGCGAAGCGGGCCCTTCGGAGGGTGTGCCCGGCCGCAGGCGGGGACTCCGCGCTAGTGCAACGCGATCATCGCAACGAGGCTGTGCGACCGCGAAGCGGGCGCCTTCAGGGGTGTGCCCCGCCGCAGGCGGGGATCCTCCGCGGGCGGGATCCGCTCCTGCGGATTCCGCGCTAGCGGAAAGAGATCCGATTCGGCGGCCAGTAGGTCGCGAAGACCTTGCCGATCAGGTTGTCACGGGGCACGGAGCCCCATTCGCGCGAGTCGCACGACTGGGAGCGGTTGTCGCCCATCATGAAGTAGCTCCCCTGGGGCACCTTCACCGGGCCGAACTCCTCCGTCGAGCGGCGCGCCGGATCGATGTACGGCTCGTCGAGCTTGCGCCCGTTCACGTAGACGTACCCCTCCCCCCGCTCCAGCCGCACCTCGACCGTCTCGCCCGGCATGCCGATCAGGCGCTTGACGAAGGTGCCGCCGGCGCCGCACTTGATCTGCGCCGCCTCGGGCGTCTGGAAGACGACGATCTCGCCTCGCGCGGGGTCGCGCAGGTGGTAGATGAACCGGTTCGCGAGGACCCTGTCCGAGAAGCGCGCCTCACAGCCCGAGGCCGGCTGCGCGCAGTGGAGGGTCGGCTCCATCGACGACGACGGAATGCGGTACGGGTTGATCACGAACGCCTTGACGAGCAGCACGATCGCGACGGCGCCGACGATCGTGACGATCCAGTCCACGGTGACCCGGATCGGGTCGGGCAGCCCTCGGGTCAGCCGGTCGACCGGGTTCCGCGAGTGGCGCCGCGGCGGGGGCGCGGGCGCAGGAGGGGGCTCGAACGTCGTGGCGTACTCGTCGGCGCGCGGCTCGGCGGGAGCGTCCCAGCGGGCGGCGCGCTCGTCCTCGGCCGGCGGCGGGAGCGGAGACCGGCCGTCGCCCGCCGCGCCCACGTCGCGCGGCGTCTGCTCGTCGATGCCGCTCATCGCGCGCTCCGGATGCGGCTCTGCTCGCGTCGCCAGCTCTCGATGCGCGCATGGTCGCCCGAGAGCAGGATGTCGGGGACGTCCCAGCCGCGGTAGCTCGCCGGCCGGGTGTAGTGCGGGTATTCGAGGCCTCCGTCGAGCTCGGCCGAGAAGCTCTCCAGCTCCCCCGAACCCTCGGCGAGCGCGCCGGGCAGCCGCCGCGCCACCGCGTCGACGAGCACCATCGCGGGCAGCTCGCCGCCTGAGAGGACGTACGGGCCGATCGAGACCGCGTCCGTGCAGAGCTCGCTCACGATCCGGTCGTCGAAGCCCTCGAACCGCGAGGACAGCAGCGCGAAATGGGGCTCCGCGGCGAGCTCCTCCACGAGCGGCTGGTCGAGCTGGCGACCCTGGGGCGTCAGCGCGACGACCCGACCCGGGCGATCGTCGCCGTACGCGGCCGTGAGCGCGGCGTCGACCACGTCGACGCGCAGCACCATTCCGCTCCCGCCGCCGTAGGGGTCGTCGTCGACCTGGCCCGCCCGGAGGGGCGTCGTGTCGCGGTAGTTGAGGAGGCAGAGCTCGAGCTCGCCTCCGAGCACCGTCGCGAGCGGTTTCTGCTCGGTCAGCCAGGCGAAGGCATGCGGGACCTGCGTGAAGACGTCGATGCGCACGAGCGACCCAGGGTACCCCTACCGGTCGGAGCGAGACGTTGCGGGCGGGGGAAGAAACCCGGGCGTCACGACGAGGCGGCCGGCGTCGAGATCCACTGCCCGGACCGCGTCCTCGATCAGCGGCACGAGCGTGCCGTCGTCGAGCTCCACGTTGTCGTTGGCGAGACCGGGATGCACCTCGACCACGGTCCCGAGCTCCCGACCTCCGTCCTCCACGGCCAGCAGCCCGACGAGCTGGAACGCGTAGAAGCTGTCGGGGTCGGGCGGGGGGAGCTCGGCGGCGGGAATGGTGAGCAGCGTCCCGCGGTCGACCGGCCGGTCGAGCCGGATCGCGCGCCGACCGCCGCCGACGCGGCGGACGAGCTCCACGGTGGCGGGCTGCCCGTCGGCGAGCAGCGTCGCGCCGATGCGCCAGCGCCGCTCGTCCTCGCTCGCGTCCACGACCACGAAGGCGCCGTCGAGGCCGTGGGGCCGTCCCACACGGCCGATCACCACCACGTCGTCGGCCAAGCCGTGCTAGTCCGCGATCTCGAGCACGAGCCGCCGGTCGCCCCGCGCACCGGCCGACCGCACGACGGTGCGCAGCGCCCGCGCGACGCGCCCCTGGCGGCCGATCACCTTGCCGACGTCGTCGGGCGCGCAGTGGAGGCGGAGGACGACGACGTCGCCCTCGTCGAAGCGCTCGACCCGGACCGCGGCAGGGTCGTCGACGAGCCCTCGCGCGATCCAGGCGAGCAGCTCGTCCACGTGACTACTCGATCCCGGCGGCCTTGATCAGGCGCGCGACGGGGTCGGAGGGCTGGGCGCCCTTCGCGAGCCAGTCCTTGACCTTCTCGGCGTCGAGATCGATCGTCGACGGGTCGGTCTGGGGGTTGTACCGGCCCACGATCTCGATGAAGCGGCCGTCACGCGGCGAGCGCGAGTCGGCCACCACGACGCGGTAGATCGGGTTCTTCTTCGACCCGACGCGCGTCAGTCTCATGCGTACTGCCATTCCCTCGGTTCCCTTTCGTCGTTGATGCGACGGCGAATTGTGCCGGAAGTCGCAGGCCCGGGCCGGACTAGCGCCGCCGCCGCTTCGGCTGCGGGCCGCCGACGAGCTCGGGGGGCAGCGTCGGCAGCTTGCCCTTCCCCATCGACTTCATCACCTTCTCCATCTGCTTGCGCGCCTGGATCAGGCGGTTGACGTCCTCGATCGTGGTGCCGCTCCCCGCGGCGATGCGGCGGCGGCGCGGGCCGTTGATCACGTGCGGGACGCGCCGCTCGTGCGGGGTCATCGAGAGGACGATCGCCTCGACTCGCGCCATCTGCCGCTCGTCGATGTCCAGGTCGTCGAGTTGCCGCCCCATGCCGGGGAGCAGCTTCATGACGCCCTTCATCGGCCCCATCTTCTTCAGCATGCGGCTCGACGCCAGGAAGTCGTCGAAGGTGAACTGGCCCTGGAGCAGGCGCTGCTGCATCGCCTCCTGCTCGTCCTGCTCGACGGCCTGCTCCGCCTTCTCGATCAGCGTCAGGACGTCCCCCATCCCGAGGATCCGGGAGGCCATCCGGTCGGGATGGAACGGCTCGAGCTGGTCGACCTTCTCGCCGACCGAGGCGAACATCACCGGACGGCCCGTGACCGCCTTCGCCGAGAGCGCGGCGCCGCCGCGCGCGTCGCCGTCGAGCTTCGTCAGCACGATCCCGTCGAACGCGATGCGCTCCTGGAACGCCTTGGCGACGTTGACGGCCTCCTGGCCGGTCATCGCGTCGAGGACGAGGAGCACGTTGTGCGGCTTCACCGCGTCGCGCACGTGGACGAGCTCGTCCATCAGCTCCTCGTCGATCTGGAGCCGCCCCGCGGTGTCGACGATCACGACGTCGCACCCGTCGGCGGTCGCGCGCGCGAGGCCCTCGCGCGCCGCGACGACCGCATCGGTCGTCTCGGTGCGGTAGACGGGCACCTGGAGCTGCTTGCCGAGCTGCTCGAGCTGGTCGATCGCCGCCGGCCGCTGGAGATCGGCGGCCACGAGCCCGGGCGTCTTCTGGTCGTGCTTGCGGAGCCTGAGCGCGAGCTTGGCCGCCGTCGTCGTCTTGCCCGAGCCCTGGAGCCCGCAGAGCACGATCACCGTCGGCGGGCGGCCGAATGCGAGCTTCGCGTCCGCCGAGCCCATCAGCTCGGTCAGCTCCTCGTGGACGATCTTCACGACCTGCTGGCCGGGCTCGAGGCCCTTCAGCACGTCCTGCCCGAGCGCGCGCTCGCGCACCGCGCCGACGAACTGCTTGACCACCTCGAAGTCGACGTCGGCCTCGAGGAGCGCGAGCCGGATCTCGCGCGTCGCGCGCGTGACCGTCTCCTCGTCGAGGCGCGAGCGGCGCCCGAGGTCGCCCATGGCGTCCTGGAGCCGGTTGGCGAGCGCATCGAACACGGCTGACAAGCGTACCCGGGCGGGTCGCGCCATTCCTTTCGCGGCGGCGAGCGTCCAATATCCCGTCCGTGGTCGTATGTGACCGCTGCGGCGAACACAACCACGTCGGGTGGGCGGTTCTGCTCGTCCTGCGGCGCGCCGCTCCCCGAGCAGCGCGCGAGCGGCCTCGAGGTGCGGAAGACGGTCACGATCCTCTTCTGCGACGCGGTCGGCTCGACGGCGCTCGGCGAGGCCACCGACCCCGAGACGACCCGCCGGGTGATGGGCCGCTACGCGGAGACGATGGCCGAGGTGGTGCGCCAGTACGGCGGCACCGTCGAGCGGTTCCGTGGGGACGAGGTGATGGCGGTCTTCGGGGTGCCCGTCGTGCACGAGGACGACGCGCTGCGCGCCGTCCGGGCCGCGCGGGAGATGCAGCGCAGCCTCGCCGTCCTCAACGACGAGCTGCGAGCGCGCTGGGGTGTGGAGCTCGCCTGCCGGATCGGGATCAACACGGGCGAAGTCGTCGCGGGTGATCCGTCGACCGGCGAGACGTTCGTCACCGGGGACGCCGTCAACCTCGCGAAGCGGCTCGAGCAGGCGGCGGAGCCGGGCGGCATCCTGATCGGCACGGCGACGTACCCGCTCGTCAAGGACGCCGTCACGGTCGGGCCGCGCGAGCGGTTCAGCGCGAAGGGGAAGCGCGACGGCGCCGACCGGATGCGACTCGACGACGTCGACGCGAGCGCCGCCGGCTATGAGCGTCGCTTCGACGCGCCGCTCATCGGGCGGGAGCGCGAGCTTGGCGACGCTCGAGGCGGCGATCCGCTCGCACCTCGGCGAGGGCCGCTGCGGGCTCCTCACTCTGCTCGGGCCCGCGGGGGTCGGCAAGTCGCGGCTCGCGCGCGAGGTCAGCTCGCGTCTCGACGGAGCGACCCGCATCGTCTCCGGCCGGTGCCTCGCGTACGGGGCAGGGATCACCTACTGGCCGCTCGTCGAGCTCGTGGAGGACCTCGGCGGCCTCGAGGCCATCGCGGGCATGATCGGGACTGCCGCCGAGGACGAGGCGGCGCTCGAGCACCTGCGCGCGGCGATCGGAGACTCCGACGCCGCCGCGCGCGAGCGCCGAGCTCCTCTGGGGAGTCCGACGCGTGCTCGAGGCAATCGCCCGCGACCGGCCGCTGCTCGTCTGCCTCGAGGACATCCACTGGGCCGAGCCCACGGATGCTCGATCTCCTCGAGTACGTCGTGGCCTTCGGCAGCGGCCCGATCGTCATGCTGTGCAACGCGCGCTCGGACCTCCTGGAGACGCGACCCGGCTTCGGCCGGTACACGGCTCTCGACCTCGCACCGCTGTCGGAGCCCGAGGCCGACCGAGCTCGTCGCAGCCCTGGGCGTCACGGACACGGAGGTGCTTCGTTCGATCGTGGCGACGGCGGAGGGCAACCCACTCTTCGCCGAACAACTCGCCGCGATGGTGCTCGAGACAGGCGACGGCGAGGACGGGACGCTCGTGCTCCCGGCGTCGATCCATGCGCTGCTCGCCGCCCGCCTCGACGTCCTGACGCCCGACGAACGCCGGGTGATCGAGCGCGCTTCGGTGATCGGCAAGGAGTTCTGGCATCGGGCCGTCGCGGATCTCTCGCTCACGCGAGGACCGTCGAGCGCGTCGCGGGGTGCCTGCTCGCGCTCTCACGCAAGGGGTTCGTGGCACCCGTCCAGCGGGAGACCGGCGAGGACACGTTCGGCTTCCGCAACGGCCTGATCAGGGACGTGACGTATGCGGGGATCCCGAAGAGCATCCGCGCCGACCTGCACGAGGGCTTCGCCCACTGGCTCGAGGCGCAGCCGGGCTTCGGGGAGCACGACGAGATCGTCGGCTACCACGCCGAGCAGGCGCACATGTATCTCTCCGACCTCACGGCGACCGACGGCGAACGCACGCTCTCGCCGAGCTCGGGGCGCGCAGGCTCGGAGTCGCCGGCCGACGTGCGCTCAGCCGCGAGGACGTGCCCGCCGCGACGCTGATGCTCGGACGCGCGCTCGCGCTGCTCGGGCCGGACGCGCCCGAGCGGAGCGCGTTCCTGGTCGAGCTCGGGAGCGCCGCCATCCGGAGCGGCGAGTGGGATCGCGCCCGCACCCTGCTCGAGGAGGGAATCTCCTCCGCGCGGCGCAGCGGCGACCGCCGCTCGGAGCTGCGGGGCACGATCGAGCTGCAGTGGCAGCGGTCGTACACGGAGCCGAGCCGGGCGGCGACGGAGGATCGCGAGGTGGCGGAGCGCGTGATCCCGGACCTCGAGGAAGACGACGATCAGCTGGGGCTCGCAAAGGCGTGGTGGCTGCTCAGCGAGTCGCACGGGATCGCGCTGTCGCTGGGGCGCACGAGCAGACGCGCTCGAGCAGGCGATCGTGCACGCACGCCGCGCAGGCGACGAGGGCCAGCAGCGCGTCCTCGCCGTGCCCTATGCGCAGGCGCTGCATTACGGGCCGACGCCCGTGCAGGAAGGGATTCGGCGCTGTACCGAGCTGCTCGAGGAGCACCCGGCGGCGCCGACCTTCGAGGCAGGGCTCGGGACGGACGCTCGCCGGCCTCCACGCGATGGAGGGCAACTTCGCCGAGGCCCGCGCGGCTCTACGCAGACTCCGATTGCCGTCTACGAGGAGTTCGGGCTCCGTTTCCGGCGGGCCGTCCGATCGATCGTCGGCGCCCAGATCGAGACCCTGGCCGGCGACCTCGACGCGGCGGAGCGCGAGCTGCGCACGGGCTATGCGATGCTCGAGGAGATGGGCGAGCACGGCGTGCGATCGACCGTCGCCGGCTTTCTCGCCGACGTGCTGTCGCTCCGGCCCGACGACGGCGAGGCGGAGCACTTCGTCGCGATCGCGCGGGAGACGGCCGCGCGGGAAGACGTCGTGCCACAGGTGCTGTGGCGGCGCGCGGCGTGCCCGGACGACCGCCCGTCTTGGCGACCTCGGCCGGCGGCGGCCCTGGCCCGGCGCAGGCGCGTCGAGCAGGCGAGCACGACCGACTTCCTCGACCTGCGCGCCGGCACGCAGCTCGTCGCTGCGCGGCGAGGCTCTGCCGCGACGGCCGGCAGCGCGACGCGGAGGCGTGGCTCGAGGAGGCGCGCAGCGCTCTACGCAGCGGAAGGGAAACGCGCGCGGCGCTCCAGCGTCGAGGCCGTCGCCGGCGCGCCCCGCCTGAGCTTCCTTTCTCGCGCCCGGCGGCGTACGATCACCCCCTCAAAGGAGGTGGGCGATGGGCGAGCAGCATCGACGCGTGTACACCGGCAGTTCGCGAGGCGGACACCAACCCGACGCTCGAGCAACGCGATCGAGGACGCGTACGAGCAGGCCAAGACCGTGCGGGCATGACGGCCGGGCTCGAGAGGAGCCGTTCGAGCTTCAGGATCGTGCGAGATCCGGGTCAAGGGGAACAACCCGATCACGGACTACCGTCGTCGACGCGACCGACTAGGTCGCGCGACGCTCCGGATGTGGTGCGGCGCTCTGCTAGAGCGCCGCACCTGCGTAGGTCGCCGGCAGCGAGACCGCGCCCATCCGCTCGACCGTGTCCATCTCCACGGCGAACAGGTTGTGCAGCGGCGCCACCTCGACCTGCGGCTGGCCCTCCATCCCGTGCATCCGGAGAGCCGGGATCAGGCGGTAGTCGTAGAAGGCCTGGAAGGTCTGCTCGGTGCGCCAGATCTCCGTGACGACGAACCCGCCGCCCTGTGTCTCCGCGGCGACGTGGAGAACCGCGCCGGCGGGGGGGTTGGCGTCGAGATCGAGCGATGCGATCGCATCGTCGTACGTCTTCGGAGTGAGTCCGGGGAAGCGAGTGATGACTGCGACGGCCATGCCGAGCGTCTCCTTTCGATTGCCCTCGACCGGAGCCTAACCCGATCGAGGGTATCGATCCAGGGATGGAGAGCGCAAACAGCCTGCAGTTTCCACCCGTTCGGGGGACTCCGAGGCCGTTCCCGGGCTACGAGGCGGCGCCGACGAGCGCTCGAGCGTAGTCGCGGGCGTCGAACGGGCGCAGGTCGTCGACGCCCTCCCCCACGCCGACGAGCTTCACCGGCAGCCCGAGCTCGTGCGCGATCGCGATCGCGACGCCGCCCTTCGCGGAGCCGTCGAGCTTCGTCAGCGCGACGCCGGTCACGCCGGCCGCCTCGGCGAAGAGTCGCGCCTGCTGCACGCCGTTCTGGCCGGTCGTCGCGTCGACGACCAGGAGCGTCTCGTGCGGCGCCCCCTGGATCCGGCCCTCGATGACGCGCCGGATCTTGGCGAGCTCCTCCATCAGGTTGCCCTGGGTGTGGAGCCGTCCCGCGGTGTCGACGATCACCACGTCCGTCCCGCGCGCGCGGCCCGCCTCGACTGCGTCGAACGCGACGGCCGCGGGGTCGGCGCCGCGCGAGCCGCCGACGAACTCGGCCCCGGCGCGCTCGGCCCAGATCTCGAGCTGCTCCTCGGCCGCGGCGCGGAACGTGTCCGCGGCGCCGACGAGGACGCTCCTGCCGTGCTCCCCGAGCTTCCGCGCGAGCTTCCCGATCGTCGTCGTCTTGCCGGTGCCGTTGACGCCGACGACGAGGACGACGGTGGGCGCCTCGGGTGCGTGCGCCAGCGTCGGCGCGTCGCCGAAGAGCGCCTCCACCTCGTCGGCGAGCGCGTCCGCCAGGTCGGTGACCTCGCCGCGCGCCTCGAGCCGCCGGACGAGCTCGGCCGTCGACGTCACGCCGACGTCGGCCCGGATGAGCGCCACCTCGAGCTGCTCCCAGGCGTCCTCCTCGGCGGGGTCGAAGGAGGCGCCGAGCTCGGCCACGAGCGCTCGTCGGCTCTTGCCGAGCGAGTCCCGGAGACGGGCGAGGAACCCGCCGCGCTCCTCTTCGTCGGCGGCGCCTTCGGCGTCGCCGAGCAGCTCGGCCCAGGTGCGCGACATGGCGAGAAACGCTAGCGGGGCGCTCGCTCGGCCGCGGCTCAGGCGGTCGCCTGCAGCCGCTCCTCGCGCGGCAGGCGGCGCGAGACGATCTGCGAGACGCCGTCGCCGCCCATGGTCACGCCGTAGAGGACGTCCGCCGCCTCCATCGTGCGCTTCTGGTGCGTGATGACGACGAACTGCGCCCGGTCGGCGTAGCGGCGGAGGAGCTCGACGAAGCGCGCGATGTTGGCGTCGTCGAGTGCGGCCTCGACCTCGTCGAGGAGGTAGAACGGGCACGGCCGCGCGAGGAAGAGCGCGAAGAGGAACGAGATCGCCCCGAGCGCCTTCTCGCCGCCGGAGAGCAGCATCAGGCGGGTGATCTTCTTCCCGGCCGGACGGAGCTCGACCTCGACGCCCGCCTCGCCCTCCCCGTCCTCCTCGTCGGGCTCGACGAGGCGCAGGCGGCCCTCGCCGCCCGGGAAGAGCGTCGACGCGACCTCCTCGAAGTTCGCCGCGACCGCGGCGAAGGTCTCGTCGAAGCGGCGGTTCACCGTCTCCGTCAGCTCGTCGCGGAGGGCGCCGAGCTCGGCGAGCGACGTCTCGAGGTCGACGCGCTGCTCGGTCAGCTCGTCGAGCCGCACCTTCTCGGCCTCGTACTCCTCGCGCGCCAGCGGGTTGACCTTCCCGAGCGCCTCGCGCCGCGCGTCGAGGCGCGTGATCCGCGCCGCGAGCTCGTCGCGGTCGATCCCCTCGGCGTCGCCGTCGGACGCGTCCTCCGTGACGTCCCCGCCGCCCGCGGCGACCGCCTCGTCCAGGCGTCGCTGCGCCTCCACCGCCTCGCCCTCGAGCCGCGCCAGCTCGACCTCGACCGCGGTCGCGCGCTCGGAGACCTCGTTCGCCGCCTGCCGGAGCTCGACCTCGCTCGCACCGAGGCGGCGCAGCTCCGCTCCGAGCTCCGAGGCGCGGGCGGCGCCCGCGTCCACACGGGCCCGGACGGGCGCCTCGAGCCGCGACGCGCACGTCGAGGCGCGCGTGAGCGCGTCGCCCAGGGTGGTCGTGACGGTCACGAGGCGCTCGAGGAGGTCGGCGTCGATCGCCGTGCGGCTCGGCGAGCGCTCGGCGAGCGCGGCCTCGGCCGAGCGAGCCTCGTCGGCTGCCCGCTCCGCGCGCGCCGTTGCGTCCTCGAGGGCCGCGAGCGCCCCGGTCGCCTCCGCGGCGAGCTCGTCCCGCGAGCGGTCGCCCGTCGCGCCGAGGCCGACGGGCACGCCGCCGAGCCGCGCGACGACGACGTCCGCCGCGGCGGCGGCCCTCGCGCTTTCCGTCGCCTCGCGCCGCGCCTCGAGCTCGAGCGCGGTCAGGCGTCGCAGCTCCTCCGTGAGCTCGTGCGAGCGGCGCTCGCCCGCTGCTCGCTCCGCGTTGACCGGCGCCTCGAGCCGGGCGACGAGCTCGATCGCCCGCCGCAGGCCGTCGTCGACGCCGTCGACGACGGCGGCGAGCCGGCCGAGCACCTCCGGGTCGGCGGTTTCGCCGCGCAGGTGCGCGACAGCCGCATACGCCGTCTCGGCCTCCGCCAGGCGGACGGCCGCCTCGTCCGCCTCGCGGCCGGCTCCTTCCGCGCGCGCGGCGAGCTCCTCCGCCTCGTCCGCAAGCGCGCGACGTCGTGTCTCCAGCTCGAGCAGGACGCCCTCGCCCGTCTCGCCCGCGAGCCAGACGTCGCCGCGGTCGGCGTCGTAGCCCTCGCCGTCCGCCGTGATCGCGATGCCGGTCGCGATCTCCCGCAGCTGGGGGCGCTCCACGAGCCAGATGCCGTCGAGCAGCCGCACCGCGTCCTCCGGCCCGGAGACGAGCTCCGCCAGGGGACGCGCACCGGCGACCGGGGCGGCCGCGTCACGGCGGCCCTGCGACGCGACGACCACGGCGAGGTTGCCGAGCCCGCGCGCACGGGCGCGCTCGATGAGGGCGAGCGCGTGCTCACGGTCGGGGGCGAGGAGCGCCGACGCGCGCCAGGCGAGCGCCGCCGCGACCGCCTTCTCGTACCCGGGTGCCACCTCGAGCGAGGCGAGCGCCAGGCGCTCGCCCTCGTCGGCCAGCGCCCGCGCGGCGGGCGCGATTCCCTCGCGCTCCTCGAGCGAGCGCTCCAGCGCGGCGAGCCGCTCGCGGGCCGTGCGGGCGCGCTCGGCGAGATCGTCACGCTCCCCCGCGGCCGCGCGCGCCTCGACGCGCGCGTCGTCGGCCTGCCGCTCGAGCTGTGCCGGATCGGGGGCGCCCGTGCGTGCGTGCGCGCGGGCCGCCTCGTGGCGCTCCCGCAGCTGTCTCAGGAGCTCGACGGTCCGCTCGTGCCGGCCGCGCAGCCGCTCGCGCGCGGTGCCGAGGCCGACGAGGGCGCGATGCGCCGCGCCGTGCACTCCGGCGAGACCCTCCAGACCGGTGTCGACCGCCTCGCGCTCCCGCCGGACGGCATCGAGCCGCTCCTCGGCGCGATCCGCGGCCGCACGCTCCGTCGCCGCGAGCAGCGCGTGGGCGTGCCGGGCCCGCTCGGCCGCCTGGCCCCTGACGCCGGCGGCGTCGCGGGCGGCGGCGGAGGCCGCGCTCGCGGCCGCCTCGAGGGCCTGCACCGCCTCGTCGCTTCGTGACTCCCGCGCCCGCAGCGCCTCGGTCAGGTCGCCGCGCAGCCGTCCCGCGACCATCGCGGCGGACTCGCCGCGCACCGAGAGCCGCTCGCCCGCGCCCTGGAGGCGCGAGAGCGCCGCGAGCGCGGTCTCCCGGCCGCCGGCGGCGTCGGAGAGCTCGGCCTCGACCGACTCGCGGCTCGCGAGCACGGAGGCGAGCCTGTCCTGCGCGGACCTGCGCGCGAGCGCCGCGGCGGTCCGCCGCTCGTCGGCCTCGGCACGGCGCGCCTCGATCCCCGCGAGGTCCCGGCGCGCGAGCCGCGCCCGGAGCCGGGCGATCTCGATCACGAGCTTCTCGGCCCGCTCGGCGGCCGTCGCCTGGAGCGCGAGCGGCCGGAGCCGCTTGCGCACCTCCTCCTCGACGTCCTTCGCGCGCTCGACCTGCGCGGCGACGCGCGCCAGCTTCAGCTCGGCGCGGTGCCTGCGGCGCTTGAACTTCCCGAGGCCGGCTGCCTCCTCGACCAGCGCGCGGCGGTCGGACGGCTTCGACGCGAGCACCGCGTCGACCTTCCCCTGGCCGACGATCGAGTGCATCGAGCCGCCCAGGCCGACGTCGGCCAGCAGCTCCACGAGATCGGTGCGGCGCACCGGCGCGCGGTTGACGAGGTACTGCCCCTCCCCGCCGCGCACGAGCCTGCGCGCGATCGAGATCTCGCTGAAGTCCAGCTCGTCGCCGAAGCCGCCGTCCTCGTTGTCGAAGACGAGCTCGACCTCGCAGTGGTCGGCGGCGGCGCGGTTCTCCGAGCCGCCGAAGAGCACGTCGTCCGGCTTCTCCGCGCGCAGCTCCGACGGCGTCAGCGAGCCGGCGGCCCAGACGATCGCGTCCGAGACGTTCGACTTCCCGGAGCCGTTCGGCCCGACGACGACGGCGACGCCCGGCTCGAGGCTGACCTCGACCGGATCGGGGAACGACTTGAAGCCGCGCAGCTTGATGGAGCGCAGGTGCACCGGCGACGAAGTATCGCGTCGCCCGCGGACAGCGCCGCCAACCCGAGGCATGGCTCGACCGAGTCGGAGCCCGCTGACAATGGCAAAGAGTTCGTGCGCCCGCGAAGCGGGCGCCTTCAGGGGTCTGCCCTCGCCGCAGGCGAGGGATCAAGCCGCGGGATTCGGCTCCTGCCGAATCCCGCTTGGCGCAACAGGACCCAGCACGCCCAGCTCCGCGAGCGCCTGCGCGGCGGCTTCCTGCTCCGCCGCCTTCTTCGTCGAGCCGCTGCCGACTCCGAGCTGCTCGCCGTCGATGAGCGCCGCGCAGACGAAGCGCCGCTCGTGCGGAGGCCCGTCGACCTCGAGCACGTCGTAGTGGACGATCCGGCCGGTGCGCGCGAGCGCCTCCTGGAGCTCGGTCTTGCTGTCGACGTGGCCCGTGCTCGCGTACTCGATCCGGTCGGCGAACGCCTCGACGATCGCCTCCGAGGCCGCGTCGAAGCCGACCTCGAGGTACACGGCGGCAATCGCGGCCTCGAGCAGGGCGGCGAGGACGTTGCGGCTGAGCGAGATCCGCTCGAGCTCGGGGACGGGGACGTCCTTCGCACGGTCGACGAGGATCGCGCCGAGCTCGAGGGAGCGGGCGACCGCGGCGCAGCTGTGGCGCGAGACGACGTGCGCGCGGATCTTCGCGAGCCGGCCCTCGGAGGCGTCGGGGAACCGGTCGTAGAGCGCGCGCGCGATCGCGAGCTCCAGCACGGAGTCGCCGAGGAACTCGAGGCGCTCGTAGGACGACGCACGGTCGGGCGCCCACGACGTGTGGGTGAAGACGTGCTCGCGGCGCTCGGGGGGGAGGGCGTCGATCAGGCGCGAGAGCGTCGCGCCCGCGCCCTCCCCCCCGGTCACCTCACTGGTGCTCGACGACGTAGTCGACCGCCTGACCGACGGTCGTCAGCTTCTGCGCGTCCTCGTCCGGGATCTTCAGCCCGAACTGATCCTCCAGCTCCATGATCAGCTCGACGAGGTCGAGCGAGTCGGCGGAGAGATCGTCCTGGAACGACGCGTCGTCGGAGATGGCGCCCTCGTCGGCGCCGAGCTTCTCGACGAGCGCGACCTTGACGCGCTCGTACACCTCATCGCGGGAAAGTGCCACTTCTGAACCTCACTGGTCGTCTACCGGACGGAATTGAGCGGCGACTCTAACATCAGCCCGCGTCGGCGGAGGACGCCGTGGGCAGCCGCGCCGCGAGGCGCTCGACGAGCCGGTGCTCGACGCCGCGGGCCGCCATCCGGGTCGCGTTCGCGATCGCGACGCGCGAGCTCGAGCCATGCGCGATGACGACCAGCCCGCGGAGCCCGAGCAGGTACCCGCCGCCGTACGTGTCCGGGTCGAGTCGCCGGCGCAGACCTCGTGCTGCGGGACGGATCAGGAGCCCGCCGAGCGTCGCCATGGCGGAGGCGCGGATCTCGCCGCGCAGCGCCTCGAGCACGCTGCGGATCGTTCCCTCGAGCGTCTTCAGCGCGACGTTCCCCGTGAATCCGTCGCAGACGACCACGTCGGCCGCCGTCTCCAGCAGCGTCCGCCCCTCCGTGTTGCCCTCGAACCGGAGGTCGGCCCCGGCGAGCAGCGCGTGCGCCTCGAGCGTCAGCTGGTTGCCCTTCTCGGGCTCCTCGCCGATCGAGAGGAGACGGACCGACGGCTCGCGGACGTCGAGCAGCTCCTCCGCGAAGACGGCGCCCATGTGGGCGAACTGGACGAGGTGCTCGGGCCGCGCGTCCGCGTTCGCCCCCGCGTCGATCAGGACGGTCGGCCCGCGGCTGCCGGGGATCACGATCGCGATCCCGGGGCGCAGGACGCCGGGGAGCCGGCGCACGTGGAGGAGCGAGGCGGCGAGCACCGCCCCCGTGTTCCCCGCCGAGACGACCGCCGCAGCGTCGCCCTCGCCGATCGCGCGGGCGGAGCGGACGAGCGACGAGTCGGGCTTCGCGCGCACCGCCTCGGCCGGCTTCTCGTCCATCGCGATCGCCTGCTCGCACGGGACGAGCTCGAGCCCCTGGGCGTCGAGCCCGGCGGGGCCGAAGAGGACGGGCTCGATCGTGTCCGAGGCGGCCTGGACGGCGCCGGCGACGACCTCCCCGGGGGCGTGGTCCCCGCCGAGGGCGTCGATCGCGACGCGGATCGGCACCTGTCGCTAGGGAGCGGGTGCCCGGAGAGGCTTGACCTCGCGCCCGCGGTACGTCTTGCACGTCGGGCAGACGCGATGCGACTGCTTCGGCGAGCCGCACTGCTCGCACGTCGCGACGCGCGGGGCCGAGATCCCGTGCTGGGCGCGGCGCTTGTCGCGGCGGGACTTCGAGGTCTTCCTCTTCGGGACTGCCATGAGCGACGGCCCATGGTAGCGGAGCCCGCACTGCCGGGCAGGATCAGTCGCCGGGGTCCCTGAGCGCCTCGAGCGCCGACCAGCGCGGGTCGACGGACGCTTCGGCATGGTCGTGCGGCTCGACGTTCAGGTCCTTGCCGCAGACCGGGCAGAGCCCCGCGCAGTCGGGCCGGCAGAGAACCTGGTCGGGGACGGAGAGCGCGAGCTGGTCGCGCGCCCAGGCGCCGACGTCGAGGTCGCCCTCCACGACGTACTCCGATTGCAGCTCGGCGTCAGCCGGCCCGTCGACCGCCTGGTACTCCTGGGCCTCGACCTCGACGTCGAGGCCCGCGGCTGCGAGGCAGCGGACGCACGGCCCGTCGAGGCGCGTCCGGAAGCGGAGCCGGAAGACGTCGCCGGTCGTCGCCCGCTGGACGACGAGCTCGGCGGGCGTGACGCGCGGGGTCGGCTCGTACAGCTCGCCCCCGAAGCGCAGAGGCTCGAGCGTCAGCTCGAGCGGCTCACGGTGCTCCTCACCGGGTCGGAGCCGGAGCCTGCGGAGGGGGAATCGCGTCATGACGCGAGGGTAGCGCCCGGCCACGGCGAGACTCGCGAGCGCGCTTGCCGGCGCGCCGTGCAAGCCCAATGCGAGGCGCCCGTGAGCGGCCGATGGGTCCCGCGTGAGCGTTCCGTAAGGCGGGTGAAACTTCCGTAAGGAGGCGATCTGCGTCCCGAGATCCGGGTTAGACCCATCTCGTCAGCTCCGACGAGACGAAAGGACGCACATGTCCACCGCACGTAGACGACACCTCCTCGGGACGCTCGCGGCGGCGGCACTCGCCTCGCTCGCGACCGTCCTCGTGCTCCCGGGCGGCGGCTCGGCCGTCACGCAGGAGCGGCCGGGGTCGACCGCCGAGCCTCGGATCAGCGGCTCGCCGACGGTCGGCTCGACGCTCACGGCGAGCCAGGGAACCTGGACGAACGCGCCGACGAGCTACGCGTACCAGTGGGTTCGGTGCCCGAGCGACGGGGGCAACCCCGCCGGCTCGAACTGCGCGGTGATCGGCGGCGCGTCGACCACGAGCTACGTGGTCGCCGACGCGGACGTCGGCCGGCGCCTCCGCGTGCGCGTGACCGCGGCGAACGCCGACGGCCAGCGCACCGTCGCCTCGAACGCGACCGCGACGATCCGGGCAGCCGACACGGGCCGCCCGACGAACGTCCAGGCGCCGACGCTCAGCGGCACCGCGGCGATGGGCAATGCCCTCCGGGTCTCACCCGGAGCGTGGAACGGCGTGCAGCCGATCACGTTCACGTTCCAGTGGCTCCGCTGCGACGGCGTGGGGAACAACTGCGTCCTCCAGCCCGGCTTCGCGGACGACTCGTACGTGCTCCGCGACGGGGACATCGGCAAGACCGTCCGCGCCCGGGTGATCGCCCGCAACGCGCGCGGTGAGTCGAGCCGTCTCACCGCCCAGAGCCCGGTCGTGCAGGGCCCGCAGGGCCCGGCCGGCCAGATCACGCTGCCGAACGGGGAGAAGTCGATCCCGGTGTCGAGCGTGCCCTCGAACGAGAGCCTCGTCGTCGACCAGGCGGTCTTCTCGCCCAACCCCGTCCGGTCGCAGACGGCGCCGTTCACGGTCCGGATCAAGGTGGAGGACACGCGCGGGTTCGTCGTCCGCGACGCGCTCGTCTTCTTCCGCTCGACGCCGCTCGTGACGCGAAACGCGCAGGATCAGCGCACGGGCCAGGACGGCTGGCTCACCCTGACGATCACGCCGGAGCGCGACTTCCCGGCGCTGCGGAACGGGTACAGCCTCCAGTTCTACGTCAAGGCGTACCGCCAGGGCGACCCGGTGCTCGGCGGGATCGCCGGCACGCGCCTGGTGCAGGTGCCGCTCTCCCGGTAGGGAGACGGTAGGAGGGAGACACGTCGGTGAGGGGCGGCGGCGCCGCCCCTCACCGCAACGCGTCTACTGGTACTCGCCCGAGGAGCCGTCCCGGTCGATCGGGCCGATGCCCGCGACGACGGTCTCCTGGGAGCGCTCGTGGAGCCGCTCGCGGCCGCGGCGCACGGCCCCGAGGAACTTGTCGAGGTTGACCTCGAGGGTCGAGAGGATCCCGTCGGCCCAGTCCTCCATCTCGAGCCGGGTCTCGCGCGCGTCGCGGCGAGCCTCCTCGACGATGTCCTGGGACTGGCGCTCGGCGAGCTTCACGATCTCCGTCTGGGAGGCCTCGCGCATCGCCTGCTCGCGCGCCTCGCCGATGAGCCGATCGCACTCGCGCTTGGCCTCCGCGAGCATCTCCTGGCGCTCCTTCACGATCCAGCGCGCCTGCTTGATCTCCTCCGGAATGGTCGCGCGCATCTGGTCGAGGATGTCGTAGATCTCCTCCCGGTCGATGCGCACCTGGTCGGTCAGCGGCACGGCCTTCGCGTTGTGCACGAGGTCGTCGAGTTTGTCGATGAGTACGAGGACGTCCATGCGGTGGATGGTACTCGCGTCCGCGGACGCTGGGGCGCTACTCCTGCGGGCTGAGCGGCGCCCCGGGCCGCCCGTTCGGATAGAGCTCGCGGAAGCGCAGCGCGACCTCGTCGGTGACGAGGCCCTCGACGTTGCCGCCGAACGAGGCGATCTCCTTCACGCCGCTCGACGAGACGAAGGCGTACTCGGGGCTCGACATCACGTACATCGTCTCGATCTCGGGCGCGAGCCGGTGGTTGAGCCGGTTCATCTGGAACTCCCACTCGAAGTCCGCGATCACGCGGAGGCCCTTCACCATCGTGCGGGCGCCGTGCTTGCGGGCGAAGTCGACGACGAGCTCGCTGAAGACGTCGACGACGACGTTCTCCACGTCGGCCACGGCGTGCTCGAGGAACGCGACGCGCTCCTCGACCGAGAAGGTCGTCTGCTTGTGCTGCGGGTCGCGGACGACCCCGACGACGACCCGGTCGAAGATCGCCGCAGCCCGGCGGATGACGTCGACGTGCCCGAGCGTGACGGGGTCGAAGGTCCCGGGGTTGATGGCAACGATCGGCGTACGGGTCATGGTCGGAAGAGCGTGAGCCGGGCGGAACCGTACCGCCGCGACGTCACCGGGTCGAGCGGGAGCGTCGGCTCGACCCGCGCGTCGGTCTCGACGGCGACGAGACCCGAGGCCTCGACGACCTCCGGCAGGAGCGTCCCGAGCCGCGACTCGAGGTCGCCCCAGCGCTCGTACGGCGGGTCGAGCAGGACGAGGTCGTAGCGCCGCGACGCGGCAACCTCCTCGCGCAGGACCGCGAGCGCGTCGCGCTGGAGCACCTGCGCGCCTGTCAGCCCGAGCGTCTCGAGGTTCTCGCGGATCACGCGGCAGGCGGCGCCGTCGGCCTCCGCGAAGACGCACCGGCGCGCGCCGCGGGAGAGCGCCTCGAGCCCGAGCGCGCCCGACCCGGCGAAGAGGTCCAGCACGGCAGCGTCCTCGACGGGGCCGACGAGGTTGAAGAGCGCCTCCCGCACGCGGTCTCCCGTCGGGCGCGTGTGCGCTCCCTTCGGCGCCGCGATCCGGCGGCCCCTGTGCGTCCCGGCGATGATCCGCAACCCGCGCGGAGGCTACAAGGCGACGAGCACCTCCACGACCTCGCCGTCGAGCCGCGTCTCCTCGATCGTCCCGAGCCGCCGCAGGAGGGCGAAGGCCGGCTCGTTTCCGAGCTCGACGGTGGCGCGGAGCCGGTCGAGCCCCGCGCGCCGCGCCCGCAGCCCGAGCTCGCGCGCGAGGCGGCGGCCGAGCCCGCGCCCCTGGCACGCGTCCACGACCTCGAAGGCGATCTCGGCGACCGCCTCCTCGCAGGGGTCCCGGACGAAGCGCGCGATCGCGACCGCGCGGCCGGTGGTCGGATCGGTCGCGACGATCGCCTCGTGCCGACCGCGCTGGAGGTCCGTCAGCGTCTCGAGCTCCCGGGCGCTGAGGCGCGGCTTCGCCCCGAGGAAGCGGCGGCGGCGCGACCGCTCCCCGAGGCCGCGGAAGACGGTCAGCACCGGGGCGCGCTCGTGACGCTGCAGCGGCCGCAGGATCGGTGTCGCCGTCGTGTACACGAGGACGTTGTACGCCCGCCGCGACGGGTGCGCATCGCCGGGAACGGCCATCCGGCGACATGGCCCGTTTATCGTCTCGGTCATGGAGCAGGAGATCCGCTTCGTCGGCACGGGCGCGGGGCGGATCGCCTATGCGACGATCGGGTCGGGCCCCCCGCTCCTCGTCTCGTGCTGGTGGGTCGGCCACCTCGAGTACCAGTGGGAGTCGGCGTCGTTCCGCGCCTGGCTCGAGCGGCTGGCGGCCCGTCACACGGTCGTCCGCTACGACAGGCCCGGCACCGGCCTCTCGGGGCCGGGCGCGGCGGTCACGAGCGCGGGGGCGGAGGCCGAGACGTCCGCGACGCTGCTCGAGGAGCTCGGGCTCGGTCCCGCGATCGTGCTCGGCGCCTCGTGCGGCGGCTGCTCGTCGATCGCGCTCGCCGCGACGCGGCCGGAGCTCGTCGAGCGCCTCCTGCTCTACGGCGCCTACGCGAACGGGCGCGACATCACGACCCTGGAGGTGCGGCAGTCGCTCGTCGCCCTCGTCCTCGCCCACTGGGGCCTCGGCTCGCAGGTGCTCGCGGACGTCTTCATGCCAGATGCGGACGCCCGCGAGCGCGAGGACTTCGCGCGCTACCAGCGGCGGGCGACCACCGCCGAGCAGGCGGCCGAGGGGTTCCGGCGCGTCTACGAGCTGGACGCCGAGCCGTGGCTCGGCGAGGTGCCCGTCCCGACGCTCGTCGTCCACCGGCGCGGGGACCGTGCCGTCCCGATCGCGCTCGGCCGCGACCTCGCTGCCCGGATCCCGGACGCCCGCTTCGTCTCGGTGGCGGGGCGCGACCACTTCCCGTGGGTCGGCGACGTGGACGACGTCCTGCGGGTGTTCCTCGCCTTCCTCGGCGCATCGCCGCCCGCGGCCGGCGACGACGGGCCGCTCTCGGCCCGCGAGCGCGAGGTCCTCGGGCTGATCGCGCTCGGGCTCAGCGACGGCGAGATCGCCGACCAGCTCGTGGTCAGCCCGCACACCGTGCACCGGCACGTCGCGAACGTCCGCCGGAAGCTGCGCCAGCCGTCGCGCGCCGCGGCCGTCGCCGAGGCGGCGCAGCGCGGCTGGCTCTGACCCGCGACCGATGAGTTCACGCGTCCCCGCGCGGTCGGAACGGGTGACTCACCACGCGGAAAGGAGCCGGCGATGGACGAGCGGTTCGAGGCGACCCTGGAGAAGAGCCCGAGCGACGGCGGCTGGACGTACGTCGTCTGGCCCGAGTCGGCCGCCTACTTCGGCACCCGCGGGCTCGTGAAGGTGCGCGGGACGATCGACGACGAGCCGTTCCAGAGCTCGTTCATGGCGCTCGGTGACGGTCGGCACAAGCTGCCGGTCAAGGCGTCGCTGCGCAAGGCGATCGGGAAGGAGGCGGGCGACACCGTTCGCGTGCGGCTGCTCGAGCGGCTCGGCTGAGCGGCCTCAGAACGTGCCGTAGCGCTCGTACGCCTCGAGCGGCGGCGTGCCGGCGCGGACTGCGTCCCGGATCTCGTTCTCGGTGCCGGCCTTGCGCTCGGCCTCGGCGAGGACCTCGCGGGCGACGCCGCGCGGGACGACGACGACGCCGTCCTCGTCCCCGACGATCCAGTCGCCCGGCTCGATCCGCACGCCCCCGATCTCGATCGGCTCCTGCGTCGCGGTCACGCGCCAGCGCCACGTCGAGTCCTCCGGCGTCACGAAGCGCGCGAAGACGGGGAATCCCTCGTCGGCGATGAACCGCGTGTCGCGGCAGCCGCCGTCGATCACGCAGCCGACGACGCCGCGCGACGCGAGCGAGACGGCCGACAGCTCGCCGAAGTGCGCCGACCGGTCGTGTCCCGTCGCGTAGACGGCGACGTGGGCGCTCGGGACGCTCCCGAGCATCGCGAGCGTCGTCCGGATCGCAGCGTCCCAGTCCTCCTGCTCCCCCGGCTCGCCGGCGACCGTGAACGCCTCGCCCGCGAGGCGCATGCCGGGCGCGACGGGCCGGAGCTCGGGCGGCAGCGTCTGATGCCGCAGACCGCGGTCGTCGAGCACGTCGGCGAGCGCTGCGGTGTAGAGGGCGGCGAAGCGCTCCCGCATCGGGCGAGCCTACGCTTCCCGCCCGCTCAGGACTCTCCCACGTGCTCGGCCTCGCCGAGGAGCCGGTCGGCGGCCGCCTCGAGGAGCGGCTCGCCCTCGAGCGACGCCGCGAGCTCCTTCGCCCGCTCGAGCAGGTCGCGGTCCGCGCGGAGCCGCGTGAACCGGAGGTCGGTGAGCCCGGACTGCCGTGCGCCGACGAGCTGCCCCTCGCCGCGGATCTCGAGGTCGCGCTCGGCGAGCTCGAAGCCGTCGGTCGTCGCGACCATCGCCTCCAACCGCTCGAGCGCCGACTCGGAGAGCTCGTCGCGCTGCCGTGAGACGAGCAGGCAGTACGACTGCTCCGCGCCGCGCCCGACCCTCCCGCGGAGCTGGTGCAGCTGCGCAAGCCCGAACCGATCGGCCTCCTGGACGATCATGATCGTGGCGTTCGGCACGTCGACGCCGACCTCGATCACGGTCGTCGCGACGAGCACGTCGAGCTCACCCTGCTTGAACGCGCTCATCACCGCCCGCCGCTCGGCGGTCTTGAGCCGCCCGTGGACGCAGCCGACCCGGTAGTCCTTGAGCTCCTGCGCCCGCAGCCGGTCGGCCTCTCCCTCGGCCGCGCGGGCGAGCGTCGTCTCCGAGCCCTCGACGAGCGGACAGACGACGTAGGCCTGGCGCCCGTCATCGAGGTGGCGGCAGAGGCGGGCGTACGCCTCGGCGCTCCGCTCCTCGGTCACCCACGCCGTCACGACCGGCTTGCGGTTCGCGGGCGGCGCGGAGATCTCCGAGACGGCAAGGTCGCCGTAGACGGTGAGCGCGAGCGTCCGAGGGATCGGGGTCGCCGTCATGTGGAGGACGTGCGGCGCCCGACCCTCGCCGAGGGCGGCGCGCTGCTCGACGCCGAAGCGGTGCTGCTCGTCGACGACCGCCACGGCGAGGTCGGCGAACTCGACCTCGCGCTGGATGAGCGCGTGCGTGCCGACGGCGATCCCGACGTCGCCGGAGGCGACGAGCTGGTGGACCGTGCGGCGCTCGCGCGCCGTCAGGCTCGACGTGAGCAGCGCGACGCGGACGCCGAGCTCCGTGCAGAGCTGCTCGACCGTGAGGAAGTGCTGCTCGGCGAGCGTCTCGGTCGGGGCCATCAGCGCGCCCTGCCGCCCCGCCTCCACGGCCCGGAGCAGCGTGTGCAGCGCGACGGCCGTCTTGCCCGAGCCGACGTCGCCCTGGAGGAGCCGCTGCATGGGCGTCGTGCGGCCGAGGTCGGTGTCGATCTCGGCGATCGCGTGCTCCTGCGCCTCGGTGAGCGTGAACGGCAGCGCCTCCCGGTACCGGGCCGCGAGCTCGCCGGGGAGCGGCAGCGCCTCCGCCACGAGCGCCTCGCGCTCGACCGTCCGCCGGCGGAGCGCGAGCTGCAGCGTCAACAGCTCGTCGAGCGCCAGGCGGCGCCGCGCGCGCTCGGCGTCGTCCTCCCCGCGCGGGCGGTGGATGCCCACCAGCGCGTCGGCCCGGAGGGGGAGCCGCTCCTCGACGCGGATCGCCGCCGGCAGCGGCTCGCCGCCTGCGCGCGCGTACGGGAGCGCGCTCTCGGTCACGGAACGCAGCGTCTTCTGCGCCAGGTCCGCGGTCGCCGGGTAGACGGGCGCGAAGTCCGCCGTCTCCACGCCGTCGCCGACGTCGTACGTGGCGACCTGGAAGCCGAAGCGGTTCTGCTTCCCGCGGAGGCGGAGCCGCGTGCCGGGCGTCAGCCTCGCCTCGAGCCACGGCTGGTTGAACCACGTCGCGCGGATCTCGCCGGTCGCGTCGGCGACGTGCGCCGTCAGGATGTGGAGGCGCCCCCGCCGGCGCGAGGACGCGCGGCGCACGGTGACGTCGAGGATCGCCTCCTCCTCGCCGAAGAGCTCCGAGATCGTCCGCTCCTCGGCCGCCGACTCGTAGCGGCGCGGGCGGTGAGCGAGCACGTCCCCCACCGTCTCGACCCCGAGCCGGGCGAGCTTCCGCCGCACGGCCGGGCCGACCCCCGGCAGCGTGTCGACCGGCCGCTCGAGGACGTCCGGCCGCGGGAGCGAGCCCGTCGAGGGCCACCGGGCGGGCGCCTCCCGGCCCCCGAACCCGACCGACGCCGCTGCGCGAGGCACCCGGGCGAGTCTACGAGGTGGGTCGGCGAGGGCGACGCGGGCGACGGCCCGGCGTCAGGCCTCGTCCTGGAACCAGAAGAAGCCGACGGAGCCCGGGCCGGCGTGCGTGCCGACCACGGCGCCCAGGGGCTCGATCAGGTCGATCGTCGCCTTCGGGCGGTGCTGCGTGACGACCTCCGTCAGCTCGCCGATCCATTCGGGGGCGTTCGCGTGCGCGATCGCGACCCGGAGCCCCTCGCGATCCTCGGTGTCGGCGGTGAAGAGCTGCTCGAACTCCTTCAGCGCCTTCTGCCGGCCCCGCGCCCGGGCGATCGGGACGATCACGCCGTCCTCGACGGACAGGATCGGCTTGACGTTGAGAAGCGAGCCGGCGAGCGCCTGCCCCTTCCCGATCCGGCCGCCCTTCTGGAGGTACTCGAGCGTCCCCACCGTGAAGACGACCCCGTTGTGGCGGAGGAACCGCTCGACGAGCTGCTCGACCTCCTCGTCGGTCGAGCCGCGCTCGAGCCGGCGGTCGATCGCCTCGGCGAGGAGCGCAGTCGCGAGCGAGGCCGTCTCGGTGTCGACGACGCGCACCACGTCGCCGCCGAGCTCCTCGGCCGCCCGGACGGCCGACTCGTGGGTGCCGGAGAGCTTCGAGGTGAGGTGCAGCGACCAGATGCGCGTGTACCCGGCGGCGACCAGCTCCTCGTACACGGCCAGGAAGTCGGCGGGGGTGGGCTGCGACGTCGTGGGCAGCGTGCTCGCGCTCGCCAGGCGCTCGTAGAACTGCTCCGAGGAGATGTCGACGTGGTCGCGGAGCGGCTCGCCGTCGAAGAGGACGTAGAGCGGGACGACGCGCATGTTCGCGTGCCGCTCGGGCGCGTCGACGAAGTCCGACGTCGAGTCGAGCACGATCGCCGTCGTCGTGCGGGTCAGCTCCACGGCCGGGAGCCTAGTGGCTCGCGGGGTCGGTCGCGCTGCCGCCCGCGGCGGCGCGGATCGCATCCGCGAGCCGCTCGACCGGGCCGCCCTTCTCCACGACCGCGACCGCGCCTGCGTCGAGGATCGCCGCGCGCTCCTCCGCGGTCGCCTCGGCGGTGAGGCAGACGATCGCAGCGCCGCCGGCCGCGCGGACGGCCCGGGTCGCCGCGGCGCCGTCCAGGCCGGGCAGGCGGTAGTCCATCAGCACGACGGCCGGCGCGAGCTCGGCGGCCGCCCGGGCCGCGTCGGAGCCGCTCGCGACGGCCCCCACGACCTCGATCCCCGGCTGCAGTCCGAGGAGGAGCTCGAGCGAGGAGCGGTAGACCTCGTTGTCCTCGACGAGGAGGACCCGGATCGGGCTCACTCGGCGGAGAGGAGGAGCGGGTAGTGCGGCTGGCCGCCCCAGCTCACGTCGGCCTCGATCCCCCGGGCGGCGAGCCGCTCGCGCAGCTCGTCCTCCTCCGGCGCGCCCTCGCCGCGGATCAGCTGGACGTACGAGAGGCCGTCGCCCGCGAACCGGTCGAGCAGCGCGTCGAGCACGACCCACAGGCTCTCGTCGGCCGAGAGGGCCGTGCCGTCGACGATCGCGAGGAAGTCGCCCTCGGAGGCCGTGACCCCGTCCACCGTGGCGTCGCGCGAGGCGCGCGTGATCTCCGCCGCGGTGACGGCGTCGATCGCCTCGCGCATTGCCGCCTCGTTCTCGTCGGCCGACCGCGACGCGTCGAATGCGAACGCGCCCGCGATCCCCTCCGGCACCGAGGCGGTCCCGATCACGCGTACGTCCTTCGTCGACTCCGCCGCGGCGTTCTCCGCCGCGAAGCGCACGTTCGGGTTGTTCGGGAGCACGATCACGCGCTCCGCGTTCACGGCGGTGATCGCCTCGAGGATCTGGCCGACCGACGGGTTCATCGTCTGCCCGCCCTCGATCACGATCGCGGCGCCTTCGCTGCGGAGGATGTCGCGGTTGCCCGCGCCCTGCGCGACGGCGACGAGGCCGACCTCGCTCGGCGCCGCCTGGGCGGCCGCGTGGAGCTGGGCGAGCCAGCGCTCGCGCTCGGCCGCCTGGCTGTGCATGTCGCCGATCTCGATCCGGCCGTCGTCCACCACCCCGACGGCGCGCCCGACCGCGAGCGCGCTCTCGGGCTCGTCGGTGTGCACGTGCACCTTCGCGATGGAGGCGTCCCCCGTCACGAGGAGCGAGTCGCCGAGCGGCTCGAGCCGGGTGTGCAGGGCGTCGAGGTCGAGCTCGTCGCCCTCCACGAGGAAGACCGTGCAGAAGCGGAACTCGGACTCCTCGTGATGGATCGACTCCTCCGTGATCTCCTCGGTCACCTCCGGCGGCGCCGGCAGCGGCTCGCCGGTGAGACCGTGGAGGACGCCTCGCAGCAGCTCCACGAGCCCGGCCCCGCCCGCGTCGACCACGCCCGACTCCCGCAGCTTGTCGAGGAGCTCCGGCGTCCGGCGGACGGCGTCGTCCCCGCGGTCGATCGCGCGGGCGAGCGCCTCCGTCGCGGGCAGGCTCCGCACGTCCCGACGCTCCGCCTCCTCCGCCATCTCGCGGATGACGGTGAGCATCGTCCCCTCGACGGGGATCTTCACGGCCTGGTAGGCGCTCGTCGCCCCTCCGCGGAGCGCCTGCGCCAGCACCTCGCCGTCGACCTGCTCCCGGTCGGCGAGGACGCGCGCCATGCCCCGCACGATCGTGCTGAGGATGACGCCGGAGTTCCCCTTCGCGGCCATGGTCGCCTCGCGCTGGATCTCTGCCGCCAGCTGCGCCTCGGTCGTCGCGGTCGAGGCCTCGAGGGCCTCCACGATCCCGCGCATCGTCAGCGCGAGGTTCGTCCCGGTGTCGCCGTCCGGGACCGGGTAGACGTTCAGCGCGTTGATCCGACGGCGGTGCAGCTCGACGTTCTCGAGCGCTGACCCGGCGAGCCGCCGGACGAGCTCGAGGTCGATCATCCCGCCTTCCTCGCGTCGTCGACGTGGACGTCGACCTCCGAGACCTTCAGCCCCGTGTGCCGCTCGACCTCGTAGACGACGCGGGAGCGGACCATCGCCGTCACCTCGCCGAGGTTGACGCCGTAGTCGACCACGAGGTGCAGCTCGAGCGCGAGGCCGCCGTCGGTCTCCCGGACGCGCACGCCGCGGTCGTGGCGGCCGCGGCGCAGGAGCCGGAGCGGTCCGCGCCGGCCCGCCTGGTCGACGACGCCGAACGACTCGTCGACGGCGCGCCCTGCGATCGCGGCGACCGTGTCCGTCGTGATCGCGATCCGCCCGAGCTCGCTCTCGCCCAGCGCGACCGTCGCCTTCTTCACGGCACGAGTCTAGTGAGCGCGGCAGGCCGCGGCCGGGCGCACCGCCGGGCGTGCACGTCGGCTACCATGGCGCGTCGCATGTCCAGGGTGTGCGCCATCTGCGGGAAGAAGCCCTCGACCGGGAACTCCCGGTCGCATTCGATGGTCGCCACGAAGCGCCGCTTCAACCCGAACCTGCAGCGCGTCCGGCTCGTGCTCGACGGCAAGCCGACGCGCGACTACGTCTGCACGCGCTGCCTCAAGGCCGGCAAGGTCGTCAAGGCGGTCTGACCGCCTGAGCGGGCCTAGCGCGCGGCCGCCGTGCGCAGGTTCGCGAAGAGGTCGGCCATCTCGAGCGCGGTCCGCACCGCCTCCGCGCCCTTCGCGATGCGCGGCTCGGCCTGGTCGAGCCGCTCGAGCGTGAGGACGCCGAAGGCGACCGGGACGCCCGTCTCGATCGCGGCGAGCTGGAGCCCCGAGGCGGCCTCGCCCGCGACGTAGTCGAAGTGCGGCGTGTCGCCGCGGATCACGCAGCCGAGCGCGACGATGCACGCGAACCGCCGGGTCTTCGCAAGCGCCATCGCCGCGAGCGGCAGCTCGAAGGCGCCCGGCACGGGCATCACGGTGATCGAGCCCTGGTCGACACCGCGCGCGGAGAGCTCGTCGAGCGCGGACTCCAGCAGCGGGCCGGTGATCTCGCCGTTGAACCGGCTCACGACGATGCCGACGGCGCGGCGCCTGCCGTTCGGCTCGCCCTCGAGCACCGGGTACCCGGGCGGCACGACCAGCGCGGCCGGCGCGTGCTCGGCGCTCGCCTCGGCGGGCTCCCAGGCCGTGCGGGCCGGCGTCGGATCGACGCGGGCTCGTCGGGCTCGTCGGGCTCGTCGGGCTCGTCGGGCTCGACCCGGGCCGGCTCGGTCTCGAGCGGCGCGGCCTCAGCCTGCTCGGTCACGTCGGGCGTCGTCGGGCGCCTCCTCCGAGTCGGGCTCGTCGGCCTGGATCTCGCTCGCCCCGGCGGGCCAGTCCCCGAGGACGTTCTCGCTCGCGCGCTCGAGCTCGTCCGCCTGGGCGGCGCCGGTCTCCGAGCGCTCCTCGTCGCGGCGGTCTGCGTCGTCCATCGAGCTCATCCTCGCTCAGCCGTCGGAAGGCTCGTAGCGCTGGTCCTGGTGGTGCAGCGGCCCGCCGAGCAGGTGGCCGAGCTTCTCCCGCTTCGTCTCGAGGTACTCCCGGTTGTCGGCGTTCGGCTCGACCTCGATCGGCTCCTGGGAGACGACCGTGAGCCCGAAGCCGCTGATGCCGGAGATCTTGCGCGGGTTGTTCGTCAGCACGCGGATCGTCGTGAGCCCGAGGTCGGCGAGGATCTGGGAGCCGATGCCGTACTCGCGCGCGTCGGCCTTGAAGCCGAGCTCGACGTTCGCCTCGACCGTGTCCCTGCCCTGCTCCTGCAGCTCGTAGGCGCGCAGCTTGTTCAGGAGGCCGATCCCGCGGCCCTCCTGGGCGAGGTAGAGCAGCACCCCGCTGCCCTCCTCCTCGATCCGCGCCAGCGCCCGCTCGAGCTGCGCGCCGCAGTCGCAGCGGCGCGAGTGGAACACGTCGCCTGTGAGGCACTCCGAGTGGACGCGGACGAGGACGTCATCGTGGCCCGCGACGTCGCCCTTGACGAGCGCGACGTGCTGCTTGCCGGTCAGCAGCTCGCGGTACGCGACGGCCTGGAACTCCCCGTAGTCGGTCGGGAGGCGCACGGAGACGACGCGCTCGACGAGCTTCTCGGTCTGGCGCCTGTACTCGATCAGGTCGGCGACCGTCACGAGCGCGAGCCCGTGCCGCTCGCAGAACGGCACGAAATCGGGAACGCGGGCCATCGTCCCGTCCTCGTTCATCACCTCGCAGACGACACCGGCCGGCGTCAGGCCCGCGAGCCGCGCGAGGTCGACCGCGGCCTCGGTCTGGCCGGAGCGCTGGAGCACGCCGCCCGGCTTGGCGCGCAGCGGAAAGACGTGACCCGGCTGGACGAGGTCGTGCGGCGTCGAGGTCGGATCGACGGCGACCTGGATCGTCCGCGCGCGGTCGGCGGCGGAGATGCCGGTCGAGATCCCGTCGCGCGCCTCGATCGAGACGGTGAACGCGGTGCCGTGCGGGGCCTCGTTCTGCTCGGTCATCTGCCGCAGGCCGAGCTCGTCGCAGCGCTCGGCGGTGAGGCAGAGGCAGATGAGCCCGCGCCCGTGGGTCGCCATGAAGTTGACGGCGTCCGGGGTCACGAACTGGGCCGCGATCGTCAGGTCGCCCTCGTTCTCGCGGTCCTCGTCGTCGACCACGACGACGAATCGGCCCGCACGGATCTCCTCGATCGCGTGCTCGATCGTCGCGAAGGGGCTGGTCTCGGGCTCGGTCGTCGCGCTCACGCGGTCATCGTAACCCCGGGCGGCCGGGGGTCAGCGCCGGTCGAGGAGCCGCTCGACGTACTTCGCCAGCACGTCGACCTCGAGATTGACCCGCCGCTCGGGTCCGAGCGTCCCCAGCGTCGTGGCCGAGAGGGTGTGCGGGACGAGCGCGACGGCGAACGCCACCTCGTGGAGCTCGGCGACGGTGAGCGACACGCCGTCCACGGTGATCGAGCCCTTCTCCACGCAGTAGCGCAGGACGTGCGTCCCGGCGCCGATCCGCACGCGCAGCCCATCACCCTCCTCCGCGACCGAGAGGATCGTGCCGACGTCGTCGACGTGCCCCTGGACGATGTGGCCGCCGAGCGGCTCACCCGCCCGGAGCGCGGGCTCGACGTTGACCGCCGCGCCCGCGTCCAGCGTGCCGAGCGTCGTCCGCGCCAGCGTCTCCGCCACGGCGTGGAAGTGGATGCGCGACCCCTCGACCGTCTCGGCCGTGAGGCAGACGCCGTCGATCGCCACGGAGTCGCCGACGGCGGTCGTCGGCGCGGTACCGGGCGCCGCGACGACGAGCGTCCGCCCCACGCCGTCGCCCGCGACCTCGGCGACCTCCCCCACCTCGCGCACGATCCCCGTGAACATCGCTTCGAGGCTACCGGCGGGCGGGCGCGTGCCCCTGCGACCGTCAGCTCCCGCGGAGGCGGGTGTCGAGGAGCACGTCGTCGCCCAGCCGCTCGACCTCGAGCGGCCCGAGCTCGATCGGCGTCGGAAGGTCGCCCAGCATCGGCGGCCCCCCACCCGCGAGGACGGGTGCGACGACGACGAGCAGGCGGTCGACCAGGCCGTCCGCGAGGAACGACGTCGCGAGCGTCGGGCCGCCCTCGAGGAGGAGCGACTGGACGCCCTCGGCCGCGAGCGCCGCGAGCTCGTCGGCGAGCGCGCCCGTGCGCAGCTCGAGCTCCGAGCCGGGCGGCAGCGGCCCGCGCCCGAACGCGAGGCGGCGAGGCTGGCGTGCGACGGGGACGTCGCGCGCGTCGAGCCGGGGCGCGTCGGCGCGCACCGTCCCCATGCCGACGGCGACCGCGTCCATCGCCGCCCGCAGCTCGTGGACGCGGCGGCGGGACGCCTCGCCCGTGACCCACCGCCGCCCCGGGACGACGACGCGACCGTCGAGCGACACCGCGAGCTTCAGCACGACGTGGGGGCGCCCCAGCGCCGCCCACGTCCGCCAGGCCTCGTTCTGGCGGCGCGCCCGCTCGAGGTCGTCGAGCTCGACGGCCACCCCCGCCTCGCGCAGCCGCCCGGCGCCGCCGCCGGCCTCCGCGCTGGGGTCGGCCGAGGCGGCGACGACCCGCGCGAGGCCCTCCGCCAGGATCCGGTCGACGCACGGCGGCGTGCGGCCGTGGTGCGCGCACGGCTCGAGCGTGACGAAGAGCGTCCCGCCGCGGGCACGTCCCGCCGCCGCATCGAGCGCCACGACTTCCGCGTGGCGCCCGCCTGCGGGCTCGGAGACGCCCTCGCCCACGACCTCCCCCGCCGCCGAGACGACGACGGCGCCGACGGTCGGGTTCGGGTAGCCCCGCCCGGCGGCGGCGTCCGCGAGGTCGAGCGCGCGCTCGAGGCTCACCGACCGCCCTCCGGTCGGCGGCTCACGCGCCGGCGAGCCGCCGGTAGGCGGCGGCCGGGTCGGGCGCGGAGAACACCGCGCTGCCCGCGACGAGGAGCGACGCCCCGGCCGCCCGGACGAGGCCGGCGGTCTCCTCGCCGATGCCGCCGTCCACCTGGATCGGCACGTCGACGAGCCCGGCGAGCGCCGCGATCCGGTCCGGCGCCTCGGGCATGAACGCCTGGCCCGAGTACCCCGGGTGGATGCTCATGCAGAGGACGAGCTCGGCGCCCGCGGCCGCCGCGACCTCGGCTGCGCGCTCGGGGCTCGTCTCGGGGTTGAACGCGACGCCGACCGCGAGCCCGTGGCTCCGCGCGGCCGTCGGCCACGGCAGCAGGGTCCCGCGCCGCCTCGACGTGGAAGGTGACCGAGTCGGCGCCCGAGGTCGCGAACTCCTCCAGGTGGTGCGCGGGGTCGTCGACCATCAGGTGGCAGTCGAGGACGCCCCCGGCGGCGTGGATCCCCGGCGCGATCGAGCGCAGGACGACGGGCCCGATCGTGACCGGAGGGACGAAGTGCCCGTCGCCGCAGTCGAAGTGGAAGACGCGGCAGCCGGCGTCGAGCAGCGCGTCGACCTGCTCCCCGAGCCGACGGAAGTCGGCCGCGTAGAGCGACGGCTCCACCTCGCCTCCGTCACGGATCCAGTCGCGCCAGGCCACGGTCGGATCCTAGAAGCGCGGGGTCGCCGTCAGCGGACGCGCAGCCGCGCCACGAAGAACCCGCTCGTCCCGTGGACGTGCGGCAGCGTCTGCAGGAGCTCCGGGCGTGAGCGGTGCCGGAACGCCGGCCACTCGTCCCCGAGAGTCGCGTCGAGCTCGACGCGTCCCTCCGCGAGGACGCCGTCGACGACCTCCTCGTTCTCGGGCGCGTTGATCGTGCAGGTCGAGTAGACCACCGTCCCGCCGGGCCGGACGCGCGCGATCGCCGCGCGCAGCAGCTCGGCCTGGAGCTCGGGCAGGGGCTCCGCCCGCCAGCGGAGATCGGGCCGGGAGGCGAGCACGCCGAGGCCGGAGCACGGCGCGTCGACGAGCGCGCGGTCGAAGCCCTCGAGCTCGGGCGGCAGGCTCCGCCCGTCGGCACGGACGACGCGGACGCCCGCGGCCCCGAGCCGTCGCGCGTTCCCCTCCAGCTGCGCGGCGCGTGCCTCGTCCACCTCGACCGCGACGACCTCCCCCGCGAGCATCGTGGCCTTGCCGCCGGGCGCCGCGCACAGGTCGAGCGTCCGCTCGCCCTCCCGCGAGCCGACGGCGTGACCGACGAGCTGCGAGCCACGGCTCTGCGGCCAGACGCGCCCCTCGTCGACCGCGCCCTCGTCGACGCGGTCGACGACCCAGGCGCCGGGCACGACCGCGTCCTCCCTGCCCTCGATCGAGCCGCGGACGAGGCGGACGGCGGTCTCGGCCTCCTCGTTCTGCGCCGCCATCAGCGCCCGGGCCTCGTCGGCACCGAGCTCGCGCCACCACGTCTCGGCGATCCAGTCCGGGTAGGAGTGCCGGAGGGCGGCCTCGCGCGGCGTCGCCTCGGGCAGCGCCTCGCAGTGGGCGCGAGCCCCGTCGGCCAGCCGTCGCAGGACCGCGTTCGCGAACGGGACCGCGCGCTGCAGCCGCGCGCCGCGGACGAGCTCGACGGACTCGTTGACCGCTGCGTAGCGCGGCACGCCGTCGAGGAACGCGAGCTGGTACGCGCCGAGCCGGAGCGCGGCACGCACCGGTGGGTCGAGCTTGCGGACGGGGCGGCGGCCGATGGCCTCGATCGCGTCGTCGAGCGTCCGGCAGCGCTGGACGGTGCCGTAGGCGAGGCGGCGGGCGAGTGCCCGGTCGCGCCCGTCGAGCCCCTCGGAGACCGAGCGGAGCGCCCGGTCCGCGTAGGCGCCGTCCTCGAAGACCCGGCGGACGACCGCGAACGCCGCGCGGCGGGCCGGAGAGACGGCGCTCACCGGAGCCCGCGCCGCCAGGCGTCGACCGGCATCCGCTTGCCGCCCTGGGGCTGGAGCTCGACCGGCTCGAAGCCGCCGTCCGCTCCGACCCGCGCGCGCCAGACCGTGACGGGCCGTCCTGCGAGCTCGGTGCGTGCGCCGATGTGAGGGCTCAGGGCGCGCACGACGCGCACCAGCTCCGCCGCCGGGCGGTCGAGGTCGAGCCACCGGTCGTCGGAGCCGATCTTCGCCGCGTAGGTCGCCTCGCCGGCCTGCGGGACGAACGTCGGGTGAGGCTGCGCGAGGACGTGGTCGAGCAGCGCGGCCGCGACGTCGGCCGCGCGCGCGTAGACGGCGCCTGCGTCGTCCTCCTCCTCGATCGGGAATGCCTCGACTGCCGCGACAGGTCCTGCGTCCAGCTCGGCGACCGTCTCGTGGATGGTGACGCCGGTCTGGGCGTCGCCGGCCATGATGGCCCGCTCGACGGGCGCCGCACCGCGCCAGCGCGGCAGGAGCGACGGGTGGACGTTGAGCCAGGTTCGCTCCGCGAGGAGCGCCGAGGGGATGAGGAGCCCGTAGGCGCAGACGACCACGGTCCCGGCGTCCAGCTCGAGCCCGGCGGTCGGTCGCTCCGGCTGGAGCACGGGGATGCCGAGCCGCTCGGCGACGTCCTTCGCCGGCGGCGCGGCGAGCCTCCGGCCCCGCCCGGCCGGCGCGTCGGGACGGGTGAGGAGCGATGCGACCTCGTGCCGCTCCGCGAGGCGCTCGAGGACGTCCGCACCGAAGGGCGCGGTGGCGGCGACGGCGATCCGCGCCATGGTGGCCTCCTCTACGAGAGGACGAGGCGCGGCCGCAGCGCGCCGAGCGCCTCGCGGCGCGACTCCGGGTCGGTGCGGTCGAGCATGAGCGTCCCGTCGAGATGGTCGAGCTCGTGCAGCACCACGCGGGCCGGATAGCCCTCGAGCTCCAGCGCGACGGGCGCCCCCGTCGCGTCCTTCGCCTCGACGCGCACGCGCAGCGACCGCTCGACGGGGACGCGCAGCGTGCCGAGCGAGAGGCACCCCTCCGGCTCCGTCTCGGCCTCGTCCCCGACGGGCGTCACCACCGGGTTCACGAGCACGTGGTCCTCCTCGTCGAGCGTGCAGACGAAGAACCGGCGCAGGATCCCGACCTGCGTCGCGGCGAGCCCGACGCCGTCGGCGTCGTGCATGAGCTGGAGCATCCGCTCGGTC
Source organism: uncultured Actinomycetes bacterium (assembly GCA_963748255.1). Taxonomy (GTDB): domain Bacteria; phylum Actinomycetota; class Thermoleophilia; order Gaiellales; family Gaiellaceae; genus Gaiella. Next base: position 80,022 of record CAVVIL010000023.1, on the reverse strand, counting down.
ACGTGCTGCAGCTCCTCGTCGAACGTCTCGACCTCCTCGGCGCGCATCCGCAGCACCGGGTCGCCGTACTGGCGGATCTGGGAGAGCGCGAGCTCCTTGCGGACGAGGCGCTCGGCCTCGGCCTGTGCCTCGGCGTCGGTCAGCTCGACGTCATCGTCGTGCTCGTGCTCGTGCTCGTGGTCGTGGTCGTGGTCGTGATGGTGGTGCGACACGGCGCGAGTGTAGATGCTCAGTCCTCGATCACGGCCTGCGTCTGGAGCGTCCGCGCCACGAGCCTGCCGGCCTCGTCGGTCGTGTCCACCTGGAGCACGATCGTCCGCCTCCCCTTGTGGACGAGCTCGGCGCTCGCGGTCACGGCGCCGCTCCGCACCGCTGCCAGGAAGTTCGTCTTCGCCTCGATCGTGGTCGTCGTCCCGCCGGCCGGGACGTTGAGGTAGGCGAGCATCGCCGCGGTCATGTCGGCGAGGGTCATGAGGTACCCGCCGTGCAGGATCCCGGAGGCCGTGCAGTGCTCTGGCGCCCACGCGCCGCGGAGGACGACGCGCTCGGGGCTCGCCTCGACGCCCTCGACGCCGAGGTGCCCGGCGAGCGGCATCGCCTCGCGCACCGTCGCGGTCAGCGCCTCGTCCACGCGGGTGTTCTACATCGATTGCGGATCGACGTCGACGACGACCGTGAGCCCGTCGCGGCGCATCGTCGGCGCCGCCGCCGCCAGCAGCGTCGACGCATGGCGCGCCACCGTCCGCGGCTGCGTCGTCTTCGCGATCAGGTGCGCGCGGTGCCGCCCTCGGAGCCGCAGGATGGACGCAGGCCCCAGCAGGTCCGCCTCGAGCCCGCCGAGCCGCTCCTTCAGCTCGCGGAGGAACGCGAGCGGCGGCTCGCGGTCCGGGCCGGCGACGAGGATCGAGACGAGGTGGCGGTACGGCGGGTAGCCGAGCACCTCGCGCCGCTCGAGCTCACCGGCGAGGAACCCCGCGACGTCGTGGTTGACGGCGTGCCGCAGAGGCGTCGCGTCGGGCTGGAAGGTCTGGACGAGGACGCGCCCGGGGGCGTCGCGGCCGCTGCGTCCGGCGAGCTGCGTGACGAGCTGGAACGTGCGCTCCTCCGACCGGAAGTCCGGCAGCGAGAGGCCCGTGTCGGCGTCGACGACCGCAGCGAGCTCGACGCCCGGCAGGTGGTGGCCCTTCGCGACGATCTGCGTGCCCACGAGGACGGCGCGCTCCGCCGCCGAGAACCGCTCGAGCGTCTCGCGGACGGCGCCGGGCCGGGCCGAGACGTCCGCGTCGAGCCGGAACCGCTCGAGCTCGGGCAGCCGCCGCTCGAGCTCCGACTCGAGGCGCTGCGTGCCGGCGCCGATCCGTGCGAGATCGACCGAGCCGCAGGCGGGGCACTGCTTCGGGACGGGCTCCAGGCGCCCGCAGTGGTGGCAGTGGAGCGCGTCGTCGCGGTGCAGCGTGAGCGCCACGTCGCACAGCGGGCACCGGCGCGAGACCCCGCACGCACGGCAGTGGATCGCGGGCGCGACGCCGCGCCGGTTGAGGAGGAGGATCGCGCGCCCGCCGCGCTCCACCAGGCCGCCGAGCGCCGCGAGGAGCGGCGCCGAGAGCGGATACCCCGCCTCGCGTCGGAGGTCGACGAGCCGCACCGGAGGGAGCGAGGCGCCGATCCTCGCGGCGAGCGACACCCGCGGGAGCCGGAGCCAGCTCTCGGGCCGGGGGGTCGCGGAGCCGTAGACGGCGACCGCGCCCTCGAGCGCGGCGCGCTTCGCGGCGACCGTGCGCGCGTCGTAGCGCGGATCGGACTCCTGCTTGTAGGCCGTGTCGTGCTCCTCGTCGACCACGATCAGGCCGACCCCGCGCATCGGCGCGAAGATCGCCGACCGGGCACCGACGACGATCCGCGCCTTCCCGCGGGCGACGCGGTCGCGCTCGTCGCGCCGCTCCGCCTCGCCGAGCGACGAGTGGAGGATCGCGACGCCGTCGCCGAAGCGCTGCCGGAACCGCCCGACGGTCTGCGGCGCGAGGGCGATCTCCGGGACGAGCACGATCGTCCCGAGGCCGCGCTCGAGCGCCGCCGCGCAGGCCTGGAGGTAGACCTCGGTCTTGCCGCTGCCGGTCGGACCGTCGAGCAGGACGTGCTCGCCGACGCCCTCGTCGAGGGCGGCCACGATGCGGCCCACCGCGGCCCGCTGGCCGTCGGTGAGCGCCGCGGGCTCAGGCTCCCCGCCGAGCGACTCGCGTGCCGCCGGCGAGGGCTGCACGCTCCGCGGCGCGCGCCGCAGCGGCGCGACCAGCTCGAGCGCACGCGCCGGCGTCGAGCCGTAGTAGTCGGCGAGCCAGAGCGCGAGATCGACGAGGGTCGGCGGGATCTCGTCCAGCAGGCGCCCGGCCGCGACCGGCTCGACGCCCTCGGGCGCGTCGACGCCGACGTCGGCGACGACGCCCCTCGTCGAGCGGCGGCCGAACGTGACCGAGAGGACGCTTCCCTTCGCGATGCCGTCCGCCACCTCGTACGTGAACGGCCGCGCCAGCGAGCGGGTGGTGACGAGCGGGTAGACCGACGCGAGCGGCACCCGCCGAGCGTAGCCCTGGTCCCGGCCGGTTCCGACGGCGGCTAGACTCGCGGCATGGCCGGCCACGGGCATTCGACCGACGAGTACCTCGAGGTCATCTACTTCCTCGCCTTCCCGATCGGCGAGTACCGCCCCGCCGGGGAGAGCGCGATCGCCTCGCGCGTCGCCGAGATGCTCGGCGTGTCGCGCGCCTCGGCCGGCGAGATGCTGAAGCGGCTCGAGGCGGAGGGGCTCGTCGAGCGCGGCGAGCAGAAGGAGGCGATCCTCACGCCCGCGGGCATCGAGCGCGCGGAGCGCGTCGTGCGGAAGCACCGGATCATCGAGCGGTTCCTGACCGACTTCATGGGCTACACGGCCTCCGAGTCGCACGTCCACGCGGACGAGCTCGGCGACACGTTCACCGACGAGATGATCGACCGGATGTACGAGCGCCTCGGGCAGCCCGACCGCTGCCCGCACGGGTGGCCGATCGAGACCGAGGTCGAGCAGAGCGAGAACGCGGGCCTCGTCGCGCTCGCCGAGCTCCAGCCGGGCCAGAGCGGCGAGATCGTGCGGCTCGCGGAGCACGACGGCGACCTCCTGCACTGGTTCTACGACGAGGGCTACGTCCCCGGCTCGCAGGTGGAGCTGCGCGAGGCGCAGCCGGCCGCCGGCCAGCTCAAGGTCGTCCTCGACTCGAGCGAGCGCGCGATCGGCGAGAAGGCGGCGCAGGGCCTGTACGTCCGGCTTGCCGCCTGACTTACACGCGCCTTACCCTGTCCACATCCCCGGCGCACAGCCTCGTGCTCCACTCCGCGGTGAACCCTTGACGAAGGAGATCGACACGTGACCAGGATCCTCACCGTCGCCGCCCTGCTCGCCGCCTGCGCATCGCTCGCGCTCGGCGCCACGGCGGCCTCCGCCGCGGACAAGCCGTCGCTCGTCGACCAGGTCGCCGCGCGGCTCGGCGTCACGCCGGAGCAGTTGCGGGCCGCGTTCCGGGCGACGCTCACCGCGCGCGTCGACGCCGCGGTCGCCGCCGGCAAGCTGACCCCGGAGCAGGCCGCGAAGCTCAAGCAGCGGATCGCCGACGCGAAGGGGATCGGGCTCGGCGCGCGGCAGGCGTTCGCGAAGCACCGCAAGGCGCTCGTCCAGCGGATCGGCGCCAAGAGCCGCGGGCTCGGCGCAGCGGCGGCGTACCTCGGTCTCACGCGGGAGCAGCTCCGCACGGAGCTCAAGAGCGGCAAGTCGCTCGCGCAGATCGCGGCCGCGAAGGGCAAGACCACGTCGGGGCTCGTCGCGGCGATGCTGGCGCCGCTGAAGGAGCGGCTCGCGAAGGCGGTCGCGGCGAAGCGACTCACGCAGGCGCGCGCCGACCAGCTTCTCGAGCGGCTCTCCGACCGGCTCGAGCAGCGCGTGCAGCGCACGCGTCCCGCGACCTCGTAGCGCCGCAACCCGCCGGGGCGCTCGTGGCCGCACGAGCGCCCCGCGGAGGCGTGCGCCTAGGATGCGCGCGTGGACGACAAGGTGAACCTCGCGGAGGCGCTCGCGACCTTCGACGACGCCTTCCAGCCGCGCATCGTCGGCTCGTTCAACGGCCACAAGCTCCAGGTCGCGAAGACGCGCGGGGAGTTCGTCTGGCACTCGCACCCCGACACGGACGACCTGTTCCTCGTGGTCGCCGGCCGGCTGACGATCCAGCTGCGCGACCGGGACGTCGAGCTCGGGCCGGGCGAGCTCTTCGTCGTGCCCCGCGGCGTCGAGCACTGCCCCCGCGCGGACGACGAGGCGCACGTCCTCCTGATCGAGGCCGAGGGGACGCCGAACACCGGCGACTCGACCGAGCGCGCACCCGCGCCCGAGCTCGAGCTGGGCTAGCTCAGACGGCGGCCGCGGCGCCCAGGCCGGCGGCCTCGCGGAGCTGGTCGACCCGGTCGGTGCGCTCCCAGGTGAAGTCGGCGTCGGTGCGGCCGAAGTGGCCGTACGCGGCCGTCTTCGCGTAGATCGGCCGACGGAGCTCGAGGTCGCGGACGATCGCGCCCGGGCGGAGGTCGAACGTCTGCCGGACGAGCTCGGCGATCCGCTCGTTCGGAGAGCCCCTCCGCCGCCGGTGCCGAAGCAGTCGACGAGGACGCTCATCGGGTGGGCGACGCCGATCGCGTAGGCGACCTGCACCTGGCACCGCTGCGCGAGACCCGCCGCGACGACGTTCTTCGCGACGTGGCGGACGGCGTACGCCGCCGACCGGTCGACCTTGGTCGGGTCCTTGCCGGAGAAGGCGCCGCCGCCGTGCGGCGCGGCGCCGCCGTAGGTGTCGACGATGATCTTGCGCCCGGTCAGGCCCGGTGTCGCCCATCGGGCCGCCGATCACGAACTTGCCGGTCGGGTTGACGTAGAGGAAGTCCTTGGCACCGAGCTTTGCGGTGTCCACGAGGTCGCGGTACTCGGCGTGGAGCACGGGCTCGACGACGTGCTCGAGCAGGTCGGGCTTGATCAGCGACTCGGCGTCGAGGCCGTCGCGGTGCTGCGTCGAGATGAGGATGCGCTCGATCGCGACCGGGCGCTGGCGCCCGTGCTCGTCCACCTCGTAGCGGACGGTCACCTGCGACTTGCCGTCCGGGCGGAGGTACGGCAGGACGTCGGCCTTCCGGACCTCGGCGAGCCGCCGGGTGAGCTTGTGCGCGAGCATGATCGGGAGCGGCATCAGCTCGTCGGTCTCGTCGCTCGCGTAGCCGAACATCATCCCCTGGTCGCCCGCGCCCATCCGGTCGATCGGGTCGGCGTCGCCGTGCTGCGCCTCGTACGACGCGTCGACGCCCTGCGCGATGTCCGAGGACTGGTCGTCGATCGCGACCATCACGCCGCACGTCTCGGCGTCGAAGCCGTACTTCGCGCGGGTGTAGCCGATCTTGGCGATGGTCTCGCGGACGATCGAGCGGACGTCGACGTAGGTCTCGGTCGTGATCTCGCCGGCGACGACGACGAGGCCGGTCGTGATGAGGGTCTCGCAGGCGACGCGCCCGTTCGCGTCGTCGCGGAGGACGGCGTCGAGGACGGCGTCCGAGATCTGGTCGGCGATCTTGTCGGGGTGTCCCTCGGTGACGGACTCCGACGTGAACTCGAAGGTGCGCGCGGCCACTGCGGCGGAACAGTACCGCGCTCGGCGGACTAGGCCCCTCGAACCGGTACGACGAGCGGCGACCCATCGTCCGGGCTGGGCGTCACGAGCATGCGCTGGCCGAAGACGTCCTCGAGGATCGGGGCCTGGAGCGTCGTCCACGGAGTGCCGGTCGTGACGACCCGCCCTCGGTGGAGCAGGCAGATCCGGTCGGCGTACGCCGCGGCCAGGTTGAGGTCGTGCGCGACGACGACGACACCGCCGCCGCCGTCCGCGACGCCGCGCGCGATCCGCATCACCCGCTCCTGGTGGTTCAGGTCGAGCGACGCGGTCGGCTCGTCGAGCAGCAGCACCGGCGTGCACTGGGCGAGGACGCGCGCGAAGGTCGCAAGCGCCTGCTCGCCGCCCGAGAGCGTGCGAAAGCTGCGGTCGGCGAGGTGCGGGATCCCCGTGCGCGCGAGCGCCTCCCCGACCACGTCCTCGAGCCCGTCGTACGAGGCGCGCAGCGGATGGCAGCCCATCTCGACCACCTGCCGCACGGTGAAGCCGAAGCCGATCGAGGTGTGCTGTGGCATCACCGCACGCCGTCGCGCGAGCTCGCGTCGCGGCATGCCGGCGATGGACGAGCCGCCGAGCTCGACCGTCCCGGTGGCCGGCGCGCGGTCGCCGGCGAGCAGCCGGAGCAGCGTCGACTTGCCCGCGCCGTTCGGGCCGGCGATCGCGAGGAGCTCGCCCGGCTCGAGCTCGAGATCGACGTCCGCGAGCACCGGTCGTCCCCCGCAACACGCAGCCGACCCCGCGTGCGACGAGGAGGCTCAGGCCCAGCCCCCGTGGCTCTGCCGCGTCCGGAGGACGAGCCAGAGGAAGAGCGGCCCGCCGACGAGCGCCGTGACCACGCCGAGCGGCAGCTCCACCGGCGCCACGACGGTGCGGGCGACCAGGTCGGCGAGCGCGACGGCCGCGCCGCCGGCCAGGAAGCTCGCGGGGAGGACGACCCGGTGCGACGGGCCGCCGACGAGGCGGATCACGTGCGGGACGATGAGCCCGATGAACGCGACGATGCCGGCGGCGGCGACCGCAGCGCTCGTCGCGAGCGCGAGCGCGACGACGAGCAGGATCCTGACCCGCTCCACCTCGACGCCGAGGTGCGCCGCCTCCCGCTCGCCGAGCGAGAGCAGGTCGAGCGCGCGGGTCTGCGTCAGCGCCGCCGCCGCCCCGACGGCCACGAACGGCGCGGTCGCGAGCACGAGCGTCCAGGTGGCGCCACCGACGCTCCCGAGCGACCAGAAGACGATGTCGCGGAGCTCGTCGTCGTCGGCGCTCGCGATCATGAGCCCGACCGCGGCTCCCGCGATCGCGGTGACGGCGACGCCGACGAGCACGAGCGTCACCGTCTCGGTGCGCCCGTCCTGCCGGGCCAGGGCGTAGACGACGAGGACGGCGATCATGCCGCCGACGAAGGCGGCGAGCTGGATGCCCCCGTAGACCGCCCCCGAGAGGCCGAGGAGGATGGCAGCGACGGCGCCGACCGAGGCGCCGCTCGCGACGCCGACGATCGTCGGGTCCGCGAGCGGGTTGCGGAAGATCCCCTGGAGCGCCGCGCCCGAGACGGCGAGCGCCCCGCCGACGAGGATCCCGAGCAGCACGCGGGGCAGCCGGATCGCCCAGAGGATGGCGTCCTGCTGCTGGTCGACGCTCGTGGCGAGGCCCGCGTGCCCGAGGAGGATCCTGACCGTGTCCCACGGCGCGATCCGGACCGCCCCGATCCCGACGCCGAGGACGACGGCCAGCGCGACGAGCGCCGCGCAGCCCGCGAGCAGGGTGGGCGGGGCGACCAGCGCCCCGTCCACCCGTGCCCGCGACGGGCTCCTCCCCACCCGCTCGGCGACCTCCGTGAGCGAGGTCGAGATCAGCGCACCTCGGGGTGGAGGCCGCGGATCAGGAGCCGCAGCGCCTTGCCGGTGCGCGGCCCGAGCCCGAGCAGCATGAGGTCGTCGTAGGCGATGACCCTCCGGTTGCGCCCGGCGGGCGTCTGCGCGACACCCGGGAGCCTCAGCAGCCCGTCGACGCCGCCCACCGACTGGAGCCCCGCGCTGAGCAGCAGCAGCACGTCGGGCTGCGCCGCGACGAGGGACTCCGCCGTGAGCTGCTTGAACCCCTGGATCCCGATCGACTTGCCGACGTCGACACCGCCCGCCGCCTCGATCATCGCGTCGGCGCCCGAGCCCACCCCGCCGATCTGCTGCACCTGCGTGCCGCGGACGTAGAGGAACGCGACCTTCGGCTTCGTCGCGGCACGCGCGACCTCACGCTTCGCGAGGGCGATCTGGGTCTCGACCTGCCGGGCGAGCTTCTCGCCGCGCTTCGGCACGCCGAGCGCCCGGCCGACCGCGCGGAGCTTGCGGGCGCCCGCGTCGAGGTCCTTGTACTCGGGGATGATCAGCACCGGGCACACCCGCGCTGCGGAGCTGCTCGATGGTGGACGCAGGGCCTGCGGTCGGTGTGCCGATCACCAGCGAGGGCCGCAGCGACAGGATCCCCTCGGCCGCGAGCGTCCGCTGGTAGCCGATCTTCTGCATCCCCGCGACGAGCTTCTCGGGGTACGTCGCGCTGATGTCCACACCGGCGAGGTTCTTCGCGAGGCCGAGCGTGACGATCGTCTCGGTGATGTCCCCGTTGAGCGAGACGATGCGGCTGACGTCGCGGACGGTGACCTGCTTGCCCTGGCCGTCGGTGACCCGGGCGGGCAGGACGGGCGCCTTCTCGACCACGATCCGCTGCGGCTTCGCGGCACTCCCCGTGCCCGCCGTCACCAGCACGGCGAGGGCGGCGAGCGCCGCCAGCAGCCACCCCGCACGACGGGTCACGACGCCGCCCCCGGTCCGATCAGCTCGTGGTCCGAGAGCGAGAGCTCCCTGACCGAGAGCCCGTCGGCGTCTGCCCGGACGACGCGCCGGAGCGCCGGCAGCTGGACCCCGCCGACCTCGACGACCTCGTCGCGGTACAGCTCGGTGGCCCGCAGCGACCCGTCGGCGGCGTCCCAGTAGACGACGCTGAACGTGACGGGCAGGGTGCGGCCGTCCGCGAACTCCTGACGGTCCTGGATGACGATCGTGAAGCGCTGGCCGCCCATCGTCCGCGTGACCGTCGAGATCTCGCCGCTCGCGACGCGGTACGACGAGTCCATCGAGTCACCCAGCTCGACGACCTCGCCGAGCACGTGCGCCGACCCCAGGGCCTTGTCGTGCTGACCGTCGCCCGAGTCGTACTCGTGGAACTGGCGGTGACCGACGATCGAGCGCAGCTCCTTCTCGACCCAGCCCAGATCCGCGCCCGTGTCGTCGGCGATCTCGACCTCCGGGCCCTTCCGGGCGACGACCGACCCCTGCCCGGCCGCCTGGTCGGTTCGCCAGACGAGCGTCGCCTCGAACCCCTCGAACGTGTCGGGATAGCGGTAGACGCGGGCATGCGCGGTTCGCACCAGCGCGTCGGCCCTCGCCTCGTTCTCCGTTGCCGTGACCACAACCTCTCCTCTCGTGTAAGGCGTGCCTTACGTACAAAGTGAGGTTATACAGACATGCGTTGCAAAGAGGTCGCAGCGACCCCGCCGGTGCCTCGAGTCGAGCCGGCGCTACTCGACCGTGGGCTCGCGCTGCATCAGCTGCGAGACGAGCTCGATGAGCGACACGCCCCCGAGCACCGCGCAGACGCCCTCGGTGATCGGCAGCTCGAGGTCGAGCCGGTGCGCCAGGTCGCGCAGCACGGGCGCCGTGGTGAGGCCTTCGACGACCATGCCGATCGAGCGCGCGGCCTCCTCCGGCGTCGCGCCACGGGCGATCAGCTCCCCGGCGCGGCGGTTGCGACCGGACTTCGCCCAGCAGGTGACGATCAGGTCGCCCATGCCTGCGAGCCCGGCGAAGGTCTCGGGTCGCGCGCCCGCGGCGTCGGCGAGCCGACCCATCTCCGCCAGCCCGCGAGCGACGAGCGCAGCCTTGGCGTTGTCGCCGAGCCCGAGCCCGTCCGCCCCGCCCGCGGCGAGCGCGATGACGTTCTTGGCGGCCGCGCAGAGCTCGACGCCGACGAGGTCGTCATTGACGTAGACCCGGAACGTCGCCGAGGTGATCGCGAGCTGGAGCTGGACCGAGAGCGAGAGGTTGTCGCACGCGATCACGGCCGCGGCGGGGAGGCCGTGCGCGATCTCCTCGGCGATGTTCGGGCCGGAGAGGACGGCGACCGGGCGGTCGCGCACGAGCGTGGAGAGCCGGTCGCCCGTGCCCGGATCGAGGCCCTTCGTGAGGCTCAGCACGGGCGACCGGCCGGGGAGCGCCCGGACGACGTCCCCGAACGAGGCGCTGGGCACGGCGAGGACGACGAGGTTCGCCTCCTCGACCGGCGCGTCGGGGATCGCCGTCGCGGCGATGCCGGTGAGGTCGACGTCCGTCACGTAGCGCGGGTTGCGCCGCGTCTCGCGGATCGCGGCCGCCTGCTCCGCGTCGCGGCAGGCGAGCGTCACCTCGTGCCCGTGGTCGAAGAGCAGGCGCGCGAACGTCGTCCCCCACGAGCCGCCGCCCACGACGACGATGTTCACGAGGCTCCGCCCATCCCGGCGCCGATGCTATTCGGAGCGCTGGAAGTCGATCGAGACCGGGACGCCCTGGAGGTCGAACCGCTGACGCAGCTCGTTCTCGACCCAGTAGCCGTAGTCGCGCGTCACGAGCCTCGGGTCGTTGACGAAGATGCGCAGCCGCGGGGGCCGCGTCCCCGTCTGCGTGCCGTAGAGGAGCTTGAGCCGGCGCCCACGCTCCCCGGCCGGGCCCGGCCTCGCCTGCTTCAGCTCGCCGAGCGCGCGGTTGAGCACGGGGGTCGGGATCCGCGTGACGTGCTTGGCGAAGAGAGCCTCGACGTGGTCGAGCAGCCGCCCGAGGCCGCGGCCCGTCTTCGCCGAGACCGCGACGGCCGGGGGCCGCTGGCGGAGACGGCGGTTGAGGTGCCCCCGGGTCTCGTGCAGGTCGACGGTCGTGGCGTCCCACTTGGAGAGGACGACGAGCGTGGCGCACCCTGCCTTCCGCGCGACGTCGGCGACCGAGAGGTCCTGCTCGACGACGCCCTCCGAGGCGTCGACGAGGACGAGCGCGACGTCCGCCCGCCCGGCGGCCTCGAGCGCCCGCAGCTCCGAGTAGTACTCGATCCCCTGGCGCTGCCGCCGCTTGCGGCGGAGGCCGGCGGTGTCGATCAGCCGGAAGGTCGTGTCGCCGCGGACGAGCAGCGTGTCGATCGCGTCGCGCGTCGTGCCGGGGACGTCGGAGACGATCACCCGCTCCTCGCCGAGCAGCGCGTTCAGCAGGGACGACTTGCCGACGTTCGGCCGGCCCATGATCGCGACGCGGATCGCCTCGTCGCCGACGACCTGCTCGTCGCGGCCGGGCAGCCGGGCGACGATCTCGTCGAGCAGGTCGCCCGTGCCGTGGCCGTGGAGCGCCGAGAGCGCGACGGGGTCGCCCAGCCCGAGCCGGTGGAACTCGACCGCCTCGAGGTCGCGGCGCGGGTCGTCGATCTTGTTCGCGAGCACGATGACCGGCTTGCCGGCCGTCCGGAGGATCGCCGCGAGCTCCTCGTCCCCCGGCGTGATCCCCGCGCGGGCGTCGACCACGAAGAGCACGAGATCCGCCTCCTCGACGGCGGCGCGCGCCTGCTGCGCGATGTGCCTGCCGTAGGGCCCCGTGTCGGCCTCGTCCACCCCACCGGTGTCCACGAGCCGGAACGTGACGCCGTTCCAGTCGCACAGGAGCTCCTTGCGGTCGCGCGTCACCCCGGCGGTCTCGTGGACGACCGCTGCGCGGCTCTGCGTGAGCCGGTTGACGAGCGTCGACTTGCCGACGTTGGGGAAGCCGACGATCGCGACCGTGCCGGCTGACCGGACGGCCGGAGTGGCCTCCTCCGGGCTCATCTCGGCGGGGTTCCGTCCGGCCGTCCCAGCCGGTGGAGGTCGACGAGCCAGTCCCACAGGCGCCGGATCTCGTCCTGGACGAGGACGGACGCCTCCTTGTAGCCCTTGCCGCCCTTCGGGAGCCCGTCGAGGATCATCGGCTCGCCCCAGGCGATCGAGACGGGCTGGAAGCCCCCCGGGCGCCAGGTCTGCGTCCCGTGGATCGCCACCGGGAGGATCGGCGCACCCTCCTGCAGCGCGACCATCGCCGCGCCCGGCTGCACGTGCCCCGGCACGCCGGAGCGCTGCCGGCTGCCCTCGGCGAAGAGCCCGAGCGCATGGCCCTCCGCGACGATCGTCCGCATCAGGCGGACGGCGTCGCGGTCGGACTCGCCCCGCCGCACCGGGAAGCAGCCGAACGCGCGGATGAACGTGCCCAGGCCCGGCAGGCGGTGCGCCTCGATCTTCGCCATGTAGTAGAGGACGCGCGGGCTCGCGTACCCGAGCACGGCGGGGTCGAGCCAGCTGAAGTGGTTCGAGGCGACGACGATGCCGCCCTCGAGCGGCACGCGCTCCTTCCCGTAGACCCGGAGGCGCGAGGCGAGCGCCGCCACGGTCCCGATCGTCGGGCGCCCGAGCGCCCAGCTGACCTCGGCGGCGTTCAGACCGTCCCGCCGATCAGGCCGGCGATCCGGTCGACGACCTCGTCGAGCGTCAGATCGGTGGTGTCGACCTCGACCGCGTCCACCGCGCGATGCGTGTTCGCCGCGTCGCGCTCGTCGCGGCGGCGCAGCTCGTCGGCGAGCTCCTCGGCCTCGACCCCGTCGCGCTCGGCATGGCGCCGCGTGGCGCGCACGGCCGGGTCGGCGACGAGCCAGATCTTGAGGTCAGCCTCGGGCACGACCACGACGCCGATGTCGCGCCCCTCGATCACGGAGTCGCCGGCGCGGCCGAGCTCGCGCTGCCGGACGCGCATCACCGCGCGCACCTCGGGGTGGCGGGCGACGACCGGGACGGCAGCGTCGATGACGGGCTCGCGGATCGGCTCGGTGACGTCCGCCCCGTCGATCGTCACCGTGCGGCCCGCGGCGAACTCCACGGGGAACTCGCGAGCGAGCGCCTCGAGGGCAGGCCCGTCGTCGAGCGCGACGCCGTCGCGCAGTGCGAGCCAGGTGAGCGCGCGGTACATCGCCCCCGTGTCGAGGTAGTGGAATCCCAGCCGGTCGGCGAGCGCCTTCGCCACGGAGCTCTTGCCGGCGCCCGCGGGCCCGTCGATCGCCACGATCATCGCGCGGAGGTTATCGGCGGTCGTCCTCGACGACCGCCGAGCTCCGGCGCAGCTCGTCGAGCATCTCGAAGAACCCGGGGAAGCTGACGGAGACCGCGTCGGCGTCCTCGATCCGCACGCCCTCGCGCGATGCGAGGCCCGCGACGGCGCCGAGCATCGCGAGCCGGTGGTCGCCGCGGCTTGCCATGCGCCCGCCGCGCGGCCGCGCCGGCACGCCGGTCACGGTGAGCCCGTCCTCGGTGGCCCGCGCGCGAACGCCGAGCGCGCGCAGCGCGTCCACGGTCGCCTCGATCCGGTCGGTCTCCTTGGCGCGCAGCTCCGCCGCGCCGCGGATCACGGTCTCCCCGCGCGCGCAGGCGGCGGCGAGCGCGACGAGAGGCAGCTCGTCGATCGCGAGCGGCACCTCCTCCGCCCCGACCGAGGTCCCGACGAGCGGCGCCGACGCGACCTCGAGGTCGCCGGCGGGCTCGCCGCCGATCGCGCGCCGGTTGTAGACCGTGATGCGGGCGCCCATGCGCTCGAGGATCTCGAGCAGGCCGGTCCGCCGGGGGTTGAGGTTGACGCCGTGGACGTGGAGCTCGGAGCCGGGGACGAGCGTCCCCGCGACGAGGAACGGCGCGGCGGACGAGAAGTCGCCGGGCACCTCCACCTCGTCGAGCCGGAGGCGCTCCGCGGGCGACACGGTCACGCTGGTCGCGCGGACCACGACGCCCGCGCCGGCCGCGGCGAGCATCCGCTCGGTGTGATCGCGCGTCGGCGCCGGCTCGACCACGGTCGTCTCGCCGGTCGCGTAGAGGCCCGCCAGGAGGATCGCCGACTTGACCTGTGCGCTCGCGACGGGCAGTGCGTAGTCGATCCCGCTCAGCGTCCGGGCCTGGATGCCCATCGGCAGGTGCCCCTCGGTCGTCTCGACGCCCGCGCCCATGCGCCCGAGCGGCTCCGCGATGCGTCCCATCGGACGCGCCGAGAGCGACGCGTCGCCCGTGAGCTCGAACTCCTGTCCGCTCTGTCCCGCGAGGATCCCCGCCAGCAGGCGCACGAGCGTGCCCGCGTTGCCGCAGTCGATCGCCGCCGACGGCGCCGCGAGCCCTCGGAGCCCCTTCCCGAACACGCGCAGCGTCTCGGCCCCGTGCTCGTAGACCTCGATGCCGAGCGCCCGGACGGCCGCGATCGTCGCCTCGGTGTCGGCCGAGCGCCCGAAGCCGGAGACGCGCGTCTCGCCGTCGCAGAGGGCGCCGATCAGGACGGCGCGGTGCGAGATCGACTTGTCGCCGGGGACCGCGAGGTGGCCGACCAGGCGCGGCACCGGCTCGACGAGGAGCGAGCCGCTCATTCCTCGATCACCGGCGAGGCGACGACGCCGTACCCCTGCTGCTCGAGGAGCGCCGTCGCGCGCTCCGCCTCGCCCTCGCCCGAGACGAGCATCGTCAGCGTCCCGCCGCGCTCGACGGACACGTGGTCGAACTCGAAGTCCTCGACGTTGATCCGCTCGGCGCCGAGCGCCTGGAAGATCCCGGCGAGCACGCCTGGGCGGTCGGAGACGTGGATCCGGAGCCGGTGGAGCGTCCCGGGGTCGGCGAACGCCGTCGCGAGCAGCCGCCGCCGGTGCCCGCTCGCCTCGCCGATCCAGCGGGCGAGGAACCCCGCGTCCCCGGCCGCGAGCGCCTGCTCGACGCGCTCGAGCGCGCGGCGCTGCTCGGCCAGCGCGGCGGCGAGCGCCTCGCGGTTGTCGAGGAAGATGTCGACCCAGATCCGCGGGTTCGCGCCGCCGATCCGCGTCATGTCGCGCAGCGAGCCGCCCGCGGCCTGCAGGGGGTCGTGGCCGTCGATCCGGCCCGAGCCCGCCTGGTTCAGCAGGACGTTCGCGAGGACGTGCGGGAGGTGGCTCGTCACCGCGACGAGCCGGTCGTGCGCGTCGGGGCCGATCGCGACGGGACGTGCGCCGAGCGACCCGACGAGCCCGTGGACGAGCCGCAGCCGCTCGGCTGCGGTCGCCGCCGTCGGGGTCAGGAACCACGTCGCCCCGTCGAAGAGCTCGGCGCTCGCCCGCGCCGGGCCGCGGGTCTCGGCGCCGCAGATCGGATGCCCGCCCACGAAGCGCGGATCGGCGCCGGCGGCGGCGCAGACCGGCTGCTTGGTCGAGCCGACGTCGGTCACCGTGCTCGTCTCCGGCGCCCGCTCGAGAACGCCGCGCACGACGTCCGGCAGCTCGCCGACGGGCGCCGCGACCACGACGAGCTCGGCGCCGGCCAGCGCGTCGTCGAGCGTCGCGGCGGCGTCGACCGCCCCGCGCTCGGCGGCCACGGCGAGGAACTCCGCGTCCGGGTCCCAGCCCGCGACGGAGGCGACGCCCGCACGGCGCGCGGCGAGCGCGACCGAGGCGCCGATCAGGCCCGTCCCGACGACGGCGAGTCGCTCGATCGTCATCTCGTCCGGCCGCGCGTCGCGCTCAGGCGCCGCGCATCAGCTCGGCCACGCGGAACGCGAGGTCGAGCGACTGGCGGGCGTTCAGCCGCGGGTCGCAGAGGGTCTCGTACCGGTGGTCGAGCTGCTCCTCCAGGACCTCCTCGGAGCCGCCCAGGCACTCGGTCACGTCCTCGCCGGTGATCTCGAGGTGGACGCCGCCGGGCCACGTCCCGACCTCGCGGTGCGCGGCGAAGAAGCCCTCGATCTCCCCGAGGACGTCGTCGAAGCGACGTGTCTTGTGGCCGGAGGGCGCGACGAAGGTGTTCGCGTGCATCGGGTCGCAGACCCACAGCACCGGCATCCCGGTCTCGCGCACGGCCCGTGCGAGCGGCGGCAGCGCCTCGCGCACGCGCTCGGCGCCGAAGCGGGCGACGAGCGTGAGGCGGCCGGGGACGCGGTCGGGGTTGAGGCGCTCGCAGAGGCCGACGACCTCGTCGGCCGTGGCGGTCGGCCCGATCTTCACGCCGACCGGGTTCTCGACGCCGGCGAGGAAGGCGACGTGTGCGCCGTCGAGCTGGCGCGTGCGCTCGCCGACCCACAGGAAGTGGGCCGAGCAGGCGTACCAGTCGCCGGTCGTCGAGTCGCGGCGCACGAGCGGCTCCTCGTAGTCGAGAAGGAGCGCCTCGTGGCTCGTCCAGACGTCGACCTGGTGGATCGTGTGCTCGTCGCCGAGGTCGATCCCGATCGCCTGCATGAACCGCAGCGCGCGGCCGATCTCGTTCGCGATCACCTCGTACCGGCGCCCCTCGAGCGAGCTCGAGACGAACTCCTGGTTCCACGTGTGCACCTGGGTCAGGTCGGCGAAGCCGCCCTTCGTGAACGCGCGCAGGAGGTTGAGCGTCGAGACGGCCTGGTAGTACGCCTGCACCATCCGCTCGGGGTCGGGCACGCGCGCCTCGGCCGTCGGCGCGTCGGAGTGGATCGCGTGGCCGCGGAACGACGGGAGGTCCACGCCGTCGACCCGCTCGGTGAGCGACGTCCGCGGCTTGGTGAACTGCCCCGCGATCCGTCCGACCTTGACGATCGGCACCGTCGCGCCGTACGTCAGCACCGCCGACATCTGGAGGAGCACCTTGAGGCGCTCGCGGATCGCCACCGCCGAGACGTCGCGGAACGACTCCGCGCAGTCGCCGGCCTGGAGCAGGAACGCGCGGCCGTCGACGGCCTCGCCGAGGGCACGCCGCAGCGCCCGCGCCTCGCCGGCGAAGACGAGCGGCGGCAGCTGCTGCAGCCGCTCCCGCACGGACGCGACCGCCGCCGGGTCCGGCCAGTCGGGCTGCTGCAGCGCGGGCAGCGAGCGCCACGAGGAGGGAATCCACGGCTCGGTCACGGCCATGCGGCGAGTGTATCCGGGGCGCGTTTTGACGCTCCCCTGCAAAACCGCTAGAACAGTCGGATGCCCGCGCTCGACCGCCTGTCGCTCTACTGGCGTGTGTCCTCGCCCATGTACTCCTCGCGCGGCCCGAAGCTCGGCTAGCTCCTCGGTCGCGCGGCGATCGAAAGGACACGACGGATGAGGATCTTCTCGGGCATCCAGCCGACGGGCGACAAGCACCTCGGCAACTACATCGGCGGCTTCCGCCAGTACGCGCAGACGCAGGAGCTCGGCGAGGCGTTCTTCTGCATCGTCGACCTGCACTCGATCACGGTCGACTACGACCCGCAGGACCTGCACGACCGCACGCTCGACCTCTTCGCGATGCTTCTCGCGACGGGGCTCGACCCCGACCGCTCGACGGTCTTCGCGCAGAGCCACGTGCGGGCGCACGCCGAGGCGAGCTGGCTGCTGTCGGCGGTCACGAGCTTCGGCCAGCTCGGGCGGATGACGCAGTTCAAGGACAAGGCGGAGGCGCGCGAGTTCGTCTCCGCGGGGCTCTTCACGTACCCGGTCCTGATGGCGGGCGACATCCTGCTCTACCGCACCGATCGCGTGCCGATCGGCGACGACCAGCGACAGCACCTCGAGCTCTCCCGCGACGTGGCGATCCGCTTCAACACGCGGTTCGGCGAGACGTTCGTCGTCCCGGAGGGGATCTATCCCGAGGTGGGCGCGCGGATCATGGACCTCCAGGAGCCGACGCGGAAGATGTCCACCACCGGCGGCACCGAGCAGGGGACCGTGAAGCTCCTCGACGATCCGGACACGATCCGCAAGAAGTTCCGGACGGCGGTGACCGACTCGGGGCGCGAGATCAGGCGGGCCGCGGACAAGCCCGGCGTCTCGAACCTCGTCGACATCCTCGCGGTGGCGACGGGGCGCTCGCCGGAGGACGTCGAGGCCGCGTACGACGGCAAGGGCTACGGCGACCTGAAGACGGACGTCGGCGAAGCGGTCGTCGCGGTCGTCGAGCCCGTTCGCGAGCGGTACCTCGAGCTGCGGGCGGACGAGCCGGAGCTCCTGCGCCTCCTCGCGGTCGGCGCGGCGAAGGCGACGGCCGCCTCGGCGCCGACGCTCGAGGCGATGTACGAGCGGATGGGGTTCGTTCGGCCCGGCTAGCCGGGTACGGTGCCGGGCGACAGGAGGGAGCGACGATGGCACGCGACGACGACGAGACCGAGATCCGCCGCGAGCCCGATCGCTGGGTGACGCCGGACGACGCGACCTACGAGCGCGTCGAGGCCCCGCGCGAGACGCCCGCGCCTCCGCTGCCGCCGGGCGGCTCCGAGATCGAGGAGGAGATCGTCTACGAGCGGCAGACGATCCGGCACCGCGAGGACGGCGCGATCGAGACCGACACGGTCCGCCAGAAGCAGCGCCGGCGCTCCACCGGCACGATCGTCGCGCTCGTCCTCGGGGCCCTGCTCCTCCTGCTCGCCGCGGGCCTCGCCATCTGGTACTTCGCCGAGGGCTCTGCCTCCGAGACGGCCGTACCGGCGCTCGAGGGCCGCACCGTCGACGACGCGATCGCGCGGCTCGACGAGGCGAACCTCGGCTCCGACGTCGTGACCGAGGAGAGCGACCAGCCCGAGGGGCGCGTCTTCGCGCAGAGCCCGACCGCCGGCACGGAGGTCGACGAGGGGTCGACGGTGACGATCCGCGTCTCGAGCGGCACGGGCACGACCGCCGTCCCGAACGCGGTCGGCCTCGGCGAGGCCGAGGCGCGCGATCGGCTCGTGAGCGCGGGCTTCGAGGTCGAGACCGAGGAGGTGTTCTCGGATCGGGAGCCGGGCACGGTCGTCTCGCAGAACCCGGCTGCGGGCGCGCAGGCCGCCGACGGCGACACCGTCACGATCCAGGTCTCGAAGGGCACCGGCCAGGTCGACGTCCCGAACGTCGTCGGCATGACGCGGGGCGAGGCGGAGGCCGCTCTCTCCTCGGCCCAGCTCGAGGCGAACGTCGTCGAGGTCCCCTCGGACGAGCCCGCCGGCACCGTCGTCGCGCAGAACCCCGTCGGCGGCCAGGCCCAGCAGGGCTCGACCGTGCGGCTCAACGTCTCGCGCGGCCGCTAGGCCTGCCGGTCCGGCCGGCGTCGAGGCCCACCGAGCGCCGGAGGCGGCGCACCTCGTCGCGCGTCAGCTCCCGCCAGTCCCCGGGCTTGAGGCGGCCGGGCCCGAGCCCGGCGTAGCGCGAGCGCCGCAGGCGCTCGACCGGATGGCCGACCGCCTCGAACATGCGCCGGACCTGGCGGTTACGACCCTCGTGGAGGACGAGCTCGACACGCGACGGGCCGAGCCGACGGACCCGCGCGGGCGCCGTCGGCCCGTCCTCGAGCTCGACGCCGGTCGCGAGCCGCGCGAGCGTCTCGTCGCTCGGCTCACCCCGCACCTCGGCGACGTAGGTCTTCTCGATCCCGTAGCGCGGGTGCGCGAGCCGGTGGGCGAGCGGGCCGTCGTTCGTGAGGAGGAGGACGCCGGTCGTGTCGCGGTCGAGGCGGCCGACCGGCACGACCCGGACGTCGCCCTTGACGAGGTCGACGACCGTCGGCCGGCCCTCGGGATCGCGCGCGGTCGTGATCGTCCCGCGCGGCTTGTTGAGCAGCACGTGGCGCAGCGCCTGGCGACCGACCTCGCGACCGTCGACGAGCACGGCGTCGGTCGCCTGGACGAACGTGTTCAGCTCGCCGCGCACGCCGTTGACGGAGACGCGCCCCGCCTTGATCAGCTCGTCGGCCCCGCGGCGGGACGCGATGCCGGCACGGGCGAGGTAGGCGTTCAGGCGCACGGGGCCATTCTCGCGCCGCTACCCTGCCGCGCGTGCCGGAGCACGCCGAGCTCACGCGCCGCCTCGCCGACCTGATCGTCGGCTACGGCGCGAACGTCCAGCCGGGCCAGATCGTCGGCGTCACGACCTACGTCGGCAAGGAGGCGCTGACGCGCGAGGTCACCCGCGCGGCGTACGAGCGCGGCGCGCGCTGGGTCGACGTCACGATCTTCGATCCCTGGCTGAAGCGCGAGCGCCTGCTCCATGCCGACGCTGCGACGCTCGACTACATCCCCCCGTGGATGACGGAGCGGCTCGAATGGCTGTCGGACGAGCGCGCGGCGCGGATCGCGCTCAACGGGCCGGCGTCGCCGGACGCGCTCGACGGGATCGACCCCTCGCGCGCCGGCCGCGACATCCTGCCGTACCTCCCGAACACCGGCGACGTCGTCAACCGCGCGACGACGAACTGGTGCGTGGCCCCCGCTCCCTCGCCCGGCTGGGCGGGGCTGGTCTTTCCCGAGCTCGAGCGCGACGAGGCCTTCGACCGGCTCTGGGAGGCGATCGCGCACATCTGCCGGCTCGACGAGGCGGATCCCGAGGAGGCCTGGCGCGCGCGGGCGGCGACGCTCGAGGGCGCGGCGGCGCGGGTGACCGAGCGACGCTTCGACGCGATCCGCCTGCACGGCCCGGGCACGGACCTGACCGTGGGGCTTTTCCCGTCGTCGGTCTGGCACGCCGCCGACTTCACGACCGTCGACGGGCTCCGCCACTTCCCCAACATCCCGAGCGAGGAGATGTTCACGACCCCCGATCCGCTCCGGGTCGACGGCCACGTGACGGCCACGCGGCCGCTCGAGGTCTACGGCGCGCTGATGGAGGGGATCCGCGTCGAGTTCGAGGCGGGCCGCGCCGTCAAGATCGACGCCGACCGCGGCGCCGACACGCTGCGCTCGCTCGCGGAGAAGGACGACGGCGCGTCCCGGCTCGGCGAGCTCGCGCTCGTCGACGGCGAGGGCCGCATCGGCCCGATGCAGACGGTCTTCTACGACACGCTGCTCGACGAGAACGCTGCGAGCCACATCGCGCTCGGGAGCGGCTACGACCTGGGCGTGGACGACGACGCCGACCGCGCGCGCATCAACAAGAGCCGGATCCACGTCGACTTCATGATCGGGTCGCCGGAGCTGGACGTCGACGGGCTCACCCGGGACGGCCAGAGCGTGCCGCTGCTGCGCGCGGGCGCCTGGCAGGTCTAGCGGCCGCCCGGCACCTGCCTGACAGAGAGGATCGCGGCCGCCACGCGCGTCGGGTTACGCTGCCCCGGCGCGGCCGCGAGCCGCAGGGCGCTCGCCTGCCGAGCGTCGAGCCCCATGTCGAGCGACGCGACCCGCCACCGGCGATTCGAGCCCCCCGAGCGATCGGCGGGCGCACGATGATCGGACCCCTGGCCGCGTACCCGGTCACGCAGCTCGGGTTCGTCGTCCCCGACCTGGACGAGGCCGTGCGCGCGTTCGGTGGCACGTGGCAGCGCCCGGAGATCCCGCCGGACGCCTTTCAGGACATCGTCTACCGAGGCGGGACGGCGGTGTTCGACCACCTCGTCGCGCTCAGCGACGTGGGTCCGCCCCAGCTCGAGCTGATCCAGCCCGGCGGCGGCTCGAACATCTGGCAGGAGTGGCTCGACGACGGTCGCGCGGGCATCCATCACGCTGCGGTGGAGGTGCCCTCCGCCCTCGCGGTGGTCGACGAGATGGAGCGGTCCGGCTATCCGCCGGTCCTCAGCGGTCGCTTCGGCGGCAGCGGCGAGTTCGCGTACTTCGACGCGCTGGCTGCGTGCGGCTTCTACGTCGAGGCGCTCACGTTTCCGGTGAACTGGCACCCATGAGCGCTCAGCCGATACCCGCTCCCGACCAGCCGGTGCTGCACGAGGTGCCGTTCATGCTCGCCTACGGCGACTGCGACCCGGCCGGGATCGTCTACTACGCGACGTACTACCGCTGGTTCGAGCGGGTCTACACCGAGTGGACGCTCCTCGGCGGGTTCCCGACGCCGCGGATGCACGAGGTGCTCGGGGCGACGCACGTCACGGTCGCCTCGGGCTGCAGCTACCTCGTCCCGGGGCGGCTCCACGACCGGTTCCTGGTGCGCGTCCGGCTCGACCGCGTCGGGACGACGTCGTTGTCGCTCGCCTTCTCCGTCGACCACGAGACCGAGGAGCGCGCGTACGCGAAGGGGACGATGACGCTCGTCTTCGTCGACCAGCGCGACGTCGACTCCGACGAGCGGCCGCGGCCCGTGCCGGTCCCCGAGGGCATGAAGCGCGCCCTCCGGGACGCGGGCTGCGTGTTCTGAGCCGCCCCTAGGGCGTGCGGACCGCGTCGAGCCGGCTCGTGATCGCGCGACGCGCCCGCTCGAGCGGCAGCGGTGCCGCCATGACGACGAACTGCACGTTCGCGAGGAGCAGCGAGCCGCCGATCTCGAACGCGAGCTGGTGGACGTCGGCGTCGGACGAGATCTCGCCGGCGGCCCGCGCGCGCTCGAGCGCCTGCACGAGCAGCCCCTCCCAGTTCGCGAGGACGACGAGCGCGGAGTCGCGCACCGGCCCCGGGTGGGCGCCGAGCTCGGCTACGACCGAGGCGAAGAAGCAGCCGCCCGGGAAGACGCCGTCCTCGACGTGCTGCAGGAACCCGTCGGTGAGCGCCGTGAGCCGCGCGAGGCCGTCAGGGGCGGCCTGGGCCGGTGCGACGACGACCTCGTCGAAGATGCGGCCCGCGGTCTCGACCGTCGCGAGCTGGAGCTCCTCCTTCGAGCCGAAGTGCGCGAAGAGGCCGCTCTTGGACATCCCGACGTCGTCGGCGAGCCGCGCGAGCGAGAGCCCCTCGATGCCCTCGACCGTCGCGAGGCGCGCCGCGTGCTCGAGGATCGCCTCGCGCGTCCTCAGCCCGTCGCTCCGTCGCGCCCGCGGGGCCCGGCCGGCGGTGCTCTGCTCGCTCATGCTTGACAAGTTAGCACGACCGGTCGTATAGTCTCGCGATCCAGCACGACCGTTCGTACTTCTAAAGGAGACACCATGAGCACGATGACCACGGCCCCGCTCGATCTCGGGGCGCTGAAGCAGAAGCAGCAGGCGACCTGGGCGAGCGGCGACTTCGCGGAGATCGCGACCCTCATCGTCCCCGTCGCGGAGCGGCTCGTCGACGCCGCCGACCTCGCGGCGGGCACGACGGTCCTCGACGTGGCCACGGGGAGCGGCAACGCGGCGATCGCCGCGGCGCGGCTCGGCACCGAGGTGACGGGCGTCGACTACGTGCCCTCGCTCCTCGAGCGGGCGCGCGAGCGGGCCGCGGCCGAGCGCCTCGCGATCACGTTCGTGGAGGGCGACGCCGAGACGCTGCCCTTCGACGACGCCTCGTTCGACGCCGTCCTCTCCGTCTACGGGTCGATGTTCGCCCCCGACCAGCGGCAGGCGGCCGCCGAGATCCTCCGCGTCACGCGCCCGGGCGGCACGATCGCGCTCGCGAGCTGGGCGCCGGAGGGCTTCCTCGGCGCGATGTTCCGCACCGTCGCGGGGCACGTCCCCCCGCCGGCCGGCGCGCCCTCGCCGATGGCGTGGGGCACGGAGCGGCACCTGCTCGACCTCTTCGGGCAGGACGTGACGTGGACGCACCGCCGCCGGACGTTCACGTTCCGCTTCGTCTCGGCCGAGGCGATGATCGAGACGTTCGTCCGCTACTACGGGCCGACGCTGAGGGCGGTCGAGGCCGCCGGATCCGACCTGGCGACCGCGCTCACCGAGCTCGTGCTCGAGTGGAACCGGCTGCCGCAGCCCGGGCCGGTCGCCGTCCCCGGGACGTACCTCGAGTCGGTCGGCGTCAGGAGCTGAGCGCGATGCGACGGGCGGGCCGACGCCGCCTCGGCGGTCGCGGTCCGCCCGTCCTCAGACCGGAGGCTCGGGGTCGTACTGGATGTAGCGGCGCACCTCGCGGGCGCGCTCCACCGAGTGGAGGCGGGCGACGAGGTGGAGGGCCATGTCGATCCCGGCCGAGACGCCGGCGGCCGTGACGACCTCACCGCTGTCGACGAACCGGTCGTCGGCGCGCACCTCGATCGTCGGGTCGAGCTCCGCGAGCGTCTCGAGGCTCCCCCACCACGTCGTCGCGGGCCGGTCGCGCAGGAGCCCGGCGGCGGCGAAGACGAGCGCGCCGGTGCAGACGCTCGTCATCAGCGTCCCGTCTCCCCGCAGGCCGCGCAGCCGCTCGAGGACCTGCTCGTCCGCGAGCTCGCGGCGCGAGCCGCGCCCCCCGGGATAGACGAGGACGTCGATCGCGGGCGCGGAGGCCCACGTGTGGTCGGGCACGACGCGCATGCCCTTCGCGCAGCGCACGGGCTCGGTCGTCGCCGCGACCGTGAACACCTCCACGCCGTCGTCGGGCCACTGGTTCGCCCAGGCGGCGAGGACCTCCCACGGCCCTGCGAAGTCCAGCTCCTCGGCGTCCTCGAAGAGCGCGACCGCGATGCGCGTCACGGCCGGACCACGGCGAGACGCTCGTCCCTCGGCGGCGCGTTCACCTCCCCCTTGTACCACGCCCTCGACGTCGCGTCGGGTCGTCCAGCGGCGATCCAGCCGTTGTCCAGCAGCCCGTCCGAGGATGGCGCGACTCGAGCGGCGGGTGCCGCAGGACCGAAGGAGGACAGATGAGACGGACGAGGACGATCCTGGCGGTGAGCACCGCGCTCGTCGTGGTCGCGGCGGCGACCCTGGCGTCGGCGGCGACTGCCGGCACGAGACAGACGAGCGGCGTGATGGCCGTCGTCGACGTCGGGGATCCGTTCGACGTGACCGACGACGTGACACAGGTGTGGGGCGACCTGATCGGGTTCTGGTGGACGACCTCGTTCGACCTCGGGGTCGCCACGCGCTCCGGCGTCGTCACCGGAAGCGGAACCGAGCGCTTCGACGGCTGCCTCGACGCGAACGGCAACGGCACGTGCGACCCCGCAGACCCGTCGGGGTCGCTCTACCTGACGTTCACGTATGCGGCGAAGTTCGACCCGACGACGTTCGCGCTGCTCCACGGCCGCTGCCACCACCCCATCACGCGAGGGACGGGCGGCTTCGCGGGCGCGACCGGCGTGATCCAGATGCGAGACGACCCGGAGACAGGGTGCACCTACTACCGCGGGCATCTGACGCTCGGGTAGCCGGGGGATGCGCGGCCGGGCCGACGAAGGCCCGGCCGTTGCACCCGAGGACGTGGTGGTGCAGGCTCTCACGAGCGGCAGGAGTTGAGCGATGGCGGTCGGAAGGCACATCGCGCCCGGTGACGTGATCGCCGGGTACGAGGTCGAGGAGCTCGTCGGGCGCGGGGGGACGGGGGAGATCTACCGCGCCCTCGATCCGCGGCTCGAGCGCCGCGTGGCGCTCAAGCTCCTCGCGGAGAGCTACACGGAGGACGCGGGCTTTCGCGAGCGCCTCCTGCGCGAGTCGAGGATCGCGGCGTCGCTCGACCATCCGAACGTGGTGCCGGTCTACGAGGCCGGCGAGACCGACGATCGCCTGTTCATCGCGATGCGCTTCGTCGAGGGCTCGGACCTCCAGGCGCTCCTCCGGAGCGAAGGCCCGCTGGAGCCGTCTCGCGCGGTCGCGATCGTGAGCCAGGTCGCCGACGCCCTGGACGCGGCGCATGCTCGCGGGCTCGTCCACCGCGACGTGAAGCCGTCGAACGTCCTCCTCGACCGCCAGGACCGGCGCGAGCACGTCTACCTCGCCGACTTCGGGCTGACGCAGAGCGTCACCGACCGTGGGCCGACCGACGGTCATCTCGTCGGCACCGTCGACTACGTCGCGCCGGAGCAGGTTCGCGGCGACGACGTCGACGGGCGCGCCGACGTCTACGGGCTCGGCTGCATGCTGTTCGAGGCGCTCACGGGGACGGTCCCGTTCTCGGGGGTCTCCGACGTGGCCGTGATCTACGCCCACCTCGAGGCGGCGCCGCCGCGAGCGAGCGAACGCCGCAGCACCTTGCCCGACACGCTCGACGACGTCCTCGCCCGCGCGATGGCGAAGGACCCGGATGAGCGCCAGGCGACGTGCCTGGCGCTCGTCGACGAGGTCCGCGTCGCCTTCGGGACTCGATCGGACGGCCCCGCTCGTCTCGCGTGCTCGTCGCCGCCGTTGCTCGCGGTCGCGATCGCGATCGCCGCGGCGGCGCTCGGCGCGGTCCTCGTCGTCCGTGACGACGCCGTCGGCCGCCGCGCCGGGCGGCTCCCTCGTTCGGATCGATGGGTCCACGCGGCGACGTGCTCTCCACGACGCCGACCGCCAGTCGACGCCGACCCACGTCGCGGTCGAGAGCGGGCAGGTCTGGTTCGCGACGACGGACACGATCTGGCGCCTCGACCCCGCCGTCGGCACGCCCGTCAAGATCGAAGCGGTCGGGTACGTCCACGACCTCGTCGGGCTGGACGGCAAGATGTACGTCGCGCGTGACGGCGAGAAGCTGCTCGAGGGATTCGTCGTCCCCTACGACGCGCGTCAACGGCACGACGGGCCGACGGCGTCTCGATTCTCGCCTGCAGCATGACGGCCTCGCCCGAGCTCGGGTTGTGGGCGGCGGGGTGCCCGAACGTCCAGCAGCTCAGGATCGAGCCCAACCGGGTCACGAAGGGCCGACTCGTGAAGCTCGGGTACCTCGAGCCGACGACGGCCGCGAACGTGCGTCAGTGCCTCTGCGCGATGACGACGGGTGCGGGCTCGATCTGGGTCGTCGGCGACGCGTCCGACCGGCGGGTGTTCCGCATCGCGCCGAACGGCACGCCTCACCGCCGTCGTGAAGCTCCCCGTCGCGCCGCGAGGAATCGCGTTCGCCGGCGGCTCCCTCTGGGTCAGCGCTCCGCTCGACGACGTCGTCCTCCGGGTCGACCCCGCCACGAACCGCGTTGTCGACCGGGTCGTCGTCGGACGGGCTCCCGCCGGCCTCGCGGCCGGGCCGGGTGGCCTGTGGGTGGCGCTCCACGTCGACGGCCGGCTCGCCCGCGTCGACCCGAAGCGCGGCCGCGTCGTGCGAGACGGTCGACGTCGACGGGCTACCCGGACGACATCGCGGCCGCGGGCGACGAGCTCTGGGTGGCGAGCGATGCGGGTTGAGCTTGCGACTGCCGGCGGCCTCCGCGGCGATCCTGGCAGCCGCGCTTCTCGGCGCCGGGTGCAGCGCCGAGCGCGAACCGGTGCGCGTCGGGGTGATGCTGGAGTGCACCGGCTTGCTCGTGGGCTCGCGCGACTCGGTGCTCGCCGCCGCCTCGCTCCCGCTTCTCGAGCGAGGCGGCCACCGCTCACCCGAGCTCGTCAGCGGGAGCGCCGGCGGCCGGCGCGTCGAGCTGCTCCCGACATGCACCGAGTTCACGTATCCCCACAAGCTCATCCTTGCGACGCGCCGGCTCGTCGAGGTCGATGGGGCCGACGTCGTCGTGGGGCCGATCGGGGGCGGCGAGAACGTCGTCTTCCGCGACCTCGCGAGACGGTTCCCGGACGTGACGTTCCTCGCCTCGGAGATGGGGGCGCAGGAGACGACGCTCCGCGACCCGCCGCCCGAACTACTTCCGCTTCGCCCCCACGGGCGCGCAGACGACGGCGGGGCTCGGGGCCTACGCGTACCGCGACCTCGGCTGGCGTCGCGCAGTGATCGCGGCCGAGGACTGGTATCCGGGCTGGGAGGCGGCGGCGGGCTTCGTCGCAGAGTTCTGCGCGCTGGGCGGGAGCGTGGTCGAGCGCGACTGGTACGCGCTCCTCGGAGTCGACGCGACGACGGCCGCGCTCCGGCACGCTGCGAAAGCGGACGGGGTGCTCGTGATCGCCACGTCGGGATTCCAGGTTCCGTACCTGACGGCGTACGCCCGAGCGGCAAAGCCGGTTCGCGAGCGGCTGCTCCTGAGCGGCGCTGCCTTCCTCGACCCGAGGGCGCTGCAGCCGCCGGGCGTCGACCTGTCGGGCGTGGTGATCGGCGGCGCAGCCTCGCGCGCTTCCGGCTCGCAGGTCGATGCAGCGCTATCGCGAGGCGTTCGCCCGGGAGTTCCCGGAACTGCCGCCCGGGGTCGGCGAGGGAATGGTCGAGCTGCCCGCCTACGCCGCCGTCGAGGCGCTGGTCGGGGCACTCGAAGAGACTCGACGGCGAGCTCGGTCGCGGACAGGTCGAGCTGCGACGGACGCTCGCAGGCCTCGTCCTCGACGCGCCGCAGGGGACAGTCCGGCTCGACCGGAACCGGCAGGCCTCCGAGGCGAGCTACCTCGAGCAGATCGAGCCGTCCACGCCCGGGGCGCCGCCACGGACGCGGCTCGATCCGCAGGATCGACGGCGTCGATCAGACCTACGACGGCATCTTCGGCTCGACACTCGCCGTCACCGTCGAAGACCGACCCGACCTGCGTGCGCCGACCCGCTCCGCGTTGGGCCTCCTAGCTCAGCCGACGACCGTCCAGGTGAACCGCGTCGCGGCCGAGTCGGGCGCCAGCCCGCCCGGCCTGAGCCCACGGCGGACGAGGAGCGTCGGATGGTGTGGCGACGTCGCGAGCGCCGTACGGGCCGGACCCACGCCGTCCCGTCGCCACCGCTCGGTGAGGCCGACGACGACGAGGCCCGCGTCCCGGGCGGCGTCGACCAGCGCCTGCGCCTCGGGCTCGACGAGCAGCGGCTCCGCGTGGACGCCCAGGGCGCGCTGGACGGCGAGCGACACGCTGGCCAGCAGTCGGCTCGCGTCACGCCCGTCGGCCGCGGCGGCCGAGCCCGCCAGGACGAGCTCCGTGCCGCGCGACCGGGCGAGCCACGCACCGAGCTCGATCGCGCACCAGTCGTGGTCGGCGCCGGCGAAGGGGACGAGCACGACGCCCGGGCGCGCCTCGCCGCGGACGAGCACCGCGACGTCGCAGGCAGCCTCGTCGAGCAGGCCCAGGACGCGCGCGTCCTCGAGCAGCCCGGCCGGTGCGTCGACGAGGAGGAGCTCCGCGTCCTGCTCACGGGCGAGCCGGGCGAGGTCCGCGCCGGGCGTGAGCGAGGTGAACGCCGCGGCCCGACGGCGACGCCGTCGAGGACGAGCCGATCGCGGCACGCGCGGAGCCGCGACGACGCCTCGGCCAGCAGGCCGGGCTCCGACACCGCCGAGGCGATCACGAGCTCCCGCTCCGCATCCCGCACGAGCGGCTCGACCAGCGCCACGAGAGACTCGACGGCGTCGAGCTCGAGCGCGGCGACGAGGATCGTGTGCTCCACCGGACGCGGCCGTTGGCGGTCCCGACCGTCGGCGTCGAGCGACGCGTCGTGCCGGAGGATCGCCTGCTCGAGCTCCTGGAGCGCGGATCCCGGTTCGAGGCCGAGGTCCTCGACCAGCCGCGCACGTGCCGCCCGGTACACCTCGAGGGCCTCCGCCTGTCGGTCGCACCGGTAGAGGGCGAGCATCCGCAGCGCCTGGAACCGCTCCCGGAGGGCGTGCTCGGCGGTCAGCGACTCGAGCTCGCCGACCAGCTCGGCCTCGCGCCCGCACGCCAGCTCCGCCTCGATGCGCCGCTCGAGGGCGACGAGCCGGAGCTCGTCGAGCCGCCCGGCCGCGGGGCGCAGGACGTCGCCCTCGGCGACGTCGGCGAGGGCGTCGCCGCTCCAGAGCGCGAGGGCCTCGCGCAGCTGCTCGGCCGCGAGCGGCGCCTGGCCCCTCCCGAGCGCACGGGCGCCGTCCGTCGCGAGGCGCTCGAACCGGTGCAGGTCGAGCGCGTCGCGCCCGACGTGGATGGCGTATCCCGGCTCGCGGGTCTCGACGACGTCCCTCCCGAGCGCCTTGCGGAGCTGCGAGACGTATCCCTGCAGGATGTTCGGCGCGGTCGCCGGCGGGTCGTCCCCCCACAGCCCGTCGACGAGCCGGGCCGCCGGCACCACGCGGCCTGCCTGGAGGAGGAGCATCGCGAGGACGGCGCGAGGTTGCGGCGCAAGGCGCACGGAGACGTCGTCGACAGTCGCGTCGACCGGGCCGAGCACCCGGAATTCCGCCGCCACGCGGCGACCGTACACCCCTCTGCGGCGCGCGGCATGCGGCGGTGTCCAGCGACTCTCCAGCCGTCCCACAGGGACGTCGCGGAGCGTTCGGGTGCGGCGCGGCGGTGGGCCGCGTCCGAACGAGGAGGTTGCGGCGATGAAGAAGCTCGGTGGACTCGTGATCATGGTCACCGCGGTCGCGTTGACGGCGGTGGCGGTCGGTGCCGCGGGCACCGGCTCGACCGTGCTGACGGTGCGCGGGACGCAGACGGTCGTGGACGAGCAGAAGGGCAGGTACGAGATGCACGGCAGCCTGGTGGGCGCCTGGAACACGACGGCCTTCACGCTGAACTACGCGGGAGCCGACGGCCAGGTCGTCGCGAGCGGCAAGGAGACGTTCGCCGGGTGTCACGACACGGACCGGAACGGCACCTGCGACTCGGGCGAGCCGAAGGGCACGCTTCGGTTCAGCTTCATCTACTGGGCCACGTACAAGCCGGGCACCAAGACGCTCGTGAAGGGGCAGTGCGTCCATCCGGTCGTCGGCGGAACGGGGGCATTCGCGAAGGCGAAGGGCGTGATCCACATGACCGACCGCCCATCGAAGGGCGGCGTCCTGACGACGTACACGGGGACGCTGGATGTGCCGGGGATCTCGGTGTCGTCGGCGACGGCGCCGCCCGAGCGGACGGTGCAGTCGGCGAGCCGCGTCGCTCGAGGCGGTTGCGGCAGCTGAGCCGTCTCCCGGGCTGTGGGTCGGACGCCGTCGTCCGGCCCACAGCCCGGACAGGCTCGGTCTCGTCCCTGGCGGCCCTAGGAGGCGCGGGCCTCGGCGACGGCGAGCAGCCGCTCGCGGATCGCCTCCTGCTCTCCGCCGAGATCGTCCAGCCGCGGCAGCTCGGCGAGCGTGTCGAGCGCGAAGACCCGCTCGAAGAGCGGCGTCACGCGATAGCGGACGGCGCCGCCGGGGCCGCTCTCGCGACCCGCCTCGGCGACGAGCCCCCGCTCGACGAGCGAGGCCACCGTCGAGTCGGCCGCGACGCCGCGGATGCGGGCGATCTCCGGGCGCGAGACGGGGCCGAGGTAGGCGACGACCGCGAGCGTCTCGAGCGCGGCCTGCGAGAGCCCGCGCTCCACGGGCCGCTCGAAGAGTCGGCCGCACGCCTCGGCCGCCTCGCGGGCGGCGCGGAACGCGAAGCCGCCTGCGACCTGCTCGAGGACGATCCCGCTGCGACCCTCCCTGTAGCGCTCCCGGACGAGGCCGAGCGCCATCTCGACGCGCTCGACGTCCTCTTCCGCGGCGGACGCGAGGTCGTCGGTCGAGAGTGGCTGCGAGGCGACGACGAGCAGGGCCTCGATGGTGCGGGCCAGCGCGTCGATCGGTGTGTCGACGATCGTCTCGGCGGAGATCAGGCGGAGCGGGCGGTCCACGCGGGAGTCCTTTCTCTCTCGGTACGGGAGACGCGGATGGGGGCGAACGGCGCGGCCTGCGCGAGCGCGACCTCGCCGGACTTCCGGAGCTCGAGCAGCGCGAGGAACGCGACGGCCTGCTCGATCCGGGGCAGCCCGCCCACCTCGCCGTCGAAGTCGAACACGCGGCGCCGCCGGAGCAGCGCGCGGAAGCGCTCGAGGAACTGGGCGACGGGCGGGAACCGGAGGGCCATGTGCGAGAGGGACACCTTCGGCGGCGGTACCGCCAACCCTCTCAACGCCTCGGCCAGGAGCACGGGGTCCTGCGGCGCCAGCCGGCGCTCGGCCTGCGGCGCCAGGGGCGCCGGCCCCAGGCGGTAGAAGCGGTCGCGCTCGGCGGCGAGCCGCTCGCGCAGCCACGACGCCGCCTCCTTCATCCGCCGGTACTCGGCGAGCCGCCGCGCGAGCTCCTCGGCGGCCTCCTCCGGCTCGAGCTCGTCCAGCTCGGCGCCCTCCTCGGGGAACAGGTGCCGCGCCTTGATCTCGAGCAGTGCGGCGATCAGCACGAGGAACTCGCCGCAGGCGTCGAGATCGAGCTCGTCCCGTGCCGTCAGGTGCTCGACGAACGCGACGACGATCGAGGCGATGTCGACCTCGGCCGGCTGCAGCTGGTCCTTGAGGATCAGCGTGAGCAGGAGGTCGAACGGCCCCTCGAACGCGTCGAGGTCCAGCTCGAGATCGCGAACCGCCGACGGCACGCGGCGACTCTAGTTGGGCGGTCGGACGCGCTTGGCGCCGGGCACCGTCATCTTGCGGGCAGGCGGCTCCGGTCGGGTGCGCGGCCGCGGGGGGCGGTCGCGGCGCTGCGAGAGCACGTACCAGGTCGTGCCCACGACGATTCCGAGCAGCGACATCCAGGCGTTGAGGCGGAGGCCCGCGATCTCGTGCGCAGGGTCGATCCGCAGGAGCTCCATCCAGAAGCGCCCGAAGCAGTAGAGCGCGATGTACGCGGCGAAGAGACCGGGTGGCCGCGGGCGCAGCCGGCGCTCGATCACGTAGACGAGGACCGCGGCCGCCGCGAAGTCCCAGATCAGCTCGTAGAGGAACGTGGGATGGAACGTCGGCTGGTCGAGGTAGGCGAGCGGGCGGTTGATCGGATCGATCTCGAGCCCCCACGGGAGGTCGGTCGGCTTGCCGAAGAGCTCCTGGTTCCACCAGTTCCCGAGGCGACCCAGCCCCTGCGCGAGCAGGAGTCCCGGCGCGAGGCAGTCGGCGAGCAGCCAGACGTCCGCCCCGGCCCGCTTGGCGACGATCCCGCCCACGAGGCACCCGGCCGCGATCCCGCCCCAGACCCCGAGGCCGCCGCGCCAGATGGCGAACGGGCCCCACCACTCGTCCGGCACCTCGCTCCAGCTCGTCGCGAGGTGGTACAGGCGGGCGCCGACGATCCCGGCGGCGACGCCCCAGACGGCGCAGCGGAAGATCAGGTCCCAGTCGCCGCCCCGATTCACCCACCGCCGCCCGGCGACGTAGGTCGCGAGCGCGATCGCCGCGAGCAGCGTCAGGCCGTACATGTGGACGGTCAGCGGGCCGAGGTCGAGCGTGCCGTTGCTCGGCGAGGGGATCGACGCAAGGGTGCTCACCGCCGGGCCATTCTGCCAGCGGGCGTGGCCGACCTCCCCACCCGGCGTCTCGGCGCCGGAGGGCGGCGGTCAGGGATTGCGCGGGGCGATGCCCTTCGCGCGGAGCTCCGCGGCCGCGGCTGCGGTCTTCTCGAGCCCGTCCTGGCCGAGCGCAGCGAGCACCTCGGGTGCTTTCGTGAACTGCACTTCCCGGTAGTCGACCACCTGGAGCAGGTTGCCCCAGGGGTCGTGGACGTCGAGCGACGGCGGGCCGGAGACCGCGATCCCGGCGGCCAGCGCCGCGGCGCGGACGGCCTCCTTGTCGTCGACCACGATGCCCACGTGGCGGTGCCGGTCCGCATCCTGCGTCCGGGGCGCCGAGAGCGCGACGAACTGGTCGCCCATGTCGACGAACGCCATCGAGCGCGACCGCCCCCGGAGCTCGAGCGGCCCGAAGAGGGTCTCCCAGAAGGCGAGCGCCTCGTCGATCGAGTCGACCTCGAGCGCCACGTGGTTGATCCCGACGAGCCGTGCCACCGCGACCGAGCCTAGCGGGGTCGGGAACCCACCCGGCGGCGCCGGTGTAGAGGTGACGACCGAAAGGAGCACCATGCGCAAGCTCGTCGTCGTGATCGCCGTCCTCGCCGTGCTGGCTCCCGCAGCCGCGCTCGCGGGCGGGTGGGCGACGGTCCAGCTCAGCTCGACGCCGACCGGAGCCCGCGCGGGCGTCCCGTGGGTCGTCGACCTGACCGTCCTCCAGCACGGCCGCACGCCGCTCGCGGAGATCCGGCCGGAGGTGCGGATCTCGCAGGGGACCGTGAACCGGTCGTTCCTCGCGCGGCCGACCGCGAAGGTCGGCGTCTACCGCGCCCGCGTCGTCTTCCCGCGCGCCGGGATGTGGAGCTGGGTGATCTGGGACGGCTTCAGCCGGACCCACACCTACAAGCAGGTCAAGGTCACCCGCGCGGTGACCTAGAGCATCGGGACGAGGCGTCCGCCGGTGGGGTCCGCCGGCGGGCGGCTTCGTTCGCCAGCGGGATTCGGCAGCCGCTGGATCCCGCGGCGCGATCCCCCGCGGCACGAGTCGCAGGATCCGGCGTGCGGCCGAATCCTGCGGGGGTTGCGATACGGCTACAGCAGGATCTGCAGCGCGAGGGGCACGGTGCAGCCGCGCTCGAGCAGCGAGACGGCGCGGTGCAGGTCGACCTCGTGCGAAGCGGCGAGGACAGCGGCGGACTCGGCGTCGTAGCCTGCCCGCTCGAGCGTCACATGCCGCCACTGCTCGACGCGATCGACCTCGAACTCCTCGACGATGATGTGTGTGGTCGACATCTCTCGTACCCCTGTTCGTCCCGGTTCCTCATCTCCCTATTCGCACGAGAGGCGAGGTTGGATGACTCTCCTTGTACCCCCGGCAGGTCTGGGAAATGCGTTGTGGCGGTGAAGGAGCTGTAAGAAACGCACCGCGCGGCCGCACGCTGCAGCTTGCGCGCGTGCGGCGGCCTTCATAGGATCGCCCGGTGCGACTCCACAAGGACGCGAAGGTCGACCTGCTGAAGGGCGTGCCGCTCTTCGCCGGGTGCTCGAAGGCCGACCTGCAGCGGATCGCCTCCCTCGCCGACGAGCTCGACCTCGGCGCGGGCGCGACGTTGATCCGCGAGGGCGAGCGCGGGCGCGAGTTCATCGTGATCGTCGACGGCTCCGTCGACGTGACGCGCAAGGGGAAGACGCTGCGGACGCTCGGGTCCGGCGACTTCATCGGCGAGATCGCGCTCGTGGCCGACGTCCCGCGCACCGCGACGGTGACGGCCTCGTCGCCCGTGCGGCTGCTCGTCATCACGGACCGCGCCTTCAAGAGCCTGCTCGAGCGGACGCCGGCGATGGCGACGAAGGTGCTCCAGAGCCTCGGCGAGCGGCTCCACTCGGACGCGCTGTAGCCCGTTCGCGCAGCAGGACTGCCGTCAGACAGCGCTGACGACCCACGTGCGGCTTGATCCCTCGCTCCGCGGCGAGGGCAGTGCGCCCCGAAGCGCGCCCGCTACGCGGTCGCCTCCGCCGTTGGCGCGATCACCGCGATCCGCTCCTGCCGAATCCGTGGGAACGGTCAGACCAATGTGGCTCCGCCGAGGAGCGAGCGCGCCTCGGCGAGGAAGTCCGCGTCGGGGCGGACGCGGTACTCCGGCCCGAGGGCGTAGGTCTTCGGGCCCTCCGACGTGTCCAGGGCGAGGTAGACGGGCGACTCGCCCGGGAACTCGCGCACGAGCCGGGCGAGCTCGCGGATGACGCCCGCCGGCGCCTCCCGCGCGTCGAGCGCGAACCGCACGTCACGGCGCTCGGCGACGGCCTCGAACCCGGTCAGCTCGGACGCGATGAGCTTCGTCTCGCCCTGCACCTTGTGGTCGACGCGGCCCTTGACGACGAGGATCCGGTCGGCGACGCAGAGCTCGCGCGCCGCCTGGTAGGTCGAGTTGAAGACGACGATCTCGATGGAGCCCGTCGGGTCGTCGAGCAGCAGGAAGACCATCGGCTCGCCGCGCTTCGTCGTCGTGTGCTTGACCTCTGAGACGATCCCGCCGACCGTCACGACCTCGCCGTCGCGCCGCCGCTCGAGCTCGCCGAGCCCGGCGTCGGTCTTGCGCCGGAGCTGGTCGCGCACGGCGGAGAGCGGGTGCTCGGAGACGTAGAGCCCGAGCGTCTCCTTCTCGAGGCGGAGGAGCTCCGCCTTCTCGTACTCGGCGGTCGAGACGGGCGGGTGGTGCGTGGGCGTGGCGGGCATCGCGGGGCCGAGGTCGAAGATCGACGCCTGGCCCATCAGGCGGTCGGCCGCCAGCTTCTGCCCGTGCGCGAGGGCCTGCTCGAGCACCGCGAGCATCCCGAGCCGCGTCGCGCCGGTCGAGTCGAGCGCCCCGCACTTGACGAGCGACTCGAGCGAGCGCTTGTTCACGACCTGCGGGTCGACGCGCTCCGTGAAGTCCCAGATCGACGCGAACGGCCCGCCCTCGGCGCGGGCGGCGACGATCCGGTGCGCGGCGCCCTCCCCCACGTTCTTCACGGCGTTGAGGCCGAAGCGGATCTTCCCCTCGACGACGGCGAAGTCGACGGCCGAGGTGTTGACGTCGGGCGGCAGCACCTCGATGCCCATCTCGTCGCATGCGTTGACGTAGAGCGGCACGCGGTCCTTCGTGCTCATGACGCTCGAGATCAGCGCCGCCATGTACTCGCACGGGTGGTTCGCCTTGAGCCAGGCGGTGCGGTAGGCGATCAGCGCGTAGCAGGCGGAGTGCGCCTTGTTGAAGGAGTAGTCCTGGGAGGACTCCATGTCCTTCCAGAGCTGGTCGGCGACCCCCGGGGTGACGCCGTTCGCCGCGCACCCGTCGAGGAACTTGCCCTTGAGGGACGCCATCAGCTCGTGGATCTTCTTGCCGATCGCGCGGCGGAGCGTCTCGGCCTCGGCCGGGTCGAAGCCCGCGAGCTCCTTGGCGATCCGCATGTACTGCTCCTGGTAGATGCAGATCCCGTACGAGTCTCCGGTGATCGCCTCGAGCCGCCGGTCGATGTAGGTGATCGTCTCGCGGCCGTTCTTGCGCGCCGCGTAGCTCGGGATGTACTGCATCGGCCCCGGGCGGTAGAGCGCGACGAGCGCGATCAGGTCCTCGAACTGCGTCGGCTTCACCTGGCGCAGCGCGTCCCGCATGCCGGAGGACTCGAACTGGAAGACGCCCGACGCGTCGGCGCGGGCGAGCATCTCGTACGTCTTCCTGTCGTCGAGCGGGAGCGCCCCGATGTCGAGGCCGCCGCCGATCAGCTCGACCGCCTTGTCGATCACGTCGAGGTTCCGGAGGCCGAGGAAGTCCATCTTCAGCAGGCCGAGCGCCTCGACGTTCTTCATGGAGACCTGCGTCACGATCTCGGCGTCCGGCCCCTTCTGCTGGAGGGGGACGACGTCGATGAGCGGCTCCGCGCCGATCACGACACCCGCTGCGTGGATCGAGTCGGCGCGCGTCAGCCCTTCGAGCGGGCGGGCGAGGTCGACGATCTCCTTCGCGACGGGGTCCGAGTCGACCGCCTTCCGCAGCTCGGCCCCGGGCTTCAGCGCCTCCTCGAGCGTCTGGCCCGGCCCTTCCGGGACGAGCTTGGCGACGCGGTCGACGACGCCGTAGGGGATCTCGAGGACGCGGCCGGCGTCGCGGAGCGCCGCGCGGGCCGCCATCTTCGAGAACGTGATGATCTGGGCGACGCGGTCGCGGCCGTACTTCTCGGTGACGTAGTTGATCACCGACTCCCGCCCCTCGACCGAGAAGTCGATGTCCATGTCGGGCATGTCCTTGCGGGCCGGGTTGAGGAACCGCTCGAAGAGGAGGCCGTAGCGCATGGGATCGATGTCGGTGATCTCGAGGCAATAGGCCGCGAGCGAGCCGGCCGCCGAGCCGCGGCCCGGCCCGACCGAGACCCCGCTCCGCTTCGCGAAGCCGATGAAGTCCGCGACGATCAGGAAGTAGTCCGCGAACCCCATCTCGTGGATCGTCTTCAGCTCGAACCGGAGGCGGTCCTGGAGCTCCGGCGTGGTGCTCCCGTAGCGCCGCGTGAGGCCCAGCTCGCACAGCTCGACGAGGTAGTCGAACGCGTCGCGGCCGTCGGGCACCGGGAACTTCGGCAGGCGGATCCGCCCGAGCTCGAGCTCGACGTTGCAGCGCTCGGCGACCTCGAGGCTGCGGCGCATCGCGTCGTCGTGGCCCGGGAAGTCGAGGGCCATCTCGGCCGGGGTCTTGAAGTAGAACTCGTCCGCGCCGAACCGCCAGCGGTCGGGGTTCTTGAGCGAGTCGCCCGACTGGATGCAGAGAAGCGCGTCGTGACTCGATGCGTCGGCGGCCTCGAGGTAGTGCACGTCCCCCGTCGCGACGAGCGGCAGCCCGAGCTTCGCGGCGAGCCCGGGCAGCGCCTGGAACGCCGTCTGCTGCGCCTCGAGGCCGACGTTCTGGAGCTCGACGTAGGTCGAGTCGCGGCCGAAGATCTGCGCGAGGCGATCGAGCTCCGCCGCGGCGTCGCCGTCCCGGTGCTCGCTCAGCGCGCGGGAGACCCGGCCGGAGAGGCAGCCGGAGAGGGCGATCACGCCCTTCGCGTGGCGCTCGAGGAGCTCCCAGTCGACGCGCGGCTTGTAGTAGTAGCCCTCGAGGTAGCCGAGCGAGCAGAGCTTGACGAGGTTCGAATACCCCGTCAGGTCCTCCGCCAGGAGCGTCAGGTGGGCGTGGCCCTTCGTCAGCGCCGTGCGGTCGTCGACCATGTAGACCTCGCAGCCGAAGATCGGCTTGACCCCCTGGTCGGCCGCCGCCTTGTGCAGCTCGACCGCGCCCGCCATCGAGCCGTGGTCGGTGAGCGGCACGGCGGGCATCTCCAGCTCGGCCGCCTTCCGCGCGAGTGCCGGGATCCGGCACGCCCCGTCGAGGATCGAGTACTCGGAGTGGACGTGCAGGTGGACGAACGGGGCGCTCACGGGAAGGCCATCGTAGTGAGCCGGTCCGCTGGACAATCCGACCCGATCTGCCGATAACCGGTGTATGCGGCAGATTCCTACTTCACTGAAGGTGCTCGCGGTGTTCAGCCTCCTCGCAGAGGCAGCCGCCGCGGCGCTCGTCTTCTGGCACACGGGCCCACGCACCCGCTGAGCGCCCGCCCGCCGGTTTGATCCGGGCCCGACCGGGTCACGTACAACCGTGGACATGATCCTCGTCACCGGCGGAACCGGGTTCGTCGGCGGCCACGTCGTGCGCGCGCTGCGCGACGCCGGCCGTCGCGTGCGCGTGCTCGTCCGCGACCCGGGCGCGGCGGGCGAGCTCGAGGCCCTGGGCTGCGAGCTCGTCGAGGGCGACATGACCGAGCCCGAGACGCTCGGGCGCGCGCTCGACGGCGTCGCCTGCGTCATCCATCTCGTCGCGATCCGGCAGGGCAAGGACGAGCAGTTCGAGCGCATCATGAGCCGCGGGACGCGCGACCTCGTCGACGCGGCGCGCGGCGCGGGCGTCGGCCGCTTCGTGCACATGAGCGCGCTCGGCACGAACGAGCGGACGAAGGACCTCGTGCCCTACTACCGCGCCAAGTGGGAGATGGAGCAGGCGGTGCAGGGCTCCGGGCTCCCGTACGTCGTCTTCCGGCCGAGCTTCGTCTTCGGCGCCGACGGGGGCATCCTCCCCACCTTCCGCAGGATCGCGAGGCTGGCGCCCGTGACCCCGATCACCGGCTCGGGCGAGCAGCGCATCCAGCCGATCTGGGTCGACGACGTCGCCGCGTACTTCGCCCGCGCGGTCGAGCTCGAGGACGCGACGAACCGCACCTTCGAGCTCGGCGGCCCGGACGTCGTCGACTGGAACGAGCTCTGGGCACGGCTCAAGCGCGCCCTGGGCGTGAAGCGGCCGAGCGTCCACCTGCCGATGGCGTTCATGCGCGCGAACGCGCTCGTCACCGAGCGGCTGCCGGGCGACGTCCCGCTCACGCGCGACCTCCTGAAGATGATGGAGGCGGGCGACAACGTCGCGGCGAACGACGACGCGGCCCGGACGTTCGGGCTGCCGCTCGTCCCGCTCGACGAGCAGCTGCGGCGCGTCGCGTAGCGGCGCTGGCCCTCCGGCACGGGAACCGGGCATACTGCACGGGTCCCCGACGAAGGAGGTCGCCGCGATGAAAGAGACCGCTTCCTCCTGGCCGCGCCCGCCGCGGCCCGTCGACTGACACACGGGACGGGTCTACCGCGGAGGGCGCGCCGGCTCGCGCCCTGGCTCAGCTAGTCCGAGAGGAGACCCATCACCGTGCCATCGCTCACCGCGCTCGGCTGGAACGACACCCTGGCCGAGCAGTTCCGTCCCCACGCCGAGGCAGGCAACGTGCCCGGGCGCGTCAGCGTGCCGCACCGCGGCGCGCTCGACGTCCTGACCGAGCAGGGGGAGCTCCGCTGCGACGTCGCCGGGCGGCTCTACGAGGAGTCGTCCTCCCCCGCCGACCTGCCGGTCGTCGGCGACTGGGTCGCCGTCGCGCCCCGCCCGACCGAGGACGCGGGGACGATCGTCGCGATCCTGCCCCGCCGCACGAAGTTCTCGCGCAAGACGGCGTGGCAGGCGACCGAGGAGCAGGTGCTCGCGGCGAACCTCGACGTCGTCTTCATCGTCACGTCGCTGAACGAGGACCTGAACCTCCGCCGCCTCGAGCGGTACCTGATCCTCGCCCGCGAGAGCGGCGCCCAGCCCGTCGTCCTGCTCACGAAGAGCGACCTCGCCGACGACGTCGAGGCGAAGGTCGCGGAGGTCCGGGAGATCACGCTCGACGTGCCCGTCCATGCGGTCTCGAGCATCACCGGGGAGGGTGTCGACGTCGTCCGCTCGATCCTCGGGCCCGGCGTCACGGGTGCGCTGCTCGGCTCGTCGGGCGTCGGCAAGTCGACGCTCGTCAACGCGCTCGTGGGCGAGGAGCTGCTCGCGACCCAGGAGATCCGCGACGACGGCCGCGGCCGGCACACGACGACCCGCCGCGAGCTCGTGCAGCTGCCGGGCGGCGGGCTGCTGATCGACACGCCCGGGATGCGCGAGCTCCAGCTCTGGGTCGCGGACGAGGGCCTCGAGGAGGCGTTCGAGGACGTCACCTCGCTCTTCGCGCAGTGCCGCTTCTCCGACTGCAGCCACGAGAGCGAGCCCGGCTGCGCCGTGAAGGCCGCCATCGCAGACGGCACGCTGAGCCGCGAGCGCTGGGAGAGCTACCTGAGCCTCCAGGCCGAGCTCGCGCATCTCGAGCGCCGCATCGACAAGCGGGCCGCCTCGGAGGAGCGAAAGCGCTGGCGGTCGGTCTCGAAGCTCTCGCGGCAGGCGTCCCGCGCGAAGGGCAGGCGGAGCTAGCTCGGCCGCTAGCCGAACGCGCGGTCGAGCAGGTCCCGCGAGAGGCGCGCCTCCGCGTACCGGGAGCTGCCGGCGGCGAGCTCGGCGGCCGCGCGCTCGAGCGCCGCGTACGCGGCGCCCGCGACCAGGCTGCCCGTCGAGACGCGACGGACGCCGGCCCGGCCGAGCTCGAAGACCGACGGACCGACGGGCAGCGCGAGCACGTTGACCGGCGCCTCGACCGCCTCGACGACCGTCTCGATCTGATCGAGCCGGGTCAGCCCCGGCGCGTAGAGGCAGTGGGCGCCCGCGTCGCGGTAGGCGACGAGCCGCGCGATCGTGTCGTCGAGGTCGTCGACCCCGCGCAGGTGATTCTCGGCCCGGCCCGTGAGCACGAACGGCCCGTCGGCGGCGTCCGCCGCCGCGGCCGCCTCGGAGACGCGCTCGACGGCGAGCCCGACCTCGTCGATCCGCTCCGTCGCCGGGTCCCAGTCCTCGATCGAGCAGCCTGCCGCACCGGCGTCTGCCAGGAGGCGCACGGTCTCGGCGACGCCGCCCGGCTCGTCGGGGTAGCACCGCTCGCTGTCGACGTTGAGGGGCACGTCGACCGACCCCGTCAGGTGCTCGACGTGCGCGACGAGCTCCTCGCGCGTCACCTGCGAGTCGCGCTTGCCGAGCGACCAGGCGAGCCCCTGGCTCGTCGTCGCGAGCGCGGGGAAGCCGCTCGCCTCGAGGAGCCTGGCCGAGCCGACGTCCCACGGGTTCGGCATCACGAAGATCCCCGGGCCGTCGTGCAGCGCGCGGAACCGGTCCCTGCGCTCGGAGGGGCTCGAGCTCACCGCGTCCAGGGCGGCTCGGCGTCGGCGTCGAGGCCGTAGCGCTCGATCGCCTCCTGCACGACCGCGGGCTCGACCGCCCCGTCGCGCGCGAGCGCGTCGAGTGCGGCCACGACGACGTGGTGCCGGTCGACCTCGAAGAAGCGCCGCAGGGCGACGCGGTAGTCGCTCCGCCCGAAGCCGTCCGTCCCGAGGGTCGTGTAGCGCCGCGGCACCCACTGGCGGATCTGGTCGGCGAAGGCCCGCATGTAGTCGGTCGCCGCGACGACCGGGCCCTCGGTCGGCCCCAGCGTCTCCTCGACGTACGCGGCGCGCGGCGCCTCGGTCGGGTGGAGCCGCGACCAGCGCTCGGCCTCCATCCCGTCGCGCCGGAGCTCGGTGAAGCTCGTCACGCTCCACACGTCCGCCGCGACGCCGAAGTCGCTCTCGAGGAGGTCGGCGGCGGCCGCGACCTCGCGCAGGATCGCGCCCGACCCGAGGAGCTGGACGCGCGGGCCGTCGCCCGTCCCCTCCCGCAGCCGGTAGATGCCGCGCAGGATCCCGTCCTCGACGCCCTCCGGGAGCGGCGGCTGGACGTAGTTCTCGTTCATCACCGTCAGGTAGTAGAAGACGTCCTCCTGCTCGGTGCACATGCGACGGAGGCCGTCGCGGACGATCACGGCGAGCTCGTAGGCGTACGTCGGGTCGTACGCGCGGCAGTTCGGGATCGTCGCCGCGAGGAGGTGCGAGTGCCCGTCCTCGTGCTGGAGGCCCTCGCCGTTCAGCGTCGTCCGCCCGGACGTCGCTCCCATCAGGAACCCACGCGCGCGGCTGTCCCCGGCAGCCCACGCGAGGTCGCCGACCCGCTGGAACCCGAACATCGAGTAGAAGATGTAGAAGGGCACCATCGTGACCCCGTGGTTCGCGTAGGCGGTCGCCGCCGCGATCCACGAGGAGAACGCGCCCGGCTCGTTGATGCCCTCCTGGAGGATCTGGCCGTGCTGGTCCTCGCGGTAGAACATGAGGTCGCCCGCGTCCTCGGGCTCGTAGAGCTGACCGACCTGGGAGAAGATCCCGAGCTGGCGGAACATCCCCTCCATCCCGAAGGTCCGTGACTCGTCGGGGACGATCGGGACGATCCGCGGGCCGAGCGCCGTCGTCCCGGACGAGCGCGTTGAGGATCCGGACGAACGCCATCGTGGTCGAGTTCTCACGCTCGCCGCTCCCCGCCAGCACGTTCTCGAAGGGCGGTGGGGTCGGCAGCGGCTCGGCGTCGGTGTGGCGCGCGGGGAGGCTCCCGCCGAGCTCGCGGCGCCGCTCGAGCAGGTAGCGGAGCTCCGGGCTCTCCGACTCGTCCGGCCGGTGGAAGAACGCGCCGGTCGCCTCCTCGTCGGTCAGGCTGATCCCGAGCCGGTCGCGGATCGCGAGCCGCGCCTCCTCGTTCATCGCCTTCTGCTGGTGCGTGATGTTCCGCCCCTCGCCGGCGACGCCCATGCCGTAGCCCTTGATCGTCTTCGCGAGGATCACCGTCGGCTGGCCGCGGTGGCGGGCGGCGGCGTGGTAGGCCGCATAGACCTTCGTCGGGTCGTGGCCCCCGCGGCGGAGGGCCCAGATCTCGTCGTCGCTCCAGTCCGCGACCATCGCCTTCGTCTCGGGGTAGCGCCCGAAGAAGTGCTCGCGGACGTAGGCGCCGTCGTTCGCCTTGAAGGTCTGGTACTCGCCGTCGACGCACTCCTCCATCAGCTGGCGGAGGACCCCGTCCTCGTCCGCCTCGAGCAGCGGATCCCAGTTCGAGCCCCAGATGACCTTGAGCACGTTCCAGCCCGCGCCGCGGAAGTTGGTCTCGAGCTCCTGGATGATCTTCCCGTTCCCGCGCACCGGGCCGTCGAGGCGCTGCAGGTTGCAGTTGACGACGAAGACGAGGTTGTCGAGCCGCTCGCGTCCCGCGAGCGAGATCGCGCCCATCGACTCGGGCTCGTCCATCTCGCCGTCGCCCATGAACGCCCAGACCTTGCGGTCGCCGGCCGGGAGGATCTCGCGCGCGTCGAGGTACTTCATGAAGCGCGCCTGGTAGATCGCCATCAGCGGCCCGAGCCCCATCGACACCGTCGGGAACTGCCAGAACTCGGGCATCAGCCACGGGTGCGGGTACGAGGAGAGGCCGCCGCCGCCGACCTCCTGCCGGAAGCGGTGCAGCTCGTCCTCGCCGAGCCGGCCCTCGAGGAAGGCGCGCGCGTAGATCCCCGGCGACGAGTGCCCCTGCAGGTACACGAGATCGCCGACGTGATCGTCCGTGCGGGCCCGCCAGAAGTGGTTGAAGCCGATCTCGTAGAGCGTCTCGGCCGACTGGTAGCTCGCGATGTGGCCGCCGAGCTCGGTCGACTCCGCGTTCGCCTGCAGCACGATCGCGATCGCGTTCCAGCGCACGAGGGCCGTCGCGAGGCGCTCGAGCTCGGGGTCGCCCGGCAGCTCCGGCTCGTCCTCGGGCGGGATCGTGTTGACGTACGGCGTGTCGATCCCGGCGATCGTCCGCACGCCGAGGTCCTGGGCGTGGTCGACGACGCGGTCGAGGAGATACGACATCCGGTCGCGGCCGTCGGAGCCGACGACGGCGTCCACCGACTCGAGCCACTCCTGGGTCTCGACCGGCTGGGTGTCGGGCGTGTCGGGGGCGTCGATGCTCACGCCCTAAGTGTTCCAGTCACGCGGCGACCGTGGGGCGCCGGTCGCAGGGCCCGTGCTCCGCGGCGCACCCGGGGGGCCGCGGGCCGCGCGGCGCCTCACACCTCCCCCTCGTAGGCGTCGCGCAGGTACGCCAGCCGCGCGTCGCCGTCCCGCCGCGTGCGGAGGAACCGCGTCCAGGCGAGGCGCTCGTGCGCGACGACGCCGAGCTCCCAGACGCAGAACGTCGGGCGGTGGGTCCCGTCGAGCGGCCACGGATGGAACTCGGGGTCGCCGTCGCCGTCCTTCGCCCACACGGTCTCCCAGAGCTCGTTCGCGTTCTGCCACGTCGCGACGAGGAGGAAGTGGAACCCGTCGCCGCACCGGTGGAGCACGACGAACCCGAGCCCGCCGTCGAGCCGGAGCTCGCCGAGCCGGCACGCGTCCACCAGCCCGAGCCGGGCGAGGTCGGAGAGCGACGGCTCGATCGGGTCGTCCGCCGGAGCGATCTCGTACCACTTGAGCAGCGTGTCGC
This sequence comes from uncultured Actinomycetes bacterium, assembly GCA_963748255.1. GTDB lineage: Bacteria > Actinomycetota > Thermoleophilia > Gaiellales > Gaiellaceae > Gaiella. Next base: position 35,614 of record CAVVIL010000023.1, on the reverse strand, counting down.
CGAGCGCGAGGCTCGGCCCGACGGCGGCCGTCTTCGCGTGGTGCTCGTACGCCGCCTCCACGCCGTGGCGCTCGAGGACGTTCACGCGTCCTCCTCGGCGCGGGTGAAGTCCATCACCCAGTTCGTCTCCCAGGTCCTGCCGCCGTCGTCGGAGAACGCCTGCTCCCAGCGCGGCGTCTCCGTCGTCACCCCCGACCACGTGAAGCGGACGAGCACCGGCCGGCCCCTGTGGACGTCCTCGCCGTGGAACAGGCCGACGTCGCCCGAGAACACGCCGTGGACGGGCGGGTCGAGCTCCCCCGGCCGGCGGCTGTCGGCCCAGTAGATCGACCAGCGGCGCTTCTCCGGGTCGAAGAACCGGAACGACATCCCGACGAACCCGCCGTCGTGGTCGGCGCGGAACTCGTCCTCGTTCCCCCAGCCGTCGAGGAGCGGCCGCGCGGTCGCCGTCGCGTCGAACTCCTCCCAGTCGTCGGAGCCCGCCAGGCGGCGCTTGAGCCGACGGTTGCGGACGTTCCACGTGCCGTGCCAGAAGTCGAAGTCCCTCGCCGTCGACTCGAGCTGCGCGGTCTCGGTCATCGAATCGCCTCCCGTTCGCTTGCGTGTCACGAGCCTAGGAGATAAATAGGGCGGATCATGCCCTCTATACGTGCGACGATCCCGCCCGTGCAGACGCCGACCGCACGCCTCCTCGAGCTCCTCGAGCTGCTGCAGACGCGGCCGCTGACGACCGGCCGCGAGATCTCCGACCACCTCGCGATCGACGCCCGGACGGTGCGCCGCTACGTCGCCGCCCTCCAGGACCTCGGGATCCCGGTCGAGGGCCAGCGCGGCGTCGGCGGCGGCTACCGCGTCCGGCCCGGGTACCGCCTGCCGCCGCTCATGCTCTCGGGCGACGAGGCGGTCGTCGTCGTGCTCGGGCCTGATCGCCGCGCGTCGCCAGGGGCTCGCGAGCGAGGAGGCGTCGGTCGACGGGGCGCTCGAGAAGCTCCACCGCGTCCTGCCGGATCCCCTCCGGCGCCGCGTGGAGGCGCTCGAGGCGACGCTCGGGTTCACGACCGCACCGCGGGCCGGCGCGCCGGTCGCGAGCGACACGGTGCTGCTGCTCGCCGAGGCGGTGCGCCGCGGGATCCGGGTGCGCACCGGGTACCGCGCCTTCTCCGGGGAGCGCACGCGCCGTGAGCTGAGCCCGTACGGCCTCGTCGTCCATGCGGGCCGGTGGTACCTCGCCGCGCACGACCACCTCCGGGACGACCTGCGGACGCTCCGGATCGACCGCATGTCGGGCACGCGGTCGACGACGGAGGCGGCGCAGCCCGCGCCGGACGGGTTCGACCCCGTCCAGTACGTGAGCCGCTCGCTGGCGGGCGTGCCGTGGGGCTGGCAGGTCGAGGTGCTGCTGGAGCTGCCGATCGACCGCGCCGCCTACCGCGTCCCGAGCGCGCTCGCCGAGCTCGACGAGGAGGACGGCGGCACGCGGCTCCGCATGCGCGTCGACTCGCTCGACTGGATGGCGGGCGTCCTGGCGGGGCTCGGCTGCGCGTTCACGATCCGGACGCCGGACGAGCTGCGCCGCAGCGTCGCCGAGCTCGCCGGTCGCCTCGCGGCGCAGGCGGTCAACTGACGCGCTCGGCGAGGACGGCGTCGAGGTCGATCGTCTCGCCGTCCTCGGGAACGAGCGCGGCCGGCGCCGCCGCTCGCGTCTCGGCCCGCGACTCGAGGCAGTGGTTGATCGCCTCGAGGTGGACGACCACGACGAGCGGCACGCGGGTCGTCACCTCTGCGACCTCGGCCGCGGTCATGACGAGCGGCGCGCTGTCCAGGAACCGCGCGCCGCTCCCGTTGACGACGACCACGCGCGGCCGGCGCTCGTCGAGGACACCCGCACCTCCGGGCACCAGATCGTGTCGCCCGCGACGTAGACCTCGCCGATCACGAACCCGCTGACGGGCCCGAGCGCGCGGCGCGTCTCTCCCTCCCCGTGCCGGGCGGGCGTGCGCACGAGGCGGATCCCCTCCCAGTCGAGCTCCGTCTCCACTGGCGTCACGGCGAGCCCGTGCGCGGCCAGGGCCGGCGCGTCCTCCGGCTGGCAGAAGACCGGGACGTCGCGCGGTAGGAGCCGGGCCGCGGTGTCGTCGAAGTGGTCGCGATGGAGGTGCGTGACGACGACCGCGTCGAGGCCCTCGACGAGCTCCGCCGGCGGCCGAGGGAGCTCGACGAGCGGGTTCGGACGCGCGTTCGCCGTGTTCTCGATCGGCGGCCGGGCGCCCGCCGGGTCGAGCATGGGGTCGACGAGCACGCGGCGGCCGTCGAGCTCGAGGAGGAGCGTGGCGTTGCGGACGAGCGTGAGCCTCACGTCACGCGGGCGCCGCCGCGGCGGCAAACGCGGCGAGGCTCGTGTACGTCGCATCCGGCACTGCCTCGGCCGGTGGCGTGGCGCCGGACCCCGACTGCCCGCTCCGCCGGTCGATCCAGACGCTCGCAAGCCCGAGCGCGCGCGCCGGGACGTGGTCGTGGTACAGGCTCTGCGCGACGTGGAGGATCCGCTCGCGGGGGACGTCGATCCTCGTGAACGCGAGCTCGAAGGGCGCGTGGCTCGGCTTGTAGGCGCGGGCCTCCTCGGCCGTCACGACCCAGTCGAAGGCGACACCGAGCCGGTCCTGCGACGCGGCGAAGAGGTCGGTGTCGCAGTTCGTGATCACCCCGAGGCGGAACCGCCGGTGGAGGGCCGCGAGCGCCTCGGCCGAGTCCGGGAACGCGGGCCAGTCGCGGACGCTCACCGAGAATCGGGCGACGGCCTCCTCCCCCGGCTCGACGCCCTCGCGGGCGGCGACCCCGCGCAGCCCGGCCGCGAGCACCTCGCGGTAGGGCAGGTACGGGCCGCGCTCGGCCGCGGCCTCGTGCCGCGCGTACTCCTCGAGCAGCTCGTCGTCCCCGCGCGTCGACCCCGGCAGCGCGGCCCGGAGCGCTGCGAGGAGACCGGTCTCCCAGTCGATGAGGGTGCCGTAGCAGTCGAAGGTCAGCGCGTCGAAGCGGCGGAGATCGAGCGCCATCGGCAGATCATGCCCCTCGCGCAGCGCGCCCCACGTAGGTAACCGCTCGCCGTGCGCGAAGACGGCGTCGTGTCCGAGACAGACGCCGACGTGACGCGGATCAAGCGGATCCGGAACGACCGGCTCGCGAACCTGAACCTGCGCGGCGCGGTCTTCCTGATCGTCCTGGTCGCGACGGCCATGTCCGTGATCGCCGCGGTGATCGAGCGCCTGATCGATCCCGCCTTCGACGACATCGGCATCGCGCTCTGGTGGGCGGTGACGACCGTCACGACCGTCGGCTACGGGGACATCGTCCCGGAGAGCCACGCGGGCCGCGCCGCCGCGTCCGTGCTGATGCTCACCGGGCTCGCGCTCATCCCGACGCTGACGAGCATCGTGGTCGCCACGCTCGTCGCCCAGCGGTCCGCGCAGGAGCGGCAGGAGGAGGAGTCCGAGTTCAACCAGCTGGTCGCGCTGCTGCGGAGCCTCGACGAGCGGCTCGAGCGGCTCGAGCGCCGCGGCGACCCCGCGCGCTAGCTCAGCCGAGCTTCTCGGCGAGGAGCGGGAGCACGTCGTCCGGCTGCGGGTAGCGGCCGATCATCTTCTTCTCGAAGACGAGCTCGCCGTCGACGTGGACGTCGAAGATCCCGCCGGTGCCCGTCACGAGCTCCACGGAGTCGATGTCGTGCTCGTACAGCTCGAGGATCCGCGCCGCCAGACCGACGGCGTTCGGCCGCGCGCTTCAGGGAACGCAGTACTCGATGCGAACGTGCGGCCGGGGCGCCATCGACGCCACCCTACCCGTCCCGGTCGGGGCTACGCCTCGAGGACGACCGGCGGGCCGCGGAAGTCGTCTTCCGCCGACCGCTGGCCGATCGGCAGCTTGACCGGCGGTGCCGTCGTCTCGAGATCCGCCGCCGTGAGCGACGTCCGCGCCTCGGGGCCGGTTGCGTAGGGCAGCGAGGCGATCCCCACGACGAGAGCGGCGACGGCGGCCGCGCTCGCGGCCCAGGGCGCGACCCGACCGGCGCGGCGGGCCGGCGGTCGAAGCTCGCACCGGTACGCCTCGAGCGGTGCCATGCGCAGGAGCGCCGTGACCGCACCGAGCTCGTCGACGACGGCCGCGCAGGCGGCGCAGCGCGCGACGTGCCGCGCGAGCTGTCGGCGCCCGACGTCGTCCAGCGCCCCGTCGAGCGCGAGCGACGCGCGCTCGCGGGCCGCATCGCACTCGACGCCGAGGACGGGTAGGGCGGGCCGGGCCATCAGATCGAGGCCGTCGGGTGGAGGAGGACGCCGAGGAGGACGAGCCCGAGGCCGAGGCCGACGAGCGCCGCCGAGAGCTGGAACGCCTCGGACCAGCTCGCGAGCCGCCCTGTCGAGCCGCCGCCCCGCATCAGGCGCTCTCGGCGGGAGGCGCGGGCCGGGTCGCGGATGCCTGCGAGCGCGCCGGCGGTGAAGATGATCGACCCGACGAGGAGGAAGCCGCCGGAGAGGGCGCGCTGCGCGGACATCCCGGCGGCGCTCCCGATCAGGAGCGCGCCGAGCGCCGTGGCGGCGGCGAGCCCGATCGCGACCAGCGCGAGGTTTCGCAGCCCGCGCGCGATCACCGGCGCAGCCTCACGTCGACGGGCGGTGGATCCGGGTCGGCGGCGGTGACGGACGCGGCGTCGGGCGCCTCCATCCGCATCTCGGCGTCGGTCAGCGGCCACTTCTCGAGCGGGAAGAAGCACGCGGCCTCGTGGCCGGGCGCCAGCGGCGCGAGCGGTGGGTCGCTCTCCGCGCACGCGTCCCGGGCGCGCGGGCAGCGCGGGTGGAAGCGGCAGCCGCTCGGCGGGTTGATCGGGTTCGGCACGTCGCCGCCGAGCACGAACGTGCTGCGGCTCCGGCCGAGGCGCGGGTTCGCGATCGGCACCGCCGAGAGGAGCGCCCCGGTGTACGGGTGGCGCGGCGCCGCGTAGAGGTCGGCCGAGTCGGCGAGCTCCGCGAGCTTGCCGAGGTACATCACCGCGACGCGGTCGGAGATGTGCCGGACGACGCTGAGGTCGTGCGCGATGAAGACGTAGGTGAGCCCGAACTCCTTCTGCAGGTCCTTGAGCAGGTTGAGGATCTGCGCCTGCACCGAGACGTCGAGCGCCGAGACGGGCTCGTCCGCGACGATCAGCTTCGGGTTCACCGCGAGGGCGCGCGCGACGCCGATCCGCTGGCGCTGGCCGCCGGAGAACTCGTGCGGGAAGCGGTTGTAGTGCTCCGGGTTGAGGCCGACGACCTCGAGCAGCTCCTGCACACGGCGCTTCCGCGCGGCGTCCGTGCCGATCCCGTGCACCTCGAGCGGCTCCGTCACGATCGCGCCGACGCGCTTGCGCGGGTTGAGCGAGGCGTACGGGTCCTGGAAGACCATCATCAGCTCGCGCCGGTAGGGCCGCATCGCGCTCTCGGAGAGGTGCGTGATGTCCGCGCCGTCGAACCGGACGGTCCCGCTCGTCGGCTCGAGCAGGCGCATGATCACGCGGGCGAGCGTCGACTTTCCGCAGCCCGACTCGCCGACGATCCCGAGCGTCTCGCCCCGGCGCACCGCGAGCGAGACGCCGTCGAGCGCCTTCACCGCCGCCACCTCGCGCTTGAAGAAGATGCCCTTCGTGATCGGGAAGTGCTTCTTGACGTCCTCGATCTCGAGCAGCGTCTCCGTCATGCCGCCTCCACGTCGAGGCCGAGCTCCGAGGTCACGCGGCGCGAGAGCTCGAGCTTGCGCTCCTCGGGGAGGAAGCACGCGTCGAGGTGGCCGGGGTCGAAGCTCGCGGGGGTCGCGTCCGGGAGCTCGCCGCGGCAGCGGTCGAAGGCGTGCCCGCAGCGCGGCCGGAAGCGGCAGCCCCGCGGCGGCCGCAGGAGCGACGGCGGCTGGCCGCCGATCTGCGTCAGGCGCTCGAGCTGGACGTCGAGCCGCGGCAGCGAGCCCAGGAGACCCCACGTGTACGGGTGCAGCGGCTGCTCGAAGAGCGAGAAGACCGGTGCCTGCTCGGCGACGCGGGCGGCGTACATGACGACGATCTCGTCGGCGGTCTCCGCGACGACGCCGAGGTCGTGCGTGATCAGGACGACGGCCGTGCCGTGCTCGTGCTGCAGGTCGCGGATCAGCGTCAGGATCTGCGCCTGCGTCGTCACGTCGAGCGCGGTCGTCGGCTCGTCGGCGATCAGGAGCGCCGGGTCGTTGAGGAGCGCCATCGCGATCATCACGCGCTGGCGCATGCCGCCCGAGAACTGGTGCGGGTAGTCGTCGATCCGCTGCTCGGCACGCGGGATGCCGACCTCCCGCAGGCCTTCGATCGCGAGCGCCCGCGCCCGCTTCGCGGTCACGTCCCGATGGAGGAGCACGGCCTCGATCAGCTGGTCGCCGACGCTGAGCACCGGGTTCAGCGACGTCATCGGGTCCTGGAAGATCATCGAGATCTCGCTGCCGCGCAGGGCGCGCAGGCGGCGCGCCGACGCCTCGAGGAGGTTCTCGCCGCGGAAGAGCGCCTGGCCCGTCGAGATCGACGTGTGCTTCTTCGTGCCGTGGAGGAACGTCTCCATCTGCTCGCCCGCGCCCGTCCCGGGCCGCACGGCCATGCGGCCGGGCTTCGGGTTGAGGTTGAGGATCGACATCATCGTCACGCTCTTCCCCGAGCCCGACTCGCCCACGACCCCGAGGGTCTCCCCCGGCCGCACCGCGAACGAGATGCCGTCGACGGCCTTCACGATCCCGTCGTCCGTCTTGAAGTACGTCCGGAGGTCGCGGACGTCGAGCAGCGGCTCGGCGCGCACGCCGGCCTCCTGCACGGGGCTCTCGACGGAGACCGTCATGCCAGCCTGATCCGGGGGTCGATGTAGGCGTAGAGGATGTCGACGATCAGGTTGATGAGGATGATCGCCAGGGTGGCGAAGACGATCACGCCCTGCATCGTCGGCAGGTCGAGGTTGAGGACGCTGTTCAGCGCGAGCCGGCCGAGGCCGGGCAGGTTGAAGATCGCCTCGGTGAAGATCGCGCCGCCGAGCGCGATGCCGATGTCGAGCCCGAGCATCGTCACGATCGGCAGGAGCGCGTTGCGCAGCACGTGCCGGCGGATGACGATTCCCTCCGGCGCGCCCTTCGCCCGCGCCGTGCGGACGTAGTCCTCCCCGAGCGTGTCCATCACGTTCGCGCGGATCATCCGCGCGTAGCTCGCCGCGAAGAGGATCGCGAAGGTGAGCCAGGGCAGGATCATGTGGTAGGCCCAGTCGCCGGGGCCGCCGCAGCTCGCGCCCTCCGGTGGGCTGATCACGTCGCAGTAGCCGGCGTTGGGCGTGAGGCCCCACTTGAAGCCGACGAAGTACTGCAGCAGCAGCCCGATCCAGACGACGGGCGCCGAGATCCCGACGAGGACGAAGATCATGGTGGCTCTGTCGAGCAGCGATCGCGGCCGCAGCGCCGAGAGGATCCCGATGGGCAGGGCGATCAGCATCCAGAGGATCGCGCCGCCGAAGACGAGGGCCACCGTGACCGGCACCGCCTCGCCGACCATCTCGTTGACCGAGCGGCGGTTGGCGTAGGAGCGGCCGAGCGAGTGGTCGACGACGAGGCGCTTGAGGAACAGGGCGTACTGCTCGTGCACCGGCCGGTCGAGGCCGAGCTGGTGCTCGACGCGGGCGACGTCCTCCGCCGTCGCCGACTTGCCGGCCGCGAGGCGCGCCGGGTCGGCCGGCAGGAGGAAGAAGAGGACGTAGGTGATCATCGTGACGCCGATGAACAGCACCACCGCCCAGACGAGTCGTCGTACGAGGTAGTCGAACATGTCGTTGTCTCCCGCGTGGTCCCGCTGAGGGAGGGGCGGCCGCGCGCCGCCCCTCCCTCGCCGGGTCTACTTGAGGCAGATCACGTTGAGCAGCGGGCCGCTCCCGTGCGCCTCGTTGACCGTGATGCAGCTGACCCGAGCCGACATGAAGATCCTGTCGTTCGAGTTGACGAGCGGGGCCCACGGCGGGTTCTCCCGCATGAGCGCCCCGTCCAGCGCCGCGTACGCCGTGCCCCGCTTGGAGCCGGTCAGCAGCGACGCCGCCGTCATCTGGCGGTTGTACTTCGCGATGTTGAAGTACGAGTAGTTGTTGTGCTGGGACTGGGTGACCTGCTTCCCGTCCAGCAGGATGTTCACGAAGTCGTACGGATCGGCGTAGTCCGAGCCCCACCGCTCGATGGTCATGTCGAAGGTGGCCGTCTGCGGGTTGCCCGCGTTCGTGAACTGCTGCGCGCGGGGGAGCAGGCGGATCTCCGCGTCGAGGCCGATCTGCCGCAGGTTGTACTGGATGAGCTGCGCCTGCAGCGGGGCGATCCCCGAGTTGGACGACCAGAGCACGGCCTTGCCGCCTCGGAGGTTCCCCTCGGCGAGCTTCTTGGCCTGCTTGATCGTGTTGGCGGTCACGCGCAGCGGGTAGATCCCCTGCGGCTTGTAGCCGAGCATCCCGGGCGGGAGGATCTGCCCGGTGCGCTTGCCGTACAGGTAGCCGCCCTGGGCCGAGAACGCCTGGCGGTCGACGGTCCAGTTGACCGCCTTCGCGAGCCCCGGGTTGTTCTGGAAGAGCGGCCGCGCGTGGTTCATCGCCACGTAGCGGACGTCGAGCAGCGACCGCACCTGGACGCGCCCGTCCTTCCGGTTGAGGCCGTACTTCTGGACGACGTTCTTCCACTCGGTCGGCGGGATGCCGGTCGACGCGTAGTCGGACGTGCCCCGCTCGACGTTCTGGAACTGGACGGCGATGTCGTTGCCGACGTTCACCTGGATCGTGTCGGGGTTCGCCGCCCGGCCGCCCTTGTAGTACGGGTTCCGCTTGAGCGTGATCGACCGCCCGGGCGTCCGGTTCGAGAAGTAGTACGGCCCGCACGAGGCGTACTGGTTGATCCCGTTCGCGTCGATCTGGCCGGCGAGCGTCGTGTCGATCGCCTGCATGAACGGCATCGTCAGGCGGGCGAGGAAGTCCGGCGACGCCTTGGTCAGGCGCACGATGAACTTGTTGCCGCTCGCACGGACGCCCGAGATCGTCCGCGCCTTGCCGTCGATCACGGCCTGGGCGCCCTGGACGATGTCGAGGAACTGCACGCCCGTCGACTGCATCCGAGGGTTCGCGAAGCGGTTGAACGAGTCGACGAAGCTCCGCGCGGTGACGGGCTTGCCGTTCGAGAACCGGAAGCCCGGCCTGATCGTGAACGTGTACGTCTTGCCGTCGCGCGAGATGACCGGGAGGCCCCGGGCGACCTCGGGTGTGGCGACGGCGCCGGCCGCGCCTTCCTTGTCCTGCCAGTTCATCAGCTTGCACGCCGTCGCGGCCTCGAGCTTCCACGTCTCCCCGTAGTAGGAGAGCTGCGGGTCGATGTAGTCCACGTCGGTCGAGATCTCCATCACGATCGTGCCGCCGCGCTTTGCGCTCGGCGCGGCCGTGGAGACCGTGGCGGCGAGCAGCGCGAGGCACGAGATCGTGAGCACGATCCCGAGCAGTCGCTTGGTCGTCATTGCGCTCCTTTCAGGGAGAGGTCCGTGCCCGGTGGAACCGTCCCGCCGGCTCATCGGGAGCCCCGGGGGTCGAACGCGTCACGCAGGCCGTCGCCGAGCAGGTTGAAGGCGAGCGTGGTGAAGAGCAGCGCGAGGCCAGGCCACACCATGAGCAGCGGCCGGGAGGTGTAGTACTGCGGCGCGTCCGCGAGCAGGTTCCCCCAGCTCGCGGTCGGGAGCTGGATCCCGAGCCCGAGGAAGGAGAGCCCCGCCTCGGCCAGGATGAACGCGGCGACGTTGAGCGTCGCGAGGACGATCACCGGGCCGACGAGGTGCGGGAAGATGTGCGAGCGGATGATCCGCCAGCGCGTCGCCCCGACCATCCGCGCCGCCTCCACGAACTCCTTCTCGCGGATCGACAGCGCGACGCTGCGCATCACGCGCGCGGAGTAGAACCAGCCGAGCAGGCCGAAGACGAGGATGAGCGTCAGGACCCCCTCGCCCATGAAGCCGAACGTCACCTTGTTCAGCCGCGTCCCGAGCGTGGCCGCGAGCGTGATCACGAAGAGCAGGTACGGGAACGCCATCGTGAGCTCGAGCATCCGGGAGACGGTCGTGTCCACCCAGCCGCGGTAGAACCCGGCGATCGCGCCGAGGAGCGTCCCGAGGAACAGGGAGAGCAGCGTCGCCCCCACGCCGACCTCGAGCGAGACCTGCGCGCCGTAGAGCAGGCGCAGGAACTCGTCGCGCGCGAGCGTGGAGTCGGACCCGAGGACGAAGAGCTGCTCGTCGACGGAGCCGTCCTCCTCGAGCTGCCCGACCCACGTCCAGGGCCCGGCGGGGAGCTGGTTCTCGTCGAGACCGCCCGACACGAGGAAGGGCTCGTTCGGCCCGTGGCCGAGGATCTTCGAGGCGAGCGGAGCGCCGGCGAAGGCGACGAGGAAGAGCAGGACGATGAAGACGGCGCCCGCGAGCGCCAGCTTGTCGCGCCTCAGCCGGAGCCAGACGCCGGCCCAGTAGCCACGCGCCTGGACGCTCTGGTCGTGGAGCTCGTCGTCGAGGGCATCGGGGGACAGGCCGATGCCGGCGCCGGGCAGGTACGCCGCGACCTGGCCGTTCGCGGTCTTGGTGTCCGCGAGGTTGCTCATCTGGGCGTCGGCACCGAGGCGCGCGGCACCCAGTTGTCGACCACCCAGCGGGCCTTCGCGCCCGTGCCGAGCCGTTTCAGCTCGAGGAAGAAGATCTGCGCGCGGACACCGGAGCCCTCGCGCGGGAGGAGCGCGATCTCGATCAGCGCGCTCCGCTCGTACGACTCGTCGACCTTGTACGGCGCGACGTCGAGCTTGTCGATCGGGAACGGCACCACCGGGTTCTCACCGGTGGTCCAGCGCTCCTTCGTCAGCCCGCCGCGCAGGTTCGGCCCGACGAGGTGCCAGGCCTCGTCGAGGTTCTCCCGCGCGACCGCCGTCTGGATGAAGCGCATGGCCACGCGCTTCGCCTCCGGGGTGAGCGGTGCCTTGACCTGCCGCTCCGGCTCCTGAGCGGGCTGCGTCGTGAAGCGCTCGGGTGCCGGGTCGGTGTCCGGCCCGAGCACGAGGACTGCGCCGACCGCTGCCAGTGCCGCGGCGCCGACGATCCCCCACGCGAGGCGCCTCCGCACCCGGGGCCTGCTCCCGGGCACGTCAGGCGTGCTCCACGCATGGCGCGTTGATCCGGCGACCTTGCTCTGGCGTTGTACGCGTCCTCGTGCTCATGACCGTGACCCTGCGCAGGACGGTCGGGCTCCCGGGGGAGACTCCGGCAGCACGCGCGTCCCGTTGCTCTGACGGCACGTGCTCATCTACCCAGACGTGGGCGGAAATCCCAGGAAACGTCGAAAACTTCGACGTTTCGCAAATCGAGGTTTAGGACGCGTCGGAGGCTCCGCCGCGCGCGGGAACGGCCGGGCGCGGTGGGCCGACGGCTACTCGGTGCTCGGCGCGAGCGCGGCGATGAAGCGGCGGTGCGCGGGCGTGCGGACGTCCTCGCGCAGGGACCCGACCCTCTCCTCTGCGTTCTCGAGCAGCTTCAGCATGGCGCGGCCGTGCGCGACGACGATCCCGCCCGCGGGCGTGACGGTCACCGAGCGCGACCCGCTCCCGCGGACGACGAGCGCCGTGCCGATCGCCGACTCCAGCTGTGCGATCTGGTGGCTGATCGTGGAGCGCGAGTAGCCCAGGCGGCGGGCAGCGGCGACGAAGCTGCCTTCCTCGACGACGGTGACGAGCGCGAGGAGCGAGCGGAGCTGGACGCCCAGCCACCGAGCGCGCTCGAGCGGGCGGTCGCGATCGGGCTCGTCGTTGTGCGCCTTGGCGGCGTGCTTGGCGCGTGCGACCTCGGCGCGCTCACGCGCGATCTGGGCCGCATATTCGCTTCGCCACCTGAAGTCTTCCATGTCGCCGTGCGCCGCCTACGCACTCGAATCGAAGGGGTCAGGGTCTGCTTCGCTGCCCATTAGACGACCAGAACCGCCGGATGTTTGGCGGATGTGAAGACGTGGCTTCGCCGCTTCTGGGTAGGAACCCTCCATGAGCATCGAGCCGTACCGCCAATCCGTCCACGACGAGGTGATGACGTCGGCGCTCGTCCGCGCCGCCGGCTCGCTCTTCGACGACCTCGTCGACAAGCTGCTCCGGGGCGACGAGCGGGTCACGTCGGCCGCGCAGGGCAAGCTGCTGATCGCCGACGACGACGACCTGGAGGAGGTCGCCGACCGCGTCCAGCGCTTCGTCGCCGTCGCGACCCCTGCGGTGCGCATGCTCGCCCGGGGCGCCCGGTTCACGCGCGTCCCCTGGGTGCTCGTCGCCACGACGACGATGTCGCTGCTGACGACCGTCCGCGCCGGCGTCGTCGAGGTGCGGGTGATCGGGTCGCTCGTCGCGTACCGCCTCGAGCAGGCGACCGGTCTGCCCGCCGACCCGAGGCTCGTGAAGAAGCTGACCCTCGACCTCTATCTCGCGCCGAAGCGCGAGCCCGACGTGACGACGCTCGACCTGCCGCTCGCACGCCTGGCCCGCAAGTGGCTGCTGCGGGGTGTCCTCGCGCGCGACACGCGGAAGGCGGCCCACAAGGCCCTCGACGCCGCCGAGCGGCTCGACGTCGATCGCGTGCTCGCGGCGCGGCGCGCCGCACGTGACGAGGCCGCCGGCCCCTAGGCGAACAGGTCGAAGTCGCCGCCGAGCACCTGCTCGACGCGGCCGGTGCGCCACCCTCGCCGGTCGCGGACGAGCGGCGACGGCTCGAACCGGTACCGCCGCACGATCTCCGTCGAGTGGGGAGCCGCTCCCACCGAGCCCGGCGCCGAGAGCGAGACCGGGGCGACCGCGACGTGGGCGAAGACGCGCCTCGTCTCGTCGCCCGTGCCGCTCTCCAGCACGTGCAGGCCGTGCTCCGGGAGGAGGATCGAGTACGCCGCAAGGCCGCTGACGCCGAGGCGCGGGCGCTCGCCGTCCGCCTGCTCGACGCGCATGCCGCGCCGCTCCGACCAGTCGAGGTACATCGACTCCAGCCGGTGCGCGAACTCTTCGGCGGCAGCGGGGTCGTGGCCGTGCCCCGTGCCGCTCGACACCGTGATCGCCGCGTCGAGGACCTCGTCGCTGCCGCGCTCCTCCAGGGCGCACGTCAGCACGTGGAGCCTGCCGGCGACGAGCCGGACGAGGTCGCCCGCCGGCCTGGTGTCGCCGCGGGTCCCCGCCGCAAGCCGCTGCGTGAGCCGTTCCGCCGTGCCCGCCGCCGCCTCGAGGCGGTCGAGGTACTCGACCCGCGCGAGGGTCGCGAAGCGGTCGGGCGCCTCCCAGAAGTCGGGGTCGCGCATCGCCGCGAGGAGGTCGCCCTTCGCCGCGCACCAGTCCGCGACGGCAGCGGCGACGCGCCGCTCCTCGGCCACCAGGAACGCCGCCTCGGCGCGCGTCCGCTGCGGCCGCAGCGCGATCCGCGCGAGCGACCAGTCGCCTGACTCGTCGGCCTCGGCCGCGTCGACGGGGTCGTCGGCGTGGGCGTCGACGAAGCGGACGCGCAGGCGCCCCCGCCGGTCTGCGGTGATGAGGAGGAACTGGTCGCCGCGGGGGGCGCGGTGCCCGACCACCTCGAGCGCCAGCGGTGCGAGCAGCTCCTGCTCGATGGCGCGCCGGAGCGGCCTCGCCCCCAGCTCCGCGCTGAAGCCGCGGTCGACCAGGAAGTCGATCGCCGCGTCGTCCCACTCGACCGTCCACGGCCGGGCCCGGAAGCCGCGGCGCTCGATCATCTGCCGCAGCTCCTTCACGACCAGCTCGCGCATCAGGCTGCGCTCGAGGGGCCGGAAGACGACCACCCGGTCGAGGCGATTGAGGAACTCCGGCCGGAACACCTGCGACACGGCCCGCTCGACCCCCTCCCGCGCGAACGGGGCGCGCTCGCCCACGAACCCCAGCGCCGGTGCGGTCGAGACGGCGGAGCCGACGTTCGACGTGAGGATGATCACCGCGTGCCGGAAGTCGACCACCCGGCCGGCGTTGTCGGTCAGCCGGCCGTCGTCGAAGACCTGCAGGAAGACGTCCCAGACGTTCCCGTGCGCCTTCTCGAACTCGTCGAGCAGCACGACCGAGAAGGGCTGCTGGCGCAGCGCCGAGACGAGGCCGGCGGAGGGGGCGTCGGGGCCGGCGCTCTCGGCGAGCAGCCGCTCGAGGCTTTCCGGCGTCTGGAACTCGCTCATGTCGAGCCGCACGAGCCGCGTCTCCGAGCCGAACATCGACTCGGCGAGCGCCTTGGCGAGCTCCGTCTTGCCGGTCCCGGTGGGGCCGACGAAGAGGAAGACGCCGAGCGGGCGGCCCGGATCCGTGAGCCCCGCCTTGAGCAGCGCGATGCGCTCGACCAGGCAGTCGACCGCCTCGGGCTGTCCCAGCACCCGCGCCGCGAGCGTCTCGCGCAACGCGTCGACGTCGATCGGCTTGCGTGGGTCGAGCAGCTCGAGCGGCATCGCGGTCGCGGAGGCGAGCGCCTCGATCACGAGCGTCGGCGTCACCGCGCTCGCCCCCTCCCGCGCTGCGCGCTGGCCGCTCATGTCGAGCAGGCGCAGCAGGTTGCCCGGAGCGGCCAGCCCAGGCAGGTAGTGCTCGGCGAAGTCGGCCGCCTCACGAAGCGTCGCCTCGTCGATCTCCATGTGCCGCTCGGCCGCCCACGCGGCGCCGATCGCCAGCGCCTCGTCCGCGGGCATCGCCGGGAGGCGGATCACCTCGAACAGCTCGACGACCTTCGGGCGCCGCTGGACGAGCTGCTCGTAGGCGGCGGGGTCGATCTCGCCGATCAGGCGGATGCCTCCCGTCTCGAGGTGCGGGACGAGCGCGTCGAGCAGCCCGCGCGGATGACCGTGGTACTGGCCTGCGTAGAGGGTCTCCTCGAACTGGGGGACGACCCAGACCACGTCGCGATGACGGATGCGGTGGACGAGCTCCTGGACGCGTTGCTCCAGCTGCCCGATGTAGATGGCGCCCGCGATCACCTCCGAGGCCGCCGACCACAGCACGGCCCAGTCGTCCTCCTCCGGCAGCTCGCGGAGCGCGTGGCCCACGATCGCGGACTTCCCGACGCCGCTCTCGCCCACGACGAGCAGCGGTCGGCCGGCGGCCGGCTCCGCGAGCCACGCGCGCAGGCGCTCGACGGGCTGCCTCCGGGAGGGGACGACCACCGCGTCGGGCCACGCCTCGCGCCCCACGAGCCGACCGACGAGGCTCAGGAACTGGTCGTCCTCGAGCTCGGAGTAGTCGTACTCCCCCACGTGGCCATCTTCCTCCATCCACGGGACCGGAGCGACCCCGCAACGGGATCAGGCCGCCTGGCGCGAGCTCCCGGTCGGCCGCATCCGCCTGAGCGCCTCCTCGACGTGCCGGTGCCCGAGCGTCTCGTAGCCGAGCACGGTGACGACCGGTGCGAACATCAGGACGACGAGGCAGACCGCGACGCCCGCGCCGGCGGCGGCGAGGACGACCGCGAGCGCGATCACCCCTGCCGTCCCGGCGAGCAGCGAGAGATGGAACGGGTCGAGGTGCCGGGTGAACGCCGCGTAGATCCCGTACAGGGCGGCGACGTAGACCGCGACCGGGACCGCCGTCGCCAGCACGGTCCCCGTCACTCCCAGCGTCGTCTCGTGCTCGAGGTAGTAGGCGGCGACGTGGAGGCCGCCGCCGATCGCCGCGAGGGCGCCGAAGAGGACGATGTGGCCGTACCCCCAGATGAACACGCGCTCCCGGTGGAGCGCCAGGACGTCCGCCCACGGGATCGCGAAGTACGTCCACCAGGTCGCGAAGATCAGGCCGACGCCGGCGAAGGCGACCACGCCGGCGTCGAGCGTCCAGCCGGCCGAGCCGTGGACGAGCGCGTTGATCGAGGCGACGGTGCCCAGGATCCCCTCGCCGAGGGTGATGATCACGAGCAGGCCGTAGCGCTCGGCGATGTGGCCGGCGTGCCAGGGCGTGCCGCCCTTGCGGGTCTCGGCGATCACCGGCCCGAGCAGCTCGATCCCGATCAGCAGCGCGGCGATCGCGGCCGTGGTGCGGATGGGCAGGTCGACGATCGCGAGAACCACCCAGAACACCTGGGCGACGGCGATCGTCCAGACGTACGAGAGCGCGGCGCCCCGCCGGGCCGGGTCGTGCCGGGCGGCGCGGAGCCAGAGGAAGACCATCGGGACCCGCATGACGACGTATCCGGCGACCATCACGCCGTTGTCGAGGACGTCGCCCGCCTCGATCGACGCGAACGCCTGCTCCAGGCCGAGCGCGAGGACGATCACGCCGACCATCTGCACCATCGTCGCCAGGCGGATCACCCAGTCGTCGGTGTCGTAGGCGGATGCGAACCACGAGTAGTTGATCCAGGCCCACGCGACCGCGAACGTCGCGAACACGAACCCGAGGACGCCCGAGCGGACGTGCCCCTCGGCGAGCGCGTGCGAGAGCTCGTTCGAGGCGATCCCGAACGCGACGACGAACGTCAGGTCGAAGAGGAGCTCGAGCGGCGTCGCCGCGCGGTGGTGCTCCGACGGGTCGCGGCCGGACATCCGCCTGCGGTGGTGCGCGCGGTCGCTCGTGGCCTCGGCCGGCATGCCCGGGGATGCTGCCATGCCCCCGGTCTCGCCCTTCAGGGGTCTGCGCGATCGAGGGCCCGCGCGCGGGGACACTCGATCGGCGGGCCAGTGGAGCTAGGCGGACTCGAACCGCCGACCTCCTGGGTGCGATCCAGGCGCTCTCCCAACTGAGCTATAGCCCCGCGGAGGGCGAAGTGTAGCGCCGGTCGGGGGCCGCGACCGGCGCGAGCCGGTACGCGGGGAGCCCCGGGTCGGGCACCAGCCCGGGGTGCAGCAGGTGGGCGAGCTGGCGGGCGCCGTCCGCGAGACGCGGGGCCGGTCGCGAGAAGTAGCCGTCGCCGTCGACGACCACGGCGGGGACGGGGAGCTCGAGCCCTGCGGAGCGGCGGAGGGCCTCGTCGGCGTCGAACCCGCACGCCGCGACCACGACCAGCTCGGGCTCCTCGGCGAGCACCTCGTCCCACGTCGTCCGCCGGGAGGGCCGGCCCGCGCGCCCGAGGACGTCGACGCCGCCGGCCGCCGCGACCATCTCGGGCACCCAGTGCCCGGCCGTGAACGGCGGCTCGATCCACTCTGCGACGAAGACGCGGCGCCGCGGGGCGTCCCGCGTCGCGTCGGCCACCTCCGCGATCGCGTCCCGCATCGCCGCCGCGACACGCGCTCCCACCTCGGCGACGCCCAGCCGCCCTGCGAGCAGCTCCACGGAGGCGGCGACGTCCTCGAGCGTCATCGGGTCGAGCGAGATCACCTCCGCCTGCACGGCGCAGGCCGTGGTCACGTCGCCGCTCGAGACGGCGCAGACCGGGCAGAGGTCCTGCGTCACGATCACGTCCGGCGCGAGGGTCTCGATCAGGTCCGCGTCGACGGCGTACAGCGAGCCGCCGTCGGCGAGCGACGCGCGCACGGTCTCGTCGATCCGGGCGCTCGAGAGCTCGGCCAGGCTCCGCTTCGGCGCCGTCACGACCGGCTTCCCGACGACCTCGGGCGGGCCACCGGCACTCCTCCGAGACCCCGACGAGCGCGTCCACGAGGCCGAGGTCGGCGACGATCTCGGTCGCGCTCGGGAGCAGGGAGCAGATCCGCATCAGGCCGCGCCGCCGAACCGACCCGCGCGGATCGCGCGCTCCATCTCCGCCGAGTCCTCGCGATACCAGGTGCCGTCCTCGAGCTCGAGCGCCGGCACCGCGCTCTGCCCCGTGCCTGCGATCACGGCCGTCCGCTTGCTGCGACGCGGCCACGCCGCCTTGACGACCTCGTACTCGACGCCCGTCTCGTCGAGGGCCTTCTGGACGCGCCAGCAGGGGTGGTGGGACGTCTTCACCCAGAGGGCCGGGACAGCGGTGCAGCTTGACGGGCATGTGCTCTCCCTCCTCGCGGGTCGTCGGCCGTCCTACGATACGTCCGTGCGCGCCGTGGTCGTTGGCCCCGACGGGACGCCGGTGGTCACGGACGTGCCCGAGCCGGACGGACCGGGCGAGCCGGTCCGGATCCTCGCCTGCGGGCTCTGCGGCTCGGACGTCGAGAAGCTCGCGCCCGGCCACGCCGGCGCGGTGCTCGGCCACGAGGTCGTCGCGGAGACGGCCGACGGCCGCCGGGTCGCGCTCGTCCACCATGCGTCCTGCGGGGAGTGCGCCCGCTGCCTCGCCGGTCACGAGTCGACGTGCGAGCGGTTCGCCGCGCCGACGATCCGGCCCGGCGGGTTCGCCGAGCGGGCGCACGCCCAGGGCACGGTCGAGCTGCCCGCCCACTGGCCCGACTGGAGGGGAACCATGGTCGAGCCGCTCGCCTGTGTCCTCCGCGGAGCGGCAAGGGTGCCGCGCGGGCGCGTGCTCGTCGTCGGGAACGGCTTCGTCGGCCAGCTCTTCGGCGCGGTGCTCGCGCGCCGGGGCGACGAGGTGTTCGCGGTCGACCTCGACCCGCGGCGATCGGGGACGGCGCCCGACGGGCCGGTCGACGCGGCCGTGCTCTCCGGGCGCGGAGGCGTGGAGACGGCGCTCGCGCACGTCGCCCCCGGCGGGACGGTCCTCGTCTTCGCGGACGCAGGCCCGATCCCGGCCGCCGACGTGTACCGGCGCGAGCTCACGCTCGTCGGCACCCGCTCCGCCTCGCCGCCGTCGATGCCCGAGGCGGCGGCACTGCTCGACGACCTCGACGTGCCCGAGCCGGTCGTGCTGCCGCTCGCCCGCTTCGCCGACGGGCTCGACCTCTTCCGCCGCCGGGACACGCTGAAGGTCGTCTTCACGCCGTGAGGGCGCTCCGGCTCCACGCGCCCGGCGACCTCCGGCTCGAGGACGTGCCCGACCCCGTCCCCGCCGACGGAGACGTCCTCCTCCAGGTGGAGGCCGCGCTGACCGACGGCACCGACCTCAAGGCCTACCGGCGGGGGCACCCCGTCCTCCTCGGCCCTCCGCCCAGCCCGTTCGGCCACGAGGTGTGCGGGGTCGACGTCGCGACGGGTCGACGGCTCGTGCCGGCGAACTCCGCTCCGTGCGGCGCCTGCGCGGCCTGCGCGCGCGGCCAGGAGACGCTCTGCGAGCAGCTCCTCCCCCTGCTGAACGGCGCCTACGCGGAGCTGCTGCTCGTGCCCGCCAGGATCGCGCGCCGGAACCTCGTGCCGGTGCCGCCCGGTCTCGCGCCGGAGGTCGCCGCCATGGCGGAGCCGCTCGCGTGCTGTCTCCACGGGCTCGAGGTCGCCGGGGTGGAGCGCGGCGACACGGTTGCGATCGTCGGCCTCGGGCCGATCGGCCTCATGCTGTGCGCGTGCGTCGCCGACGCGGGCGGCCGCCCCGTCGGGGTCGGGTCCCGGCCCTCGCGGCGCGCGCTCGCGGGCTCCTTCGGCGCGGTCGCCGCCGAGCCGGAGGGCGCCGACGTCGTGATCGAGGCGGCCGGCACCGTCGAGTCGTGGCAGCACGCGCTCGCGCTCGTCCGGCCCGGCGGGACGGTGCTCGCGTTCGGCGGGCTGCCGCGCGAGGCGCACGTCGAGGTGGACGCCTACCGGATCCACTACGAGGAGGTGCGGCTCGCCGGCGCCTTCCACCACACCCCGCGGACCTTCCGCGCGGCACTCGCGTTCCTCGCGAGCGGCGCCTTCCCGTTCGAGCGCCTCCTGACCCACGAGGTCGGGCTCGAGGGGGTCGCGGGGCTCTTCGACGCGCCGCCGGAGGACTACCTCAAGGCGGTCGTCCGCCCCTGATCAGACGGCGAAGAGCGTCAGCTCGGGCTCGCGCTCGCCGCGCAGCACGTCGAGGTCGACCTCGACGCAGCCGAGCCCGCGCGCCTCGCAGAGCGTCCGCGCCTGCGGCTTCACGACCTGGGCGGCGAGGATCCCGCGGCACGCCGCGAGCGCCGGGTCGCGGCAGAGCACCTCGAGGTAGCGCGAGAGCTGCTCGACCGCCTCGAGCGTCCCCACGCGCTTGATCTCGACGGCGACCCAGCCGTCCTCCGCGTCGCGGCACATGAGGTCGACGGGGCCGACCTCGGTCGGCCACTCGCGCCGGACGAGCCGGAGCCCGCCCTCCAGCGCGTCCGGCCGCTCGGCGAGCACCTCCTGGAGGTGGCGCTCGACGCCGTCCTTCTCGAGCCCGGCGTCCTCGCCGAGCTCGTGCTCGAACTCGGCCAGGACCTCGGCGAGCCGGATCTCGAGCCGGTCCTCGCTGCGGCCCGCCCGCTTCCGCACGACGATCGTCCCGTCGCCCTGCTCGATCACGGTCGGCGGCGTCATCCAGTTCAACGGCTTGTACCCGCCGCTGTCCGCGTGGACGAGGACGGAGCCGTCCGCCTTGAAGACGAGCAGCCGGATCGCCTCCGGCAGGTAGGCGTGCAGGCGGCCGGAGTACGTGACCTCGCAGCGGGCGACGACGAGACGCACGGGGCCGCGGACCGTACCGCCGCGGACGGACGTGAGCCTCGCCCAGCGGTCGCTCCTATGGCAATGAGTCAGTGCGGCGGCGAAGCCGCCGCCTTCAGGGATGTGCCCGAGCCGAAGGCGAGGGATCAAGCCGCGGGATTCCGCTTCTGCGGAATCCCGCTTGGCGAACAAGCTTCAGAGCACTTCGACGCGCGAAGCGCCGACGATGAGCTCGGTGCCGTCGTCGAGGCGGACGAGGAGCTTGCCCTTGCCGTCGTAGTCCGGCGAGGTGACGACGACCGTCCCCTCCTGCCCGCCGACGCGGCAGCGCTCGCCGTCCTCCTCCTCGAGGCCGCGCCAGTAGCGGACGAACGGGTTGCGCTCCCACTCGCGGCCGATCGTCGTCTCGTCGGTGTGCCCCGGCAGCACGCGCACGGCGTGGTCGAGGCGCATGAGCTTCTCCATCACCGAGTCGCGGACGACGTCCGCCGGCCCTCCGCCCACGGCGGCGCGGAAGAGCGTGTCGCCCGAGAAGCAGAGCGTGTCGTTGACGACGAACGCGACGCCGTCGTCGGAGTGCCCCGGGGTCGGGATCGCCTCGATCTGGAGGCCGCCCGTCACGATCGAGTCGGTCGCGACCGGGATCCCGAAGCGCTCGGTGAGCAGCTCCTCGTGCTCGACGTGATCGGGATGGCCGTGCGTGCGCAGGACGTGCGTCGGGGAGAGCCGTTCCCGCTCGAGCATCGCGAGCAGGGGCTCGAGCGGCGCGCCGCTGTCGACGAAGACCGCGACGCCGCCCGGCTCGTCGCCCACCACGAAGGCGTTCGAGAGCCAGCGCCCGTCCATCGACCGCTCGACGATCATCCCTTCGAAGGCTACGCGACCCGGGCCGGTCGGCAAGACTCCCGCCGTGCCCCGCGCCCTCGCAGCGACCGTCGCGGCGCTCGTGCTCGCGGCTCCTGCGACCGCTGCGGTCGTCGTCGTCGACCCCTTCCCGCCCGCGCGCTATGCGGCCTCGGGGGCGATCGGGCTCGCCGTTCCCGGCGCAGGCCCGACCGTCACCCGCGAGAGCGCCCTCAACACGCTCCTGACCGGCGAGGTGCAGAGCTCGCTGCTCGGCGGCACGCCCCCGTCCGAGCCGCGCATCGAGCTCGGCGACGGTCCGCCGCCGACGACGCTCGTCGTCCTCCCACCGCCCGGCCGGAGCGAGAACGACCGCTACCCGATCGCGGTCGCGCCGGGGCCGCGCGGCCTCCTCACCTCCGACTCGACGCGGATCGACGGGCTCGTCTCGCTCGCCGACGTCGCGCACGGGCGCCTCGAGGTGGTCGCCAGCGACGACCCGGTCGGTGCCCTGGAGCGGCTCGAGGAACGGATCGAGCGGAACGACCGCATCCGGATGCCGCTCAGCGTCCTCGTCGGCGCGATCGCGTACATCGTGGCCGTCTTCGCCCCGCGCCTGGCGCCGCGCGTGATCCTCGTCGCGCTGGCGGCGAACCTCTGGCTCGCGGGCTGGTGGGTCGTCGCCCTGGTCGGCCTCGCCGCGGCGCTCCTCCCGCTCGGGCTCGCGTGCGCCGCCGTGCTCGCCGCGTATCTCCTCGTCCTCGGCCTCGATCCCGAGGCCGTCGCGCTCTCGCCGTTCGGGCCGTCCCAGGCGGGACGCTTCTACGGCGTCTCGAACCTCCTCGAGACGTTCCTCCTCCTCCCCGCCGTGCTCGGGCCGGCCCTGCTGGGACGTGCCGGGATCGCCGTCGCCGCGCTCGCGCTCGTCGCCGTCGCGGGCAACCGGTTCGGCGCGGACGGCGGCGGCCTGCTCGTCCTGCTCGCGGCGTACGCGACGCTCGCCCTGCGCGCGCTCCGGCCCCGCGTCGGCCCGCGCCGCATCGCGCTCGCCGGCGTCGGCGTCGTCGCGATCGCGCTCGCGCTCGTCGGCCTCGATGCGGCGCTCGGCGGGTCGAGCCACGTGACGGACGCCGTCGGCGACGGCCCCGGCGCCGTGCTCGCGGACATCGGCGACCGGCTCGAGCTCTCCGCCCGCCGGACGTTCGCGTCGGTCGGTCCCGCCTTCGCCGTCCTCGCCTCCCTGCCCGTCCTCGTCTGGGTCGGCCTGCAGCGGCCGAGACGGCCGGTCACCGACGCAGTCCTCGTCGCGCTCGCCGTCTCCCTCGTCGTCAACGACACGCCGGGCGACGTCGTCGCGGTCGGCGCCGCGGTGGCCTTCGCCGTCCGCCGGTTCGAGGACTCCACCCCGCGCGAGGCGCCGGGCGGCCTGGATAGACTCCGCGCGATGCGCCGACCGCTCACCGCACTCGCGCTCCTGCTCGCGGCGCTCGCGCTCCTGGCAGGCGGGTGCTACGACGGCGAGGTCACGGCGACGCCGGAGACGGTCGAGGGGACGATCCCCGAGGAGACGACCGGCGGCGGCAACGCCGACCTTCCGGCGCTCGAGCTGACGGGTGACGCCGCCGCCGGGGAGTGCAGTCTTCGCCTCGGGCGGCTGCGGCGCGTGCCACACGCTCTCGGCCGCCGGGACGAGCGGCACGGTCGGGCCGAACCTCGACGACGCGAAGCCGTCGTACGAGCTGGCAGTGCACGCGGATCACGCTCGGCCAGGGCGGGATGCCCTCGTTCTCCGACCAGCTCGAGCCACAGCAGATCGCCGACGTCGCCCAGTACGTCGTCGACTCGTCGAGCGGCTGATTCTCCCGGCCGGCTTCCCGCGCGACGTCGCGGCGTTCGCCAGCGACCTCGACGGGACGATCCTCGGCCGCGACGGCCGGCTCCGGCCTCGGCTCCTGGCCGCGGTCGCGCGCGCCCAGCGTCACGGCGTCCCGGTCCTCGTCGCGACCGGCCGCATGTTCCGCTCGGTCGAGCGCTACGTCCGGGAGGCAGGGATCGCCGAGCCGGTGGTCTGCTACCAGGGCGCCGCCGTGGTCGACCCGACGACGGGCGAGTTCCTCCTGCACGAGCCGCTCGAGCTCGACGTCGCCCGCGAGGCGATCGCCGCGCTCGAGGAGCTCGGGCTGCCGCCCAACGTCTACGTCGACGACCAGCTGTACGTCGCGCGCGAGACCGAGTACTCGCGCGCCTACTCGGGCTATCAGCGCCTCCCGGTGACCGAGGTCGGCGACCTGCTCACGTGGCTCGACCGGCCGCCCACCAAGCTCGTCGCGGTCGCGGAGCCGGACGTCCTCGCGGCCGCGCGCGGCGAGCTTGCGCGCCGCCTCGACGGGCGCGTCTTCCTGACCACGTCTCTGCCGCACCTCCTCGAGCTGGGGCACCCGGCCGTCACGAAGGGCTCGGGCATCGCGTTCGTCGCCGCCGAGCTCGGGCTCGACCTCGCGCAGGTCGTCGCGTTCGGCGACGGCGAGAACGACGTCGAGCTGCTCGAGGTCGCCGGCTTCGGCGTCGCGATCGAGGACGCCCATCCGCGCCTGGCCGCGATCGCCGACGCGACCTGCCCCGGGCCGGAGCACGACGGGGTCGCGACCGTGATCGACGCTTTCCTAGACTCAGCCGCATGATCGACCTCAAGGCAGCGCGCGCGCGTCCCGACGAGACCCGCGCCGCGCTCGCCCGCAAGGGCGCGGCGGACGCGTTCGACCGGCTGCTCGAGGCCGACGAGCGCTGGCGGTCACTCGTCCCACGGATCGACGAGCTGCGGTCGCGCACGAAGGTGAAGGGCAAGCCGACGCCCGAGCAGCTCCAGGTGCTCCAGGCCGTCAAGGCCGAGCTCAGGGAGGCCGAGGAGGCGCTCGCCCGGGCCGAGGAGGACCGCGACGCCCTTGCGCTGCGCGTGCCGAACCCCCCGCGCGACGACGTACCGGACGGCGCGACCGAGGAGGACGCCCGCGAGCTCCGTCGCATCGGCGAGCCGCCGGCGCTCGAGGCGCCGCGCGACCATCTCGAGCTCGGGCGGTTCGAGATGGAGCGCGCCGCGCGGATGTCGGGCGCTCGCTTCGGCTACTGGATGGGCGGCACCGCGCAGCTCGCCCTCGCTCTCTACCGGCTCGCGCTCGACCGGCTCGCGGCGAAGGGCTTCACCACCGTGCTGCCGCCCGTCCTCGTCCGCGAGAGCGCCCTGATCGGCACGGGGGCCTTCCCCTCGGACGAGGCGAACGTCTACGAGCTGCCGGCCGACGACCTCTACCTCGCCGGCACCGCCGAGATCCCGGTGGCGAGCCTCCACGCGGGCGAGATCCTCGCCGCGGACGAGCTGCCGCTCCGCTACGCGGCGTTCTCGCCGTGCTTCCGGCGGGAGGCGGGCGCGGCGGGCCGCGACACCCGCGGGATGATCCGCGTCCACCAGTTCAACAAGGTCGAGCAGTTCTCGCTCACGCGGCCGGAAGCCTCGTGGGACGAGCTGGAGCTGCTCCTCGCGAACACCGAGGAGCTGGTCGCCGCCCTGGAGCTCCCGTACCGGGTCGTCGTGCTGCCCGCAGGCGACATGTCGAGCGCGTCGGCCAAGACCTACGACGTCGAGATCTGGTTCCCGACGCAGGGGCGGTACCGCGAGACGGGCTCGATCTCCAACACGACCGACTTCCAGGCCCGGCGCCTTCAGATCCGCTTCCGCGGCGAGCACGGGCCGGAGCCGGTGCACCTGCTGAACGGCACCGCCGTCGTCGACCGGATGGCGCTCGCGATCCTCGAGAACTTCCAGGGCGAGGTGCCGGACGTGCTGCGCGCCTACGGCGCCCCCGAGCGCGTCTCCGACTAGCCCGCGCGATCGGCTCGCGGCCCGCCGCACAGACTGACCGACGGTCCAGCTGCATCCTCGCCTCGCGGTGAGTAGCTCGAACGGAGGACGTTCGTACATTTCGAGGCATGCGGCACGACGAGGGGGTCGTTCGCGTCCTCTGGACGAGGGCTGAGCTGATCGCGCTCCGTGAGGCGGTCGAGATCACCCCGAACTTCGAGGGACGCCAGGAGGCGCGCGAGATCCTGCGCGTCGCCGTCCGCGCGCCGCGGATGACCGAGCTCACGCTCGACGCCGAGCTCGCCGAGCGGCTCTCGGGCCGCCTCGTGCCGGTCGACCTCGCCACGGCGACGGCCCGAGCCAAGCTCCTCCGCGCGGTGCACGGCGCCGACCGAAGGCGCACGGTGCCGGAGCGCTGGCGCAACGCCGCGGCGCCTTCACCCGCGCCGACCCCCGCCGCCGCCGCGATCTAGGCCCTGCTGCTCCGGCGCTCGTCCCTCGGTCGAGGGACGAGACATCCCTCGTTCGAGGAATCTCCTCACTCCTTCGGGTTGCGCTCGTCCCCCGAACGGACTAGAGTGCGTCGTGGTGGAGGGGGAGGTGATACGGGTCGCCTGGACACGGGCGGAGATTTCCGCGATGCGGGAGGCCGTTGAGCTGACCCCGTACTTCGAGGGACGGCCCGCGGTGCGGGACACGATCCGCGAGGCGCTCCGCCCCGGGCTCGCGCCGGCGTCGACGATCGTCTTCGGCCGCGAGGCCGCCGAGCGGTTCGCCGGCCGTCTCGTCACGTCCGACCTGCCGACGGCGCTCGCCAAGGTCAAGCTCCTGCGGGCGCTCCGCGACGCCGACGAGTCAGGCCCGCCGCGCTCCGAGCCGGGCACCCGCGCCGCGTAGACTGACCCGCCCGGCGGGGTTCCGGAGCGGTCGAACGGGACGGTCTTGAAAACCGTTGAGCCGCAAGGCTCCGTGGGTTCGAATCCCACCCCCGCCGCTTCTCGCGCGCCCGTGCCGAGGCGGGACCACTCCTTCGAGGGCTCTATGCTTCCGCGCGTGCCGCCGATCGGACCGCCGATGAGGCGTCTTGCGCTCGTGCTCGCCCTGCTCGCCGCGCTCGCGCTGCCCGCCGCGTCGCAGGCGTCGGAGCTCATCGCGCGTGACGCGAAGGACGTCACGCTGCGCGTCACCGCGCGCGGCCAGGCCGTCGTCGGCTACCGCGCCAAGGGACGCCAGTGGAGCGTCGTCGCGTGGGGGGCGATCAACGCCCGGCACCCGGCCGAGGGCGTCCCGCAGGTCGGCTTCAAGCTCGACTACTCGGGCGGCTGGCGCTCGCAGGGCCGCGTCCTCGCGCGGCACTTCGTGAACGTCTGCAAGCGCTACGCCGGGCCGCCGCTCGCCTGGTTCGTGACGGGCTGCACGATGCCGGACGGGAGCCACTGGGCGCTCCAGGCGTGGCAGCGCGGGCTCCCGAACCTCGGGCTCGAGCCGTGGAAGCCGCTCCAGGCGTCGTGGGAGCTGCGGCTGAGCCGCTGGCAGGGTGAGCTCCCGAAGCTCGAGCTCTGGACGAACTGGGCCTACAGCAGGCAGTTCCACCACGTCTTCGGCCGGCTGACCTACCTCGGCCAGCCGGTCTACGGCTGGCGCTCGTCGGCGAAGGGCTCCCCGCTCGACTCCTACGGGCGCAACATCTATCTCGACACCCTGAACTCGGCGTACGGCTCCGGCTGGCGACGCGAGAACAGCTTCCTCTCGCACAAGGCCTCGGGCACGTTCTGCTACGGCTTCTACCCGCACGACCCGTACCCGGGCTACCCGGCGACGGGCAAGCGGCCCGAGGGGAAGGGCGAGCGCTACCGGGCGACCGTCGTCGGTCCCGGCGTGTTGCCGGACGTGACGTGGGAGGGCGCCGCGCCCGACGGCCTACGACGCGGCCCTCGACCGTCAGCTGCTCGACGTCCAGCGCGCGCTCTACGCCGCCGACAGCCGCTGTCGCCCGCTCTAGTACAGACCCGGGTCGCCGCGCGGACCTTCCCGCCCGTCGGCGGGTTCGTGCTCACACCTCGGATAGCGGAGCCTCATCCCTCGTCCAGGGGATCGTCCTCCGAACGAGTGACGCCGATCGAGGAGTCGTGGCGCGACGGGGGGTATTGATCACGTGCATCGCGGTGGCGGCGGCAACGACCGCCATGCTCCTCGTGCCCGTCGGGAACGCGAGCAGCAGCGACTGCAGGTCTGGAGCGCACGGTTCGCCGGGCTACGCATACGCGGGATACGAGTCGAGCCGCGTCTCGAGCGGCGTCCGCGCCACGATCACCGCGCGGCGGGCACCGACCGTGTCGGCCGGTCACGCAGCCGGTTGGATCGGACTCGGTGGACGGAACGCTGGTCCGAACGGCGAGACCATGTGGCTCCAGACGGGAATCGCGGCACTCCCGCGGACCCCTCTCATGGTGTACGCCGAGATCACGCGGCCGGGCCGCGATCCAGTCTTTCTTCCGCTCCTGACCGACGTCGCGGTCGGCGAGAAGCACCGCCTCGCCGTGCTCGAGATGAACAGGCGTCCCGGCGTGTGGAGGATCTGGCTCGACGGCCGGCCCGTCACCGACCCGATCGTGCTCGAGGGCTCCCACAAGCAATGGCGACCGATCGCGACTGCCGAGTCGTGGAACGGCGGCGTCCAGACGTGCAACGGCTTCGGGTTTCGCTTCGAGCGAGTCGGCGTCGCCCGGTCTCTCGGCGGCTCGTGGCAGCAGTTCGTCCCGCGCGAGACGTTCCGCGATCGCGGCTACGTCATTCGCCAGCTTCGGCCGGCGCCCCGCCGCGCACGCACGCTCGCCTTCGATCCGATCGCACCGTACGCCTTCGACGCGAGCGCGTTCTAGGGCCTAGCCCGTCGGCGCGGCACGGATGCCGTGCACTGATGGACTCAGGCCGCGACGATCTTGACGGGCGTCCCGATGCGGACGGCCTTGCGCAACGCGATGACGTCGCTGTTGCGGAGCCGGACGCAACCATGTGAGACGGCCTGTCCGATGAGCCACGGCGAGTCGGTGCCGTGGACTCCGACGACGCCACCACCCGGCCAATCCGAGAGCTTCGAGTAGCCGCTCGTCTCGAACGCATAGGCGCCGAGGATCGGGTAGCGGCTCGGCACGAAGCGCGATTGGACGAAGAAGAGCCCGGTCGGCGTCTCCATCCCGCGCGCCCCGACCGCGATCGGACCGCTCCGCCGGAGCCTGCCGTTCACGTAGAGCTCGAACTTGCGCGAGCCCCGATAGACGACGAGCCACCGGTCGACGGGCGCGACGTCGGCGGCAGCCGCCGGGATCCAGCCCGCGCGGCCGTTGGGCCGGCCCGGCACGGCGATCTTGTACCAGGACGGCTCGCCCGTGTGATCGAGGCGAGCCGAGACGGCGAGCACCGTGCGCGGATGGAAGTCCGGTCGGAACTGCGTCAGCGTCGTCATCACCCGCGCCGAGCGGCTCGGCGCAGTCCGCACCGCGACGCGGCCCCACGAGATCGGCCCCGAGCCGACCACGTCGACCGCCGCCAGAGGCGACACCCTCGCCTGTGGGGCGGCAACGCCCGCCGGCACGGCGCCGATGAGGGTCAGCACGACCGTCGTGGCCAGAATCCCAATGGCTCGCTTCACGTTCAAAACGTACCCCGAGCAGGGGAGGTGCACATGCCTCGTACGAGTGGTTGTGTCCCCCACTTGGGTCTAGGTCGCGTCACGGACACAGGCCCGTGCCGGACCAGGCCAACGGGGCCTGACGGCCCCGCTGACCCTCCCCGAGGGGTTGCCTCCCCGGGCCAAGCCCGGGGAGGCAACGGAGTGCCGGCTCGGGGAATCCCCTAGCCCGTCACCGGAGGCTCGAAGACGCCGACGACGCCGATGCGCGCCGTGTTGCACGCCTTCGCGCTCGTGATCTGCACGATCATGATCCCCGCCTTCGAGGGGGTCACCTTGTAGCGCGCGACACCCTGGGCGTTCGTCCGGACGACGGCGGCCTTGCCTGCAGCGGAGAACCGCACGGCGACGCCCCGCACCGGGGTCTTCGAGCGCGTCACCTTCGCGACGACGGCCTGCGACGCGCCATTGGCCTTGATCATCTTCGGCGTCACGTTGAGGACGCGGCAGATGTCGACCGGCTTTGCCGGCTTGGGCTTCGTCGTCGGCTTCGGCTTCGGCTTCGCCGTCGGCGGCGTCACCGGAGCGGTGACGAGCGTCGATGCGCACTCCGTGTTGTTGGCGCCGTTCGTATCCTTGCCGCTCCCGGTGCCCGTCGCGCAGTTGACGTACGTCCCCGTCTGCGTGACCCGGGCCGAGAACCCGATCGTCCGCTCCACACCGGGGCCGAGCGTCCCGAGCGAGCAGCTCAGGAGGACCGACGAGATGGTGCACGTGCCGCCCGCAGGCTGCTGTGTCACCGCGAGGAACGTGACCCCGCTCGGCGCGGCATCCGCCAGCGTCACGTTGTGTGCCTGGTTCGGGCCGTTGTTCCGGACCCGAACGGTGTATGCGATGGCCGCCTGCCCGTTCACGAGCTGCACCTGCGCCGTCGCGTCCTTGATCACCTGCACGTCCATGAACTCGTCGGTCGGCGGCACGACGGTCGGCGGGACGATCGGCGGCGGCGTCTGCCGCACGTCACCGTCACGGTCGCGGAGTCCGTGTCCAGCACGAAGTCCGTCTCGACCTGCGGCGTCGCCGGATTGTCTCCGAGCACGTCGACGACGTTCGTCCGACCCTGGCCGGGGCAGCGGAACGTCTCGTCGTATGCGAACGAGCTCGTAGCACCGATCCCGTTCCACGTCTTCTCGTCGTCCACGGCCGAGACCGTCTTGTTGATCTCGACGGACGGCGTACCGAACGTGAAGTCTGCCGTGCCGGTGTCCGACACGTCGGCACCGTCCAGCGACCCGGTTGCGCTCGCCGAGTTCGTTCCACCGTCGATCGTGTCGCGTGCCGCCGAGTACGTGCAGCTCAGGCTGCCGTTCCCGGGGACCGTGAGGCCCGTGCTCTGCGCGCCGGCCGCGCCGGCATCGCAGTCGACGACCGCGCCGGCGAGCGCGTCACTCACGCTCACGTCGGTGACTGCCTCGTCGTTGGGATTCTCGACGCTGATCGTCCCCGTGACGACTGCGTTGCGCGGAAACGAGCCGCTCTGGGTGACGTCGACGGTCCACTTCACGGTCCCGTTCCCACCGGACGGCAGCTGGAGCTGCGGGCGATCGACCGACTTCTCGACCTCCCAGGTGTAGACCTTCTCCCAGCTCGTCTCGGCGGTCTTCGTCACCACGAGATCGTCGACGCCGCTATCTGCCTTCGGGTCGAGGCAGACGTCCACATGGCTGATCCCGAACGGCCGCGGATCGGCCTCCCCGTTGGTGTTGATCGGCGTCGTCAGCCCGGTGTCCGAGTCGTCGACCCCGTCGGACGAGGCGTCGTAGTAGTAGACCATCGCGCCCGAGCTAGCCTTCATCACAACGGCGGCCATGTCGTACTCATGGACGTCGAGCAGCTCCCAGCTCAGCGTGCCTCCCTCGACGTCGACGGCGGTGATCCGGATGACCGGATCGTCGCTCGGATACTCGCCCCCCTCGGTCAGATCGGAAGCATCGATGCGGAACGACTTGCCGCCCTCGACCGCCGGACAGAGCGGCGGATTGCCGTCGACGAATTCGTGCCGATCGGCCGCGCCGTTGTACGAAGGCGTGTGATCGGCGCTTGCCGCGCCGGCGACTGCGAGGGCAGCCACGAGCGCCGCTACAAGGCCGAGCGCAAGTGTCCCCCGTCTCTTCGACCACGTTCCCATGTCCCTACCCCTTTTCCCCAGTTGCACCCAAGCCGGGAACGCCGTCTTTCGCCGCACTCCCGACACTCCGAATCGGACTGTATGCGCAGAAGGGGGATGAGCACTCCCCCGTTCGGGTAGGCGTCGCCACCCGAGCGGGGAGTGCTCCGAGCACCGCGTTACGGTGGACGCCGTGCGTCGCCGCCTGCTCCTCTTCATGCTTCTCGGGGCGCCGCTCGTGGTGCTCGCCGTGGCTGGAGCGGCGACGTGGTGGCCCGGCTCGCTTCCAGAGCCGCTACCGTCGCCGGATGACCCGGTGTTGCCCGACTTGGCCCTCTCACCGCTGTCCTCGTTCGTTGCGGGCGTCGCGGCGGACGGCGACCGGTCACTCCGCTTTACCGCCTCGATCGGCAACATCGGTCGAGGGCCGTTCATCGTGCACGCCGTGCGTGGCGACGAGCGAGGCGATTGGCGCGTGTCGCAGCGCTTCCGGGAGCGAAACGGGCCGACGAGCGAGCGGCGTACCCCCGGCACCCTCGTCTACGGCGGCCACGGGCACGACCACTGGCACGTCGCGCTCGGCGCTTCGTATTGGCTCACCCGGCCGGGAGACAGCACGATCCTCCGCCGGTACCGCAAGGTTGGGTACTGCTTCTTCGATCAGGCTCGGCTGATCCGCCAGCCGCCTGATGCTCCCGCCGTTCCCACTTTCGGCAAGGACGCATGCGAAGGCGAGGGAACCCTAGAACTGGAGATGGGTCTCTCCCCCGGCTTCGGCGACCCGTACCCGTGGACCCTGCCCGACCAGCGCCTGCTCGTCAACGGTCTTCCGGATGGGGTCTACCGACTCTGGGCGGACGCGGACCCGGGCGACGCGTTCATCGAGTCGAACGAGGCGAACAACCTGACGTGGGTCGACCTCAGACTCTCGATGGATGCAGTCCCGCCGCGTGTGGAGGTCGTACGGCGTGGCCCCGCCGGCGCATCACCGGTCGAGGACTGACCAGGCCCAACGCCGATGCCGACGATCCGCACGCCGTTCGTACTATCAGCCCGTGAGCACGCCAGTTGGCCATGCGATGCCCTGCCCGTCGTGCGGCGCCGACGACAACGAGCGGATCATCGAGTGGGCGGGTGTCCCGACGAACTCTTCCGTGTTCTTCGCCTCGGAGTCGGACGCGCTCGCACTGCCGCGCGCGCACCTCCTTCTCGTCTGCTGTGTCGTGTGCGGTCAGCTGTACAACGCGACGTTCGACGCCGGGCTTCCCGACTACGCCCGCTACATCGAGACGCAGTCGACGTCGGAGCACCATCTCGCCTTTCAGAGGGAGTTGGCGCAGCGATGGATCGACCGGTACGGCCTCGCCGATGCAGACGTGGTCGAGGTCGGGTGCGGCCACGAGGCGCCGTTTCTCCATCTCTTCTGCGACTTCTCCGGCGGAACGGGCGTCGGGATCGGACCGTCGGCCTCGCGCTCCACCGACGACGCACACGTGCGATTCGTTCCGGAGCTCCTCGGTCCCGAGCACGTGCAGATCCCCGGACGGGCACTGATCTGTCGTCACACGCTGGAGCACATCTCCGATGCGCGCGCGTTTCTCGACCTCGTCCACGAGTGGTCGTCCGCAAACGGACACGCGGTGGTCCTCTTCGAGGTGCCCGACGCCGCGCGAATCCTGCGCGACGTGGCGTTCTGGGACGTCTATTACGAGCACGTCACGTACTTCACGATCGAGACGCTTACGGCGCTCTTCGATCGCGCCGGCTTCGCGATCGAGCTGTGCGACAGAGTCTTCCACGACCAGTTCATCGTCCTCGAGGCCGTCGCGACGAACGACCCGCGTCCGCCGCGCATCGGCGCCGATAGCGCGGTGTCGAGGGCCCGCGCCTTCGGCCGGGCGACCGCGTCTGCAACCGCATCGTTCTCGACCGCGCTGGCGCGACTCGCTGGCGACGGGCCGGTCGTCATCTGGCAGGCGGGGTCGAAGGCGGTCGGGCTGCTCAGCGCAACAGACAGCGGGCGATTCGTCACCGCCCTTACGGACGCCAACCCCGACAAGTACGGGCTCTACCTCGCCGGATCCGGACACCCGATCGTGGCGCCAACGGAGCTCCCCCGGATCGCCCCAGCTCACGTCGTGCTCATGAACGAGGCGTACGTCGAGGAGGTCGCAGCAGAGCTCACCTCGCTCCGTCTCGACGCGACACTCCATACCGCACAGGAGCTGCTGGCCGCATGAGCCTGACCTGCCGGTGGTCAGATTGCCGCAGACGGAAGCTCCCGTCGATCCGGGTCACCGCCACCGGTCCCAGGCAGCGCGCGCCTCAGCGCTGCGGACGACGGAGGCCGTCCACCAAGCGCCCCTCGTCGAGAAGGTGCCGCAGCCTGCGAAGGCGCACGTACCGGTCGCCTTCGAAGGCGTCCCGATCGAGACCGGCGGCCTCGTAAGCCCGGGCGAGCTCGTCGACGCCCAGTGCTGCCGTCCACGTGCACCGAACGTCGGGGAACACCCGGTCGAGTTTCGAGAAGTCCACGCGGTAGCTGCGCGGGTCGGCCGACGCCCCTTCCGCGAAGGTCACCTCGCACGTCGCATAGGCGCTGCGAACGACCTCGGCCAGCTCGCGCACCTGGTAGTTCTGGTCGGCGGAGCCGATGTTGAACGCCTCGCCCGCAACGAGCTCAGCGGGCGCGTCCAGCAACGCGATCGTGTACGCCGCGATGTCGCGAATGTGGACGAGCGGACGCCAGGGCGTGCCGTCGCTCTGCAGATGGATCGCCCCCATTGTGTGCGCCCAGCCGACGAGGTTGTTGAGCACGATGTCCAGCCGCAGCCGCGGCGACGCGCCGTACACAGTCGCGTTCCGCATCGAGACGGGCGCGAACCCATCGTCCGCGAGCTCGAGGAGCGCCTCCTCCGCCCGAACCTTCGACTCCGCGTACGGCGTCAGAGGGTGGAGCGCCGCGGTCTCGGCGACCAGCTCGCCCTCCGGCGCCGCGCCGTACATCGAGCACGAGGACGCGAAGATGAAGCGTCCGACGCCCCGGCCTTGGCTGCGCGTGCGAGCGGACCGTTCCCTCGAGATTGATCTCGTACGTCCAGTCGGCGTTCAGGTCGCCGATCGGGTCGTTCGACAGGGCAGCCAGATGCACGACCGCGTCGAAGCCCGCAAGATCGGCCGCACGAACGTCTCGGATATCGAGGTCGAGCGCGGGCAGATGCTCGGTCGGCGGCCCGAAGTCGCAGCCGCGGTAGAGGAACGAGTCGAGTCCAGTCACATCGTGGCCCGCAGACGCGACGAGGGGCGCGAGCACTGAGCCGATGTACCCGTGATGCCCGGTGACGAGAACCTTCATCGCAGCGTGAGTGGCAGCTTGCGTCCGACAAATGCCTCGGCATAGCCGCTCTCTGAGCGGCATTCCATCCCGCGGAGGCGCATCAACCCATTGAACACCTCACGGTCGAACCAGTGCTTCGAGGTCTGGGTCGGAAACGCCGCGAGGAGCCGGTCGACCTTGGTCCGCGCGTCGTCCGCGCTCACCGGCACATAGAGATTCGGCGTCCCGAGGTCGCCGTCCACCTTCGGGATCTCGTACTCGAGCACGAGGTGATCGCGGAACGTGTTCCACGTCAGCTCGCACGCCAGCCGGTGATCCTGGTGAGGTCGTCCCTCGTGTGCGTCAGCACGAGCTCGGGCTCGATCGCCCGAAGCTCTTCGAACGCCTCCTTGACGGCTTCTCCCCGGTAGGGAAGAAATCCGTCCCGGAACCCATGGACGACGATCTCGGCGCGAGACGTGGCTCCAAGGAAGAGCGTCGCACTGTGACGCGCCTCCTCGGCGCGCTCTCCCTCCGCCGCGAGCACGACCCATGTCAACTCGATGCCCTCGACCTCGCGGAGCAGCGCCAGAATCGTCGCGCCGCAGCCGATCTCGATGTCGTCCGCGTGACAGCCGATCGCGAGCACGCGACGAATCGAGGGTGAGCAACCGAGAGTGAGAGAATGCATCAGGACGCCGGGTGCTCGGGCTCGGTCGGCCGGCACGTCGCCACGGGGCGCAGCCACTCTCGAGCAGGTTCTCGAGCCGCTGTCGATCCTTGATCGTGTCCATCGGCCCGAGAATCCTTCGTACGGGTACGCGACCACCTCGCCGCGCGGGATCAGCCGCTCGAACGTCTCGGCGACGAGCTCGTCGCCGGGCTGGATCTCGTCGAGCAGCTCGCGGCGGCAGACAAAAAACCCGCCGTTGATGCGAACGTCCGACTCGCTGAGGTCGACGACCTCCTTGACGACACCGTGCTCGTCGGTCAGGACCTGGTGCGCGTTGAACTGCGGCCGCACCGAGAGGAACTGGACCAGCCTGCCGGAGCGTCTGAACGACGAGATCATCTCGTCGAGGGGACATCCGTCAGGCCATCGCCGTACGTTGCGAGGAACTCCTCGTCGCCGTCCAGGTATTGCTCGACGGCCTTGAGCCGCCCGCCGATCGTCGACTGCATCCCGGTGGCCGCGAAGGTGATCCGCCAGTCCGCGTCGTCGTCACCCAGCAAGCGCACACGTGCCTTGCCACCGTGGCCCTCGAGCACGAAGTCTCGAAACAGCGCGTCGTTGTAGTTCAGGAAGTACTCGCGCACGACGTCGCC
>CAVVIL010000022.1:0-185552 GCA_963748255.1 uncultured Actinomycetes bacterium | reverse complement strand
CTGCGACGTCGCGAGGCGACCTTGCTCCTTCTCATTCATGCGTTGGTTCTACATAGTCGAACGGCATGCCGACAAGTCGACGCCGCATGGAGCACGTCGGGGCGCCGCCTCACCGCAGGCCAAGCAGGCGCGCAGCGTTCTCCTTCAGGATCAGTGGTCGAACCTCGTCCTTGAAGTCCGCCTGGTCGAAGTCGCTGAGCCAGCGATCGGGCGTGATCATCGGGTAGTCCGAGCCGAACAAGACTCGATCACGGAGCTGGGTGTTCGCGTACCGGACGAGCTGGGGCGGGAAGTACTTCGGCGACCAGCCCGAGAGGTCGATGTACACCTGCTGCTTGTGCAGGGCCACCGAGATCGCCTCGTCCTGCCAGGGGAAGGAGGGATGCGCGAGCACGATCTTCAGGTCGGGGAAGTCGACGGCGACGTCGTCGACATACATTGGATTCGAGTACTTCAGGCGGATGCCGCCTCCTCCGGGGAGGCCGGAGCCGATCCCCGAGTGCCCGGTGTGGAAGAGCGCGGGCAGCCCGGCCTCCTGGATCACCTCGTACATGGGGTACATCGCACGGTCGTTCGGGAAGAACGCCTGGATGTTCGGGTGGAACTTGAAGCCCCGCACGCCGTGGTCGCGGATCAGGCGCGTCGCCTCCTCGACGGCGTTCGACCGGTTCGGGTCGACGCTCGCGAACGGGATCAGGACGTCGGGGTTCGCGGCGGCGACCTCTGCGATCTCCTCGTTCCGAACCGCCGCGCGGCCCGTGACGCTCTCGCGCGTCGACCGTGAAGACGACGGCCACCATGTTGCGCTCGCGGTAGTACGCCGCCACGTCCTCGACCGTGGGCGTGCCGCCCTCGCCGAAGTACTTCCTCGCCGCCTCGCGCCACTCGGGGCGAAGCCCGTCCTCGCCCGTGCGCCCGACCTCGGCGTGCGTGTGCACGTCGATCGCGACGATCCGCTCGAGGTCGATCGTCACCGGAGATCGACCCTGCCGTCCTTGAGCACCGCCACGCCGTCGTCGTTCACGGCCTCGAACCCGTAGCCGCCGTCGACGCGCCAGACGCGCGTCGTGAGCGTCTCTCCCGGGAAGAGCGGCGCGGAGAAGCGCACCGCGAGCCGTGCGAGCGACCGGGGGCTGGGCGCCCCTGCAGCCTCGCGTACGGCCCGCCCCGCGAAAGCGAGACAGCACAGGCCGTGCACGATGCGCCCGGGCAGCCCGACGCTCCTGGCGAACTCGTCGTCCAGGTGGATGGCGAAATCGTCACCCGAAGCCGCTGCGTAGCGCTCGGGCTGATCCTCCGCGACGCGATACGCGATCTCGGCCAGCGGCTCCACGCCCTCGACGACCAGCCGGTGGTCCGGTGCGCGTTCGCCCACGGATGTGGCCGCCTCGACGCCGCGGAAGAACTCCGTGACGAACTGCTCGTTGACGAGCTCGCCGTCCTGCGTGCGGGTCTCGGTCCGGATCACGAGAGAGGTGCCGTTGGGGCGCGCGATCAGCGAGACGGGCGTCGCGCGCGAGACGAGCCTCATCCCTGCCTCGATCGGCCGGTGCACGACGATGTCGTGCTCGTAGTGGACCACCCGCTGGCGGGCATCCTCCGAGGCGACCGACAGCGACGCCGGCGCGATGGTCCGCCAGGTGGGGACGATTGCGAACACCGGCCCTCCTGGCATGTCGTCGGTCGCGGCCGCGTATGCCCGGAGGGCGGCGTCGGTGACGACGTACTCCTCCGCGTGCCCGCCGACGCCGATCGCGTCGAGGTCGAAGCTCATCGCGTCCTCCTCACGGTTGCGGGCTCTCCTTGGTTGCCGTCTCCCGTCCGCCGATGCGGCGGCGCAGCGCGTGCACGGCGCCGATGATCCCCGGGAGCAGGCCGTGCGGGAAGAAGAGCATGATCAGGATCAGGAGCAGGCCGAATACCCCGAGTGCGAGAATCGACGGCCCCTGCGGAGGAAGGTCCCACCCCAGGAGGCTCTCGTGCGTCCCGAGGTCGCGGAGCTCGTGCTCGATCCAGACGATCGACACTGCCCCGACGACCGCGCCGTAGACGCTGCCGAGACCGCCGATCGAGACCATCACGACGAACAGCAGGCTGAGCACGATCACGAAGTCCTCGGGGCCGAGGAACTGCGCATAGAACGTGAACAGGCCGCCTGCGAGCCCGGCGAGCGCCGCCGCGTAGACGAAGAGCTTCAACTTGTAGGCGGCGACGTCGATCCCCACGGCGGCGGCGGATGGCTCGTGGGCGGCGATCGCCTGGAGCGCCCGCCCGGAGCGCGAGGCGACGAGGTTCGTCGACAAGAGCAGGGCGACCCCGACGATCCCCCACACGACGGCGGCGTGCGTCGCCCCGGCGATCTCGTGGCCGGCGATCGAAAGCCGCTTCGTCACGGTCACGCCGTACTGACCGCCGGTGAACCGGTCCTGGGCGTAGAGCAGCGACCAGGCGATGAGCGCGAACGCGAGCGTCGCGAACGCGAGGTAATGCCCGCGAAGGCGCATGAGCGGGATGCCGATCACCAGCGCCACCGCCGCGCTCACGAGCGGTGCGATCGCCACCGCCAGCACCGGGTCGATACCCGCGTTCGGGTCGACCAGCCGTGAGTCCGGATCGAGTCCGACGGTCAGCAGCCCCGACGTGTAGGCGCCGATGAGGAAGAAGCCTCCCTGGCCGAGGGAGACCTGGCCCGCAAACCCCATCAGGAGAGTCAGGCCGATGGCCACGAGCGCGTAGAGGCCCATGCGGTCGTAGAGGCCCACGTCGGCGCGGCTGAGCTGGAACGGAAGCCAGCAGGCGACGGCGGTCCCGGCGAGCAGGAGGACGACTCGGCGGGCTCCGGTCGTTCGACGCCCGGCGGCGGCGTTCGTCGGGGCGTCGCTCACAGTGCAATCTCGCTTCGGGAGCGCCAGCCGATCAGGACGAGCATCACGGCGAGCGCGATGATGAGGTTGTACTGCGGGTCGACGTAGCCCACCACCAGCTGCTCCACGATCCCGAGGGCGTACCCTCCGAGCAGCGCGAGTCGGATCGACGCCAGGCCGCCGAACACGGCGGCGGCGAAGCCGTTGATCGTGATGGAGAGGTCGGCGTTGTACGTCACCGGCACCGTCGGCGCGAGGAGCAGTCCGCCGATCGCGGTCAAGGCACCGGCGATCGCGAATGCGATCACGGCGACGGAGCGGAGATTGAGCCCGATCAGCTCGGCGGCGCGGGGGGAGTCCGCGGACGCCACGAGCGCCTGGCCCACGATCGTCCGGCGGAGGAAGAACGTGAGCCCGACGGCCGCACCGAGGGCGACGGCTGCCAGCACCACGTACTGTGGTTGAACGAGTACCCCTCCGATGTCCCAGGCGCGATCCGAGACAGCGGAGTAGGAGCGCGGGATCTCACCGAAGGTCGCGAGCATGACGGCCTCGGCGAGCAGCGCGATGCCGACCGTGATGATGAGGCTCGCAAGCGGTGTCGTGCGCCCGCGGAACCCGACGGCGACGATCGCGACGAGCGTCGCGGCCACCGCGGTGACGAGGGTCGCGAGGACGGCCGCCACGGCGAGAGACATGTGGTTTGCGAGCTCGTACGTCAGCAGGCCGCCGAGGACGGCGAACACCCCTTGCGCGAAGTTCACGATGCCGGTCGACCGGTACACGAGGACGAGCGACATGCCGACGATCGCGAAGACCGAGCCCGTCGAGATCCCCACGACGACCAGCTGGAGGAACGTCGTCACGCCTTTCCCTCCGGCGTGCCGCCGAGATAGGCGCTCCGCACCTCGTCACGCCCTTCGAGGTCTCGGCTCGCGCCCTCGATCACCACGCGTCCTGTCTCCAGGACGTACGCTCGGTCGCAGAGTGAGAACGCGAGCGCCGCGCTCTGATCCACGAGGAGGATCGCAACCCCTTCTTCCTCGTTGAGGCGGAGGAGAAAGTCGGCCAGCTGTTGGACGAGGAGCGGCGCGAGCCCGAGCGACAGCTCGTCGATGGCGAGTAGACGTGGCCCGGCCATGAGGGCGCGGCCGATGGCGACCATCTGCTGCTGCCCACCCGACGTCCGTCCCGCCGGGCGGTCGCGGAGGTCGCGGAGTTGCGGCAGCAGGTCGTAGACGCGCTCGAGCCGTTCGCGCACGTCGTCTCGGCTGCGGATGTACCGAAGCGTCGACGAGACCATCTCGAGGCTGAACAGGCGACCGTACGCCCCCAACATGAGGTTCGCCTCGACCGGGAGCGTCGCGAACACGTGACGGCCCTCCGGCACCTGGCTGACTCCGCGCCTCACGACCGCGGCCGGTGTCGAGCCGGTGACATCGTCGGCCTCGATCCGCACGCGCCCCGAGGCCGGGCGAACGACGCCGCACACAGCGTTGAGGAAGGACGTCTTGCCCGCGCCGTTCGGCCCGATCAGCGCGACGCGCTCACGCGGGGCGATCTGGAGGGATACGCCGTCGACGGCGACCGCCTGGCCGTACCTGACGACGACCTCGTCGACGGCGAGCAAGGTCACAGCGTCGCCGATCCCAGATACGCCTCGACGACCCGCGCGTCCGCGCGAACGTGGGCAGGCGTGCCGTCGGCGATGACCTGACCTCGATCGAGCACGACGACCCGGTCGGCGAGGGAGCCGACGAACGCCATGTCGTGCTCCACGAGGATCAGCGTGAGGCCCTGCGGCTCGAGCGCACGCAGCGTCTCGCCCAGGCGCGCCTTTTCGCCACCTCGGAGGCCGGCTGCGGGCTCGTCGAGGAGCAGGATCCGCGGCCGTTGCGCAAGCGCGCGGGCGACGGCGAGCAGCCGGAGCTGCCCGAGGGGCAGCGAGGCGGCGGGAGCGGGCGCGAGATCGGCGAGGCCGACGAGCTCGAGGGCGTGCCTGGCCTCGTCCTCGATTCGCCGCTCCTCCCGTCGTTCCCAGGGGGCTCGGACCATCGCCTCGACGAGTCCCGCGCGTGTCCACGGATGACATCCGACCATGGTGTTCCCGAGGACGTCGAGGTGTGCGAGTGGGGGAGTGGTCTGGAACACGGTGGCGAGGCCGGCCGACGCACGCCGATGGGCGGTCCATCGCGTGACGTCGCGTCCGCCGACGACGACGCTGCCCGCGTCGGTGCGGAGCAAGCCCGAGATGCACCCGAGGAGCGTCGACTTGCCCGCGCCGTTCGGGCCGATGAGGCATGTGAGCGAGCCTCGCTCGATCGCCAGGTCGACACCGTCGACCGCTGCGACTGCGCCGAACAGCTTCGTGACGCCGCGGACCTCACAGGCGAGGTCCGCGGCGTCGGTCTGGCTGTCGACGGGCTCGGCTATTTCGAGAACGCCGCGCCGAAGACGGCTCTCGGCTTGCACGATGCGATGTTCCCGGCCCACATGCTGTCCATCTGGATCGCGCTGTGGTTCCTCGGCCCGAGGTACAGTCGCCCGCCTGGGGTCGGCAGGCGCTTGAGCTTCGTCTCGAGCGCGTTGTTGATCGCCGCACGGGTGAAGCCGCCGCGCTCCATCGCCGCCTTGAGCGCGTAGAGGCTCGTCGACGCATCGATGTTGAACACCGAGATCGGGTGCTTGACGAGCCGCTCGACGAGCTGGGAGAGCGCCCGGGTCGGGTTCGTGCGCGGGAGCTGCTGCCAGACGCTGCCGAGGTAGCCGTTGACCAGCGCGCCGTTGACGTCGGGGCACGTCGCCTCCAGGAACTGAGCCGAGAGGTTCCCGCCCGTCAGGACGAGACGCTGCGATAGCTGGAGCTGGCGGAACTCCTTGACGATCGTGTTGCCGGCGGGCGTCACGGTCCACATCCATAGGGCCTGCGCGTTCGAGTTCTTCACCTTGGCGAGCTCCGCGGCGAAGCTCGTCGTGGTCGGCGCGAAGATGATCGAGTCGGTGATCGTGAACCCGTACGCCTTGGCGAGCGCCTCGACCTGTGCGACGCCGTCACGGCCGAACCCGCCGTTGTCGCCCATCAGCGCGATCCGCTGGATCCCGACGCGCTTCAGGTACTGGGCCATGCTGTACGCGTAGAGGCGGGAGGTGGGAAGCGCGACGAAGACGTAGGGGCGCGGCGGCGCGACCAGCGTTGTGGGGGGTGAGAGCGCGAGGAACGGGATCTGCGCCTGAGTCGCGAGCGGCGCGGTCGCAACCGCCGCGGCGGCGTTGCCCGAGCCCAGGATCGCGACGTACTTGGAGTCGGACGTGAAGCGCTGGACGTTCTGGACCGCCTGTGACGGGTTCGAGGCGTTGTCGAGCACCTCGACGACGAGTCGACGCCCGTTGATGCCGCTACGAGAGTTCCAGTAGTTCGCGAGTGCGAGGACGGCCTCGCGATCCCCCTGGCCGACGACGGCCTGCGGACCGGTCAGCGGCGCGTCCATGCCGATGTAGACGGTCCCGCGAGTCGCGGCGGACCCCGTCGAGAAGCCTGTCAGTACGGCCACGCCGCACAGAATCGCGAGGAGTGCGAGCACCCTCTTCATCGCTTTGCTCCTTGTTGGACGATTACCCGTGCTCCGCGATGGGCGCGGGCCACACGACATGAGACGTGGTTCGCCGAGGAAAAGTCCGCAACGCCGCAGTGAGCGCTCTTCCGGTACACGGTGCGTCGTCGCATCGGCCAGGATGGCGGCGTTATATCAGGTAGCCTGATTGTGATCAAGATGGGTGAGGCGCCCGCGTGCGAGGCGCCCTGTGCGCCTCGCACGCAGATCACCGCTGTCGATGTGTTAGTCGCCGGGACCCACAGAGGTGGGCGGGGCGCCGAGGGCGCGTCCTCCGGGGCCGTCGGCGAACGTGAGCCACGGGATCGACGGCTGCTGCCCGACCGGCGGCTTGCTGTAGTCGCACACGCCGGTCGGGAACGCCTGGTTCAGCTGGGCCCACTGGGCGTCGGTGAAGGCGAGCGGGATGTAGTCGCTCCGGACGAGCGGCTTCAGCTGGCACTTGAAGTGGTCGAGGGTGAACGGCCAGCCTGCGACTAGCCTCGGGTTCCCGTAGTACTGCCAGCCGGGGACACCCGTCGCCGGGTCCGTGCACATCACGTCCTGCACGACGCCACCGGCGCGGAAGCACGCGTCGACGGCCGCTGCCGGCTTGTGCCGGGCGAGCTTGACTGGGAGTGGATCGCCGCTCGTGTCCCCCTCGACGCCCGCGAGCCACGTGTCAACCGTGAGGATCTGATCTGGCGTCTGCCCGCCGTTCGGCACCCAGATGACGTGCGTATCGTGGTTGCCGTTCGTGCGGTCGAGCCGGGCGCGATACGTGAACGAGTGGAACGGCGGGTGGAAGCCCGTATCGGTGATGTTGTTGCGCACCTCGATCTCGGCGACGCTCGCCGTCCCACGCCCGCTGACGATCCGGCCGCTGCGATAGACCTTCTCCAGCGCGCCGACGTCACCCTGCGTGCGCTGGGCCTGCCAGACGCCGTCGATGTTCAACCCGCCTATCTTGGCGTTCACGTCGACGAACTGCTCTGTCGTCAAGGTCCCGGCTCGGAGTGCGTTGAGCCCGTACTGCACCCCGACGTTGTCGAGCGGGCTCGGGGCCTTCCCGTCGGAGCCGACTCCGAACAGGTTCTTCTGGTAGTCCTGGATCGTGCAGCGTGTCCCGCCTGGATTCGTGGTCGCGTTCCAGCGCCACAGCGGCGGCTCGGCCGGGCCGGAGCAGCCGAACGGCGAGTCGGCGACAAGCTCCGTCACGGTGAAGTTGATCTTGGTTCCGCACATGTTGTCCGGGGCGGCGGGGTTCGAGCCCCACACCTTCTGACGCTCCGCCGCCGTCAGGAACAGTGGGTTCGGGTTGTTCGGCAGGCCGAGCAGGCCGTTCTGCAGACCGAAGTACCGCCAGAGCACGATGCAGTCGAACGAGCTGACGACCTGGTACCAGTGGTCCTCGTAGAGGAGGCTGGTGGTGATGCCGTCGAGCAAGCCGGGATAGGCCTCCGTGACGAGATGCTGCTGCATCGTTCCGGCCGATCCCCCGTTGCCGATCGTGTAGCGGATCGGCCCGTGACGCTCCGTGAGGACCTCCTTGGTCATCATCAGCGCCTCGGCGGAGATGATGTCGTTGCACTGGTTGCCGTAGGTGTTGAGGCTGGAGGTTCCGACCGCGAACCCGCGCCCGAGGAGCGCCACGTTCGCACCGCCGAGCTGGTTGCCGACGGTCGGCTGCTGGTAGTTGACGCTGCACGCACCGCCGAAGGAGTTGACGAACTTGTGGTTCCACGGCTGCTCCGTCCAGGGTGAGACGGTCTTCGACGGATCGACCAGCAGGGCGAACTGGTAGATACCGCGGTTCGCCGTGCCGGTGACCCGCTCGACGATGAACGGAACGGTCTTGCCCTGGTCGGTCGTCGTCTGCTGGACGGCGTCGGGAGCCGGCGGGCTCGCCGGGTTGTAGGCCACGAATTGACTGGCCGTGTTGCGGTAGAAGAGCTCGACGACCGTCGGCGCGTTGCACTTCGCGTCGGACGACGTGCCGAGCGACGGGTTCGTCTGCGCCTGCGTCCGGCAGAGCCAGGGTTGTATCTGCGGCCCCGAGAACACCGGCCCGCCGATCGGATGGTTGTGGATCTCGAGGGAGCGTCCGACGCCGTTCGTGGGTCGGACGCGAAGCACGTTCGTGCCCTCGGCGAGGTTCTTCACGAGACCCTCGAAGCGGCCGTTCGATCGAACGGCGAAC
The DNA here is from genome assembly GCA_963748255.1 of uncultured Actinomycetes bacterium. Classification (GTDB taxonomy): domain Bacteria; phylum Actinomycetota; class Thermoleophilia; order Gaiellales; family Gaiellaceae; genus Gaiella. Next base: position 176,898 of record CAVVIL010000022.1, on the reverse strand, counting down.
GCGCTCGTGATGTCGGCTCCGTTGAGCTCGACCTTGACTGCGCGCGGGTTGGCCCGTAGGTCAACGGACACGAGGGCGTCGCCGCCCGAGACCAGATCCGCGCGATTCGACAGCACCGTGATCTCGCCGATCCCGCCCGCCGGCGGGTCTGCGGCAGCGGCACCGTTGCTCACGACCAGCGCGAGCAGCGCTCCACCCGCAAGGCTTGCCGCGATCCGGCGGCGTCGCCGAGACAGGAGATGCTTCATCGCTCGTCCCCTTTCGATCGTCGACCTCGCACACGTCCGAGACGGTGCGCTGGCGATTGGTCAGGGGGCGGACGCTAATATAAGCTTACCTGATAGTCAAGCTGATGCTCGAGCAGCAGGTGATGACAGGCAGCCGCCTTCGAACCCCCACCATGGCGGTTCGACGGTGCGCTCGACGGGGTGCGCGGGACGGTCTAGGGAAAGCCGGCGTTCAGCGAGCGAACGCACGCTTTGAGTGACGTGAGGAGCGTCGCCCTCTCGGATGGGCTGAGCTCGGCGAGCATCTCTTCCTCCATCGTCGCCACCGCCGCGTCGCACGCCGACAGGACCCTGCGTCCCCTGGGCGTCAACGTCGCCGGGTAGACCCGACGATGGTTCGGGTGCGGGTCGCGGCGTATGAGGCCCTTCTCCTCGAGCGCGTCGATCACGGCGAGCATCGACTGCGGAGTCATGTAGGCCCGGCGTGCGAGCTGCGCATTCGAGAGAGGCTGCCCGCGCGCGCCGAGGAGGCTCAGGGTCGTGTACTGGAGCGTCGTGAGCTCGTACGGCCGCACGCGCTCGTTGATCCCGGACCGGACGGCGCGCTCGAGCCGGGCGATCACGTAGCTGATGCGTGGCTCGACGGGCTGCGACGTGTCCTTCGGGTTCTCCGCGATCTGCGTCATCGGACACGGATCCTCTCACAGACGATCCGCCGCGGGTCGCGGACGCGCGGCCGTTTGCGCCCAGGGCAGCGGCGGACGCGACGGAGGGTCAGGAGGTCATGCCGGTCGTCTGGCCGCCGCTCGCGGTGATGACCTGGCCGTGGACGAAGTTCGACCACGGGGAGCACAGGAAGAAGATCGGGCCCGCGGCGTCCTCGGGCGTGGCTGGGCGACCGAGCGGAATGATGGTGGGGGCGAGCTCCCTCATCTTCTGGGGGATCCCGAGCGCGATCTCGACGCCGTCCTTGACGAAGCGCTCGCCGCCGTCGTCGGAGGCCGCCGTGAGACGCGTCTCGACGAAGCCGAATGCAACGGCGTTCACGTTCACCTTGAACGGGCCCCACTCGCGCGCGAGCGTCTTTGTGAGGCCGACCAGCCCCGCCTTCGCAGCCGAGTAGTTCGCCTGTCCCAGATTGCCCTGGGTGCCCGAGATGGACGTGACGTTGACGACCTTTCTGAAGACCTCGCGGCCCTCGTCGCGATCGGCCTTGCCGGCATCGCGGAGGTAGGGCGCCGCCGCGCGCAGGAGCTGGAACGGAGCGACGGTATGGATCTCGAGCATGGCGCGGAACTGGTCGTCGCTCATCCTGTGCGCCATCCCGTCCCACGTGTAGCCGGCGTTGTTGACGACGATGTCGAGTTGCCCGAACGCGTCGACGGCGGCCCGGACGACTGCGTCTGGAACGCCGTCCTTCGTCAAGTCGCCGCCGAAGGCCGCGGTCTCGCCGACGATCGCGGAGGCCGTGTCCGCGGCCAGGTCACCGTCCAGGTCGGCGATCAGCACCCTCGCGCCGTGCGCGGCGAGCAGCTCCGCCGCCGCACGACCGATGCCGCGTGCGGAGCCGGTGACGATCGCAGCCTTTCCCTCCAGGACTCCCGTAGATGCTCCACTCTGCATACGGAGAATCAGGCTAACTGATATCGATGGTTGATGGGAAGCCGGCCTTGAGCGCGCGCACGGCGACGATCAGGCTCGTTCGCAAGCTCGTCATTTGATTCGGCGACAGCCCGGCGAGCATGTCGTTCTCCAGCTCGTCGACGGCGGCATTGCAGGCGGCGAGCGTGTCACGTCCCTTTGCCGTCAGCGCCGCCGGAAAGACCCGACGGTGGTTGGGGTGCGGCGTGCGCTCCACCAAACCTTTCGCCTCGAGCGCTTCGAGCATCTCGCTCATCGATTGCGGCGTCATGTACGCGCGGCGCGCGAGCTGCGCGTTCGAGAGCTCTCCGCCTCGCTCCAGGATGCTCAGGGTCGTGTACTGCGCGGTCGTGAGCCCGTGCGGCCCGACGCGCTCGTTGATATCGAACCGCAACGCGCGCTCGAGTCGTGCGACGACGTAACTTAGCCGCGGCTCGGGCTCCGCTGACGCTACGGGCTCGACCATCGCGCGCATGATGTCAGGTAACCTGCGATTCTTCCTGCCGAGATGAATCTCGCCCGCATCCCGGCAGACGGTGCGGCGGCGCACGGCGACCGAACGGCGCTGTGGTTCGAGGGGCGCGCGATCTCGTACGCGGAGCTCGAGCGCCGGTCGATGGTAGCGGCGTGCGCGCTCCGCGAGCGGGGGGTCGGCGCCGGCGACCGTGTCGCGATCAGGCTTTCGAACTCGCCCGCCTTCGTCGCCGCCTACTTCGGCGCTCTACGGCTCGGGGCGATCGTCGTCCCGCTCAACGTTCTCCTCGCTCCGCCCGAGGTCGAGGAGCGGATCGTGGCGTCGACGCCGGTCACGCTCGTCGACGATGAGCTTCCGGTGGAAGGCGATCCCGTCCGGGAGATCGTTCCGCGCGGAGCCCGTGACCCCGCCGTCGTGCTGTTCACCTCCGGCACGACCGGACGGTCGAAGGGCGCGATCCTCACCCACGGCGGCGTTCGCGCGGCGGCGCGGAACGCGGCGGACGCGTTGGCTCTCGGGTCCGACGACGTGATGCTCGGCGCGGCGCCGTTCTCGCACGTCTTGGGCCAGTCGACCGGCATCGTCTCGACGCTGCTCGTCGGTGGCGCGATCTCGGTCGTACGGCGGTTCGAGGCGGAGCAGACGCTCGCGACCATGACGCGGACCGGAACCACGATCCTCCTCGGCGTGCCGACGATGTGCATCGCGCTGTGCCAGGCCGCACGCGGGATCGCCCCGCTGCCGCCTGTGCGCATCGCTCACGTCGGAGGCGCCGCGGTACCGGAGGGTGTGGCGCAGGACTTCGAGCGGACGTTCGGCGGCGACGTGGTCGAGGGGTACGGCCTCACCGAGCTCAGCGGGATCGCGACGACGTTCCCCGTCGGGCGGCGGCGGAAGCCCGGTTCCGTCGGCGTTCCCCTCGGAGGCACCGCGCTTGGGATCCGTGATCCGGACGATCAGGGTGTGGGCGAGGTGATGTTCAGAGGCCCGTCGGTGACCCCGGGGTACTGGAACGACCCGGAGGCCACGGCCGGGGCGATCGACGCGGACGGCTGGCTCGCGACGGGCGACATGGGTCGCGTGGACGACGAGGGCGACCTGTTCCTCGTCGACCGCAGGAAGGAGCTGATCATCCGCGGCGGCTACAACGTCTATCCGCGCGAAGTCGAGGAGGCGCTCTACTCACACCCCGGGGTCCTGGAGGCGGCGGTGGTCGGTGTGCCGGACGAGACGCTCGGCGAGGAGGTCGCGGCTCTCGTCGTTCCGCGTCCCGGCTCGTCGCTCGCGGTGGACGACCTCCGGGCGTGGTGCCGCGAGCGCGTCGCGGCGTACAAGTACCCGCGCCGCATCGTCTTCGTCGACGAGCTTCCGAAAGGCCCGACCGGGAAGATCCTGAAGCGAGCGATCGACCGCTCCGTCGTCGAGGGCTGACGGTCGTCGGCCTCGGATGCGCGTTCGAGAGAGGCAATCCTGCGGAGGTGTACTATTATTTGGGATTGTGTCTTGACAGACGGACACCCGGCTGCCACGCTCGCGAGCAAGCGATGGCGGCGCAGCAACGGGCATGCGCATCGGTCCGCGCTCGGCGGAGGCGGGCGGTCGGGGACGGATGACCTCGACGTCGACCGTCTCGGCCGAGGAGGCCGTGCGCGTCGTCCGCTCGGGCGACACCGTCATGGTGGGCGGCTTCGGGCTCGTCGGCGCACCGCTGACGCTGATCGACGCGCTGGTCGAGCACTCGGATGCGACCGACCTGACGATCGTCTCGAACAACATCGGCGAGCCGGGTCGCGGCCTCGGCAAGCTGCTGCGCCAGAGGCGGATCCGGCGCGGCATCTCGTCGTACTTCACCTCGAACCCGGAGGCGGTCGCGGCCGTCAACGCCGGGGAGATCGAGGCGACGCTCGTGCCGCAGGGAACGTTCGCCGAGGCGATCCGCGCCGGCGGCGCCGGCATCGGCGGCTTCTTCACGCCCGTCGGCGCGGGCACGCTGCTCGCCGAGGGCAAGGAGGAGCGGGTGATCGACGGCGTGCGCCACGTGCTCGAGGAGCCGATCCGCGCGGACGTCGCGCTCGTCTACGCCGCGCGCGCCGACGAGCTCGGCAACCTCTGGTACCGGCGCACCGCGCGGAACTTCAACCCGCTGATGGCGACGGCGGCGGCGTGTCACGATCGCCGAGGCCGGCGAGATCGTCCCGGTCGGCGAGCTCGAGCCGGAGTCGATCGTGACGCCGCACCTCTACGTCGACCGCCTGGTCGCGAGCCGCATGAGCGGCGACGTCAAGGCACGCATCGCGGCGCGTGCGGCGCAGGAGCTCCGGCCGCGGCGAGGTCGTCAACCTCGGAATCGGCATCCCGAACCTGATCCCCGGGCTACCTCGACCCGGACGCCGGTGTCGTCCTCCACACCGAGAACGGCCTCCTCGGCGTCGGGCCGCGGCCCGACGGCGACGAGCTCGACCCCGACCTGATCGACGCCGCGAAGCAGCCGGTCACCGCGCTGCCGGGTGCCGTCGTACTTCGACAGCGCGACCGAGCTTCGCGATGATCCGCGGCGGCCATGTCGACGTCGCGGTGCTCGGGGCGCTCGAGGTGAGCGCGCGCGGCGACATCGCGAACTGGGCCGTGCCCGGCAGGGACGTGCTCGGCGTCGGCGGCGCGATGGACCTCGTCGTCGGCGCGCGGCCGCGTGATCGTGACGATGACCGCCACGTCGTCGCGCGGCGAGCCGAAGGTCGTGCGAGAGTGCACGTATCCGCTGACCGCTGCCGGAGCCGCCGACGTCGTCGTCACCGAGCTGTCGGTCTTCCGGCTCGTCGAAGGAGAGCTGCACCTGACCGAGCTGCTCGGCGATGCGACCCTGGACGACGTCGCGGCCGTCACGTCGGCCCCGTACGTCGTCGCGCTGGAGGCGAGCCGTGTCGGTCGGTGAGCGGTCGTTCGGCGTCGTCCTGGACGCCGATCGGGGCGGCGTGGATCCGCCCTATCTCCACCACGACTACGTCGGCACCCGGCTGCGTGCGCCGAAGGAGCCGCTGGTCATCGTCCCCGCGACGCTGGGCGACGTCACCGCCCCCGCGTTCGGCGAGTCCGCCGTCGAGGCGTCCGACTCCGACCTGACGCGCCAGCACGCCGGCGAGCCCCTCGGTCAGCGGATCGTCGTCTCGGGCCGCGTCCTCGGCTCGGACGGCACGCCGCTGCGCGGACAGCTGATCGAGATCTGGCAGGCGAACGCGGCGGGCCGCTACCGGCACGCCGTCGACACCCACGACGCGCCGCTGGACCCCAACTTCTCGGGCGCCGGCCGGTGCCTCACCGACGACGACGGCCGCTACCGGTTCGTGACCGTGAAGCCTGGCATCTATCCCTGGGGGAACCATCCGAATGCGTGGCGGCCCGCGCACATCCACTTCTCGCTCTTCGGGCGGGCCTTCTCGGAGCGGCTCATCACGCAGATGTACTTCCCGGACGACCCCCTCTTCCCGTTCGACCCGATCTTCGCGTCGATCCGCGACGAGAGGGCGCGGGCGCGTCTCGTCAGCACGTTCGACATGGCCTTGACCGAGCCGGACTGGGCGCTCGGCTTCCGCTGGGACATCGTGCTCGGTGGGCGCGAGCTCGACGCCCCTGGAGGAGCCGCACGATGACTGAGTCCGCGCTGACGCCGTCGCAGACGATGGGGCCGTACGGCGCCATCGGGCTGCTGCGCGTCCCGACCGCGAACGAGCTCGTCGACCCGGGCGACCCGCGCGCGGTCCGGATCCAGGGCCGGCTCACCGACGGAGCGGGCGAGGGCGTCACCGACGGCATGGTCGAGCTCTGGCAGGCGAACGCCGCGGGCCGCTACCGGCATCCGGCCGACGACAGGGAGGACGTGCCGCTCGAGGCTGGGTTTCTCGGCTTCGGCCGCGCGGGGACGCACGACGACGGCCGCTTCGAGCTCGTCACGGTCAAGCCGGGACGGGTTCCGTGGCCCGGTGGCGGGCTGCAGGCGCCGCACGCGCTCGTCGCGGTGTTCGCCCGCGGCCTCCTGAAGCACGTCGTGACGCGGCTCTACTTCCCGGACGAGGTGGAGGCCAACGCAGAGGATCCGGTGCTCTCGTCGCTCGAGGACGACGCCCGCTCGACGCTCGTCGCCGTCGAGGAGGACGGCGGCCTCCGCTTCGACATCCGCCTGCAGGGACCCGGGCAGACGACATTCTTCGCAGTGTGACGCCGTTCTCCCCGCTGCTCGTCCCCGCAGACCTGCTCGACGCCGTGTCGGGCCGGGCGTGGCTCGCCGCGATGCTCGACGCGGAGCGGGCGCTCGCGCGAGCCGGCGCGACGGCGGGGCTCGTCCCGTCCGACGCCGCGGCGGCGATCGACGCCGCGTGCTCCGCGGAGACGTTCGACTGGGACGCCCTGCTCGCCGAGGGCAGGCGGTCCGGGAACCCCGCCGAGCCGCTCGTCCGCGCGCTCGTCGACCGGGTGGGGGACGAGCGCGGACGCTGGGTGCACCTCGGCGCCACGAGCCAGGACGTGATGGACACCGCCGCGATGCTGGTCAGCCGAGGGGCGCTCGAGCTCGTGCTCGGGTACGTCGACCGCGACGCCGCGGCCTGCGCCGCCCTCGCGCGCCGGCACCGTGACACCCCGATGGCCGGGCGGACGCTCCTCCAGCACGCCGTCCCGACGACCTTCGGGCTCAAGGCCGCGGGCTGGCTCGACGGCCTGCTCGACGCCCGCGCGCGCCTTCGCGACCTGCGCGGTGGCTTGACGGCGCAGCTCGGCGGCGCGGCGGGGACGCTTTCCGCGCTCGGGGACCGCGGGCCCGAGCTCGCCGCGCTCTACGCGGCGGAGCTCGATCTGCGGGAGCCGACGCTGCCGTGGCACGCGAACCGCGTGCGGATCGCCGAGCTCGGCGCGGCGCTCGAGATCGCCGCGGGCGTGACCGCGAAGATCGCGCTCGACCTCGAGCTCCTGGCGCAGACCGAGGTCGGCGAGGTCAGAGAGGGCGAGGGAGGGCCGTCGTCGGCGATGCCGCACAAGCAGAACCCGGTGGGAGCGATCCTGGCCCGGGCCTGCGCCGCGCTGACGAGCGGGCACGCATCCGTCCTGCGGGCGTCCCTCGTCGGCGAGCACGAGCGCGCCGCCGGTGCGTGGCAGGCCGAATGGGACGCGCTCTCGGGCGCGCTCGCGACGGCCGGCGGATCGGCCGCGGCGCTTGCCGAGGCACTGGAAGGGCTCGAGGTCGACGCCGGTCGGATGCGGGCGAACCTCGATCTGACGCGAGGCGGGATCGTCGCCGAGCGGGTCGCGGTGCTCCTCGCGGAGCGACTCGGCCGGCAGGCGTCGCGCGCGCTCGTACGGGAGGCGTCGCTGCGCGCGGCCGCATCCGGCTCGTCGCTCGGCGACGAGCTCGCGGGCCTGGACGGTGGCTTGACGCGACGACGAGCTCGCGGCCGCGCTCGACCCGGCGACGTACCTCGGCGCCGCCGGCGCCCTCGTCGACCGGGCGCTCGCACGGTACGCGGAGGAGGGTGCATGAGCGAGGACGAGATCCGGGCGCGGGGGATGGAGACGAGACGCGACGTCCTCGGCGACGAGCACGTCGACCGGGCGATCGCGCGCACGACGCCGTTCACCGAGCCGTTCCAGGACCTGATCACGCGCTACGCCTGGGGCGAGATCTGGTCGCGCCCCGGCCTCGACCGTCGGACGCGCAGCTGCATCACGCTGACCGCGCTCGTCGCGACGGGACGGGAGCACGAGCTCGCGATGCACGTGCGCGCCGCGCTGGGGAACGGCGTCACCCGCGAGGAGATCGGCGAGGTCCTGCTCCAGTGCGCGGTCTACTGCGGCGTGCCGGCGGCGAACGGGGCGTTCGCGATCGCGCAGGGCGTCTTCGACGAGCTCGACGCGGAGGGCGCGGGATGAGTCGCGCGGTGATCCTCTCCGCGGTGCGGACGCCCGTCGGACGCTACGGCGGCGGGCTCGCCGAGGTGCGGCCCGACGACCTCGCCGCCGTCGCCGTCGCCGCCGCCGTCGAGCGGGCCGGCGTCCCGCCCGGAGAGATCGAGGACGTCTGGCTCGGGTGCGCCAACCAGGCGGGCGAGGACAACCGCAACGTCGCCCGCTTCGCGGCGCTGCTCGCGGGCCTGCCGGACACGGTCGCCGGGGTCACCGTCAACCGGCTGTGCGCGTCGGGCCTCTCGGCGGTCGTCGGCGCGTGCCACGCCGTCGTTGCCGGCGACGGCGACCTGTTCGTCGCAGGCGGCGTCGAGTCGATGACCCGCGCGCCGCTCGTGATGGCGAAGCCCGACGCGCCGTACGCGCGCGGCGACCGGACGGTGCACGACACGACGCTCGGCTGGCGGTTCCTCAACGAGCGGTACGCCGAGCGCCACTCGCGCGAGACCATGGGCGAGACGGGCGAGAACGTCGCCGAGCGGTGGAGCGTGACGCGGGAGGACCAGGACGCCTTTGCCCTGCGCTCGCAGGCGCGCTGGGCGGAGGCCGACGCCGCGGGCCGCTTCGCCGACGAGCTCGTGCCTGCCGGTGAGCTCGAGCGGGACGAGCATCCGCGGCCCGACACGACGGCCGAGAAGCTCGGCTCGCTGCGCCCCGCCTTCCGGGAGGGAGGCACGGTCACGGCGGGCAACGCGAGCGGCATCAACGACGGCGCCGCGGCGCTCGTGATCGCGAGCGAGGAGCGCGCGCGCGACCTCGGCGTCGAGCCGCTCGGGACGTACGTCGGCTCCGCGGTCGCCGGCGTCGACCCGGCCGTGATGGGGATCGGCCCCGTCCCGGCCGTGCGGAAGCTCCTCGACCGGACCGGCGTGAGCGTCGAGGCGCTCGACCTCGTCGAGCTGAACGAGGCGTTCGCGTCGCAGTCGCTCGCGGTGATCCGCGACCTCGGGATCGACGAGGAGCGCGTCAACGTCAACGGCGGTGCGATCGCGATCGGCCATCCGCTCGGGATGAGCGGCGCGCGGCTCGTCGTGACGCTGCTCCACGAGCTGCGGCGGCGGGGCGGCCGGTACGGCCTGGCGACGATGTGCGTCGGCGTGGGGCAGGGGCAGGCGGCGCTCTTCGAGCGGCCGGCGGCGTGACCCGCACCCAGGTCGGGATCGTCGGTGCCGGCCCGGCGGGGCTGACGCTCGGTCACCTGCTGCACCGGGAGGGAATCGACTCGGTGATCCTCGAGGCGCGCAGCCGCGACTACGTCGAGGCCCGGCTCCGGGCAGGCGTGCTCGAGCACGACGTCGCCGAGCTCTTCGACCGCGCCGGCGTGGGGGCGCGGATGCGCCGCGAGGGGCTCGTCCACACGGGCGTCGAGCTGCAGTCGGGACCGGAGCGGCACCGGCTCGCGTTCGACGAGCTGACGGGCAAGACGATCGTCGTGTACGGGCAGACGGAGGTCGTCAAGGACCTGATCGCCGCGCGGCTCGAGAGCGGCCGGCCGCTTCGCTTCGGAGTCTCCGACGTCTCGCTCCACGACCTCGACGGCGACAGGCCCGCGATCCGCTACGCGCACGAGGGCGACGAGCACGAGCTCGCGTGCGACGTCGTCGCCGGCTGCGACGGATTCCACGGCGTCTCGCGGCCGAGCATCCCTCCGGGCGTGCTGCAGGAGTTCCAGCGCGAGTATCCCTACGGCTGGCTCGGGATCCTCGCCGCCGTCGCGCCGTCCCACGACGAGCTGATCTACGCGCGCGGCGAGCGAGGCTTCGCGCTCCTCAGCATGCGCTCGCCGGAGCTCTCACGGCTCTACCTCCAGTGCGCGCCGGACGAGGACCTGGGCGCGTGGTCGGACGATCGGATCTGGGCGGAGCTCCAGGAGCGGCTCGGCGTCGACGGGTGGACGCTCCACGAGGGCCCGATCCTCGAGAAGGGCGTCACGCCGATGCGGAGCTTCGTCGTCGAGCCGATGCAGTGGGGGCGCCTCTTCCTCGCAGGGGACGCCGCGCACATCGTCCCGCCGACCGGCGCGAAGGGGCTCAACCTCGCGATCCGCGACGTGCACGTGCTCGCGGACGCGCTCGTCGCCTGGTACCGCGACGGCGACCGCGCGCCGCTCGACGGCTACTCGGAGACCTGCCTGCGCCGCGTCTGGCGCGCCGAGCACTTCTCGTGGTGGATGACGACGATGCTCCATCGCGATCCCGACGGCGACCCGTTCGGCCTCAGGCTCCAGCAGTCGCAGCTGCGGCACCTGCGGACGTCGACGGCAGCCGCGACCGCACTCGCCGAGAACTACGTCGGGGTCGAGCGCGCCTGAGGGACGGCCGGGCGTAGGATCGTGGCGTGGCCTGGCCCCGCGACGACGCCAAGCTCGATCGCGTCCGCGGGCTGATGGCCGAGCAGGGGCTGGACGCGATCGTCGCGCGCGCTCCCGACAACGTCCTCTACCTGACGAACTTCTGGGGGATGAAGGGCTACGACGCCGTCGTCTTCCCGCGCGAGGGTAGCCCGACGCTCCTCTGCCTCGAGGCGTCGGCCGACGACGCCGCGCGGACGTCGTGGACGACCGACGTGCGGCTCGTCGCGGGCTACGACCCCTCCGACCCGCGACCGCCGTCGGCGCGGACGCTCGACGCGGCGGCCGCGCTCGCCGCCGAGCACGGGACGGTCGGCCTCGAGCTCTCGCTGGGCACGCAGGCCTCCGACCGCATGGTCGGCGAGCCGACGACGTTCACCCAGGGCTGGTTCGACGCCTTCCCGGGCGCCGTCGACGCGACGCCGCTGCTCGTCGCGGCGCGCGCGCGGAAGACCGACCAGGAGATCCAGCGCGTGCGGCTCGCGAACGAGATCGCCGCGGCCGCGATGGATCACGTGCTCGGGGTCATCCGGCCGGGCCAGACCGAGGCGCAGATCGCGGCGGAGTGGCTCGGCTTCGTCCACGGCGAGGGCACGGGCTGGGCCGGGGCGGTCGAGCTCGCGCTCGGCTTCTCGCTCGTCTGGTCGGGCCCCGGGATCAAGACGTTCACCGCGACCACGAGCCGCCCGGTCGTCGAGGACGAGCCGACGCTCTTCGAGATCTGGGTCTGCGCCGACGGCTACTGGGCCGACCACACGAAGAACGTCGTCGTCGGCGAGCTGACCGACGCGTACCGCGAGCTCGAGCACGGGCTGCGCGAGGTGTACGACGACGCCGTCGCGTTCTGCGTGCCCGGTGCGAGCCTCGCGGAGCTCGACCGACGGATCCGCGACGGGATCGCGCGGCTCGGGTACCCCGACCAGCCGACCCATCCGATCTGCCACGGCGTCGGCGCGCGCGCCCACGAGCCGCCCTACGCGCACCAGGCCGGCGGCGGCACGGTCGACGCCGGGATGGTGCTTGCAATCGAGCCAGGATGCTATTGGCCGGACGGCGGCGGCCTGCGCCTCGAGGACAACTTCCTCGTCACCGACGCGGGCGCCGAGAAGCTGAGCCCCTTCCCCGACGGCATCGTGCAGGCGGCGGCGTGATCGACCGCTCGAAGGTCTGGACGGGGACGATCAACGAGCAGGCGCTCGAGCCGCAGCCGCGCGGCACCGTCGGCCTCTACGACACGACGCTGCGGGACGGCGAGCAGACGATCGGCGTCGTGCTCGGCCCCGAGGACAAGCTCGAGCTGGCGCGCGCGCTCGACGCGGCCGGGATCGACCGGATCGAGGCGGGGTTCCCGCGGGTGTCGGAGGAGGACTACCGCGCGGTCGAGCTGATCGTCGGCGCGGGCCTCCGGGCCGAGGTCTGGGGCTTCTCGCGCGCCGTGCAGGCCGACGTGGACGCGCTCGTCGAGCTCGGGGTGGGGGCGTCGGTGATCGAGAGCCCCATCTCGGACGGGAAGCTCTCGGCGCTCGGCGTCTCGCGCGAGACGATGCTCGACCGGATCCGCAGTGCCGTCTCGTTCGCGACCGAGCGCGGGATCCGCGTCGCCTTCTTCGGGGTCGACTCCTCGCGCGCCGATCTCGAGTTCTTCGACCAGGCGTACGCCGCCGCGGTGGAGGCGGGAGCGGTGGAGGTCGTGGTCGTCGACACGCTCGGGATCGCGACCCCCGAGGCGGCGGCGCTGCTCGTCTCGCGCGCCCTCGACCGCCTCGACGTCCCTGTCCACTGGCACGGCCACGACGACTTCGGGCTCGGCACCGCCGCCGCGATCGCCGCGGTGCAGGCGGGCGCCACGTGGGTGCAGGGGACGATCAACGGGATGGGGGAGCGGGCGGGGAACGCCGACCTCGTCGAGGTCGCGCTCGCCCTCGAGGCGCTCTACGGCATCCCGACGCGGCTCGACCTGACCCAGGCGCGGGCTCTCTCGCAGCTCGTCGCGGAGCGCGCGGAGACGCCGTTGCCGCCCTGGAAGGCGGTCACCGGCGAGGCGCTCTTCCGGCGGGAGTCGGGCGCGGTCGCCGCGCAGTTCCACGACCCGCCCGCGATCGAGCCGTACGCCTCCGAGCTCGTCGGCGCCGAGCGGGGGATCGTGCTGGGCAAGAAGAGCGGGATCGACTCGATCGCGATCGCGCTCGAGCGCCTCGGGCTCGACGTGCCCGCCGACCGTCACGCCGAGCTGCTCGCCGCGGTGAAGCGCGCCGGGACGCAGAAGCGCCGGCTCGTGACCGACGCGGAGTTCCGCCGGATGGTCACGCGGCTCTCGAAGGCCGACGGCGACAAGCCCTGAGCGGCCGGGCGGACGGCCGCCCGCCCGTTGACTGTCATGTCAGAGGGATGGGATACTCGCTTCTTGACATGTCACGACCCGGAGCGAGGTGACTGAATGCGGTTCAGCCTCTACACGGAGATGCAGCTCCACGAGGGCAAGAGCCCGGAGCAGCTCTACGCCGAGGTGCTCGAGCAGATCGTCAACGCCGACCGGCTCGGCTACGACTGCTACGCGGCGATCGAGCACTTCTTCTTCCCGAAGTTCTCGATCTCGGCGAACCCGACCGCGCTCTTCGCCGCCGCCGCGCAGAAGACGCGGCAGATCCGCTTCCGGACCATGCTCCACGCGCTGCCGTACCACAACCCGATGGTGCTGGCCTCCGCGATCGCGGTGACCGACATCCTCACGGGCGGCCGCTACGAGTGGGGCGTCGGGCGCGGTCACGGCTGGATTCCCGAGAAGGCGGGCGTGCCCCTCGACGAGGACGCGAGGCCGCGGTACGAGGAGGCGGTCGACCTGCTCTTCACCGCGCTCGGCAACGAGCGGTTCTCCCACTCCGGCGAGTACTTCGAGGTCGGCGACTCGCACATCGTCCCGTTCCCGCAGCGCCAGTTCCGGATCTTCCTCGGCGGCACGTCGGACCGCACGTACGAGCTCGCGGCCGAGCACGGCTGGGGCGTCGCCGTCCCGCCGCTCCTGCCCTACAAGGCGCTCGAGGAGCAGCTCGACCTCTACCGCGCGAAGTGCGCCGAGCACGGCACCGAGCCCGACATCGTCTGGATCCACGCGTGCCACCTCGACGAGGACCGCGACACCGCGATGCGCGAGGCGCGCGACTGGGTCTCGAAGTTCATCTACGGCAACAGCTCGCCGCTCCTCGAGTACGAGAAGCCCTCGGCCGAGGCCCTCGGCAAGGCCGGCTACGGCTTCTACGCCGCGGGGATCATGGAGCAGCTCGCCGAGGTGCCGTTCGAGCAGCTCGTCGAGGAGGACTACGTCTGGGTCGGCACGCCCGACGAGATCGTGCAGCGGATCGCCGAGACGCGCGAGCTCTGCGCCGGCGTCACGGAGATCGGCATCACGGTCAACGCCGGCGGCGCGCCGCACTGGATGGCGATCAAGAACCAGGAGCTCTTCGCGTCCGAGGTGATCCCGCGCGTCCGGGCCGCGTCGGCGACGACCGCCACGGCGGTCGCGTAGGCCCGGTGTCGGGGATCCGTCGTGTCTGCGTCGTCGGGGCGGGGTCGATCGGGAGCCTCTACGCGGGTCATCTCGCGCAGGTGGTCGACGTCAGCGTCCTGACCCGCCGGCCCGAGCACGCGGCCGCGCTCAACCGCGACGGCCTGCGCGTGACCGGGCGGAGCGACGTGCACGCGCGGGTCCACGCGACCGCGGACCCGGACGAGCTCGAGCCGTTCGACCTCGGCATCGTCGCCACGAAGGCCGCGGGGCTCGAGGAGGCGTCCGAGTCCCTCGCCGGCCGGTTCGAGGGCGCGACGGTGATGACGACCCTCAACGGGCTCGGCGCCGAGGAGGTCGTGCGGAGGCAGGGCGACTGGCCGCTCGTCTCCGCCGTCACGTTCATGTCCGGCACGAAGCACTCCGACACCGAGGTGGAGTACGTCCTCGACACGGAGACCTGGCTCGGCCCCTACGAGGACACCCCGTACGCGGTGGTCGAGGAGATCGCCGGGCTGCTCCAGGCCTCGGGTCTCGAGGCGAGGGCGTTCGAGGACCTGCGGCCCGCGCAGTGGTCGAAGCTGATCTTCAACGCCACGGTCAACTCCGTCGCGGCCCTCACGGGACTGCCGCACGACGCGCATTTCGCGGCGGAGGAGACGCCCGCCGACCTCGGGCACCTCGTCCACGACCTCGTCGACGAGGGCAAGGCGGTCGCCCGCGCGGCGGGGATCGAGCTGTACGAGGACCCGTGGGAGATGAACGTCCACGCGACCCGTCGGGGGTCGGCGCACTATCCGTCGATGCTGGAAGACGTCGAAGCGAAGAGAGAGACGGAGATCGAGCTGATCACCGGCTCACTCGTCCGCGAGGCGGAGCGGCACGGGGTCCAGGTGCCGTTGCACACGGCGCTGTACCGCCTCGTCAAGGCGAAGGAGGAGTCATGGCAAACGGAGTCCACCCGTCAAGCGCAGGAGGCGTGATGTCAAGGAGGAGAAGCGGGGCGATCGCTGCGGTTCTGGCGACGCTCACCGTGGTTGCGGCCCTCGCAACCGCGTCGGCAACGGCGGCGCCCGCCGGCACGATCACGATCGGCTGGGCGTTCGACGGCAACGGCGCGATGGCGCCGTTCGACGGGCCGGCGCTCGCCGCGGCCCAGATCCGCGTCAAGCAGGTCAACGCGAAGGGCGGGGTCAACGGCAAGCGGCTGAGGATCGCGACGTGCGACACGCAGGGCAACAAGGCTGCGATCGCGCGTGCGTGTGCGGCCAAGCTGCTCTCGCAGGGTGCGAACGTCATCTTCACGACCTGCGACGTCGACTTCGCGACGCCCGTCGTCCAGGAGGCGATCAACCGCGGCGTGCTGGCGGTGGCACCGTGCATCGGCACCGACCAGATGGGCCCGAAGCGGTTCGGGGCCAAGGGCCGGCTGGCGTTCTCGTTCGGCAACGTCGCGCAGGACGAGGGCTCCGCGATGGCGGAGTACGCCTGGAGCAAGGGCTGGCGGAACGCGAGCCTCGCGACCGACACGGTCATCGTCTACTTCAAGGACGTCGTGAAGGCGTTCAAGGCCCGCTTCACGCAGCTCGGCGGGAAGATCGTCACCGAGGAGAGCTACCAGTCGCTCGGCTCGACGAACGTGACGAACGCCGTGACCCGGCTCAACGGGAAGAAGGCCGACGTGATCGTGACCGCGACCGCCGGGGCGTTCGGCGCGCTCCCGCAGATGATCGCGGGCCTGCGGACGCTCGGGAACCAGACGGCCGTGCTCAACTCGTGGGCCGGCGACGGCACGTACTGGGTCACGAAGGAGCCGCAGGTCTCGAACTACTACTTCGTCACCTACGCGTCGATCTTCGGTGACGACCCGGTGCCGGCCGTGAACGCGCTCGCGAAGGCGCTCAAGGCGGGCACGGGCGGGTTCGTGACCGGCTCGGCGGCAATCGACGGCGTCGTCACCGCGATCAAGCGCTCGGGCGGGTCGACGAACGGCGTCCGGCTGGCGGCGACGATGGAGAAGTTCAAGAAGGTGCCGACCCTGTCGGGCCTCGTGAGCTTCTCGCCGCAGCTGCACTCGGTCTACGGCCGGCAGTACCGGGTGATCCAGATCCAGGGCAACAAGGGGAAGCGGATCGGCACGGTCGTCGCCAAGGTCGTCCCCAAGATCTGAGCGGGACGCCCTCGATCGGCGCGGACGCGCAGGCGTCCGAGGAACGGCGGCCCGGAGGAGCGCTCCGGGCCGCCGACCTCTCGCGCTCGTTCGACGGCGTCCAGGCGGTCCGCGGCGTCTCGCTGACGCTGCACCGGCACGAGGTCGTGGGCTTGATCGGCCCGAACGGCGCGGGCAAGTCGACCCTGGTGAACCTGCTGACGGGCTTCGACCTCCCGAGCTCGGGGACGGTCGAGCTCGACGGCCGCGACATCACCCGCTGGAGCGCGAGCCGCCGGGGCCGGCACGGGCTCGCGCGGACCTTCCAGCACAGCCACCCGTTCCGCTCGCTCTCGGTGCGCGAGAACGTCGAGGTGGCCGCGCTCGGGACGGGCGCGTCGCCCGCCACCGCCCGCAGGCGGGCCGCCGACCTGCTCGGGCTCATGAGGCTCGACGGCTACGCGGACGCGCCGGCCGGCGCGCTCCCACACGGGGACGAGCGCCGTCTCGGCGTGGCGCGGGCCCTGGCCACGGCTCCGAGCTTCGTCCTCATGGACGAGCCCGCGGCCGGGCTCCCCGAGGCGGAGGTGCCGGAGTTCGCCGCGGTCGTGCGCTCCGTGCGCGACGACCATGGCGCGGGGGTCCTCCTGATCGACCACAACATGGCGCTGATCATGGGCGTCTGCGACCGGATCCAGGTGCTCGACCAGGGCCGGACGCTCGCCGAGGGGACGCCCGCCGAGGTGCGGGCGAACCTCGACGTCGCCGCGGCGTACCTGGGGGAGAGCGCCGTCCACGAGGGCCCGTCGTGAGCGGCCCCACGCTCGTCGTCGCCGGCCTCGACGTGCGCTACGGCGGCGTCGCGGCCGTGCGTGGCCTCTCGCTCGAGGTGGCGCCGGGCGAGATCGTGGGTCTCATCGGCCCGAACGGGGCAGGGAAGTCCTCGACGCTCCACGCGATCATGGGGCTCGTCCGGCCTGCGGCAGGCGCGATCCACCTCGGTGACGTCTCCCTCGTCGGCCGGCCGCCCGAGGCCGTGGCGCGCCAGGGGATCGCGCTCGTCCCCGAGGGGCGCCGGATCTTCGGCGAGCTGACCGTCACCGAGAACCTCCGGCTGGGTCTCGCCGGCAGGCGGTCGCAGGACGGCGCCGACGACGAGCTCGACCGCGTCCGGGAGATGTTCCCCGTCCTCGGCGAGTTCGCCGGGCGCAGCGCGGGTGCGCTCTCCGGCGGCCAGCAGCAGCAGCTCGCGATCGCGCGCGCGCTCGTCGCCGCCCCCGACGTCCTGCTGCTCGACGAGCCTTCCCTCGGGCTCTCGCCGACCGTGACGGACGCGGTCTTCGAGGCGCTCGCCGCGATCCGCGACCGCGGAATCGCCGTCCTGCTCGTCGAGCAGCGCGCCCAGCGCACGGTCGCCCTCGCCGACCGGTCGCTCGTGCTCGCGAACGGCGAGATCCGGCTGACCCTGACCCCCGACGACGCCGGCGAGACCGAGCGCATGATCCACGCGTATCTGTCGTGACGGGTCTCGTCGCCAGCGGGCTCACAGACTTCCTGCGCGCCGCGGTGGAGCCGCAGGTGCAGGTGGACGCGATCGGGATCGGTGCGATCTACGCGCTGATGGCGGTCGGGATCGGGCTCGTCTTCGGCGTGCTCCGGCTGGTCAACTTCGCCTACGGCCAGATCGTGATGGCGGGCGCCTTCGCGCTCGCCTTCTCGTCCGACCAGGACTGGCCGGTGGGCGTCGGGATCCTTCTGTGCTTCGGCGTCGTGATCGCCCTCTCGCTCGCGATGGACCGCGTCGTCTTCCGACCGCTCCGCACGCAGTCGGCCGCGACCATGCTCGTCGCGACCTTCGCCGTCGCCTTCCTGCTCCAGGCCGTCGCGCTGCTCATCGACCAGCGCGACGACACCCTCGGTGAGCCCGCCGCGTCGCTCGCGAAGCTCAACCTGCCCTGGACGATCCTCGGCACCGACGTGCGCAAGATCACCGTCGTCGCGATCGTGACCGCGGCAGTCTGCCTCGTGGCGCTCGTGCTCTTCCTCTCGCGGACGAGCATCGGGCTCCAGATGCGCGCCGCCGCGATGGACTTCCAGACCGCGCGGCTCCTCGGCGTGCGCGCGAACCGGGTGATCGGGTCGGCCGTGCTGCTCTCGGGGATCATCGCGGGCGTCGTCGCCGTGATGCTGACGGTGCAGCAGCCGCTCGTCACGTCGACGTTCGCGCTGCGGGAGACGATCGTCGTCCTCGCCGGCGTCGTCGTCGGCGGGATGAACCGGCTGCTCTCCGCGACGCTCGGCGGCTTCGCGATCGGGTACGCCTCGGGCCTCCTCGGCGGGGCGCTCCCCACCGGCCAGAGCCAGTACCTGCCGTCCTTCCTCTTCGGGCTCGTGATCCTGACGCTGCTCGTACGGCCCGCCGGGCTGTTCACGCGCGGCGGTGGCCCCGTGGAGCGGGTGTGAGGTCGCCGCGCTCCTTCCTGACGGTGCTCGCGCCGGTCGTGCTCGTCGCGGCGACCGCGCTCGTCGGCTCGCTCTTCGAGCGCTCGACCGAGATCTACTTCATCAACGCGCTCGTCGCGGTCTCGATCGTCGTCGCGCTCTACGTCTTCGTCGGCAACTCGGGCGTGGTCTCGTTCGGGCACATCGCCTTCGTCGCCGTCGGAGCCTGGACGGCGGGCGTGCTCTCCGTGCCGGTCGAGGAGAAGCCGGCGACGATGCCGTCGCTCTACGGGTTCCTCGGCGACACGACGGTGGGGAACCTGCCGTCGCTGCTCCTCGCCGCGCTCGTCGGCGGGGTGTTCGCACTCGTCGCGGGGCTGCCGCTGATGCGGCTCTCGGGGCTCGCGGCGGGGATCGCGACCTTCGCGGTGCTCGAGATCACGAACAACATCCTCCGCTACTACGAGAAGATCGGGCCCGGCCTCAACGTCTTCTCGTCCGTGCCGGAGACGACCGACATGCAGCAGGCGGCGCTCGGTGCCATCGTCGTGATCGTCGTGGCCTTCGCGTACCAGGTGAGCCGCTTCGGGCGACAGCTCCGCGCTGCGCGCGACGACGCGCCCGCGGCACGGGCGGTGGGGATCTCGGTCTACGGCCAGCGTCTCGTCGCGTTCGCCCTGTCGGGCGCGCTGGCAGGCTTCGCGGGCGGGCTGTACGTCCACTACCTGCCGATCAACGTCGACGCCGTGTACCTCGACCTCACGTTCATCACCCTCGCGATGCTCGTGATCGGCGGCATGACGAGCCTCTGGGGCGCCGTCGTCGGCGCGCTCGCGGTCTCCGGCCTCGACTCGCTGCTGGCGGAGGCCGAGAACGGCGCCGTCGGGGTCGACCTCCCCTCCGGCAGCCGGATCGTCGTCGTCGGCGCCCTGATGGCGATCGTGCTGATCCTGCGGCCGCAGGGCCTCACCGGCGGCCGCGAGCTCGTGCTCGGTCGGGTCCGTCGGACGCGGGCCGCCGAGGAGGCCGCGTGAGGGTCTGCGTCGTCGGCTGCGGAGCCGTCGGCTCGCTCTTCGCGGCCAACCTCGCGACGCTCGACGACGTGGAGGTGTGGGCGTTCGATCTGAACAGATCGCATGTCGACGCGATCAAAAAGAACGGATTGCAACTCGTCGGCGCCGGAGCGGTCACGGGTCACCCGCACGCGACGTCCGATGCCGCCGAGCTCCCCGCCTGCGACTTCGGGATCGTGGCGACGAAGGCGATGCACGCGGACGCGGCGATCGCGGCGACGGCGCACGCCTTCGCGGAGCGGGGTGCGGTCGCGTCGGTGATGAACGGCGTCGGCAACGAGGAGACGCTCGCCGCGCACGTCGAGCGCGTGATCCGCGGCACGACGTTCCCGGCCGGGAAGCTGCTCGAGCCGGGCGTCGTGCAGTGGGACGTCAAGGGCGACACGACCCTCGGCCCGTTCGAGCCGCGACCGCTCCCGTCCGCGGCGATCGAGCCGCTCGCGGACGCCTGCACGCGCGCGGGTCTCCCGACCGCCGCGGTCGCCGACGCCCGCCCGAGCCAGTGGCGCAAGGTGATCTTCAACGCCGCCACGAACCCGATCGGGGCGCTCACCGGCCTCACGCACGGGCGCGTCTGCGAGCGGCCCGACCTGCGTGCGCTGGTCTCGGGGCTCGTGGACGAGGGCAAGGCGGTGGCAGGGGCCCAGGGCATCGTCCTCGACGCCGATCCGGAGCAGCTGATCGACCACGCCGCCCGGCCGGACGTCGCGTACGGCCACAAGGCCTCGATGCTGCAGGACGTCGAGGCCCGCCGACCGACAGAGATCGACTTCCTCAACGGCGGCATCGCGCGCTTCGGGCGTGAGCTCGGCGTGCCGACGCCGCTCCACGACGCGATCACCGCGCTGATCAAGGGGGTAGAAGCCGCATGGCAACAGCCGTCGACCTGAGCACGGAGCTCGACCGCAGGTACGCCAACGTACGCGCCGCGATGGCGGAGCACGACCTCGACGCGCTCATCGTCTCCGGGAGCGAGTACTCCGGCTTCGAAGGCGCCGTCACGTACCTCTCCGGGTTCCAGATCGTCCACCGGTACGCGTACGTCGTCGTGCCCGCGGAGGGCGACCCGTTCGTCGTCTTCCCCGCCGAGGCGCGGTACGTGGGCGAGCACGGGACGGCGCAGATCGAGCAGCGGTTCGACCCGCACCCGGGCGCGGCGATCGCCGCGCACGCCCGCGACGCCCGCTGGGCCAGGATCGGCGTCTACGGGCTCGACTTCGTGATGAGCGTGCGCGACTACCGCGCGCTCGACGGCTTCGACATCGTGCCGTTCGACGTCGAGTTCGACCACGCGCGCGCCGTCAAGAGCGAGGCCGAGCTGGAGAGCGTCCGCGACTCGGTGCGGATCAACCGCCGCGGCTTCGAGATCTGGGCGGAGGCGTACGCGCCGGGCCGGACCGCGGCCGAGGTGATGGCCGTCGCCGAGGAGTACTTCGTCGCCGAGGGCTGCGGGCGCCTGACGATGAACATGGTCCTCACCGCGCCGGGACGGTCGGGCATCGCGCTCCCGGAGTTCAAGATCGCGCGGAAGGACGAGGTGCTGGGCGACTTCGTCCTGCCCTCGCTCGAGGTCGCCGGCCCGGGGATGCACTGGGTCGAGGTGTCGCGCGCCGTCGCCTCCGAGGGGGCGCAGCTCAGCGACGCGACGAAGGCGATGGCCGAGGCGTACGACGAGTACTTCGCCGCGGCTGGGCCGGCGATGCGGCCGGGTGCGACCTGCCACGACGTCCACCGCGCCGTCTCCAAGGGGTTCCTCGACCGCGGGTTCCACCTCGGCCACGTCACGGGCCACTCGATCGGGATGACGATGATCGAGTTCCCGAAGGTCGGCGAGGGCGTCGAGACCGAGCTCGCGGAGAACATGGTGCTCTCGATGCACCCGCATGCGATCGCGGCGAACGGGGAGGACTGCCTCTACATGCAGGACACCTGGCTCGTCACGGCGGACGGCGGCGTGCCGCTCGCGGGGCTGCCGATGGAGATCGTCGTCCGCTGATGGCGCTCGCCGAGGGCCTCGTCCGGAACGAGGACGGCGTCACCCGCTGCTGGTGGGGCGGGGGCACCGACCCGCTCTACCGCGCCTACCACGACGACGAGTGGGGCATGCCCGTCGTCGACGACGTCCGGCTGTTCGAGAAGCTCTCGCTCGAGGGCTTCCAGGCCGGCCTCTCGTGGATCACGATCCTTCGCAAGCGCGAGGCCTTCCGCCGCGCGTTCGCGGGCTTCGACTTCCGCCGCGTCGCCGCAGTTCGGCCCCCACGACGTCGAGCGCCTGCTCGAGGATGCGTCGATCGTCCGCCACCGCGGGAAGATCGAGTCCGTGATCGGGAACGCGGGCCGGGCCCTGGAGCTCGTCGAGGCCGAGGGCTCGCTCGCGGCGTTCGTGTGGGCGTTCGAGCCGGCACCGGAGCGCCGCCCGCGCCGGCTGACCCACGAGACGCTCTCCGGGCTCGCCCAGACCGACGCCTCGCGCGCGCTCGCGCGGGAGCTGAAGCGGCGCGGGTGGACGTTCGTGGGGCCGACGACCGTCTACGCCTTCATGCAGGCGATGGGGCTCGTCGACGACCACCTCGAGGGCTGCGACGCCCGGCCGCGCGTGGAGCAGGCGCGCGACGCCCTGGCGCGGCCGCTCGCGTAGAATCGAGCCCAGTGAGCTGGCCGTGGATCGTCCTGCTCGCCCTCGGCGTCCTCGTGGTCGTCGCCGCAGAGTGGCCGAGGGTCTCGGGCCTCGTGGGTGCGGACGCGCGGCGTCGCCGTGACCGCGAACGGCGCAAGGCGAAGCTCCGCGTGGTCTCCACCGACGACGACGACTTCGTCGAGAGCGTCCAGCGAGACCTGGACGCGCTCCCGACGATCGAGGAGCCGAGGACGAAGCGTTAAGGCACGTTCCCGCGCCGGGGTCTTGGAGAAGAGTGGGTGCGACCGCGAAGCGGGCGCCTTCAGGGGTGTGCCCCCGCCGAAGGCGGGGCGATCGAGCCGCGGGATTCGGCTCCTGCCGAATCCCGCTTGGCGAACTAGCCCGCTGACAGCGGCGGGGTCGCTCGGCGACCCCGCCGCGTCACGGTGCTCCCCCTGTGGAGCCCGTCCCACGCCGTTCCTCGTCGAGGAACGCGAGCAGCCTGCCGCCGTCCACGAACGTCGTGGACCGGCCGCTGCGGACGTGTTGGACGACCCCGCGCAGCGCGTCCCGGCCGTCACGGGAGCGCTCGGGCGGTTGCCAGAGACGGACGACGAACGACTCCGCCAGCGACCCCCCGGTAGCGGGCGGCTCCCCAGCGCTCGTCGCAATCGCCTCGGGCTCCTGCATGGGAGCCATTGTCCGGAGCGGGTTTCAGGTGGTCCTAGAGTCGGGACTCGACGCGCGGGAACGGCGCGGACTCGATCCCGATCTCGTCCATCCGCGCGCAGTAGGCGCGGAAGCAGCGGCGGGCCTCGCCGTGCCGCCCGGCGGCCTCGTGCGTCGAGACCAGGCCGAGGTGGGCGGGCTCGTCGTACGGATCCCGCTCGAGCACCCTGAGGTGGTACCGCGTCGCGGCGTCCGTGTCGCCGCGGGCGAGGGCGTCCGCCGCGAGGGCCCGCACGAGCTCGGTGTAGACGGCGCGGGCCTCCTCCCGGAGGCCGACCGCCCAGTCCTCGTACGCGTCCTCCTCGAGGAAGTCGCCCGTGTAGACGGCCTCGACCGCGGCCAGGCGCTCGTAGGCGTCCGGGCGGCCGGCCCGCCGCCCGTCGAGCGCGTCGCGCGCCGCGACGAGGAACGCGTCGACGTCGAGCGCGAGGTGCGCGACCTGGAGCCAGAGCGCCGTGCGGTCGGCTCCGACGAAGTGGTCGGGAGCGTGGCGCTTGTCCGGGTCGAGCACCGAGCGCACCGTGCTCAGCAGCACGGAGAGCCGGTTCGCCAGCGGGCCGGGGCTCTGGTCCGGCCAGAGCGCCTCCATCAGCAGCTCGCGCGGCGCCGGCCGCCCGCGGCGCGCGACGAGCATCTTGAAGAGGTCGCGCGCCTTCCGGGACTGCCACGCGGCGAGCGGCACGACCTCGTCGTCGCGCAGCACGCGGAACCGTCCGAGCGACTGGACGACGAGCGTGCGGCCCTCATCGCGCGCGTCGAGAAGCGAGACGGCCGAGCGGTACCCCTTGGCTCCGAGCGCCCTGAGCTGCTCGTCCGCCAGGGCGGCGCTCTCCTCGTCTCCGACGAGCCGCGCGAGCTCGAGCCGGGCGCGGGCCTCGGCCGCCGGGTTCCGGAGGTCGCGCCAGATCCCCATGGCCTCCTCGAGCCGGTCGGCCTGGCGGACGGGCTCCGGCGCTGCGAGCACACGCAGCTCGAGCGACTCCGCGAGGGAGGCCCGGTCGCGCCGCACGCCGGCGGCGGCCGTCGCCGCGGCCGCGTGACCGGTGGCGGTGCAGCGGTCGCCGCGCGCGAGCTCGACCCAGCCGGCCGCGAGCAAGGCGTGCACCTGGTTCATCCCGGGCGGGCAGGCGAGGGCACGCTCCACGAGCGCGGCGGCGGCGTCCGGCTCGTCCGCCACGAGCACGCGCGCCAGGCCGGCGAGGGACGGGACGAGCGCCTGCAGGTCGCCCGATGCCTCGCCGTGGCCGACCGCCTCCTCGAACGAGGCCCGGGCGAGCGCCCACTCGCCGCGGGAGCGGTAGACCTCGCCCAGCTTCTCGAGCGGGTAGGCCACCATGCGCGAGCCGAGCCGCTGGTAGAGGTCGCGGCCCGCCTCGAGGTCCGCGACGGCCTCGTCGAGCCGCCCCAGCCGGAACAGCGCCTCGCCCCGATTGGTCAGGGCGAGCGCCCGGAACGCGGCGAAGCCGGCGAGGTCGGCGAGGCCGAGCGCGAGGTCGAGCTCCGCCACCGCCTCCTCGTAGGAGCACTCCTCGACGTGCCGCGAGCCGCGGTTCGTGCGGACGCGGATCAGCTGGAGGACGTCGCCCGCCTGCTGCGCGTACTCGAGCGCGCGGAGGTAGTGCGCGTCGTTGGCGCCACGGTCGCCCTCGAGCGCGGCGAGCATCGCCAGCACCGTGTGCGCCGCCGCGAGCGCCTGCGGATCGCCTGCGGCGGAGGCGATGTCGAACGCGCGCTCCGCGTCGAGACGACAGGCGTCGGCGTCGCCGAGCAGCCAGCGGGCGGACGCCCGCCAGGCAAGCAGCAGCGCGACGTCGCGCGGCTCTCCGTCCTCGGAGGCGAGGTCGTACGTCGCGACCGCCTCGGCGAGCCGCCCGCCGAGATGGTGGAGGAGCCCCGTCCGCCACGCGATCCCCGGCGCGACGCGTCCGCTGCCGCCCGCGGCGCGGTCGAAGCACCGCAGCGCCGCGTCCCAGTCGCCGCGCACCTGGTGCGCCTCGCCGGCCAGCAGCTCGGTCTCGGGGCCCGCATCGCATGGGGGAGGAGCTCGACCGCATCGAGCACGGCGTCGACGGCGCCGTGCGCGAGCAGCATCTGCCCGCGGCGTCGCGAGCAGCCTCGCGAGACGCGCCTTGTCGCCGGCGGCGGTCAGCGCGCGCAGCGCCTCCTCGGGCTCGCCGTTGGCGTCGAGCCACCGGGCGGCGCGCACCAGCACACGACGCCGCTCGGCGCGCGACGGCCCGCCCTCGGCGAGCGCGAACTCGCGCACGGGCGAGCTGAGCGCGTACCACTCGAGCTCGTGGCCCTGCAGCTCGACGAACAGGCCGCGCCGGGCCAGCGCGCGCACGGTCTCCGCCGCCGCCGGCACGCCCAGCGCCTCGCAGAGCGGGGCAGTGAAGCGCTCGAGGGGCGCGACCGTCCGCACGAGGGTCTCGACCTCGGGCGGCTCGTGGGCGAACACCTCGGCGGCGAGGTACGCGAGGAGCGGGCCGCCGGGGCGGCGGATGCGCGCGAGCGTCCGATGGCGCTCCGCAGGAGGCACCTCGCGGAGCGCCTCGACGGCGAGCCGCACGGCCGCCGGCCACCCGCCGGTCGCGGCCTGGAGCTCGACCGCCGTCTCCGCGTCGGCGGCGCCCGCGAGCGAGGCCAGGAGCGTCCCCGTCTCGCTCGCGTCGAAGACGAGGTCGGCGCCGGCGAGCTCGAGCACCTGCCCCTGGCCCCGCAGGCGCTCGATCGGGAACGGCAGCTCGAGGCGCGAGGCGAGGACGAGGTGGAGCCGAGGCGGCGCCTGCCTGCAGAGCGACTCGATCACCTGCACGGCGCCGACTCGACCCTGCGACGGCGTGGACGTCGTCGACCACGAGGACGAGGTCGCGGCGCAGCGCCGTCTGGAGGGTCTCGCAGAGTGCCGCCGCGAAGCCACGGGCGCGGGCGGTCTCGTCCTGCTCCGCACCCGGGCCTGCGGTGGCGGTGACCGGGCCGGCGGCGTCGACGGGGAGCGCGGGGACGCGCAGCCGCAGCGCGTCGGCGAGGCCCCGCGCGAAGCCGGCGAGCGACGCGTCGTCGGCGGACGCCGTGTACCAGGCGCAGTTGACCTCGCCCGCCCAGTCGGAGAGCATCGTCGACTTGCCGAACCCTGCGCCCGCGACGACGATCGTCAGCCGGCGCTCGAGGGCGCCGTCGAGGACGGCGACGAGCCGGTCGCGCCGGATGTGCGGCGAGGGCGCGACAGGCGGGCGCAGCCGCGTCCTCGAGGTGGAGGGCACGCGGGAGCGGGCGGCCGGTGCCGCCGCGGTGCTCCGACCCAGGCGAACGGTCATCTGCGGCCCTCACACCATAGACCGCCCGTCCTCGCGGGCGGAGCCGCCGGGCTACGCGGGCCGGACGGTGATCGAGGCGGTGACGACGCGGGTGTTCGGGAGGATCCGCGCCACGTTCTCCGTGTTCCGCGTCTCCTGGAAGTCGGAGAGCTGAAGCCGGAGCCGGTGCGTGCCCGGGGCGAGGCCGTCGGTCGCGATCCGGGCGACCGTGCCGCTCAACCGGACGGTCACCTGACGGCCGTCGACGGTCGCCTCGAGCGAGCGCGGGTCGACGCCCGCTCCGGTGTCGGAGACCCGCACCGTCACGGGCCGGCCCGCCCGGACGGTTCGGGCGTCGATCCGCGCTCGCGGCGGCGTGCCGTCGTCGACCCAGAACCGGAACCGGTACGTGCCGGCGTTCGCGCGCGTGGTGCTGTCGAACACGACGTGGTAGACGCCCGCGCGCGGCCGCAGCGCGCCGGCGACCGGCGTCGGGTCGCCGAACTCGTCGACGTACGGGTTCTGGTTGAGCGGAAGCGCCGCGTAGCCGGTGAGCCGGTTCTCGTCGCCCGCTGCGACGATGCGCGGCTCGACGGCGGAGCCGCGACCTCTGGAGAGGACGACCACCCCGAAGTTCGCGACCGGTCGCGCGAGCCGCACGGTGAACACCTGCTCGGGACCGGCGAGCCGTCCGTTGACCGGGCCGCCCGAGGGCACCTCCGGATAGCGGTAGGACGAGACCCGGGCAGCGCGTCCGCGCGTGTCGCCGACGTAGATGCCGGGACGGGCCAGGGCGCGCGCGCCCGCCGTCCGGAGCTGCGGGACCGAGACGCGGGCCCAGAAGGGGATCCGGCGGCTCCGGCCCTCGCGCTGGAGGACGATCGTCCCGGAGAGGTCGCCCTGCGCCTGGCCGGTCGCGAGCTGCAGCGCGAGCTCGCCCGGGACGGCGACCTCGGGCGGCGCCGTCAGCGTGGTTCCCGCCGGTGCGGTCAGCGTCTGCACGGTCACCGTCCAGGCGCCTGCGCCGCCGCCGGCGTCGGCGAGCGCCGTCCGGCGAGCGACGGACTGCCCTGCCGCGACGAGCCCGAACGACACCGCCGTCGGCGTGGCGCGCACCAGCGGCGCGTCGGCCGCCGCGACGTCCACGAGGCCGGCGCCGGCCCGGACGGGGGAGACGGTCGAGCCGCCCGCGTCGACGGCACGCGCCGTCGCGGTGAGCGACGCCTTCACCTGCGCCGGCGTCCAGTCGGGGTGCCGCTCGAGCAGGAGCGCGACGGCGCCCGAGACGTGGGGTGCCGCCATGCTCGTGCCCGACGAGGTGCGCCAGCCGTCGGGCGACGACGAGAGGATCGAGTCGCCGGGGGCGACGACGTCCGGCTTCAGGCGGAGCGAGAGGGGCGTCGGGCCGGCGGCCGAGAAGCCGGCCATCGACGGGCTCGAGCCGGAGGTCGTGGCGCCGACCGTGATCGCCTCCGCCGACGTGCCCGGCGAGGCGAGCGAGCCGGCGCCGAAGTCGCCGTAGTCGTTGCCGGCGGCGACGACCGGGACGACGCCCGCGGCGGCCGCCGCGTCGAGCGCGAGCGCCACGAGGTCGCGCGACGGCTCGATCTCGGGCTCGCCGATCGAGAGGTTGATCACGTCCATCCCGTCGGCGACGGCGGCCTCGATCGCCGCGACGATCTCGGGCGCGTTGCCGTCGAGCCCGACGTCCCCGTCGGTCGGGATCGTGAGCGCCTTGTAGTTGCCGATCTGGGCGCGCGGCGCGATCCCGCTGATGCGCTGCCCCTCGGCCTGGACGTTCGCGTCGCCCGCCGCGATCCCCGCGACGTGCGTCCCGTGCCCCGACTGGTCGGGGTCGAACGGCGTGCTCGCGTAGCGCCAGGTCGCGCGGGGCGGCGCGAAGGCGCGGGCGACGATCACCTTGGCGGTCGTGAACTCGGTCTGGCCCTTCGGGAAGCCGGCAGGCATCGTGAACCCGGTCGGGTCGAAGAACGGGTGCGTCTGGTCGACGCCGTCGTCGATCACGCCGATCTTGATCCCGGCGCCTCCGTTCGGGAGCGCGGCGCCGCCCGGGACGCCCCGCGCGCGGATCGTCGCCGCGTCGGGGCCGGCCGCGACGCGGTAGGTCGCGTTGTCGTACACGCGCCGGACGCCCGGAAGGCGGGCGAGGCGAGGGAGGTCGGCGTCCGGAAGGACGACCGAGACGCCGTTCGCGACGAGCCGGTACCGCCAGTGGATCGTCGCTGCTGGGATCGCGACGCCGAGCGCGCGCTCGAACCGGGCCTGCTCGGCCGCGATCCCGCGGGCAGAGGCGGCACCGGGCGCGACGGCGAGCGGCGGCGACTCGAGGCCGACGACGACCTGGGTCGTCCCGGCGGCAGGGACCGCGCGGGTGGCCTCCGTCGCGCGCGTCGCGCCGAGGAGGGCCGCGCCGGCGAGCGCGAGGGAGAGGAGGACGGCGCGCATCATCGGCTGGTTCCAGTGAGACGTCGGCCGCCGCCGTCTGATGGTCGGCGAAGGCGCGTCCGGATGCGGATGATAGGAGCTTTCTTCCTGCAAAACGCGTAGCCGTGGCGCGCCGCGTGGCACGCCGGGGTTCTAACGATGCCTTCATTCCTGTTCACGGCGGGTTAGCGACCGACCGCGACGAGCGGCACCGGCACGCGGGAGGCGTGAGCGACACCCGGCGCCGCTGCGGCTCTCGACGGCCCTTGTACGAGTGGTGCGCAGGAGTAGCGTCACGCGCGCGGGCGCCATGGCAGTAGGAAGGGGGGCAAAGCATGAAGATTCGCATTCTTCTGCTTTCTGTCGTCGTCGTCGGCTCGCTGGCGCTCCTCGCGCTCGCCGGGCCAGGCTTCGCCGATCCGAACGTGCCTGACATCCAGCCACACCAGCACTTCGTCGTCAGCGCGAAGGGTGAGTGGGTCCCGATCGGCCCACAGGTCTGCCCGGCGGGATCCAGCCCGCAGCTGCAGAAAGCCTTCAACCAGTTCCACGTCAACATCCACCACTCGGAGAACCCACCCGGGACTCCGATCACGACGAACGGCCCGCAGGACGGTGCGCCGGGGTTGCACAACCTGATCGGCGCGGACATGCAAGGCCGTCCGTCGTCAGAAAGAGCGCCGCTAGATTCCAACCATGAAGCGGCATCAGTTGCTGATTCCGCTCTCGCACGACCATCACCACACGCTCGTCGAAGCGCGGCGGCTGCGCCGGGCGGCTGACCGAGCAGACGATCCGAGTGGCCCCGCGACGGCATTTCTCCGCTTCTTTCGCACGTCGAGCGTGCCGCACTTCCGCGAAGAGGAGGAAACGCTCTTCCCGCTCGTGGTCGACGTCGAGGAGGCACGCGAATTACTGGTTCAAGCGCTCCTCGACCACCAGCACCTGTACGCACTCGTGGCCGCACTCGAGACAGGCGACGACATCCGCGCGACGATGCGCGAGCTCGGCGAACGACTCGAAGCGCATGTCCGGCTCGAAGAACGGGCGCTCTTCCCGCTGATCGAGCGCGTGGCAGCCGCCGCCCTCGAGGGGGCGATGGCGACGCCGACAGGCGGCCCCGTCTGGGGTGCCGCGTCAGACGACCTCAACGCAACACTGCTGGAGTGGAGCTCAGGGGCCGGGCCGCCCGAACACACAAACGACGAGCGCGACGTTCTCGTCTGCGTCGTCAACGGCTCGGCCGCGCTCGAGATCGACGGTGAGGAGAGCGAGCTGTCCGCCGGCGAAGCGGTCATCGTCCCGAAGGGCAAACGTCGGAGGATCACGGCCGGGCGCAGCGGAGTCCGCTACATCTCCGTACACCTGAAGAGGCCTCCGCTGCAGATCCGCTCCGCGGTCGGGCGATAACGAACCGCTAGCACCGCTGCTCGCACCGCTAGAGCAGCCCGCGTTCCGAGCGAGGGAGGGCGTCCCGATTCAGCCCGCATGGCTCCTGGGGTTGAATAGGCCCGCCTGGACTCGAACACCCCTGCTGATCACAATCTCTACGGCCTGGGGGACAGCGCCGGGATCGCACGGAGGTGAGCGCGGAGGGTCAGCTTCCAGTCGCTCTACGCCGTGGAGCGACGAGCGCGGCGAGAATCCCGACGGCCAGCAGGAGTTGCAGGTACGCCGAGAAACGCCCGGCGCGGTGCCAGCCGAGGCGGTCGTGGAAGAGCTTCCTGCGGCCCGCACGCAGGAAGGGGAAGACGTGCTCGAGGTCGGGGGCGGAGCTCGCCGCGGCGCCAAGCGTCGCCGGTCGAGTGGGCCTCGCCGTGCGGCGAGGAGAAGAACGCCTGCGACGCCGCTGGCGATCTCGAAGGACGCGAGCGGAAGTCCCGGTGCGGGAGGCGGTCGCCCGCGAGGTGGAGGATCGGCCCCAGGAGGAGCGCCGCAAGTCGCGACTTGCTCGCCGCGCCGGCGGCGGCGCCCGTAGCCACGTGGAGCGCGACGATCACGACTGCCCTTCCTAGCAGATTGCACCCGCCGCTTTCGCCATTAGGCTCGATCCGTGGCCGTCTCCGTGGACGAGGCCCGGACTCTCGCGCTGTCGCTTCCGGAAGCCGTTGAGCTGGATCATCACGGGCGACCGTCGTTCCGCGTCGGGGGCAAGATCTTCGCGACGCTCTGGGACGAGCAGCGGATGAACGTGATGCTCGACGAGGACGGAATCCGGACAGCGGTCGAGAGCGCTCCTGCTGCGTGTGCGGAGGTCTGGTGGGGCAAGCGGCTGACCGCCGTCGGGGTGACGCTCCCGCTGACCGACCTCGATTCTCTGTCGGAGCTCCTCGCGGATGCCTGGGAGCACAAGGCTCCCAAGCGTCTTCTCGAGGGCTGACCAGATGACGGGGCGCCACGCGGACGCCCCGTCGCCTCACCCACTGGAGCTCACCCCCGGCTAGGCAGGCCGACCGACCTTTGTGTCGTCCTGGCGGACGTCGGCCACGGACTCGTCGTCGCGGTCGAGCTCGTCCTTCATCTTGTCGATCTTGTCGCCGACGTCGTCGAGCTTGTCCTTGGCCTCGTCCCAGGCGTCGTCGGTCTTCTCCTTCACGTCGCCCCACGATTCCTGCACTTGTCCTTCGGCCTGCTTGGCCTTGCCTTTGACCTGGTCGTCGTTCACGGCTCCTGGCCTCCTCGACTCGTGGGCCGCCGGGGATACCCCGCCGGGCACGCGGGAAACCCCTCGGTGCCTGAGACCTGACCCGATCGACCCCCGCGCCTACGGTGGCCAGCCGAGTCCGGTGCGGTGCCCGTGCGATGTACAGCCGCTGTGGAAGAACGCCCGTCGAACACGGGGGCGGCATCCGCCCCGGACTCCCTCTCGTCTTTGGTGGGCGTTCGCGACGGGCCCCACGCGACGAGGTGCCGCAACCATTCGTGCCGCTCGCGGGCTGCGTGGTGGGCGGCCCACCGCCACGGCAATCAGCCGCCGACGAGCGCCTTCAGGCTCTCGTACTCCTCGCGGCACGCGGGGCAGCCGGCAAGGTGGGCGCGCAGTCCCGGGACGAGGGATTCCGCGTCGTTCCCGGCGAGCTCGAGGTCGACAAAGCGGTCGAGCTCGGCGAAGCAGGCGTCGCAGCCCACCTCGGGCTCGGCAGGCCCGAGCAGTCGTCCCAGGGTTCGATCGAGTTCGTGCTGTTCCATCAGTTCGGCTCCTCCAACCAGCCGTCAAGGGCGAGACCTGCGTCGGTCAGCTGCTGTCGCAGCTTGCGCCGAGCGTCGTGCAGCGTCTTGTACAGGGCTCCGCGGGTCGTGTTGAGACGTTCCGCGAGAACGTCGATCGGGACGCCGTTGACCGCCAGCGCGACGAGCACGCGGCGTTGGTGGGGCGAGAGAGCGTGTGCGATCCGGTCCTGCAGCAACTTCCACGAGCTCTCGTAGCTCGACGGCCTGCTCGGGTTGCGGGCCGGCGCTCGAGAAGAGATCCCACGTCTCCGGTTCCAGCGGGACCTCCCGTCCCTGCCAGGCGCGACGTCGCAGCTTCACTGCCGCTTCGAGGATGGCGAACTTGTAGACCCACGTCGTGAAGCGGCTCAGACCACGGAAGTCGTCGAGGTGCGCGAGGACGCTCAGCAGCGCGTCATTCGCGGCCTCGAGCGCGATGTCGTCCAGCTCGTTGCCCCGCAGGTGAGGCAACGCCGACCCTCGGCGCCCGACCTCGAAGCGCGCCGCCCGAAGCAACAACCCGTGGAGGCGGGCGACCGCCTCGTCCCGCTCGACCCCTTCGCCTCGGAGACGTTGCAACCAGTCACTCGACTCGCGGTCGAGCGGGCCGTCGGCACCTGCCGCTGTCGGGGCGGCTAGAGAGGGCTCGGAGGTGTCCACGCGTCTCAGCGTAGGGCCGCTCACGGTCGTGCCCCGCCCTCGTCGAGCGGCGCCAGGATCCGCGCCGCGAGCGCGGGAGGGCAGCCGCGCTCGGCGAGCTCGATCAGTGCATGCACGTCGAAGTGCGGGTCACCGGCGACGCGCGCTGCCAGCCCGGGCTGGAACCCCGCTCGATGAGCTGCCTGCGGCGCCAGGCTACGACATCCGGTGCCGCCTGGAGGTGGAGCTCGGTATCAGGCATGGGTCTGCGCAACCCGGGCGCTGTCGGCGGCGATCGTGGCGTCGAGGAGCTCCTTGCGGCCGTGCTCGGGCTGCCGATGCAGCCGGCCGTCCTGTTGACGTCGGTACTGGCCGACGCAGACCAACGGGGGCGAATAGGCGTGGATCGAGATCGCGGGCTCTCCGGCTCGATGCGCGACCGCGTGGATGTACCCCGCCGGGCCGATGCGGCTCACGCCCGGCGTCATGCGAACGGTCTCGGCCTCGGCGTCGATCGCCAGGCTTCCTTCGTCGAGCTCGCCCTGGGCGCAGACGAGGGCCACGTCGGAACGGTCATGGTCGTGGAATCCGGTGCGTTGCCCCGGCATCCAGGAGAGAACCCAGATGTCGACTCGGTCGTCCTCGTAGAGCAGCTCGTACCGGCGCCGGTCACGATCGATCACGACGAGCGGCTGCCACAGGTCCGGCCGGCGTGCGATGCGTCCCACGAGCTGCTCGAGCTCGGCGGCCGTGAGGAGGCCAGGCTCGTCCAGAAGCTCGGAAGTGCGCGCCGCGAGCTCCTCGGAATAGGGCGCGACGTGGACGGTCTGGGGATCCTGGTGCAGCGACGTCATCGGTCTCGCTCCATTGGTGTCGATCGCGGCCGCAGTTCTTACCCGCGGTCAGGGATCTCCGTTGCACGCCGACACCACCTCGTTCGACGCGGCTTCCCGGCCGCGAGCGTCAGAGGCGACGTCACCATCGCGGTCGAGGTAAGACCAGACGTGATGTCGGTCACTAATGGGAGTGACCACCGCTTGAAGCGATTTGGACGCTTTCAGGGAACTCCCAAGGAGGCAGCAGTGACGGAGTCGAGTCTCTATGAAAGGCTCGGTGGCGCATTCGCCATCGCAGCCGTCGTCGACCACTTCAGCGAAGCGATCGTAAAGAACCCGATCGTGGGCCAGACATCGGAGAACCCCTCTCTTCGGGACTGGCACACCAACAATCTGGAAAGACTTCCGGGCCTCAAGTTCATGCGCACTCTGTGGGTCTGCGAGGTTGCCGGCGGCCCTCAGCGATATGCGGCGACGAAACCCGGCAGCACCACACTAGGTTTGGAGGAAGCACACCGCGCGCTGAAGATCTCTCCGGCCGAGTTCGACGAGGTCGCGGCCGAACTTGGGCGAACGCTCGATTTCTTCAAGGTGGCCGAGCCCGAGAAGGAAGAGGTCCTGGCTGCATTTGCCGCGCACAAGGGCGAGGTGACCGAGGGGTATTCCGAGTAAGTAACGGCGCTTTCGCAAACCTCAGCCTCGTGCGACCGAGCCATAGGTCCGCTTCCGCGGGCGGTCGAGCTCGTGACGCTCGACGACCCTCGCGAAGGAAGCTTTCGAGGCTGCGGTGCGTCAGTCTGCAGCAGCAGCCTGCGCCTTGGTCACAGGTGGACACCCCTCCATCTCCTCAAGGGGCGGGGCAGCTGTCCCCAGTCACCATGCTCCAATGCGACTTCTGCGGGTGCTCCTCCCCTAAGCCAGCGCAGAGCTCGGAGCGTCCCTCGGGCGACTCTTGTTTGAGTGCCCTAATTCGAGGCGGCGGCGGAACGCAGGCCTCGGGCGCTAGCTGCCGGTAAGCCGGTCGTAATACGCGTTTGCGATCTCGAGCGCCTGCTCCTCTGATACGGACCCCGGCGGCCCGAACAGCTCCACCGTGTATACGAATGCGTCGTTGGTGAACCCGATCCGGTATTCCTCGTTGGGACGTTCGTCTGGATTCCCAACCCTCTCGATGTCCTCGGCCGTTGCGATCCGCCGGACGCCGCGCGCATCCGGAATGCCATCCACGTCGAAGGTGCTGATCTCCGCGGCACAACTCATGGGACATGGCTTCTTCGAGTCCGCTTCAAGCCAGTCGAGTGCGCTCGTCGCCCCGTCTTCAGACTCGAGTTCGACAAACGAACTGACTACATGCGGCGAGGATCCGGGCGTATGCGTCTCGCCGAAGAAGCGCGTGTCGACACCCGAACCCTTGAAGCCGGCGTCCTGAAAGACCGTGGTCATCTCTTCCGTGTCGGGATCGATCGAACCCTCGCTGAGCGCGGCGATGAACTCGTCGAAGTCTCCGGTCGTCTGCCGCGTCTCGACAGGGTCGGGCTTCGACCCGGGTGCATCTTCGGCCGTTACGAATCGCTGTGCGACGCGGGAGTGGTGCGGGGGCCGTCTCATCGTCACCGCCGCATCCGACGAGCGTGATCATCACCAGTGCTGCAAGGAGTGGGATGGCGAAGCGCACCGCGGTCGATCCTACGGAGTGCGACAGGGGTCTAACAAGCCCAGGGTTGGCCCGTTACCTTCAGGTGAACGCGCACGTGCGTCTCTTGGGGGGTCGCGTGTCACGGTCCCGGCGTGACACAGATTCGTGACACAGAGCCCCGAAAACGGCCGTTTCGGGAGGCCGCAGAGCATCTACGGTTCGGGCGCCTCACGGGCCGCGGTCCCTGTAGCCATCGGGCCGCTGGCACTTCCTGGCATCGCGGCGGCACGACGTGTCACGAACCGCATCGCTATGCGGATGAGAGGACTTGAACCTCCACGCCCTTACGGGCACACGGACCTGAACCGTGCGCGTCTACCAATTCCGCCACATCCGCCGGCAGGGCGTAGCTTAGCGGCCTCGCCGCCCGGTCCCGGCCGGATCCGGGACTAGCCGCGGAGGGCGTCGAGCACCTGGTCGGCGTGCTCGTCCGGCTTCACCTTGCGGAAGATCCGCCCGACGTTCCCGTCCGGGTCGATCACGAACGTCGAGCGCTCGACGCCCATGTACGTCTTGCCGGCGAACGTCTTCTCACCCCAGACGCCGTACGCGTCGGCAACGGCGTGATCGGCGTCCGCGAGGAGCGTGAACGGCAGCTCGTACTTCTCCTTGAACTTCGCGTGCGATGCCTCGCCGTCCGGGCTCACGCCGAGCACGATCGCCCCCGCGTCCTCGAACTCGCCGTAGGCATCGCGGATCCCGCAGGCCTGGGCCGTGCAGCCGGGCGTGTCGTCCTTGGGATAGAAGTAGAGGACAACCGGCTTTCCGCGGAGCTCCGAGAGCTTCACCGTCGAGCCGTCGTCGGTGGTGAGCGCGAAGTCGGGTGCGGGCTTCCCCTCGGCGACCATCACGATCGATGCTAGCTCCGCGCGCGTGTCTTCGGTCGCATTGCAGCGACGCGCGGGAGGCGGGTTGTCGCTTGAAGCGGCGGGCTCGGCGCGTCTATCATCCCGAGCCTCGGCTCGCGTACCGCGGCCCGAGAGAGGGGAAGGGGGAACAGATGAAGAAGGTTGTCGCCGCCGTTGCGGCGGTACTCACTGTTGTGGCGATGACCGCCGGCTCGGCGTTCGCCGGCGAGGTGACCGGGAGCGGCAAGCCGACGCCAATTCGTAGCCACGTCGCGGCGTCGATCTGCGCGTTCTCGGGACTCGAGGACTGGACTTCCTCGGCACCGCAGCCCCCGGGGCCGCCCGAGGGGATCGCTGTCACGCCCGGCGTCACGCAGACGCCTCACTTCGAGGGCGGCAGTGTCAATCCGCCTGGCGTGGCTGGCTTCGCGTGCAGCCCAGGGCGGCCGGGAGGCGACGAGTAACGCTCGCCCGAACGTCGCTTGCTCGACGTGAGGCCCCGGCTCGCCGGGGCCTCACTCGTTCAGAGGTCGATCCGCATCACGGCGCGGCGGATCGTCGGCCTGCCGACCTCGACCAGCCCGGCCGCTGCGAACACGCCGACGGTGCCGACGTGCTGCTCGCCGAGGATCGCGTTCGTCGTGGTCATCGGGTACGCCTCGACCGCCCGGGCGCCTCGCTCTCGCGCGAAGTCGACCGCGGCGCGCGCCAGCGCGCGGCTGACGCCGCGACGGCGGAAGCCCGCGCGCGTGACGAAGCACGTCACCGCCCAGACGCTGTCGTCCGCCCTGTCCTCGTCTCGGCCCTCCCAGGGCACCTTCATGTTGCGCACCAGACCGTGGTAGGCGCTGCGCGGCTCGACCGCGCACCACCCGACGGGCGTGCCGTCGAGGTAGGCGACGAGCCCGGTCGTCGCGGGCGCGTCCGGGTGGCCGCAGTCGGCCTGGGCGCGGAGTCGGAAGCCCAGCTCCTCGCGACCCACCGACGCCCACGACTCCTTCGGCCAGAGCTTGTACCGCTGGCACTGGCAGCGCGCGGCGTCGCCTCGCGTGCCGAAGACCGCCTGGACGTCGTCCCAGCTCGCCTCGTTGGCGGGGACGATCACGAGCTCGTCCACCATCGCCCGAGCCTACCGCGGGACGGCGGGCGCTCGGCTACGCTCGCCGCGTGGCGGAGATCCATCCGTGGGTGGGGGCGGCGGTGATCGCCGTGTGCGCCTGCGCGGCGTTCCTCGGCGGGCTCCGCTACTGGCGTGGCCGCGGGGCCGGGACGATCACCACGCACCTGCTCTCGCTCGCCCAGACGCTCCTCGTCGCGCAGGTCGCCATCGGGCTGCTCCTCCTCGCCGACGACCGTCGGGCCGCCGACGAGCTGCACTACGCGTACGGCGCGATGGCGCTCGGTGTCGCGCTCGTGCCGTGGTTCTACGCGCCCGAGCGTGGACCGCGACGCCTGCTGTGGTTCACGGGGACGACCGCCGTCGCGGGCGCCCTCGCAATCCGTGCCTACATGACGGGCGCCGGATGAGGCGCCTCTGGGAGAACCGCTTCCTGCGCGGCATGGCCGTGATCGCGGTCGTCTCGCTCGGGATCGTGCTGCTCTCGCTCGAGAACGCCCTCCTCACGGCGGGCGCGCTGATGCGGATCGCGTTCGTCCTCGGGATCGCGTTCTTCCTCTTTCTCCTCTGGCGCGAGCGCCGCTCGGACATCGAGACCTGGAGCGACCTCTCCCGGCGCACGTTCTACGGCGCGATCGTGCTTGCAGTGCTGACGATCGGCGCGGCGCTCGGGCTCGGGCCGACCGGGGCAGACACGATCGTCTTCTTCGTCGTGCTCGGCTGCTGCGCCTGGGCGATCTTCCGCGTCTGGCGACGCGAGCACCGCTACGCCTAGTCAGCGCGTGGGCGCCGGATAGCGCGAGCCGTCGGGCGCCGTGTAGAGCGTCGAGGCGCTCGGCAGCTCGTCGACCGCGCCGTCGAGCGCATCGAGCGCGATGCGGACGTCGACGAACTTGCCGACGAAGATCGGCGTGTCGCGCTCCGTCCACCGGGAGGCCTCGGTCTCACGCAGCGTCATCATCAGGTGCATGAAGTCGGCCGGCTCCTCCGCCTCGAAGGCGGGGATGAACTCCTGGTCGTCGATCCCGAAGGAGTACGTCGTGTGGTTCGTCACGGTGACGAACTTGCCGCCGATCTCCGCGTGCTCGCGCATCGCGTTCGCGCGCTCCTCGAACGTGAGGAAGTACCACGGGCGCACCTTCACGAAGGGGTAGACGACGAGGTACGGCGCGTTCCGCGGCGTCACGCGCCCCTGACGGACGCGCTTCTTGTCCGTGTAGACGGACGGCTTCGTCGTGCCGAGGAACGAGTACGGCGTCTCGAGCCATCCCGCGAGCGGGGTTCCGTTGAGCGCCGAGCCGAGCGCGAGCAGGTCGTCGTAGCTCTGCGTGATCGACCAGAGGAAGAAGTCGGCCTCGGGGCGCACGCCGACCGTCGAGTAGACGCGGAGCCCTTCCATCCGCTCGGCGAACTCGTCCACGACCTCGGCGACGGCCTCCTTGCCGGCGATCCGCTCCTCGATCGGGAGACGCCGCCAGGCGGGGTCGACCCGGAAGAAGCGGTAGCCGACGTACTGGCCGACCTCGACGCCCTCGATCCGCTCGTAGCCGCTCTCGCTCATCGCTCGGAATGGTACGCACGGCGATCGGGCAGGATGGCCGGGTGCCGAAGACGCAGTACTACACCGCCACCACGGTCGACGGCTTCATCGCCGACCCGGACGACTCGCTCGACTGGCTCTTCGAGGTTCCGCGCGACGGCGGCAGCGGCTACGACGCGTTCCGTGAGTTCTTCGCCGACGTCGGGGCGATGGCGATGGGGGCGACGACGTACGAGTGGGTGCTCGGCCACGAGCAGCTCGTCGACAACCCCGAGAAGTGGGCGACGTGGTACGGGGAGACGCCGTGCTGGGTCTTCACGCACAGGCAGCTCCCGGACCTCCCGGACGTGGACATCCGGTTCGTCCAGGGCGACGTGCGCCCGGTGCACGAGGCGATGGTCGACGCGGCGGGCGAGAAGAACGTGTGGCTCGTCGGCGGCGGCGAGCTCGTCGGCGCGTTCGCCGACCACGGGCTCCTGGACGAGGTCTGGCTCGGCATGCAGCCGGTCTTCCTCGGCGCGGGCGCGCCGCTCCTCCCGCGCGTGCTCACCTCGAAGCGGGTCAGGCTCGAGTCCGCCCGCAAGGACGGGCAGCAGGTCCTGCTCGTCTACAGCGTCTCGGGCCCGTAGGGCTCAGACGGGCCGCAGCGGCAGGCTCGTGCGGCTGACGGGCGTCCCCGGGTTCACCGGGTGCGAGACCGTCAGCGTGAGGCGGACGGGAGCACGCCCGAGGTTGCGGTTCTTGAGCGACGCGACGATCGGTCGGCCCCACCGCCCGTAGCCACGGATCCGGAGCGCCTGCGCGCCGGTCGTCGTGCGCGTCGCGACGACCTCCCAGGCGCAGTCGAGCGTGCAACGGAAGCGGACCTCGCGCTTCCCCTTGAGGAACTCCGCCTGGCCGGGGAAGCGCACGTTCTTCAGCCCGACGTCGAGGGCGAGGCCGTCGCAGGAGGTGATCGAGCCGCCGCGCGCCCGGTCGAGCGCGTCGCGCACGGCCGGGAGGCTGGCCTTCGGCGTGCCGTCGGCGTAGTAGACGCCCGACTGCCAGCTGAGCAGCGCCTCCTCGTCGTGCGAGTGGAAGAGCAGGATCCCGGCGACGTTGGGCTGGCAGAAGGCGAGCTTCAGCCCGATGTCGTAGGCCGCGGCCTGCTTCGACTCGTCGACGGGCTTCGTCGTCGTCGGCTCCGTCCCCGAGTAGAGCGACCTTTTGCCGTTCGGGGACGATCGACTCGATCCCGAACTCGTCGTAGAGGATCGGCAGGGTCGAGCCGGCCTGGGGCGTGCCGTCGAACGCCCCCGCGAGGAGCCCCACGAGCTTGTCGTAGTCCGCGAGCCCGATGGAGGTGTTGCGCGGGTTCGCGGTGCCCGGGCTCGTCGACGAGTTGTCCGGGTACGGGTGCATCGCGAAGCCGTCCATCACGGGCGCGGTGCGGCCGCTCGCACGGTACGCGGCGCCCATCGCCTGGATGAAGGCGGTGGGGGAGGAGGTCGGCCGGATCCCGTCGGGACGGTCGGAGCCCCGTGGCGCGAGCGCGCCGCCCCAGACGCGGAGCGTCGGGTCGGCCGCCTTGAGCGCGTCGTAGGCCCGGCCGAGCAGCTGGAGGTAGGCGGGGGCGGACGCGTTGGCGCCGTTGAGGCCGAACTGCGGCAGCCAGAAGCGGTTCAGGTTCGGCTCGTTCCCCACGATGATGTCGTCGAACGTCGGGATCGCCCTCGCGAGCGCGGCGGCGTAGCGCGCGAAGTCCGTCTGGTCGGAGAGCTCCAGCGGGGTCGTCCGCGAGCCCGGGTGGTAGACGGAGACGTACACCTTGACGCCGGAGAGGCGGGCGGCCGCCTCGACGTTGCGCAGCACCGCCAGCTCGTGGGCGGTCGGGGCCGTGAGGCCGGGGAGCCAGTTCGACGTGACGCGCACCGCGGTGAAGCCGGCGAGCCGCAGCTGCGCCATCTTCGCCCTCGCCGTGACGAGGTCCGGGGAGCGGACGATGTCCTCGGCCGCGCCCAGCGACATCGTCGGCCCGGCGGCGTGCGCGGGCAGCGCGAGCGCGAGAACCGCGGCGATCGAGCCCAGGATGGTGACGAGGAACCGCATCGAGGTCGGGGTACGCTAGCTCTCGTGCGTGAAGATTCCGTTCGGGGCCAGCTCGGTCGGCTGCCGAAGGGACCGGGCGTCTATCTCTTTCGCGACACGCGCGACGAGATCCTCTACGTCGGCAAGGCGAAGTCGCTCCGGGCCCGGGTGCGCAGCTACTTCAACCGCGGCGGCGACGCCCGTCAGGGCATCGGCAACCTCGTCGGGCGGATCGCCCGCGTCGAGGTGATCGTCACGCAGAGCGAGGCCGAGGCGCTCCATCTCGAGCAGAACCTCGTCAAGCGCCACCGGCCGCCGTTCAACGTGCGGCTCCGCGACGACAAGTCGTTCCCGTACATCGCCGTGACGGTGGAGGACGAGTACCCGCGCGTCATGTTCACGCGGGAGCGGCACCGCCGCGGGAACGTCTACTTCGGCCCGTACGCGAACGCGAAGAAGGTGCGCGAGACGCTCGACGTCCTCAACCGCGTCTTCCAGTTCCGGCCCTGCGAGGGGCCCAAGCCGGGACGCCACTCCGGCATCCCGTGTCTCGACTTCCACATCGAGCGGTGCGCGGCGCCCTGCATCGGCGCGATCTCGGTCGACGAGTACCGCGAGATCATCGACGGCGTGATCGAGTTCCTGTCCGGCGAGACGCGCCCGATCCGTCGCGCGCTCGAGGCGCGCATGCGCGAGGCCGCGGCCGAGGAGCGCTTCGAGGAGGCGGCGCGGTACCGCAACCGGCTGCGCGCGATCGAGAGCCTGGCCGAGCGCCAGGCGGCGGACAAGCGGGCGGTCGGGACGATCGACGTGATCGGGCTCGCCGTCGACGGCGACCGCGCCGCCGTGCAGCTCTTCCCGCTCCGCGACGGCCGGCTGGTCGACCGGTTCGCCTTCCACCTCGAGAACGTCGCGGGCCAGGACCGCGCGACGATCCTCGAGTCGTTCTGCCTCGAGCACTACGGCGCGGCGCCGACCGTCCCCCCGCAGGTCGTCGTGCCGCCGGACATCACGGACACCGACGCCCTCGAGGCCTACCTCGGCGACCTCCGGGGCTCGCGCGTCGTCGTACGCTCGCCGCAACGGGGCGAGAAGCGGCGGCTGGCGGAGTTCGCCGACGAGAACGCCCGGCTGGCGCTGGAGCACGACACGAGCGCCGCCGAGCAGCGGCGCCAGCGGCGCGTCGAGGCGCTCGAGCAGCTCCGGGAGTCGCTCAACCTCGAGAGCCTGCCGCTCAGGATCGAGTGCTTCGACGTCTCGAACATCCAGGGGCGTGAGATCGTCGCGTCGATGTCGGTGTTCGTCGACGGCGAGTCGCGGCGCGCGCACTACCGGACGTTCGCGGTGCGCGGGCTGGAGGGCCAGGACGACTTCGCCGCGATGGCCCAGGTCGTCTCCCGGCGCTTCGCGCGTCTCCGCGACGCGGCGTCGCCGGAGCGCTACGACGAGAGCTTCGCGTCGCTCCCGAACCTCGTGGTGATCGACGGCGGCAAGGGCCAGCTGTCCGCGGCGCTCGAGGCGATCCATGCGACGTACGACCTCCCGCGCGTGGCGGTCGTGGCTCTCGCCAAGCGCGACGAGGAGGTCTTCGTGCCCGGCCGCTCCGATCCGATCCGGCTCGACCGCCACGACCCGGGCTTGCAACTCCTCCAACGTGCTCGGGACGAGGCGCACCGCTTCGCGCTGGGGTTCCACCGCCGGCGCCGCGACACGCGGGCGTTCGAGTCCATCTTCGACGACCTCGAGGGGATCGGGCCCGCCCGCCGGCGGGCGATCCTGCGCCACTTCGGGTCGGCGGACTCGTTCCTCGCCGCGAGCCAGGAGGAGCTCGAGGGCGTCCCGGGCCTGCCGGCGAAGACGGCCCGCGCCGTCTACGCGCAGCTCCACAAGGCGGGCCGCGCGTGAGCGACCGCCTGCGACTCGTCGCCTTCTCGGACGTCCACGGCAACCCGAGCGCGCTCGACGCGGTCCTCGCGGACGTCGAGCAGGAGGGCGGCGCCGACGTGATCTGGGTGCTCGGCGACCACGCAGCGCTCGGGCCCGAGCCCGTCGAGGCGCTCGCGACGCTCTCCGCGCTGCCGCACGCGACGTTCACGCGCGGGAACACCGACCGGTACGTCCTGACCGGCGACCTGCCGCCGCCGAGCATCGGCGACCCCGTGCAGTCCGCCGCGTTCTTCGCGTGGACGCGCGGCGTGCTGACGGCCGGCGACTGGCTCGAGTGGCTCGAGGCGCACCCGCTGGAGGTGCGCCTGACGCTGCCGGACGGGACACGCGTGCTCGGCGTCCACGCGAGCCCCGGGCTCGACGACGGCCTCGGTCTCCGCGCCGACCAGTCGGAGGACGAGCTCGAGGAGCTCGTCGCCGGCTGCGAGGCCGACCTGGTGCTCGTCGGGCACACGCACATGCCCATCGACCGCACGCACCGCGGTGTCCGCCTCGTGAACCTCGGGAGCGTCAGCCTGCCGATGCGAGACGACCCACGCGCGACCTACGCGATCGTGGACGCGGGGCCGGAGGGCCACACGGTCGAGCTCCGACGCGTCGCGTACGACTACGCGCGGGTCGTCGACGGGGTGGGGCGGGTGCGCGCTCCCTTCGCCGACCTCGTCCGCGGCATCTACGCCGGCTCGGGCCTAGCCCGGCGGCGGCGCGTCGGGATCCGGCCGCGCGACGGCGCTCCGGTACCTCACTGTGCCGAGCGTGAGGAAGAGCGCCGTGAAGCCGATGATGACGTTGACCACGGTGAGCACGAGCTTCATGCCGACGCTGAACGCGAGGAGCGTGGAGCGCGCGACGCCGATGTCGCGGAAGGCGTAGACGAGCAGCGCCTGCTCGGTGCCGATCCCGCCGGGGGTCGCCGGGACGAGCGTGGACAGGCTCATCGTCGCCTGGACGAGGAGCACGTTGCCGACGCTCTGGGGGATGCCGAAGGCGCCGAGGAAGAACCAGACCGTGAGGAGACGCAGCATCCAGTCCAGGAGCTGCCAGAAGACCACCGTGCGGGCGTACCGGGTCGGCGGGTCGAAGACGTTGAAGGCCTGTGCGACGCGGCGGCGCAGCCGGTGCCAGAAGTGGTGCAGGAGCCAGGCGCCGCCCGCCAGCACTCCGAGGATCACGAGCAGCGCTGCGGGGTGGATCACCCCGTCCTCGAAGGCCCACGAGTAGTCGAAGGCGGGCAGCGCGGAGAGCGCGTCGAACGACGGCAGCACGCCCTGCGTGAGCGCCCAGCCGAAGACGAGCAGGGCCAGCGTCATGTCGACGAACGTGAGGACGACCGTCGAGGAGACGATCGTCGTGTACGAGCTCCCCGGGATCGCGCGGTGGGCGAGGAAGATGCGCACCGCGTCCCCGGCCCGCGCGGGGACGATCGCGTTGATGCCGACGCCGGAGACGTACGCGGCGAGGATCGGCCGCCACGCGACGGGCGTCTCCGGATAGGCGGCGGCGAGGACGTTCCGCCAGGCGCGGCTCGTGCACGCGAGCTTCAGGAGGTGGCAGCCGATCGCCGCGAGGAGCGGGACGATCGCGATGTCGGACAGGAAGCTCCAGAAGCTCTCGGTCGAGGTCCGGATCGCGTCGAGCATCTCAGCTAGCACCGCGAAGCGCCGATCCGCGGGTCGTCAGCGGATGTCCGCGACCGCTCGATCGCCGCCTACCGGCGGAGCACACCCCTGAAGGCGCCCGCTGTCGCGGTCGCAACTGACTCTCTTCCTCGTCGGTTCGCGTGCGCTCCGCTCCCGAACCGGCTCAGTCCGGTTGCTGGGAGGGGTACCGGTAGTCGGTGGCGGGCACGAGGGTCTCCTTCACCGTCCGCGGGCTGACCC
The DNA here is from genome assembly GCA_963748255.1 of uncultured Actinomycetes bacterium. Taxonomy (GTDB): domain Bacteria; phylum Actinomycetota; class Thermoleophilia; order Gaiellales; family Gaiellaceae; genus Gaiella. The sequence goes on along the minus strand of CAVVIL010000022.1, from coordinate 132,223 downwards.
AGCGGATCAGGTTCCAGAGCGAGCCGGCCTTGTCGTTCGTCCCGGAGGCGCGCGCGCCGCCGAACGGCTGCTGGCCGACGACGGCGCCGGTCGGCTTGTCGTTGACGTAGAAGTTGCCCGCCGCGTACCGGAGCGCGTCGTGGGCCTCGCCGATCGCCGACCGCTCGGACGCGAAGACGGCCCCGGTGAGCGCGTACGTGCCCGTCTCGTCGACGAGACGGAGGGTGTCGTCCCAGCGCTTCTCGTCGTAGACGTAGGCGGTGACGACGGGTCCGAACAGCTCGTCCTGCATCAGCCGGAAGTCCGGGTCCTCCGTCTTGATCACGGTCGGCTCGACGAACCAGCCCGTGCTGTCGTCCGTGCCGCCGCCGGCGACGATCTCCGCGCCGGCCTCGCGGGCCTCGGCGATCGCCCCGGCCTGGGTCTCGAACGACGACCCGTCGATCACGGCGCCCATGAAGTTCGTGAAGTCGCGCGGGTCGCCCATCGCGATCGAGGGCACGTCCCGCTCGAGGCTCGCGCGGATCTCGGGCCACAGGTTCGACGGGAGGTAGAGCCGGGAGGAGGCCGAGCACTTCTGCCCCTGGTACTCGAAGGAGCCGCGGACGATCGCCGTCGCGACCGCGGCCGGGTCGGCGGAGGGGTGCGCGAGGATGAAGTCCTTCCCGCCCGTCTCGCCGACGATCCGCGGGTAGTTGCGGTACCGCTCGATCCCGCCGCCGATCGTCTGCCAGATCGACTGGAAGACGCCCGTCGAGCCCGTGAAGTGGACGCCTGCGAGCTCCGGGCTCGTGAGCGCCGCCGTGCCCAGCTCGGCGCCCGGGCCGAAGACGAGGTTGATCACGCCCGGCGGGAGCCCTGCCTCCTCGAGGACGCGCAGCGTGTACCAGGCCGAGAGCGCCTGGGTCGAGGCCGGCTTCCACACGACCGTGTTCCCCATCAGCGCCGGGGACGTCGTCAGGTTGGCGCCGATCGCGGTGAAGTTGAACGGGCTGATCGCGAAGACGAAGCCCTCGAGCGGCCGGTACTCCAGCCGGTTCCAGACTCCCGGCGACGAGATCGGCTGCTCCTCGTAGATGCGCACGAGGTATTGCGCGTTGAAGCGGAGGAAGTCGATCGTCTCGCAGGCGGCGTCGATCTCTGCCTGGTGCGCCGTCTTCGACTGGTTGAGCATCGTCGCGGCGTTCAGCGTCGAGCGCCACGGCCCCGCGAGCAGCTCGGCCGCCCGGAGGAAGACCGCGACGCGCTCGTGCCACGGCGTCGACGACCACTCCGCGTGGGCGTCGCGCGCGGCGGCGATCGCGCGCTCGATGTGGGATGCGTCGCCCTTCGCGACGTCGCCGAGGACGTGCGCACGGTCGTGCGGCATGACCGCCTCGAACGTCGTGCCCGTCTCGACGCGCTCGCCGCCGATCACGAGTGGGATCGCGATGCGCTCGCCCGCCATCTCGGCGAGCCGGCGGTGAAGGTCGGCGCGCTCGGGCGAGCCGGGCGCGTACGTCCTCACCGGCTCGTTGACGGCCGGTGGCACGCCGAAGATCGCCGGGGTGCTCACGGCGCGATTGTAGAGTCGGGTCGGTGGACGTGACGCGGCACCGCTATGCGGTGGAGGGCTGGGGCGTCGGCGAGATCGCGGTGCGCGGCGAGGTGCTGGTCGAGCACGTGCTGCCGTCGCGCAGGCGCCGACTCCCCGCCGGGGCGGGCGGCCCCCCCGGGGGCGCGAGCACCCCTGAGGTCACGCTAGCCGGCGAAGCGCCACGCGAGGGTGACGGCTTCGTGCCGGATCTGTGCCGGCGGCTCGCGGCGCACCTGCGGGGCACGCGCGTCTCGTACGAGGACGTCGAGGTCGACGAGAGCGGCCTGAGCTCGTTCGGCCGCGACCTGCTGGCAGCGGCGCGGTCGCTCGCCTGGGGGGAGGTCGTGACGTACGGCGGGCTCGCGGCGCTCGCGGGCCGCCCTCGCGCAGCGCGCGCGGCGGGGAGCTTCTGCGCGGGGAGCCGTCTCTCACTCGTCGTGCCGTGCCACCGGATCGTCGCGGCGGGGGTGGGCGAGCCGTTCTCCCTGGGGAGCTACGGCCCCGGCGGTCGCTCGCTCAAGCGCCGCCTCCTCGCGCTCGAGGGGACGCTGCTCTGAGCGAGGGTCGGCTCTCCGCCGACGCCCGCGCCGAGCTCGCGTCGCTCAGCCCGGAGCGCCGGTGCGACCGCCTCGCCGAGCTCTCGGCGCTCTTCCACACGGCCGGCACCGTCCACCTCCTCGGCCGGGGAGAGCTCTCGTTCCACCTCGACCTGGCGGAGTCGGCCGTGGCGCGGCGGGCGTTCGCGATCCTCCGGCGGCTGCGGGTCGAGTCGCAGATCCGCACGTACCGGCAGCACGCGTTCGGGCGGGAGTCGCGGACGCAGCTGCTCGTCGACGGGACGTCACATGCGATCGACGTCCTGCGGGAAGCGGGTGTGCTCGGCCCCGAGCGGCTGCCGCTCGACCGGCCACCCGGCAGGGTCGTTGCCCGCGCGTGCTGTCGCTCGGCGTATCTCCGCGGGGCCTTCCTCGGCGCGGGCTCGCTGAGCGGGCCGCGGTCGCCGCACCTCGAGGTGCGGACGCCGCTCCACGCGGGCGCCGCCTTCATCCGCAGCGTCGCGTCGGCCGCCGGGGTGCGCATGCGGGTGATCGACCGGGAGTCGCACTCGGCCGCATACGCGAAGAGCTGGGAGGCGATCGAGGGGTACCTGTCCGTGGCCGGAGCGACCGCGATCGTGCTGACGCTCGAGGAGCGGGCGCTCGTCGCCGGCCTGCGCGCCGACGCGAACCGCCTCGCCAACGCCGACCACGCGAACCTCGTGCGGCAGAGCCGCTCGGCGTCCCTCCAGCTCGACGCGGCGCGCGCGCTGACCGAGAGCGGCGCGCTCGACGGGCTCGCCGCGACGCTGCAGGAGGCGGCGGCGCTCCGGCTCCGCCATCCGTCGCTCTCCCTCCGGGAGCTCGCGGCCCGCGCCGAGCCGCCGGTCTCGAAGGCTGCGATGGCCGGGCGGCTGGCGCGGCTCGTCGCGCTGCACGAGGAGGACAGGCTCGCGTCGACCGATGCCAGTTGAGGATAGGTGGCCGAGGTCCCATACTCCGACACGGTGGGCTCGCGCTCCCGGATGGTGGATCCAGACCCCATCTGCCATCTGGTGCCGGAGCGCGCTCGTGGGGGAGGGGACGTCCTCGGAGCTCCTCCCTCAGCCCACCACCTCCGCCGCGCCTGACCTGTGCGGTGCTTCAGCCGGGCCCGCGTAGGTCGACGAGGCGCTGTGCCTTGCCCGCCGAGCGCTCGAGCAGGTCGGGCTGCAGGACGTCCACCTCGACGCTGACGCCGATCGTCTCCTTGACGAGCGACCGGAGGCGCGCCGCCAGCGCGTCGCGCTGCTCCGCCGCGGCGGCGTCGGGCCGTGACTCGACGCGCACGGTCAGCTCGTCGAGCCGCTGCGGGCGCGCGAGGACGAGCTGGAAGTGCGGTGAGAGCCCCGGCACGCGGAGGATCAGCTCCTCGATCTGGCTGGGGAAGAGGTTGACCCCGCGCAGGATCACCATGTCGTCGCTGCGGCCGGTCACCTTCTCCATGCGGCGCATGGGCCGTGCGGTCCCCGGCAGGAGCCGCGTCAGGTCGCGGGTCCGGTACCGCACCATCGGCAGCGCCTCCTTCGTCAGCGTCGTGACGACCAGCTCGCCGAGCTCCCCGTCCGGGAGCACCCGGCCGGTCGCCGGGTCGATCACCTCGGGATAGAAGTGGTCCTCCCACACGTGGAGCCCGTCCTTCGTCTCGACGCACTCCATGGCCACCCCGGGGCCGACGATCTCGGAGAGCCCGTACAGGTCGACCGCGTGCATCTCGAGCCGGTCCTCGATCTCGCGGCGCATCTCCTCCGTCCACGGCTCGGCGCCGAAGATCCCGACCCGGAGCGAGGTCGCCCGCGGGTCGACGCCCTGCCGCTCGAGCTCGTCGAGGATCGCGAGCATGTAGGACGGCGTGACCATGATCACGTCCGGCCGGAGGTCGACGAGCAGGCGCACCTGACGCTCCGTCATGCCGCCGGAGACCGGGATGACGAGGCAGCCGAGGCGTTCGGCGCCGTAGTGCGCGCCCAGGCCGCCGGTGAAGAGCCCGTACCCGTACGCGACGTGCACCCGGTCGCCGGGCCGCGCGCCGCCCGCGCGGATCGAGCGTGCCATCACCTCCGTCCACGTCTCGACGTCCCGGGCCGTGTAGCCGACCACCGTCGCGCGCCCGGTCGTCCCGCTCGAGGCGTGGATCCGCGCGACGCGGTCGAGCGGGACCGCGAAGAGGCCGAAGGGGTACGTCCGGCGGAGGTCGTCCTTCGTCGTGAAGGGGAAGCGCGCGAGGTCGGCGAGCGCGCGGCAGTCCTCCGGGTGGGCGCCCGCGTCGTCGAAGCGCCCACGGACGTCGGCGACGTTCTCGTAGGCGTGACGGAGCGTCCACCGGAGACGTTCGAGCTGGAGCGCTGCGAGCTCGTCGGCCGAGGCGCGCTCGATCGGATCGAGGCTCTCGCGGTCGGGGGTCAGGTCGGGGAGCCCCACCGCGGCGAGCGTAGAGCAGTGCCGCGCCCGTTTCCAGGCGCCGTCAATAGACTCGAACCGGTTTCCACACCCCTGACGACGGAGGCACGAGACGCATGGCAACCCGCGTCGGCATCAACGGCTTCGGCCGGATCGGCCGCAACTTCTTCCGCGCACAGCACGCGCTCGGCTCGGAGATCGAGATCGTCGCCGTGAACGACCTCGGCGACGCCAAGACGATGGCGCACCTCCTCCGGTACGACTCGGTGCTCGGCCCGTTCCCGGGCGACGTCGAGCTCGGCGACGGCACGATCAGCGCCGCCGGCGAGACGATGAAGATGCTCTCCGAGCGGGATCCGGCAGCGCTCCCGTGGGGCGACCTCGGCGTCGATGTCGTGCTCGAGTCGACCGGCTTCTTCACGAACCGCGAAGGCGCGCAGAAGCACCTCGACGCGGGCGCGAAGAAGGTCGTCATCTCGGCCCCTGCGACCGACCCGGACGTCACGGTCGTGCTCGGCGTCAACGACGCCGACTACGACCCGGAGGCGCACCACATCGTCTCGAACGCCTCGTGCACGACGAACTGCGTGGCGCCGCTCGCAAAGGTGCTCGACGATCTCGCCGGGATCGAGTCGGGCTTCATGACGACGATCCACGCGTACACGAACGACCAGAGCATCCTCGACCTGCCGCACAAGGACCTGCGCCGGGCCCGCGCTGCGGCGATCAACCTGATCCCGACCTCGACCGGTGCCGCGAAGGCGATCGGGCTCGTGCTCCCGCATCTCCAGGGCAAGGTCGACGGCATCTCGGTGCGCGCACCCGTTCCCACCGGCTCGGTCACCGACCTCGTCGTCACCCTCGGCCGCGAGGTCACCAGGGACGAGGTGAACGCCGCGTACGCCGCGGCGGCGTCGGACGGGCCGCTCGCGGACGTCCTCCACTACTCGGAGGACCCGCTCGTCTCCACGGACATCGTCGGCAACCCGAACTCGTGCATCTTCGACAGCCAGCTGACGATGGTCCACGGGCGCACCGCCAAGGTCTTCGGCTGGTACGACAACGAGTGGGGCTACTCGTGCCGGCTGGTCGACCTGGTGGGTCGGCTTCTCTGACGTGAGATTGCGTCCGTGAGGCTGCCGCGGTCGGTCGAGAGCGCGGAGGTCGACGGCAAGCGGATCCTCGTCCGCTGCGACCTCAACGTCCCGCTCGAGGACGGCCGCGTCGCCGACGACACGCGGATCCGCGCGGCGCTGCCGACCCTCCGGCTCCTCCTCGAGCGCGGGGCGTCCGAGGTCGTCGTGTGCTCGCACCTCGGGCGGCCGAAGGGCGAGGATCCCGCGTTCGCGATCGCCCCGGTCGCGGCGCGGCTCGCCGAGCTGCTCCCGGACGAGCGGATCACCGTCCTCGAGAACACGCGCTTCCTCCCGGGCGAGACGTCGAACGACCCGCAGACCGCGAAGGAGCTCGCGGGCGCCCTCGACCTGTACGTGAACGACGCATTCGGGTCGGCGCACCGGGCGCACGCGTCGACGGAGGCGGTCGCGCACCTCCTGCCGGCCTACGCGGGCCTGCTGCTCCTCGCCGAGCTCGAGCACCTCGGCAGGCTGCTGGGCGAGGTCGAGCGTCCGTTCGTGCTCGTCGCCGGCGGCGCGAAGGTCGAGGACAAGCTCGGGGTCCTCCAGAACCTCGGCGGCCGGGCGGACACCGTCATCGTCGGCGGGAAGATGGCCGAGGAGCTCCGCGAGGAGAACCCGCTCGGCTTCCACGTCGAGCTGCCGATCGACGTCGTCGCAGCGTCGGCGTTCGACGCCGACGCGGAGACCCGCGTGACGCCGTTCGACGAGCTGCCGGCCGGCTGGCTCGGCCTGGACGTCGGCCCGGCGACGCGGGCGCACTTCGGCGCCCTCATCCGGCGCGCGGGCACGGTGTTCTGGAACGGGCCGATGGGCGTCTTCGAGTGGAGCGCGTTCGCCGAGGGCACGAAGGCGGTCGCCGAGGCGGTCGCGGTGGTGGACGGCTACACCGTCGTCGGCGGCGGCGACTCCGTGCGCGCGATCTCCGAGCTCGGGCTCGACGACGAGGTCTCCTGGGTCTCGACGGGCGGCGGCGCCTCACTCGAGCTGCTCGAGGGCAAGGAGCTCCCGGGCGTCGCCGCGATCCCGGCCGCCTAGGAAGCGCCTAGGCTCCGCCGCATGGTCGACGTGCGAGCGCGGCCGCTCAGCGACCCGGAGGGTGTCTGGGTGGAGCCCGTGTCCGGTGCCCGGACGGGCGTGCTGGTGCTCGCCGGCTCGAGCGGCTCCGTGGACGAGCGCCGAGCCACCTGGTTGGCCGAGCGTGGGGCGGCGGCCGCGTCGATCCGCTGGTTCGGCGGTACCGGCCAGCCGCCCGGGATCTGCGAGGTGCCGCTGGAGACGTTCACGCCCCTCGTCGACGCCCTGGCCGCAGACTTCGACCGGGTCGCCGTCGCCGGCACGAGCAAGGGTGGCGAGGCGGCGCTCCTGCTCGCCGCAGGCGACTCCCGGATCGACGCGGTGATCGCGTTCGCCGCCCCACATGTGGTGTGGGCCAACGTCGGACCAGGGCCCGATGGCGAGGCCGGTCCGGCGCGATCGTCGTGGACGCGAGCCGGGGTCCCGCTGCCGTTCGTCCCGTACGACGACGACTGGGACTGGACGGGCGACGGACCGCCCGCCTTCGTCGGGCTGTACGACCGGAGCCTGGAGACGAGCCCCGAGCTCGCCGACGCGGCAGCGATCCCCGTCGAGCGGATCACCGGCGAGGTGGTCGTCGTCGCCGGCGGCGACGATCAGGTGTGGAACTCGGTGCGCTACGCGGCCGAGATCGAGCGACGGCGACGCGCTCACGGGCTCGAGACGACCGTCGTCACCCACCCGGAGGCCGGCCATCGGGCCGTGTTGCCGGGGGAGCCTGCCTCGGAGGGTGGGATGGCGATGGCGCGCGGTGGCTCTCCCGCAGCGGACGCAGCGCTCGGGGAGCTGGCCTGGCCGGCGATCCGCTCGGCGCTTCGGCTCGGTGAGTAGCCGCCCCGGCCGATGGGGCGTCGCCGCCGTCCCCGCGAAGCCGGCCGACTAGGATCACCCCCCGTGCTCGTCGCAGGCAACTGGAAGATGTACAAGGGCCCCGCGGAGGCGAGTGCCTTCGTCGCCGGGCTCGCGCTCCCGGACGGAGTCGAGGCCGTCGTCTGCCCGCCGTTCGCCTCCCTCGCAGCCTCCGTCGGCCACGGCATACCGGTCTTCGCGCAGAACGTCCACTGGGCGGAGGAGGGAGCGTTCACGGGCGAGGTCTCGGCCGGGATGCTGCTGGAGCTCGCAGTCGAGGGCGCGATCGTGGGGCACTCCGAGCGTCGCCAGCTCTTCGGCGAGACCGACGAGACCGTGCGCCTGCGCTGCGAGGCCGCGCTCGCGGCGGGCCTGCGCGTGATCGCGTGCGTCGGCGAGACCGACGCCGAGCGGGAGGCGGGCGAGACCGAGGCGGTGCTGCGGCGGCAGGTCGCGGCGATCCCGCGCCACGACGCGCTCGTGATCGCCTATGAGCCCGTCTGGGCGATCGGCACCGGCAAGACGGCGACGCCGGAGATCGCGCAGACGGCGCACGCGCTCATCAAGGAGCTCCACCCGACGCGCGTGCTCTACGGTGGCTCGGTAAAGCCCGAGAACGCCGCGGAGCTGCTGGCGCAGCCGGACGTCGACGGCGCCCTCGTGGGGGGCGCCTCGCTCGACCCGGCCTCCTTCGCGGCGATCTGCAGCGCCGCCGCGGCGTGAGCACGAGCGGCCCGCCGCTCGTCACGCTCGTGATCCTCGACGGCTGGGGCCTCGCCCCGCCTGGGCCCGGCAACGCGGTCGACCTCGCGCACACGCCGGTCTTCGACGACCTGGCACGGCGGTACGCCTCGACACGGCTCGGAGCCTCGGGCGCCGCCGTCGGGCTCCCGGACGGTCAGATGGGCAACTCCGAGGTCGGCCACCTGACGATCGGCTCCGGTCGCATCCTCTACCAGGACCTCGTGCGGGTGAACCGCGCGGTCGAGGACGGCTCGCTCCTCGAGAGCGAGGTGCTGCTCGACCTCTTCCGCCGGACCCGCGCCCGCGCAGGCGAGGTGCACCTGCTCGGGCTCGTCTCCAACGGCGGCGTCCACTCGCACATCGACCACCTGCGGGCGCTGCTCGAGCTCTCCGAGCGGGAGGGGATGCGCGACCGGACGTGGGTGCATGCGTTCACCGACGGGAGGGACGTCGCGCCCGAGTCCTCGATCGCCGACCTCCCGACGCTGCCGGCCGACCGCGTCGCGACCGTGACCGGGCGCTACTACGCGATGGACCGCGACGAGCGGTGGGAGAGGACGCAGCGGGCGCTCGATGCGATCCTCCTGCGCGTCGGCGAGGAGGCCGACGACCCGGTCTCGCCGGTCCGGGCGAGCTACGCGCGCGGGGTCACGGACGAGTTCCTGGAGCCGATCGTGCTCCGCGGCCGCCCGCGGCTCGACCCGGACCGTGACGCAGCGATCGTGTTCAACTTCCGGCCCGACCGGGTTCGCCAGCTGACGCGGAAGCTGCTCGATGCCGGTGTCGACGTCGTCACGATGACGCGCTATTCCGACGACTTCGAGTGCCCGGTCGTCTTCCCCGAGCAGATCGTGACCGACACGCTGGCCGAGGTCGTCTCGAAGGCGGGCCTCCGCCAGCTCCACGCGGCGGAGACGGAGAAGTACGCCCACGTCACGTACTTCCTCAACGGCGGGGTCGAGGAGCCCTGGCCGGGGGAGAGGCGGATCCTCGTGCCGTCGCCGCGCGACGTCCCGAGCTACGACCTCGCGCCGGAGATGTCCGCCGCGAAGGTCGCCGCGCAGGTGGCCGCGGCGCTCGACGACGGCCACTCGCTCTGCGTCGTCAACTTCGCGAACCCGGACATGGTCGGCCACACCGGCGTCGAGACCGCCGTCGTCCGCGCGGTGGAGAGCGCCGACGCCTCCCTCGGGGTCGTCGCGGCCGCGACGCACCGCCGCGGCGGTGTCTGCCTCGTCACCGCCGACCACGGGAACGCCGAGAAGCTCCTCGAGGACGACGGCATGAACCCGCACACCGCGCACACGACGAATCCCGTGCCGTTGATCGTCACCCGCGAAGGTATCCGTCTGGTCGACGGAGGTGGTCTCTCCGATCTCGCGCCCACGGTGCTCGCCCTGCTCGGGCTCGCACAACCAGCCGCGATGACGGGAACGTCGCTGATCATGAATCGGTGACACGCCACGAACACGTAAATTGTTCGTGAATCCGGCGGTTTCGACGCTATGCTCGCGGCGCCTTGGCCCTGACGCAGCCCGATCACGGTGTGCTTCGCAAGGCCCAACGCGGCGACGAGCGGGCGTTCTCGCTCATCGTGAGGGCGTACGAGCAGCCCGTCTTCAACTACGTCCTGCGCCTCGTCGGCGACCGCAACCTCGCCGAGGACCTGACGCAGGAGGTCTTCCTGCGGGTCTACCAGGGCCTGCCCGGCTTCTCCGACCGCTCGCGGTTCACGACGTGGCTGTTCCAGGTCACGAAGAACCGCGTCCTGGACGAGCTGCGGGCGCTCGAGCGTCGGCCGCGGGCCATCGTCGCGCTCGACGACATCCCGCCGCTCGAGGCGGTCGACCAGCCGCACGAGCGGACGGAGACGATCGACGCCGTCTGGCGTGCGGTCGAGGGCCTCACGGTCGACCTCAAGATGGCCCTGCTGCTCCGAGACGTCGTCGGCCTCTCGTACACCGAGATCGGCGACTCGCTCGAGATCACCCTCGCGACCGTCAAGTGGCGGATCTACAAGGCGCGGGAGGAGGTCGCGACGGCGCTCGCGCGGGAGGGCATCACCGCGAGCACGGCGACCTCGACGCGGCCCGTCCGGGTCGCAGCCGTCGCCGACTAGCGCACGGCCCGACGTCCACGCGGTCTGCGTGTCACGGCGTCCGTACGATGCGCGGATGCCGCCGCGCGACCCCGTCCGCTCCTTCACCGACGCCGTCTCCGAGGCGTGCGGCGCCGCGGTCGAGCTGACGCGGCCGTCGGACGAGCGCCACGGCGATTATGCGACGAACGTCGCACTCCAGCTCGCGGGGACGCTGCAGCGCCCGCCACGGGAGGTCGCCGAGGAGCTGCGGGAGCGGATCGCCGGCCTCGACGGCGTGGCGGGGGTCGAGGTCGCCGGGCCCGGCTTCCTCAACCTGACGGTCGACGACCGCTGGCTCGCCGGCGGCCTCGCGGCGGTGCTCGAGGCGGGCGCCGGCTTCGGCGGCGCCGTCGCGGACGAGCCCGAGCGCATCCAGGTGGAGCTCGTCTCGGCCAACCCGACCGGGCCGATCACCGTCGCCTCGGCCAGGAACGGCGCCTACGGCGACGCGGTCGCGCGGCTGCTCGCGTTCGCCGGCAACACGGTCGAGCGCGAGTACTACTACAACGACGCAGGCGCCCAGATGGACCTCTTCCGCGCCTCCGTCGAGGCGGTGCGCCGCGGCGAGGAGCCTCCGGAGGACGGCTATCGCGGCGACTACCTCGCCGATCTGGCCCGCGTCGAGGGCGACCCCGTGCCGCGGATGCTCGAGGAGATCGAGGCCTCGCTCGAGCGCTTCCGGATCCACTTCGACAGCTTCGAGCGGCAGAGCGTCGTCGAGAGCGAGGTGCCCGAGGGGATCGCGCTGCTCGAGACCTATGAGGAGGACGGCGCCCTCTGGGCCCGGACGAGCGCCCACGGGGACGACAAGGACCGCGTCGTCGTGCGCTCGAACGGCGAGGCGACGTACTTCGCGGTCGACGCCGCGTACATCCGCCGCAAGTACGCCCGCGGCTTCGACCGCCTGATCTACGTCCTCGGCGCCGATCACCACGGCTACGTCGCGCGGCTGCAGGCGCTCGCCGAGATGCTGGGCCACCCGCGTGAGTCGGTGGAGGTGCTGATCTACCAGCTCGTCAACCTGACGCGCGGGGGCGAGGCGGCCCGGATGTCGAAGCGCCGCGGGGACGTCGTCTTCCTCGACGAGTTCCTCGACGAGATCGGCGTCGATGCCGCCCGCTGGTACCTGCTTTCGCGCGGGCACGACCAGACGATCGAGATCGACGTCGACCTCGCCGCCGAGCGGAGCCAGAAGAACCCCGTCTACTACGTCCAGTACGCGCACGCACGGATCGCCGGCGTGCTGCGGAACGCGGAGGGGGCCGCGCCCGACGCGGCGCCCGTGGGGTCGCTGGCGCCCGAGGAGCGGGCGCTCGTCAAGCGGCTCTTCGAGCTGCCCGACGTCGTCCGTGAGGCCACCGCACGGCGGGCGCCGCACGCGATCCCGACGTACGCGATCCGCGTGGCGGACGACTTCCACCGCTTCTACCACGAGCACAAGGTGCTCGGCTCCGACGCGCAGGCCTTCCGGCTCGCGCTCTGCACGGCCACGCAGACCGTCGTGGCGACGTGCCTCGACCTGCTCGGGATCGAGGCGCCCGAGCGCATGTAGCGCCACGGGCGCAACACGGATGGAAGCTCACCTGCGCTCGCGTCAAGGCTCGAGCGACCGCGCAAGCGGGCGCCTTCAGGGGTCTGCCCCGCCCACAGGGCGGGGATCCAGCGGCAGGAATCCGCTTCTGCGGATTCCTGCTTCGCGAAACTAGACATCGTGCGCTGGAACCTCGCGCTCGGTGCGCTCGCCGCGTCGTGGGGCTTCATTGCCGTGCTCGCGGCCGCGGTCGACCTCGGGGCCGAGGCGCTCGCGTTCTGGCGGCTCGCCCTCGCCGCCGCCACGCTCGTCCTCGTCGCGCTGGCGACGCGCCGGCTCGACCGGCTCGCACCGCGGGGCCGGCTCGGCGCGCTCGCCGCCCTGGGCGTCGTCCAGGGCGCCCACTGGCTGTTCTTCTTCGAGGCGGTCGAGCACGGCTCGGTGGCGCTTGCCGTGCTGACCTTCTACGCGGCGCCGCTCCTGATCGCGCTCGCAGCACCCGTCGTGCTCGGCGAGCGCACGAGCCGCGTCGTGCTCGGCGCCTGCCTCGTCGGGGCGCTGGGGATCGCCGCGATCGCCCTCGACGACGGAGGCGACGGCGCGGTGACGGCGGCCGCGGTCGCCGCCGGCCTCGCGAGCGCGGCGACCTACGCCGTGCTCGTCCTGCTCTCGAAGCGGCTCCTGACGCAGGCGATCCCGCCGCTCACGGTCGCGTTCTGGGACTGCCTCGTCGGCGCGATCGCCGTCGCGCCGGCGCTCCTGCTCGCAGATCGCGTCGTGCCCGACGGCCCGGGGGAGTGGGGAGCCGTCCTCGCGCTCGGCGTCCTCTTCACCGGGATCTCGACGCTGCTCTACGCGCTGCTGCTGCGGCACGTCACCGCGCAGGCGGCCGGCGTGCTCACGTTCCTCGAGCCGGTCTCCGGCGTCCTCCTCGCCTGGGCGCTGCTCGAGCAGCGCCCAGGCACGGCGACGCTCGTCGGGGGCGCGCTCGTGGTCGCGGCCGGCGTCGCGGTCGTCGTGCTCGAGCCCACCGACGCGGCGGTGGCGGATGCCCCGGTCGGGGTAGCATCGGGCGCGGAATGAGCGCCGATCCCGCTCGCCTGCCTCCGGACCGGAACCTCGCGCTCGAGCTGGTGCGGGTCACCGAGGCGGCCGCCATGGGCGCCGCGCGGTGGATCGGCCGGGGCGACAAGAACGCCGCCGACCAGGCCGCCGTCGACCTGATGCGCCTGATGGTCTCGAGCGTCTCGATGCAGGGCGTCGTGGTGATCGGCGAAGGGGAGAAGGACGAGGCGCCGATGCTCTACAACGGCGAGGAGATCGGCGACGGGACGGGCCCGCTCGTCGACGTCGCCGTCGACCCGCTCGAGGGCACGCGGCTGACGGCGCTCGGGATCCCGGGCGCGATCTCGGTGATGGCCGTCGCCGAGCGCGGGACCATGTTCTTCCCCGGCGCCGCGATGTACATGGACAAGATCGCCGTCGGGCCGGAGGCGGCCGACGCGATCGACATCCGGGAGTCGCCGACCGAGAACGTCCGGCGGATCGCCGAGGCGAAGGGCGTCTCCCCGACCGACCTGATGATCGTCGTGCTCGAGCGCGAACGCCACGACGCGCTGATCACGGAGCTCCGCGCGAGCGGCGCCCGGGTCCGGCTGATCCGCGACGGCGACGTGGCGCCCTCGGTCGCCGCGGCGCAGCAGTTCACGGGCATCGACGCGCTGATGGGCGTCGGCGGCACACCGGAGGGCGTGATCTCCGCGGCCGCGATCAAATGCCTCGGCGGCGCGCTCCAGGGACGGCTGTGGCCGCGCTCCGACGACGAGCGGGCCGAGCTCGAGCAGGCGGGATACGACGTGGACGCAGTCCTCACGCACGACGACCTGGTCTCCGGCGACGACGTCTTCGTCGCCGCCACGGGCGTCACCGAGGGCGCGCTCCTGCGCGGCGTCCGCACGAGCGCCGCCGGGATCGAGACCGAGTCGATCGTGATGCGGTCGCGCTCGGGGACGGTGCGGCGGATCGCCGCCTACCATCCGTCCGAGAAGATCAGGCAGCTGCGACGCGAAGGAGAACGCTGATGGGGTGGCAGGAGCTGTACGACACCGCTTCGAGCATCGTCGCCGACCACAAGGGCATCCTCGCGGCCGACGAGAGCACGGGCACGATCAAGAAGCGCTTCGACACGATCGGCGTCGAGTCGACCGAAGAGACCCGCCGCGCCTACCGGAACCTGCTCTTCACCACCGAGGGCATGGAGGACTACGTCGGCGGCGTGATCCTCTACGACGAGACGATCCGCCAGGCGGCGGACGACGGGACCCCGTTCGCCGAGCTCCTCGCAGGCAAGGGCGTCGTCCCCGGGATCAAGGTCGACACGGGCGCGCACGACATGGCGGGCTTCCCCGGGGAGAAGGTCACCGAGGGGCTCGACGGCCTGCGCGGGCGGCTCGAGGAGTACGTCGAGCTCGGGGCGCGGTTCGCGAAGTGGCGCGCCGTGATCACGATCGGGGACGGCATCCCGACCGACGCGTGCCTCCACGCGAACGCGCACGCCCTCGCCCGGTACGCGGCGCTCTGCCAGGAGGCGGGCATCGTGCCGATCGTCGAGCCCGAGGTCCTGATGGACGGCGGCCACACGGTCGAGACGTGCGACGACGTGACGGGGCGGACGCTGCGGGCGGTGTTCGCCGAGCTCTACGCTCAGGACATCCACCTGCGCGGGACGCTGCTGAAGCCGAACATGGTGATCGCCGGCCAGGACGCGCCGGCGGAGTCGCCGCCCGACCAGGTGGCGCGCCTCACCGTGCACAGCTTCCTCCGCCACGTGCCCGCGCTCGTGCCCGGGATCGTGTTCCTCTCGGGCGGGCAGTCCGAGGTGGAGGCCACGGAGAACCTCAACGCGATCAATCAGGTCGCCGGTCCCTGGCCGCTGTCGTTCTCGTACGGCCGGGCGCTCCAGGCTTCCGCGCTGCAGGCGTGGCGCGGTGAGGCGGCGAACGTCGAGACCGCCCAGGCGGCGTTCCTGCACCGCGCGCGGATGAACGCGCTCGCGGCGGCCGGCCAGTGGAGCGCGGAGCTCGAGGAGGCGGTGCCCGCCTAGTCATGGGCGCGCGCGCGCTCGTCGCCGGCCTCGTCGGCGCGCTCGTGCTCGCGGCCACGGCGGCCGCGGGCTCCACGGCCGGCACGGCCCCGCCTCGCGTCACGATCTTCGGCGACTCGGCCGCGACGTCGATCGCGTACGACCCGGACGCGAAGCGGATCGCCGGCCGCGGGATCGACCTTCGGCTCGAGGTCGCCGCGTGCAGGCGCCTCGGCGACCTGAGCTGCCCGTACGACGGCGAACGGCCGCCGAACGTCGTCGAGCGTGCGACGACGCTCGGGAAGGAGCTCGGCCGGGTGGTGGTCGTGCTCGTCGGCTACAACGACTACGAGGATCGCTACGCGCTCAACATCCAGAAGGCGCTCGCCGTCTTCCGCGAGGCGGGCGTCGAGCGCGTCCTCTGGGCGACGCTGCGCGCCGAGCGGCAGTCGTACCTGACGATGAACCAGGCGATCCTCGAGGCTGCAGCGCGCTCGCCTGCGATGACGGTGCTCGACTGGAACGATCTCTCGCGCGGTCGTCCCGACTGGGTGCAGGAGGACGGGATCCATCTGACCGCGCTCGGCGCGCAGGCGATGGCGCGCATGGTCTCCGACGAGCTGACCCGGCTCGGCGTCGCGCCGCGCGTCGCGTCGACCGTCTCGATCGCGGCGCCGGCGCTGCCCGTCGCACACGTCGACCGGACGTTCTCTGCCCGCCTGCTTGCCGCGGGCGGGACCGCGCCGTACCGCTGGTCGATCCTGCGCGGCAGCCTGCCGCGCGGCGTGCGCCTCACGACCGACGGGCGGCTGCGAGGCGTCCCCGCGCGGGCCGGCGTGTACCACCCGCGCCTGCGCGTCGTCGATCGCACCGGCGCGTCGGGCACGCGCGTCGTGACGGTGCGCGTCGCAACCTGACGGGGTAGCGTCCTCCCGATGTCGCTGACGGACTTCCAGCGGGAGCTCTGCGAGACCAGCGAGCACGACTTCGGCGACCTGCGCGCGCTCGTCGTCAACTGCACGCTGAAGCCGTCACCGGAGCGCTCGCACACGCAGGGGCTGATCGACGTGTGCGTGGCGATCATGGAGGCGAACGGCGTCGCCGTCGACCAGTTCCGGGCCGTCGATCACGACCTCGCGGCCGGCGTCTACCCGGACATGCGCGAGCACGGCGCCGCGAGCGACGAGTGGCCCGCGCTCTACGAGCGCGTGCAGGCCGCCGACGTCCTCGTCGTCGCGACGCCGATCTGGCTCGGCGAGAAGTCCTCGGTCTGCACGCGGCTGATCGAGCGCCTCTACGGCAACTCCTCCCAGCTGAACGAGCACGGGCAGTACGCCTACTACGGGAAGGTCGGCGGCTGCCTCGTCACGGGCAACGAGGACGGGATCAAGCACTGCTCCATGAACGTCCTCTACTCGCTCCAGCACCTCGGCTACACGATCCCGCCGCAGGCGGACGCGGGCTGGATCGGGGAGGCAGGCCCCGGGCCGAGCTATCTCGACGAAGGCTCGGGCGGGCCGGAGAACGACTTCACCAATCGGAACACGACCTTCATGACGTGGAACCTGCTCCATCTCGCCCGTCTCCTGAAGGACGCGGGCGGCGTTCCAGCGCACGGCAACCAGCGCTCGCTGTGGGACGCCGGGTGCAGGTTCGACTTCCCGAACCCCGAGCACCGCTGATCCCCGAGGCGAGGCCGTCCTACGGTCGCAGCACGGCGACGGACGTCGTCGCGTGCCCGACGAGGTCGCCCGACCCATCGCGTGCGTGCGCCTCGGCGAAGCCGACGCGGCGGCCGAGCTTGAGCGCGCGCCCGGTCACCTCGAGCGGGCCGCTGCCTGTCCTGACCGCCTTGAGGAAGCTCACCTTGATCTCGATCGAGGAGTAGCCGACACCGGCAGGCAGGAGCGTCTGGATCGCGCAGCCGGCCGCGGAGTCGAGGATCGTGCAGAGCCACCCGCCGTGGACGGTCCCGATCGGGTTGTAGACCGACTCGTCGGCCTCGCACCGGAAGACCGCCGCGCCGTCGCCCGCCGAGACGAGGTCGAGCCCGAGCAGCTTCGCGATCGGCGGCGGCGGCAGGCGCCCCTCGACGATCGCCGTGAGGAAGTCGCGCCCGGACAACTCGACGGCGCTGTCCGCCAGAAGGGCAGGGTCGTGCCACCGGATCACCTTCGAGCGCTCCTCGCCCCAGGATCCATCCGGCGTCGTCACGCGACGCCCGCCCGCTCGCACACCGTGGGACGCCGGCTCACGCCGCAAAGCTACGCCACCGGGCGGCAGCAGACGTACGGTCATCCGCACCCGCAGACACCGGTGGGCCGCTCCGTGCCGGCGCGCCGCATGGGCGACTCTTGCTCTGTGACGCACACGAGGATCGTGAACCTCGCGCACGGGCGGCAGCTGCTGATCCGCCCCTTGCGCAACGGCGACGTGGAGACCGTGCTCGACGTGTTCGAGCGGCTGGGCGAGCGCTCGCGACGGGCACGTTTCAACGGCGCGAAGCCGCGCCTGCGGGACGCCGAGCTCGCGCACCTCGCCGCCGTCGACGCGACGCGCCACGCGCTCGTCGGCTACCTCCAGGGCGATCCGAGGCCCGTCGCGCTCGCGCGTATCGTCCGCGACGGCGCGAGCGCCGAGATCGCCTTCGAGGTGGTCGACGAGCACCAGGGCCGCGGGATCGGCTCCGTGCTCACCGCGGAGCTCGTGGCCGACGCGCGCGCGGCGGGCGTGCGGGAGCTCACCGCCCTCGTGGCGGCCGACAACAGCGCGGCGCTGGCACTCCTCCGGAGCATCCTCGACCGGCTCGAGGTGCGCTTCGAGGGCCCCGAGCTTGCGGTCCGCGCGGCGCTCGCGTAGGCCGGCAGTCAGGCGCGGGCCGCGAGACGCTCCGCGCGCTTCTTGATCCCCCGGAGCATCTTCTGCTCCATCACGAGGGACGCGGGCTCCATCGGCAACATCCCGAGGCGCGCGGCGAGAGACGGCAGGCGGAAGCGGTTCCGGCTGATCAGCCGTGTCGCCGCGCCACGCTCGGCGAGCACGAACGTCCACACCCAGTTGCCGTCCTCGGAACGCCAGGCGAGCACCCGCTCGCGCTCGACGCGCTCGACCCGCATGCGGTTCGGGCCGTAGCCGATGGTGTCGCCGACCTGCGGGTGCTGGAACTCGGGCAGCACGCGATCGACGCTGTGCATGTCGAGTCCCAGGAGGTTCTCGATCCAGTCGTAGGTGTAGGCGCCACCCCGCGGGGCCGGCCCCATCTGCGCGAGCCACGGCCACACCGCCGCAGCGGGCGCATCGACGTCGATCGCCCGCGTCGCGACGCCGTCGGCCGCCTCGAGCAGGTCATCGCCGGGCAGCCGCCCGGCCGCCTCCTCGTCGGTCGCGCCCCAGGTCAGGATCGGCTGCCGCAGCCACCGCGCGTACGCGGCCCCGACAGCCACGAGGAGGGCGAGTGTCACGAGCAGCCGCTTCATCGTCGCGACGGTACGCCGACTGCTCGGCGCCGGCATCGGGGCGAACTACGCGTCGTGCTGCGGGTCGTCACGGACGACCGACGGGATCCCGAGCTCCAGTCCTTCGCGGGCACGCCAGAGGTGCTCGTCGACGAGGACGCCGCGGAGATCGGCGAGGCTGTCAGGGCATCCCTCGAGCGCCTGGATGATCGCCTCCCGGTCGCTCACGTCGAGCGCGACGATGCGGGCGCCCCGGTCGAGCGCGCGCTCCAGGTGGTCGGCGTGCTCGTCCAGGTCGCTCTCGCGCAGCCGGCGGACGAGCTCGACGACGTGCTCGTCGGACACGGGGACGCCGGCCAGCCACATGGGCCGACCTTATACGAACATATGTTCCCCTACCAGCGGCCGCGGTGCACGACGTCGTCGAACGGACGTCGGTCGGGACGGACGAGCGGGACGAGCGGGCGCCCCGCCGGGTGGCCCAGGGCGACGAGGTGTGCACAGAGCCGATCCTCCGGCAGCCCGAGGACGCGTCGCGCGAGCTCGTAGTCGGTGACTCCCGCGTGGGCGCTGCCGATCCCCAGGTCGGCGGCCGCGATCATCATGCTGAGCACCGCCTGGCCGGCGTCGAAGTAGTTGATCGCACGCAGCTCGTCGGTGTCCGGCAGGACCACGGCGACCGTCGCTGCGGAGCCGGCGACGTGCCGCGCGCCTTGCCAGACCCGCGCCAGCTCGACGAGCTGCTCGCGATCCGTGACCACGACGAAGTCCCACGGCTGGCGGTTGCGGCCCGACGGCGCACGCCGACCGGCCTCGAGGATGCGATCGAGGTCCTCCTCGGACAGCGGCCGGTCCGAGTACTCCCGTACATCGCGGCGCGACCTCAGCGCATCCCATGTCTCCACGAGGCGCATTGTGGCCGAGGACGGAGGGGACGGCGACAGCCAACCGGCCGCCCGAGGCGGACAACCGGGTCGAGAATCCAAACGGGCTCTCAACGCCTGCTCAACAGGGGCGAGGGCATCCTCCGCCCGAGGGGTCAGCGGCGAGAGGAAACGGTGGGGATGGGGATGGAATCGACGGCGGTGCCGCCGCCCGAGCGTCTGCGTGCGCTGCAGGAGCAGGAGCTCCGTGCGGTGCATTCGCTCGCGGCGATGGAGCACGCGCTCGGTGAGGAGGCCTCGCGCGTCGTCGTGGCGCTGCGGGAAGCGGGACTCGAGCTCGATCCGCTGACGCTGATCGCGCTCCACGTGATCGAGGCCTGTCTCGACGCTGACGGCTCGCCGCTCACGGTCGTTCGGACCCTGGTGGAGCGGGGGTCGCTGGCGCGGTCGGTCGAGATCGCAGCGGCGCGCCTCCAACGGGACACCGCGTAGGCGGCTGGGCCGGACGGCCCTCGACCAGATCGGCTCCCGCCCTACTCGGTGTCGCGCTCGTCGGTCGCGAACAGATCGCGCTTGATCTCTGCGGCCCTGCGCTGAATCGTGACGCGGCTCAGCTCGCGCCGGGCTCGATCGCCGTCTCCCTTCGCGCGCCACCAACGCGCGCGCTCGACGTGCGCACGCGCAGCCTGCTCGTGGCTTTCGGCATCACTCGACACAATGGTGACGGTCGCGTTCCCCGTCATTTCCTCCCCCTCTGCAGTCTGCGGCGGATCCGAACAGAACTGACTTCACCATGCTTTGCGGTGGTGCCGTCCCACGGCTCCCGAACGAGCCTAGCGCCTACCCGGCCGGCGGCGTCCGGGCATTGCGTCTCCAACCGCAGCACACCACTGCTGATTCGGGGTCGTCTCGCGATTCTTGTCCAGCGTGGCGCGGACCTGATCCGCCTAGCCACGATTGCCTGGCCAAGAAGCGAGCTTGAGACCCCCCAGGTTGGGGGCGTCAAATCCGACACCGTCGATCATGCTTCGCCAATGCTCTGGAACCGCGACGGCACCCTCAACCTCCGTGAACTCGGGGTTCGCTCTGTCCGGTGCTTAGCCGTGGCTGGCTTTTGCGTCGCTGTGGGCGCGCTCGTGTCTTCTCTCGGCTGACCGCCGAGGGCGGAGGAGTAGCGTGTTCAGCTCTGTGCGCTCGTGGAAGGCTCCCGGCACGAGGGTCACCGGCGGCTCCCCTGCTACCAGAGCCATCGGCTGCTGCCACGCGGACCAGGCAGTTCGAGTCGGGGTATTCGTCAACGCGGCGTGAGGTCGTCGGGTGCTACAGAAGGCGGGTCACGCCTAGCGCGACCAGTGACCAGAAGTCGAGGCACGCGATCAGCACGCGAGCACGCCGATGTTGAACCGTTGGGGGTCTGCCGCGATGTGACCAACGGGCAGTATCCGACTTGCGGATCGAGCGTGCGGCGCCAAGCGATCCCAGTTCTGGCAGCGGACGCCTGCGGCTCGCCTCTGGGTGAGGCGACCCCGCAGTTGCCTACTTGGCTGATGGACTTCAGGCCGCGCTCTGGGCTGCGGCGCCGTTGGCAAGCTCGCGGTTGATCGCGGCCGCCCGAGCATGGATCAGCGCCCGCCTGCGCTCGATCCTGGCGAGCTGCTTCTCGCCTCTGGCATCCCATAGGAGTGCGCGTTCCTCATGGATTCGCGCCTCATCCTCATGCCGCTCGACCCGACACCGGCCGACGGCTACGTTCGTTCCCCCAGTCATCCTTCCCCCTTACGTCGCCCTCCCCTTGCGTCGCCCGTCACCGCAACGTCGCTCGCACAGGCTATCGCCCGGCCGCCGAGGCGACAACCGAGGTGCTGACCTCCGATGACGCTCCGATGGGACGCGGTCGGCATCACCCAGACGGTAGGCCGTGGTCGGCTCTCTCCTCGTTCCCAGCGCGGGAGTGGTGGCAGCGTCGGCCGCGCGGGCCGCACCACGGACGGCAATGGCTAGTGACCTGGGGCGACGCTGCGGGACTCCAGAGCCCGCGATCCCGCATGAATCCTGAAGCGGGCGATCGCGCTGTCTTCGTTCGACGTGATCGGTGAGCACACGTCGCTCGTCGAGGCGCTTGAGCGCGTGCTTGTACAGACGGACAGATCAAGACGCTTGCGGCCGCAGACGCGGACGAGCGGCATCTCTACGTTCACCTGGAAGATCGCGCAGCCGCGGGCGAGCTCAGCGGGACGTGGTCGATGCCGGCGTGCCCGCCCGAACCACTCGCGGTGATCGATGTGATCTGGATCTTCGGGCCGTGGGACGTCAACGGGATCGTTCCATCGCGTCGTTCCCGGGACCGACAACTGGGAGCACTTCGTGATGGCCACGGGCGAGCCGGCCGCCGAGCCCAATGGTTACGCCTGAATCGGCCTCTAGCCGGACTAGCCCCGCCGCGCGACGGGTACGGGCTCGGGATGTGCTTGCGCCTCACGCTGCTCATCGTGATGTGCCTCGCGGTCGCGGGGTGCGGCGGCGAGCGCGCCGGTCTCGCCGTGGGTGCGGTCGATGATGTCGTCCGCATGCAGCCCGAGCTCGTTGACGAGCTGGCCGAGTCCGGCTTCGACACGATCGCAGTCACGAGCATCTGGGAACCGGGCGCGCGTGCCCCGACCGAGGAGGAGCTCGGGGCGCTGCGCGCCGTCGCAGCGGCGACGGAGGAGCGGGACATCAGGCTCGTCGTACGGCTCTACCACGCGGGCTCCGCGACCACGCCGCTCACCGACGCCGCGCGCGACGAGTTCGCCGCGTACGCGGCGGCGCTCGTGACCGAGATCGAGGAGGTCGACGACCTGATTGTCGGCAACGAGCCGAACTTGAACCGCTTCTGGCTGCCCCAGTTCGGCCCCGACGGCGAGGACGTCGCGGCACCCGCGTACCTCGCGTTGCTCGCCCGCACGTACGACGCTGTCAAGGACGCCCGCGAGGACGTGCGCGTCTGGGGCGGCGCCACCGCCCCGCGCGGCGGCGACCGCCCCGGCGGCCGCCGTCAGACGCAGTCGCCGACGCGGTTCGTCGAAGACCTCGGCGCCGCCTATCGCGCGAGCGGGCGTGACCGGCCGGTGATGGACGGCTATGTCCATCACCCGTACCCGGAATCGTCGCAGGTGCCGATCGACCTCCCGCACCCGCGCACCACGACGATCGGGCTCGCCGACTACGACAAGCTCGTCGCCCTGCTCGGCGAGGCATTCGACGGCACGGCCCAGGAGGGCTCGGAGATGCCGATCCTCTACGGCGAGATCGGCATCGAGACCGGCGTGCCGCCTGAGAAGCGACCGCTCTACACGGGCAGCGAGATCGTGCCCACGGTCGACCCCGTCGAGCAGGCCCGGATCTATCGTCAGGCTCTTCGACTCGCAGCCTGCCAGTCGACGGTCGCAGTGGTGCTCCTCTTCCACTTCCGCGATGAGCCTGCGCTGGAGGGCTGGCAGTCGGGCGTCCGGTACGTCGACGGGGCGCCGAAATCCAGCCTCGCACCGGTGCGTGAGAGCCTGCTCGCGGCCGCAGACGGCAGGCTCGCCGACCGCTGCGTGGAGTGAGCCGTTCCGCCACTCCGGCGAGACCAATGTGACGGCGTCTTCTAGCTGAGCACGGCGAGTGTGCGGGGGTCGTCGCCGGGAAGTTGGCCGTCGACCGTGGCGGTCACCTGGCTGTCGAGGAGCTCGACGGTTCCACCGTAGGTGCTGAGGAACGCGGTGTCGGCGCAGTCCCGACCTGTCGCGATTCGGATCATCGAGCTTCTCGGTGCGAGTAGGGTCGCATCGACGACCTGCCACGCGCCTTGGACGTACGCCTCGGCGACGGCGTGGAAGTCCATCGGGGCGAGTCCGGGAGCGTAGACGGACACCACGCGTGCGGGCATGTCCATCGCTCGCAGGAGTGCGATCGTCAGATGCGCGAAGTCCCGACAGACACCCTCGCCGGCGAGAAGCGTGGACACTGCTCCGTCGGTCGAGCGACTGCTTCCCGCGACGTATCCGAGCCGCGCCCCGACCCACGACGACACCCCAGCCAGCAGTTCGTCTTCCTCCAACCCGGCGAACTCGGCGAAGGCGAATGAGGTGAGGCGATCCGACTCGACGTATCGGCTGGGTCTGACGTACCGAAAGAGGTCGATCTCGTCGACGATCGGCGGGTGGTCACGGCCTGTGATCGAGGCTGCATAGTCGATGAGGACCCTGCCGCGATCGAGCTCCAAGACATGGACACGGCCGAGGTGTGCCGCCTCGACCTCGCGAACCGGCACCTGTGTCTTGCCGAGCCGGACGTCGAGCTCGTCTGAGAGACGGCGATCTGCGACCGACCCGAAGCTCGAGACAGGCGGCGCCACCTGCAGGTAGAGACGCGCGGGATCGATGACGTCGAGCTCGAGTCGAACGGATACGTCCCGGCGCACCAACCCATCGTGCCGACAACCCGCACTGCACGCTTCGCCGGTGTCTGCCCGACCGGGCCCGACCGCTCGTCAGGTCACGGCGCTCGAACCGGCTGCGAGTTGGCCTTGCACCGCGTTAGAGCGAAGGCCTCTCGGGTATAGGAGTTCGGTGGCGGAGGACGAACCTGCGGTCATGTACGAAGGCCACATGATCTCGGTGCTCAGCGGCGGTAGGAAGCGACGCCGGCGTCATTACATGCTCGCGCCTCCGCTGTGGGTGGCGGCGGCCGCGTTCGCGAGCTTCGTCGCCGCCGCGCTGGTGCTGGTTCGGATCTAGGACGCCGTCCCTTCGGGCGCATCCCTGAGCTCGGCAACGATCGCCTCGCGCTGTCTTCGATCGCCGGGGCACCTCTTTCTGCCCTTCGGGGTCGGCTGCCGCGACGAGCTCGGCCGCAAGTTCGTCGGGGCCTGCGTTGAGGAAACGGGTGGAAGCGTCCCTGCCGGATTGGCGGCGACGCGACTAGCCCTGCCGCCGCGAATCCCTGGCTTTCCGTCTAGCCCGCTCGTGCGCGTGCAGCGGCAGGATCCGGCTTGCGGCGGCACGCCGGGGGGACGGCTGAGATGGACGGCGGCGGGTTCGCTCGCAGCCGGTGCCGCCGCAGCAGCATGCGGTCGCGACCCGAGGGACGGGCGTCCGGTCATTCGATCAGACCGATGGGTGTTCTACGGTTTCGGATGGCGGGTTCGTCACAGCCGCAGGCGCGCCGTGCCCATCCCCCCGTGGCACGCGCGTCCCTGACGGACCCGCCACCTGCCTGCACATGGGTAGCCTCGAGCGGGTGGTCGTCCATTCCGTCTTGCCCTCGAAGGTGACCGGTGAGGTGAGTTCCGCTCGACGCAAGTGACTAGACGAGCCGTGGTGCCCGCACGGGCCCCGGCTCTTCCCTCGTTCGTTGAACCTCGCCTCGGTCGAGTTGCTTCGCGCGTAGCCGGTCGCTCGATCTCTCTGGCGAGGCGTCCGGCGTTCAGGCAGCCCACCCCCGGCCCGTGTTGCAATCGTGACAAGCGCCTGAGAAAATTGCCGCAAATCATCGCGCAAGGGGGAGCGGAAATGAAGATTCGTCGTCCTCTGTTTCTTGCAGTGATCGCTGTTGCCGCGGTGTCGCTGACGAGCATCGCCGCCAGCGCCGTGGCCGCTGAGACGCCATTCAAAGGCACCGTCAACGCGGACGAGACGGTCGTGCCATCCCCTCCGACCGCCTCGCTCACTCGGGACGGCACGGGCGCCGCTACGTACCTCGGTAGATACACGGAACACATCGTGATGACGATCAACCTTCCGACGCTGTCATCCACCGGAACCGCAACATTCACGGCGGCAAACGGCGACACCCTGACCGCGACTGTCATTGGACAGGCGAACCGGACGGGCCCCACCACACTCTCGATCGTCGAGGTCTACACCATCACGAGCGGAACGGGACGCTTCGCTGACGCGACCGGCAACTTCACGCTGCATAGCAACGTGGATCAGACAACGGGCGTTAGTAGCGGGACGTTCAGCGGGGCGATCGACCACTAACCATCTTTCCGCAGCGCCGTGCGGGGACACGGCGCTGCGCCCACCAAAGCATCAGAGCCGTGTCTGGCCACGGCGCTTCTTTCTTGCAAGCACGACGGCAATGGTTGCCAGCGCGATCGTGATGGTGCCGAGGAAGATCGTCATTGGTCACCTCCTTCACCTGATGATCTCGCCGGCGGTGTCCGTGGTCGTCAGGGTCTATACGGATCGTCATCCGTACAGACCCGTTCGTTACCGCGCCGGCCCTCCTCATGCACAGCGAGCGGTTGCGTTTCACCAGTCGGGTGGTTTGTTAGCCGGCGAGGAGTGGCACCTCGACCACAACCCCGACCGAGACGGCTACCTCGGCCCCAGCCACGCCCGCTGCAACCTCTCCGCCGCAGCGGCGGTCACCAACGGCCGCAGACCACTACCACCCTTCGAGGAGAAGCCCTACCGATGGTCGCGACGCTGGTTTGACGACCCGCCCGTCGGCACAATCGCCTGACATCTACCTCGGCAACGGCGACTGGCAGCCGCTGGCTGCGGCCGCGACCCGCGAGACACGGAGACGATGGTCGCGGACGTGCTGGCACGGGCAACGGCGGTCGGATCACCTGCCTAAAACCTGCCTCTCGTTCACGGCGTCGTGAAACGGAGGGGCGATAGTACGTCCAATCCGCGTTCCGGTCGTTTGGGCCAGGATTGGGCCGCGGGCCGGCGCTCTAGGACGAGCCTGCCGAACCGGCGGCGAGACTGCCGAGGCCGGCGTCTCTCAACCCCCTCGAGGGGCGCCGGCAAACTCGTGTGCGCGAACGTGCAGGTTTCGCCGGCCTGGTGCATCTATCCGCGTGAGAGCCGGGTACGAGGCCGGGCATTAGTGGGGTCCAGTGAAAAACCGCCGCCCCCCAGAAGATGAGGGCGGCCGCCATTAGCAAGCACGAAGATCGCAACGGCCATGTCGGTCTATCTCACTTCTTCGGGATGCCTAGTTCCTGACCCTCTACACGCCGGCTCAGGGACTGGCTGGCCGGCGGCACGTGCCGAAACGGACATCTAGCCTCGCCGTCCTGAGCGTGTCATCGTGGACGGTGGGCCGGGTGAACCGACGGTAAGAGCCGAGGAGTCCGGCGTTACAGGCAGCCCACCCTTCCATGCATTCATGTGTGCCGACGTCCCTCGCGTCCAAACCGGGGGGCGCTTGCCCTCGTTCCCCATCTGCCGGCGTCCCTCACCCGCTCCAACGGGGGCGCCGGACAACTTCTTTACGCGAACGCGCAAGTTTTGCCCTCCTCGCGCATCTATCCGGGTGAGAGCCGGGTACGAGGCGGGCAGTAAGTGGGGGTACTTATCCGCCTTGTTCCCGGCTCTCCCTGTCAGCCGGAGTGACCGGCTGGTCGACCCGGCGGGCCATGCGGCGCTCGTCGGGCTGCCAGGGTTTCGGAGCGGCGAGTCTCAGGCGTTCTTTGGCCATGTGGTTCCGGCTGGCGGTCGCTTCGTTCGAGGCTTCCCCTCCTGGGGCCAGTCCTTCGCCCACTTTCGGCCGATGACGTCCCCGAGGGTGACCGCGCCGCTCGATTCGCGGAGGGCGACCGGTTCGCGTCCTTCGACAATCAAGAGACACGCGTTGCAAAAGGCAATTGGCCAATGAGCGTCACTCACTTGCGCGTAGGCGAAGACCTCTTGCAGCGAGGCGTGAGCGCACGTCCCGGCGTTGGAACGTGCGCCGGTCGGCGGTCGATTCAGTTTGACCTCTTGGACGTGGCTACCGCCGCGGAGGTAGGTGTATCCCTGCGGTCGCGAGTCGATGTAGACGTCGACGTACTGGTCGTCCATGGACAAACCGTAGATGACGGTGGGTTGCGGTCAATCAGTCGCCCTGCTGGCCATGCGGCGCTCGTCGGGCTGCTCGGGATGGGTCAGGCGCGCTGCCGAACACGCACAAGTTTCGGCCTCGTGGCGCATCTCCCTCAAGTGAGAGCCGGGTAGCGGAGTGGCATGGGTGGGGGCAAGCCCCCGCCGCCTCCCGGGCTCTCGGGCAGCCGTGCGTCTCCACGTTCCCCGACGGGGCGTTCGAACTTGACCTCACGTCGAGAAGGAAGCCACCGATCTTGGTCATGCACGATCCTTCGGTGCGCGTCGGCGAGGTCGCGTTGCTCTACAATCCCGTGGCTGGCTGTGCTGCGACTTCATGCTTGACGCGGAGCTCCCCGAACGTGCTTGAGGTCGGCCAGCCCCTAAGCGTCGGCCTCGAGCCAGTTGCTGATCGGCAGCGGCTCGCCGTTTCTGCAAGAGATCAGCATCGTCCCGGCTGGTGCGGTCCAGGGCGCGGAGATCATCGGCGGTCAGCGACATGAGCCGGGAGTGGCGCAGACATCGGAGCGCCGCCTGATGACCGACCGTCGCGGGCGTGCGCTGGGAACCGCCGCCCGCGGCTTCACTCCGGCCGGACAGCGGCGCTATGCGGCGATTGGCTGCTGGTCAGTGCTCGATTCACTGACCGAACTTGCTCCGTCACTGGAAGCGTCGAGGTTGAGCTTCAGTCGTGACTTTGTCGATAGCGCCACACGACGGCCGGCTTCGACCGCATCTCGAAGAGTGCCGTACGCAAGTGTCACGCTGCTTGGCCCCTCAATCGTGACGAGCCAGTCATGCTCGACCTGAGCCACGCAGACGTCTCCGTCGGCCATGCCATCCCCCAAGTTTTCCCCTGAGCCGCGGCCAGAGAGCCGCGGAACCAGAGTATCCGCTTATCGGGCTAGGCAAAAGGGATGCACACTCCCGCAGCCTCGACGTGCCCACCCAAACTCGCGGTTTGCAGGTCTTTTTGAAACACCACCATCCTCCACCCCCGTCCAGTCGCGTTTCTCTCTCCGGATCGGGGTGGTTCCGTGAGTTCTGAGAGGTATTGGGGGACGCATCGGGTGTTGCGGAAGAATCTGGCTCCGCTTGTGGCGGAGGGGGGTGTTCGGTGTGCTCGGTGTGGGGAGTTCATATCGCCGGTCGAGCCCTGGGATTTGGGGCATGTCGATGGTTCGACTTCGCATTCTGGTCCCGAGCATCGCGTTGTAATCGGGCGACGAAGCAGCGGTGGCGTCGGGGGCGGCGGGTGGTGTCGTTGGAGGTGTAGGTCGGGTTCGGGCGTGCTGTCTGGGAACACGGTGCGCCTGGATGGCCGCTCGAAGCCGTCGGTGCGGGTTGGGTCTAGTGGTTCGGCCCGGCTGGCGGCACGAGCGGCCCTACCGTTGGTCGCAACGCTGGCACGACGACCCGCCGATCGGCACGGTCGTCCTCAGCCACGACCAAATCATCTACATGGGCAAAAGGGGGACTGGCAGCCGCTGGGATGAGTCGCTGAGTGGTCTGCCCGGTTCTCAGCCGACGCGCGAGAAATCGCGAGTCATATACAGCGCGTACTGAAAGACCTTGTCGGGGATGCCCATGTAGGGCGGCTCCGTGGTCTTGAGCCAGCGAAGCGTCAGCTTTCGCCCCTTCACCCCCCAGCCCAGCGTGGTGACACCGGTCGAGTGGATCTTGTCAACGGTGGCGCGCGTCACGGCATACCTCGCGTCGTAGTCGATCTCCACACGTGGTTTCCCCACCGGTTTCCCGTACAGATCCCATTCCTTCGGTGTGATCACGAGGACGAGCGACATCGGCTCCGTGAACGGGGTCTGGCGTCGGAAAGCCGCGATCCACGTCGACAGGCCGTGCCGGCGGAGGGTTACCTCGGCGTCGGCCTGCGAAATAGTGTCGGTGCGCCATGTCCCGACGAGTGGGGCCTTGGCCACTGACAACGCGTCGGCTGACGCTCCCGCCGAGAACAGAGATGCCATGACAGCGGTCGTGAGTGCCAGCCGGAAACTACGCACGAGGGCTACCTCCTCTCGTGCGAGCCTACTCCCTCGTCGGCCGACCACGAACAGGTCATCTACCTCGGCAACGGCGACTGGCAGCCGCTGGACGACGCCAGTTAGAGAGCTCGAGGTCGTGCAGGTGATGTGGAGGTAACTCGTAGCCGGTGTGGGCCTGTCGCTGCATCTCCCGCGAGAGGCATCGAACCGGGTGGCCGTTGACGATGCCGGTTGCGCTCAGACCTTCCACCGTGAACGCGTAAGGCACATTCCAGAGCATCTCGATGCTTCCATCGTCCGACCGCCGCACGACATGAACATCAACCTCTCGACCGTCGGCATGCCCATAGACGAAAGCGGTCGGCTGCTCCAACGGTGACGACCATGTGTTGTCCCGAACCCATCTGACCTCGTCATCCCAGACGTACTTGAGTCCGAACTGCAATTCGGTGAGACACAGACGCAGCCGTTCAAGATCGGACACCTCCACAAGAACGTCCAGGTCGTGATGTCGCCGGGTTTGACGGCCCAAGAGCGCATCGACGCCCCACCCGCCCATAAGCCACACAGGAGTATCTGCGGCGGCGAAGGCGCGGTAGAGCGAAATGACATCGGCGGGGAGCAACTGCCGCTGGACTCTACGAGCACAAGACGCCGACCTCGAGCGGGTCATCTACCTCGGCAACGGCGACTGGCGGCCCGCTCTGAGACTTGACCCAATCGTGTCCTATCGGGCGCGACGAGGGACGGGCACTCTGGAGGGGTGAGGCGATCACAGTGGTTGCCTCAATACCGAAGGGAAACAAGTGCGCAAGTTCATCATCTCCGTTATCTCTCTCGTGGCGCTCGCAGCCGTGATCGCTGTCCCGTTCGCCAACGCCGCCACCACCGATGTCAACGGCGTCGTCACCGTCTCCAAGGGCGAGATCATGGCCCAGTTCCCCGGCATGAACGAGAAGGCATTCCAGACGATCGCCATGGCCGACGGCCAGTCGCTCACCGGCTCCAACGTGTTCACCGCGACGACCACCACCGGCGTGGGCTGCTCGGACGGCACCATCCAGAACCACTTCCGCAGCACCATCATCACCAGCCCGATCACGCTCACCGAGATCTACAACGGCTCGGCCGACAAGGTCACCGGCTGGAACCTCGGTGCCAAGGGCGCGAGCGTCATCACCGAGTCCAACACGTACGGCACCGCGTCGTCGGGCCGCTTCGTGAACTACGCCACCATCTGCGCCGGACACGGCAGCGTGACGAACTACATCGCCAGCCTCGAGCAGAGCCACAGCGACGTGACCACGTTCACGTTCAACAACACGCCCGTCAGCATCGTGGTCACCCCGTACGTGGCCCCGATCGTCTGATCCACACTCGCACCAAAGCAACAACCCGCACCACAACAGCGCCCCCCGGCTTACGCAGCGGGGGGCGCGATCTTATTTGCGACGGGCCAGCGATGACCCCGCCGGCGCGGCCCCTCAGCCTGCGACGACGGTGCCCTGGTGATACGCAACCTGCCACTGGCCGTGTAGCTCCTGCCAGATTGTGAGTCGCCGCGTCACCCTTTCGCCCTGACGAAGGACGTATGTCACCGCGACCGTGTTCGGCGCGAGTTCTCGACAGCCCAGGTCATCAACGCGCCATGAGTCGTCCATTCGGTCGGCCGACGTTGGCACCGAGGTGAGCACGTCGTCGCGTGAGTACACCGTTCCCGACGCACCAACCTCCCAGAAGTCGTCGGCTACGAGACTCTCGAGTTCGTTCCGCGTTCGAGGCCATGCCGGCCCATGGAAGATCGGCTCCCGCTCAGAGAGGAACGCGACTACCTCGCTCGTCACGGGCACGCGACAAGTATCCGTTGTGGAAGCCCGACCCGGAGGCGTTCATTTGGCCAGGCAACGTCGCTGACCCCGCGCCCTCAGGGCTTCTCTCCCCGTCGGCAGCGTCGCACGACGGAAGCCAGCGTGACCCTGGTAAACGCGGTGGCGAAGGGTTGGCGACGCGAACTTGCTAGTCGAACTCGCGGCTCGGTGTGGGCGCGGTGCTGTCGCGCCGCCCACGCCTCGCCCAAGCGGCGACGATGAAAAAGGCCGCAGCGGCCCCATACCAGAGCTTCTTCATGACCTCCGCCTCTTCGCTTGAGTCGTGGCTGATCCTCCTCGCCGTCTTGTCCGAAGGGACGCCCCTCGGGCGGTGCGTTTGTGGTGCCGCACGGTCAGCGACTTCTTGCCGCGATGGAGTCTCCGCACTGTTCGCCTGCTTCCCCGCTGCGGACTCACACAGACTTTGGCGGACGACGAAGCAGCAGCCACAGCAAGCGTTCGCCGCGTGTCAGGGGCCGGGCGTCTCCCCGACTGCCGTGTACGAGCGAACTCACGAATAGACCTCCGCGCTTCTGGTCAACTCGCAGGTAACGGCCGTTGACTTTCGGGTACCACGTCCGCTCGGAGTCGTCGCTCATGCCGCAGTCCTCGATTGATGCGCCGGCGCCTCAACCAAGTCGTGAGGCGAATGCCGGGCAAGCGCCATCCGATAACACGCAGCCGCCGCTGCGCTCGCACGCCTCGCCTCGAGCCAGCCCTGGAGGGCACTATCGAGAATCCGCGACGCCTCCAACCACTCCTGGTATGCGCGGTCAACAATGTCCGGCGACGAAGCACCCGGTTCGTCCACGAGAAAACCCCCTCTTGTCCAACATCCCCTGACGCCGGCCTTCGTACGCGGGCCGCGGTTCGATGCTTGCACGACCCCGGACGCCCTAAACACGCGGCCACGGCGCGGCGCTTCCGGCAAGTGGCTTGCGAGTCTCCGGGAACCCGCCATCGCTAACCCCTGTCGGCCCCGAAACTCGCGGTTGGGCGAGGAGTTCGGTGCCCATTTTCGAAGCCAGGCAGGAGGCGCGGCCCGGTGCTGCTCAAGCCTCGCGCCATCCCTCCCCTTTCGGCGCGAAGCGATCCTGAGGTGCCGGGGCCGCGCCGCTAGAAGTACCCGACGATCACGCTCGGGAAGCCACCCGTTCGAGGGAACCGCGGCCGTAGACGAGTGAGAACTACGCCGGGGCTATGAAGTAGCCGGGCGACGTGGCTTCGGTGACTCTGATCGGCGTATCCGACTTCGGGTCGACCCGAGTCACGTAGGCAAGCATCTCCTCCCGCTGCTCATTCTCAGTGGTCGCTTTCGTGATCGTGACGACGTCCCCGACGCTGGGAAGCGACACTCCGGTGTAGCGGTACGCCCCGATTTCAAAGGAGGGCACTGCGGGGCCTGGCCTGACCAGCGTCACGGCAAATGTCCATTCCCCCATGCCAGGGACGCTATTGCTGAACGCCGATGTCGCACGACCACTTCGTCCAGCTTGGACATACCGGATCGGGTGGTGCGGCCGTTTGCCTTCGGCGAGCCGAGGACCAGCCGGACGGTCGCGTACCCTCTGGGTGTCGCGTTCTCGCCTCGTCAATCCGACAAGCCCGACCTCGGCCCTGCCATTGGTGGGGCCGGTGGAAGCCCGCGCTCGACGCCGCCGGGATCCCGCCGCGCCGGATCTACGACATGCGCCACTCGTTCGCGACCTGGGCGCTCGACGCCGGCCTCTCGATCTTCGACCTCTCCCGCTACATGGGCACCTCGGTGGAGATGATCGACCGCACCTACGGCCACCTGGCGCAGGGCGCGGAAGAGTCAGCACGGGCGAAGCTCGATGCGGCCTATGCGAGGAGAACGTCCGACATGCAGGCCTCAACGTCGGCCGATTAGCGGCGCTCGAGCAGCGTGGACTCGTCTGGGTGAGCGGCGGCGAACTCGCGGACGCAGTCCCAAGAGCAGAGATCCAGATTCGGCGACGAGCCTGGAACCCTGAGTTGGTACCAACTCGACGAGGCTCTCGCCCCCCCATGGAGCCGTCTTCTTGCATTGCTCGCACTCGATCAGCGTTGCCATCAGATCAACTCACGCTTCGTTTGGGCCAGGAATGGGCCACGGGGCCTCGGCGCGAGGACGGCGTAGTCCGCCGCGATCCGCATGAATCACTGAAGCGGGCGACGAGGCTCGAACTCGTGACCCTCAGCTTGGGAAGCTGATGCTCTACCAACTGAGCTACGCCCGCGAGGCCCGCATCCTAGCCGTTCCTGACCTATCGACCTCTGCTGATCGGCTCGACGACGGCGCCTAATCCCAGAGCTTCCTCGGCGGTCGGAATCCGATCGTCACCGCGTCAAGGGCTGCTCATGACCGCTGCCGGTGCCCCGCTGTGCGCACCGAGGGCACGCGGAACCCCTGGGTCCTCAGGCGCGCCGCACGTTCCCTGATCGTCATCTGCCAGTGTGCGGTGGCGCGGCGGGGAGTTGCACCGTGACGCAGAGCCCCCCAACGGCCCGGGGGCTGAGGGTGAGGGTTCCGTCGTGAGCTTGGGTGATGCTCTTGGCGATTGCCAGGCCGAGGCCGACGCCCGCGTGGTCGGTGCGTATGCGTTTTGTGCCGCGAAGAAACGGCTCGGCAAGCGTGGCAACTGACTGCGGGGTGAGCTTCTCGCCGGTGTTCTCGACGGTGAGCACCACGCTCTTGGGGTGAACGCTGGTCGTGACCCACACGGTGCCCTGTTCGGGGAGGTTGTGGACGATCGCGTTGTGCACGAGGTTCGTCGTCAACTGCAGCAGGAGCGTGTGCGAGCCGATCGTGGGGGTCAGGTCGCCGGAGGTCTCGATGGTGAGGCCGCGCTTTTCTGCGAGGGGGAGGAGCGTTTCGGTGGTCTCCTCCGCGATCAGGGAGAGGTCGACGTGTTCTCGGGTGAAGGACCGTTGGTCGGTGCGGCTGAGCAGGAGCAATGCCTCGGTGAGGTCGATCGCTCGGGTGTTGACGGCGTGGAGGCGGTCGACGAGCTCGCCGGTGTCGCGGTTCAGATCGTTGCGGGCGACGTCGAGAAGTGTCTGCGTGATCGCCAGCGGGGTGCGTAGTTCGTGGGAGGCATTGGCTGCGAATCTCTGCTGTTCGGCGATGTGTGCTTCGAGCTGCGCGAGCATGGTGTCGAAGGCGTCGGCGAGCTCGCGGAACTCGTCTCTGCGACCTGGCAGCTGGATCCGGTGCGCGAGCGATCCGGTCGCGGCCATGCGTGTGGCGTCCGTGATGCGAGTCAGGGGGGCGAGCATGCGGCCGGCGAGAAGCCATCCTCCCAGGACACCGAACACCAGCAGGAACGCCAGCGCGATGGCCGCCGCCGGAGCGAACTCGCGCAGGAGGAAGGAGCTGTTCCCGGGCACCAGGCCACCGATGACGCTGATCGCACCGTCGGGCACGTATCGCAGGAGGGACTCGAACGATCGCCGGTGCTGGCCGGCGAGCCACGCGGCGGCGAGCATCAGGGCACCTGCGAGCATGAGGAAGCCGACGTAGCTGAGGGTGAGCTTGAGGCGAACACTCAGACCAGGGGCTCTATCCACGCCCGTCTCCCTCGCGCCCGGTGTTCGGTTGAGTGCTGATGCGGTACCCGACGCCGGCCACGGTGGCGATGATCCAGGGCTCGCCGAGCCGTTTGCGCAGTCCCGAGACCGTGATGCGCACGGCATTGGTGAACGGGTCTGCGTTCTCATCCCAAGCCCGTTCCAGCAGCTCTTCGGCGCTGACGACACCGCCATCGGAAGCGACGAGAACCTCGAGCACTGCGAACTGCTTCCTGGTCAGCGCGACGTAGCGGCCGTCGCGGTAGACCTCTCGGCGGAACGGATCCAGCCGGAGGCCTCCGATCTCTCGCACGGGTGGCCTGTTGTGGGCGCGCCTGCGGTCGAGCGCTCTGAGACGGAGCACGAGCTCTCGGAGCTCGAACGGCTTCGTGAGGTAGTCGTCGGCGCCGAGCTCGAACCCGGTGGCCTTGTCGTCGAGACGGTCGGCAGCGGTCAGCATGAGGATCGGCATGCCGCTGCCGGAGGCGACGATGCGGTTGGCGATCTCGTCACCGGTAGGTCCGGGAATGTCTCGGTCGAGGACGGCGATGTCGTAGGCGTTGACGCTCAGGAGCTCCAAAGCGGTGTCGCCGTCTCCTGCGATGTCGGCCGCGATCGCTTCCAGGCGTAGGCCATCGCGGATGGCCTCCGCCATATAGGGCTCGTCCTCGACGAGCAACACACGCATGCCCCGATGCTACGAACTGGCGCATGTCGTCGGCATATCGAAATCCAGATACGTGCTGGCAACACCGCGCTGGCTTGACTTGGCGGCGTGGCCTCGAGCGAGCGAGCACGAGCAACGACCCGTCGGATCCGGATTCGCTGGAGCCGTGTCGCCGGTCTGCTGGTCGTCATCGCGGCGGTCGCCGCAGCGCTCGGCAACCAGTTGCTCGCGAGCTCGTCCTCGACCGTGTCCTCATCCACGACGGGACTCCCGTCCTCGACGGCGCTTCCGTCGAAAGTGCCTTCGTCCTCTGCGAACAGATTGCCGATCGGAGCCCCTCGCAACGAGCTCCCTGAGCGTCGCAGCGACCACCGTGGGGGGCGTGGCGAGGCGGACGGTGCCGTTCCCGATGGCACAACGGTCTTCGATGACGGGGTTCCGGGTGTAGCCAGGCTCGACCCCGCTCTCCTCGCTGCTCTGCGGCAGGCCGCAACTGATGCCGCGCACGACGGGGTCGAGTTCTTCGTCGACAGCGGCTGGCGTTCCCGGGCCTACCAGGAGCACCTACGCGAGCAGGCGATCCTGAAGTACGGCTCCGAAGCGGAAGCTGCCCGATGGGTGGCCACCCCCAACACCTCTGCTCACGTGTCGGGCGACGCGGTCGACATAGGGCGCTCCGATGCCGCAGCCTGGCTGTCCGAGCGCGGTGCGGACTACGGGCTGTGCCAGATCTACGGCAACGAGCCCTGGCACTACGAACTCCGCCCCGTCGAGCACGGTTGCCCGCCCATGTACGCCGACCCTACGCACGACCCGAGGACGCAGCGGTGACCAGGCCGGCGGGTCGGTCGAGGGCGGCGCGCCGGCTGTCGGCTCGCTGCAACGACCCGTTACGAGAGTCGATCGTCCCGGTGGGGTTCCGCTCCGGTCGCGTCGACGGCACGACCCTGGGCGCGCAAGGCCACGTAAGACTGTCGCATGGAGTTCTTCTGCTACCACCGCGATCGGCCCGGCTCTCTGGCGCTGCGCGACGAGCTGTTGGAAGAGCACTGGTCCTACATGGACGGGTTCGCGTCGGAGATGATCGCTCGCGGCCCGACCCTCGAGGGCGACACGCCCACCGGCAGCGTGCACATCCTCGATCTGCACGATCCGGCTGCCGCTCGTGCGTTCGCCTTCGACGAGCCCAACTATCAGGCAGGCGCGTACCGCGAGGTGCTCCTGCGCCGGTGGCGCAACACGCTTGGGCGCACCATGTGGGACTTCGCCGGCGGCCGGACCGGCGGCAACCGGTACCTGGTGCTCGGCCTCGGCGCGGGGGAGGCCGCCGACCTCGCTCTGCCGCCCGGCGAGGACGAGCTGATCGCCTACGGGCCGCTGCTCTCGGACGACGGCACCGCGTGGCTCGGCACGGCGGCGTTGGTCCGAGCGCCGGACGCGGGCGCGGCACGCGCCCTGCTGACCCCGGATCGGTACGCCGACATCGAGGTCCACGAATGGCAGTTCGGCGGGCGGCCGTCCTGACCGTGGGCACGACCGCCGCCCGGGTCAAGGCGCGGTAGCTCGCTGCCGATGACGACCGTGGGCCGGCGGCCGGCCCTTGGCGTACCTACGACCCAAACGGGGGACTCGCAGGCGACGCCCAGCAGGTGCCGCGGGGCCTCTACGCGTACTACCGCCAGGGTTGAGCCTGGCCGTCGGGGCGGAGCCGCGCGGCTCCGCCCCGGCACGCGCCACGTGCGCGGCCTCGCTCGCCGGCGATGGGCGCGCGACTTGACAGGAGTCAGGTCCGTTTGCGTCAATCCATCCGGGTCGCCCCTCCCCGATCGACGGCAGAGAGGGTGGGAACGGCTCGGACTGAGCGACGGGCCGGGCGTCGTCTCTTCCCCAGAGGCATGCCCGGCCCGCGCATGCGACGCACGAAGTGGGCCGCCGAGGGGGTTGGCGGCCCGAGGGGATTCTGGACGGAGCTGCCGCCCCGCCGGACGGGCTGGTCGGCCAGGCGTGGCCCAGCC
Organism: uncultured Actinomycetes bacterium; assembly: GCA_963748255.1. Lineage (GTDB taxonomy): Bacteria > Actinomycetota > Thermoleophilia > Gaiellales > Gaiellaceae > Gaiella. Next base: position 94,816 of record CAVVIL010000022.1, on the reverse strand, counting down.
GTCCCGGGAGCGCAGCGGCGCACCGCCTCACGGAACCATCACAGACCCTGCGTACGCTCCGCGCGTGCGCGTCGGAGTCCTCGTCGCCCTCGTGGCAGCGGTCGCAGCATGTGTCGCGGCCCCGTTGACCCCCGCGGCCGGCGACGCGCAGTCGGCGCGGGAGCGCCGGGCGTTGAGCGCCGAGGTCTTCGGCGGCCTCGGGACGTGGGTCGACATCTACGACACGGCGCTCTACCGCGCGCCCGACGCCACGGCCGCCCGCCTCGCGGCCCGCGGCGTGGAGACGGTCTGGGTCGAGACGGCGAACGACCGGTCGACCGTCGACGTCGTCGAGCCGAGCGGCCTCGGGCGCCTCGTCGACGCGCTGCACACACAGGGGCTCCGGGTCGTCGGCTGGTACCTCCCGGGGCACGACCAGCAGGCACGGGACCTTCGGCGGGCTCGGGCGATGCTGCGCTTCGTGACCCAGACCGGCGGCCGCTTCGACGGGGTCGCGCTCGACATCGAGTCGCTCCGCGAGAAGAACGTCACACGCCGCACCGCGCGGACGCTCGACCTCCTGACCCGGCTGCGCACCGAGGCCGGCGCGACGCCGGTCGCCGCGATCACGTATCCGCCGCGGGCCTTCGAGCGCCATCTGAGCTGGTGGCCCGGCTTCCCGTGGGCGCAGATCGCCGCGCAGGTGGACGCATTCGTCCCGATGCTCTACACCGGCGGCGGCTTCAAGGGCTACGACGCGACCTACGGGTACGTCGCGCGCTCGCTGAGGCTGCTGCGCGCGGCCGTCGGTCGCCCGATCGTCGTCCATGCGGCGGGCGGCGTCGCGAACCGGATGAACGCGGAGGAGCTGAAGGCGTTCAACGACGCCGTGCTCGACGACGGCAAGGTTGCCGGCTGGAGCCTCTACGACCTCCAGACGATGACGCCTGCGGCGTGGGCGGCGATGAGCAGGCTCACGGCCGGTCGCGGCTAGAGGACGTCGAGGAGCCGGTCGATGCGTGCGACGCGCTCGAACCCGAGCCGCTCGAGGATGGGCAGCGACATCCGGCCCGCGTGGGTGACGACCGACGGCGCGTCGCGGGCCGCCGCCTCCGCCGCGCGTGCCGCGACCAGCGCACGGTAGGCGCCGCGGCCGCGGGCCGTGGGCAGCGTCGCGCCGCCGAAGAGGATCGAGCCGTGGGCCGTGTACGAGGCGTACGCGGCAGCGACGAGCTCGCCGTCGACGAATGCGACGAACGTCGTGCCGTCGACCCCTTCCCGTGCGTGATCGAGGCGCAGCTGCTCGTCGTCGATCGGGCTGCCGGTCGAGAAGGCGGCGTGCTGCACCTCACGAGCCGCACGCAGCTCGGCCAGGGACGCCACCGGCCGGGCGACCACGCCTGCGGGAGGCTCCGGCGGCACGCCCCGCAGCACCATGCCGAAGGCGACGGGGTCGTCGCCGTCCGGGACGAGGCCGAGCTCGAGGAGACGGGCGACGAGGTCGGCCGGCTCGCTCGACTCGCCGAGCTCCCACTCGGCGCCCTCGCGTCCCTCCGCGTCGAGCAGCGCGCGGATCTCGGCGAGCACGTCCTCGACGCCGTCCCTGCCGACGCGCACGCGCTGGACGGTCGCGGCGTGCGGCGACCGCCCCTCGCCGAGGTAGATCGCGAAGCGCCCCGCGGGGTCACGGTGGAGCCGCCGGCCCGGTCCGAGCGGCTGGTGGAGGTTGGGATTCTCGGCGAGCTCGCGGATCACGCGGGCCACGCCTCGCGCAGCCGCCCGCGCGTGGCGACGAGGTGCTCGGGCACGACCTTCACGTCCGCGAGCACCGGCATGAAGTTCGTGTCGCCCGCCCAGCGCGGCACGACGTGCTGGTGGAGGTGACCGGAGATCGAGCCGCCGGCGACCGCGCCCAGGTTGAGCCCGACGTTGAAGGCGTCCGGGCCGTAGACCCGCCGAAGCGCCTCGATGCCGGCGACCGCGAGGGCGTGGAGCTCCGCGACCTCGTCGGGCCCGAGGTCCGCGAGCTCCGCGACGTGCCGGACGGGAGCCACCATCAGGTGCCCGGACGCGTACGGGAACTTGTTCAGGAGCACGAAGGCGCGCTCGCCGCGGGCGACCACGAGGCTCTCGTCGCCGAGCTTCCCGGCCGCCTCGTCGCAGAAGACGCACGTCTCCTGGCGCCCCGCGTCGGCGATGTACTCGAGCCGCCACGGCGCCCAGAGCTTCTCGCTCACTCCGTCGCCTCCCCGTGCCCCGAGTGGTCGCGCGCGAGCTCGTGCCGGATGCGGTCGCGGAACTCGGCGTACCGGACGACCTCGTAGACGATCTCCGCGCAGAGGACGACGACGAGCGCCGTGACCGTCACGTAGGCAGGCGCCTCGAGCGCGAGCGGCAGCAGGGCGAGGGCGGCCACGGCGGCAATCGTCCGTGGGCGGCTCAGCGTGTGCATCAGGCGCCAGCGGAAGGCGACGAGCGCGAGGAGGTACGTCGCGACGCCGCCGACGAGCGCGACCGCGGGCACCGTCTTGAGCGGGTCTCCGACGTGCTCCAGCGTCTTCTTCATGCCGAGCGCGAGCAGGACGATGCCCGCGACCATCGCGAAGTGCATGTACGAGTAGCCGTCGCGGGCGAGCTCGTTCTGCTCGCGGCCGGGCTCCGCCTCGGAGAGCCGGCGCTCCGCGACCCAGACCGTCACGTCGAAGTAGATCCACCACAGCGCCGCGGCGATCGCGATCCCCATCGTCGCGGCGACGACGATGCCGACGTCGACGACCGCCTTCGAGCCGATCCCGATGGCGACGATCGACTCGCCGAGGGCGATGATCAGGATCAGCCCGTGCCGCTCGGCGAAGTGCGCGGGGACGAGCTGCCAGCCCTCCGCCCAGAAGAGGTAGGGGAGCCCCATGTCGAGCGCGATCGCGACGATCCAGAGAAGCAGCTGCAGCCATCCGTCCGTCGCGGACGCGACGAGCAGCAGCGTGACGCCGATCGTCGTGCCGATGGCGAGGCCGATCACCGACCGGCGGAGCTCGGGCTCCGAGCGGCTCGCGAGCAGGAAGAGGGCGATGTGCGCGACCCGCACGATCCCGTATGCGAGGGCGAAGGCCAGCGCGTCGTCGCCGAACGCCCCCGGCACCGAGAGCGCCGCGACGAGGAGCGCCGCCATGGCCGCGAAGATCACGATGCGGACCGCGCCCGCCTCCGGGTCGAGGACGCTCGTCAGCCACGCGTAGCCGCCCCACGACCACCAGAGGACGGCGAGCACCAGCAGCCCCTGCGCGAGCCCCTCCCACGTCGGGTTGTTCGACATGAGTGCCGTGCACTGCGTGATGGCGAGCACGAAGACGAGGTCGAAGAAGAGCTCGAGCGGCGTGACGCGCTCCTCCTCGCGGCGGACGGCGCGGAGGTGGTTTCGCTCCGTGTGCTCCATGCGCTCGATCCTCGCACGCCGCGGTCGTCAGGCCGCCGTCTATGCTCGCGCCCCGCGTGCGGCCGCGGAGGAGGAGCCGGTGGCCTACCCGTTCGTCGAGAGCCCGAACGTCACCCGTCGCGCGAGCCGTCCGATCGACGTCGTCGTGATGCACACGATGGAGATCGCGGAGCGTCCCGACGCGGCGGCGATCTGCGCCCGCTGGTTCGCCACCGAGGCGTCGCAGGTCTCGGCGCACTACTGCGTGGACGCAGGGACCGTGATCCAGTGCGTGCGGGAGCACAACATCGCCTGGCACGCGCGCGGTGGCAACACCGACTCGATCGGCGTCGAGCTGGCGGGGTTCGCGAGCCAGACGCGCCGCGACTGGGCGGACGCCTATTCGAACGCGCTGCTCCGACGGGCGTCGACGCTCGTGGGCGACATCTGCAGCCGACGGACGATCCCGGTGCGATGGCTCGTCGCCGCCGACCTCGTCGCCGGTCGGCGTGGGATCACGGGGCACGTCGAGGTCAGCCGGGCGTTCCACCGCAGCGACCACTGGGACCCCGGTCCGGGCTTCCCGATCGAGCGGTTCCTCGACGACGTCCGCAAGGCGCAGCAGCGTGCCCGCGCGCGGGAGCGGCGCTAGCGCGCGAGCGTCACCTTCGCGAGGCCGTGCGGCGCGTCCGAGTCGAGCCCGCGGGCCTGCGAGAGCGCCGCGCAGAAGAGCTGGCCGGGAACGACCGAGAGCAGGGGGGAGAGGAGCGCGGGCCGCGGTGTCGGCACCGGCACGGTGAACGCGGCGCCCTTGACGCGCTCGGCCGCCGTCCCGCTCGCGACGACCGTCGCGCCCATGCGCCGCGCGCGGGCCGCCGCTTCCTTCACCGTCTGGAGCGTGTTGTCGCTCGAGGCGATCGCCCAGACGGGGAAGAGCGGGTCGAGCGCGGCGACCGGGCCGTGCGCGAGGTCCGTCGCCGTCAGCGGCTCCGCGGCGATCCGGCAGGTCTCGAGGAGCTTCAGCGCGATCTCACGCGCGGTGGCGAACTCGACGCCGCGGCCGATCACGAACATGCGGCCCGTGTAGGAGAACGAGCGCGCGAGGCCCGAGGTCGTGCGCTCGAGCTCCGGGATCGCCTCCTCCATCAGCTCGCTCGCCCCGCGGATGCCGTCGGCCACCTCGGCGCCACGGCCGGCGAGGTGCGCGGCGAGGAGCGCGAGCGCGCCGAGCGTGTTGACGTACGTCTTCGTCGCCGCCACGGCGAGCTCGGGCTCGGCGGAGAGCGGGATCGTGGCCTCAGCGGCCGTGGCCAGCTCCGAGAAAGGATCGTTCGTCAACGCGATCGTGAACGCGCCGGCGGCCCGAGCGCGCCGGACGTACTCGAGCACGTCGGGCGTCTGGCCGGACTGCGAGAGCCCCACGACCGTCGAGCCGGACATGTCCAGCGGGGTGCGGTAATGGACGGTGAGCGTGATCGAGTCGCGCAGCGCCGTCCAGCGCGGCATCAGGCCGAAGGCGTAGACGCCGAACGAGGCGGCGTTGTCGGACGAGCCGTGCCCGACCATGCGCACGAGCCGCAGGTCGCGCTCGCGCACGGTCGCCGCGATCCGCGCGATCTCGGCGTCGTGCTCGAGAAGGCGCCGCAGCGCCGCGGGCTGCTCGCGGATCTCCGCCTGGAAGCGCGTGCCGGGCGCGCCGGGCGGCTCAGCCGGCGACACGCGTCTCACCGCCGACGATCGTGCGGACGACCTCGAGCGCGTCGTCGAGCACGACGAGATCCGCGCGCCCGCCGACATCCAGCCGGCCGAGCCGCGGGTCGCCGAGCGCGCGCGCGGGGACTGCGGTCGCAGCCTCGAGCGCCCGCTCGAGCGGCACGTCGACCGCGACGAGGTTGCGCACCGCCTCGATCATCGTGAGCGCGCTGCCCGCGAGCACGCCGTCCTCGCGGCGCACGACGTCGTCGGCCACGACGATCTCGATCTCGCCGAGCGCGTAGGTGCCGTCGCCGAGCCCCGCGCCCGCGATCGCGTCGGTGACGAGCGCCAGCCGGCCGGCGGCGAGGCGCCAGAGGAGCCGGACGATCTCGGGGTCGAGGTGGACGCCGTCGACGATCGCCTGGACGACGACGTCGGGCCGCCCCAGGGCGGCGCCGACGATTCCCGGGTCGCGATGACCGAGGGGCCGCATCGCGTTGAAGACGTGGGTGACCGTGCGCACGCCGCGGTCGAAGGCCGCGCGGGCCTCCGCCGCCGTCGCGTCGCTGTGCCCGAGCGAGACGGTCACGCCGCGCCCGTGGAGCAGGTCGATCAGCTCGAGCGCCCCCGGCAGCTCGGGCGCCAGCGTCATCAGCCGCACGGGGCCTGCCGCGAGCAGGCGCTCGAGCAGCGCCGGATCGGGGTCGCGCCTCGCCGCCAGCCCGTGCGTGCCGAGGCGCCGCGGGGAGAGGAACGGCCCCTCGAGGTGGACGCCGAGGATGCGTGCGCCGGGCGCGTCTGCGGGGACGGAGTGGAGCGCCTCGACGAGGTCGCCCTCCTCGGTCGTGATGAAGGTGGGGAGGTAGGACGTCACGCCGGTCTCGAGCAGCGCCTCGCCCGCGGCGGCGAACCCGTCCGCGTCCGTGCCGAGGAAGTCGACGCCCGCGAAGCCGTTCACCTGGAGGTCGACGAACCCGGGCGCCGCGATGCCGCGGCCGTTCGGGCCGTCGAGGCCGACCGCCTCGATCCGGTCGCCGGCGAGCGCGACGTCGCCCGGGACGAGGCGCCCGTCGACGAGCGCTGCCTCGACGCCGAGCCTCACGTCCCGATCGCCTTTCGGACGACCCCGTCGGCCGTGGCGAGGCGTTCGCGGGCGGTGGTCACGTCGATACCCGCGCGAAGGCAGACGATCGCGACCTTCGCGTCCCCGCCCGCCGCGCTCGAGCGCGTCGTCGACGTCGGCCTCGGGCGCGCCGGTGGCGAGCGAGACGATCCTCCGGACCCGCGCCCTGAGCTTGTCGTTCGTGGCGACGACGTCGACCATCAGGTTGCCGAAGGTCTTGCCGAGCCGGATCATCGCCACCGTCGAGATCGTATTGAGCACGAGCTTCTGCGCGGTGCCGGCCTTGAGCCGCGTCGAGCCGGAGACGACTTCGCCCCCGACGACCACCGCGACCTCGTGGTCGGCGAGCGCGCCGAGCTCCGAGCCGTCGACGCACGTGACGGCAACGGTCGCCGCCTCCGCGAGGCGTGCCTCCTCGAGGGCGCCGAGCACGTAGGGGGTGCGTCCGCTCGCGCTGATCCCGACGACGGCGTCGTCGGGCCGCAGCCCCAGCGCGCGCACCTCCCGGGCTCCGGCGGCAGCGTCGTCCTCGGCGTGCTCCTGGGGGCCGACGTTTCCCACGTCGCCCGCGACGAGCGCCACGACGCGGTCCGGCCCGAACCCGAAGGTCGACTCGATCTCCATCGCGTCGACGAGCGCGAGGCGCCCGGAGGTGCCCGTTCCGACGTAGACGAGGCGCCCGCCGCGCTCCAGCCGGGCGCCGATCGCGTCGATCGCGGCGACGAGCGCGGGACGGGCGCGCGCGACGGCGGCGGGCACGGTGGAGTCCGCGTCGTTCATCAGCGTCACCAGCTCGTCCGTCGTGCGGAGGTCGAGATCGGCGCCCGCGGGATCCCACGCCTCGGTCGCGAGGGCCTCGAGGCGCGGCTCGTTGCGCAGCGACTCCATCTGTGCCAGTCTATGCACGCCGTGGTAGAGTGGTCAAGACCAATGTTGGCGCTGCTCGCTTCGAGTGGTATGGATCTGCCGTCCGGCATCGTGACCGCAGGCGAGGGCGCCTGAGGCATGGCGACGATCGCGCTCGAGCGCGTCTCGAAGGTCTACGGCAACGACTTCCTGGCCGTCGACGACGTCAGCCTCGAGATCGCCGACGGGGAGTTCATCGTGCTCGTCGGGCCTTCCGGGTGCGGCAAGTCGACGCTGTTGCGGATGATCGCCGGCCTCGAGGACGTCACCGCCGGGACGATCTCGATCGACGGCGTCGACGTGACCGACCTCGCGCCCCGCCACCGGGACATCGCGATGGTCTTCCAGAGCTACGCGCTCTACCCGCACATGACGGTCCGCCAGAACCTCGGGTACGGCCTCAAGGTGCGCAAGGCGCCGAAGGCCGAGGCGCAGCGGCGCATCGACGAGGTCGCCGACCTGCTCGGGCTCACCGAGATGCTCGACCGCAGGCCGGCCCAGCTGTCCGGCGGCCAGCGGCAGCGCGTCGCGATGGGGCGCGCCATCGTGCGCGAGCCGCGCGCGTTCCTGATGGACGAGCCGCTCTCCAACCTCGACGCGAAGCTCCGCGTCGGGATGCGCGCCTCGCTCGCGGAGCTCCACGCACGCCTCGGCGTGACGACCGTCTATGTGACGCACGACCAGACCGAGGCGATGACGCTCGGCCAGCGCGTCGCCGTGATGCGGGACGGGCGGCTCCTGCAGGTCGACCGGCCGCAGCACCTCTACGCGCGGCCGCGCGACGTCTTCGTCGCCGCGTTCATCGGGTCGCCCTCCATGAACCTCGTCGAGGCGCGCGATCGAGGGCGGCGTCGTGCGCTTCGGGCCAGTTCCGCGTGCCGCTCGACCCGGAACCGCGCCCGGCGTGGGCGCGGGCCGGGTCGTGCTCGGCATCCGGCCGGAGGCCTTCGAGGACGGCGCCCTTCGCGCGCCGCGCACCTCCCGCCGATCGCGGTCCAGGTCGACGTCCGTCGAGGAGCTCGGCGTCCGACGCGCACGTGTTCTTCCCGGTCGACGCGCCGCCGATCGACGTCGAGACGTCGAGGCGGAGGACGACGAGGCGACGCTCCTCGCGCGGACGAGCACGCTCTTCACGCGCGCGACTCGACCCGCAGACCCGCGCGCGCGCGGGCGACGCCGCTCGAGCTCGCCGTCGATCCTGCGCGGTTCCACTTCTTCGACCTCGAGACGGCAGCGCTGCCGAGACGGCGCTCACGAGCCCGTCGGCGCGGCCGGCGCCGGCGCGCACTGGACTGACCGCAGACGCACAGTCTGGATTGACGCACCGGCCACGACGTCAGGCAAGCGCACGGTGACGAAGCAGACCGAGACCCGCGATCGCAGGTTCTCGACCTCATCGAGCAGCTCGGGGTCGGCGAGGCGATCCCCTCCGAGCGGCAGCTCAGCACCGATCTCGGGTCTCGCGCCTCACCGTGCGCGCCGCGCTCGACGATCTCGTCGCGCGAGGGATACCTCGTCCGCCGTCGCGGGGCGGGCACGTTCGTCAGCGAGCCGAAGATCGCGCAGGAGCTGACGATGACGTCCTTCACCGACGACATGCGGCGTCGAGGGATGGTGCCCGGCGAGCCGCACGCTCGAGCTCCGCGATCGCGCCCGCCGGCGCCCATCTCGGCCGCCTCCTCCACGTCTCGCCCTCCGAGCCCGTCGTCGTGGCGAGCGCCTCCGGCTCGCGGATCGCGAGACCATGGCGATCGAGACGCTCCACGTGCGCGAGTCGCTCGTGCCCGGTCTCACCGCGGCGGATCTCGAGCAGCAGTCGTTCTACGAGCTCCTGCGCGACCGCTACGGCATCGACATCGTCGGCGGCCTCGCAGACGATCGAGCCGACGGTCACGAACGAGCACGAGTCCGAGGCCCTCGGGGTGCCGCTGCACTCGCCGGCGTTCGTCTTCGAGCGCATCACGCGCTCCGAGCGCGGCGAGATCGTCGAGTACGTCCGCTCCATCTATCGTGGCGACCGCTACCGGCTCGTCACCGAGCTCGACGCCGCCGTTCCTCGCGCCGCCGACGGCGCAAGCGGCGCGTCGCGCTAGCGTCGCTGGTCAGGCAGCCAGAGCTCGCGCCGGCGATCGTCTGGTGCTGCCATCGCTGAGCGCATGACATCACGAGATTTGCGCTCGAGACCGCTTTCGCGAATCGATGTCTCGACGTGGTCTTGACAGCCTGGCGACCATCTGGCAAGCCTGCCCCGATGGCCAGAGTGGTATAAGCCAGTTGCGGCCGATCCCGATCCCCGCCGGCCACGCGGGGAGCGAGCGAGCTCGTGCCGCCTCTCGATGCCCTTGGGGGATCGCTCATGAAAGCACGCATCATCGCTCGCCGCCGCATTCGTCGTCGGCGCTCGCCGGCTCGCGGTGTCGCCTCGACCGGCGCGTCGGGGGGCACAGCGGCGCAACAGCATCACCGTCTGGCTTCAGGTGGACGCGCAGGCCACGAGCTGGGCGCCGAGTCGTCGCAGGCGGCGAACGCCGCGTTCCAGCGCGAGCACCCCGGCGTCGCACGTCAACGTCCAGTACCAGACGTGGGGGACCACCTCCAGAAGTTCGACGCCACCCTCGCGGGCGGCAACGCGCCGGACGTCATCGAGATGGGGAACACCGAGATGACGAAGTACATGGCCGCCGGGGCGTTCCAGGACATCACGTCCGACCGAGCGTCCATTCCCGAACTCGGCGCACCTGGCTCGCCGGGCTCGCCGCCGCGGGCACGGTCGGCGGCAAGCTCTACGGCGTGCCGTACTACGCGGGCTCGCGCGTCGTCACCTACCGCACCGACCTCTTCAAGAAGGCCGGGGTCAAGAGTGCCGACGAGCCTCGCCGCAGTTCACGCGCGGCCGCGAAGAAGCTCGGCGAGCCAGAACTCCGGCGAAGGGGTTCTCGCCGATCTACATCGCGGGCACGGACTGGTACGTCGCGATGAGCTTCGTCTCCGACTACGGCGGGCACGATCGCGCGGCAGATCAGCGGCAAGTGGAAGGGCACGCTCGCCTCGCCGCAGGCGATCGCCGGCCTGCACCGCGTACAAGGGCTTCTTCTCCGCCGTCTCCAAGGCGAGCAAGACGACCGACGAGACGCGGCCCAATCCGTACGACGTCTACGCCCAGGGCCAGGCCGGCTCGATGATCGGCCCGGGCTGGTTCAGCTGCTGCGTCGGCGACAAGTACAAGGCGACGACGGGGCAGTTCGTCCTCCCGAGCCGCCAGAAGGGCCAGCCGATGCCCGGCTTCCTCGGCGGGTCCGACCTCGCGGTGCCGGTCGGCGCGCAACAAGTCGCTCGCCCTCGACTGGGTCAAGGCCTTCACGAGCAACGCAGTCGATGACGGCGCTCCAGCGCGATCGGCAACATCCCGAACACGACGACCCTCCTCGGGGCGAGCGTCAACGAGCGGGCGGCCCGGCGCAGCTGGTTCGTCCCGACGGCGAAGAACTGGGTCAACGTGGAGAACGGCAACATCCTCCGCAACATGCTCGCCCAGATCCTCACCGGCCGGCTCTCCGTCAAGCAGGCCGCCCAGTCGGCCAGCGACAACATCACGTCGGTGCTCAACGCCTTAGGACGTGACGACGGGACGCGGACACCGTTGAAGGCTGACCGCGCCCCGACGCAGTGGAGCAGTCGCCGCCGCGCCACCCTTCCCGGTGTCGCGGCGGCGGCCGTTCGCCTCCGTCCGCCTCGCCCGCGCGGCGTCCCCTACCTCCTCCTCGCTCCCCGTCGTCGTCGCGATCGGGGCGATCCTCGGCTATCCGCTCTACCGGCTCGTCACGCTGTCGTTCCAGCGGTACGGGCTGCCCGAGCTGATCCAGCGCGAGGGCACGTGGATCGGGCTCGACAACTACCGCTCCGTCCTCCGCGACTCCCTCTTCTGGGACGTCGCTCCTCCGGACCGTCGTCTTCACGGCCGCCAACGTCGGCCTCACGATGGTGCTCGGGACGCTGATCGCGCTCCTGCTCGTGCGCGCTCAGCACGCGCGGTCAGGGTGCTGCTCACGACCGGGCTCGTGCTCGTCTGGGCCATGCCCGCCGTCGTCGCCGTCCAGGTCTGGTACTGGATGACGAACTTCCAGAACGGCGTCCTCAACCACGTCCTCACGCGAGCTCCACGTCGGCGACTTCTTCCAGCACGACTGGTACGCGTCGACCGCTCTCCCAGCTCTCGATGGTGACGCTCCTGATCGTCTGGGGGGCGATCCCCTTCGTCGCCGTCGCGACCTACGCCGGCGCTCGCGCAGGTCCCCCGCGAGCTCGTCGAGGCGGCCGAGATGGACGGCGCCGGCCCCGTCCGGGTCTTCCGCGACGTCACCTTCCCGACGATCAGGCCGATCCTGCTCATCCTCACGAGCCTCTCGATCATCTGGGACTTCGGCGTCTTCGCGCAGCCGTACCTGCTGATCGGCGCAGTCGCACATGAACGAGTCGAACTACCTGATGGGCGTCTACGTCTACCTCGAGGGGTACGCCCACTCCGACTTCGGGCGCGGCGCCGCGATCTCGGTGCTCATGCTCCTGATCGTCGCGGCGCTCAGCGTCTTCTACGTGCGGCGCATGGTGCGGATCGGAGGAGACGGCGTGAGCTCGGCTCCGCCGCGCCCGCTCCCCGTCGCCGCCGCCGCGGACGGCTCCGGCGCCGCGCGTGGAACCTCCTCGGGCTCGCGCTCTTCGTCGTGCTCGTGTTCCCGGTCTTCTGGATGATCTCGACCGCGTTCAAGCCGGAGGACGAGATCGACGGGCTGACGCCGACGTGGATCACGACCTACGCCGACACTCGACCACTTCCGCGACGCGATGGCGCGGCCCTACTTCTGGGACACCGTCCAGAACTCGCTGATCGTCGTCTGCGTCGACGGTCGTCGCTCTCGATCGTCCTCGCGTTCTTCGCGGCGGTCGCGCTCGCGAAGTACCGGTTCACCGGCCGCAAGGTCTTCGTCGTCCTGATGATCGGCATCCTGATGCTGCCGCCCGTCGGCCTCGATCATCCCGCTCTACGTCGTGCTCGCGCGCTACGGGCTGACCAACGCGCTGACGGGCGTGATCCTGACGTACCTCACCTTCACGCTGCCGTTCGCGGTGCTGACGCTGCGCAGCTTCATCCTCGGCATCCCGAAGGAGCTCGAGGAGGCCGCGATGGTCGACGGCTCGAGCCGGCTCGGCGCGTTCGTCCGGATCCTGCTCCCGCTCGTCGCGCCCGGCCTCGTCGCGACGTCCGTCTTCGCGTTCATCACGGCGTGGAACGAGTACATCTTCGCGAGCGTGATCCTCACCGACCAGGCGAACCACACCACCACGGTCTGGCTCTCGTACTTCCTCGGGACGAGCCGGAACGTCGACTGGGGCGCGCTGATGGCCGCGTCGACGCTGACCGCGATTCCCGTGATCGCGTTCTTCCTGCTCGTCCAGCGGCGCATCGCGTTCGGGCTCACCTCCGGCGCGGTCCGGGGGTGAGCCGCGTCGCCGCGCGTCGTCCTCGCCGTCGCCATCCTCGTCGGCGTCGTGGCGGCTGAGCTCGCGCGCGGCGGGACGGGCGCGGCGCCGGCGTTCCCGGCGCTGATCCCCCAGCCGCTCGCCCAGGCGCCCGAACGCGGCACGTTCGCCCTCGGGCCGGAGGCGCGCGTCGTCGTCCGCTCGCGGGCGCGCGACGCGGTCCGGGTCGGCGAGCTGCTCGCCGGGAGCCTGCGACCCGCGACGGGCTACCGCCTGCCCGTCGTCGCGACGCGTCCCGCGGCGGGCGACGTCACGCTCGCGCTCGTCCCCGGCGACACGGCGCTCGGCGACGAGGGCTACCGCCTCCACGTCGACGGCGCGGGCGTCACCGTCGCGGCCAGGCGCGCCGCGGGCCTCTTCTGGGGCACGCAGACGCTGCGCCAGCTCCTGCCCGCCGCGATCGAGGCCGACGGCCTGCGGCCCGGGCCGTGGCTCGTGCCCCGCGGGACGATCCACGACCGGCCGCGGTTCGCCTGGCGCGGGGCGATGCTCGACGTCGCCCGGCACTTCTTCGGCGTCGACGACGTCCGGCGGCTCGTCGACCTGATGAGCCTCTACAAGCTCAACCGCCTCCATCTCCATCTCACGGACGACCAGGGCTGGCGGCTCGCGATCCGCTCGTGGCCCCGGCTCACGAGCCACGGCGGGCGGACCCAGGTCGGCGGGGCGCGCGGCGGGTACTTCACGCAGCGCCAGTACGCCGACGCTCGTCGCGTACGCCGCCGACCGCTTCGTCGAGGTCGTGCCCGAGATCGACATGCCCGGCCACGTCAACGCGGCGCTCTCGTCGTACGCCGAAGCTGACCTGCGACGGCCGCGCGGCCGCGCCCTACACGGGCATCGACGTCGGGTTCAGCTCGCTCTGCCTCGCGGAAGCCGGTGACGTACGCGTTCGTCGACGACGTCGTGCGACGAGGTCGCGGCGCTGACGCCCGGCCGGTACGTGCACATCGGCGGCGACGAGGCGCACGCGACCGACCCCGCCGAGTACCGCACCTTCGTGGAGCGCGTCGACCGGATCGTCCGCGCCCACGGCAAGCGGATGATGGGGTGGGAGGAGCTCGGCAAGACCCGCCTGCGCCGGTCGACCGTCGTGCAGCACTGGCAGGACGACGCCCTGGCGGCGCGCGCGGTCGCCCAGGGCGCACGGCTCGTCCTCTCGCCGGCGACCGAAGGCCTACCTCGACATGAAGTACGTCGCCGGGCTTCCCGCTCGGCCTGAGCTGGGCCGGGACGACGACCGTGCGGGACGCGTACGGGTGGGATCCCGCCCGGCAGGTGCCCGGCGTGGGGGAGGCCGACGTCCTGGGCGTCGAGGCGCCGCTCTGGACGGAGACGGTGACGACGCGCGCCGACCTCGACCTGCTCGTGTTCCCGCGGCTCCTGGGTCACGCCGAGGTGGCGTGGTCGCCGGCGGCCGCGATCGCGTGGCCGGGCTACCGCCGCCGCCTTGCCGCCCACGGGCCGCGGCTCGAGGCGCTCGGCGTCGGGTACTACCGGGCGCCCGAGGTGCCGCTGGCGCTGACTCGGGTCAGGCCCGGCCGGTGATCGAGCCGAGGCCCGTGTTCAGCTCCGCACCGGGGCAGGCGCCCCAGTACCCCGCTCGGCGCGAGCGTGCACGCTCGACGGCCGCGAGGAGCTCGCGCGCGTACCGGCCGCGCTCGTTGCGGAAGAAGTACGGGGACGCGGCGCCGGTGCGCACCAGCTCGACGTTGACGTTCCGGCCGGCGACGACGACGTAGCGGAGCGGTCGGCCGTAGCGGTCGCTCTCGTCGAGCCGCGGGTCGCGGACGAGCCGCACCCGGGTGCCGGGACCCGCGAGCGCGCTCAGCGCCCGCTGCGCCGCGCGCCCGTAGCAGTCGCTCGTCAGCTCGGGCGCGTCGATCTGGACGAGCCTGACGGTCCGTCCGTCGACGAGCGTCAGCGTGTCGCCGTCGCCCACGCGGGAGACGACGCCGGCCTCGCCGGCGGTCGCGGCCGGCTGCGGCTCGGAATCGCCCGACGTGCAGCCCGCCGCGCCCAGCGCGAGCGCGGCGAGCGCGACCGCCGTCCGCGTCAGTCGCTCGGCACCCACACGAGCCGGGTCTCGAGCACGCGCACGTCGGTCGCCTCGAGGCGGATCGTGAGCGTGTCCACCTCCGCCGCGACCGCCTGCCAGCGCTCGTCGATCTCCGCGAGCTCGTCGAGGAGCTCCTGTTCCAGCGTCGCCAGGTCGTCCGTGGCGGCGTCCACCTTGTCCTCCGCCGTCTCGCGCCGCTGGGCGGTCCGCGCCGTGACGCCGCGGCGGGAGGCCGCTCCGCCGACGGCGCTCGTGATCGAGCGCGTGCTGCGGCGTCCCCCGAAGAGCGCGCCGAGCACCGCGCCGGCGCCCGCGAGCAGCTCGGTCGTCTGGCGCGTCTTCGTGTCGGTGTCGAGCTCCTCGACCCTGCGCGTCGCCTGCGCGAGCGCCTTCTCGAGGCGATCGCGCTTCGCCTCGAGCCGGTCGCGGATCTTGGCGGCTTCGGCGTCGGCCCGCTCCTGGCCGGCGGCGTCGCTGCGCGCCGCGAACTCCTCGGGCGTCTCGCCGGGACGCGAGGCGAGCTTGAGCTTCCGGTTGCGCTGCAGCTCGAGCGGCCGCCGGTCGACGAGGTGGCGCCGGATCTCCCGCGCGGCGCCCTCGAAGAACGAGGCCTCGCCGACGGGCGCCTTCGGGAGCACGTAGGTCGCGCCGGCGGGGGCCGCGGCGCCGAAGTCCCGGTCGTCGTAGTCGACCTGCCGCTCGCTCTCGAGGTCGAGCCCGTCGTCGAGCGGCCCGTACACCGCCTCGAGCTCCTGCTGCTCGTCGACCCCCGCGGCGGTGTCGTCGTACCGGAGCGAGACGCGCGCCGCGAGGAACGCGCGCAGGCGCGCCGAGCCCGGCACGGCGCCGGCCTCGGCCGACCACGGCGCCGCCGGATCGAGGTACGAGACGGTGACGCCGGTCGCGATCGGCGGCGCGACGGCGGTCTCGTCGCTCGCGAGCTCGACCGCCGGCGCGGCTGCGGCTGCTGCCGGCGCCGTCTCGGGTGGTGGGCCGGCGGGCGCCGGCGGCGCGGCCTGCTCGAGCCGCGCGACCTGCTCCTTCGTCAGGGGGCCTGCGAGGTACGACATCGCCCAGCGCGTGCCGAAGAGCCGCGGCTGCGACGACTTCGCGGAGACGAGGAGGAACTGGCGCTTGCCGAGGCCGCCGATCGCCTTGTCGAGCTCCGCGACGTCCGTGCCGCCGCTCGCCGAGCGGAGCCCCTCGAGCACCCGGGCCTTGTCGTTCTCGGTCTGGAGGCGCCCGACGAGCCACGTGCCCGCGTTCGACATCGCCTTGTAGTCCAGGTCGACCGGGTTCTGGGTCGAGAGCACGAGGCCGAGCCCGAAGGCGCGGCCCTGCTTGAAGATCGTCAGGATCGGCTTCTTCGGCGGGGGAGAGGCGCTCGGGGGCACGTAGCCGAAGACCTCGTCCATGTACGCGAGCGCGCGCAGGTCGGGCGTGCCCTCCTGGCCCCGCATCCACGTCACGAGCTTCGAGAAGACCAGCGTGACGACGAACTGGCGCTCCGCGTCCGAGAGGTGCGCCAGGTAGACGACGGCGCAGCGTGGGCTGCCCTCGGGGGTGAAGAGCAGCGTCTGGGGGTCGAGCGCCTGGCCCTCGCCCCAGGCGGCGAACGTGGGCGAGGCGATGAGCGCGTTGAGGGTGAAGGCCAGCTTCGTCCGGTCCGCGGGCGGGAAGAACTGGTCGATCTCGAAGACGCCCAGCTTGCGGAGCGGCGGCGACTGGATCTCGCCGATCAGCGTGCCGAGGTCGAGGTCGCGGCCTGCGCGCCACGCGTTCTCGACGAGGTTCGAGAGCAGGACGTGCTCGCGGCTCGCGAGCGGGTCCGCGGCGATCCCGACGAGCGCGAGCAGGCTCGTCACGGTGCCCTCGATCTCGTCGCGGAGAGCCTCTGCGTCCGTCTCCCACGAGAGGTCGGGCGCGCGCAGCGAGCCGATCACGTTGAGCGGGACGCCGGCCGTCGAGCCGGGGGTGTAGACGGTCACGTCGGCGGCGTCGCGGAGCGCCTGCAGCCGCTCGGGGCCGATGCCGCTCCGCTCGAGGCCCTCGCGCCAGACCGTCGCCTGGCGCGCGGCGTACTCGTCGACCGGGACCCCCGCGGCCGACGCCTCGGCCTCGCTGACCCACGGTCGGAAGCTGGCCGGCTGCAGGTCGGGGAAGACGAGCGCCAGGTTGCCCATGTCGCCCTTCGGGTCGAGGACGAGCGCGGGGATCCCGGCGAGCAGCGCCTCCTCGATCAGGCAGACGGCGAGGCCCGTCTTGCCCGACCCGGTCATCCCGACCACGACGCCGTGCGTCGTCAGGTCGCTCGAGCCGAGGACGACCCGGTCGCTTCCGGGCTCACCCGTCTTCGGATCGAGGGCGAACCCGAGATGGAAAGAGCCCCGGTCGGCCATTCGCGCCTGAGTCTATGGTGGGCCGATGCTCGACCGCCTCCTCGTTCGACCGGGCACGCCGGCCGGATTGGCAGCGCGTGACACGGGCGACCGGCTCGGGCTGGAGAAGGCGGCGGGAGAGGCGCGTCTCGACGAGCTCTCGGGGCGCATCGACGCGCTCCAGTACCGGCTCTTCGCGGAGGACCGTCGAAGCGTGCTGCTCGTTCTGCAGGGGCTCGACGCCTCGGGCAAGGACGGCGTCGTCCGGCGGGTGTTCCGCCACGTCAACCCCGCAGGACTGACCGTCACGTCGTTCGGTGTCCCGGCGGGCGTCGAGCTCGAGCACGACTACCTCTGGCGGATCCACCAGGCGCTGCCGCAACGTGGGCGGATCGGCGTCTTCAACCGCTCGCACTACGAGGACATCGTCGCCGTGCGGATGCGGAACCTGGCGCCGGAGGACGTCTGGCGGCGTCGTTCCGAGCACCTGCGCGCGTTCGAGCGGCTGCTCGTGGACGAGGGAACGACCGTGCTCAAGGTCTTCCTGAACGTCTCGCGGGAGGAGCAGCGGCGCCGGCTCCAGGAGCGGGTCGACGACCCCGAGAAGCGGTGGAAGTTCCGGCGCGGCGACATCGAGGTGCACGCGCGCTTCGACGACTGGATCGCCGCCTGGGACGAGGCCCTGACCGAGACGTCGACCGACTGGGCGCCCTGGCACGTCGTGCCGGCCGACCGGAACTGGGTGAAGGCCCTCGCCGTCGCCGAGCTGCTGGTCGCGGCGCTCGAGCGCCTCGACCCCCGGCTCCCCGAGCCTGAGCTCGGCCTCGAGGGGCTGCGCATCGCCTAGACGGGCTCCGGTGGTCGGAATCCGCCCCCACGGATCCCGACCGCGGCCGGAGGGCTACAGCAGGATTCTCGTGGCGAGCTCGGGCGGGCAGCCGCGCTCGACGAGCGCGACGGCGTTGTGGAGGTCGATCTCGACGTTGGCCGCCAGGACAGCCGCCGCGTCCAGGTCGTAGCCGGAGCGACACAGTGCATCGAACCGCCAGGCGAGTACCTCAGCCGCCTCGTCCACCCGGAGATCTTCGAACTGTGCCGCAGTCATCGTCGTCCCCCTCTCATGGGAGTGTCTCGTGCCATGAGACCCTCGCTCGCCATGGAAGAAGACTCGGCGAACGCCTGCTCGGAGGCTTCCCCCGCGAGGCTGGATCTGCCTAGCCCTTCGGCTGGTCGGCGCTACGCGCCGAACCGGAGGGACCGCGCCATCGCGGTGAACGTCGCGTTCCGGCGCGCGGCCTCCGCTGGTGCGGTGGAGAACGTGACGACGACCGTGTTGTCGCGACGGAGCACGAGGTACTGGATCGTCTGGACGGTGAACGTGCGACCGTTGCTCGTGTAGTTCGCCTTGTACGAGGCGCGCACGGCCGGTCCTGAGGGCAGCCGCACGACGCTCGTCGTGACCGGCCCACGAACCACGCTGAGCTGAGCCCGGAGCTCGCGGCCGTACACGGCGGCGGCGCGGCTCGGCGTGAGCCCTCCGGACGGCCCGCTGAGCACGACGTTGGCGTTGGTGACGAACCGTCCGCCCGCCCGCACGTCGAACACCATGAGCTTGATGGGGGAGTTGGCGCCGGCCATCTGCTGCGCGAACGGCTGCAGAGCGGGGTTCTGGTCGATGAACCGGCGGAACGCCGCCGAGTTCGTGAGCGTGCGGCGCTCGAGCGCCGTCCACGAGGCGGGCACTGCGATCGTGGCGCTCGTGCCCGGGATCGCGTACCGGGTCGTCGTCGCGGCGCCGACCGGGGCCGCGACCGCCATCCCGACCGAAGCGGCCGCGACGACCACCGCGAGGAGCCGGGTCACAGCCATTTCTTGAAGCGGAAGAAGGCGATCATCGCCGCGAGCGTCGCGACGAGCGCCGCGATGATCACCCAGAACGCGGCGGAGGTGTCCTCGCCCGGGTAGAGCACGTTCATGCCGAAGACGCTCGTGATCAGCGTGAGCGGCAGCATCGTGACGCTGATGATCGTGAGCAGCCGGAGCACGTCGTTCTGGCGGTGGGAGATGACCGACTCGTTCGTCGACTCGAGCGCCTCGACGACCTCCTTGTAGTTGTCGAGCTGGTCCCAGATGCGCTCGACCGCGTCGTTGAGGTCGTCGAAGTAGAGCTCGAGCTCCTCCGGCAGGAAGCGGTCGATCCTGCGCTCGAGCACGCGCAGCGTCGAGCGCTCGGGCTTCACGACCTTCCGGAACGAGATGATCTCCTGCTTGACGTTCGAGATGTCGCGGACGACGTCCTCGGCCGCGCCCTCGAACATGTCGTCCTCGACCCGGTCGAGCTTGTGGCCGATCTTGTCGAGGATCGGGAAGCAGTAGTCGAAGAGGTCGTCGAGCACCTCGTAGAGGAGCCGGCCCGAGCCCTTTGCGAAGAGCTGCTCGCGGAAGGCGGCGTCGGCGTCGCAGCGGGCGAAGAGCCGCGTCACGGGCAGCAGCTCGCGGTTCGGCAGCGTGACGAGGTAGTCCTGGCCGATGAAGACGTCGAGCTCGGCGGCGTTCAGCCGCTGCACGGTCTTGTCGTAGACGGGGAAATGGAGGACGGCGAAGAGGTAGCCCTCATCCTCGTAGTCGTCGACCTTCGGGCGCTGGCGCTTCGAGACGACGTCCTCGACGTCGAGCGGGTGCCAGCCGAAGCGCTCCGCGAGGAGCTGGGCGGTCTCGAGCTGCGGCGCGACCGCGTTGACCCAGGTCAGCCCGCCGGCGCTGAGCTCAACGACCTGCGTTGCGCGTACGACGTCGTCCGCGCCGGGGCGCGGCCGGGTGCTCCTGCGGATGCGGGGCAGGCTCGGCAAGGCAACTGAGCGGGTCGTCGGTCGCGTACACGGCTATTCGTGATTCTACCCGCGTCGCCTGCCTCGGCTACGTCCCGCGTGCCGGAGCGGTGATCCGGCCGCCGGACCTGCGAGCGCCACCCGCGGCGCGGCAAGGGGGCTCCGGCGCGCGGCGGCGGCGGCCACCTGTGCCGGATGTGTGCCGATCGCGTTCGCGCCCTTTCGCCAGATCTGACAACGCGATATCAGGAGGTGGTCACCGTCCCCCGCTCTCGATTGGAGCCCCACATGCCTCGAGCCCTCGTCCTCGCCCTCGTCACGATCCTCGTCACCGCCGGCGCGCTTGCCGCGCCCGCCGCCCGTAGTGCCTCGCCGGACGTCGTCGTCAGCCAGGTGTTCGCCGGCGGCGGCAACGCCGGAGCGCCGTTTGCGAACGACTACGTCGAGCTCTTCAACCGCGGCTCGACGTCGGTCGACGTCGGAGGCTGGACCGTGCAGTACGCCTCCGCGACCGGCACGAGCTGGCAGGCGACCTCGCTGACCGGCTCGATCGCGCCGGGCCGCCGCTACCTCGTGCAGCTCGCCTCCGCCGCCGCGATCGGCGCCGCGCTGCCGACCCCGGATGCGACGGGCACGACGAACCTCGCCGTCTCGGGCGGCAAGGTCGCGGTCGTCCGGGGCTCGACGGCCCTAGCGTGCGGCGGGTCGGCGGGCAGCTGCTCGGCGGTCTCCTCGGTCGCCGACCTGGTCGGCTACGGCGGCGCGACCGACTACGAGGGCGCAGCGCCTGCGCCCGCGATCGGCAACACGACCGCCGCCGTGCGCGGCGGCGAGGGATGCACCGACACCGACGCCAACGAGGCGGACGTCGCAGCCGAGGCGCCCACGCCGCGCAACTCGAGCGCCGCGGCGACGGCGTGCGGGGTCGTCCCGCCGCCGACGGGCGGCGTGTCCCAGGGCGCGACCGTGGAGCTCGACCTCCAGTCGTCCCTCTCGATCGCGCTCGAGCGCGCGGCGGTCAGCTTCGGCACCGCGGCATCCGGCACGACCCCCGCGCCGGTCTCCGAGCGCGTGACCGTGGTGAGCAACACCGCCGCCGGGTACGCCGTCACCGTCCGGCGGACGGCGTTCCAGCCCTCCGACCTGCCCCTCGGCATCGCCGGCACCGCACCGAGCGGCGGGCAGATCGGCGGCGGGCTCGCAGGCGGCGCGATGGCCGCGGTGCCGATCGCGCCGGCGTCCGACCTGCTCGTCGGGACGACGTCGGCGCCGAGCTCCCCGGGTGGCGACGTGTGGGACACGCGGCTGGGCTTCGTGTCGCCGCTCCCGGTGCTCCCGGCGGGGCGGTACACGGCGACCGTCACGTTCACGGCGATCGGCCGATGATCCGGACCGCGCTCCTCGCGCGGTCGCCCTCGTGCTCGTGCCCGCCTCGGCGGGCGCGGGCACGACGCGCCCGCCCGTGGGCTTGACCGCGACCCCGGCGCGCATCTCCCTCGCCGGGTCTGCGGGCGCCGCGATCCGCGTCACGAACCCGGGGAGGGAGGCGGTCGTGGTCGACGCCACGCGGGCCGGGTTCGGCCTCGACCTTCGCGGCCGACCGCGCGTCGCCCCGGGCGGGAGCCGCCGCGCGGCCACGGCGTGGCTCACCGTCCGGCCGACGCGTTTCGTGCTCGCGGCCGGCACGAGCGCGACCGTCGCGGTCTCTGCGCGCGTGCCCGCGAGCGTGGAGCCGGGCGACCACGACGCGCTCGTGCTGCTGACCACCCGACCGTCCGCCCGCCCCGGGCTCGCGGTCCGGATGCGGCTCGGCGTCGTCGTGGTCGTCCGCGCGCCGGGCCGGGTCGCACGAAGCCTGAGACTCGGAGGGCTGCGGGTGCGCCGGGCGGGCGGAGCACGGCTCCTCGAGCTGTGGGTCGCGAACGCCGGCAACGTGACCGAGACGCTGTGGCGGGGCCGCGTCCGGCTCCTCGTCGGGCGCCGCGGCGGCTCGGCGCGGATCCTCGCCGCCCCGCGGGAGCTCCGTCCGCGCACGAGCGGGCTCGTTCAGGTGGTCTATCGCGGACCGCTGCGTGGGCGGGTGCGCGCGCGGGCCGAGCTCGTCGACCCCGCGGGCCGCGTCGTGCGACGGACCTTCCGGATCAGGCTGTGACCAGGCCCGCGGCGGCGACCGCCGCGATCGCGAGACGCTCGTCCTCGGGTCCCGGTAGCCCGCTGACGCCGATCGCGCCGACCCGCCTGCCGTCGTCGAAGGCCGCGACGCCGCCGAGGAAGAACGAGAACTGCGGGTCGAAGCTCGCGAGCTCGGTTGGCGTCCCGCCGACCTTCTCGGCGAGCGCGCGCGTCGTCGTCGCGTCGCTCCGCGCCGCCGTGTACGCCTTGCGGCGGGCGTTCTCGAGCGTGTCCCGTGCGGCCCCGTCCATCGCGACGCAGGCGACGAGCTCGCCGTGGTCGTCGACGACGGCGATCGAGACGGGGCCCTCGGCCGCCTCGAGCGTGGCGCGGATCGCCGCGAGTGCCTGGTCGTGCGTCACGCGACGTTGCATACCACGCGAGACGACCGTGCGCGGTCTTGCCGTCAGGGCGGGCGGGCGCCGCCCGCATGCGCTGTCGTAGCTTTCCGGCATCACCACCGTCCGATCAAAGGAGCGCCAGGATGGAATCGTCAGAGGTAGCGGCGAAGATCGTGGGGCCGGCGGACGGGCGCGGAGGGTTTCTCGGAAGCATCGGCGCACGCTTCCTCATCGACGGTGCGGAGTCGGGTCAACGATTTTCGCTGGTCGAGCATCCGATGTCGCCGCGCGCGCTCGCGGCGCCGCTTCATCGGCACACGCGCGAGGACGAGTACAGCTTCGTCCTCGAAGGGCGCATGGGCGCGCTCCTGGGAGACGACGTCGTCGAGGCCGGATCGGGTGACCTGGTCTTCAAGCCGCGCCATCAGTGGCACACGTTCTGGAACGCGGGCGACACGCCGTGCCGGATCCTCGAGCTCATCTCGCCCGCAGGCTTCGAGGTCTACTTCCAGGAGCTGGTGGCGCTGGGGGGCAGTGGCGAGGCGCCCCCGGAGGCGCTTGCGACCCTCGCCGACCGCTACGGGCTCGAGGTGCAGCCCGGCTCGATCCCGCAGCTCATCGAGCGCTTCGGGCTCCGGAAGGGCGAGCCGCTCCCGGGAGGCTGGACAGCCGCGGTGTAGTCGCAGCCGATGATGTCCGGGGGCGACGTCCCGGCGCGCGACTCACCGGAGTCAGGCCCGGTCGTCGTACACCTCTCGCGCGATGCTCTCGACGAGAGCCCTCGCCTTGGCCTCCTCGGGCGTCTCGCCCGGAGCGACGTCGATCTCATCGATCACGGACCCGCTCTCGTCCACGGATGCGGCAGCCTCGTGGCGGGCGGGCTGGACAGAGGCGATCAGCAGCCGTCCGGCTTCCGCCGCGTCGATCACGCCACGTTCGAACCGGTCGACGATCTCACGCTCCTCCGGCGAGAGCCGATCCGTGCGCCCGGGCTTGAACTTCATGCACGGACCCTAACGAGCCGTGGCCGCAACGGGGCGGCATGCGCGCCGCGGGCGCGTGTCTGCGACGAGGCGCCGTCCGGGGGCTGACGGCGAGCGATGCGCCCGGAAGGATTCGAACCTGCGGGCATCGATGCGGGTTCGTGGGCACCCGTGCACCACCTGTGCGCCGAGCTCGGTCGGCTCGAGCAGCTCATGCGCATACGTGTCGAGCGTCATCGAGCCACGAGCACGCCCGACGAGAGCGAGGGCCGCGACGGCGGGTCGGCCCTCGCTGGATGGTCGATGCTCAGGGTTGGAACGGAGGCGGCGGCCAACCGTTTCCGATCGTGCCCGCCCCTGCCGGGTCTTGGTAGAAGTGATCGCAGTTGATTGGCCCGGGTTCTCCGGCCTTCGGCCCGCCGCCGGCCGTTGTGCCCTTGGCTATTTGCCGGTCAACGGCACGCCCGCAAGCACCGAGCTGTGGGTTGTTGTCCGGATTCCCAGGTGGCGGCGCTGGCCCGTAGGCGAGCGCCCCGTTAGCTGGGACACCCACCAGCGCGGCTGCACTGACCGCAACCGCGAGCATTCGCTTCTTGCCCATTCCTGCCTCCCCGTCCGAAATGGACGCCCCACGACGTCCGAAGCGGATCACAACCTATTCCGGCGCATGCGCTTGGTCAACGGGTCCTGGCGAACAACCCCGGTCCTGGCCGTACCGCCGACCCCGTCGTGGCCCGCGGCGCGCGATCGAGGGAGTAGGGGATAGCTCGCGCCTGTCAGCCTCCGGTGGGCGCTGATTCCGTGCGCTACACGTCACCACGCCGCGCGCCCACCTGTACCCACCCGGCTCCTGATTCGGCTCAACCATGCGGTTGGCCCACGGACAAAAGGCCCTCATGCGCCCGATAGGAACGAATCCCTGCAAACGGGGGGTCGTGGCACAGCGCGTGGCACGGCGGCGTCGCTGCGTGTGCCCCTGGTCTCTTACCATCGAGCCACAACCGACAGCGAGGGAGGTCTTTCGATGACCGCACCGTTCATCGTCAGGTCAGTGTCTCGAATCCATCCCGGCAAAGCTGACGCGTATCGACCAGTGGTGGCTGAGTTCTGCAGGCTTGCCCAAGAGAGGGAGTCTCGGCTCCTCGGCTTCCACATCTACGTCACCGAGGACGGCAGCTCCGAGGTGGTCGTCCAGATCCATCCGGATGCGGAGTCGATGCAGCACCACATCGACGTGATGGGCGACAAGGTTCGCGAGACGTTTGCCTTCGCCGACTTCGAGAGTTTGGAGATCTACGGCGAGCCAAACGAGGGGCTGAAGGCATGGATCCCACGCGTTGCCGAGGGGATCCGATTCACTCACCACCCAGTCCACTGGGGAGGCTTCACCCGGCTCAGCGGCACCTAGCCACCGGCCGGACGTCTCTCAGCTTCCGGTCGCCATCAGCGGCACCGGCACGGGCGGCGCCTGCCGGAACGCCTCGCGGAAGCGCTCGCGGCGAGTAGCCGCGTCCGGGTGACTCAGGTCGTTCGCACCAGCTTGCGCCCGTCCCGGTCCCCGAACCTGCAGACACGACCCTATGGCAGCGAGCCAGAGGACGGCTCGGTCGGCGACCGGGATCCCCTCCGGTGCCACATGGCAGCGACCGACTTGCCCGGGCGCGGATGAGAGCGCACCATGCTGGGTGAATCGATCGGAGGTGATGTGAGTGATCGTCTCGCTCGTTCGCTTCAAGTCGAGGCTCTCCGACGACGCCGTCCAGGCAACGTTCGAGGAACGAGCCGACCATTACCGCAACGTGCCAGGCCTCGTGGAGAAGATCTATCTCCGCTTCCGTCAGAGGGGGGAGTTTGGCGCCGTCTACGTCTGGGAGTCGGAGAAGGCGCTGATGGACTTCCGGGAGACCGAGCTCGCCCGGACGATCCCGGACGCCTACCAGGTCGAGGAGGCACCGCTCGTCGAACTCGCGGACGTCTGTCTGGTGATCCAGCCGGAGACAGCCCGCGTTCCAGCGTAGACACGTAATCGGGTTCTGCCCAGGGCGGCGCGTCCTGCTGCTTCATGATGCGCCGGCGAACGCCCTCGGCGAGCAAGATCACCAACTCGTCCTCGTCGTCTTGCACGACGAGCTCTTCGCGCTCGAGCCGTCGTGATGGACGACGAGCGGCGCCCCCTACTGCACGAGGTCGCCGGGCTCAATGCCCGATGACGTGCCCGTCATCGTTGTCGGCGCCGGACCGGCGGGGCTCTCGACCGCGGGCGCTCTCGCGCGGCTCGGCATCCGTGCGACTGTGCTCGAGCGCGACGCCGAGATCGGCGCCCGCTGGGCCGAGCGTTACGACCGCCTTCGGCTCCACACGATCAGGCGCTTCTCCGGTCTCGCGCACCATCCACTCCCGCGTGAGCTTGGGCGCTACGTCGCGAAGGACGAGTTCGCCCGCTATCTGCGCGACTACGTGGTGCGGTTCGGGCTCGACGTCCGCCTCGACACGGACGTGGCGCGTATCCGCCGCGACGGGGACGGCTGGGTCGTCGAGGCGCCGGCTGCCGCGTTCCGCGCTTCTATTGTCGTCGTCGCCACCGGGAAGTACGACGCGCCGGTCGTCCCGGAGTGGCCCGGCCGGGAGACATTTCGCGGCTCGCTCGTCCACTCGAGCGGATACCGCTCCGGCGCGGACTACGCGGGCCAGGGCGTGCTGGTCGCCGGCTTCGGGAACACGGGTGCGGAGATCGCGGCCGACCTCGTGGAATCGGGCGCGAATCGGGTGGCCGTCTCCGTCCGAACCTCGCCTCCGATCACACGCCGGGACGTCGGCGGCATCCCCATCCAGCTGCTCGGAATGGCGGCCTCCGTGCTGCCGCCTCGAGCCGCGGACCGGATCGCGTCGGCGCTCCGGCGGGTCACGATCGGCGACCTCAGCCGTTACGGCCTCGGGCCGGCCGAGTGGGGGCCGTTCACCGCCCGGCGACCGCCGGTCATCGACGTTGGCTTCCTGCGCCAGCTCCGCGCACGGCGCGTCGAGATCCTGCCCGCCGTCGAGCGCCTGACCGAGCGCGAGGTCATCTTTGCCGACGGTCGCAGCGAGCCGTTCGACGCGGTCGTCGCGGCCACGGGATACAGGAACGCCCTCACCGACCTCGTTGAACTCGACGTGGAGCCCGCGCGAGCGCCCGCAGGCGGAGCTCCTTAGCACCGGCTGCCGCACGGTCCGTACGTGATCGGGCTCCGGGAGACCGTGCGCGGCGACCTCTTCGAGACCCGGCGCGACTCGCTCGCGCTCGCGAGCGAGATCTCGCGCGACATCGCTTCTCAGCGCTCAGGCAGCCCTAGCTCGAGCAGGCCAAGGGCGCCGACACGAGCGTGACGATCTCCGGCGCCGCCCGATTCTCCTCGCTCGTTCGTCTGGCATGGAGCCAGAGTTGGACGCGGGTGGGGCGGGACACGACCTAAGAGGAGATGGCCCGCGCGACGACGCACGTCCGGGGGCCTGGCGGCGAGGAGTAGTTCGCCACGTCTGGATGGTGGCTCACGTTCTCGAGCTGTGCGCCGGTCGTGTGCCACGGTCCCAGGCCTGGCACAGATTCGTGGCCAGAGATCCAGAAACGGTCCGTCTCGAGGGACCGCATCGCTCCTACGGTTCGAGGCCGCTGACTGGCCGCGATCCCTGTAGCCATCGGGACGATGGCTCTTCCTGGCGTCGTCCGGCCCCACGCAGGACGAAGGGCCTCGCTATGCGCCCGGAAGGATTCGAATCTTCGAGTGTTCATGCGGGTTTGCGGGGACTGGTGCACCACCGGTGCACCTACGCTGAGGGGAGCTTGAACTGTTCGGCCCTGACGCCGTTGGCGTCAGGGCCGAACAGCGTCAGGCTGAGCTACTACCCCGCGAAGAAGCCAGTGTGGCCGTTGCAGGACTCGCCCGGATGGAGGAAGGCTGGGAGCGACTTCCGGTCGAGCTCCTGCCCCCAACTCTGCACGTGCTCGGCAGTCCGCCCAAGCGGCGGCTCCCCGTCGTTCCGCCCGGAGAACGAGCAGATCGAGCTTGCGTGAGGAGCGTCCTCCGGCGCCGCACCAATGGGCGTCGGTTTCCCATTACCGGTGACCTCACCAGCAAACGCGGAGCCAGCGCCCAGCCCCATCACAGCGACCGTACAGGCCGCAACGGCCAAGATTCGCCGCATACCAACTACCTCCCCTTGTTTGCACGACGCCCCCCTGGCGTCGGCGGCAAAAGACGCTACAAGGGTCGCAACGCGTAGTCAACGCTCCGACCGTCAACCGTCCCCTCGTCACGAAGGTCGAGGCGGCGCTCGAAGAGGTACGTCAGGCGATCAGCGCGGCGTAGTCCAGCTCGGTCGGCTCGAGCAGGACGTGCGCGTATGTGTCGAGCGTCATCGAGCCGCGCGCGTGCCCGACGTAGGCGGACACCCTCGGGATCGGCGTGCCGCGCAGCACCAGCAACCACACGCGCCGATGCCGTAGATCATGTGGTGACCAGTGCGGCGTCCCGGTGGCCTTACACGCCCTCGTGATCGCCGTCCTGAGCCGTGTGTCCTCCAGGTGCGGGAACTGCATCTCGATGACGACGTCCACCCCGCTCCGGGGTGGTGGCAACGGGAGCGGGCCTTTGCGTGTCCTGACCACCGGCACCCGTGTGAGCCGCCGGGTCGCCCAGATGTATCGCATCGACACCTGCAACCAGAGTTGCCGGTCGGCCCCACTGGCGTCGCGCATCGAGCGGAGCACGCGTTCAATCTCGGAGTAACTCGCGCAGCTGTAGCCGGAGGGCATCAGTCGGGGCCCGTCGCCCGACGAGCCGCTGTCCCAGAGTGTGCGAACCTCCTCCAGCGTCTTCAAGAGTTCGATGACGCGCCGGCGCGCGCTAGCTGAAGGCATCAAGGTGAGCGTAGAGGACGCCTGGCGGCTCCGCACCGTGGTGCCAAGCCACGACCAAAGGCAGCTCCGAACGTGTCCAGGTACCTAGACAGGTAGCGGCAGGCGCGCGGCCGGGGCTTTGGTCTTATGTCGTCACTGGCGCGCGATCACCGATCGCACGGGATTCGCCCTCCGGAGTACGAATCCCGTGCACACCCCGTGCACCCACCACACGCGCCTACCCGTACCCGCCCGTACCCTGATTTGGCTCAACCATGCGGTTGGCCCCTGGGCAAGAGGGCTCCATGCGCCCGGAAGGATTCGAACCTTCGACCTCGCGCTCCGGAGGCGCGCGCTCTATCCCCTGAGCTACGGGCGCGGGGAGCGACGGAGTCTAGCGCTCGCTCCGCGCCGCTCCGATCGTCCCGAACGGGGGTTGGCCGTACCACGGGTCGCGGGGGACGGTCTAGGCTCGGCCGGTGCCGTTGGCGGACGTCAGCTCGACGTACGCGGACATCGTCGAGACGGTGTTCTCGTCCACGATCGCGGCCAAGGCCTGGTTCGCGACAGCCGCGATCGTGCTCGCCGTCGTCCAGGTGCTGACCGCCTCGCGGATGTGGGGGAGGCTCCAGCGCGTCGTCCCGCTCTCGTTCACGAACGCGAGGCGCGTCCACATCTGGTCGGGACGCCTTGCGGTCCTCTGCACGCTGCCGGTCTTCTTCCACTGCGTGACGATGCTCGGCTTCCAGACGCCGAGCGCGCGGGTCGCGATCCACTCGATCGCGGGCTCGTTCATCTACGGGGTGCTGGCCGCGAAGCTCCTCGTCATCCGCCACCGCAGCCGGAACTACGCCCCGTGGGTGCTGCCCGTGCTGGGAGGGTCGCTCGCGGCCGTGCTCGCGACGCTCTGGCTGACGTCGAGCCTCTGGTACTTCACGAACGTCCGCTTCGGGTTCTGATGCGCAGCCCGGCCAAGCCCTTCGGCGCTCCTCCTCGTCGTCTCCGCGGCGACCTTCGGGCTCGCGAAGTGGGTTCCGTTCGAGCCGTCGGCGCCCACCGCGGCGCC
Source organism: uncultured Actinomycetes bacterium (assembly GCA_963748255.1). Classification (GTDB taxonomy): domain Bacteria; phylum Actinomycetota; class Thermoleophilia; order Gaiellales; family Gaiellaceae; genus Gaiella. The sequence continues at coordinate 65,460 of CAVVIL010000022.1, read as the reverse complement.
GGCGGCCGGGAACGTCGCGCGCGGGGCCACGGTCTTCGCGGAGAACTGCGCCGGCTGCCACGGCGCGGACGCCTCGGGGGACGTCGGGCCGGCGCTCGCCGGGAGCGGGCTCACCGCCGAGCAGGTCGCCGCGGTCGTCGCGTCCGGGCAGGGCGCGATGCCGGCCGGGATCGCCACCGGTCGGGCGGCGTCCGACGTCGCGGCGTACGTCGCCTCGCTCTCCGAGTAGGCTCGCGCCCGTGGACGTCCGTGCCGAGATCGTGCGGCTGGAGCTCGCGACGACGTTCGTGATCAGCCGCGAGTCGCAGGACTGGGCGGACGTCGTCCACGTGGCGGTCGCCCACGACGGCGTCGAGGGGAGGGGAGAGGCGGCGCCCATCGAGCGGTACGGCGAGACCGCCGCGTCCGCGCTGGGCTTCGTCGAGCGTCACGGCCACCTCGTCGGCGACGACCCGTTCGCGCTCGAGGAGGTCGGAGACCGCCTGGCGGCGCTCGACGGGGAGCAGGCCGCGAAGTCCGCCCTCGACGCGGCCCTCCACGACCTTCAGGGGAAGCTCCTCGGCCAGCCGGTGAACCGCCTCCTCGGCCTCCCGCGCCGCGGGCCGCCGACGTCGTGGACGGTCTGGCTCGGCGATCCCGACGACATGGCGCGCCGCGCGGCCGAGGCCGCGCCGCGCTTCCGGCGGCTCAAGCTCAAGCTCGGCGGCGGCGACGGACTCGACGTCGAGCGCGTCCGCGCCGTTCGCGCCGTCACGGATCGCCCGCTCCAGGTGGACGTCAACGAGTGGTGGACCGTCGACGAGGCTCTCGAGGCGGTCGGCGAGCTCGCGGCGCTCGGGGTCGAGTACGTCGAGCAGCCGCTCCGCGAGGGCGACCCGGGCGGGGCGGAGCTCCGCCGCCGCTCGCCGCTCCCGGTCTACGTCGACGAGGACTGCCACACGCTCGCCGACGTCGCCGCCTGCCGGGAGATCGCGCACGGCGTCAACATCAAGCTCGCGAAGTCGGGCGGCATCCGCGAGGCGATCCGGATGGCGCACGCGGCGCGGGCGCTCGGGCTCGGCGTCATGGTCGGCTGCATGGTCGAGTCGGGGCTCGGGATCGCGGCGGGCTGCGCGGTCGCGCCGCTCTGCGACCACGTCGACCTCGACGGCAACCTGCTCCTCGCGCGCGACCCGGTTCCCGGGCCGGCGTTCGTCGACGGCATCCAGGTCGCCTCGCCGGAGGTGGGACTTGGCTGCGGGTGAGCGGACGCTCGTCCTCGCCGAGGGCTTCTCTGGTGACGCGCACTACGGCAAGACGTTGCGCGGCGTCCTCCGCTACCGCCCCGAGGACGTCGTCGTGATCCTCGACTCGGCCCGCGCCGGCGAGTCCGAGTCCGGCGTGCCGATCGTCGGCGACGTGTCGACGGCGCTCGACTACGTGCCCGAGGTGGCGCTCGTCGGCGTCGCGACGCAGGGCGGCCGGTTCCCGCCGGCGTGGCGCCTGCTGCTGCGCGAGTGCCTCGAGAGCGGCCTCTCGCTCGAGAACGGCCTGCACGAGATGGTCGGCGACGATCCCGAGCTCCGCGAGGTCGCGGCCCGGAACGGCGTCGAGCTGCGTGACCTCCGCCGCCCGCCGGCCGGCCTCGACTGCCCGACCGGGGCGAACCTCGAGGTCGACGCGCGGATCGTCCTCACCGTCGGCTCCGACTGCGCGATCGGGAAGATGACCGTCTCGCTCGAGCTCGACCGTGCGGCCCGCGCGCGTGGGATCGCCTCGGAGTTCGTGCCGACGGGCCAGACGGGGATCGCGATCGCGGGCTGGGGCATCGCCGTGGACGCGGTCGTCTCCGACTTCCTCGCGGGCGCCGCCGAGCAGCTCGTCGTGGAGGGACGGCGCCGCGGCGGCGAGCTCCTCTTCGTCGAGGGCCAGGGGTCGCTCGTGCACCCGGCCTACTCGGGCGTGACGCTCGGGCTCTTCCACGGCTCCGTCCCGCACCTGCTCGTCCTCTGCCACCGCGCCGGGACGACGGAGATCGAGGGGTCGCCCGGCCACCCGATCCCACCGCTCTCGGAGCTGGTCGAGCTGCACGAGCGCGCGTCGCTCCCGCGACGGCGCGCACGGGTCGTGGCGGTCGCCGTCAACACGGCGGGGCTCGACGACGACGCGGCCGCGGCGGCGGTCGCGGAGGCCGAGGCCGCCACCGGCCTGCCCGCCTGCGACCCCGTCCGCGACGGCGCGGACACCTTGCTCGACGCGGTGCTGTTCGCGTCCGCGTGATCCGATAGCATCGCGAGCCGCTCCCGGGGTGGGAGCCTGGGAGAGCGGGGAGCGGATGGGGGTCTGCGGCGGATGAGCGTGGCGACGAGACGTGGGCGGCTGCGGGCGGCCTGCGCCGTGCTGGCGGCGTCGGCGTGCGCGCTCGCCGGGGCCGGCAGCGCAGCGGCGGGCGTCGGCGCGAACGACGACACGGGGAAGTACGCCCCGGACGCGGGCGCCTCGTTCTACGCCGACATGGCGGCCCTCGGCCTGCAGCAGACGGTGATCACCGTGCGGTGGCTCCCGAGCGACCCGCTCGCCCTCACGGAACGGCCGTTGCTCGACCTCACGGTCGCCGCGGCGCGGCGCGCCGGCCTCGACGTCGTCCTGGCGGCGTACCCGTATCCGCCCCGCGAGATCGAGAGCGGCCTGGCCCGTCCCGAGGCGTTCGGCGCCTGGCTGGCCGAGCTCGCGCGCGCGTACCCGGAGGTGCGGCAGTTCGTCGTCGGCAACGAGCCGAACCAGGGGGCGTTCTGGCGTCCGCAGTTCTCGCGGTCGGCCCAGCGCTCCGCGAAGGCGTTCGGGCCGTTCCTCGCGGCGGGCTACGACGCCCTCGAGGCGGTCGACCCGGCGCTGACGGTCGTGGGCGTCGGGCTCTCGCCGCGGGGGAACGACCGGCCACAGGCGAAGAGCAACGTCTCGACGTCGCCCGTGCGCTTTCTCACCGCGCTCGGCCGCTGGTACCGGGCGAGCGGGCGCGAGCGGCCGCTGATGGACGGGTTCAGCTTCCACCCGTATCCGAACATCGCGACCGACCCGCTCGCGCGCGGCTACCCGTGGCCGAACGCGGGCTTCGTCAACCTCGACCGGATCAAGCAGGCGCTCTGGGATGCGTTCTCGGGCACCGAGCAGCCGACCACGGTCGACGGGCTCAGGCTCTACCTCGACGAGGTGGGCTGGCAGGTCGACACGACGGGTCTCGAGGGCTACGTCGGGAGCGAGAACGTTCCGGTCACGAGCGAGCTCGCACAGGCTTCGGTCTACGGCGAGCTCGTGCGCCGCGCGGCCTGCGATCCGGACGTCGCGCAGGTCAACATCTTCGGCTTCCGCGACGACGCGCTCCGGACCGGCTTCCAGGCGGGACTCCACCGCGTCGACGGCACGCCGCGCCCGGCGGCGGAGGCGGTCGGCACCGCGATCGCGTCGGTCACCTGCCCGAGCGCGCCCCGGCAGTGGCGCCCGAGCACGAAGGTGATCGGTCTCGAGCGGCCGCGCCTGGCGGCGACGAGGGCCGCGATCACGGTCCACCTCGCCGCGGCGGAGGGGGCGGACGTCCGCGTGTGCCTCCTCCACGGGACGCACACGCTCTCGAGCGCCAAGCGCCTGCTCGCCACGCGGAGGCTGCAGGCCGGCGCCTGCGCGACCGGCGCCGTCCGCCCGAAGCGGCGCGCGACGCTCAGTCTCGCCCGCGCGACGGGCGAGAGGGCCACGGTCGCCGTGCGGATCGCCGCCGAGGCGAACCCGGGCCGCGCGACGACCGTGATCCGCATCCTCGCGGGACCTTGACAGCGAACATGTGTTCTGTCACCATGCGAACAGATGTTCGTGTCGTCCTCATTTCTCGCTCGCATGCTGCTCGTCGCCGTCGCGGCCGTCGTGCTCTGGGCGCTCTTCGCGGGTGAGACCGGCGCCGGCGGGCCCGAGCGGCAGTACCGCGTGCAGGCCGGCGACACGCTCTGGTCGATTGCCGTGCGCACGTTCCCGGGCGACCCGCGCGAGGGGGTCTGGGAGCTGAAGGAGCGCAACGACCTCGCCTCGGCGACGATCGTCCCCGGCCAGGTGCTCGTCCTCCCGTCGTAGGCCGGCGTCCCACGCGCTAGCGTCCGCGGCGCGGCGTGCGTCCGCGCGCCGAGCCCGACGTCGACGACCAGCGGAGGCCGCACCATGGCGAGCGAACGCATCCTCGAGCTCCTGCGCCGCCCCTCGACCGCCGAGGAGCACGACGCGATCCGCGAGCTCTGGAAGACCCACTCCAAGGCGGAGGACAACCGCGACATCGCCGGCCTGCTCTCGACGCTGACGCGGGACTGCGTCTACACCGTCGCGGGGACGGGAGCGCGCTGGGAGGGCCATGAGGGAGCGACGCGCTTCTACACCGAGCTGCTCACCGCGTTCCCCGACATCCACTTCGACCTCGACTACATCGTGATCGGCCCGCAGGGGGTCTGCGAGGAGGCGATCGTGACGGCGACGCACGAAGCGCGGTGGCTCGATCACGAGCCCACCGGCGCGAAGCTCACGTGGCGGAACGCGATCTTCTTCCCGTGGGATCCCGAGGCGCGCCTCTTCAAGGGCGAGATGGTCTACACCGACCTGCAGTTCCCCACCGGCTGACGCCGCTCGCCGCGGCGCACGGAGACTCCGGCCGCAGGACCGGGCGGGGTTACGATCCGCGCCCGTGGACCTCGACCTCGTCTTCCTGGGCACCGCGGGCTCGGCGCCGACCGCCGCGCGCGGCACGTCCGCGACGCTGATCCGCCGCGGCGGCGACCGGCTCCTCGTCGACTGCGGCGAGGGGACGCAGCGACAGCTGCTGCGCTCCGACGCCGGGCTCGGCGACCTCGAGGACGTCTTCCTCACCCACCTGCACGCCGACCACGTCCTCGGCCTGCCGGGGATGCTCAAGACCTTCGCGCTCCGCGGCCGCGAGACGGGTGTCACCGTCCACGGCCCTCGGGGGACGCGTGCGCTCCTCGAGGCGCTGCGCGTCGTCGTCGGGCGGCTCACGTATTCCCTTGCTGTGCAGGAGCTCGCCGCGGGGGACGCGATCGAGCGGGACGGGTACCGCATCGAGCCGTTCGCCGTCGCCCATGGAGCCGGCGCGATCGGCTACGCGCTCCGGGAGGACGGCCGCCCCGGCCGCTTCGAGGCGGAGGCCGCCCAGGCCCTGGGTATCCCCGACGGGCCGGCGCGCGGCGCGCTGCAGCGTGGCGAGGCGGTCACGCTCGACTCGGGTCGCGTCGTCCGTCCGGAGGAGGTCGTCGGGGCGCCGCGGCGGGGACGGACGATCGTCCTCACCGGCGACACGGCCCCCGCGCGGTCGGTCGTCGAGGCGGCGACGAGCGCCGACGTGCTCGTCCACGAGGCGACGTTCCTCGCCGACGAGCGGGCGCGGGCGCGCGAGACCGAGCACTCGACCGCCGGCGAGGCGGCGCTCGTCGCGCGCGAGGCGGACGTCGGCCTGCTCGCGCTGACGCACGTCTCCGCGCGCTACGCGGGCTCGGAGGTCGCCGACGAGGCCCTGCAGCTCTTCCCGCGGACGGTCGTCCCGCGCGACTTCGACGTGATCAGCGTCCCGCTCCCCGAGCGCGGACCTCCAGAGCTCATTCCCCGCGGTGGCCGGCGGGGCCGCGCCGACGAGCATGCAGTAGGGTCCGGTGCGTGAGCGGGCTCGTCCAGGTGACGGTCGCCGGAAGCGTCGACGAGGCGGAGGAGCTCCAGTCGCTCCTCGAGCGGGCCGGGATCGCGGCCACCCTCGAGGGGGCCGTCGACGAGCATCCCGACGAGCACGGCGACATGCCGATCCGGCTGCTCGTGCCGTCCGAGGAGCTCGACGCCGCGCGTGACGCGATCGAGGCGCTGACCGAGCCCGAGTGACCCGCGCGCGCCGCGTCAGCGCGGCGTGAACGTGATCGTCGTCGTCCCGGCGAAGCCCGGGTTGACCAGCTCGAACAGGCAGGTGTTCCTCCCGTTCGCGTAGGGCGGCGCGGAGATGTGATGCGTCCTCGCCTCGCCGGCCGGCGTCTCGAGCATGCTTGGACTTGCACCGAGCTCGTCGACGCGCGCCTCGATCGGATCGCCGGACTTGCCGAGGATGGTCACGTCCAGTGTCCCTGGCCGGCACCCGTAGACGGTGATCGACGCGATCCCGCTGAAGTCGCCGTTGGGAAGGAAGCCTCCCGTTCGGAGTACCGCCCGGATCTCGCCGTCCTGCCGCCACGCCACCAGGCCGGGTGCCTCGCTCGTGCCGGCCTGCCGCTCGGCGACTTTCTCGCCCGCGAAGACGAGCGTCGTCGGCGCGACGACGACCCGGCGTCGTAGCGGCGCGCCGTCGAGCGTCCGGAGGACGCCGTCGGCGCCGATGCGCACCGCGCGCGTCACCGGCGGGAACGGCGACGTGGCGGGAAGGAGGTGGACGACGTCGTCGATCGACCGGTTCCAGAAGATCGTCCGCGCCGTTGCCGTCCAGAGCCGGTCGCCGGTGTCGACGAGCGTCGCGTCGCCGACGTCCGCGGCGTCGAGCCACCCCGGCGGTGCTGTGCCCTCCGCCACCTGCTGCTCGTGCGACGACTGGTCGGCGATCCGGCGGGCGGAGTCCGCCGACGCGGTGGCGAGCCCGACCGCGAGGACGGCGGCGGTGACCCACGCCAGCCGCCGCGGGAGGAGCAGGACGAGCGCGCACGCGGCGACCGCGCCACCGACGAGCGCGACGCGCGCCCAGCCGTCGGAGAGCGCGGCGAGCATCGCCGAGGTCGGGGCGTTGACGAGCGTCCCCGGCGAGGCGAGCTCGTCGATCGGAACGGCCACGGCGGCGACCACGAGGATGCCGCCGACCACGACGAGCGTGACGCGCGGCCGGGGCGCGCCCCGTGAGATCCACGCGCAGAGCCCGATCACGAGGAGCGGGAGCGCCGTGATCAGGTACCGCTCGGCGACGTGGCCGACATAGGCGGCCGAGAACAGCCCGACCTGGAGCACGAGCAGGCCGACGTACGCCAGAGTCACCGCAACGAAGGCGCGCAGCGCCGGATCCGTGTCGCGACCCGAGAGCGACACACGCGGCCAGCGCGGCCGTCGCGAGCGCCGCCACGCCGAAGCCGAGGAGCGCGACGTCGAACGCATGCCAGGCGATCGCATCGGCGCCCGACTCCACCGGTGCGCCCTCGCCGATCGGCGTGTAGGCGCCGAGCACCCGCTCCGTCGAGAGCTCGCCGCCGAAGACGACGACGAGCAGGGCGACGGCGACCGTGACCCCGACGGCGACGCCGCCGAGGAGCAGCAGGGGCCGCAGGCGCTTCCCGTCCCGCGCGGCGAGCGCGTCGAGCAGGGCGGCGGCCAGGAACGCGGGGAGCAGGACGAGCGCCTGGAGCCGCACGGCGGCCGCGGCCGTCGCCCACGCGGCGAAGACGCCGTAGCGCCACATCGACGGTCGCTGCAGCGCGCGTGCCATCGCGAGCAGGGCGATCGTGACGACCGTCAGCGTGAGCGGCTCGGTCATGAGAAAGCCCGCGTAGTGCAGCGCCGGCGCCAGGAGGACGAGCCCCGCGGCCGCGAGCGCCCAGCGCATCGAGGCGATCGAGCGCGCCCAGAGGTAGGTCGGGACGGCCACGAGCGACGCGGCGAGCGCCTGGAGCAGCCGCGCCCACTGGATGCCGTCGCCGAGGTCGAGCCACGCGAGCGGCGCTCCGATCAACGCCGGGGTGAGGACGCTGTAGTACGGGGACGGGAGGTCGCGCAGGCCGAGCGTGCCGTTCGACCACAGGCTCTCCCCGATCATCCCGTAGACCATCTCGTCGGGTGCGATCCACGGGGTCGTGAACGACTGCGCGACGGCGAGGCGCACCGCGGTCGACACGACGACGAGCCCCGCGAGGACGAGCAGCGGGAGGACGGCTCGACGCCGTCCCGAGGCCCCTTCCGTCGCCGTGTCCGCGCCCGTCACCCCGGAATCCTTCCCGTTCGCGCCGTTGCGCGTCAGAGGACCGACATCCGGCGGGCGGTCCGCGGACCGCCTTCGGACCGCGCCGCTAGACTCGCCCGAGTCCCTTTAAGCCGGTCCAGCGAGGCCGGGAAGGAGCGAGCCGCATGACGACCGACACACCCGCGCGCGAGGACGCGCGCGAGATCCTCGACGAAGACGCGCTCGCGCGCACGCTCGCCCGGCTCGCGCACGAGCTGATCGAGCGCGGCGGCGACCTCGAGCAGCTCGCCCTCGTCGGGATCCACACGCGCGGCGTGCCGCTCGCCCGGCGTCTCCGCGACCTGGTGGCCGAGCGAGGCGGAGCGGAGCCGGAGCTCGGCGCCGTCGACATCTCCTTCCATCGCGACGACGTCCTGGTGCGCGGGCGCGAGGCGCCGCTCCACCCACAGCCGCTCGTGCGCGGGACGGAGCTCGGCTTCGCGCTCGAGGGGAAGACCTGCGTGCTCGTCGACGACGTCCTCTATACGGGCCGGACGATCCGGGCGGGGATCGACGCCCTGCTCGACTACGGGCGGCCCGCGCGGGTGCAGCTCGCCGTGCTCGTCGACCGCGGGCACCGCGAGCTGCCGATCCGGCCCGACTACGTCGGCAAGAACCTCCCGACCTCGCTGGACGAGCGGGTGCGCGTCGAGCTCGAGGAGATCGACGGGCGCGACCGGGTCGTGCTCGAGCCGTCGCGCGGAGCCGGCGCATGAGTGGCGAGCGGCGGCGACGGCACCTGCTGGGCGTCGGCGACCTGACGCGCGACGACGCGGTCCGGATCCTCGACACGGCCCGCGCGCTCGAGCGGTCGCTCGACCGCGAGGTGAAGAAGCTGCCGACGCTCCGCGGCAGGCTCGTCGTCAACCTCTTCTACGAGTCGTCGACGCGCACGCTCTCGAGCTTCGAGCTCGCCGCCAAGCGGCTCTCCGCGGACACGATGACGCTCCGCTCCTCGGGCTCGTCGGTCGAGAAGGGGGAGTCCCTGCGTGACACGGCGGAGACGCTCGGCGCCTACGACCCGGACGTGATCGTGATCCGGCACCCGCACATCGGCGCGCCCCACATCGTCGCCGACGCGACCGACGCGCTCGTCGTCAACGCCGGCGACGGGAAGCACCAGCACCCGACCCAGGCGCTTCTCGACCTGTTCACCATCCGCGAGGCGCTCGGGAGGCTCGAAGACGTCCGCGTCGCGATCGTCGGCGACGTGCTGCACTCCCGCGTCGCCCGCTCGCTCGTCGAGGCGCTGCTGCTCGTCGGCGCGAGCCCGGTCGTGATCGGGCCGCCGACGCTCATGCCGCGCGGGATCGAGACGCTGGGCTGTGACGTCAGCGACGACATCGGCGCCTCCGCCGATGCGGACGTCGTCTACGTGCTCCGCATGCAGCAGGAGCGGATGGACGCCGCCTTCGTGCCGTCGCTGCGCGAGTACACGAGCCTCTACGGCGTCACGCCGGGCCGCGTCCGGCCGGGCCAGGTCGTAATGCATCCCGGCCCGATGAACCGGGGCGTCGAGATCGACCCGCGCGTCGCCGACTCGGGCGCGTCCCTGATCACGACCCAGGTGCGGGCGGGGCTCGTCGTGCGCATGGCGGTGCTCTACGACCTCCTCACGGCCCCCGGCCTCCAGATCGCCGCGCCGGTGCTCGAGGTCGCCTGAGTGCTCGCCTGCCGGAACGGCGAGCGCGCCTCGCTGACGATCCGCGCCCACCTCCTCGACCCCGGGCGCGGCCTCGACGGGCCGGGCGTCCTCACGATCGAGGACGGGGTCGTCACCGCCGTGGAGTCGGTCGCGAGCGCGCCCGCCGGCCTCGTGCTCGCGCCGGCGTTCGTCGACCCGCACGTGCACCTGCGCACGCCGGGGCGCGAGGACGAGGAGACGATCGCCTCGGGCACCGCCGCGGCGGCCGCGGGCGGGTACTGCGCGATCGTCGCGATGCCGAACACCGAGCCCGTCGTCGACACGGCCCCCGTGCTCCTCGCGCTGCTCGAACGGGCGCGGGAGGAGGCGGTCGTCCCGACGGGGTTCACCGCCGCCATCTCCCGCGGGCAGCGGGGCGAGGAGCTGACCGAGATGGCCGAGCTCGCGGAGGTGGGCGCGCTCGCCTTCACCGACGACGGCCGACCCGTCTCGTCGGCCGGCCTCATGCGACGGGCGCTCGCGTACAGCGCGGTGGCCGGGCGGCCGCTGGCGCTCCACTGCGAGGAGCTCTCGCTCTCCGACGGCGGGCACATGCACGAGGGCGCGGTCTCGGCCCAGCTCGGGCTGACGGGCTGGCCCTCGGTCGCCGAGAGCCTGATGGTCGAGCGCGACCTCGCGCTCGCCGCGTACGAGCGCCGTCCCGTGCACCTCCAGCACCTCTCCGCCCGGGAGTCCGTCGAGGCCGTGCGGCGCGCCCGCCTCGCGGGCGTGGCCGTGAGCGCCGAGGCGAGCCCCCACCACCTCTGCGCGACCGACGAGCGGGTCCGTACCCTCGATGCCAACGTGAAGATGAACCCGCCGCTCCGCACCGAGTCCGACCGGGAGGCGCTCGTCCAGGGCGTCCTCGACGGGACGATCGACTGCATCGCCACCGATCACGCCCCGCACGCGCGTCACGAGAAGGACGCGCCGTTCGAGGAGGCGCCGTTCGGCGTGACCGGGCTCGAGACGGCGTTCGCGGCCCTCAACACGTACCTCGTCCGGACGGGCGAGCTCCCGCTCGCGGTCGTGCTGGAGCGGCTCTCGGCCGGCCCGGCGCGCGCGCTCGGGCTGCCGGTGCCGGCGATCGCCGTCGGCGAGCCCGCCAACGTCGTCCTGCTCGACCTCGAGGCGGAGTGGACGGTGACCGAGGAGGGGTTCCGCTCGCTCTCCGCCAACTCCTGGCTCCTCGGCGAGCAGCTCACCGGCGCGGTCGTGAAGACGGTCGCCGACGGGAGGGTGGTGCACGCCGCGTGACGACCCAGGGCTACCTGCTCCTGGAGGACGGCACGGTCTTCCGCGGCCGCTCGGTGGCCGCCGAGGGATCGGCCTTCGGAGAGGCCGTCTTCACGACGGGCATGACCGGCTACCAGGAGACCGTCACCGACCCGAGCTACGCGCAGCAGCTCGTCTGCTTCACCGCGCCGATGGTCGGCAACTACGGCGTCGACGACGCGCGGCTCGAGTCGGCGGCGCCGCACGCGCGCGCCGTGCTGATGCGCCGCCTCGGCGGCGAGCAGTGGGCGCTCTGGCTCGCCGAGCGCGGGATCGTCGCGCTGGACGAGATCGACACGCGCGCGCTGACGCTGCGGCTGCGCGACGGCGGCGCGATGCGAGCGGTCGCCGTCGCCGACGAGCGCGCCCTCGACGTCGACCGGGCGCTCGAGCAGGTGCTCGCGACGCCGTCGATGGAGGGCGCTGCCCTCGTCGCGAACGTCTCGACGCCCGCCCCGTACGTCGCCCATCCCGAGGGCCGCGTGAGCGTCGCCGTGGTCGACTACGGAGTGAAGACCTCGATCGTCCGGCGGCTCGCGGCGGCAGGCGCGTCGGTCACCGTCTACCCGCACGTCTGCGACCCCGACGACCTCGCAGCGCACGACGGCGTGCTCCTCTCGAACGGCCCGGGCGACCCGGCGCCGCTCGCCGAGGAGACGAGGGTGGTGCGCGAGACGCTCGGCCGCGTGCCGATGCTCGGGATCTGCCTCGGCCACCAGCTGCTCGGGCTCGCGGCCGGCCACGAGACGACGAAGCTGCCCTTCGGTCACCGCGGCGCGAACCATCCCGTGCTCGACCGTCGCACGGGCCGCGTCCTCGTCACCAGCCAGAACCACGGGTTCGCCGTCGTCGCGTCGGAGGATGTGACCGCGACCCACGTGTCGCTCTACGACGGGACCGTCGAGGGCTTCGACTTCCCGGACGAACGGGCGTGCTCCGTGCAGTTCCACCCGGAGGCCGGGCCTGGCCCGCACGACGCGTGGCCGATTCTCGAGGACTGGGTGGCGAACCTGGAGCCCGCGCGTGCCGGCTAGACGCGACCTCCACTCGATCTGCGTGATCGGCTCCGGGCCGATCGTGATCGGCCAGGCGTGCGAGTTCGACTACGCGGGCTGCCAGGCGCTGAAGGTGCTGCGCGAGGACGGCTATCGCACGATCGTCGTCAACTCGAACCCGGCCACGATCATGACCGACCCCGGGTTCGCCGACCGCACCTACATCGAGCCCCTCGACCTCGAGAGCGTCGCCGACGTGCTCCGCCGCGAACGGCCGGACGCGCTCCTCCCGACCCTCGGGGGGCAGACGGCGCTCAACCTCGCGATCGAGCTCTCGACGGCGGGTGTCCTCGAGGAGCTGGGCGTCGAGCTCCTCGGCGCGCGGATCGACGTGATCCGGCGTGCGGAAGACCGGCAGCTCTTCCGCGACGCCGTGCAGAGCTGCGGCCTCGCGGTGCCCCGCTCGGTGATCGTCGAGTCGCTCGCCGACCTCGCGGACGCTCCGATCCCGGCCGTCGTGCGCCCGGCCTTCACCCTCGGCGGCCACGGGGGCGGCTTCGCCGACGACCTGGAGGCGCTCGAGCGGCAGGTCGAGCGGGGCCTCGCCGAGTCGCCGATCGGGCAGGTGCTCGTCGAGGAGTCGATCCGCGGGTGGGACGAGTTCGAGCTCGAGGTGATCCGCGACCGCGTGGACAACGTCGTGATCGTCTGCTCGATCGAGAACCTCGATCCGATGGGCGTCCACACGGGCGACTCGGTCACGGTCGCGCCGCAGATGACGCTCTCCGACGAGGCGTACCAGGAGCTCCGCGACGCGGCCGCGGCGGTCGTCCGCGCGGTGGGCGTCGAGACCGGCGGCTCGAACATCCAGTTCGCCCGCCACCGGGACACGGGCGAGCTCCGCGTGATCGAGATGAACCCGCGCGTCTCCCGCTCCTCGGCGCTCGCCTCGAAGGCGACGGGCTACCCGATCGCGAAGGTCGCCGCGAAGCTCGCCGTCGGCTACACGCTCGACGAGATCCCGAACGACCTGACGAAGACGACGCCGGCCGCCTTCGAGCCGACGCTCGACTACGTCGTCGTCAAGTTCCCGCGCTTCGCGTTCGAGAAGTTCCCCGGCGCCGACCCGACGCTCGGGACGCAGATGAAGTCGGTCGGCGAGGCGATGGGCATCGGCCGGACGTTCACCGAGGCCTTCCTGAAGGCGTTCGGCTCGCGTGAGCTCGACCCGGGCTCGCCGACCCCGTGGGCGACGATCGACGACCTGCCCGAGGGGCTCCACCCGTGGTTCGTCGAGCAGCTCGAGGCCGCGAAGCGCGAGCTCCGCACGGGCGACATCCGGCGGGCCAAGCGGGCGGGGTGGGGGGACGACTCGATCGGCGCCGCCTGGGGCACGTCGGGCGACGACGTGCGGCGCGCCCGTTACGCGCGCGGCATCAAGCCGTCGTACCGGCGCGTCGACTCCTGCGGCGGCGAGGTTGAGGCGGGGTCGAACTACCTCTACTCGACCTGGGGCGAGCAGGACGAGGGGCCGCCGCCGGGCGACAGGCAACGCGTCGTCATCCTCGGCTCCGGCCCGAACCGGATCGGCCAGGGCATCGAGTTCGACTACTGCTGCGTCCACGCGGTGCAGACCTTCCGCGAGCTCGGCTACGAGGCGGTGATGGTCAACTGCAACCCGGAGACGGTCTCGACCGACTACGACACCTCCGACCGCCTCTACTTCGAGCCGCTCTCGCCCGAGGAGGTGCTCGCGGTGCTCGACCGCGAGCAGCCGCTCGGCGTCGTGACGCAGTTCGGCGGGCAGACGCCGCTGCGCCTCGCGCGGCACATCGAGGGCGCGGGCTACCGGATCCTCGGCACGCCGCACGCCGCGATCGACCTCGCCGAGGACCGCGAGCTGTTCGGCGCCCTCGCGCGGGACCTCGGCGTCCGCTGCCCGCCGTGGAGCACGGTCGAGGGGGTCGACGAGGCGCTCGCGGCCGCGCGCGAGATCGGCTACCCGGTGCTCGTGCGGCCGTCGTACGTCCTCGGCGGCAGAGCGATGCGGATCTGCGACTCGGAGGACGACCTCCGCTCCGCGATGGGCGCCGTCAGCGGCTCCGTCCTGATCGACCGCTTCGTCGAGAACGCGGTCGAGATCGACGTCGACGCGCTCTGCGACGGCACCGACGTCTACATCGGGGCGGTCATGCAGCACGTCGAGGAGGCCGGGGTGCACTCGGGCGACTCGTCCTGCGTGCTGCCGGCGCAGTCGCTCACGCTCGCGAACGCGCTCGAGGTCGAGCACGTCGTCAAGCGGCTCGGGCCGGCGCTCGGCGTCGTCGGGCTGCTGAACGTCCAGCTCGCGATCGCCGACTCGGTCGTCTACGTCCTCGAGGCGAACCCGCGCGCCTCGCGCACCGTCCCGTTCGCCAGCAAGGCAACGGGCGTCAACCTCGTCCAGGCTGCGTGTCGCCTTGCGCACGGCGAGCGGCTCGCCGACCTGGCGCTCCGGCCCCCCCGGCCGACCGAGGTGAGCGTCAAGGCGGCGGTCCTCCCGTTCGCCCGCTTCCCCGGCGCCGACCCCATCCTCGGCCCCGAGATGCGCTCGACCGGCGAGGTCATGGCCACCGCCTCCGACCTGCCGACCGCCTTCGCGAAGGCCGAGCGGGCCGCAGGACGCCCCCTGCCGAACGCCGGGGCCGCGTTCCTCTCCGTCCGCGACGGCGACAAGCCGAGCATCGCGCCGATCGCGGCCGCGCTCGCGGGGCTCGGCTTCGAGCTGATCGCGACCACCGGGACGGCGCGCACGCTGCGCGCGGCGGGGCTCGAGGTCGAGGAGGTCGGCAAGGTCGCGGACGCCGAGCCGGGCGAGTCGACGGTCGTCGACCTGATCCGCGAGCACCGCTGCAACCTCGTCGTCAACACGCCGCAGGGCTCCGGTGCGCGCGCGGACGGATACCTGATCCGCGAGGCGGCGCTCATTGCGCGCGTCCCGTGCATCACCACCATCTCCGGCGCCGCGGCGGCCGTGCACGCGATCGCGAACGCCCGCGCCGAGGCGACGCTCTCGCTCCAGGAGCGGATCGGCGTCGGCGCGTGACGACGCTCGCGCTCGATGGGCCGGCGCGAGGCTGAGGCCGTGCGGCGCGCGCGCCTCGTCGTCTCCGCCAACGAGCCGGTTGGGCCGTACACGCTCGTCCGCCTGGGCCGCGGACCCCTCGAGCCAGGGGAGCCGGGGCAGTTCTTCATGCTCGAGGCGCCGGGTCGCGTCCTCCCGCGACCGTTCAGCCTCTGCGTGGCGCCCGACGGCGAGCTCGGCTTCCTCGTCGACCCCATCGGGCCCGGCACGCGCGCGATCGCGGGGCTCGAGGTCGGCGAGCGGATCGCCGTCACCGGGCCGCTCGGCCGGGGCTACGACCTCGACGTCGAGCGTCCGCTCCTCGTCGGCGGCGGCATCGGGATCGCGCCGCTGCCGTACCTCTCCAGCCGGCTTGGCGGGCCGCCCGCGGTCCTCGGCTTCCGGACGAACGCGCACGCCGAGGCCGCGGTGCTCGTCCCGAACGCGACCGTCGTCGTCGACCCGACCCTCGTGACCGAGGCGCTCCCCGCCGACCCCGGCGACGTGCTCGCCTGCGGGCCGGAGCCGATGCTCGACGCGCTCGCCGCTCTCGTGCCCGGCGCGCAGCTCGCGCACGAGGCGCCGATGGCGTGCGGCTACGGCGCCTGCTACGGCTGCGTCGTGCCGCGCGACGGCGGCTACGTCCGGCTGTGCGTCGACGGCCCCGTCCTGCGGGCCGCGGCATGAGCGGCGTCCGGATCCTCAACGCCTCCGGCTGTCTCGATGCGCTCGTCGCTCCCGACGTGGCCCGCAGCCTCGACGCGTTCGTGACGAAGACGATCACGCCGCTCCCGCGCGGCGGCAACCCGCCGGTGCGCATCGCCGAGACCGAGAGCGGGATGCTCAACTCGATCGGTCTCCAGGGGCCTGGGATCGACGCCTTCGTCGAGTCCCACCTCCCGCGGCTCGCCGCTCTGGGGACGGAGCTCTGGGTCTCGGTGGGCGGGTTCTCGGCGGCGGACTTCGCCACGGTCTGCGAGCGGCTCGACGGCGAGAAGGACGTCGCCGTCCTCGAGCTGAACCTCTCGTGCCCCAACGTGGACGAGGCGCCGGAGACCGCCGCGGAGCTCGTCGCGGCCGCCCGCGCCGCGACGCGGAAGCCGCTCTACGCGAAGCTTTCCCCTGCTCAGTGGGACATTGCGGCGTCGGCGCGTGCCGTGGTCGCCGCCGGCGCCGACGGCCTCTCGCTCGTCAACACGATCCGCGGACTCGCCCTCGACGCCTCGCTCCGGCCGCGGCTCGCGCGGACGGTCGGCGGCTACTCCGGGCCCGCCCTGCGCCCGATCGCGCTCGCGTGCGTCCACGCCTGCGCCGCGGCCGTCGAGGTTCCCATCGTGGGAATGGGTGGTGTCCGGACGGGGCTCGACGCGCTGGAGCTCGTCGCGGTCGGTGCCACCTCCGTCGCGCTCGGCACGGTCCTCTTCGCCGACCCGGACGCGCCCGCCCGGATCGGGGCCGAGCTGACGGCCGAGGCGAGCGCGCGAGGGTACGCGAATCCCCTCGATGCGCATGCGGTCGCTGTTGTCAGATCGGAAAAATCTCTGCAAATTGCACAAAACAGTACTGCTTGATTCGGCGGCCGAGGGTGCTAGACTCGTCCGCTCTATGGTCACGTCGAAGTCGCCCGCGCAGGCACCCGCTCGCTCTCTCGATCAGCGGATGGAAGCGCTCCAGCGGGCGAACGACATCCGGGTCCGCCGCGCCCAGCTGAAGAAGGACCTGAAGGACGGCAGCGTCCAGATCGAGACGATTCTGCTCGATCCCCCGGAGTACGTCTCGACGGCCAAGGTCTTCGACATGCTGATGGCGGTGCCCAAGTTCGGGCGCGTCAAGGCGGCCCGACTGCTCAACCAGTGCCGGATCAGCCAGTCGAAGACGGTGGGCGGGCTCTCCGAGCGCCAGCGCACCGAGCTCGTCAATCTCTTCAACCAGCGGTGAGGTCGGGCGGCGCCGGCCGGCCCTCCGTCGTGCGTCCCGTCTTCGTCGTCACCGGCCCGTCGGGCGCGGGCAAGGGCACGCTCATCCGCTCGCTCCTCGAGCGGCTACCCGACCAGCTCGAGGTCGCCGTCTCCGCGACGACCCGGCAGCAGCGGCCCGGCGAGGTCGACGGGCGCGAGTACTGGTTCCTCGGCGAGGCGGAGTTCGCCGCCCGCGTCGAGGAGGACGGGTTCCTCGAGTGGGTCGAGTACGTCTCGCGCAAGCGCTACGGGACGCTCCGCTCGGAGATCGACCGGATCGCCGAGCACGGCCGCGTCTGCGTCCTCGAGCTCGAGATCGACGGCGCGCTCTACGTCCAGGAGCACGTCCCCGGCGCGTGCACGATCTTCATCGCGGCCGACGTCGACGAGCTCGAGCGCCGGCTGCGCGAGCGGGCGACCGAGTCGACCGGCGAGATCGGCGAGCGGATCGCGATCGCACGCCACCAGCTCGAGCAGGCGCACCGGTTCCGGTACATGGTGCGCAACGACGACGTCGAGCGCGCCTCCGAGGTGCTGGCGGCGATCGTCGAACGCGAGCTGCAGATGGCAGGTACCATCCTCACTCGATGATCGAGCCACGGATCGACGCGCTGCTGGCGCACACGAGCACCGAGGGCGACCCGGCGTCACGCTACGCGCTCGTCATCATGTCCGCGAAGCGGGCCCGGCAGATCAACAACTACCACCACCAGCTCGGAGAGGGCCTCGGGCTGGAGGACGCGCCGCCGCCGCTCGTGGAGTCGCGCTCGAAGAACTACCTCACCATGGCGATGGAGGAGATCTCGCGCGGCAAGCTGACGTTCTCCTACGGCGGACAGAGCTAGTTAGCTCGCCAAGCGAGATCCGGCAGAAGCCGAATCTCGCGGCTTGATCCCGGCCTTCGGCCGGGCAGATCCCTGAAGGCGCCCGCTCTCGCGGTCGCACTTCTCTTTGCCATCGAGGTGTCGCCGAGATCGACGGGCGCCCGCTGTCGCGGTCGCACTGCCTCTTTGCCACGAGGGGGTGGCTGGCGCGGCGAGCGGGCACACTGTGGCGTGGCGCGGATCCTCCTGGGAGTCACCGGCGGCATCGCGGCGTACAAGGCGTGCGAGCTCGTCCGGCTGCTCGTGCGGGGCGGGCACGACGTCACTCCGATCGTGACGAGCGGGGCCGAGCGGTTCGTCGCGGCCGAGACGTTCTGGGCGCTCGCGCGCAAGCACCCGCCGTCCGACCCGTACCCGCACCTCCAGGACGCCGACGCGCTCGTCGTCGCCCCCGTCACGGCGAACTCCCTCGCGCGGCTCGCGCACGGGCTCGCAGACGACCTCCTCACCGAGACCGCGCTCGCGCACCGCGGCGCGCTGCTGCTCGCGCCGGCGATGAACACCGCGATGTGGGAGCACCCCGCGACGCGCGCGAACGTCGAGCTGCTCGCCTCGCGCGGCGCCGTGATCGTCGGCCCCGAGCACGGCGAGCTCGCGGAGGGCCTCGTCGGCGCGGGGCGGATGAGCGAGCCGGAGGAGATCGCGCGCCGCCTCGAGGCGCTGCTCTCCGACGGCGGCGGCGAGCGGCCGCTCGCCGGCCGGCGCGTGCTCGTCACCGCCGGCGGGACACGGGAGCCGCTCGACACCGTCAGGTTCCTCGGGAACCGATCCTCCGGCCGGATGGGCGCCGCGCTCGCCGAGGCGGCACGCGACCGTGGGGCGGCCGTGACCCTGCTCGCCGCGAACCTCCAGGTCGCGGCGCCGGAAGGGGTCGAGGTCGTGCCGACGCCGACCGCCGCCGATCTGCGCCGCGAGGCCCTGGCCCGCAACGACGCCGACGTGATCCTGATGGCGGCCGCGGTCGCGGACTACCGGCCGGCGGAGCCCATCGACGGCAAGCGGCCGAAGGACAACGAGCCGTGGAGCGTCGACCTCGTGCCGACGTCGGACGTCGCACGGGCCCTCTCGGCGGCGAGGCGGGAGGGCCAGGTGCTCGTCGCGTTCGGCGCCGAGAGCGGAGATGAGGGTCTCGCGCGCAAGCGCGCGATGCTCACCGAGAAGGACGTCGACCTCGTCGTCTTCAACGACGTCGGCAGGCCCGACATCGGCTTCGAGAGCCCCGACAACGAGGTGCTGCTGATCTCGAGCGAGGGGGAGCGCCACGTCCCCAAGGCGACGAAGCAGGAGGTCGCCGGCGCGATCCTCGACGCCGTGCAGGAGCTCCTCGGCGACCGGTCGTGACCGAGCGCGCGACGGAGACGATCGGCTCGGGGGCGGACGCCGCCGCGCTCGCCGAGCGTGTCGTCGCGAACCTCGGCGCCGCGATCCACGCGCCGCCCGAGACGCTCAGGCTCCCGCTCCTCTGCCTCCTCGCCGAGGGTCACGTGCTGGTCGAGGACGTGCCGGGTGTCGGGAAGACGGTGCTCGCGAAGGCGATCGCGCGCTCACTCGACCTCACCTTCCATCGCGTCCAGTTCACGCCCGACCTCCTGCCGGCGGACGTCACGGGGGTCAACGTCTTCGACCGGGCGAGCGAGGCGTTCCGCTTCCGGCCGGGCCCGGTGTTCGCGAACGTCCTTCTCGTCGACGAGATCAACCGCGCGTCGCCGAAGACGCAGTCGTCGCTCCTCGAGGCGATGCAGGAGACCCAGGTGACGGTCGACGGCGCGACCCACGCGCTCGAGCGGCCGTTCCTCGTGATCGCGACCCAGAACCCCGTCGAGTACGAGGGGACGTACCCGCTCCCCGAGGCGCAGCTCGACCGCTTCGCCGTGCGGATGACGATCGGCTATCCGCCGCTCGCGGACGAGGCGAGGATGCTGGCGGAGCAGACGACGGAGCCGCCGCTCGACACGCTCCGGCCGGTCGCTGGGCGCGCCGAGATCGTCCACGCGATCGACGCCGCCCGCCACGTCCACGTCGACGAGAGCGTCACCCGGTACGTCGTGGCGCTCCTCCGTCACACGCGGGGGAGCGGGCGCCTGGCGCTCGGCGGCAGCCCGCGTTCGGGGATCGCGCTGCTCGCGCTCGCGAAGGCGCGCGCCCTCGTGGAGCGGCGAGACTACGTGCTGCCCGAGGACGTCCAGGCGCTCGCCGTGACCGTGCTCGCACATCGGCTGATCCTCGCTCCCGAGGCACGTGCCACGGGCATCGCCGCGGAGGAGGTCGTCGCCGAGGCACTCGCAGGCACACCGGTGCCGGTGTGAGGCTCCGCGGCGCCGGGCTCCTCGCGGTCGGCGTCGTCGTCGCGGCCTGGGCTGTCGGCTCGACCGCCCTCGCGGTCCTCGGGCTCGGTCTCTGCCTCGCAGTCGCACTCGCCCGCGGCTGGGCCTGGCTCGTCGCTCGCAGCCTGTCCGTCGAGCGACGACCGCCCTCGTCCACGCCGGTCGAAGGCGAGGCGCTCGCCCTCGAGGCGCAGATCCGCGGCCGGCGGCTCCTCGCCTCACGGCTCGAGTGGCGCGAGCGGATCGGGCCGCTTGGCGAGCGGAGCGCGGTGGTTGGTCGCGGCGGCCGCGCACGCGTCGTCGTCGACGCCGTCCCGCGAGGGCGCTATCCCCTCGGCCCGGGGCGCCTCGTCGCGGGCGATCCGCTCGGGCTGCGCACGGTCGAGCTCGAGGTGCCCTCGCAGACGACGCTTCTCGTCCGCCCGCGCGTGGTGGAGCTCACCACGCTCTTCACCGAGACGGGTGCGTGGAATGACGGGGGCCGCCGCGCGCAGGTCCGGCGTCCGAGTGGCCTCGAGCCGCACGGGGTGCGCGAGTACGTCGAGGGCGAGCCCCTTCGGGCCGTCCACTGGCCGACCTCCGCCCGGCGCGGCGAGCTCATGGTGCGCGAGCTGGAGGACGCGCCGCGGGACAGCGTCGCCGTCGTGCTCGACGTCGACGCCGCGACGCACGTGGGCGCTCCGGGCGGGTCGAGCCTCGACGAGGCGGTGCGCGCCGCGGCCGCCATCCTGCGTGCACACGCGCTGCGCTCGCGGCGCGCGGTCCTCGTGATCGGGACGCGGGCGCCTGCCGTGCACCGGGTCATGACGCTCGGAGGGGACTGGGAGAGCGCGCTCGACGCGCTCGCCGGGGTGCAGGAGGAGCCGGAGGCACCGCTTGCCTCGCTCATCGCTGCCCGCGGGCCGGCGGGCGCGCTGCCCGAGGTGGTGGTGGTGACCCCGCGCCCCGAGGCGGTCGTCACCGCGCTCGTCTCACGAGCCGCCCTCGGCCGCTCGAGCGCGCTCGTCGCGATCGACACGCCGACGTACGTGGGCCGGCCGCCGTCTCCGGCCTCGCCGGCGCTGCAGCGGCTCGCAGGCGCCGGCGTCCCGCTCGCCGTCCTCCGACACGGCGAGCAGCTCGCGGAGTCGCTCGGCGCGCTACGGATGCGGGCCGTTGGCTGACCGCCTCCGCACGGTGCTCGCGGCGCTGCCGGCGGCAGCCGTCGTCGTCGCGGCCTGGGCGCTCCTGGAGGATCCGGTTGCGTGGCCAGGGTTCGCGCTCGCGACCGGGCTCGCACTGACGCCGGCCTTCGTCGTGCCTGTCTGGGGGCGGGCGGCGGTCGCGCTCGCCGCCACGGTCACCCTCCTCGCCGTCGTCTTCGACACCTGGCCCCATCGCGGTCTGGACGCGGCCTGGACGGCCCTGCACGACGCGCCGGCCGTCCGCGCCCCGTTCGACCCGGGGTCGTACCCCGCCCTCGACGGGCTGGTCGTCCTCGCGGCGTTCGGGCTCGCGCTCGGCGCGGTGCTCGCGGCCTCGGCGCGCCGGTTCGGCGTGCTTGCCGCCGCCGTTGCGGTCGGCGTCGGGTTCCCCGCGGTCCTGATCGAGGACACGCACGCGCTCGTGCTCGGCGCGGCGGCGCTCGCGGCAGTCCTGTGGGCGTCGGTCGTCCAGGGCGCGGGCGACACGGCGCGGGCCGCACGCGGCCTCGCTCTCGGCGCCGGCCTCGTCGTCGTCGCCGGGGCGATCGCGACGGCGGGCCTCACGCCGACCGCGGCGCACGTCGACTGGCGCGGGTGGGATCCCTTCGCCGACGGCGGCCGGAGGGCCAACGTGGCCTACGTCTGGGACGCCCACTACGGGGGAATCGAGTTCCCGGCCCGTCCCACCGTCGTCCTGCGCGTGCGGGCGCCGAAGCGGGCCGAGTACTGGCGCGTCTCCACGCTCGAGACGTTCGCGGACGACCGCTGGATCGAGAACCTCTATCCGGTCGCCCTCGCCGGTCCGCGGCGGCGGCTCCCGGCCGACCCGCTCGTCCCGCGGCGCGATGCGCGGCCCGGAGCGTGGCTCCGGCAGCGGGTCACCGTCGAGGGGCTCGAGGAGAGCAAGATCGCCGCCGCGTCCCAGCCCGCCCGGATCGACGGCAACTTCGGCCGCGTGCTCTACCTCGATGGCGGGATCATGCGCGCAGGCCGCCCGCTCCGGCGCGGGACGGAGTACACGGTCTGGAGCTACTCGCCGAGCCCGACGCCGCGGGCGCTGGCCGCGTCACCGGCCAGGTACCCGGACGCCGCACAGCGCTTCCTCGAGCTCGGGCGCGCCAGGATGCCGGGCTACGGGGTGCAGGGCCGCGAGCGGGCCGTCGACCGCCTCTTCACCGACGACCGCTACCAGCCGCTCTTCGCGTACCGGCCGCTCTGGGAGGAGGCGCGGCGCCGGACGGCGCGCGCCCGCTCGCCGTACGAGGCGACGCTGCTGCTCGAGCGCTGGTTCCGGCGGGAAGGGAACTTCCGCTACGAGGAGCTGCCGCCGCAGGGCGCAGGCCCCCCGCTCGTCGACTTCGTCGAGCGGACGCGTGCCGGCTACTGCCAGCACTACGCGGGCGCCATGGCGCTGATGCTCCGGTTCATCGGCATCCCCGCGCGCGTCGCGGTCGGCTTCACGGCGGGCACGTGGAAGAGCGGGGTCTGGACGGTGACCGACCACCAGGCGCACGCGTGGGTCGAGGTGTGGTTCGCCGGTCACGGGTGGCTCGCCTTCGACCCGACGCCCGGTCGCGGCCTCCTCTCGGCCGTCTACACGCTGGCGTCGGACTCCGCGGACGCGGTCGCCGCGCTCGGCACCGGCCGCTTCCTCGACTTCACCCCGCAACCGCCCACGCAGGGCGGCGCCGCGGCGCCGGAGACGCCCGCCGTCGCCGCAGCCGAGGACGGTGCGCCGTGGTGGCTTGCGGTGCTCGCGGTGGCTCCGCTCATCCTCGGGGCCGCGATCGTCGGGGCGAAGCGGGCGCGTCGGAGCAGGCGGCTCCGCCGCACCGAGCCGCACGCGCTCGCGCATGGTGTCCGCGCGGAGCTCGTCTCGGCGCTCGCGGACCGCGGCGCCGCCGTCGATCCGAACGCGACGCTCTCGGAGCTCGGACAGGCGACGCAGCGCGCGCTCGCGATCCCCGTCGCCGCGCTGATCGACGCGCTGGGCGTCGCGCGCTATGGGCCGCCCGATCGTGCGCGCCCGGCCGCCGTCGAGGCGCGAAGCGAGCTCGGTCGCGCGCTCGCCGCCGCCCGGAGCCGCGAGCGTCCGGCCGTGCGGGTGCGCACAGCGCTCTCGCTGCGCTCGTTCCGGCCCGGCTTGACGCCGTCGGCACGATGAGTGCATGAGCGCCGCGTACGACCTCTTCCAGCAGGGTCGGACGCACCTGCGCAGCGGCATGCCGGCGCAGGCGACCGTCGCGCTCGAGAAGGCGAAGCGCCTCGAGCCCGAGAAGGCGTCGATCCGCGAGGCGCTCGGCATCGCGTACTTCCGGCTCTCGCGCTGGACCGAGGCCGAGGAGGAGTTCCGCAAGGTGCTCGAGCTCTCGCCCGCCGACGACTACGCGCATTACGCGCTCGGCCGCGCGCTCCGCAACCAGGGACGCCACGACGAGGCCCGCGGGCACCTCAAGCTCGCGCGGTCGCTGCGGCCGCGGAACGCCGACGGCCTCGACCTGGACGAGCCCGATCAGGGCTCGAGGTCGGCCACGACCGACGCGTAGCGCCGGAAGCGTCGCGCGACGCCGACGGCGAACGTGTCACGGTAGGCGGCGGCGGCGTCCTCGTCGAGCGTCCGTGCGTACGTGTCGCGCAGCGCGAGCAGCCCGTCGGCGATCGCGTCGACGACGAGCTGGAAGTCGCCGTAGGACTCCTCGGCGGTGTCGCGTCCGGCGCGGATCCAGGCCTCCTCGGCCTCGTTCGCCTCCGCCAGGAGCTCGGACTCGTCCTCCTCGAAGAGCCCGAGCTGGCGCTCGACGAGCTCCGCGAACGGGGCGTCCCGCCGGCGGAGCCTCACCGGAGCTCCGCGTAGAGCGCGAGGTGCGCCTCGGCCGCCGCGTCCCAGGTCAGCGTCTCCCGCGCGCGGGCGGCGCCGTCGCGGGCCGCCGCGAGCTCGTCCGGCCGGTCGAGCAGCGAGCGGAGCGCGTCGGCGAGCCCGCTGACGTCGCCCGCGGGGACGACGCGGCCCGCCCCGAACCGGTCGACGACCTCGCCGAGCCCGCCGACGTCGTAGACGACGGCCGGCACGCCCGCGCCGAGCGCCTGGAGGAGCGCGCCGGACTGGTCGAGCTCGTCCCGGTACGGGAAGACGGCGACCGTGGCCTCGGCGAGCGCCTGCTCGAGCTCGGGTGGGCCGAGGTACCCGAGCCGCCACTCGACCCGGCCGCCGCCGCGGGCCTGGAGCTCCTCGAGCGGGACGCGCGGGTCGCCGGCGACCAGCAGCCGGGCGCCGTCGACGCCGAGCACGGCCGCGATCGCATCGGGCAGTCCCTTGTAGGGGCGGATCACGCCCGGTGCGAGGACCGTGCGCCCGTCGTCGGCGCGGCGGGGGTCGCTCCGGAAGACGGGGTGCGGGATCACCCGCAGCCGGTCGGATGGCACGCCGAACGCCTCCAGCGCGACCCGCCCTCGCTCGGAGTGGACGACGACGCGGTCGAAGCGACCGAACAGGCGCCGCCACAGCCTGGTGCGCCGCGCCGTACGGCGCGGGAGAAGGTCGTGCGCGGTGAAGACGAGCGGCGTCCGGGTCCGCAGCAGCGCCACGTCGACCTCCGGGGCCGCCAGCCACTGCAGGTGGAGCACGTCGGCGGGGCGGCGCATCAGCCGCAGCATCTCGGCCGGGTGCTCGACGGCCTTCAGCGCCAGCCGCGACCGGCCGCCGATCCGGCTCGAGCGCGGATAGAAGGACTCCACCAGCGCGTAGCCGTCGGCGGCGGGGCGCTCGCCGAAGCGGAACGGCGACGTGACGAGCTCGACGCGCGCGCCGGCCCGGGCGAGCGCGGCCGCGAGCTCGTGGTCGTACGGGGGCGTGAAGGCGGGGGGATCGGCGAGGACGACGTGCATCGGCGCAGGCCGCCGACGGTACCCGTAGCCTCGGCTCCCGCATGCGACTGCTCGTGCGCACGTGGAACGTCTTCCACGGGAACGCCCACCCGCCGCGTCGGGCAGGCTTCCTGCGCCGCATGATCGAGCTCGCGACCGCCGACCAGCCGGACGTGGTCTGCCTGCAGGAGCTGCCGGTCTGGGGCCTCCAGCGGCTCGAGGCCTGGTCGGGGATGCAGAGCGTCGGCGCGGTCGCGCGGCCCGCGATCCGTCCCGGCCTCGTCACGGCGTGGATCACCGGGCTCAACCAGGGGCTCTTCCGCTCGGGCATCGCAGGCCAGGCGAACGCGGTGCTCGTCGACCGCCGGCACGGCGCGGCGGATCTCGGCGGCGCGCCGATCAGCGCGCCCGGGCGGGAGCGGCGGATCGTGCACGCGGTGCGCGTGCGGCCGGACGGCTCCGACACGGCGTCCCTCGTCGTCGGGAACCTCCACGCCTCGAACGTCTTCCACGACCCGGACGTGCCGCGCGCGGAGGTCGAGCGTGCGCGCGCGTTCGTCGAGGGGAAGGCCGCGCCCGGTGAGGCGATCGTGCTGGCAGGCGACTTCAACGTCGCCGACCCCCGGCTGGCCGGCTACTCGCCGCCGGGCGCGGGGATCGACGACGTGCTCGTGCGGGGCGCGGTCGTGCGCGAGGTGACCGTGTGGGCGCTCGAGCGGCGGATGCAGGACGGCCTCGTCCTCTCCGACCACGCGCCGGTCGACTGCGTGCTCGAGGTCGGCGCATGACCTTCGAGGAGGCCCGCGCGCTCTTTCCCGTGCTCGAGCGGATCGCGTACCTGAACGCGGGAACGTTCGGCCCGCTCGCGCGTCCCGTGGCGGACGCGCTCGCGGCGGGGCTCGAGCGCGACCTCTACGAGGGCCGCAGCGGCCGTCCCTACTTCGAGGCGACGATGGAGCTGCGCGACGAGCTCCGTGGGGCGCTGGCGGACCTCGTCGGGGCGGAGCGCGACCAGGTGGCCCTGACGAGCTCGACGACGGACGCGTGCGGGATCGTGCTGCGGGGCCTCGAGCTCGCGCCGGGCGACGAGATCGTCACGACGACGGACGAGCACTTCGGCCTGCTGGGGCCGCTCGGCGCGTCACCGGCCGAGGTCGTCGTCGCCGCGCCCGAGCCCGACGCGATCCTCGCCGCCGTGACGCCGCGGACGCGGCTGATCGCCACGTCGCAGGTGCTCTGGACGACGGGCGCGACGCTGCCGCTCGCCGAGCTGCGGGCGGCGACCGGGGTGCCCGTCCTCGCCGACGGCGCGCAGTCCGTCGGCGCCGTCCCGGCCACCGTGGACGGCCTGGACTTCCTCACCGTCTCGGGTCAGAAGTGGCTCTGCGGCCCGGACTCCACGGGGGCGCTCGTGATCGCCGACCCGGAGCGGCTCCGGCTCGTCTCGCCGAGCTTCCTCGCGCAGCGCCGCCACGAGCCCGACGGCGCGTACGAGCCGACCCCGGGGGCGAGGCGGTTCGAGCCCGGCTGGTGGTCGCAGGGGGCGCTGCGGGCGCTGCTCGCCGCGCTGGAGCTCCGGCCGACGTGGTGGCACGAGCGCGCCGCCGCCGCCGCAGAGCGCTGCCGCGCGCTGCTCGGGCCGCTCGTCGAGCTGGTCGTCCCCGAGACGCCCTCGACGCTCGTCGCGTTCCGCGTCGAGGACGACCCGGTCGCGGTCGTCGCGCGGCTCCACGAGGCGGACGTCCACGTCCGCGAGATCCCCGGCCGCGGCCTCGTCCGCGTCTCGTGCGGCTGGTGGACGAGCGACGAGGACCTCGAGCGGCTCGCCGCAACGCTCGGCTGAGCTACGCCGCGTCGGCGGCGGTGCGGAGCCCGAGCTCGGGCGCGATCGGCTGCAGGGCCGCGACCACGTTCCGGATGTGGTCGTCGAGCTCCAGCCCGAGCAGCTCGGCGCCCGCGTACACCTCGTCGCGGTGGACGCCGGCGGCGAACGACGGCTGCTTGAGCTTCTTGCGCACCGACTTCGGCTCGAGCCCGTCGAGCCCGGTCGGCCGGACAAGCCCGCAGGCGTGCACGAACCCCGAGAGCTCGTCGCACGCGAAGAGCGTCCGCTTGAGCGGCGTGTCCCGCGGGATCGCGAGGTGCTCGGCGTGCGAGAGCACGGCGTCGATCACCTCCTCGGGGTAGCCCTCCTCGCGGAGGATCGCTGCGCCGTCCTGCGGATGCTGGTCGAGCGTGGGGTGGATCTCGTAGTCGAAGTCGTGGAGCAGCGCGACGCAGCCCCACAGCTCCTCGTCCTCGCCGTTGAGCCTCGCGTAGAAGCGCGTCGACGCCTCGACGGCGAGCGCGTGGCGCAGCAGCGACTCGCCGGTCGTGTGCCGCGTCAGCGTCGCCCAGGCCCTGTCGCGGGTCACCTCCACGAGGCCGGGTACGATACCGCCCCGCATGCAGTCCTTCGTGATCGAAGGCGGGCGCCCGCTCAGCGGGACCGTTCGCGCCGCGGGCAACAAGAACGGCGCGCTCCCGATCCTCGCGGCGACGATCCTGGCGACCGAGCCGGTCGTCCTGGCGAACGTCCCGCGGATCCGCGACGTCGAGACGATGGCCGAGCTCCTCGCCGACCTCGGCGCCTCCGTCGAGTGGAGCGGCACGAACGAGCTCCGCATCGACACGACCAGCGTGGCGAAGACGGAGCTCGCGCCCGGGCTCGGCCGCGAGATCCGCGCGTCGTTCCTGCTCGCCGGGCCGCTGCTCGCGCGCTTCGGGAAGGCGACCGTGCCGCCGCCGGGCGGTGACGTGATCGGGCGGCGACGCCTCGACACGCACATCCACGCCTTCATGGAGCTCGGGGTCGAGGTGGAGCTGAACGGGGCCTACGACCTCCGCACCGACGGCCTTCGCGGGACGCGGCTGTTCCTCGACGAGGCGTCGGTGATGGCGACCGAGAACGCGATCATGGCGGCCGTCCTCGCCGAGGGCGAGACGATCGTCGGCCACGCCGCGTGCGAGCCGCACATCCAGGACCTCTGCCACTTCCTCGTCGGCCTCGGAGCGTCGATCGACGGGATCGGCTCGAACATCCTCCGCATCCAGGGCGTCGAGCAGCTCGGCGGCGGCTCGCACCGCATCCGCTCCGAGCACGTCGAGGTCGCGAGCTTCGCGGCGCTCGCCGCGACGACGGGCGGCGACGTGACGATCGAGGACGTCGAGCCGGACGATCTGATCTCGATCGTGCCGGCCTTCCGCAAGCTCGGGATCCGGCTCGAGGTGGGGGAGACGAGCATCCGCGTCCCGCCGGGGCAGGAGCTCCACGTCGTCGACGACCTCGGCGATCAGATCCCGAAGATCGAGAGCGGCATCTGGCCCGCGTTCCCGGCCGACCTGACGTCGATCGCCGTCGTCGCCGCGACCCAGGCGCGGGGCACCGTGCTCGTCTTCGAGAAGATGTTCGAGAGCCGCCTCTTCTTCGTCGACAAGCTCGTCTCGATGGGCGCGCGCATCATCCTCTGCGACCCGCACCGGGTCGTCGTCACGGGGCCGGCCCAGCTCTACGGCCAGCGGCTGGAGAGCCCGGACATCCGGGCCGGGATGGCGATGGTGATCGCGGCGCTCTGCGCCGACGGAACGTCGTCGATCGGGAACATCGGGCAGATCGACCGCGGCTACGAGCGGATCGACGAGCGGCTGCGGGCGCTCGGCGCCGCGATCGAGCGCACCGAGCTGTGAGCGGTCTCACGCACGAGGCTCGCGGTCCGGAAGGCGCCGCGTGAGCGGTGCGCGCGTCGTCGACGGCACCGGCGTCGCGAACGTGGCGACCGGCGTGCCCGTGCTCGACCACCTGCTGACCGAGCTCGCCCGCGCCGCCCGCTTCGACCTGACGCTCGAGATCGAGCCGGACGACCCCGAGGCGGAGGTCGACGCCGCGGGAACCGCCTTCGGGCGGGCGATCGGGCCGCGGCTCGCCGACGGCGCGCACGGCGAGGCGACCGCGCCGGCCGACGAGGCGCTCGCGACCGTCGTCGTCGAGCGCTCGGGCAGGCCGCTCGTCGCCTCGAACGCCGACCTGACGGGCGCCGGCGGCCTCGGCACCGACCTCGCCGCCCGCTTCCTCGACCGGCTGGCGGAGGAGGCGGGCCTCACCGTGCACGTGCGGTTGATCGAGGGCGAGGACACAGGTCATGCTCTCGCGGCGATCTTCAAGGCGCTCGGCATCGCGCTCGCGCGCGCTTCCGCCCGCTGACCCGACCAAGGAGGAGCACCATGGAGAAGTCCGTGATCCGCACCGAGGCTGCGCCCGCGCCGTTCCAGGGTGCGCCGTACAACCAGGCGATCGTCGCCGGCGACTTCGTCTTCGTCGCCGGGCAGGTCGGCCTCGCGCCGGGCGCGGCCTCGATCGAGGGCGACATCGCGCAGCAGACCGACCAGGCGCTCCGCAACCTGGGGGCGATCCTCGAGGCGGCGGGCAGCTCGATGCAGAAGCTCGTCAAGACGTCGGTCTTCCTCCAGCGCCTCGACGACTTCCAGGCGATGAACGAGGTCTACGCGAGCCACGTCGGCGCCACGGCGCCCGCCCGCTCGACGTTCGAGGTCGCGAAGCTCCCGGCGGGCGCGCTCGTCGAGATCGAGGCGATCGCCCACCTCTGAGCCGCGCCGCACCCACCGGAATGGCCACCGAGATCCGCCGCTACGTCCGCTCGCTCGGCCTCGACGCCTACGTCGTCGGCGGGGCGGTGCGCGACGAGCTGCTCGGGATCCCGCACGCGGACGAGGACTTCCTCGTCCCGGGACTCGACCAGGCGGGTCTCCGCGCGGCGCTCGAGCCCCACGGGCGCGTGGACGACATGGAGGTGCACGGCCAGCTCGTCGGGGTGCGGTTCCACCCGCGCGATCCCGCGGTGCGGGCGGAGGCGCCCGCGGGCATCGAGCTGACGCCGCCGCGGCGCGAGCGCAGCGTCGGGCCGGGGCACCGCGACTTCGAGATCGTGGCGGATCCCACGGTCTCGATCGAGGACGACATGGCGCGCCGCGACTTCACCGTCAACGCGATGGCGAAGCGGCTCGAGACGGACGAGTTCGTCGACCCGTTCGGCGGCCGCGTCGATCTCGAGCAGCGGCTCCTGCGCACGGTCTCGGCCGAGAGCTTCGTGGAGGATCCCCTGCGCATCCTCCGCGGCCTCCGGCTCGTCTCGCAGCTCGACTTCGCGCTCGCCGACGAGACCCTCGACCAGATGCGTGCCGGCGCCGGCGGCCTGCGCCACGTCTCGGCGGAGCGGATCGGCGGCGGGCAGAAGGCGGACGGGCTCGGGGAGCTCTCGAAGCTCCTGCTCGGCCGCCGGCCCGCCCTTGCCCTGCGGCTCGCGCGGGACACCGGCGCCCTCGTCGAGGTGCTGCCGGAGTACGGGCCGGTGATCGGCTACGACCTCCGCACCGCACGCCAGCCGCTCCCTCTCGACGAGCACCTCTTCGCGGTCGTGCAGGCGGCGGCGGACCTCGAAGCTCCGCTGGCCGTCCGCCTCTCCGCGCTGCTCCACGACCTCGGGAAGCCCGCCGCCGACCAGACGGGCGGAAAGCACGCGGGGGAGGCAGCGGAGCTCACCTCCCGGATCCTGCGCCGCCTGCGATACCCGAACGCCCTCCGCGAGGAGGTCTGCCGGCTCGTCGCGGGGCACGACTTCCTCCTCGACGGGCCGATCGACGGCCTCTTCGCGCGCCGGTTCCTCGCGGCCAACGGGCTCGAGCTGTCGCGCGAGCTCGTCCTCCACAAGCGCGCCGACCTCGCCGCGAAGGTGGTCGAGGCGTGGGAGCTCGAGCACCTCCAGCAGCTCGCGGACGCCCTCGAGGCGGAGCGCGACGCGCCGCACCGGCTCGCCGACCTCGCTGTCGACGGGGACGCCCTGCTCGCGATCGGGTACACCGAAGGCCCGGCGCTCGGCGCCGCGCTCGCGCGCCTGCTCGACGTGGTCGTCGACGAGCCCGGCGCGAACGACGCCGGGCGCCTCCTCGAGCTCGCCGCTGCATGGCGCTGATCGCCGCCGAGGTGCGTGAGCGCTACGAGCGCCTGCGCGAGCAGGTGGGCGACGGGGTGACCGTCGTCGCCGCGACGAAGTACGTGTCCCTCGAGGAGCTCGGCGTGCTCGCGGACGCGGGCGTCGAGGTGGTCGGCGAGAACCGCGCGCAGGACCTGGCCGCGAAGCACGCCGCCTACGGCGACGCGTTCCGCTGGCACTTCATCGGCCACCTCCAGTCGAACAAGGTGAAGCTCGTCAACGAGATCTGCGAGCTCGTCCACTCGCTCGACTCCGACTCGGCGGCGCGCCGGCTGACGGTGCCCGCGCTGCTCGAGGTGAACCTCTCGGGCGAGGGCACGAAGTCGGGCGTCGCACCGGGCGAGGTCGGTGCCTGGCTCGCGCGGTACCCGACGATCCGCGGGCTGATGACGATGCCGCCGCTCGCGGACGATCCCGAGGCCTCGCGGCCCTGGTTCCGCCGCCTCGCGGCGCTCGCCGCCGAGCACGGGCTGCGCGAGCTCTCGATGGGCACCTCGCAGGACTGGCAGGTCGCGGTCGAGGAGGGCGCGACGCTCGTCCGCGTCGGCTCCAGCCTCGTCCGCTGAGCGCGCTCGAGGCCCGTCGAGGCGCGGCGGAGCGCCGATCCACCGTCTACGATCCCGCGTGGATGGGCCTCGGAGACGTCTGGAATCGCACGCTCGTCTACTTCGGGATCGCCGAGGACGAGGAGTGGGACGACGATGCCACCGTCACGAACGAGGAGGTCGAGCGCGACTATCGCCGGCGTGACCGCCAGAACGTGAAGCGCCTCCCGCGCCGCCGCGAGCCGGAGTGGAGCGACCCCGACAGCGTCTCCGAGCCCGAGCTTGCCGTTGCGCCGACCCGGAGCTCGAGCCGGAAGTCGCGGCTGCGCGGGGTCGAGAGCGGTGGACAGGTCCGGGTGCACCTCGTGCTGCCGCGGAGCTTCAACGACGCCCAGCAGATCGCCGACCGGTTCAAGGACTCCGTCCCGGTGATCCTCAACCTGCAGTCCGCCGACACGGAGCTCTCCAAGCGGCTGATCGACTTTGCGAGCGGGCTCACGTACGCGCTCGACGGCAGCATGCAGCGCGTCGCCGACAAGGTGTTCCTCCTGACGCCGCGCGACGTCGAGGTCTCGGCCGAGGAGCGCGCCCGCGCGCTCGACCCGGCCGGCGCCTTCTTCAACCAGGCCTGACCTCCTCCCGCGACCGGAGGAACCTCCCCGTCGGGGGAGAAACGGTCGAACGTGAGCGACGAGAGCGTCGGCTCGTTCGTGCTGGCCGACACGGCTTCGTCGGTCCAGTCGTTCGTGTCCGTCTTCGTGGGCGTCTACGTCCTGTTGATCTTCGCCTACATCGTGATGTCGTGGATCCCGGGCGGCGGCTCGCCGACGCTCGAGCGCGTCCGGCAGTTCCTCTACGACATCTGTGAGCCCTATCTGCGGCTCTTCCGGCGGTTCATCCCGCCGCTCGGGCCGCTCGACCTGTCGCCGATCGCCGCCGTCTTCTCGCTCTACGTGATCGGCCGTGTCGTGAACGCCGTCGTGGAACGGCTTCTGTGAACGGAGGAGGGATGGCATGCCGCTGACACCGGTGGAGGTGAGGCACCTGGAGCTGCGACGTCGATTCTTCGGCTACCGCCGCTCGAGCGTGGACGCCGCGATCGACGAGATCGCCACGAGCTTCGAGGAGGTCTGGCGCGAGCGGGCCGAGCTCGGCGAGCGGATCCACGTGCTCGAGGGCGAGGTCGCCCGGCACGTGGAGCTCGAGTCGCTGCTGCGCTCGACGCTCGTCTCGGCAGAGCGCGCGGCGCAGGACATGCGCGAGCAGGCGCGCCGCGAGTCGGATCTCATCGTCCAGGAGGCGAGCGCCGAGGGCCGCAGGCTGCTGCGGGACGCGATCGCGGAGAAGGAGCGGCTGCTGGCCGAGACACGCCAGATCCGGACGTCGCTCCAGGCGGCCCTCGCCTACGTCGGGGACGAGCCGTCCGAGACGGAGGCCGAGACCCCGAACCGCCAGGGCGCGTCGCCTGCGCCGGGACTGGAGCGCCTGGCCGGCTGACGATCCACCATCGCCTCTATCCTGTGGGCGTGCCCGGCGCCCCGCACGCTCGAACGGATCGCGGCCCGGGCGGGTGCTCGTGAGCGCCGGCCTGGAGGATCGCAAGATCGAGTTGCTCGCCCTGCGCGAGCGCGTGGAGCGCGCGGCCCAGGACATCGCGTCGGACGACGACGGCGACGGCGAGCTCTCGAGCCCCGCGGGCGACCAGCACCTCGCGGATCACGCGAGCGACCTCTTCGACCACGAGCTCGACGACTCGCTCGGCGAGAACGCCGACCAGATCCTGCGCGAGATCGACACCGCGCTCGCCCGGATCGAGGACGGCACGTACGGGACGTGCACGCGCTGCGGCAAGGAGATCCCGGTCGAGCGCCTGGACGCAGTGCCGTACGCCGTGCTCTGCGTGGACTGCAAGCGGCTCGAGGAGCGGGGATGAGCGAGCCGGCACGCGCCGAGCCGCCGCGCCCGCAGCTCGAGGTCCGGGTCGGCTCCGCCACGAACGCGCTGCAGCCCATCCCGGGCGCGTCGCGCTCGCTCGCAGCCGGGACCGGGCAGTGGCTCGGGCTCGCGCTCGTCGCCGTCGCGGCCGCGGCGGGCGACCAGCTGACGAAGGCCGTCGTCTCGAGCAGGCTCGGCCTCGGCGACGCGGTCGACGTGATCGGGCCTTTCACGATCCACCACGTGCGGAACACGGGTATCGCCTTCGGCCTCTTCTCCGACGCGACGTCGATCGTGATCGCGCTCACGGCCGTCGCGATCGCGGCGCTCGTGGCGTTCTTCGCGCGTTCGGGACGCCGGCACCCGCTGCTGCCGGTGGCGGTGGGCTTCGTCCTCGGGGGCAGCGTCTCGAACCTCGTCGACCGCCTCCGGCTCGGGCACGTCACCGACTTCCTCGATCTCGACTACTGGCCCGCGTTCAACCTCGCGGACACGTTCATCGTGGTGGGGGTCGGGCTGCTCTTCGTCTGCTTCGTCGCCGCCGACCGCACGAGCGCCCGGGTTGGCATCTCTCCGCTTTCGCGCTTCTGAGGCCGACGCCGGCCGCCGGCTCGACGCGATCGTCGCGGCCCTCCCGGAGGTGGGCGCGCGCTCGGCCGCGGAGCGGCTCGTGGCGGGCGGCGCGGTGCTCGTCGACGGGCGGACGCGCCCGAAGAGCCACCGGCTCGAGGGTGGGGAGGAGATCGAGGTCGAGCTCCCCGGCGCCCCGGAGCTGACGCCGGTCGAGCTCGACCTGCCGATCGTCCACGAGGACGAGCACCTCCTGGTCGTCGACAAGCCCGCCGGCCTCGTCGTCCACCCGAGCGGGCCGGACGAGCGCGTCACGCTCGCGCACGGCCTCGTCTCGCTCGGCGCCGCGGGGGGCGACCCTGAGCGTCCGGGGCTCGTCCACCGGCTCGACCGCGACACATCGGGGCTGCTCCTCGTCGCCCGCTCGGAGGGCGCGTACGAGGCGCTCTCGACGGCGATCCGGGAGCGCCGGGTCGAGCGGCGCTACCTCGCGCTCGTCCGCGGGGCGCCGCGCTCGCGCACGGGGCGGATCACCGCGCCGATCGGCCGCGACCGGGTCGACCGGACACGCCACTCGCTCGACACCGAGACGCCGCGGGACGCCGTCACGTGGTTCGAGCTGCGGGAGGCCCTCCCCGAGCGGACGCTCCTGGAGGTGCGGCTCGAGACGGGACGGACGCACCAGATCCGCGTCCACCTCGAGGCGATCGGCCTGCCCGTCTCGGGTGACCCGGTCTACGGGGCGGGCGGCGACCTCGGGCTCGAGCGCCAGTTCCTCCACGCGCACCGGCTCCGACTCGAGCACCCCGTGACCGGCGCAGAGCTCGATCTCACCTCGCCGCTCCCGGCCGATCTCGCGGCCGCGCTCGAACGGGCGCGCGCCGGCTAGCCGCTACGATTCCGCGTTCAGACACGACAACCCGGCGACGCCTCCGGACGGGGGTGCCGGCGCTCTACAGCCCGGTTCCGTCCGCGCCCGCCGGCGCAGCACCATCCAACCGAAAGGACCCATCGTGGCAGTCGTCTCCATGAAGGAGCTGCTGGAGGCCGGAGTGCACTTCGGTCACCAGACGCGCCGCTGGAACCCGAAGATGAAGCGGTTCATCTTCGACGAGCGCGGCGGCATCTACATCATCGACCTCCAGCAGACGCAGGCGCTGCTGCAGGAGGCACACGACTTCGCGCGCAACATCGCCGAGCGCGGGGGGACGATCCTCTTCGTCGGCACGAAGAAGCAGGCGCAGGACGCGATCGTCCGCGAGGCGACCCGCGTCGGCCAGCCGTACGTCGCGCACCGCTGGCTCGGCGGGCTGCTGACCAACTGGCGCACGATCGCCGACCGGATCGGCTACCTGCTGGAGCTCCGCCGGCTGAAGGAGGAGGGGCAGCTCGACCTCCTGCCGGCGAAGGAGCGGATCGCGATGGGCGGCGAGCTCGAGAAGCTCGAGGCGAACCTCGGCGGCGTCTCGGGGATGAAGCGCCAGCCCGACGCCGTCTTCATCGTCGACCTCCGCAAGGAGCAGCTCGCCCTGCGCGAGGCGCAGCGCCTCGGGCTGCCCGTGATCGCGCTCGTGGACACGAACTGCGACCCCGACGACGTCGCCTACGTCGTGCCAGGGAACGACGACGCGATCCGATCGTGCTCCCTCGTGGTCCGCGCGATCGCCGACGGGATCGCCGCCGGCGGGTCGAAGGTCACCGAGGCCGAGCTGACCGCCGCGGCACCGGCGGAGGCCGCTCCGGCGGCCGCGGCGCCGGCCGAGACGGCCGCGCCGAGCGAGGAGCCGGCCGCGAGCGTCGAGCCGGCCGCGAGCGCGGAGCCCGCCGCGAGCGAGGAGACCGTGGCCGAGCCCGCCGCCGAGGAGCCCGTGGCGGCGAACGGGGGTCCCGCGTGAGCACCACGATCAGCGCGAGCCTCGTCAAGGAGCTCCGGGAGATGACCGGGGCCGGGATGATGGACTGCAAGCAGGCCTTGCAGGAGACGGACGGCGACCTCGAGGCCGCGCGCACCCTCCTGCGCGAGCGAGGGATGGCCGCGGCCGGCAAGCGCGCCGACCGGGCGACGACCGAGGGCCTCGTCGGCGTGATCGTCGAGCCCGGGGTCGCCTCGATCGTCGGCATCGGCTGCGAGACGGAGCCGGTCTCGAAGAACGACGCCTTCCAGGCGTTCGGCGAGCAGGTGCTGCGCGCCGTGCACGCCGAGGGCGCGGAGGCAGCGGAGGGCTTCGACGGGGCCCGCACGGAGCTGATCGCGCAGCTGGGCGAGAACATCGTGATCGTCGAGCCGACGCGGTACGAGGGCGGCACGCTCGCGGCATACGTTCACCCGCCCGCCAACAAGATCGGCGTCCTCGTCCAGCTCGAGGGCGGGACGGAGGAGCTCGCGCGGCAGCTCGCGATGCACATCTCCTTCGCCGCGCCGCAGTTCATCTCGCGCGACGACGTCCCGGCGGAGCTGTTGGCCGCCGAGCGACAGATCTACCTCAACTCGGACGAGGTGCAGTCGAAGCCGGAGCAGGCGCGTGAGAAGATCGTCGACGGGATGCTCGCGAAGCGCTTCTTCGCCGCTGCACCCGGGGGCGCGCTCCTCGAGCAGTCCTGGATCCACGATGCGTCGAGGACCGTCGGGGCCGCGCTCGAGGAGGCGGGGGCCACGGTCACGGCGTTCGTCCGGGTCTCGGTCGCGGGGTCGTGACGGCCCGACCCGAGGAGCTCGCGGAGCGACCCGCCGCGCCCGGGGCAGGGCTTCGGTTCGGGCGGGTCCTCCTGAAGCTCTCCGGCGAGAGCCTCATGGGGGACCGCGAGTACGGCGTCGATCCCAAGACCGTCGCCTCGATCGCCCGCGAGGTGCTCGAGGTGCAGACCAGCGGCACCGAGGTGGCGATCGTCGTCGGCGGGGGGAACTTCTACCGCGGGCTCGCCGCCGCCGCCGAGGGAATGGACCGCGCGACCGCCGACTACGCCGGGATGCTCGCGACGCTTCTCAACGCGCTCGCCCTCCAGGATGCGCTCGAGGGGGTCGGCGCGCAGACGCGTGTGCAGTCCGCCGTGACCGTCTCCGAGGTCGCCGAGCCGTACATCCGCCGCCGCGCGATCCGGCACCTCGAGAAGGGGCGGATCGTCATCTTCGCGGCCGGCACGGGCAACCCGTTCTTCACGACCGACACGGCCGCGGCGCTGCGCGCGCTGGAGATCGGCGCGGGGGCGATCCTGATGGCGAAGAACGGCGTCGCCGGTGTCTACGACGGCGATCCACGGACGGACCCGGGCGCGACCTTCCTGCCCGAGCTGACGCACCTCGAGGCGATCGAGCGCGGGCTCCGGGTGATGGACACGACGGCGCTCTCCCTCTGCATGGACAACGGCGTGCCGATTCACGTCTTCGAGCTGGCGGAAGGGAACATCGTGAAGGCCGCCTCCGGTGAGAGGATCGGCACCATCGTCGCGACTCCGCGCGGCGACTAGACGGTCGACGCGAGAGGAGGGTTCGCGCATGGCAGCGATCGAGGACTTCCTGGCCGACTGCGAGCGGCGGATGGACGGTTCCATCGAGCACACCCGGACGGAGTTCAACAGCGTGCGCACGGGACGGGCCTCGACGGCGCTGCTCGACCGCATCTCGATCGACTACTACGGGGTCCCGACGCCCCTCTCGAACATGGCGACGATCAGCGCCCCCGAGGCGCGCCTGCTGTCCGTGCAGCCGTACGACCCGACGCAGATCAAGGCGATCGAGAAGGCGATCATGGAGTCGGATCTCGGGCTGACGCCGTCGAACGACGGCAAGCTGATCCGCCTGCCGATCCCGTCGTTGACCGAGGAGCGCCGCAAGGAGCTCGTCAAGGTCGTGAGGCGGTCGGCCGAGGACGGCAAGGTCGCCGTGCGGAACGTCCGCCGCGACGTCATGCGCCACCTCGAGGAGCTCGTCCGGAACGGCGACGTCGGCGACGACGAGGAGCGCCGCGCCGAGGCCCAGGTGCAGAAGCTGACCGACGATCACGTCAACCGGATCGACGAGCTGCTGAAGCACAAGGAAGCCGAAATCATGGAAGTGTGAGCCTCTGACGAGGCTCGAACGTCCCGGAAAGGCGGCCGCGATCACCGATCCCACGAGCGCGCGGGACGCCGTCCCGAGGACCGTCGCCGTCGTGATGGACGGCAACGGCCGGTGGGCCGAGCGCGAGGGCGTCTCGGTCGCAGAGGGCCACCGGGCGGGCACGCGGGCGCTGCGGCGCACCGTCGAGGCCGCGATCGACATCGGGATCGAGACGCTCGTCGTCTACGCGTTCTCGACGGAGAACTGGGCCCGTCCGGCCGACGAGGTCGCCGACCTGCTCGTGCTGCTCGCCGAGACCGTCGACACCGAGCTGCCCGACCTCGCGAAGCAGGGCGTTCGGTCGCGGTTCCTCGGGCGGCGCGATCGCATCGACGACACGATCCGCGCCAAGATGCGCGAGCTGGAGGAGTCGACCGCCCACCTCGACACGCTCCACCTCTGGATCGCGTTCGACTACGGCGGGCGGGAGGAGCTCGTGGAGGCCGCCCGGCGCCTCCTGGAGGAAGGGGTCGACCCCGAGCGCGTCGACGAGCAGGCGATCTCGCAGCGCCTCTACGCCCCCGAGCTGGCCGACCTCGACCTGCTCGTGCGCACCTCCGGCGAGCTCCGCCTCTCGAACTTCATGCTCTGGGAGGCCGCGTACGCGGAGCTCGTCTTCGCGGAGACGCTCTGGCCGGACTTCGGCGAGGAGCAGCTGCGCGCGGCCGTCGACGCCTACGCGGTCGCGCGAGCGCCGGTTCGGCGGGCGGAACGGCGCGTGAGCGCGTTCTGGTCGCGGATCGTCGTCGCGGCGGTGCTGCTGCCGCTCGTCCTCGGCGTGGTCTGGGCGGGGGGCTGGTGGCTCTTCGGCCTCGCGCTCGTCGGTGGGCTGCTGGCGCTCCACGAGCTGTACGGGATGTCGCGCGCCCTGCGGCCGATCGTCCTCGGCGGCTACGCCGGGCTCGTGCTCGCGCTCCTCGGCGCGCAGCTCGGCGACGCGGAGTGGATGCTCCTCGGGATCCTCGCGACGCTGCCGGCGGCGCTGCTCGCGTTCTTCGTCTCGAGCGCGCGGCAGAACGCGGTCGCGGGATTCGCGATGACGCTGCTCGGCGTCACGTGGGTGGGGGGCGGGCTCGCGCTCCTGCTCCTCCTCCGCGACATCCCCGACGACGGCAGGCTGCTCGTCTTCACCGTCCTCCTGACCGTGTTCGCGGACGACACGGTCGCCTACTTCGTCGGCCGCGCAATCGGCCGGCATCGGCTCGCGCCCGCGATCTCGCCGGGCAAGTCGTGGGAGGGGTTCGTCGCGGGGACGATCGCCGCGGTCTGCGTCCCGTTCTTCGCGCTCTACGAGCAGGACGTCCTCACGACGGGCGAGTCGCTCGTGCTCGGCCTCGTCGTCGGCCTCGCCGCGACGCTCGGCGACCTCTTCGAGTCGGCCGTGAAGCGCGATCTCGGCGTCAAGGACTCCGGATCGCTGCTGGCGGGCCACGGCGGCGTCCTCGACCGCGTCGACTCGCTCCTCTGGGCCGGCCCGGCCGCCTACGTGACGCTGCTCGCGCTCACATAGTCCGCGCAGACGGGCAACACGTTCTGAACAGCCTCCTCAGGCATGCTCTACGGCGTGAGACGCGTTGCGCTGCTCGGTGCGACCGGCTCGATCGGGCGGCAGGCGATCGAGGTCGTCGAACGCCATCCCGAGCTCGAGCTCTGTGCGCTGCAGTCCGGGAGCGCGCCCCTCGAGGCACTCGCCGCCGCGCACGGCGTCGCGCACGTCCAGGTCGGAGGCGATCCAATCCCGCTCCTCGACCGCAGCGCGCCCGACGTGGTGCTGAATGCCGTCGTCGGCTTCGCGGGGATCCGCGCAACCCTCTGGGCGCTCGAGCAGGGAGTGACGCTCGCGCTCGCGAACAAGGAGAGCCTGGTGGCGGCCGGCGAGCTAGCGATCCGGGCACGGGAGCGGGGCGGTGGCCAATTGCTGCCCGTGGACAGCGAGCACTCGGCGCTCTTCCAGTGCCTCGAGGGCCGCGAGGCGGACTCGGTCGAGGGTCTCGTGCTCACCGCGTCCGGCGGGCCGTTCCGCGGCCGCTCGCGCGCGGAGCTCGAGGGCGTGACGGTCGACGAAGCGCTCTCCCACCCGACCTGGCAGATGGGCCCGAAGATCACGATCGACTCGGCGACCCTCGCGAACAAGGGGCTCGAGCTGATCGAGGCCCACTGGCTCTTCGGCCTCCCGTACGACAGGATCGAGGTAGTGGTGCAGCCGACATCGATCGTCCACTCGCTCGTCCGCTTCCGCGACGGAGCGTTGCTCGCGCACGTCGGCATGCCCGACATGCGCGTTCCCATCTCCTTCGCGCTGACCTACCCGGAGCGCGCCGCGACGGACGTCCCGCAGCTGCCGCTCGCGGGGCTCGAGCTGGCGTTCGAGGCGGTCGACGAGGACGCGTTCCCGATGCTGTCGCTCGCCCGCGAGGCCGGCGAGCGCGGCGGCACCGCACCGTGCGCCTTCAACGCGGCCAACGAGGTCGCGGTCGCCGCCTTCCTCGACGGCCGGCTCGGCTTCGCCGAGATCCCGGCCGTGGTCGAGGAGACGCTGACCCGTGTCGACGGGGCGCCTGCCGGCGATCTCGACGACCTCGTCGCCGCCGACCGCGAGGCGCGCGAGCTCGCCGCGAGGGGGCTCCAGCCGGCATGACGATCCTGTTCTCGATCATCGGGCTCGGGGTGATCATCTTCATCCACGAGCTCGGGCACTTCCTCGTCTCGCTCGGGCTCGGCATGCGCCCGCGGCGCTTCTACATCGGCTTTCCGCCCGCGATCTGGAAGACGAACCGGAACGGGATCGAGTACGGCATCGGCGCGATCCCGCTGGGCGGCTTCGTGAAGATCCCCGGGATGCACCGGCCCGCGCCCGTCGACGTCGACATGGGCATCGGCCGGGTCGCCGCCGACGTGCCGGCGCTGGCGTCGCCGACGCAGCGCCTGCGGAGCGCGCTCGCGGCAGGTGACCACGACACCGCGCGTGACTCGGTGCACGTCCTCCGGGGGCTCGTCGCCGAGGAGAAGCTCGAGCAGCGCGCCGAGACCGCCGCCACCAAGAGCCTCGACGACCTCGACGACGCCCTCGGCCCGAGGGCCTACTGGCGAGCCGCCACCTGGAAGCGCGTCGCGGCGATCGCGGCCGGCCCCGCCGCGAACGTCGTGCTCGCGATCGTGATCTTCACGATCCTCTTCATGTCGTCGGCCGGGAAGGCGACGACGACCGTCGACCACGTCGCCGGCAACTCCCCGGCTGCTGCTGCCGGCCTTCGCGCAGGCGATCGCCTCGAGAGCATCAACGGCACGCCGGTCGCGGCCGACAGGATCTCGTCGATCATCTCCGGCTCCGAGGGCCAGCCTCTCACCGTCGTGGTCGTCCGCGACGGCGAGCGCGTCTCGCTGCCGCCCACGCGGCCGCGGGTGCTCGACGGCTCGTACCGGCTCGGGTTCGTCCTCGCGGGCGAGGGCCTCTCGTTCGGGTCGGCGACGCGCGAGTCCGTCGTGCTCACCGGCGAGGTGACCCGGGAGATCGGGAAGTCGCTCGGCCGGCTCGCGCAGGGCGAGGGGAGCGAGGACGTCTCCAGCCCCGTCGGGATCGTGCGCGGCTCCTCCGACGCGGCGAAGGAGGGGGCGCAGAGCTTCTTCTTCGTGCTCGGCCTGATCTCGCTGTCGGTCGCCCTGCTGAACCTGCTCCCGTTCCTCCCGCTCGACGGCGGCCACATCGTGTTCGCGATCGCCGAGGGGATCCGCGGGCGGGCCGTGCGCCGGGAGATCTACGAGCGCGTCTCGGTCTTCGGGATCGCGCTCGTCGTGCTGCTGTTCTTCGCCGGCCTGACGAACGACATCAACCGGCTCACCTAGCGGCCTCGTCGAACGGGCTCGGCAGCGGCAGGGCGCGCCGGAGCCGTCTCCCGTACTCGGCCCGCGGCACCTCGGTCGCGCCCAGCGTCGCGAGATGGGGCGTCAGCCACTGCACGTCCAGGAGACGCTCGTCCGGCGACGGCGCGGCGCCGAGGAGCTCGACGAGACCCACGAACGCCGCCTTCGAGGCATCGGTGCGCGCGTGGAACATCGACTCGGCCGCGAAGAGACCGCCGATCGCGACGCCGTAGAGGCCGCCCGCGAGCCCCTCGTCGTCCCACGCCTCGACCGAGTGCGCCCACCCGAGGTCGTGCAGCCGCCCGTACGACATCACGATCCCGTCGTCGATCCAGCTCGCCGGGTCGCCCGGACGCGCGCAGCCGAGGACGACGTCGCGGAAGGCCGTGTCGACCCGCACCTCGTAGCGCCGGGCCGCCCGCCGGAGCGAGCGGGACGGCGTGGCGCCTGCGAGCGGCACGATCGCCCGCTCGAGCGGCGAGAACCAGCCGACCGTCTCGCCGTAGGGCATGGGGAAGAGGCCGAGCCGGTAGGCGGCGAGAAGGGTTCCGGGCTCGAGGTCGGCGCCCGCCGCCCAGAGATCCCCCGGGTGGTCGTCCGGCGGCGGCTCGAGACGCCACGGCGTCGGCGCGGGCTCCCGGGGCACGGTCGCATCCTGCCTCCCCGGGTACCCTGACGGCCGGAATGCCCAGCGAACGCCAGATCTCGGTCGGCGGCGTCCGGATCGGCGGCGGCGCGCCCGTCGTCGTCCAGTCGATGACGCTCACGAAGACGCACGACGTCGAGGCGACGACCGCGCAGATCGCCGCGCTCGCCTCGGCCGGCTGCGAGCTCGTGCGGGTCGCCGTGCCGAAGCTCGAGGACGCGAACGCGCTCCCGCTCATCGTCCGGCTCTCGCCGGTGCCCGTGATCGCCGACATCCACTTCAACGCGTCGCTCGCCCTGCGCGCGATCGATGCGGGCGTCCACGCCGTCCGGATCAACCCGGGCAACATCGGAGGGCCGGACAAGACCGAGCAGGTCGTGAAGGCGGCGAAGCGCGCGGGCATCCCGATGCGCATCGGGGCGAACGCGGGCTCGCTGCCGAAGCACCTCGAGGAGCTCGCGCGTCAGGACACGGCCGAGGCGCTCGTCGTCGAGGCGCTCGAGCAGGTCGAGATCCTGGAGCGGCTCGAGTACCACGACTTCAAGATCTCGGTGAAGGCGTCGCACGTGCCGACGATGATCCGCGCCTACCGGATGCTCTCCGACAAGGTGCCGTACCCGCTCCACCTCGGCGTGACCGAGGCGGGGACGCCGTTCAGCGGCTCGATCAAGAGCGCGGTCGGCATGGGCGCCCTGCTGATGGACGGCATCGGCGACACGCTCCGCGTCTCCCTCACCGCCGATCCGGTCAAGGAGGTCGAGGTCGCCTGGGAGATCCTCAAGGCGCTCGGCCTTCGCGAACGGGGGCCCGTGATGATCGCGTGCCCCTCGTGCGGCCGCGACAACGTCGGCGTCGAGAGCCTCGCCGTCGTCGTCGAGGAGCGGCTGCGCGACTATCCGCAGGCGTTCGAGGTCGCGGTCATGGGCTGCGCCGTGAACGGGCCGGGGGAGGCCGGCGACGCAGACTTCGGGATCGCGGGCGGACGGGACGTCGGCTTCGTCTACGCCCACGGCCGGGTCCTCAAGAAGGTCGCCTCGGAGACGTTGATCGACGAGCTCTTCCACGAGATCGACCAGTGGATCGCGGCGGGGATGCCGCGCCCGAAGCGGCTCAAGCTGGCGAAGCCGGCGGCGCTCGCGATGGCGGAGGCCAGCCTGATCCCGCTCGACCAGACGCCCGTCGCGTCCGCCGCCGACTGACCCCTCGTCAAGTCGCCCGCCGGGCGCGCCGATACGTTCTCGGCATGTCCCGCCTCCTCCCGATCGGTGCCGCATTG
This sequence comes from uncultured Actinomycetes bacterium, assembly GCA_963748255.1. GTDB lineage: Bacteria > Actinomycetota > Thermoleophilia > Gaiellales > Gaiellaceae > Gaiella. The sequence continues at coordinate 21,235 of CAVVIL010000022.1, read as the reverse complement.
CTCGCGACCGCCGCGCTCGCCACCGGCTGCGCGGGCGCGAAGGAGGCGGGAGCGACCGTGCCGGAGTCGGCCTCCCTGGCGCCGGCCGACGCGATCGCCTTCGCGACGATCACGACCGACGCCGACTCGGAGCAGTGGAAGCAGGCCGACGAGGTGCTCTCGCGTGTCCCCGCGCTCCGAGACGGGCTCACCGCCGCGATCGCGAACGAGTTGGGCGAGCAGGGACTCGACTGGGAGACCGACGTCGCGCCCGCGCTCGGCCCCGAGGTCGTCGTGGTCGGGACGGCGAACCGGCACCCGATCGTCCTCGTCCAACCGGAGAGCGAGGAGCGGCTCGACGCGCTCCTCGAGACGGTCGACGAGGACCTCGCGCGCGCAGACGTGGACGGCCACGTTGCGCTGGCGGAGGAGCAGGCTCATCTCGCCGAGTACCGCACCGCGCTCGCACGGGGCACGATCGAGGACGACCCGAAGTTCGTCGCAGGCATCGAGGCGCTTCCCGCCGACAGCCTCGGCCTCGTCTGGGTCGACCTGGGCGCCGTCACGAAGGCTCTCGGCTCGGAGCTCGAGGTCTTCGGCGTCTCCGAGCCGCTCGAGGTCGGTCTCGACTGGCTGTCGGCGGCGCTCGCCGCCGACGACGACGGCCTGCTGGTCGTGCTCGGCTCCCGCACGCCGGGAGGCGGCGACACGCACTACGAGCCGGAGCTCTTCGAACGGGTCCCGGCCGACAGCGTCGTCGCCGTGTCCTTCGGCGGCACCCAGGGTGTCCTCGACCGCATCGAGGGCCAGGTCGACGTCGACGGCATCGCGGGTGCGCTCGAGAAGGTCACGGGCGTCTCGCTCGACGGCGTGCTGGAGGCACTGACCGGCGAGGGCGTGCTCTTCGTCCGGCCGGGAGAGGAGCTGCCCGAGGTCACGCTGGCGCTCAGGCCGCCGAACGCGGACGAGACGTGGGCCGACGTCGACCGCCTGATCCGCGGCCTCGCCGACGACGCAGGCGCGACGGTGACGACGTCGACCGAGAACGGCGTCGCCGTCTCACGTGCCACCGCCGAGGGCACGACCGTCCGCTGGGCGCGCCCGGAGCCGGGGACTGATCGTCGTGACCACGGGGACGGACGTCGCCGTCCTCTCGCAGGGAGGGGAGACGCTCGCGGAGACGGACGCGTTCGAGGCGGCCGCCGAGGCCGCGGGGCTCGGCGAGCGCACCAAGGGCTTCGCGTACGTCGACGTCGACGGGCTCCTGCCCGTCGTCGAGCGGGCGGCCGGCACGGACGTGCCGCCCGACCTCGAGCAGAGCCTCGGCGCGATCGACGCCGTGCTCCTCCAGGCCTCGGGCGACGGCGACACGACCCGTGTCAGCGGGTTCGTCCGCGTGCCGGACTGACCGCCTCGTCTACGGTTCCCGGATGCTCCAGCGCCAATCCGCGCTCTTTCTCCCGACCCTGCGGGACGACCCGGCCGACGCCGAGGCCGTCAGCCACCGCCTCCTCGTCCGCGCGGGGCTGATCCGCCAGGTCGGCGCAGGCCTCTGGACGTACCTCCCCGCCGGCTGGCGCGTGCACGAGAAGGTCGTCCAGATCGTGCGCGACGAGATGGACGCGATCGGCGGCCAGGAGATGTCGATGCCGGTGCTGACGCCGGCTGAGCTGTGGAAGGCCAGCGGCCGATACGACAAGTTCGACGTGCTGATGAAGCTTCGCGACGGCTCCGAGCGCGAGTTCGTGCTGGCTGCGACGCACGAGGAGACGGTCACGTTCCACGCGCGCGAGCTCCGCTCGTACCGCGACCTGCCGAAGATCCTCTACCACTTCCAGACGAAGGAGCGCGACGAGCAGCGGCCGCGGGGCGGCCTGCTGCGGGTGCGCGAGTTCGTCATGAAGGACGCCTACTCGTTCGACCGGGACGAGGCGGGGCTCGACGTCGGCGTTCCAGGCGCACGCCGGCGCCTACGAGCGCATCTTCGAGCGCTGCGGGCTCGAGGCCGTTGCCGTCCAGGCCGAGTCGGGAATGATGGGCGGCAGCGAGTCGATCGACTACCTCGCGCCGTCGGGGTCGGGCGAGAACACGCTCGTCACGTGCGAGCGAGGCGACTACGCGGCCGATCTCGAGATCGCGCACGGCGTCCCGCGCCCGCCCGAGTTCCCCGCCACCCTCACTGCGCCGGAGCAGGTCGAGACGCCCGGGATCACGACGTGCGAGGACCTCGCGGGCTTCCTCGGGATCGACGTCGCCGCCACCTCGAAGGCGATGCCGGTCGTCAGCGACGGTCAGGTCGTGCTGGCGCTCGTGCGCGGCGACGACCGGCTGGACGAGGCGAAGCTCGCCGCCGTGCTCGGCGCCGGCTCCCGCCCCGCGCAGACGGACGAGATCCGGCAGGCGTTCGGCGCCGAGCCCGGCTCGCTCGGGCCTGTCGGGTTCAGCGGACGGATCGTGCTCGACGACGCCCTCCGTCAGGGACAGTTCGTCGCCGGCGCGAATCGCACCGGCTACCACCTGCGCGGCGTCGAGCGCGACCGCGACTTCGAGGCGGAGATCGCGGACATCCGCCTCTCGCGCGAGGGCGACGCGTGCCCGCGCTGCGGCGGCGCCCTGCGGTTCGAGACGGCGATCGAGGTCGGTCACATCTTCAAGCTCGGCACGTTCTACTCGGTGCCGCTCGACGCGACCTACCTCGACGAGGCAGTCGGTCGAGCGGCCGATCGTGATGGGGAGCTACGGCATCGGCCCCGGCCGGGTCCTCGCGGCCGCCGTCGAGCAGCGCCACGACGACCGCGGGATCGTCTGGCCCCGCTCGATCGCGCCGTACGACGTCCACGTGCTCTCGCTGGCCGGCGGCTCGGACGATGTCGCCCGCCTTGCCGAGTCGATCGCCGAGGAGCTCTCCGCCGCCGGCCACCAGGTCCTGCTCGACGACCGCGACGCCCGCCCGGGCGAGAAGTTCGCCGACGCCGACCTCCTGGGCTGCCCGTTCCGGATCACCGTGGGCAAGAAGTCGCTCGACGACGGCGCCGTCGACGCGCGCCGAAGGGAGGACGGGGCGGACGCCCGCGTGCCTCACGTGTCTGTGATTGACTGGATCGGGCACGACTGATGCCGGCGAAGAAGCGCACCTACTCCAAGGAGCCACTCGGTCCGGCGATCGAGCGGTTGATGGCCGAGACGGGCATCACCTACCGAGCGCTCGCCGAGAAGACAGGGCTCTCCGCCGGCTACCTGAACCACATCGTCCATGGCAACCGCCGCGTGCCGTCGACCGCGGTGATCACGAAGATCGGCAAGGCGATGGGGGTCAAGCCGGACTACTTCCGCGAGGTGCGCGTCCGCATCATCATCGACAAGCTCGAAGAGACGCCCGCGCTCGTCGACCGGCTCTACAAGCGCCTCTCGTAGCGCGCGAGAGCCCTTCGGACGTCAGACCCCGCAGTCGGGGCGCGCGCCGGCCTGTGAGACCGTCGCGGCGCACCCCGTCTGCTGGTCGCAGCTTTCCGATCGCGGGGACGCCCATCAACGCCACCGCACCCACCACCAGGAGGACGACCACGAGCAGCAGCGCGACGCCGACGTTGTTCGGAGCCGGATGCGCCCGCCGAGGGCCTCTCCGGACGTCGTCGCCGCCTCCCGCAAACGTGGGTGTCTCCACCGTCGTCACGGACGCACTGTCCTCGCCGCCGGAGACCCCGACGACCCCCTTTCTGGGGAGTGACGTCCCTCACACGAGTGAACTAGACCCGTCCTCCGGGGGTCTCGGCATCCCCACGCGAGGGATCGTGGCGGGAACCGTGCATGCCGAAAGGCGCTGGAACTCGACAGACGATGCCCCGCGCGTCGTACGATGTCGATATGACGGTTCGAACGCGCAAGTACATCGTCGCGATCGCCCTCGTTGCGCTTGCCGAGCTCGCGATCGTGTGGCTGTCTGGGCCGGCCCACTACACGCCGCCGACCCTGGTCTGACCGCGCTGCCCGCCACGCGCGGCTCGGCTCGAGCCTCGCGTGGTGCGGGCCAGCGGTTGCGTTCGGGCGTCAGGTGGACGGCCGAGCCGGTCGCATCTGCCTCGTCGCTAGGATGGCCGGGCCACGGGGCGTGGCGCAGCCTGGTTAGCGCGCTAGTCTGGGGGACTAGAGGTCCCGAGTTCGAATCTCGGCGCCCCGATCACCGAAAGCCCCGCTAAAGCGGGGCTTTCGTTTTTGAGAGAGGCAACGAGTAGGCCGCGATGGCCGCCCTGTGGTCGCCGAATCGCTGAGAGCCGTTCTCCCACGACGAGCGATCAGGGGTAGCCGGAACCCTCACCGGACGCTCGCAGCGCGTCAGGACCGGTCCGTACGTCAGAGCAACGCCCGCGCCGGATCGGTCCCGCGATACAGCCTCGCGACACGCCCGGTGGTATTTCCCAGTAACCGAAGTGATTGCTAGACGTACCGCTCGGACGCCGGCCCGATGATCTCCATCTGATGCGCTTCAGCGATGCCCGCGAGCTCGCTCTCGCTGACCCTGTCCCGCTGAAGCGCCTCGGCGAGATCATCGAAGTAGCGGACCATGGATGCTGGGAAGTAGAAGTTCAGCTTTCGACTCGGGACGTCCCCGACGCGGAAGCCGTGACGAGCGCCCTGCGGAATGAAGATGAACGACCCGGCGGGACAGACGATCTCGCGATCCTCGAGGTTCATGATGTATTCGCCCGCGAGCACGTAGAACGCCTCCGCGCAGTCGTGGTGAACATGTACCGGCGGTCCGAACCCGGGCGGTCTTCGTTTTCCAGAACCGACACGACACCGCCCGTTTCGCTTCCGCTCGCCTTCACGGTCACCGCGAAGTCGCCCAAGTCGATGACTCTCCCTTCGCCCGGGCCGAGCGCGTACGGCTCCGACGCAGCCACGACGAACGAGTCTGACACGCCCTCCGTGGCGAGTCAACGCGACAACGCTCGGTACGATCGCAGCACGGTTGAGGAAGAAGACCGGCTCCGGACTTCTCTACGACTAGAGCAACGCCCGGTGCGGACTCGAGCCGGGGATGGCCCCACCCACTCCCTTGGCCAGGCACGGCAGCCCTCTAAGGCGGCGCTATCCCCGCCGAGGTCGACACCCGTCGCGCTCTGCACCACCTCGAGCTCGCTGGCCTCGGCGACGATCCGCTCGATCTTCCTCTCGTCCTCGGCCTGCTGCCTGTGTCGGTACGACCTGGGCAGCGGCTGCGGCACCCGCCAACCATAAACCGCTAACTGCAAAGAACTCACCCGACGACGCAAAACCGGGCTAGCAAAAGCGTACAATCGCAAGCATGCAAGGCGGTAGTCGGGTCGCTCCTCCAGACGGTCGGCGGTCGCTCCTCACCACGAGGACGGCCGCCGACACCGCGGCCTGCGACATCGTCACGATCAGGCGTGCGATCCAAGCCGGCGAACTCCGGGCGCTCAGGCTCGGAGGACGTGGCGACTACCGCATCCCCCGTGACGAACTCGAGCGGTGGCTGCGACCCGCGCACAACTGGAGCCAACACGTCGAGCGCCAAGCGCGGCGCCGAGGGACCGCGTGAGCTACCGGCCACGTCAAGTTCGCGCGGGGCTACGACTCCCACGTAATGACCGGCCCCGTCGTACTCGGGACGGGCACGGTCTATAGCAAGCTGCAGTTCCGACCGTCCGAACGGAGGTGCCTCTCCTCGCCAACCACGACGAGCAGATTGGCGTCGTTCGTGAGATTGTTCGTTGGCCCTGGATCGACCCAGATTTGGCACGTCGCCCTCTGCTCGTCGACCGCCCTCCCGCATGGCTGACGAGAGGGACTCGGGCGAGTTCGGCTACCGCCAACTCGGCTCCTACGACGTGAACGGCTGGACCTGCGTGTCGAATGCCCTCCTCGAGGAGGTGACCGTCGTCGGGCCGGGCTTCATCCGGTGGAAGCCTGCGCGGAGGTGCTGAGGTTCGAACCGGAGGCGACTGCCAACACCTCCGGCTCGAACCGCCGCCACTTGGGGGACGGCCGCATCGCTCGGCGCTACGGCGGCCAGATTCTCGGCGTGCGCTGATGACCGACCGTCGCGGGCGTGCACTGGGAACCGCCGCCCGCGGCCCCACCAGTTGACGGATCGGTACGCGCCGCCCACGGAAAGCCACCCGGCGCAACGACCCGCGGCGGCTGGGGCAAGCACACCAACGACGCCGCGCAGCCATCGCCCCGCACGTCAACGCCGGCAACGCCACCTGCGCCCGCTGCCACGAACCTATCCACGCCGGGAGGAATGGCACCTCGATCACAACGACACCCGCGACGGCTACCTCGGCGTCTCCCACGCCTACTGCAATCTTCGCGACGGTGCTAACAAGCACAAACGAGCCGCAGACATCCACGCGTTCGGGAGAGCCCTACCGCTGGTCGCACCGCTGGCCGACGACCCACCCGTCGGCACGATCAATTACGACGGCGGCCGCAACCCCGAGATCTACATGGGCAACGGCGACTGGAAGCCGCTGGATACGACCTAGCCGTCCTTATCAGGCGCTGTCGGTTCAGTCAGCGCGTTGCGGTGACGACGTGCCCTCAGCGTTTCTCTCCCCCGTGCAGCGGGGCTCACCCCAATGCCATGCTCAGCGGCTACGCGAGCGTTGCGCGGATCCGGCCCACCTCTCGCCGGCAGAGATGAGTTCTCGAACTTCGTCGAACCAGATAGGCGCTCGATCCAGAGCTGCGCAAGACAGCCAATCTCTCCCGCTCGTCAGGGCGACAATCTTGGCGGAGAGGAAAAGCGCCCACCTCAAGCTTTCGCCCGAGCTGCCTGTCCAGGAACGGGATGAGATCACGGACAACGCGATCATCAAGCGAGACACGATCCAGCACCATGCCGCTCCCCCTCGTCTGCTGACCGGCCCGACTCCGCTTTCCTCGCCGCACGCAGGGGAGCTGAGGAGGAGTGCCGCGTCGCGCCGCCGAGAGCGCCGCAGTTTGCGTCTATCGCTGACTTGCCTGATATCGCCGCCGGAGACAACCAGGCAGCATGATGGTCGTGATTGACCTGTTCAGCCCCCAGTTGTGGCGTGCGTGTCGCTTAAGAGAGGAAGTACGTGTCCCATAGGGGAAGGGGAGGGCTCGTTTCGAGGCTGCGATGGCGGGTGGTCGGAGCAGTCTGCGTCGGCGCTGCAGTTCTATCCGGTGTTGCGGCGGCTGCGCTGCTGGTCGAGCAGGGTGATGAGGGACCGTCGAGGGCGCGCGCCGACTCGTTTCGCGACTCGTCTGGGGGACCTCGAAACATTCACTCGGTGGCTCGCACGCAATCATGCACGTGGGTATGTCGGGGAGGTGGGCTGGCCTGGACCGCCCGGAAGGGGAAGTGGAGGCATGGAACGCGCTTGCTGATGCGTGGTATGAGGCGGCCGACGCAGACCACTGTGGGTGACGGCATGGGCGGTCGGAGGCTGGTTCGACGTGACCTATCCGCTCGCCGTTTATGAACTCGGTCCCCGCAGGGCTAGCGACGAGTTCGCAGGCGGAGATTGTGGAGCGCCATATGTCGCGCTCAGGGGCTGCGTGGTCTCGCGGTTGCGGGCGGTGAGTTTGGGACGGAGGCGCCGGGTTTTTCGAACGAGAGCCCCGGTAAGCACGGAACGGCGTATCGCTACGACCCTGCGGAGACGTTCACCTATCTGGCGGCGCGCGGTGTAAAGCTCGTGAGGCTGCCGTTTCGGTGGAGCGGGATTCGGCCGCCGGCTCGGGGGTGCTTTGGACGCGGCTGAGCTGGCGCGGCTGCGTCTTACCGTCGGGTACGCTCCGCCGCGGGTCTATCCGTGGTGCTCGACCTCCACAACTTTGGCGAGTACATCACGTTGCGCGGAACCCGCGCGGCTAGGAGCAGAGGTCGATGCGGCTGCGTTCGGGGACACTTGGCGAAGGTTGGCGCTGGCTTTCGTCGAGATCCCCGGGATAGTGGGGGACGGGCTCATGAACGAGCCTGCCCACGTGCAAGCTGACAACGGCGAAAGTGCTGAGCGCAATCGGCCTGCTCCCTCCAGGCCGCGGTGAGTTCGATCCGGGGCGCGGGCGACCGTCGGATCGTGTTCGTTGCGGGTTACCGTGGTCGAGCGTCCATGATTGGAGCGCCCGTCACCCCAGAGCCTGGGTCTCTGATCCGCTCGGACGGATTCGGTATGAGGCCCATCACTACTGGGACACCGATCACACGGGACGGTACGAGCGCACCTACACGGAAGAGCGCGCAGCAGCTGACGTGCGCGATCTCGTGGACCGGGAGACGCGCAGCAAGCGGTAGCCTACTGACGCGACGCCCTCCTTCGCGCTCGCCTTGGACGCACCAGCGGTACGCGAGTCCATGCAGAGTGGCACCTCCGCGATTCGCGACCAACGGCCCAGAACAAGAATCTCGAGCAGAATCTTGAAACCACTCGCGCGGAGCGGCGCCGAATCGACTACCTCGCGACGAATGGCGAAGAATCCCGACATCGGATCCTCGATGTGCCTCGCCCGGTCGAGCAATAGCCGAGCGGCATTGCGTGCCGCCACGGATGTCCATCGCCGACCACGCCCGTCGAGCCCTGCTACCTCGCCACCGCCCTCCACGTAGCGGCTCGCGACCGCGATGTCGGCATCTGCCCGGATCGCCGCGGCTTAGGAGCAGCTCGGGCGGATGTTGCAGGTCACCGTCCATCACGGCGATAGCGGACGAGTCGGGGGCAAGCTCGATGCCTCGCTGAACCGCCCCCGCCAACCCTCCTTTCCGCTCATCTGGGGGCGACTGGCAGAGACGCACTGGTGCGCCGGCATCGGCGGAGCGACTGACGCGTGCGGGCGTGTCATCGTCGGAGTCATCGACGACGAGCACCTCGTAGTCGAGCTCAGTGGCGTGAGCGACTCATCGAGGCGCTCGACCAGCTCCTCGATCGTCGCGCTCTCGTTTCTGGTTGGCACGATCACTGTCAGCTCCATTGGTGTCCCCCTCGATTCGTCGGATTTCATCTCGTCGTTCCTCGCCGAAAACAGCGACGATGCGTGAGTGCGCGAGCGACGCCTTGACGGACGGGACGAGGTAGTCGGTTGCACGTAGCCCCTCGCTTGAGAGGACGTAGTCGAAGTCGCGCCAGCCACCCGGAACTCGTCGCCGACTCCGGGATCGAGGTCGAGCTTGTAGTACCAGATGACGTTCTCGCGTTGGAAGCCGCTGCGGACGAGGTCAAGCCACAGCGTGTTGTCGACGAGAATCGTCGCCTTACTACGTACGTGCGCGTTCATCCACCGCTCGGCTGCCCTCGAGGGACCGTTGACTGATGAGCCGAGCTGGCGCTCGAGGTCAGACGCCCACGCTGGGCCGACCCGCGTCAGTGCAACCGCGATCATCGCCGCGGCCATCGCCGCCGCCGGCACACGTACCCCGGCGATCCAGGCGAGCCGTACTGGCAACGATGCGCCGCGACGCTCGGCTAGCGTCCAGAGGCTGTCAGCGACTCCGGCTGTGAGGAGCGCGGCGAGGGGCAGCAGAACGATGAGATACGGCACCGGCAAGTAGCCGCCCGGCCGGGCGACGACCGCGATCGACAACAGCATGGCCACCGCTGCCGGTCGCAGGCGACGGACGAGCAACGCCGCCGGCGCGAGCAGGCTCCCGGCGCCGAGAAGCCACGGATCGGCTCGTAGCCAGCCCACCACGATGTTGTGCGCGTTGCTGGCATGGGAGAAGACGCTGCCCGAGCCCTCGCGGGAGAAACGGAACATCACTCCCTCCCAGAGACTGACGTGCCCCTTTCCCGGCCAGAGTTCACCACGCAGCAGGGCGAACAGCGGATAGAAGGCAACGACCGCGACAAACAAGCTCCCCGCGACCGCGAGGCTATACCGCCTCATCCTGGGGTCTGCACCCTGCCAAGCTGATACGCGATTGCAGGCAGAAGCAGCACCGCCGTCTCCTTGGTGAGCACGGCCATGGCGAAGCACAAGCCCGCGCCGGCATGGGCCGCGAGCCGCCCGCGGGGGAGACGCTGAGCGTCAGCGCTGCCAGCACCCACATGACTGCGAGATTGTCGAGCAACACCTGGCGATGCCAATAGAGCGCGAGCGGCGAAGGGGCAAGAGGAGCACCGCTCCGCAGGCGAACCCTCTGCGGACACCCAGCCGCCGCGCCCACAAATACAGCAACGCTGCACTGCTTAGCTGGACGGCGAGCATCACCTCGCGTCCCGCGCCGATGGCGCTTGGGGCCCGGATCCAGACCGTCGCTCAGCCAGAGCCACGGCACCAACTGGATCCAGCCGACCGGCGGGTGGTCATACCAGTACGTGTAGTGGGAGAGCGCACCGTCATTCATCAGGGCCCATGCCTGCGAGACATACGTCCCTTCGTCGTCGAATCGCGCCGGATAGCTGTGCATCCCCCAGGCGTGAACGACGCCGACGAGGAGGAGCACCGGCCCAAGCACGACAAGGCCCGCGCGACGCGCGTCGATCCAGCGCCTCGTCCAACCGACGGCTTCCGCATTGCTGAACGCGATCCGGTCGAGCACGTAGAACCGCCCCACCCAGAGTGCTCCGAACGTGGCAAAGCTCGCGAGGCCGATCGCAAACGCATCATTGGTTGAGCGTGCGGTTGCGGCGACAACCAAGGTCGACGCCACCAGCCCCACGAGAACAGTCGCCCAGAAGGTCCTACTACCTGCCGGCGAATAGATGTCTCGCCGCGCCGGTCGCGCCATGTCCATGAGCGGTTGAGCTCGAACGCGGGAATCGCCGCAAGAACGACTGCGAGCGCGTTGGCACGCTCGGCGCCCATCCCCGAGCGCGCGAAAATCTGCAACAGGACCTGCGTCGTCAGGATCGAAATGACCGACACCGCCGTATAGCGCCCGATTCTCATCGTCCGCCCACCCGCTGGAGCGAGGGCTCGAGATGTGAACCCGCATGGGCAGTCTTTTCCCAGTTCCGGCGGCCGAGCAACTCGCGCCAGACCGCTCGGACGGCAGCCCCAGCGAGGATGATCTGGTAGAGCGGAGCGCCAAGAAGGAGCCGGACGTTGCGTTTGCGAGCGGGCCCGCCAAACGATCGGCGGAGGTCGCAGCAGGAGAACAACCAGCTTTACCGCCAGCGTCACAAAAGTGACGACGAGCGGCACGAACGAGAAGGAGCGCCAGGCCGACCCGAACCTCGAGCACCACCATGCTCGACGACGCTCAGAGGAATCAACACACCTGTAAACGCCTGCAGGAAAGGCATCGCGAAGCGTATAGCGCGCGAGCAGACGCTGACGGAGGTCTGGCAACCGACGCCAATCCCCCTTGCGATACACCTGGAGGAAGCCCTGATTCCAGCGAGTGCGCTGCCGAAAGAACGCACCCACAGCGTCCGTGGGTCTCCTCGCGAGTGGCAAGCCTCGCCTCATACGCCACCGCGACACGCGCGCCCCCAGCGCTGAGGCGAACACCCAAATCACAGTCCTCAGCCAAGCAGTCGGGGTCCCGCTGCCAGCTGACGAGCAGCTCCGCCCGGACGAAGACAGTGTTACCGCCAAGCGGAATAAATCGGGCGTCCGCATGGAAGTGCAGCCGGAGCGGAACCAGAAGTAGTACTCAAGGCAGTTGCGAACCGCGTACCAGCTCGACCAGTAGTCCACGAGCTGCACGCCGCCTTGGACGATCGCCGCATTCGTCTCTTTGAAGAGTGCGTCCACGCGCCGCAATAACTCGGGATGGACACTGTCCTCGGTGTCGAAGATGCCCACGACCTCGCCACGGCAGTAGGGGAGCGCGCGGTTTAGCGCTCGCGGCTTGTTCTTCGGGTACCCGTCGTCGACGACCACCCGGACTAGGTCCGAATACCAGTCCTCGGCACGGCGCGCCACAGCGGCCGTCTTCTCATCGTCCTCGCCGACAACCACCAGCACCTCATACGAGGGGTGATCGAGCGTCGCTAGCTGCTCTAAGTGTCGACTCGAGAACGGTCTCCTCGTGACGCGCTGGCACGATCAACGAAAACGAGACGCTCGTGGTGGCCGCGGGAAATGTTGTCTCGGCCAACTGATCTGGCGAACGCCACGCGTACAGCATCCAAGCCAGCGTCGACGCCGCGATGGCCGTGAGAACAAGCGTCAGCAGCACATAAGTGACCAGCAAGAAAGCGAATACGAGTCCCCTCTAGTCGCCGAAGGTGTGGGGTACACCTCTTCGTCGAAGGCGGGGCGTACACGCCCTCGGCCATGCCGTACCTTCCGAGCCAACCCCGAGCATCGTTTACTCAACCGCGCGAAGCCAAGCCCGCAGCGGCCCGCGTAGAGGGCGCCTTCCGCGCCTGGGACGACCGCTGTAGCTCTCGCCCGGAGGTTCGCGGGTAAGCGAGGCGAGGTTGACGCCTCCCGTCGCCGTGCCGGCCGGGTGAGCGTTGTCTTACGGACTTGTCGTCGTCCGTCGCGCTTGTCCTTTATTGCGTCGATCTCGTATTGCGTCGATCTCGTCGCCGAGATCGTCGTCTTGTCCTTGGCCTTTCCCAGGCGACTCCACCCTCCTTGACGCCGGGTCGGCGCGCATCGCCGCGAGACGGTCGTCCTTGATCGAGACGTCGTCGACTTCAGGCCATGAATACATCAAGCTCGACAGACGGGGCAGCCGTTAGACCATTCGGACGGCTTAGTCACGCTGGCTCGTGATCACTCGCTCTCCACGAGCCGCTGATCAAGCTGGGCCGAGTGGGTTCACGCTCCAGGTAGAGCGCGAAGCCCTTGATCGCCCACCCAGCCAGGTTGGGCAGCAACAACAGGCGCGTCCGGCGGATCTGGCCGCCCGCGACGTCTGTGTATGCCACTTGGACGATGATCTCGGAACCGGCTTCGCTTTCGAAGGTGAGCGCGACCAGGCCGCCTGAGGCGACAACGAGATCGGATGCTTCGCCGTCACGCCAATGATCGACTGTGTCCGTTCGCATTTGAGGACTGGGGTGCGTGACTACCGCCGGTCCCGGCCCAATGTTGCGAAGGCGAATGACGACTCCGCCTGGTCTCCCTCCCACGTTGAATCCCTCGCCAACCAGAAGGGGCGTGATCGACGTCTCGTGGGCTCGTTGCGCTGCGTCCACCGCGCGGGCGGTCGCGGGCGAGGCCGCGCGTCTCCGTCGTGGCAGACATGGTCTGCCTAGCCAGCGAACGGGCGGTCAGTGCCAGCACCAAGGTCATCACGGCGAACAGGAGTGTGCCGGCAGCGACGAGGGCGTACCAACCGGGCCACTCCCAGCCGTGCCAGTCCCACAAGGTCGCAGGTCCATCGCCGCGCAGCATCCTTCGCCGCCAACTCTGATAAATCAAACGTTGAACCCTCGGAATGCCAACCAGGGCTCCGAGCAAGACGGGCCTCAGCGCCCGCTTGCGTTAGGTCAACGCACTTGGGGCAGGCCTGCGGAGTCGCCGGGCTGCGGAGTCGCCGGGCCGAGCCTTCCGCCTACCCGGTCATTGCGACTGGCGGGTGTCAGGCGCTTGACGGCTAGCAGCGCGGCCAGTCTCCGAGGAGGGCGTGGCCCGTCTCCTGCTCGGTCGTCTGCCTGTTTATCCGTACACCGCTTGGGTATCGGGCCACAGGACGAACCGAAGGAGGTGTCTATGCCCCAGGGTCAGGAGCGGACTAAGGAGCAGCTCTATCGCGAGGCGAAGCGCCTCAACGTCAAGGGTCGCTCGAAAATGAACAAGGGGCAGTTGAAGGCGGCGCTCGAGCGTCGAGGCCGCTGAACCACGCGGATGCGGCCCGAGTCAAACTCGGGCCGCATCCCTCCTTGTAAACCTGGCCGGCCCCTCCACCGGGAGCCACGACATGCCCCGTTGGGAGTGACCGCGGCGGTTTTGGGATGTGAACACTGGGGCAATCTGTTGGTGCGGCCCCAAGTTCCGCACCTATCCTTCGGGGGACATCGAGCGTATGACGGCGTGCGTGCGCGCTCGGTGGTGCGTCAGAGCTTGGGGCCGCACCCAGGCCAGAGCTAGCGCGGGGAGCCGCGGCACGACGGTAGCCATTGGTTCCCGCGGCCTGACGCCATCTGACCACGCTCGGCGGGTGCCGCCCGCCGCCCGTCAAGGCCGCACCGATGCCGCGTACCCACGCACCCGAGCGGTCGGGCCGGAAATCGGCCGTCAGGTCAGGAAGTGGCCGCTCAGGGTGATGAGGATGTCGACGCCGCGCTGAGGAGCTCTTACCGAAGAGTTTGTCGGTTGGCAACCGTGGTAGGCAAACGAGGAAGCGATGAAAGGAGTCCACATATGGCCCATACGACTCTTGATATCTGGACCTATCGCGAAGGGGTGGATCTTGGCGTATCCACGCGCAATGTGGTGGGATACGACGTTGAGGCGCGGGACGGCTCGATCGGCAAGGTCGACGAGGCGACCTACGACACCGACTCGTCCTCTCTCGTCGTCGATACCGGCCCCTGGATCTTCGGCAAGAAGGTGATGCTCCCGGCCGGAGTCATCCAGAGCGTCGACCATGACGACGAGAAGGTCTTCGTCAACCGCACCAAGGACGAGATCAAGAACGCGCCGGAGTTCGATGACTCCCTGCTCAGGGACCGGCCGTATCGCGATCGCCTCGGCTCCTACTACGGGCCGGGCGGCGCAGGCTTCCGCGACTGGGACGACCGCTAGTAGCGCCAGCGCTAGAGAGTTTCGCAGGCGACGGGAGGCTTGACGCCTCCCGTCGCCTGTCTGTTAGAGCCGCACTGTGGGAGACCGTGTCGGGACGTGTAAGCCGGCCAACGAACTCAGCGGTCGATTGTCGTCTGGTACGCAGCTAGGTAGTCGTGAACCATTCGTTGTGGGGAGAAGCGTTCTTCGACCGTGCGTCGCTGCTCGGCGGGATCCAACCGCGTCCGCCCGCTCGAGCGCCGCCGGCCATCTCGCTCCAGGTCTCGACGATGACGCCGTTGACCCCGTCCTCGATCACCTCGGGCACCGCCCCGAACCGCGTGGCGATGACGGGGGTGCCGCAGGCCATCGACTCGATCATCACGAGCCCAAACGGCTCATCCCATTCGATCGGAAACAGCGTTGCCCGCGCATCCTGCAGCAACTTCACCTTCTCCTCGTGGGTCACCTCGCCCAGATACTCGATCTGCGCGGAGAGGTGTGGCTTCACGAACCTGTCGAAGTACTGCTGTTCCAGCGGCTCGCGGCACTTCCCCGCCAGCTTCAGGGGCAGGCCCGTCTCAAGCGCCACCGCGACGGCATGGTGGGCACCCTTCTCTTCTGTCATGCGCCCCAGAAAGAGCAGGTAGTCGCCTCGCTCCGGGCTGAACGGGTAGAGCGCCAGATCGAGGGCATTCGGGCAGGTCGCAACCCAAGGCAAGTGCGGCTTCGGCCGGCGCTGAGCGTCAGAGACCGAGACGAGCGCAGCATGCGGTGCCATCGCGACCACCTGCTCGTAGAGAGGCTCCCCGGCTCGCCCGACAAGGGCCCATGCACCGTGTGGACGAACGGCGTCTCGCCCATCGAACCGAGCGCAAGCCCGAGCAAGCCCGTGTGATCCGAGATCACGTCGTACCCGGCAGCGCGCGAAAGACAGGAAACGGCGTGCCGCAGCTCCCAGAAGGTATGGCCGATCCACTCGCTCGGAGCGACATCAAACACCGCCTCCAAACGCGCCTTGGTCGTCGAGTCACCGGACGCGAAGAGCGTCACCTCGTGTCCCTTCCTCCACCAACCCATCCGCGAGGAGAGAGACGATCCACTCGATCCCCCCGTAGCCGTTCGGGGGTACCGGGAACCAGACAGGGCTGAGAACAGCGATCCTCATCTATGGCTCGCCGGATCAGACCTGAGGATTCCGTCGCCGCTTACGCA
Source organism: uncultured Actinomycetes bacterium (assembly GCA_963748255.1). Lineage (GTDB taxonomy): Bacteria > Actinomycetota > Thermoleophilia > Gaiellales > Gaiellaceae > Gaiella. Next base: position 5,425 of record CAVVIL010000022.1, on the reverse strand, counting down.
ACCGCGAGGTGCTCATCGGGGCCTGACGTAACGTTCATGGCGTCACGTCTTCGACGTAGGCGGTGCACGCGGCTTCGCTCGTGAACTGGGGATAGTCGCGCCAGCCGCCGTTCTGGCAGTCGTCGATGGTCGCGGGAAATGACACCTCGCTCGGATACGGGGGAGTAAACGGAGCGGGACGGGGTTGAATGGAGCTGCCGGTGCCTCCGAACAGGTCACCGATCCGACCCCCGAGGAAGACAATGGCAAGGATGACTGCGAGCGCGATGCCTCCGACGATTAGGCGCGTACTCGGCCATCGTTTGCCCGGACTGCGCGCGAAGCTCGTCTCTCAGCCGGAGGAGGCCTGCGGGACAGTTCTGAAGCGCCTCCAGGATCGATTGGCGCTGCTCGGCAGTAAGGGCGAGCGCGACCTGTCCTTCGGCAACGGCTTGGCGCAAGCCGGCTGAGAGGCCGGGATTGCCTGCTGCTTCAAGACGCAGCGACAGCTCTTCCATCGCGAGCAGCCCGACATCAATGCCAGCGAGCCTCACCGGGCTCCTCCCGTCTAGCCGGCGGCGGCATCGGATTAGCCGATCAGCGGGCCGGCGAACACGCCCACAACCGCGGCGACGACGAGGGCGGTGGCAACCATCAGCATGACCTCGGCCCCTCTCATCGTGGGTGCTCCTCAAAGGTCGCATCGGGCCGCGGGTCGTACTTCGTCGCGAGGTCACGCTTGATTGTGCGGCCCTTCTGAAGATGGTCGCCCGGCTCCGCTCGCTACGGGCGCGTTGGTTGTCACCGACCGCGGAGAGGCAGTCGGCCATCTCGGCGTGGTAAAGCGCCTCTCTTCTCGTCTTCAGCTGCGCGGCGAGTGTTCTCGGTCGCGGCGCTTCGACGGTCGCCGTCTACATCGCGCAACCGAACGGGCTTGACGGGCATGTCGCCGCCGCGACCCGCCCGTCGATGCGTCTTGATGCTCAGCGACTTCTTGCTCCGCCGAAGTCTCCTCACTGTTGCCCCCTCGTCTCCCTGATGTTCGGATGCTCGCGAGCTCTGGGAGCCTCAATCGCTAGCTCCCCGCCGAACCGAACCCCCTCGGCGTCCTCATGCGATGTGGCGTCACCAAAGCTCGCGAGGCGACCGAAGGTGTTCCCCGGAGACGATTTGCCAAACCCGTCCCTGGAGCGGAGTGCGATTCGTACGCAGCGGGTAAGGCTCGCGGGCCGGGAGGCGATTCGCACCAGAGCCCGAGAGCCCTCTCGCCTGGGCTCGGCGTTCACGGGTCGCTTCCCGGCTACATCGCCTTTCGCGCCGACGGTGGGCGCGAAGTGCCATCATGACGGGCGGGGCTTGCCGCAGTTCGTCGCTCCGCTGTTCCCCTTCCCGCCACGCTTGTGTCCAGAGGCCGGTGGGTTCGGTGCTTTGCCGCTTTGGCTCAGGCCGCCCGAGTGCCGCGGTTGTCGCTGTACGAGCTCAGTTCGATGACCCTGTTGTCTTCGTCGTGAATCACGTGTCGAGTCCGTCGGTGGCGGGCTTCGACGGCACCCTGCGACAACAGCGGTTTCCTTGCTGCGAAAGGCACCCCGCAACCAATCCTGCTCGCCCTCGATGAAGTTTCGCCACCGACCGTCTCGGTGGACGGTGTGCACGAATCCGTCTGCCACGTTTCCCCCTTCCCGAAATCGCCGGCTCCGCCAGAAGTGGCTCGCGAGCTCCGGGAGCTTCGCCGTCTGCCGCCAGTAGAAGCCGAATCCCCCTCGGTCTTCTTCGACGGTCGGGCTTCACCGGAGCTCGGAGCCGATCGGGAGATTTCCCACCCGATCAGTTTGCAAACGCCGGGGCACGGCTCCGTCCCCGACCTCACCCCCGGTGGCCAGACGGAGGGGTGAGGAGGAGCGTTGGGGTTCCGCAGGGGGACGGAGCCGAGTGGCCTCTCACGTACCCGCGGTGGGGTCGGTGAAACGCTAGAAGCCGCTGCCAAGCGACGGGGCCGCGTGGGATCGTTTGGCTGCGGCGTTGCCAGGGCAAGGAAGACGCTATGTCTGAAGCTCGCACTCCCGAGGAAGACACCATCCAGCCGGGCGACGAGACGATCAGGACGACCAGTACGCCGCCCCTGATCCCGAGGAGGATGAGAAGGGGAACGGGGCAGACGAAAATCAGGGCACCTGATCGCAGTCAACCCCCGTCAAATCCGGCCCGAACCTTCGCGCCGGAGCGAAGTGCGCATGTTTGTTCACCGCGAAGTTCGCCAATCATGAACGGGCGGAGACTCGGTACTGCGGCTGCGGCGCTCCGGCTTGCTCTCCCTTCCCGGAGCACATGGCTTGTGGCGTCCGGGTCTCCGCCTCGGCGGCCCCGCGCGAGGCCGCGGCGTACCTCTCAGTGAGGCCGTTGTGGAGCCGTACGGCCTCGTTGAGCAGGACGGCGCGGAGGTCAAGGTACTCGATCGGACACTCGGGAGGAGGTGCCCGAATCCCTTCGCTGACAGATCCTCGCGTCAGCGCCACTACGGCCGACGGGGCGCAGGGCGGGCCACCGCGCAGGAAGTGCTTATCGCGGTGCGAGGATCTCGATCGTCACGGGAGCGACGGTCGCGACAGCATGGCCGGCGCCGATCCAGCTCGACACATCCCAAAGTTCGTCGTCGACACGCATGCAACCGGGTGTGAGCGGCTCGAGTTCGGCCCGATGGCATCGATGCACTTCGAACTGCGGTGAAGGCTGGGATCCGGCCGAGAGTCGTGCCTCGAAGTACTCACGCAAAAGGGTCTCGATCTTCGTCTCGGATCAAGACGACGTCGATGCGCCGGTCGTCGGGACGTGCCGCTGGCGCCAGTGGAACGCGTGGTCCGGTCTGACCGATCACCATCGCCTCGACGGCGAGATAGCTGCCGTGGTGTTCGACGCCGTCGAGCCTCAGCTGCCACGGCTGTGTCGGCAACTCGTCGACTAGCCGGCGAAGCAGGCGGAGGCCGAGGTCGACCTTGTCGTCGTCGTCATCTTGCACGCGCTCGGCTTCCTTGATCGCTGCGGCGAACAAGCCGCCGCCGACTGTCTCCACGAAGGCTTCGTGGCGATTGGGGCCTGTAGGTCACCGAGCCGGAAGCGGCGTCGCGTCGCCGTCGCCCAGCCGGCGACGAGCTTCTCGGTCGGTCGATCCGGAAAGCCCAGGGCGCGCGCGATGTTGTTGGCCGAGCCCAGCGGGAGCACCGTGACCAATGCCTGCTCGCGGTTGGCCATCTCTGTCAGCACCGCGCCGACAGTGCCGTCGCCCCCGGCTATCGCGACGAGATCAGGGTCCTCGTCCAGCGCCCGCTCCCAACTCGGGCCGTCGACCGAGTGATAGGCGACCTCATGACCGGCGTTTGCGATCAACGAGGTGATCGCCTCCGCGGAGTGATCCTCGTCGCCTGCCTCGAGTTGTGAAGAGCACGACGAACAGGGAACACCTCCAGGAGCGACGGGAAGGAGCACCGACCGTGCGGATCTTGATCGTCAACGATGACGGCATCTATAGCCCCGGGATCGCAGCCCTAACCCAAGTCGCACGTCGTTTTGGTGAGATTCGTGTCGTCGCACCGGACGTCGAGCAGTCCTCGGCTGGTCACGCGATCACCGCGAGCCGGCCCGTCCGATCGCGTCCGACGCGGATCTTCGAGGGAGTCGACGCGTATCGGGTCAACGGCACCCCGGCGGACTGCGTCGCGCTCGGGATCTTCCAGTGGCAGGACGTGGACGTCGTCCTCTCCGGCGTCAACCTCGGCTCCAACCTCGGCAACGCGACTTGGCACTCCGGCACGCTCGCGGCCGCAAAGCAAGCAACGCTGCTCGGCACCCGCGGGATCGCGCTTAGCGCGCCCGCCTCGAGGAAGAACCCGACTTCGAACCGCTCAACCCCTGGATCGACAAGGTGCTCGAGATGCTCCTCGATGAGCGCTGCCCCAGACTCATCAACGTCAACTTCCCCCGAGAGCCGAAAGGCATCCGCTGGACAGCCCAGGCAGTCGACCAATACGACGGCAAGGTCGTCCCCGGCAAAGACCCCATGGGCCGAGAACACTTCTGGTTCACCGTCGAACCCCTGACACGCCACGCAGAAGGAACCGACCTCTGGGCAATCGGACACGAACTCATCTCGCTCACGCCACTCGGCTCGATCTCACCGACCACCAAGAACTGACGCAAGCGCGAGCAATCGGCGAGCCGCGGACTGTTGCGTGACCAGCGACCGGCGAACACAGTTTTCGCCGCCTGTCCCTCGGCACCCGCGGAGCGGCCAAGACACGGGTACAGAGCCGCTCTCCCTGTGAGGTGGCTCCAGAGCCCTTCTTGTTGTCGCCACACCAGCTGCTGGAGCAGCGTGGCACGCAACTCGAGCAGGCCGTCGGGGCACTCCGCCAGGACGCGCAACGCCGCGTCCCGGTCGTCCAGGCCAAGCGCCACGTCGTGCTCACCTCTCGTTAGGGCGTTGGAGACTCGCTGCGCCGCCTCGAGGGCGCCCGCCCGGTCAAGTTGTCGAACTAGCACCAGCGCATCCTCACCCCGAACCGGAAGCCCGGCGATCAGGACATCGCCCATACGTCGCGGCTGGTCCCTGTACGACGCGCCCATAACCCCACCCCCCCTCGTCTCACCAAGTGTCCACTTCCGCGTACCCGCACGGTCGGGTAGCGAATCAGATCGTCAGTGACGGTGGGTGGCGAACCAGCCGCCACAACAGCCGTTCCCGCTCGGCCATCGGTCGCATGCCCTCCTCGGCCGGGACAAGGGGAAACACGGGCCTGACACTCCCCCTCTGCTCGGGTGGAGCGGAGGATTCCCGTCGCCTGCTTCGCCAAGCCGACGGCAGCCGTGGCCCCAGACCCGTGTGCCGGCCCGACCGTTCGAACGCGCATCAGCGAGCGACGCCTGCGCGCCCGGCGCGAATCACTGCAGAAAGTGGCGGACGGCTACCGCTGCGGTGCGAGCCGTAGCCACTCGGGCCATTCCTCGACTGCCTTCTCGCGATGGCGCGCGGCCTCCGCGGGCTCGCGAAACGCTGATCGAGGGCAGCGAGGATCTCCTCGTCGCCGTCGAGAACGGTGCCCTCATCGAGAATCAACGTCGGGATGCTTCGCTGGCCGGTCGCGCGCTCGAGGTCGGCACGCTCCGCGGGGTCTGGGGGGACCTGGCGGGCGACGAAGTCAAGGCCGAGTTCCGTCAGCCGTTGGCGGACGCGGTGCGAGTGCGGACACCATTCGGCCTGGTAGAGCTGATCGCCGGCCGGAGGTGCGTCACGAACGACCCACTCCAGCGGGGGGCCGCGTCTCGAGCACGCGCTCCAGGTCGAGCCGTTCCGCTGCGTCCAGTGCCTTCTCTGCCGCTTTGCGGGTGTCGCGGCCGAGGACGCCACGGAGCAGCCACTTCCGCGTGAGCTGTGCGAGAGGTAGGTCGAGCC
>CAVVIL010000021.1:0-51918 GCA_963748255.1 uncultured Actinomycetes bacterium | reverse complement strand
GAACACGACCGGCACGCCGAGCCTGCGGAAGACCCGCGCCGCGGCGAACGTGCCGACGTCGGCGAAGCGGAGGTGAGCGACGTCGAACGGCCCGTGGCGGGCGATCGAGCGCATGAGCGCGGCCTCGATGTCCTCCCTGTAGGCCCACTGCTCGGCCGTGGCGAGATAGCCGCGGGGACCAAACCGTGGCGCGTTCGATGCGCGAGCCCTGCCCGACCGGCTCCTGAGCTCGAGAGTAGACGCCGGGGAGCGACGGATCCTCGAACGCGCGAGTGAAGGTCACCACCTCGGAGACGGCGGCGTGGGCGTCGAGCGCCTCGGTGAGGCTCAGGAGCAGCGTCGCCAGGCCGCCGCCGTCTCCGGCACCGGCGCCGCGCAACTCGGCGTCCAGGCGCCCCTGCAGGCTGACCTGTGCGATCCGAAGGCCGGGCAGACGACGCCGCGGAAGAACGGTCGAGAGCGAACGACGCGCCGGCCGCTGCCAGCGCTCGAGGGTGAGCCGGGCCACCATCGACGCGAAGCCGCCGCCCGCCGCCAGGCTGGTCAGCCTCGCAGCGGCGTGTGGGTCGTACGGGCGCTCACCGAGCGCCCAGGCCGCATGCGCCCGGCGCCCGGGATCGGAGCCCAGGAGCGCATCGAGAAGCATCCGGCGCGCGCCGCCGTCCGTGCCGCGCGCCAGAGCATGGAGGACGAGGAGCTTCGACGTCGGGTCGGCGTGCCGCATGGCCGCCGCCGGTCGACGCAGGCGCGCGTCGCCGAGACCGTCGCGCCGGAGAGCGAGAGCCGCGGTGATCGCCTCGAGCACCGAGCCGTGGAACAGCTCGCGCCACTCACCGGATCTGCTCGCACCTCGCTCCAGGATCGTCGCCATCGTGGATCTCCTGCTGCCGCCCGGCGCCGTGAGCCGGCGCCGGGCGGCGGGAGTGCCTCCTTAGGGGATCAGCACTCTGTTGACGACGTGGATGAGGCCGTTCGAGGCCTCCGCGTCCGTCGTCGTCGCGCGAGCACCGTCGACGAAGACCTTGCCGCCGGTGACGCGGATTCCGACCGACCGGCCGTTGAGCGTCTTCGCGGTGTTGAGCTTGACGACCCTGGTCGCCGGCACGTTGCCCTTGACGACGTGGTAGAGCAGCACCTCGCGCAACTTGTCCCTGTCGTTACCGAGCGCCGTCAGGGTTGCCTTGGGCGCCTTGGCGAAGGCGGCGTCGGTCGGCGCGAACACCGTGAAAGGCCCGTTCCCCTGAAGCGTTCGCGAGGCCGGCCTTCGTGAGCAGCGACGTAAGCGTCTTGAAGGTGCCGGCTGCCGTCGCCGTCTGCACGATGGTCTTCGGCTTCGCCGCGACAGCCTCCTTCGGGAGCGCACGGAGTCGATCACGTGGATGACGCCGTTCGAGGTCGTCACGTCCGGGGTCGTGACCTTCGCGCCGTCGAGGAAGACGGATCCGTCCACGACCTTGATCGCGACCGAACGGCCCTCGAGCGTCTTGGCCGAGGTGAGCTTGACGACGTCCGTCGCCGGCGCCCGGCCGGCGACGACGTGGTACAGGAGGACGGACTTGAGCTTCGCGGGGTCGGCCGCAAGCGCGTCGAGCGTCGCCTTCGGGACCTTGGCGAACGCCGCGTCGGTTGGTGCGAACACCGTGAACGGGCCGGCGCCCGCGAGCGTTTCCACGAGGCCCGCCTTGCCGAGCAGCGAGGCGAGCGTCGTGAACTGCCCCGCCGCGACCGCCGTGTTGACGATGTTTGTCGTTGCCTTCTGCGCGCGCCGCGGTCGAGGCGGATGCGCCGAACGCCGAGGCCGCGACGGCCACGACGAGCAGCGCGAGCATGGAGGTGATGCGCTTCATTGCGATGTCCTTTCGGTTGATTCAGGCGGCTGCCGGAACGACCGGTCGATGACGTGAATGAGCCCGTTGGAGGCCGCTACCCGGCCCCCCGGGCCGTGGACGAGGTTCTGTCGGCCGGGTCTCCTCGGGACGATCGGCCTCGGTGGCGGCCCTCGTTCGCCCTGCCTCCGCGGCCTTGCGCCGAGCCTCATCGCGACCATCGAGGATTGCCCCGTACACGAGGAGCAACAGCCCTGAGCCGAAGATGAGCGTGACGAGCGCCCCCATGGCGAAGATCCCGGCGGGGCTCATCGCTCACCTCGCTGCAGGACGAGCGCGCCCAGGGAGAGGATCGAGGGCACCCAGAGCCCTACGAAGATGCCCTGTTCTTCGTTACCTCCGAACCAGAGCGTCACCGAGAGCACGAACGAGACGAAGGCGCCGAGCAGGATCAGCGCCCGGGCCCCGGTCTCGGGTCGAGTCAGGACGAGCGATCGAGCTCTCTGGTGCATGCCCTGGCCTCCTTGTACAAACCTTCTACTTAGCTTGTACGAGAGTACCGCTCAGGATTGTCGCTTGTCGAGTTATTGTCCAAGTTATGTATATTCTCGCGATGACAGCCGCCCACGGATCGCTTCGCATCGGGGAGTTCTCCCGGCGCGTCGGCGTCAGCCGGAGCTGCTACGGGCCTGGGAGCGCCGCTACGGCCTGCTGCGGCCGTTCCGATCGAGCGGCGGGTTCCGGCTCTACACCGCAGACGACGCCGAGGGCGTGAGTCGGATGCGCCGCGCCCTCGACGCGGGGCTCTCAGCGGCCGAGGCGGCACGCACCGCGCTCGAGGAGACCCGCCCGTCCTCGGGCCTGTTGGAGGACGCGGCGGCCCGCCTCGTCGTCGCGACCCGGGAGTTCGACGAGGCGGGCGCACACGCCGTGCTGGACGAGTGCTTCGCCTCGTTCGGCGTCGAGGCAGTGCTTCGGGACGTGATCCTCCCGGCACTCGAGCAGGTCGGCGACGACTGGCAGCGGGGCTCGCTCGACATCAGCCAGGAACACTTCGTCAGCAACCTCATCCGGGGGCGACTACTCGCGCTCGCGCGGCTCTGGGGCCGGGGAGGCGGGCCGCTCGCGCTCCTCGCATGCGCTCCCGGCGAGCAGCACGACATCAGCTGCTCGCGTTCGGGCTCGTCCTGCGGTCGCACGGCTGGCGCATCCTGTACCTCGGCGCCGACACGCCGATCGAGACGGTGGCGCGCACCGCCAAGACCACGGTGCCGAGCCTCGCCGTCGTCTCGGCCTTTGACGCCGGCCTGCTCGAGGCGCATGTGGCCGCGCTTCGCCGGCTCGCGAGGACGACACCCTTCGTCCTGGCGGGGCCCGGTGTCTCGGATACCCTCTGCGCCCGGGTCGGTGTGCGGCGTCTCGACGGCGACCTGGTCACCGCGGCGAGCGAGATCGCGGCCGGCGCCTGACGCCCCGAGCCGGCGCCTGTTCCCGATCGGAGCGGTACTTGCTGCCAAGAACCACTGACCACGGATCCGCGACCCCACGGACGCGGTACGGACTCATCCACGCAAGGATCACGGCAGGAGGTGTGACCATGAAACGCTTCGAGTACAAGTCCTCGATACCGGCCGGGACATCGAGGCGCGGCTCAACGAGCTAGGCACGGACGGCTGGGAAGTCGTGGGCGTCACCACGAAGAAGCAGCTACTGATTTCCCCTCCCGCCGCGATCATCTTGATGCGTGAGCTTCGACCAGCTGCTGCAAAGGCTGCGTAGAACGGCCTACCCGGCGGCCGCGGACCTCGCGGAACGGCTATCTCAGTTCGTCGGCGACGCTGTTACCGCTGCCTGGACGCGAGTCCCATGCCCAGCGTTTCGTTCAGCCGTACGCGCCCGTCTTTTCGAGCAACTCGAGCCGTGTCGTGCAGTGGCCCCGTTCTTCCCGGCGGCGAGCCCCGACGCCTGTGCCTCACCCGACTAGGCTTCGGGCCTCGTCGGCGCTGAACGCCCGCATGCTGCAGGTCCTCAGATTCCCTTGCGACGTCAGCCGCATGAGCCCTTTGGTGGCCGTCTCGTCGTCAGCCGCCTCGACGATCGTGACGATGTCATACGGACCCATCGTCCAGTAGATGTCCTTGATCGTCACCCCGCGCTGCGCGAGGTCGTCCTTTGCCGCGTCGTAGCGGGCCACGGTCTGGTCTGCCGTCTTCGCGCCCTGCTCTGTCGAGTTCATGAGGACGATGTAGGTCGGCATCTGCGGGCCTCCTTTGACGTGCCGAACCGACCAATGTTCCCGCACTCCGCCTCCAAGTTCAATGGCCCGTTCTCCCGGCGGTGACGGCGGCCGCGGGCGTCGGCCGCATGGAGCTCGGCCGCGCACGGCTCCCGACTGCTCAGGGCCGGTCGCGTTCGTACGAGGGGTCGCTCCGATCGTGGCGGGTCGGCGCGAAGTTCTCGAGCTTGTAGCCGCCGGGCATGTCCGGCGAGTCTTCGATCTCCTCGGACGTCCACTCCATCGCGACGCGACGATCGGCGATCCTCCACTCCCCGTCGCGACGCTCGAAGCGGTCGATGAAACGACCGATCCTCGCGATCGGGAACCCGACGCCGGTGGGCTCGGACTCGGCCCCGGCACGCCGACCTCCGACGCCTGCGCGACGGGCTTCGAGGTAGCTCTCACCCCACGCGACGTCACCGTCGACCTCGAAGAGCGCATTCGTGACGACGTGCTGACCACGCGGAACGCCGGTCCCGGCGTTCGCGCTGCTTCCCGTCGGCGCCCACAGCGCGTCGTAGAACGTGACGGCGTCGCCCACGTAGGTGTTGTAGTGGAGCGTCGCGTCCGGGTGAAAGCAGGCGAGCACCATCTCCTTGTCCCATCGGTCGACCCCTCGCGCGTAGCGAACGACGAGCTCGGTCAACGCCTGCTTGTCGAGTAGTTCTCGAAGTTCCCGCTCCAGCTCGGCCATCGATCCTCCTGTGGGTTCCGGCGAATGCGATGCTTCGCCACTGGCCAGGCAGGCTACGAGCGCAGACGCAGCGGCGCCAGGAGCCAGTGAACAGGGGTAAGAATCGACCATGCGCGCCGCGCCGTTTCGCGTCGATGTTCCCGCGTCGCAGCTCGACGACCTTCGGCGACGGTTGCGCACGACTCGTTGGGCTGACGACTTCGGCAACGAGACGTGGAAGTACGGCGTCGAGCGCCGCTGGCTCGAGGAGATGGTGCGCTACTGGGCGGAGGATTTCGACTGGCGCGCGCAGGAGGCCGCGATCAATGCCTTCCCGCAGTTCCGGATCGAGCTCGACGGGGTGCCTCTTCACTTCGTCCACGTGCGCGGGACCGGCCCGTCACCGACGCCCCTGATCCTGACCCACGGGTGGCCCTGGACGTTCTGGGACTGGAAGGACGTGATCGCGCCGCTCGCAGATCCGGCGCGCCTACGGCGGCGATCCGGCCGATGCGTTCGACGTGGTCGTCCCCTCGTTGCCGGGATACGGGTTCTCCGCTCCGCTGCGGACGACGGGCATCGGAGCGCGCCGCGTCGCCGAGCTGTGGGTGCAGCTCATGGGCGTGCTCGGCTACGAGCGCTTCGCCGCGGCCGGGGGCGACTGGGGCGCGATTGTCACGGCGGAGCTCGGGCACGCGCACTCCGAGCACGTGCGCGGCGTGTACCTGACGCTCCCGATGATCCCCGGCGTCAACCTGCGCGACGTTCCGGCGGACGCGTTCGCCGAGGACGAGGCGTGGATGGCGCAGCGCTCGCGCGAGGCGCGACCCGCGATCATGAGCCATTCGACGGTGCACATCCACGACCCGCAGACGCTCGCCTACGCCCTCTGCGACTCGCCCGTGGGTACGGCGGCGTGGATCTGGGAGCGACGGCGGGACTGGAGTGACTGCGACGGCGACGTCGTCCGTCTCTACGGGCGCGACTTCCTCTGCACCACGGCGTCGATCTACTGGCTGACCAACACCATCGGAACGTCGCTCCGGCTCTACCACGAGCACTTCACGCGCGGCTGGCCCGTCCTCCACGACCGCACCCCGGTCATCTCGGTGCCCACGGGCTTCGGAGTCTCTCCGAAGGAGGTGCTGATGCTTCCGCGGGCGTGGGCCGAGGAGAAGACGGATCTTCGACGTTGGACGATCTTCCCGAAAGGGGGACACTTCGCTCCCGCGGAGCAGCCCGATCGCCTGATCCACGAGTATCGGGACTTCTTCCGAGACCTCCGCTGAGCGCCGAGGGCATGACGCCTCCGATTCTTGCCGGGGCACTCGACCGTTTCCTCGCCGTCGGCCGATCATGCGCGAGTGCGCGGCGCAGCAGTTGCAGGGCGCGCCGAGGCGGAGCCGTCGCCGACGGCAGAGAGGCGAAGGCTGACGCGCGTCGCTGCGGTGGCGCCGGCAGCGAGGGTGCGGTGCGTGGCACTGGTCTCGACGACGCCGCCCAGCCCCGTAGCCGGGAAGCTCGTCGCCGGCTCGATCGCGATCGTATAGGCGCGCCCGAGCCACGGCGTACCTGCTGTGGCGCCGAGCTCCTGCCACAGCCAGGCGTACGGAAACACATCGAGATCCCAGGACAGCGTGCAGGCGAGACCGAGAGCCTCGTTCTCGATCGACGCGGCCCCCTGGTCGAAGCCGCTCAGATATCCGAGCAGGAGCCGGCCGCACGTAGCGGCCGGGATGACCGACAGGTCCAAGCGGCCGCCGTCCCGGGTCCGCGCGATCGGCCACCCATGGCTGGTTCCGGGCTCGAGCGGGTTGCCCGGCCCGTCGTGGGACGTGTCCGCGAGGATCGTCGACGCCGAGGTCCTGATCCGCGCACCCGGAGCAACGAGTGGCGCGCCGAAGGCCGGGTGGTGCACCCACATGTACTCGAGCGGGCCGTCGCTCTCGTTCGTCACTCGCTCCGCCACGACGACCTCTCCACGACCCGGCACGAGCGAGACGACGCGCTCGACGAGCAGCGGCGAATCAGCCAGGCGGACTCGCAACTCGACGTGCTCGCCGCCGCCGACGGCCGTGGCGATCGTCGCAGCCCACGGGAGCGAGCACGCCTCGCCGTGGTAGGAGTGGTGAACGCCACGGTGGCTCGAGGGGCCCCCACCCGAGGGGAGCAGGACCTGCCAGCCTCCGGCATACGTGTCGAGCCAGGCCTCCGCCGAGCCCGGCCGAGGGCTGTTGGCGCCACGCCTGCGGAGTCCCCACGGCGTGTGCCAGAGCACGTCGACGCCTGTCCTGAGGTCCTCGACCGCGTGGATGTCCGCGCCCCGACCGGGCAACAGCGTCACGCGCACACGGTCATCGGCGAGGACGACGGCACGGTCGCCGCCGTCGAGCAGTTCCTCCGAGGCTCGTGCCAGGCTCACCTTGTTCCGGCGGCGACGAAGGTCGAGGGACGGCCGGGCAGCACTCGAGCCAGGCGTCGCGACACGAGGTCCTCGAGGTGCCCGACCACCGGTTGGGCAAGCGTCGAGTCCATGCTCGCGTCCCAGGTGCGAACCCTCGGAGCGACGGCGCTGATCACGTCGACGGCCGGCAACGGCCGGGCGGCGGTCTCGAGGACGTCGAGGATCTCTTGCTCGACGCGCGCGGCGAACGACTCGCTCTCGTCGAGAAACATGGCGACCGCGGCGCGACCTTCGACGACCGGGTAATGCGAACAGAGGAGCCGCTCGGGATTGAGCCTCCGGAGAACCGCGCAGCTCTGCCGGTAGTCGGCCGGATACCGATAGGTCGGTGCGAACGCGGGGTCCCCGGCCGCGTCCGGTACGGCACCCGCCATCACCGCATCGGCCACGATCGCCGTGCGGGTGAGCTCGTCGACGACGGTGAGGTGGCCTTGCGTGTGCCCTGGCGTATGGAGGACGGCCAGGCGCCGGTCACCGAGGTCGATGTGCGCGGGAGGCTCGATGACGTCGGCGACTGCGCCGCCGTCATCATTGGCCCGCACCCAGTCGCAGAACTCCGTGTCCGGTTCGATCTCGTGGGTGTGACGGAACTCGCGGTACCGGTCGTCGATCAGCCGGTCGACCGAGTCCACGAGCGGACGGTCGAGCGGATGACACACGGCGAGCGCCTGCGGCGCAAGCCGGCGTGTGGCGGCCAGACCGCCCGAGTGGTCGACATCGGCGTGCGTGACCACGATGTGCGCAACGTCAACCTCGAGAGCGGCGAGCACGTCTGTGAGGGCCGCATCCGGAGACCCGGCGACGCCGGTGTCGATGACCGCTGCCGAAGCGCTGCCGACGACGAGGAAGAGGCACACGAACCGGTCACCGAGGGGCGCGACGAGCCGGTGGACGCCGGGGACGACCTCGGTCACACGAGATACCTGCCCGCGAGATCCGGGTCGAGCGGCGACGGCGCGCAGGTCGCGGTCCAGGCGCCGTCGACGGCGATCGACTGACCACTGACGTACGAGGCCTGGTCGGAGAGGAGGAATGCGACGACCGCGGCAATCTCACTCGGCTCCCCCACCCTGCGGAGTGGCGGAAACGACTCGAGGGTACGAAGCGCTTGCTCCGGGTCAGGGCTCTGCTCGATGCCCCGCTCGAGGAGAGGCGTTCGAATCCCTCCGGGGGCGACGGCGTTGACACGCACGCCGACGGGGCCGTACTCGACGGCGAGATTCCTGGTCAGCGCATCGACGCCTCCCTTGGACGTGTCGTAGGCGGCGTGGTTCGCGAAGCTGCGGCGGCCGTGGATCGACGAGATGTTCACGATCGCACCGCCGCTTCGCTGCTCGACAAACGCGGTGGCCGCCGCGGAGCACCCCCAGATCGTGCCGCCGAGGTTCACGTCCAGAACGCGACGGATCGCGTCGGCGTCGGGCCGATGGAGGGTGCCTCGCGTGCCGATGCCTGCGTTGTTGACCCACCCTCCGAGCGGCGCATGCTCACGCGCCAGCGCGGCGCCGTTCAGGTGCGTCGACTGTTCGGCCACGTCCCCACGGACGACGGCGACGCGGCCCGCGGCGACGGATTCGAGCTGCGCTGCGAGCTCCTCGTCGACCTCGATGCCGACGACGAACCAGCCGTCGGCGACCAGGCGGTCAACGCAGGCGCGGCCGATCCCTTGCCCCGCGCCGGTGACGACAACACTTCGATCCATCGTGGCTCCTTTGGAGTCGTGGGGAAGCGCCCGGGTGTCCTACGCATCGGGAACGAGCCGGACCATGGCGACCCCGTCGGCAGCGGGCAGCGACGCCGGGATCGAGCCGGCGGCCACGGCCGCGGCTGGGTCGACCTGCGGGAAATGGCACGCCGCCGCGTGATCGAGCTCGATCGGCTGCAACTCCGGGTCGACCGTGCGGCAGATCTCCTGATCTCGCCCCACCGGACAGAGCGTCCGGAACCGGCAGCCAACCTCGGGGGTCGGCAGATCGATCGCATCCCTGGCCGGCGTCACCGAGATCTGCTCCCGGGCACGAACGGGATCGACGACGGGGATCGCCCGCATGAGGCTGTGTGTATACGGGTGGAGCGGGCGGCCGAACAGCACCTCCCGCCGACCGGTTTCCACGATGCGCCCCTTGTGCATGACGGCCACTCTCGAGCAGAGGAATCGGACGACCGCGAGATCGTGAGAGATGAAGAGGTACGCGAGGTCGTTCTCCCGCTGGAGCTTGCGAAGGAGATTCAGGACCTGAGCCTGGATCGAGACGTCGAGGGACGACACCGCCTCGTCGAGCACGACGAGGTTCGGCTCGGTCGCGAGCGAGCGCGCGATCGCGACGCGCTGACACTGCCCGCCGGACATCTCCGATGGGCGGCGACGAAGGAACTCGGAGCCGAGTCCGACGAGCTCGAGCAGCTCGACCACACGCGCCCGCCGGGCCTTCCTGTCCCCGATCCCGTGCACGACGAGGGGAGCGGCGACGATCGCGGCGACGGTGCGTCGGCGGTTGAGCGAGCCCGAAGGATCCTGGAACACCGCGGTCAGCGACCGCCGTACCGCCCGCATCTCGTTGCGTCGAAGCCCTGCCAGGGATCGACCCTCGAACTCGATCGTCCCGCCGTCGATCTGCGTGAGGCCGAGGACGGAATGGGCGATCGTCGACTTGCCCGAGCCCGACTCGCCGACCAGGCCGAGCGTCTCACCCGGGCCGACGGCGAACGAGACCCCGTCGACGGCCCGGACGACGGCACCGCGCCCGAGGCTGAAGTGCTTCCGGATCCCCGTCACCTGGAGCAGCGCGGCCGAACGCGTCAAGACAGCACCTCGGTCGAAACACCGTCGGTCGGGCGCTGTCTCTCCGCCGCGAAATGACACGCCGCCATCCGTTCGCCGACGATCACGTCGTCGGGCACGTCCGTGAAGCACCGAGGCTGGCGCGAGCCGCAGCGGGGGCTGAACACACACCCGCCCGGTAGAGCGGTCGGCGCCGGCGGGTAGCCGGGAATCGCCGGGATCTCGTGGGAGAGATCGATGTCGAGTCGACACACCGCGTCGAGGAGCGCTTCCGAGTAGGGGTGGAGTGGGTTCGCGTAGATGGAGAACACGTCCGAGCGTTCGACGATCCGCCCGGCGTACATGACATGGACGCGATCACAGAACCCGGCAGCGATACCGAGGTCATGGGTGATCAGGAGAACGCTGATCCCACGATCCGAGACGAGGTCGTCGAGGAGCGCGAGGATGCGGGCCTGGGTCGTGACGTCGAGCGCCGTGGTCGGCTCGTCGGCGATCAGCACCTCGGGGTCGCCGCTCAGCGCCATCGCGATCATGACGCGCTGCCGCATCCCTCCCGAGAATTCGTGTGGATACGCATCGATACGCGACGCCGGGTCGCTGAGCCCGACCTGCCCGAGCAGCTCGACCGCACGCGTGCGGGCGGCGGCCTTGGACAGCGGCGAGTGGAGCCTGATCGCCTCGACCAGCTGGTGCCCGATCCGAAGGACAGGGTTGAGGGCCGTGAGCGGGTCCTGGTAGATCATCGCCACGCGGCCGCCGCGGATCCTGGCCAGCTCGCGCTCGCTCATTCTCGTCAGCTCGGTGCCGTCCTCGAGCGAGATCGAGCCTCCGGCGAGCACGAGCGGGTCGCGCAGCAGGCGCATCAACGCGAGGGCCGTGATCGTCTTGCCGCTGCCCGACTCGCCGACGAGCGCCAACCGCTCGCCTCGGGCGAGCGCGAAGCTGACGTCGTGCACGAGCTCCGTCGACGCTTCTCTCGAGCGCAGCTCGATCCGGAGACGATCCACGGCGAGGGCGGGCGGCTCGTGAGACGTCTGGACGTCGGCAGTCACTTCGCACCTCTGCCCGGCGAGGACTGCAACGATCGAGCGAGGACGTTGAGCAGGAGCATGACGAGCACGATTGCCAGTGCCGGGAACAGCACGTAGTAGAAGGCGTCGTAGATGTAGACGTAGCCCTGCTGGAGGATCGTCCCCCAGGACGCCCTCGGCGGCTGCACTCCCAGCCCGACGAAGCTGAAGCTCGCCTCGAGCAGGAGTGCGTTCGCCATGTTGATCGCGGCGAGAACACCGAGATGCGACGTTGTGTTGGGGAAGATCTCCTTGGCGGCGATCGACCATCGCGTCGCCCCGAACGCCACGGCGGCGCGGACGTAGTCGGTCTCCCGTTCCGCAAGGACCACGGAGCGAACGAGTCGCCCCGAGGTCGGGCTGAGAAGGATCCCGACGATCACCACGAGGTTGAGCAGGCTCGGTCCGAACGCGGCGATGAAGACGAGGCCGAAGAGGATCTGCGGAATCGCCATGGCGACATCCGCAGTACGCATCAACACCTCGTCCAGGAGGGGGACGCCCAGGGCAGCCCCGAAGCCCCAGGCGATGCCGAGGATCATGCTCAGTGCAGTGGCGCCGAGCGCCGCCCCCAGCGTGACCCGCCCGCCGTACAGCATGCGCGAGAAGAGGTCCCGACCGAGCTCGTCGGTTCCGAACCAGTGAGCCGAGCTCGGCGGCTGGAATGCGTTCGCCGGGTCGATGGCGTACGGGCTGTACGGGGTCAGGAGCGGCGCAGCGATGACGGCGAGCACCACCAAGGCGAGAAGCGACCCCGCGATGATGGCGCCGAGCCGCCGCGGCAGGTGACGACTGCGCCGGCGTGCGGTTGCCCGCCCGCTGATTGCCGTATCGCTCACCGTCACGACCTCGTCTGGAGGCGGTGGCGCGGATCGAGCGCTGCATACAGGACATCGACGACGAGCGATGTGACGATGAACGCTGCGCTGACGAGGACCACGACGCTCTGGAGGATGTTGTAGTCGCGCTTCAGGACCGACTCGATCGCCAGGCTTCCGAGCCCCGGAATGCCGAAGACGTACTCGATGATGACGGAGCCGCCGAGCGTGTAGCCCACGATCAGGCCGAGCATCGTCAGGAACGGTCCGAGGGAGTTCCGAAACGCGTGTCTCAGGACGACCGGGCGCTCGGTCAGGCCCTTACCGCGGGCCGTCCGGACGTACGGCTCGCTCATCTGCTCGAGCAGCGAGGCGCGCAGGAACCGGTACAGCAACGGCGCCCCCGCGAGCGCAAGCGTGAGAGCGGGGAGCACGAAATGCCTGAGATTGTCGCTCGGGCTGTCGACCAACGGCACGTAGCCCCGTGTCGGAAGCAGGCCGGCCCGGACCGAGAGAAAGTACGTCAGAAAGATCCCCGCGATGAACGCCGGCAGCGAGAGGGTCACCGTCCAGAAGGCATCCAGGCCCGTGTCGACGATGCCCCTCGGGCGCCTGGCCGCCCAGAGCGCGCCCGGGACCGCGAACAAGGCCGACAGGAACACGCCGAGGAATGCGAGCTCGACCGTCGCCGCGAGTCGGTTCCTGATCAGCTCCGACACCGGATACTGGCTGAAGTAGGACTTGCCGAGGTCGCCGCGGACCCCGGCCGACACCCAGCTCAGGTACTGCTCCACGATCGGCCGGTCGATGCCGGCCTCGTGGCGGAGCCGGGCGATCGTCTCCTCGCTCACGCCGGGGGTGGCGCCGAGGCTGGTGATGACAGGGTCTCCGGGCAAGAGGCGAAGCACGAAGAACACCAGGGCGGACGTGGCTACCAGCAAGAGGACGCTGGTAGCCACGCGCCTGACGACGAACCGGAGCATCGGTCGGTCGCCGCCTCCCGCCCGTCAGCCGCTGTTCGCGGCGCTCTCGATGTGGAGCTGCCCACCACCCTCGACCCAGGCCCCCGTCACGCTCTTCCTCACGGCCGAGGCGATCTGCGCCTGGAGTGGCACCCAGATCGGCACCTCTCTGTTCTCGATTGCCTGAACCTGATGCCAGGCCTGGTTCCGTTTCTTCGGGTCGGCCGTCTGCAGGGCCTTCGAGTAGGCCTTGTTGAAGTGCGCCGGCGACCAGTTGCACTCACAGCGCTTCGGCAAATAGAAGTTGAAGTTGTACGCCGCCTCGACCGGGCCCGAGTTCGCGTTCGGGACGATGAGCCCCGGGAACTTCTTCCCTCCCGGATAGAACTTCGCCACCCAGGTGGCGATCTCGTTGTTCTCGATCTTGAGCTTGATGCCGATCTTGGCGAGGCTCGCCTGGAGGATGAGCCCCTGGGTCTGGAACTCGGGAAGCGCCGGGGTGCTCCACCAGATGATCGTGGAACCGGACTTGAGCCCGCCCTCGGCGAACAGCTTCTTCGCTTTCGCCAGGTTGTACGAGTAGTTCGTCAGCTTGCGGCCGGCCGGAGCGCCGTACGCGGGGTTGTTCACGGACAGCAACGTGTTGGTCGGTGACACGATCCCGAGCCCGGCATAGGCCGACTTGAGGATCGTCGCGCGATCGATCGCGTAGGCCAGCGCCTGACGGTTCTTCACGTTGTTGAACGGCGGGCTCGTGGTGTCCGCCTCCCAGAACGGGGACTGCGAGGCAGCGCGAGGGGTGACGAGCTTGACGGGTCCGCCTGCGGAGCTTGCCACCTTCTTGGCCGAGAACGACGGGAGGCCCCAGAGGACATCGAGGTCACCGGCGACCAGCCCGGCGGTCGCCGCGGTCGAGTCCGCTGCCTTGACGATCTCGATCCTGGAGAGCTTCGCCTTGGCACCGAAGTAGTCGGGGTTCGGCACGAGCGTCACCGTCGAGTCGGGCACGAACGACGCGACCTTGTACGGGCCCGTCGTGATCGGGTTCTTGCTGAAGTTCGCCAGATCGTTGGTCTTCACGATCTTGACGTTGATGATCGCCGTCGGGAACAGAGCGTTCGCGGTCTTGAGCCGGAACCGCACCGTGGTGGGATTCACGGCAGTGACCGTGTTGACCATGTCGATTCTGTTCTTCTCCTGCGACACGGTTTTCGGGTCGAGGTAGTAGTTGAACGTGTTCACCACGTCGGTTGCGGTCAGCGCGTCTCCGTTGGAGAACTTGACGCCGCTACGGAGCTTGAACGTCCACGTCTTGCTGTCCTTCGAGCCCGTCCACGACGTCGCGAGCTCGGGCGCCGTTGCGCCCGACGGAGTCCACTTGGTGAGACCGGCCCACAGCAGCGGGAACAGGACCTCCTCCCATGCGAACGTCCGGATGACGGGGTTGAGCTGAGGGATGCCCTGCGCCGCTCCGACCTTGAGAGTGCCGGCTGCGGCGCCCGAGGGTTGGGCCGACGACACGCCGAGCGAGACGACGAGCGACAGGGCCGCGGTGACGAGCACCGCGAGAACAAACCAACGCTTGCTCATACCTTCCTCCTAGATCGAGCGGTGGGACTTGCCTGCGGGCAAGCCGGCCGAACTGACACTGCTGTCGACGTAGCGTCGAATCGTCCGTCGGATTCAGCGACGGCCGAGCGGGGAGAGCACGGAGGGCTGCCGTCGGCGAGCAAGAGGGCGGCGCGTCGACGACACCCTCGGCCGTAAGCGCACGACAGATCTCGATGCTCGTTCCAGCGACCGCGGCGACCGCGACTACCCGATGCACACGAATCCGCGGATGTTGGCTTCCTGCGGCATTGAAAGCGATCCTAGAACCGTTTCCGGTACATCGTCAAGTTAACGTGCGGGTGCGGAGCGTGGCACGCTGCCGACGCGCAGGCGTGACCGCCGCGGCTCAGCGCCCGCAGCACCCGGGCGGCGGCCGCGGTGACGAGCGCCTCCGCTCCGGGCGCGAACGGCGAGATGTCGATCTCGTAGCCGCCACGCGCCCGCTCGGCATCCGTCGGCAGGTAGTTGCGGTAGCCGTTCCAGTACCCGGAGACGAGGGTCGTCGCAAAGGGTGAGCGATCACGGATCGCCATCCCGATCTCGCAGAAGAGCTCGACGGGCACGCCGACGAGCGCCACCGGGCCGAGCCGGACGCCGTGCACGAGGAGCGGATACGCATCGAGCCCCTGGAGCGCGTCGCCTCGCTCTGCCCGCATACGCGCGAACTTCGTGCGCACGGTGAGCTCTCGCACCTCGCCGTCCGGAGCGCCGGCCTCACGCGCCGCGTACGCCTCGTCCTCGTACCGCGCCGCGTCGGCGCGCCACGCCCCCGCATCGCCGAGATCGTCACGCAGCGGCAGCGGGAGGATCTCGTGCGCGACGCGCACCGTGCCGTCCGGCTCCGCGTCCGGCTCGTACTCGAACGAGGCGATCCACGCAGACGCCTCTCCGTCGCGCACCCGTTGCCGGTGTGCCCGCCAACCGGCGCGGAGCGCCGTGCCCGCGGCTTCGTGGCCGATCATGGCACCGAGCCTGCGGTACGTCGCGAGCTCGGCCACGAACAGCTCGCTCGGCCCGACGTCGCCGCACGCTCCCTGGACGAAGAGGCAGCGCCCGCCGATCGCAGCCTCGACGACGCGCTTGACGATGCCCGGGTACTCGGGCGTGACGAACGTGTTGTCCGGTCCGAGAATGATCGGATGGCAGGCGTAGTGGACGATCGTGGCGACGGGTCGGTCGTCGTCGCCGTCGAGGCGGACGACCGTCAGCGTGGGGTCCGTGACGCGGTCGGGCGCGAGCCCGACGGCAGCGCGTCCGTCGGGCGTGGTCATGCGCCGGTTCACCGCGAGCGGCGAGCGGCCCGTGGCGGCCCCGACGCGGACCGGACGCAGCGACGTGGAGGCCTCGGCCGCCGCCTGCCCGATCGCCTCGAAGACCGACTCGACGTACGGCGCGACGAGCTCGCGATTCCTGCGGATCCAGGCACCGCCGAGCTCGAGCGTGACGGGCACGGAGTGGTTGTGCGTGGTCCCGACGGCGACGTTCTCCACGGGCAGTCCCGCCGCCTGGGCGACGATCGACCGCGCCCGCGCCGCCTGTGCGTCGTCGAGGATGCAGAGGTCGACGTCCACGATCGCGGCGCGGTCGACCGTCCTCGCCCTCGGCCACGAGGACGGTCGCCCAGAGCTCGAGGTCGTTGCCCTCCGAGATCTCGTGGAGCTGGTTGCCCCAGCCCCCGGCCGGGATCCCGACCGGCGGCGTGATGTCGGCGCGGCCGACGCCGGCGCGCATGCCCTTCGTCGTCACGATGCTCGAGTTCTACCGATGAGCCGGGTGCGTCTCCGCGGCCCGCTCGACGAGCCCGGCCGACACCTCGAGTCGGGCTACTTGACGAGCTTCCAGACCGTCCGAGCGCCCCGCCGTCTGCCCGCGAACCACGTCACGAGCGCGACGACGACCAGGCCCGCGGCCATGAACACCGCGAGCGAGCGCAGCTCGGATCGCAGCCCGGCGAGATCGTCGTTGAGGCGCTTGCCTCTCGGCCGCGATCTCGCTTCGGATGTCGGCGACGCTTCGCTCAGACATGGCTTCGTAGCGTGGTCACCGTGCGCTGGGCCTCCTCCACGGCCTGCGTCGGCGTCGGAGGCGTGGCCTTGCGGGC
Organism: uncultured Actinomycetes bacterium; assembly: GCA_963748255.1. Lineage (GTDB taxonomy): Bacteria > Actinomycetota > Thermoleophilia > Gaiellales > Gaiellaceae > Gaiella. Next base: position 35,330 of record CAVVIL010000021.1, on the reverse strand, counting down.
GAAGCGACGGGCGAGCAGACCGGCGACGGCGGCGAGGGCGAAGATGATCGCCGTGACGATGAGCAGCGACAGCCACAGGGGAAGCGCCTCGGCGAGGCCCGCAGCGACCGTGGCGAAGGCGAAGCCGATGCCGTAGACGACCAGGACCGCCGCGCGCCACACCGAGCCCGCCGGCGACCCCGAGGGCCGTCGCCTTCTGCTTCCCCTCGAGCTTCGCCAGCTCCAGGTTCAGCTCGACGAGCGACTGGATGTGCTGCTTGATTGCCTTCGTCTGCGCCACGAAGCCGAACATGCGGACGACACTACTCCGTCCTAGGCAACACGGACAACAGTCCCGGGTCGAGGCACCCCGTCTCGGCCCCTCCTCAGCCCACCGCCCGCTTCACGAGCGCGCCGATCCTCTTCTCCTCGGCGGCGGTCAGCTCCGTCAGCGCGAAGGAGGTCGGCCACATGGCTCCGTCGTCGAGGTTCGCCTCGTCGCTGAAGCCGAGCGTCACGTACCTCGACTTGAACTTCTCGGCGCCCTGGAAGTAGCAGACGACCTTGCCGTCCTTGGCGTAGGCGGGCATCCCGTACCAGGTCTTCGGCGAGAGGCCCGGCGCGCTGGCCTTGATCAGCGCATGGAGCCGCTCCGCGATCGCGCGATCCGTGCCGCGCATCTCGGCGATCTTCTCGAGCACGTCGCGTTCCCCGTCCGCCTTGCTCGCGCGCGAGCCCCGGCGCGCTTCCGCCTTCAGCTCCTGGGCGCGCTCCTTCATCGCGGCCCGTTCGTCGTCCGAGAATCCCGTGGACGTCTTGCCGCTCGCGGTGGTGCTTCTCGGCGGGCTTCCTGCGTGCCCTTCGCAGGCTTCCTCTCGGCCATCGCTCCTCTCCTCTCCCCGATTCCGGATGGGACGACCCCATGCTAGGGAGCCGACGACGGCGAGGCGTCCGCAGGTCCGCCGGGCGGCGAAGCGGCGGAAACGGTGGTACGGTCGCCGCCTGCGGCTGTCCCGACCTCACGCTCTCGTGAGGGGAATCTACCTTCGCAACGGCGAAGGGCAAGTGGCCCAGACAACTGAGGAGGGCACCATGGAACGATTTCCTTGGCATCCGCGGTTGCGCCACACCGTGATCGCGAAACCGCTGGTGATCGCAGGCATCACCATCACGCTGGCGGTTGTGGCCGCGGTGGGCATGGCCGCGACGTTGGCCACACAACCGAACGGCTGTCCGACCGACAAGAGCACGAAGCCGATCCAGATCGCCAACCTCGCACCGCCTGCGCGGACCCAGATCGTGTCGTTCGACGTGCTGTCCGGACCGGTCAACGAGCGAACGGACACCTTCACGCTGAAGGTTCGCGTCGGGAGCACCTGCAGCCGCGACATCATCGGCGCGAGCGTCTACGTGACCGCAGTGCCGTACAACCAGTTCACCATCCCGGACGAAGAGCTCACCGGGAGCGAGGGCACCGCGACGCTGGTCTTCCGCCGCGACGCCAACTTCCCCGCGAGCGACCAGCAGCAGCAGCTGACGCTCTTCATCCGCGCGACGAAGCCGGGCGAGGACCCCCTCGCCGGTGTCTCGACACGACGGCTCGTCGCGGTCCCCTTCGAGGGCTGAGCCCTCGTGCGCACGGCCGCGTCCGCGCAGCTCGCGGGCGCGGCCGTCGCACGTGGCGCGCGGCGCGGCCCGCCGGTGCGAGATGATCCGCGTGTGGCCGCGGAGGACGCAGAGATCGTGAGCCTGCGCGCGCGTCTCGCCGAGGGCGACGCGGTCGTCGCGCTCGGCGCCGTGGACGGCCTCACCGCCCGGATCGCGGAGCGGGCCGGCGTCGAGGCGCTCTACCACGGCGGCTACGCGCTCGCCGCGCACCAGTTCGGGGTGCCCGACGTCGGGCTCGTCGGCCGCGCCGAGGTCGTCGAGAGCGTCCGCCGCATGCGCGCGGCGACGAGCCTCCCGATCGTGGTCGACGCCGACACGGGGTACGGGAACGAGTCCGGCGTCTGGCTCACGGTGCGGGAGCTCGAGGCGGTGGGCGCGAACGCGATCCAGATCGAGGACCAGGTCGCGCCGAAGCGCTGCGGGCACATGGAGGGCAAGGAGGTGATCCCGCGCGACGAGATGGTGCTGAAGGTCCGTGCGGCCGTCGCCGCCCGGCGCTCCGACGAGACGGTGATCGTCGCGCGGACGGACGCGCTCCAGGTGACGGGGCTCGACGACGCGATCGACCGGTGCAACGCGTACGCCGAGGCCGGCGCCGACCTCCTGTTCGTCGACGCTCCCCGGACGCGGGAGGAGTACGAGACGATCGCGGCGCGCTGCTCGGCGCCGTGCCTCGCGAACATGACCGAGACCGGCCGCTCGCCGTCGATCCCGACGCCGGACCTCGAGGAGATGGGCTACCGCCTGATCATCTTCCCGAGCACGCAGACCTGGCTCTTCACCCGGGCCTACACCGAGCTCGCCGAGGCGGTCGCGCGCGACCGCTCGACCGCCGCGCTCCTCGACCGGTTCGCGGGCTTCGACGAGGTGAACGAGCTGCTCGGGCTGTCCGAGTGGACGAACCGGTGAGCGCGTCCGCGACGGCCACGGCGACGACCTTCGGCTTCGGCGTGCCGCGGATCGTCTTCGGCGCGGGCGCCGCGTCGGAGGCGGGTGACCACCTCCGCACCCTCGGCGTCACGCGCGCCTTCGTCGCCTGCGACCGGTTCGTGATCGACTCCGGCGTCGGCGCGGAGCTCGCCGCCACGCTGCGGACGGCCGGCATCGAGCCCGTGCTCCATCCCGTCGAGGGCGAGCCCACCGAGACGTCCGTCCGGGAGGCGGCCGCCGCGGTCGACGGGAGCTTCGACGGGTTCGTCGGGGTCGGCGGCGGCTCGGCGATCGACACGGTGAAGATCTGCGCGCTCCTCGGCGCCCACGGCGGCGATCTCCTCGACTGGGTCAACGCCCCGCTGGGCGGCGGCCGTCCCGTGCCCGGCCCGCTGCGGCCCGTGCTCGCGCTCCCGACGACGTCGGGCACGGGCTCGGAGGTGACGACCGTGGCGATCGTGGACTTCCCGAGCCTGGGCACGAAGACGGGGATCTCCCATCGCTTCCTCCAGCCGAGCCTCGCCGTGGTCGACCCGCTGCTGACGACGTCGTGCCCGCCGGGCGTCACCGCGGCCACGGGCCTCGACGCCCTGCTCCACGCGCTGGAGGCGTATACGACGCTCCCCTTCGACCGCCGACCGGCGCTCCCGCCGGCCGAGCGTCCGCCCTACCAGGGGGCGAACCCGTTCAGCGACCCGCTCTGCGAGCGCGTCTTCGGGCTCGTCGCGGAGCACCTGCGGACGGCCGTGCACGACGGCTCGAACGTCGAGGCGCGGACGGCGATGTCGCTCGCGGCGACCACGGCGGGCGTGGCGTTCTCGATGGTCGGCGTCCACGTGCCGCACGCGCTCGCGTACCCGATCGCCTCGCTCGGCCACCGGTGGCAGCCGCCGGGCTACGGCGGCGCGGCGTTCGTGCCGCACGGCTACGCCGTCGCGGTGACGGCGCCCGCGTCGTTCCGCCTCCTGCAGGAGGCCGTCGGCGAGCGCGGGCGGACGGCGGCGCGGCTCCTCGACGGCGGCGGACGACCTGGCCGGCGCGCTCGAGACGCTGATGCGCGACGTCGGCGCCCCGACGAGCCTCACGGAGCTCGGCTACGGCGAGGACGACCTCGAGGCCATCGTCGCCGGGGCGCTCGAGCAGCGGCGGCTCCTCGTCGGCGCACCCGCCGCGATCGGCGCCGCGGAGCTCGAGACCGTCCTCCGCGACTCGCTCTAGCCGCGCCCGGCCGGTCGCGCGTCAGCCGCCGATGTGGCCGCGCGCGTGGCCGCCGCCGCCGGCCGCGCCGGACGAGCCGCCACCCGTGAGCGAGAGCCCCGGCGAGGCCGCGTCGGCCCAGCCCTTCGTCCCCCGGACGACCGCGCGCACCCGCTCGAGATGCGCAGGGATGCGGAACGCGGCGCGCGACCTCCGGTCGAGCGCGCCGCCCGTGACGGTGCGCCAGCCGAACCGCTCCCGGTCGTAGCTCTGCACGACGACCGGGGCGCCCGGCCGCGCGGGTGTCGTCGCCACGCGTAGCGTCCGCCCGCTGCGGGTCGCATGCACGATCGGCTTGACCTGGACGCGGACCCCGGGGCTCGCGAGCCCCGCTGCGAGCGCCCGGTAGGTCGCCGGCGTCCGGATCGCGAACCGCAGGGCGAAGCTCCCGTCGTCGCGTGGCTTGACGACCTGCTCGGCTCCGCCTCCGCGGAGCGTCACCGAGGCGGTCCCGGCCGGCGCGAGTCCGGCGAAGACGACGCGGCGGCCGGCGGTGACGGGTGCCTCGGGCCCGGAGAGCACGAGCCCGTAGACGTCCACCTCGCCGCGCATCTGCCGGTGGATCGTGCAGCGGAACTCGTACCGCCCCTGCTGGGTGAACGTGAACGAGTACGAGCCGCCCGGCGGGATGTAGCCGGACGCGAACGCGTCGTTCTCCGCCGTCGCCGTGTGGTTGACGGCGTCGTCGTTCTTCCAGCTCACCGTGGTGCCGACCAGGACGTCCAGGCGGTCGGGCGTGAAGAGCTTCCCCGGCATCGAGATCGTCCGGGTCGGGGCCTCGGCGGACGCCGCGCCGCCCACAGCGACGAGCGCGACGACGACCACGCCCACGAGCCGCCGGATCATCGGCTGACCCGGTAGATCGCGATCATCCCGTTCATCATGTGCTCCTCGACGTGGCAGTGGTAGAGCCACGTGCCCGGCGTGTCCTCGCGCCAGCGGACGCGGAAGCTCTCGGCCGGCCCGATCGTCTGGGTGTCGCGCGGGGTGCCGTCCGCCTGCAGCCACCGGTGGCCGTGGACGTGGAACGTGTGGAAGTCGCTCCCGATCGCGAGCACGTCCCACTGGACGACCTCGCCGACCTTCGCACGGTAGACGGGCGTGTTGCCCACGAAGGCGCGGCCGTTGATCGTGTTGAAGCCGAGCTGCGCGGCGAGGTAGACGACGAACTCGCGGTCGGGGGGATCCTCGTCCCGTCCGAGGACCGAGAGCGCGCCGTAGAGGCCGCCCTCGATCGACTCCATCATCGACGGCGAGTGGTCGTGGTAGGGCCACACGCCCCGCGCGCCGGGGCCCGCCTCGAACCGGTAGGTGAACGACTCGCCCGGCTTCACGTTCGCGCCCGGCCCGGAGAAGCCCGGGATGTACGCGCCGTCCGAGCCGAACCGGTACCGCACCCCGTGGAAGTGCATCGAGTGCGGCTGGTTCGTCACCGTGTCGAGGTTCCGGAAGTGGACGACGAGCCGGTCGCCGACGCGCGCATGGAGGAGCGGGCCCTGCAGCCCGGGGTTGCCGGGGCCGTTCGGGATCTGCTTCGCGAAGTCCTTCGTGTACTGGCGGTAGGCGACGGTGCGGAAGACCGTCTGCGCCGGCGTGAAGCGCTCGCCCTCGATCGCGTTCCGCTCGTTCGGCACCACGTTCCACGTCACCGGGACGGCCGCCACCCAGTACTCGCGCACCGCGCCGCGCGCGGACGAGCCGCCCGCCGCGACCGACGTGATCGCCCCGGTCGCGAGCAGCACGAGGACCGCGCCGGCGAGGGCCGCGAGCGCGAGCGCCCGCGGCCCTCTGGGAGCCGAGACTCCGGTCACCCCGGCAGGTGTCGTCGCCGGATCACGGGGTGACGACGACCGTCCCGCCCATGTCGGGCCCGTGGATCCAGCAGAAGAACTTGTACGTCCCGGGTGTCGAGAACGTGACCCGCGAGGCCCGCGGCAGCCCGATCGGCGACCCGGACGTCAGCTCCGTGACGAAGAAGCCGTTGCCGTGCATCGTCTTCCCCGCGTAGGCGTAGGGCTTCGGGTCGGACGCGAACGGCAGGAACGGAGTCACCTGGTTCGGCCCGGTCGGGCCCTGCGGCGTCATGTCGGTCTGCTTCGCGATCTTCTCGACGTACTTCGGCGGGCCGAAGACGAGGTTGTGCACCTCGCTCGGCGACTTGTTCGGGAAGCTCACGGTCGTCCCGGCCTTCACCCGGAGCACCTTCGGGAGGAACGCCAGCAGCGTCGTCTTCCCGCCGACGCCCATCGCCACCGTGTTCGGCGCCACCTTGGTCGACGCGAGGAGCGCCTTCCCCTTCGCCCAGCCGGCGTTCTGCTGGACGAGCGCCTGCGCCTTCACCTGGTCCGGCGTCTTCGGAACGGCGGCGCCGGCCGGCTTGACGACGACCCGCGCCTCCATCCCCGGGTGGAGCGTGCAGACGAGCTTGAAGCTGCCCGCCTGCGGGAACGTGTACGTCGCCGTCGCCGGCGGGGCCTTCGGCCCCTGTGGGCTGAGCGCGCCGCTCGACGCGGGCGCCTTCCCGGCGATCGTCTTCGGCCCGAAGGGCCCGAACGCCGCCAGGTTGTAGATCAACTTCTGCCGCCCGTCGAAGTAGAACGGCTGGCCGGCCGCGTCGACGATGCCCTCGTACGTCGCCTTCTTCGGGTCGGGCACGAACAACGGGATCGGCCTCGGCGTGTACGTCACCGTGTGGAAGGTGGCGCTCGAGAACGTGACCTTGTCGCCCGCCGCGATGGTGAGCGTCGAAGGCATGAACTGGTTGAGGAGGACGGGGAACTTCCGGAACCCGCCCGGGATCTCGCTCTGCTCGCCGAGGAACACGGTGTACGTGTTCGTCGCCGACGGGGCGCCGTAGGCGCCGCCGGCCACGGAGAGCACGGCGAGAGCGATGCAGACGATCAGCGCTCGTCTCACGATGGGGACCCCCCAGGATCGATTGCCGCAACGTGACCGCGCCCTCCGCCCAAGAGGCGCGACCGCGCGAGACCATATGCCTCCGGTCGGAGGTTGTCCAGCCCGAACCGGCGGTCGACGCGCTAGGCCGTCTCGCGGACGGCGAGCCCGCTCTCGGGATCGAAGAAGTGCAGGCGCGCGACGTCGACGGCGAGCTCGAGCGGGCGCTGCTCGCGCGCCTCGGTGCTGCGGTCGAGCCGGGCGGTGAAGACGAGCCCCGCGCCCCGCGCCTGCTCGGCCGCCATCCGGGCCTCCCCGTCCTCGGCGGCCTCGACGACGAGCGCCTCGACGACCTCGCGGGTCGTCACCGCGTCGGCGGGGACGTTGAAGTGGACGTACACCTCGGAGCCCATGTCCTCGCGGATGTCGCAGACCACCGAGATGACGGAGTCCGGCCGCGACTCGCGCGCGAGCGTCGCGTCCTCCATGTCCTCCGGCCGGATCCCGAGGACCACCCGGCGGCCCTCGTAGGCGGCGAGGCCCGGGTGGTCGTCGAGCGTCGTCGGGGCGAGCCGCAGGCGGTGCGGGCCGAAGGCGACCGAGACCGAGCCGTCGGACCGCTCCACGTCGGCGAGCACGAGGTTCATCGCCGGCGAGCCGATGAACTCGGCGACGAACAGGTTCCGCGGCCGCTCGTAGAGCACCTTCGGGTCGGCGATCTGCTGGAGCAGCCCCTGGCGCATGACGGCGACCCGGTCGCCCATCGTCATCGCCTCGGTCTGGTCGTGCGTGACGTAGATCGTCGTCACCCCGAGGTCGCGCTGGATCCGGGCGATCTCGGCGCGCATCTCGACCCGGAGCTTCGCGTCGAGGTTCGAGAGCGGCTCGTCCATCAGGAAGGCCTGCGGGTTGCGGACGATCGCGCGCCCCATCGCGACGCGCTGCCGCTGGCCGCCGGAGAGCGTGCGGGGCTTCTTGTGCAGCGCGTCCGAGAGACCGAGGATGCGCGCCGCCTCGCGGACCCGGATGTCGATCTCCTCCTTCGGCAGCCCTTTCAGCTTCAGCGCGAAGCCCATGTTCCGGGCGGCGTTCATGTGCGGGTAGAGGGCGTAGTTCTGGAAGACCATCGCGATGTCGCGGTCCTTCGGCGGCATGTCGTTCACCACCTGGCCGTCGATCCGCACCGCTCCGGAGGTGATCGACTCGAGGCCGGCGATCATCCGCAGCGCGGTCGTCTTGCCGCAGCCCGACGGCCCGACGAAGACGACGAACTCGCCGGCGGCCACGTCCAGCTCGAGGTCGCTGACGGCCTTGGTGCCGTCGGGATAGACCTTCGTCAGGCTCTCGAGGGTGATCCCTGCCATTTGCCCGCCTCCGAGGCCGCAATCTACTAGCATCGCCCGGTCACGATGGAGGCCGATGCCGCGCGGTTGAAGCCCACGGGCGGTCGCTGGCGCAACGCTCTCGAGAGCCGCCGCGTCCTGGCGCCCCTGTTGATCGCGCCCGCCGTCGTCTTCATGGCGCTCGTCGTGGGCGTCCCGTTCGTCTGGGCGATCTACCTGAGCTTCACCGACGCGATCGGAGGGTCGCTCACCGGCAGCTGGGTCGGCTTCCAGAACTTCACGGACGCGTGGGCCGACGACAACTTCCGGCGCGCGCTCCGCAACACGCTGGTCTTCACGCTCGGCTCGCAGGCGATCGTCCTCGTCGGCGCCGCGGTGCTCTCCGCCTACCTCGTGCGCGACTTCCGCGGCAAGTGGTTCATCCGCTTCCTCGTGATCCTCCCGTGGGCGGCGCCGGTCGTGCTCTCGACGATCACGTGGCTCTGGCTGCTCGACTCGCTCTACAGCGTCGTCAACTGGACGCTCGCCCGGCTGCACCTGGACAACGCCCTCGTCTGGCTGCTCGACGCCGTCCACCTCGAGGAGGGGGCCTCGGTGCCGCTCCAGTGGCTCGGCCGCCCGAACCTCGCGCTCATCGCGATCACGCTCGTGCACGCGTGGCGGATCCTCCCGTTCGCGGTCGTGATCTTCATCGCCGGCCGCGCCTCGATCCCCAACGAGGTCGAGGACGCCTCGAAGATCGACGGCGCCACGGGGCTCAAGAAGCTCTGGTACGTCGACATCCCGCTGCAGCTCCCGATCGCGCTCGTCGCCGTGCTCTTCGGGATCGTCTTCACCGCGGTCGACTTCGCCGTCGTCTACATCCTCACGCGCGGCGGGCCGTTCAACTCGACGCAGGTGCTCCCGACGTGGGCGTACTTCGTGGGGATCGACGCCGGCTCGCTCGGGCAGGGCGCGGCGATCTCGCTCTTCCTCTTCCCCCTGCTCGTGCTCGTCACCATCCTGATGCTCTTCTTCGCGCGACGGGCGCAGGTCAGCTGATGACTCGTCGCCAGAAGCTCGTCACGTACCTCGTGGTCGTCCCCTTCGCGATCGTCCTCGGGTTCCCGTTCTTCTTCGCCCTCGTGACGATGTTCAAGACGAACCTCGACCTCGCGAACGTCGAGCACTCGCCGTACCTCTACAACGACCTCTCGGGGAACTTCCACTGGGACTTCTGGCGCTACGCCACGCTCGAGCACGTCCGGTTCCTCTTCCAGGACACGAACTACCCGACCTGGCTCCTCAACACGCTGATCGTCGGGGGAGCGGTCGTCGCGATCACGCTCCTCCTCTCGCTGCCCGCCGGGTATGCGCTCGCCCGGCTCGCGGGCGGCTGGGGCCAGGGCATGGGGGTCGGGATCTTCCTCGTGTACCTGATCCCGCCGACGCTCCTCTTCCTGCCGCTCTCGCGGCTCGTGACGCAGCTCGGCCTGAAGGACTCGCTCTGGGCGCTGATCCTCGTCTACCCGTCGTTCACCGTCCCCTTCGCGACGTGGCTCCTCATGGGGTTCTTCAAGACGATCCCGCCGGAGCTCGAGGAGGCGGCGATGATGGACGGGGCGTCGCGCCTGAAGGCGCTCTACCTGATCATCCTCCCGATCTCGGTGCCCGGGATCCTGACCGTCGTGATCTTCGCGTTCTCGCTCTGCGTGAACGAGTTCATCTACGCGTTCACGTTCATCTCGAGCTCCGAGCAGCGCACCGTCTCGGCGGGGATCCCGAACGACCTGATCCGAGGCGACGTCTTCTTCTGGCAGTCGCTGATGGCCGCGACGCTGATCCCCGCGATCCCCATCGCGCTGCTCTACAACGCTTTCCTCGACCGGTTCATCAAAGGGTTTACAGGCGGGGCATTCCGCTAGAGAATCGAGGACCGAAAGGAGGCACGCGTGGCAGACGTAGCCGACGACGTGGCAGGTGCCGGCCCGGCACTGACCCGAGGCGACCTGCTCAAGCGAGGCACCGCGGCAACCTTCGCGATCGGGATGTTCGGAGGGCTCTCCGACCGCGCCCTCGGGGCCTACGGGCCCCTCAAGTACGCCCACAAGCAGCTCTCGGGCGAGCTCAGGATCATGACCTGGGCACATTTCGTCCCGGCCTACGACACGTGGCTCGACGGGACCTACGTCAAGCGGTGGGGCGAGGCGAACGACGTCGAGGTCAAGGTCGACCACATCAACAACGCCCTGCTGAACAACACGGGGGCGTCCGAGGTCGCCGCCCAGAGCGGTCACGACCTGTTCTGGTTCATCTCGCCCCCCGCGGCGTTCCAGCGGCAGGCGATCCCCGTGACCGACCTCGTCCAGGAGGTCTCGAAGAAGCTCGGGCCCATGACGCGGGTCGCGCGCAAGAGCACGTACAACCCGCGGACGAAGCAGTTCTACGGCTTCCCGGAGACGTACGCGCCCGACCCCGTGCAGTACCGGCGCAGCCACCTCCAGGAGGCAGGTGTCAGCCTCAACACGTGGGAGGACCTCCGCAAGGGAGCCCCCAAGCTGAAGCAGATCGGGCACCCGGTCGGGCTCGGCATGTCGAACGAGATCGACTCGAACATGATGCTGACCTCGCTCCTGTACTGCTACGGCGGCTTCATCCAGAACGAGGAGAACCGCATCGTCATCGGCCAGGGAGCGAACCGCCGGGGGGCCATCCAGGCCCTCGAGGTGATGCGCGACATCTACCGGAACGGCATGTCCGACGAGGTCTTCGCCTGGACCGCCGCGTCCAACAACCAGGCGTTCCTCGCCGGCCGGCTCTCGGTCGCGCTGAACGCGATCTCGATCGTCCGCTCGGCGGAGGACTCCGGCAACCAGGCGCTCTCCGACGACACCTGGCTCGCCTCGATCCCGCGTGGCCCGGCGATGCGCCTGGGCAACGAGCACGTGATGGGCGTCTACCTGATCTGGAAGTTCGCCAAGAACAAGGAGGCGGCCCAGAAGTACGTCGTCGACCAGCAGCTGGCCTACCGCGAGCACTTCACGCAGAGCAAGTACTACAACTTCCCGCCCTGGACCGGGCGCCATCAAGGGCGGCTTCAAGACGATCCGGTCGATCACCGCGCAGGACGCGCACAAGCCGAAGGGCAAGTACACGGTCCTGACGACCATCGCCGAGAAGTACACGACGAACCCGGGTCACCCCGGGAACAGCACGCCGGTGATGGACGAGATCTACAACACGTTCCTGATCCCGCAGATGTTCGCCGAGGTGGCGCAGGGCAAGTCGACGCCGGCCGAGGCCGTGTCGGCGTTCGCGCGCAAGGCGCAGGGGATCTACGCGAAGTGGAGGGCCCAGAAGCTCGTCTAGCGCGGACGGTTCCCGTGCGTCCGAGGGCCCCGGCGACGGGGCCCTCGCGCGCGCGCGCTCAGACGACCTTCGCCTCGACGACCCCGAGCTCGGTGAACGTCGCCCGGACGACGTGCCCCGGCGCGATCGGGAGCGCCCTGGCCATCGCGCCCGGCAGCACGATCTCGCCGGCGGCGATCGTCTCGCCGGCCACCTCCTGGAGCGCCGCCGCGCACCACGCGACGGCCCGCGCGGGATGGCCGAGCACGGCGTCCCCTGCGCCCGTGACGGAGTCGCTCTCGCCGTCCGGCCGCCCGACCTCCAACGTCGCCTCGATCGCAGCGAGGTCGAGGTCGGCCAGCGGCACGAACTGGCCGAGCACCACGAGGGCGGAAGACGCGTTGTCGGCGATCGTGTCGGCGAGCCGGATGCGCCAGTCGACGATCCGGCTGTCGATGATCTCGAGCGCGGGGGCCACCTCGCCGGTCGCGGCGAGCACCTCCTCGACGCTCGCGTCGCCGCCGAGGGGCCGCGCGAGACGGAAGGCGATCTCCGCCTCGACACGCGGAGCGATCAGCCGCTCCGCGTGGATCGCCGACCCGGACGGCAGCACCATCTGATCCGTCAGGAACCCGAAGTCCGGCTGGTCGACGCCGAGCATCTCCTGCATCGCCGCGCTCGTCGAGCCCGACCTTGCGCCCGACGAGCCGCTCGCCCATGCGCAGGCGCAGCTCGCGCCCGTGGGCCTGCACCACATACGCGTCCGCCGTCGTCATCTCGGGCCATGCGTCCGTGAGCGGCGCCACGGGCACCGAGCGCGCGTCTGCGTCGAGCAGGGTGGCGGCGAGTGCGTCCGCGGACGGCGGTGAGCCCATGGGCCGGACGGTCTACTCGACGGGCGCCGGCAGGGCGGCGAGCCGGAGCGCCATGACCTGGCGGATGTGCTCGACCATCTCGCGCTGCGCGGCTGCGCCGTCGCCCGCGGCGATCGCGTTCGCGATCCGCACGTGCGCCTCGCCGCAGCCCTGGAGCCCCTGACCCGTCGGGATGTCCCGGTGGAGGAGCGTCCCGATGAGGGCGCCCGCATCCTCGATGAGCTGCGAGACGCGCGGGTTCCGCGCGATCGCGGCGATCTCGCGGTGGAGCTCGCGGTCGCTCGCCCTGAACCCGTCGATGTCCCCCGCGACGGCGGCGTCGTGCGACGCGCGGGCGGCAACCAGGATGCGCTCCCGCTCCTCGGGCGAGGCGACCTCGGCGGCGCGAGAGGCGGTGAAGGACTCGAGCGCCTCGCGGATCTCGTAGGTCTGTCGGACGCCGTCGCCGGAGAGGCGCACGACGCGGAGCCCACGGGCGCCGTCCGTCTCGATGAGACCGACCTGCCGCAGTCGGAGGAGCGCCTCGCGGACCGGCGTCTTCGAGACGTTCAGCCGCTCGGCGAGCCCCGGCTCGGTGACGGCCTCACCCGGCGCGAGCACCCGGTCGACGATCGCCTGGTGGACGGTCTCGAAGACGATGTCGCTCAGGCTCCGGGGCCGCTCGTCGAGTGAGAGGCCTGCGGGCGCGGCGGACGCGACTGTAGCTTGAGCGTTCAATACAGCGAATACCGTACACCAACAGCCGGTCGGCGTCCATGTACCGCACGGAACCATGCGGTTTGGACACCACTCCGTTGCCGTGATATACACCGGATCTCGCGATTCGATATACCGGACACCGAGTAGCGAACCGACGCTGGGGACGAAAGGGGTCGAGGAATGAGTTCAGTCGTCGACGGGCGGGCCGAGGTCGCGGCCACACACGAGGTGCTGCGCGTCGACGACCTCGACGTCATGGTCCACCGGTCGGGCGACGGGAACGAGTCCTGCATCGTGTTCCTCCACGGCGGCGGCCCCGGCGCGACCGGATGGTCGAACTGGCAGTTCGCCCTGCCGGCCCTCGCCGACCGGTTCCAGTGCCTCGCACCGGACTTCGTCGGCTACGGCGACAGCTCCCACCCCGATCCCGCACCCACGGACATGCGCGACTGGAGCCGGATGCGCATCCGCCAGGTCATCGGGATGCTCGACGCCTTCGGGATCGAGAAGGCGAGCCTCGTGGGCAACTCGCTGGGCGGCGCGCTCTCCCTCCACCTGCTCGTCGAGCACCCCGACCGCTTCGACCGCGCCGTGCTGATGGGCACCGCGGGCAGCCCGAGCTCGCGGAACCCGACGCAGGAGGTCATCCGCATGGTGACCTTCTACGACGACCCGAGTGCGGAGGCCCTCGCCCGCCTCTACTCGTGGTTCGTCTACGACGCGGAGCGCTTCGGCACCGAGCTCGTCGCGATCGCGCAGGACCGCTACGAGCTGACGATGCGGCCGGACGTGCGCCGGTCGTACCAGGCCCAGTTCTCGGGGCCGTCCCACCTCGCCCTGCCGGACACCGCTCTTCGCCGGATCGAGCACCCCGTGCTCCTCGTGCACGGGCTCCAGGACGCGGTCAACCCCCTGGACGACAGCCTCCACTTCCTCCGGCTGCTGCCGAACGCGGAGCTCTTCGTCTTCCCGCGCTGCGGTCACTCGGACCCAGATCGAGTACCCCGAGAAGTTCCACCACCTCGTCTCCGCGTTCGTCAGCGGCGACCTGTAGCCGGGCGTGGACGCCGACTCGACGATGTCCCCGATTGCGCGGCTCGGACACGTCGCGCTCCGCACACCCGACCTCGAGCGCTCGCTCGCCTTCTTCGACGACGTCGTCGGGCTCGAGCTCGTCGAGCGGGACGAGCATGCCGCGTACCTGCGGGCGTGGGGCGACTTCGAGCACCACACGCTCGCGCTCGTGGAGGGCGAGGGGGGCGCACTCGATCACGTGGGCTGGCGCACCCGCTCGACGGCGCACCTCGAGGCGCTCGTCGACCGCCTCCGCCGGGAGGGCCTCGACGTCACCGAGGTGGCCAGCGTCGAGCCCGGGCAGGGGCCTGCGTTCCGCTTCCGCACTCCGTCAGGCCTTCCGTACGAGCTCTACTTCGAGGTCGAGAAGCGCCGCGCCGCCGACGCGCCGGCGATCAAGACGAACTCCGGGCGTGTCTGGGGGCACGGCATCTCACCGCGCCGGATCGATCACGTGAACTTCGTCGCCGGCGACGTCCGGGCCGAGCGGGCTTGGTCGGAGTCCGTCCTCGGCTTCCGCACCCACGAGTACGTGAGCGACGAGGCCGGCGGCGTCCGCGCGGCCTGGCTCTCGGTGACCGCGCTCGCGCACGACCTCGCGCTCGGGACGTCCTCGGACGGCGCCCCGGGCCTGCACCACGTCGCCTACGCGCTCGACAACGCGAGCGACGTGCTCCGGGCCGCCGAGATCTACGTCGAGCACGGGCTCGAACCCGACCACGGGCCGGGCCGCCACGCGATCTCGCAGGCGGTGTGCGTCTATGTCCGCGACCCGGGAAGCGGCAACCGGCTCGAGCTCTACAGCAGCGCCTACCTCGTGCTCGACCCCGATTGGGAGCCCGTCGAGTGGACCGCCTCGGAGTACCGGCAGTGGTGGGGCCCCGAGCCCCGCCGGGGCGCCGGCTCGCCGATCGACGTGGTGACGCCGTGCTGACCCGCGGCGCCCGAGGCGGGTCGCCCGGGAGGTGGCCGTGAGCGTCCACGACGAGCACCTCGCGGCGGCGGAGGACCGGCTCGCGCAGGCGCAGCGCGTCCTGGACGACGGCCTCGTGCCGAGCTCGATCTACAACGATCCGCTCCTCTTCGAGCTCGAGAAGGAGCGGCTGTTCAAGCGGGCCTGGGTCTTCCTCGCGCACGAGACGGAGATCCGCGAGCCGGGCGACTTCGTCGTGCGCGCGATCGTCGACGACTCGGTGCTCGTGATCCGCGCGGACGACGGCTCGGTGCGGGCGTTCCTCAACCACTGCCGCCACCGGGGCTCGCGGCTCTGTCAGGCGGAGGTCGGCAGGGCGAAGACGTTCACCTGCATCTACCACGGCTGGAGCTACGACCGGGCGGGGCGCCTGATTGGCGTCCCGTACGACAAGGCGATCTACGGCGGCGTCGACAAGGCGGAGCTAGGGCTCTTCACCGTGCGCACGGAGTCGTGCGAGGGCTTCGTGTTCGGATGCCTCGATCCAGACGCACCGCCGCTCGACGAGTACCTCGGAGACTTCCGCTGGTACCTCGAGCTCGTCACGCGGCGCAGCGCCGCGGGGCTCGAGGTCGTCGGCGTCCCGCAGCGGTGGATCGTGGAGGCGGACTGGAAGATCGCCTCCGAGAACCTCATCTGCGACTCGTACCACACCCCCTTCAGCCACCGGAGCGCATTCGAGGTCGGCCTCCTGCCGTTCGCGCAGGCGGACGCCAAGCCGGGTGGCAGCAAGACGGGCCTGCACATCCAGGTCGGCAACGCCGATGTCGCGATGATCTTCCGGCCGCCGGACTTCTACATGGGCTACCCGCCGAGATGCTGGAGACGCTCCGGAGCCGGATCGGCGACGCGCAGCGCGCCCTCGTCGACGACGGGCGCGGAACCGGCGACGGCGTCTTCCTCAACCGGTTCCACGTGTTCCCGAACCTCAGCTGCCTCAACGTCGCCGCGATCACGGGCGACCGGCTCGATCCGTACTGCAGCATCCGCGTCTGGCAGCCCCGCGGGCCCGGCGTGATGGAGATCTACTCCTGGCTGCTCGTCGAGAGCGACGCGCCGGTCGAGTTCAAGGATGCGTCGCGGCGCGCCTACATCCTCAGCTTCGGCCCTTCCGGGATGCTCGAGCAGGACGACATGGAGAACTGGCGGACGATCTCGCGCACCGCCGCCGGGACGCAGAGCAGCGCGATCCCCCAGTTCACGCGCATGGGCGACGGGCTCGGGATCGAGCCGATCGCCGACTGGCCCGGCCCGGGAACCGCCTACCCGACGCAGTTCTTCGACCTCCCCGTGATGACGTTCCTCAACCGGTGGGCGAGCTACCTGCGCGGGGGCGCGAGACGTGAGCCCGGGAGACGTCGCAGGCACGGTCGAGCTCGCCCTCGAGCGCGAGATCGTCGCCTTCCTCCATCTCGAGGCGGAACTGCTCGACGAGCGCCGTTTCGACGACTGGCTCCACCTGCTCGACGAGGAGCTCCTCTACCAGATGCCGGTCCGCTCCACTCGTCCCGACGGCCAGGGCCCCGAGTTCAGCGACACGATGATGCACTTCGACGAGACGCGCGGGACGCTCACGACGCGGATCGAGCGCCTCAACTCGGGCGACGCCTGGGCGGAGGTCCCGCCGTCCCGGACACGGCACTTCGTGACCAACATCCGGGTCGCCCCGGGGGCGGATGACGGGTGCCTCGAGGCCCGGTCGAACCTCCTGCTCGCGCGCACGAGGGGCGACGAGGCCGTCTACCAGTGGCTGACCGCCGAGCGCCGCGACGTCGTCCGGCGCCACGACGCCGGCTGGCGCCTCCTGCGCCGCACCATCCTGCTCGACGTCACGACGCTGCCCACCTACAACCTCGCGTTCTTCCTGTGAGCACGGCAGGCGCGCTCAGGCGGGAGCCGGTGGAGGCTCCCGCGCTCGACCATCCACAGCCGATCCCGGTGGCCGTCTGGGTCGGCGACGTGCTCCACAGCTCGCCGATCGGCCCGCGGCGCGCGGACGGGACGATCCCGGCCGAGCTCGAGGCGCAGCTCGAGGTCACGTTCGACAACCTCGCGCTGCTCCTCGAGGCGGCCGGGGCAGCCCGCGAGGCCGTCGGCTTCGTCAACGTCCAGCTCGCCGATCCCGCAGACCGCGAGGCGTTCAACGCCCACTGGACGCGGTTCTTCGCGGACGACCCGCGGCCGGCGCGCCAGGTCTCGCGGATCGAGCTGCCGCAGGGCGTCCGGGTCCTCCTCACGGTCACGGCGTACCGCTAGGCGATGTCGTCCGCCGGGGCAGGAGAGGGACGTGTGGCGCTCGTGAGCGGCGCGACCTCGGGCATCGGCCGCGCGGTCGCCGCCCGGCTCGCCCGGGACGGCTTCCAGGTGACGGGGTTCGGGCTCGCGGCCGGCAGCGAGACGCACGAGGACGACGGCGTCCGGGTGGTCGAGGCTGACGTCCGCAGTCCCGACGCGGTGACGGCACTCGTCGCCGGCGTCCTGGCGGAGAACGGACGGATCGACGTGCTCTGCAACGCCGCCGGGATCAAGCTCGCAGGCGACCTCCTGGGCTCGACCGAGGCCGAGTGGGACGACACGTTCGCGGTCAACGTGAAGGGCCTCGTCAACGTCGTCCGCGCGGTGCTCCCGACGATGGTCGCGCAGCGGTCGGGGTCGATCGTCAACATCGGCTCGCCGTCGGCGCTCGCGGACCCGGCCTCCCTCGCGTACGGCGCGAGCAAGGCGGCCGTCGCGGCGATCACGACGAGCCTCGCCCTCGCCCACCTCGCGGATCACGTCCGGGTGAACCTCGTCGTGCCGGGCTCGACGCGGACCGCGATGAACGCCGGCAGGCCGGAGGCCGTCGAGCGCAAGCTCGGCCGCCTCAACGTCGCAGGGCGGGTCAACGAGCCGGAGGACGTCGCGGAGGCCGTGGCCTTCCTCGCCTCCGACGCCGCGGCAACCGTCTCGGGCGCCCGGATCGACGTCGGGTGGACGCCGGGCGTCGTGGCCGGCCCGCTCCTCGGCCCCGGCGCGGGAGGCGAGCGTGGCTGACGGCCGGGCCGCGCTCGCACGGGTGACCGCGAACTACCGCGGCTTCCTCGCGCTCGCGATCGTCGGGATCCTCCCCGCGTTCCTCCTCGACGACTCGCAGTACTTCTCGACGCTCGTCTTCGCGGCCATCTTCTCAACGGTCGCCGTCTCGCTCGACCTGCTCCTCGGGCTGACCGGTCTCCTCTCGCTCGGCCAGATGGCGCTCTTCGCCGTCGGCTCGTACACGAGCGCCGTCCTGACGACGACGTACGACGTCCGCCCGGATCTCGCGCTCGTGCTCGCGGTGCTCGCCGCGATCGGCGTCGCCCTCGTCACGAGCCCGATCCTCCGCCTCCGCGGCTTCTACTTCGCGCTCGCCACGCTCGCGCTCGTCCTGATCGTCCAGGAGATCCTGATCAACTGGATCAAGGTGACCGGCGGCGCGTCCGGCTTCGTCGGGATCGGGAAGTTCGAGGTGCTCGGGCTCGAGTTCGCCTCGCAGCGCTCCTACTACCTCCTCGCCTACGTCGTCCTGCTGCTCGCCGTGGTCGTCGCGATCCACGTCCGGGCGTCGAGGTTCGGCCGCTCGCTGACGGCGATCCGGGAGGACGAGACGGCGGCAGAGGCGATCGGCGTGCCGGTCTTCTGGGTCAAGGTCCGGATCTGGCTCGTGGCCGCCGGGACCGCCGGGCTCGCAGGGGTCGTCTACACCCACTACCTCCAGTTCGTCTCGCCGACGCAGTTCGGGCTCGAGCCGACGATCGACGTCCTCGCCGCGACCGTGGTGGGCGGAGCCGGGACGATCTTCGGGCCGATCATCGGAGTGGTCACGCTCTGGATGCTCCCGGCGCTCTTCACCGGCCTCCAGGAGTACGCGACGCTCGCGTGGGGCGTTGCGCTGATCGTCGCGATGATCTTCGCGCCGGGCGGGCTCTACGGCGTCGTCGCGGGGTGGGCGCGCCGGGCGCGCGCCGCGATCGATGGCCGGCCGCCCGCGAGCCCGGCGACCTCCCCGGGGGAGAAGTGAGCGAGACCCTCGCACCCGAGCGCAGCCCCGCGCAGCTCGCGCTGAGCGGCGTCTCCAAGCGCTTCGGCGGCGTCGTCGCCGTGAGCGGCGTCACGCTCACCGTCGAGCGCGGCGAGATCTTCGGGCTGATCGGCCCGAACGGGGCCGGCAAGACGACGCTCGTCAACGTGGCCAGCGGGCAATACCGGTCGGACACGGGCAACGTCGAGCTCGACGGACGCGACATCTCCCGCCTCGCACCGCACCGGCGGGCCGCACTCGGGCTCAGCAGGACGTTCCAGAACGTCCGGCTCTTCCCCGACCAGACCGTCTACGAGAACGTCGCGATCGGCGCCTACCTGACGGGGCGCTCCGGGCTCGTCGACGCGCTCCTCCGGCTGCCGCGCCTCGCCCGGGACGAGGCCGAGACCCGCGCCGCGGCCGAGCAGGCGATCGCGCTGGCCGGGCTCGACGGTCGCGCCGACGTGCTCGCGGCGAGCCTCTCGACGGGCGAGCAGCGGCTCGCCGAGCTCGCGAAGTCGTGTGCGATGCGTCCGCGCCTCCTCTTCCTCGACGAGCCGGCGGCCGGGCTCAATCCGAGCGAGGAGGGGCGCCTCGCCGACTCGATCCGCGAGCTCGCGCGCCACATGACCATCGTCGTGATCGAGCACCACATCGACCTGATCATGCGGCTCTGCGACCGCGTCGCCGTCCTCAACTTCGGTGAGCTGATCGCGCTTGGCAGCCCCGCGGAGATCCGGGGCGACGAGCGCGTGATCGCCGCGTACCTCGGCAGCGTCGAGCCCGACGCGGACGGAGCCGGGGATGCTTGAGCTCGTCGACGTCCGCGCCGGCTACGGCCGGGCCGAGGTGCTCCACGGCGTGTCGTTCCGCGTCCAGGAGGCCGAGGTCGTGGCGCTCGTCGGGAGCAACGGGGCCGGGAAGAGCACGACGCTGGGAGCAGTCGCCGGCGTCGTCAAGGTCGCCGCCGGCACGGTCCTCTACGACGGCAGGGACCTCCGGCGCGTGCGGGCGGACGGGCGCGCCTCGATCGGCATCGGACAGGTGCCGGAGGGACGCCGCCTCTTCCGCACGCTGCCCGTCGAGGACAACCTGATCCTGGGTGCGTTCCACCTCCGCCGAAACCGGAAGGCGGTGCGGCAGACGCTTGCGGAGGTCTACGAGCGCTTCCCGATCCTCCACGAGCGCCGTCGCGCGCACGCGAGGACGCTCTCCGGAGGAGAGGCGCAGCTCCTCGCGGTCGGTCGCGCCTTGATGGGCCGGCCGCGCCTCCTTCTCCTCGACGAGCCCTCGCTCGGGCTTGCGCCGCGCATGGTGACGAACGTGTTCACCGCCCTGCGGGACCTCGCGGCGCAGGGCGTCGCCGTGCTGCTCGCCGAGCAGAACGCGATGTTCGCGCTCGCCTTCGCGAACCGCGGGATGGTCCTCGAGCGCGGCCGGATCGCGATGGAGGCCGAGGCGCACGAGCTGCGCGAGCACCCGGAGTTCGTCTCCACCTACCTGGGCGGGGTCGAGGGGTAGATGGCCGAGTTCACGCAGTACGCGATCGCGGGGCTCTCGAATGGGGGGATCTATGCCCTCATCGCCCTCGGCTGGGTGCTGATCTTCAACACGTCGGGCGTCCTCAACCTGGCGCAGGGCGAGTTCCTGGCATGGGGCGGCCTCGTCTTCGCCTGGTGCGAGACGTCCACCGACCTGCCGCTCGTCGTCTCGCTGCTCGCCGGGATCGGGGCGGCCGTGGGGATCGCGATCGCGCTCGACGTCGTCGCGATCCGGCCGATCCGCTCGACGGGACCTCGTCCCCGTGATCCTCGTCACGCTCGGCGCGTCGTTCGTGCTCCGCGAGCTGGGGCGCATCGTCTTCGGGCCGGACGCGCTCCGCCACGACTACCTGATCGGCGGCGACCCGATCATCATCTTCGGGGCCGCGCTCCTCCCGGCGACGATCCTTCTCTGGGTCGTCGTCGCGGTCGCGGTCTCCGGGCTCGCGCTGTTCTTCCGCTTCACCGTCTACGGGAAGGCGATGACGGCCTGCTCGGACGACGTCGTCGGCGCGCGCGCGATCGGGATCAACCCCGCGCGCATGCGGACGCTCGCCTTTGCCCTGTCCGGAGCCCTCGCGGCGATCGGCGGGATTCTCATCGTGTCTTCGACATCCATGTCGTGGGAAGGAGGAACGCTCATCGGGCTGAAGGGCTTCGTGGCTGCCGTGTTCGGAGGCCTGGGCAGCTATTCCGGAGCGGTCGTCGGCGGGGTGACGCTGGGACTGCTCGAGGCCTTCGGGGCGGGCTACGTCTCGTCCGAGTACAAGGACGTCTTCGCGCTCGGCCTCCTCGTCCTGCTCCTGCTCATGCGCCCGAGAGGGATTCTCGGCGGGCGCGTGGTGGAGGGCTGACGAGATGGCGTCGAACGCTGCTGCCGGTGTGGGGTCGTCGAAATCGTCGTGGGGACCAGGAGGATCAAATGCGTAGGGCATGGCTCTACCTCGCAGTGCTTTCCGTCGCCTTGGTGGCGGCGCTGGCGCCGATGGGGAGCGGCGCAGCGACCAAGCCACCGATGCGGATCGCGGCGGTTCTCTCGCTGACGGGCTCCGGCGCGTCGCTCGGAGTCCAGGAGCGTGAGGGCATCCAGCTCCGGGCGGATCAGCTCAACAGGTCAGGCGGGATCAAGGGACGGAAGATCGTCCTGCGGTTCGTCGACGACCAGTCGTCGCCCGATCAGGCCGTGCAGCAGACACGTGCGCTCATCCAGGACTTCAAGCCCAACGCGATCATCGGCGGCTCGATCTCCGCGACGTGCCTCGCGATGAAGCCGGTGACCGAGCAGGCGAAGGTCACGCAGTACTGCCTGTCGGCCACGCCGATCCCGCAGCCGGCGCCGTACTACTTCTCGGCCCAGTCGCCGTTCACGCGCTGGATCGCGGACGTGCCGGTGCACTGGATGACCCAGAACAACATCAAGAGCGTGGGCTGCCTCGCGACGAACGACTCGAGCGGCCAGCTGACGCTCCAGGTCGTCAAGCGGGCGGCCGAGAGCGCCGGGATCAAGTTCAGCTCGCAGACGTTCGGGATCACCGACACCGACGCGACACCGCAGCTGACCCGGCTCCGGGCGGAGAACCCCGACGCCCTCTACATCTGCACCACGGGCTCGGCGGTCGTGACGGCGCTCCAGGGCGTGCGCCAGCTCGGCTTCCGCGTCCCCGTGTGGATCTCCTCCGGCTCCGCGTCGCTGCCGATCGCGGGCCTGATCAAGGACATCCTCCCGGAGCAGGGCGCCTTCACGTCCGGCTCGATGGTGCAGACCCCGACCCAGGTGCCGAAGAACCATGCACGCAGGTCGATCATCCTGCGCTTCGCGACGGCGTACCAGGCGAAGTACAAGAAGCCCGCCGACATCTTCGCGGCGAGCGGCAACGACGCCCTGACGATCCTCGCGCAGGCGTACGGCAACCTGCCCGTCAACACGACGCCCGAGGCCGTGACGAAGTACCTGGAGGACCAGCTGCGGCTCTCGGGCGCCCAGCTGAGCTACAACTTCCAGGCGAACGACCACCGCGGCACCGACGTCGAGGGCGTCGTCGAGCGCTTCACGCCGCAGGGAGGGTTCCGGCTCATCAGCGTGTACCAGCCCGGGAAGATCCCGCGGTACTCCACCCGGTGATCGCCCGGCTCCACACCGACCTGACGGTCGCGCCCCCTCCGGGGCGCGACCGTCAGGTCGACCGGCCCGGGAGGCCGTCGTGAGCGAGACGACGGCCGTCAGCCCGTGGGCCCGCGCGGGCCTCGAGGACTCTCCTGCCTACCGTCGGCCGCCCCGCTTCGCCGACTGCACGCTCCGGGACGGCGAGCAGCAGCCGGGCGTCGTCTTCACGGTCGAGCAGAAGGTCGAGATCGCGACGGCGCTCGCCGCGCTCGGCGTCCACGACCTCGAGCTCGGCACGCCCGCCGTCTCGGAGGACGACGCCACGGCCATCCGCACGATCGTCGGGCTCGGCCTCGGCACGTACACGAGCGCGCTGGGTCGGGCGACCACGGGCGACGTCGACCTCGTCGCGTCGTGCGGCGTCGACGCCGTCCGCCTGAGCATGCCCATCAGCGCGCGGCAGCGCGCGGCCAAGATCGACATCGACGACGACGAGTACCTTCGGCGGGCGCTCGAGATCTGCGCGTACGCCAAGGGAGCGGGCCTCGACGTCGTCTTCAGCCCGTACGACACGACGCGCTCCGACCTCGGCCTGCTCGAGCGGCTCCTTCAGGCGTTCGCCGCCGAGGGCACGGTCGACCGGGTCCGGCTGGTGGACACGACGGGGGCCGCGTCGCCGGAGGCGATCCGCTTCGTCCTCTCGGTCATGCAGCTGGCGAGCGACGGCATCCCCGTCGAGGTGCACTGCCACGACGACTTCGGCTTTGCGACGGCGAACACCGTCGCAGGCGCGCTCCACGGCGCCGAGTACGTCTCGACGACCGTGAACGGCATCGGCGAGCGGGCGGGCAACGCGCCGCTCGAGGAGGTCGCGACGAGCCTCGCCTTCCTCTACGGCGTCGACACGGGGCTTCGGCTCGACCGGCTCGCCGAGCTGTCGGCGCTCGTCGAGCGCCACTCGGGCGTCGCCGTGCAGCGGCACAAGGCGGTCGTCGGGGCGAACGCCTTCTCCCACGAGTCCGGCCTCGTCGTCGCCGGGGTCGTGCGCGACCCGTTCACCGCGGAGGCCTACGCGCCCGAGCTCGGTCGGCCGGCGACGGCAGATCGTCCTCGGCAAGAAGTCGGGGCGCGCCTCCATCGAGGCGAAGCTGCGAGAGCTCGCGGCCGACGCCGACGAGGTCGACGTGGACGCGCTGCTCGCCGAGGTCAAGGCCCGTTCGCTCGCCGAGGAACGGCCGATACTCGACGAGGAGTTCATCGGAGATGGTCACTACGACGCGCAAAGGTGGAGCCGAATGACGCTCGAGATGATGTCGGTCGAGACGAACCAGGAGACGGGGGTCGCGACCCTCACGCTCGAGCGCCCCGACAAGCTGAACGCGATCTCGATGGCGATGCGGCGGAGCATCGTGAAGGTCTTCACGGAGCTCGGCGCCGACCCGGCGGTGCGCGTGATCGTGGTCAAGGGCGGGGGCGACAAGGCGTTCAGCGCGGGCGGCGACATTCCCGAGTTCGCCGAGTACCCGCCGCACGAGCTCACGCAGCTCGCGTACACGGTCGGAGCCCCCGAGCGCGTCCCCCAGCCGGTGATCGCGTCGATCGACGGCCACTGCTACGGCGGCGGGCTCGAGTTCGCGCTCGCGTGCGACTTCCGCATCGCGTCGTCGCGGTCGCGGTTCGCCTTCCCCGAGATCACGCTCGGCGCCCTGCCGGGAAGCGGCGGCACCCAGCGCGCCGTGCGGCTCCTCGGGCTCACGCGCGCCAAGATGCTCGTGCTGACCGGCGAGCCGATCGACGCCGAGCAGGCCGAGCAGTGGGGTCTCGTCTCGCGCGTCGTCGCGCCGGAGGACCTCGCCGAGACGGTCGCGCGGCTGGCCGACCGGCTGCGGAGCCTCTCGCCCGTGAGCCTCAACTTCGCCAAGGCCGTCCTCAACAAGGCGCTCGACGGGTCGTTCGCGAACGGCATCGAGATGGAGGGCAAGTCGATGGCGATCCTCTGCGGCATGGACGACTTCAAGGAGGGCGTCCAGGCGTGGAAGGAGCGTCGGCCCCCGGTCTTCCACGGCCGCTGAGCGCGTGGGCGACGACGATCGCCGAGATCCGCACGTCCGGCGCGGCCGTCGCGTCGGAGGTCGGCCACCGGGGTGACGACGTCCGCCTGCTGACCGGCCGAGGGCGGTTCGTCGCGGACGAGCTGCCACGCGGGGCGCTGCACATGGCCATCGTCCGGTCGCCGCTGGCGCACGCCGAGATCGCCCGCGTCGACGTCGGGCCGGCGCTCGCCGCGCCGGGCGTGCGCGCGGCGTACTCGGGCGCCGAGCTCGCCGCGGCGCTCCGGCCGTTCCCGGGCGTCGTCAGGACGTGCTCCGCCGTACCTTCCGGTCGCCGTGGAGCGCGCGCGGTACGCCGGGGAGCCGGTCGCCGTCGTGCTCGCGGACAGCCGGTACGAGGCCGAGGACGGCTGCGGGCTCGTCCACGTCGACTACGACGAGCTGGACGCCGTGGTCGACCCGCAGGCGGCGACGGCGCGCGGACGGCACCGCAGCTCCATCCGGAGCACGAGGGCGGCAACGTCGCCTGGAGCCGGCGCTACGTCTACGGGTCGCCGGACGAGGCGTTCGCGGCCGCCGACCGCGTCGTCGGCGTCGAGACGACGTTCCCCCGGTACAACTCGACGCCGCTCGAGCCGTACGGCGTCGTCGCGGACTGGGACCGGCGCGCGGGCGAGCTCACCGTCCGCGCGAACTTCCAGGGGCCGTTCTCGCTGCATCCCGTCCTCTGCGCGGCGCTCGGCCTGGAGCTGAACCAGGTCCGGCTGATCGTCCCGGACGACATCGGCGGGAGCTTCGGGATCAAGGCGATGATCTACCCCTACATCGCGCTGGCCGCGGTCGCCTCCCGGTTCGCCGGGTCGCCCGTCGTGTGGCTCGAGGATCGCCAGGAGCACTTCTACGGGAGCGCGAGCGGGACGAACCGCGTGACGCACGTCGAGGCGGCCGTCACCGCCGACGGCATCGTCCTCGGCCTCCGCTACCGGATCCTCGAGGACGTCGGCGCCTACCTGCGGGCGCCCGAGCCGTCGTGCGTGATGCGCTCGCTCACGATGTTCGCCGGGCCGTACCGCGTCCCGCACGGGGACGTCGCAGTCGACGTCGTGATGACGAACAAGCTCCCGACCGGGCTGAACCGCGGCTACGGCGGGCAGCAGCACATCTTCACGCTCGAGCGAGTCATGGACGCCGTCGCGCGCGACCTCGGCCTCGAGCCGGACGAGGTACGCCGCCGGAACCTCATCGACGCGCAGGAGTTCCCGTTCGAGACGGCGAGCGGGACGCGATACGACAGCGGCGACTACGGCGCCGCCCTCGAGCTCGTGCTCGAGCGGTCCGGGTACCGCGAGCGCCGCCGTCGTAGCCGTGACCTCGGAGACCACTGGATCGGCGTCGGGCTCGCGACAGCCGTCCACTCGTCGGCCGCCAACATGGGCTACGTCGACGCTGGCGCTCGAGCCCGACGCCCGCGCGCAGGACGGCTACCGCCCGAAGTCGGGTGCGCGGGAGACCGCCACGGTGCGCGTCGACCTGGCCGGGAAGGTCACGGTCGAGATCCGCGAGCGCGGGCTGCGGGCAGGGGCACCGGCGGACGATGGCCCGGCTCGTCGCCTCGATCCTCGAGCTGCCGCCCGGGGACGTCCGGGCGATCGACCGGCTCGACACGGCGACCAGCCAGTGGAGCGTCTCGTCCGGGTCGTTCTCGAGCCGGTTCACGGTCATGGTCGGGAACGCGGTGGCACTCGCGGCCGAGACGCTCAAGCGCCAGCTCCTCGAGCTGGCGGCCGCCCGGCTCCAGGTGCCGGTGGCGGACCTCCACTGGCGCGAGGGTCGCGCCCTCGAGCCGGCCTCGGCGCGGTCGGTCTCGCTGAAGGAGCTTGCCGGCGCGACGCACTGGGAT
Organism: uncultured Actinomycetes bacterium; assembly: GCA_963748255.1. GTDB lineage: Bacteria > Actinomycetota > Thermoleophilia > Gaiellales > Gaiellaceae > Gaiella. The sequence continues at coordinate 8,675 of CAVVIL010000021.1, read as the reverse complement.
GCCGGCTCGCTCGCGACGGACACGCCGACGCTCGCCGCGACCCGGACGTGTCTCCGCCGCGGGGATGTCGCCGCCCGACGGCGAGGACCGCGTCAACGCCGCCCTGGCGTACGGCTTCATGGCCGACGTCGCCGTCGTCGAGATCGACAAGCGCACGCTCGATGCCCGCGTCTCGCGGCGTACTACGCGGTGCACGACCTCGGCCGGACGCTCGAGCCGGAGGTCGTCCGCGGGCAGGTTGCCGGCGGGGTCCTCCACGGAATGGGCGGGGCGCTCTACGAGGAGCTCGCCTACGACGCCCTGGGCCAGCCGCGGGCGGTGAGCTTCGTCGACTACCTGTCGCCCACGGCCGCCGAGGCTCCACGCCTCGAGCTCGAGCACCTCGACGTCCCGTCGCCCTCGAACCCCCTCGGGGTCAAAGGCGGCGGGGAGAGCTCGGCGATGTCCGCGCCCGCGGCCATCGCGGCGGCCGTCGAGGACGCGCTCGGGCACGCGGGCATCCGCGTCGACCGCCTTCCCGTCGACCCGGCGGCGCTCTGGGCCGCGCTCGCGCACCAGGCGTGAAGCCGCCGCCCTTCGCCTACGAGGCGCCCGCGACGCTGGCGGAGGCGGTCTCGCTCCTCGAGGAGCGCGCCGGCGACGCGGTCGTCGCTGGCAGGCGGCCAGAGCCTCGTGCCCTCGCTCAACTTCCGCCTCGGTGCGCCCGAGCTGCTCGTCGACATCGGCGCCCTGCCCGGACTGAGAGGCGTCGAGCTCCGTGACGGCGCCCTCTGGGTCGGGGCGCTCACGACCCACTCCGAGCTCGTCTCCGCGCCCGCCGCGCGCGCGCACCTGGACGCCCTCCCGCAGGCGGCGCGCCACATCGGGCACACGGCGATCCGCAACCGCGGCACGACCGGCGGGAGCATCGCGCACGCCGACCCCGCCGCGGAGCTGTCCGCCGTGGTCGCGGCGGCCGGCGGGCGGATCGAGCTCACCTCGCGCACGGGCTCCCGGCAGGTCGCCCACGACGAGTTCGTGCTCGGGCCGTACCTCACGACGCGGAGCCCCGGCGAGCTCGTCACGGCCGTGCACCTGCCGGTCGATCCGGCGCTGCGCTGGGGGGTCGCGGAGATCACGCGGCGCTCCGGGGACTTCGCGCTCGCCGGCGCGGTCGTCGGCGTCTCGACCGAGGCCGCGAACGTGAGCGACGCCCGCGTCGCCCTCTTCGGCGTCGAGCCCGTGCCGCGGCGGCTCCGCGACGCGGAGGCCGCGCTCGTCGGAACGGCCGTCTCACACACGACCGCCGCCCTCGCGCTCGACGGCCTGGAGCTCGCCGAGCTCGAGCTCGACGATCCGACCGTCGAGGGCTACCGGAGGCACCTGGCGCGGGTCGCGGTCGAGCAGGCGCTCGAGCGCGCCCTGGCGCGCGCGGAGGAGCCGTCGTTGAGCAGCGCCCGAGCGCAGCGGTCTCCCTCGTCGTCAACGGCCGGCAGCACGAGCTGCGCGTCCCCGCGCGGCTCCTGCTCTCCGACCTCCTCCGGGACGAGCTCGGCCTGACGGGCACGCACGTCGGCTGCGAGCACGGCGTCTGCGGGGCCTGCAACGTCCTCGTCGACGACGAGCCTCGTCCGCTCGTGCCTCTACCTCGCCGCGCAGGCGGACGGCCGGAGCGTCACGACCGTCGAGGGCGTCGCGAACGGCGCCGCCCTCCACCCCGCCCAGCAGGCCGTGTTCGACGCGAACGGACTCCAGTGCGGCTTCTGCACGCCCGGCGTCGTGATGACGCTCTACGACCTCCACCGGCGGAGCGCGGTGCTCACCGAGGCCGAGCTGCGCGAGGAGCTCGCCGGGAACCTCTGTCGGTGCACCGGCTACGAGGGGATCCTGGCCGCGGGACGCGTCCTTCTCGGCGTCGGTGAGCCGAGCGAACCGGAAGGGGAGGGAACGTGAACATCGCCGAGGTCCTCGAGCGGAGCGCGTCGGCGCACGGCTCGCACCCTGCGATCGTCGAGGGAGCGTCGACCACGACCTACGAGGACTGGTGGACGCGCTCGCGACGGATCGCGAGTGTGCTCCAGGAGCTGGGGGTCGGTCCCGGCGACCGGGTTGCGCTCCTCGCGCGGAACTCGACGCCGTTCCTCGAGGTGCTCTTCGGGGTGTTCGCGGCGGGGGCGGTGATCGTCCCGGTCAACACGCGCCTCCACCCGCGCGAGTACGACTACATCCTCCGGCACAGCGGCGCCGGCGTGCTCCTCTACGAGGGCCAGTTCGACGAGGGCGTGGCGACGCTCGACCTGGCCGCTGCGGGCGTGCGTCTCGTGCGGCTCGACGGCGGCGAGGTGCCCGCAGGCACCTTCGACCTCGAGCGCGCGCTCGCGGACGCTGAGCCCGTCGCCCCGGTGGCGCGCACCGACGACGAGCTCGCGTGGCTCTTCTACACCTCGGGGACGACCGGCCGCCCAAGGGCGCCATGGTCACGCACGGGAATCTCGACTTCATGACGCGGAGCTTCCTCGAGGACGTCTATCAGGCCGGGCCCGACGACCGCGCCCTGCACGCCGGGCCCCTGACGCACGGAAGCGGCCTCTGGTCGATCCCCCTCACCGCCGCGGGCGCCGACACAGCTCGTCCCCGCCTCGCGGGGTTCTCCCCGCCCGAGATCTTCGAGCTGATCGACGAGCACGGCGTCACGAAGCTCGTCTTCCTCGCGCCGACGATGATCCGGATGCTGCTCGAGGAGCCGTCCGGCCTCACGGCGGACTGCTCGTCCCTTCGTTTCGTCGGCTACGGCGGGCGCTCCGATCCACGAGGACGACCAGCGCGCGGCGATGAGCCGCTGGGGCGAGGTCATGTGCAACGTCTACGGCCAGGGCGAGTGCCCGATGACGATCTCGATCCTGTCGCCGGCCGCACACGCCGAGGCCGCTCGCGACGACCCGCACCGGCTTCGCTCGGTGCGGATCGCCACGCACGGGGTATCGAAGTCGCGCGTCTGCGACGACGCGGGCGTGCCGCTGCGGCCCGGCGAGTGGCGAGATCTGTGTCCGCGGCCCCGTGGTGATGCGCGGCTACTGACACGAGGACGCCACCACCGAACGTCTTCGAGCGTCGGCTGGTACCCCATGGGCGACCTCGGCTCGTTCGACCCCGACGGTTTCCTCTTCTTCCACGATCGCGTCAAGGAGCTCGTCATCGCGGTGGGCGCAACGTCTACCCGCGCGAGGTCGAGAACGTCATCGCTCGCCCACGACGCCGTCCGCGAGGTCGCCGTGGTCGGCATCCCCGACCGTCTCTGGGGCGAGTCCGTCGTCGCCGTCGTCGTCCCGCAGCCAGAGCGCAGGTACCCAGGACGAGATCGAGGAGCCTGTCGCGAGCACCTCGCCTCGTACAAGAAGCCGCGTTCGTCGTCTTCGTCACGAGCTGCCGCGCAGCGCCTACGGCAAGGTGCTCAAGCGTGACCTCGCGAGCGCCTACGCCTCGCTCGCGAGCGACCGGTCGGCGTCCTGACCGGGACCGCCCCCACCGGTCGTCCCGGTCGCTCGCCTAGCGCACGACCCGGTACTCGATGAACGTCGCGAACGGCGACTGCCGGACGCCGACGTGCTCGAGCTCGATCGACCGCACGAAGCCGTCGAACAGGTGCTTGCCGCCGCCGAGGATCACGGGCGCGACGATGATCGCGAGCTCGTCCACGAGCCCGGCGGCGAGCGCCTGGCGGATCACGTCGGCGCCGCCCATCACGTGGACGTGCTTGTCCCCCGCCGCCTCGCGCGCGGCGGCGATCGCGTTCTCGACGCCGTCGACGAAGCGGAAGGCGCCGCCCGTGGGCTCCTCCTCGGGCCGGTGCGTCACGATGAAGACGGGGAGGCCCCAGGGGTTCTCGTCGCCCCAGTGCCCCGCCGCCTCGTACGTCCAGCGACCGCCGACGACCGCGCCGAGGCCGGCGATCACCTCCTCGAGCCATGCCTGGTCCTCCCCGGTCGCGCCGCCCTCGGGAAGCGCGTCGTACGTCCACGGCCCGCCGAAGACCCAGTAGTGCAGCCGCTCGCCGCCCTCGCCGAGCCCCTTGCCGGGGCCGTCGTCGGGGCCTGCGACGTAGCCGTCGACCGAGGTCGTGATGCCTGCGATGACCTTGCCCATGTGAGTACCTCCGTTGTCGCGCTTCCTTCTGAAGTCAGACGGCGTGCGCGTGGAGATTCATCGCTTGTCGGGGACGGCGATCACACGGCTGTCTCGGGCTCCGGCGCGGTACGACCGGGCGTCGCGCGGGCTCCGAGCGCAGCTCGGAGCACGGGGAGCCACAGGATCGCGCTGATCGAGACGGCAATCAGGAAGAACCACGCGGAAGCCACGAGCCAGGCATCGATGAGTCCCGGGAACACGAGCGCGTTGCCGAAGAGCGCTGCCATGATCGCCCCGCCAAGAGCGAGCTGCGTCCGGTTCGAGCGGCAGAGCAGCGCGCCGGCGACCAGCCATGAAGCCGTGAGCACGAGCACGAACTGCGCGCTGAAGACGCGGTTGGTGAGCAGGAACGCCGCCGGCAGGAGCGCGGCAGCCGCAATCGCGTGATCGCGCGTCCTCGCGAGCGCGACCGTCACGAGCCCCGCCGCGACGGCCGCCGCCTGGACGGCGACGGCCGCGGGGTCGGCCCACGTGGGCCGGACGGCTTCGAGATAGAAAGCGCCGCTCTCGTGGAGCTCGGCCAACCCGAGCGCTCGAAGAGGAACGTAGAAAAGGGATTCGCCCGTGAGGCCGCGGCCGCCCTGTCCGGTCATCGAGTCGACAACCGCGCCCGCGTCCCAGACGAGGAAAGGCAGGTGAAGCGCGATCATTGTGACCACGAAGGCTGCGGCGAACCCGACGAAGATCCTTCGCCGAGACCGCGTCGCCGCGAGCCACGTGCCGAGCCCCGCCGCGGCCAGCGCCGGCGCCCACTTGATCCACGTGCCGACCGCGAGGACGACTCCGGCTCCCCGCCAGCGTTCGGCTCGCGCGAGAACGAGTCCTGCAGCGAGGAGCGACGCCGGTACGAGATCGAAGCGGTACTCCCAGTAGTAGACCGATGCCGGCGCAAGGAACGCGACGGCCGCGAGCCAGCTGGAGCGCTCGGTCCGGAGCGCCCAGATCGAGGCGACGAGGACGACGTTGAAGGGGACCATCACGAACGCGTGCGCTGTTCGGGCCGGGCCACCGCCAAGGAACACGTCGAGGGCGAAGAGCACCACGGCGCCCGGCGGGTACGCCGAATTCGGATATGACCCGTCGAGGAACTCGTTGCCCTCCCGCCGGTACACCTGGGTCACGTCCCAATCGCCGGGGATCCCGGCCCGGAGGTGAACCGCGGCCAGGCCGAGCTGAAAGAGGGCCGTGCAGGCGATCAGGGCTATCGGATGCAGGCCTGCCTGAAACCTCCAGGCGACGACGAGGGCGAGCGCCGCAACCAGGCACTCTGCCAGTAGCCAGGCGCCCGAGGGGGCGACCGACGGCTCTCGCGCCGCCTCCATCGCAACGACGGCAGCGGCGCCCGATGCGAGAGCGGTCGTCGCGACGAGGGTGGCTCGGCTCCGACCTTCGGCCGGCGACGGAGAGGCTGGTTGCCGCACGTCGGCCACCCTCAGATTCTCGTCGATCTCCCCTGAGGCGTCGATGGCACCTCGAGCGCGCGCTCCCGACGCCGAATCCCGCACGGAGCGCGAATCCATCCCTCGAACGCGGGACGTCTGGCTGGGTGGACCTCGACCTCCGGTCGTATGCGCGGCGGCCGGACCTGGAATAGGCTCCGCTGATGGTCGAGCGGCTCGACGAGGAGCGTCTCGAGATGCTCCGTAGCTGGGGAACCGGGCTCTCCACCTCGAGCCGCGACGAGCTGCGGGCCGCGGGACGCGCGATCCTGATGCTGGTCGAGGAGGTCGACCGGCTGCAGGTCGACGTCTGGAACGCCCGCGCGGCGGTGAACCAGGCGGTCGAGCAGCGGTCGTCGCAGTCGCTCGCCTCGACCTTGCGCGAGCGCCTGGCGCAGCGTCAGGGCGAGCCCGGCACCTGAGCTCAGTTGTCGCGCCGCAGCAGCGCGACGGACTGTGCGTCGAGCCAGGCGGCGAAGCGCGTCGGATCGAGGAGCTCCGGAAGCCGGGCGCTCCGCTGGACGTACCCGTCGCGCACGCCGAGGCCGCCCCACGCCGCGAGCAGGTCCCGCTCGACGCGGTAGGCGCCGCCCCGGTACGTCGCGAACGGGAGGCAGCGGTCGAAGCGGCCGGACGCGCCGCGGCGGCCGAAGACGACGATGTCGGTCTCGCCGACGCGACGCCGCCTCGTGTGCGCGTTCTCCCCGCGGCGCGTGGTCGGGACCTCACGTGCGCCGACGATCGCCTCGACCGTCAGCAGGCCGATCAGCGCGTAGACGAGGCGACCCCCGCGAGTGTCGCGCAGGCCGGCATAGAAGACGAGCGCGTCGCCCGGCCCGAGCTTCTCGCGGATCTGGCGCCCCCGCTCGCGGCGGTCGCCGTAGGTGAGGTGCCCGAAGTCGGGGTCGGCGTGCGCCTGGACGCCGCGGAGGCGGTCGGGGAGCGCCCCGCCGAGCCGCTCGACGGCGGGCGCCCAGCGCTCGAGAGGGGCGGCGTGGCGCCGGAGGACGGGCTCGGGCTCCGTGATCGGGACGTACGCGAAGGCACCGGACCCGCGGTCGACGGGCGCGTTCCACCGGCCGCCGACGTCGGTGCCGTCCGCCCCGACGCGGACGAGGAGCGCGCGGACGCTCTCCACCGCGCGAGCGTACGCGGACCTGCCGGCAGCGGCGGTCAGTCGGCGGCGAGGGCCCGCGCGAGCACCGGGTCGCGCCCGGCCAGGAAGTCCTCGACGGTGAGCGGCACCGCCACGTCGGGGCGCGTGGTGAGCGCGCTCGGCCGGCCGTAGCGCTGATACGAGGTCGCCACCCGCGCGATCAGGCCGGTCGCGGGCAGGTCCACGGTCGTCGCGTCGCCCCACTGGCTCGGCGCGCCGCCGGTCGCCTCGCCGATCAGACGCACGCGCGGCAGCGCATCGACGTCGGCGGCGAAGTTGCCCGCGGCGGAGAACGTGGCGCGCCCGATGAGAAGGGAGACCGAGCGTGTGCGCGAGAGACGGCCGATCACGTCGAGCAACGCACCGTAGGTCATGTTGTTGCCGCCGTGGTTGAGACGCGCGTCCACGACGACGGCGCGCACGCCCGGCCTGCTCGCGAGCGCGAGCAGGCGCCGTGAGACGGTGTAGGTCTCGTCGGTCGTCAGGTGGTAGCCGAGGTAGACGGCGCGGCCGCGGTCGAGGCGCGTGAGCCACTGGGTCTGCTCGGTGAACCGCAGCCAGACGGGCTGCGTCCCGGCCGGCCGCCGAGGCGCCGCGAGGATCGACCCGACGGAGGCGAACGACGACGCCGTCACGGGCGCGATCGTCTCGACGCGGCCGTCGGCGAAGGCGAACCGCGTCGCTCCGCCGTCGATCAGGCCGAGGCCGACGAGCACCTCCTCGGTGACGAGGAACTCGGGCAGCAGGTCGAGGACGGTCGCCGGGTTGTCGCGGGGAACGAGCGGCCGCACGGCGGTGAGGAGACGGTCGACGGGCACGTCGTCGATGGCCGTCAGCCGCGCGCCGGCAAGCGCCTCCCGGCCCGGCGCCGCGATCACGTGCATCCCGGTCGGGAACGCGTAGAGGCGGAGCGGGAAGACGTGGAGGGGCCGCGGATGCTGGTCGTAGGGGTAGATCGCGGTGTGACCGTTGCGGGCGCCCGCGAGCGCGAGCAGCCGCATCAGCCCGACGACGAGCTCGGGTCGCGAGAGCCGCGGCGCGCGCGCCGCGAGCGCGGCCGTCTCCGCCCGGAACCGGGCCTTCGGCGTCGAGGCGTACGGGCTCGGGTGGGAGCGCTCGTACCCCGCGGCGAGGGCGCGCACGTCTCCGGCCGGCGTCGGTGCGGCGGAGGCGGCCGTGCCGGCCATGACGAGCGCGACGACGCCGAAGGCAACGGCGAGGCGCCTCATCGCCCGAGCTCCTCGAGCACCCAGTCGGCCCACGCGACGTCCTGCTCGGCGCGCTCGATCGCCCGCCGCAGCTCGAACCAGTGGAAGCGGTCCGCGCCCGCGCGGGTGTTGGTCGGCTCGATCGCGCGGTACTCGGCGAGCCGGGCGCCGGCGGTCTCGCGGAAGCGCTCGACGTGCCCGGCGAGCGTGGCGGTCGGCATCAGCGACCCGACGAAGAGGCGCAGGTGGAAGGCCGCCTCGCCGCCCGCGTCGTCGGCGAGCCACGCGTCCAGCGCCTCGCGCCCCTCGCGGGTCAGGGTGTAGACCTGCTTGTCGGGGCGGGTCGCCTGGCGCACCGTCCGGACGCGCACGAGCCCGTCGGCCACGAGCCGCGGCAGCAGGGCGTAGAGCTGACTGCGGGCCGGCGCCCAGACGTGCCCGATGGCACGGCCGACCCGCTTCGTCAGCTCGTAGCCCGAGCCCGCGCCGCCGAGCCCGAGGAGCGCGAGCACGGCTGCCTCGCTCGTCGTGAGGGTGCGGGTGACGGGGCGTGTGGCGACCACCCCGCGAGCGTATATGTCCGAATCGGATTAGTCCAGCCCGGACTATTCTATCGCGCCCGGACGCGCACCTCCGCCACCTCGCCGGCCGAGTCGGGCGGCAGCTCGACGACCCAGACGACGACGTACCGGCCCGTGCGCCGCGCGA